>NZ_JBTMWX010000003.1:0-483281 GCF_054489245.1 Homoserinimonas sp. A520 | reverse complement strand
GTCCCACGGCTGCGGCGAACCCGAGGGCTCGCCGCAGCCGCAGGCGCGGTTCGACGGAGTGCATCACGAGCAGGTGCGCGCCGTCGTGTCGTCGATCGGGTCAAGCACCTCGACGGTCGAGTAGACGCCGCCCTCGTCGATCCGCACGAGAACCATGTCGCTGTTGACGTAGTGGTTGTCCTCACGGAAGCCCAGGTCGCCCAAGAGCCCGTCCAGACGGATGGTCGACATCTGCTCGCTGATCGCGTCGGCGTCGTAGCCGCCGGCCGCGTTGACGGCCGCGGCGATGAAGCGCACGGCTTCGTACGCGGTCGCGGCGATCGCAGAGATCGAGCCGTTGTCGCCGTGCTCCTCACGGTAGGCCGCGACGAACGCCTCGTTGTCGGCGCCCGGCGTCTGGTCGGAGTACTGCAGCGCCGTCGTCCGTCCCTCCAGGATCGGGCCGAGAGCACCGTAGAACTCCTGCTGCGACGTGGTGCCGGTGACACCGCGGTCGGTGAGCAGGCCGAACTGATCGGCCTGGCTCATGAACGATACGGCGTCGCCGCCGACGACGGCCGTCAGGATCCAGTCGGGGTCGGCGTTCACGAGCTTGCCGATCACCGGCTGCCAGTCGGCCGTTCCCAGCGGGCTGTACTCCTCCGCGACGACCTCGCCGCCATTCTCGGCGATGAACTCGCTCGCCACCGCGTGGTACGTGTGCGGGAAAATGTAGTCGTTCCCGACCAGTCCGACGCGCGGACCGTACTGCTCGATCATGTGCGGAATCAGGTCTTCGACCATCATGCGCTCGCTTGCGCCGAACGGCCAGAAGTGAGGGCTGCAGAATTCGACCGTGCCGTTGACGACGGTCGAGAACGGCACATCCGCCTCGGCCGCGACCGATCCCGCAGCGACGGAGGTGTCACCGGCGATCGTCCCCAGCACGTAGTCCACGTCGTTCTGGCGGATGAGCTGCTGTGTCACCTGCGTCGAGGTCGCGGCGTCCGACTTGTCGTCTACGACGACGAGCTCGATCGGGTGTCCGAGCACGCCGCCATCGGCGTTCACGGCCTCGACGGCGAGCTTGGCGCCCATGACGAGTGAGTTGCCCTCGAGCGAGGCGACACCAGTTGTGGGGGCGACGAGGCCGAGGCGGAAGGCGCGGTCCTCCGCACCGTCATTGCCGTCGTCGGTGCCGAAGGAACCCCCGCCGCACGCGGTGAGAGCAAGCGTGACGGCGGCCAGCGCCGCGATTCCGGCGGTTGCGCGGCGCCCGGTCAGGCGACGCGCCGTTGAAGCGTTTTCCATAGTGTGAACCTCCAGTTGGGGCCTTGCGGCTGTAGGGCGATCAAGACGATGAGAACGATGAAGAAGACGACGCCGGCGACGGTCTCGGGAAGCACCGTGCGCAGTCCGATGTCCAGCACGGCGACGACGAAGGCGCCGAAGATCGGCCCACCAATGCTGCCGGGACGCCCGAGCAGCACGGCGAAGAACGTGGGCGCCAGCAGCGACACACCGACTTGCGGGGTGATGCCGAGCATGGGGCTCTGCAGGGCGCCGGCGAGCACCGCCAGCGCGGTGCCGACGGCGAAGGTGCCCGTGACCATGACGCCGGTCGGGATGCCGAACCCGGCGGCCATCGCACGATTGTCGATCGATGCGCGCAGCCGCAGTCCGAGGCTCGTCCGGTACATCACGAGCACGAGGCCGGCGACGATGAAGAGCGAGATGGCCGCGCTGACCAGGCGGAAGATCGGGTAGTCGACCCCGAGGACCTCCACGGTGCCGGTGATGGGCGCGGGGACGGACGCCGGTGTAGGTCCGAAGATCGCCTCAGCGGTCTGGCGCAGGACGATGCCGGAGCCCCACATCGCCAGGAGGGTGGCGAGCATGCCGTGCTGGTACAGGCGGCTGAGCAGTCCTCGCTCGATGAGCGTGCCCAGGACGAGACCCCCGATGAAGGCGAGAAGCAGCCGCAGCGGGAAGGCCACCGGAGTCAGCACGACCATGAGGTAGGCGCCGACCATGGCCATGTCGCCGTGGGCGACGTTCACCACGTTGAGCTGACCGAAGATCAGCCCGAGGCCCCACGCGAGCAGGGCGTAGAAACCGAAGGCGGTGAACACCGACAGCGCGAAGAGGACGAAGGGCTCCATCAGCTCACCACGCGAGGGCGGGGATGGGAAGGCGCTCCTGCAGGGCGAGGGCGATGGCGAGGGTCTCGGCGTCGGCTTCGCCCGGCCCGATGACCGACACGCCCACCGGCAGACCGGTGCGGCTGCCGATTCCTGCGGGGAGCGCGGCGACGGGGAAGCCGGTGACGTTCCAGGTCGCGGTGAAGGCGGTGAGCGGATCGGTACCGCCCATCGGGCGACCCGCGTCGTACCCGTGTCCGCGCAGGGGCGCGGTCGATGCCGCGGTTGGTTCGATGAGGACGGCAATGTCGTTCTCGGCGAACCAGCGCTGCCACGCGGCGGTGACGCCTGCACGGCGCTGCTGGGCGGCGAGGTAGACGTCGACGGTCATGGGCGCCAGGTCGTGGGCGAGAAACTCGCGCACGCTCGGCCGGTACTCGCTCGCGCGGTTCGCGTACTGCGCGTGATAGGTGCGCGCCTCGGCGAGGAAGATCGTGTCGTAGTCGGCTTTGGACAGGTCCGCCGGCGCTGGGACGGTGACGACGGTCGCGCCCAGCTCCCACAGAGCCGCGACCGCCCGCTCCAGACCGTCCCGGACATCCGGTTCGACGTCGACTAGGTCGGGCCGGTTTGTCACGGCCACCCGGATTCCGCGCAGGTCCGCCGCCCGCGGTGCCACGATGCCGGGACGCGCACCGACACCGAACGGGTCGCGGGAGCGCGGCGCGGCGCTGAGGACCTCGAGCGCGACGGCGCAGTCGTCGATCGTGCGGGCGATCGGGCCGGCGTGATCGAGCGTCGTGGACAGCGGGATCACGCCGTCGGTGGGCACACGACCGAAGGTCGCCTTGAAGGAGGAGACGCCGACGAGTGCCGCCGGGATGCGGAGGGACCCCGCCGTGTCGGTGCCGAGTGTCAAGGGCACCATGCCGGCGGCGACGGCGGCGGCGGAGCCTCCACTGGATCCCCCGGGGCTGTGAGCGAGGTTCCACGGGTTGCCGACCTGGTCGGTGGTGCCGCCGGCGGCGAACTCGTGCGTGTGAGTGTGCCCCACGTAGACGGCACCGGCGTCGGAGAGGGCCGCCCACGTGGCGCTGTCCTCGCCCGCCGTCTCCGTCGCGCGGAGGCGGCTCGAAGCGGTGAGCGGCTTGCCTGCGACGGCGAACAGATCCTTGAGTCCGACGGGGATGCCCGCCAACAGGGAGGGGTCACCCTGCGCGATGCGCCGATCCGCGGCATCCGCGGCAGCCATCGCGGCGTCGCGGTCGAGACGCACCCAAGCGTTGACAGCGTCCGGGGCTCCGTCGAAGTCGGGCTCTCCGCCGTTTCGCGCGTCGATCCTGTCAAAGGCGAGCGCAGTCAGGTCGCGCGAGCTGAGGCTGCCGTCGCGCAGCTGTTCTGCCAGGCGGCGAATTCCTGAATCCAGCGGATGAGCACCATTGTTCGACACATCATCATCTTGAGAGCGCGGGGCGATCCGTGCGCGGAAAGTGAGAGAACTACCCCGGATCTGTCGCAGATAGCCGAATCAGTGCAGGTGATGCACGGTGCGCAGCAGTCGCTCGATGTCGACCTGCGGCGCCACGAAGCCTCCGACGATCGTGGCCAGCATGGGCGTGCGACGCTCTTTGTTGCGGATGGAGCCGACGAGCTCGACCGCGTCCCGGGGGTCGGCCCATCGGCGCACGGACCCCGACGCCCGAGCGGCGTTCCAGAGTTCGTCGAAGCGCGCGTCGAAGACCTCGCGCACCGGCGCGATCGCCGTGGGGGTCGTGCCTACCTTCAGCCCGGCAGCCTGGATGAACTGCGCGTCGTCGCTGACGAGTCGCGAAAATCGGTCAAGCACGAGGGCGATGTCGAAGACCGCCGGGCGAGAAGTGCGCGAACCTCGCGCCCACTCGCTCATACGCTCCCAGCGATCCACGGAGATGCCGTCGACGAGCGCCTGCTTGCTCGGGAAGTGACGATAGAGCGTCGCCGAGCTCACGCCCGCGCGATCGGCGATGTCGCGCGCGCTGGTCTCATCGGTTCCGACCTGCGCGATGAGGACGCATGCGGCATCCAGCAACAACCTGCGATTCTGTTTGGCGTCGCTGCGAAGCATCGGCTGACTCCCTTGACGAGTGGGTCAGTCACCATATCACCGTCTCGTCGAGGCAGAGTTTGCACGCCCCGCCCTAGCCCGCATTCTCTGGCTCCGCGCGTTCAGAATCGACGCATCACACCCGCAGGCTCATCAGTAGTGATAGCGCGCTTGCACGACGGTGACCTATTGTTCGTCGGCAGATCGCCGCGATGGTGCCGGATGCCGCGCTTCGAGGTGACTCGGTTTGGTAATGCCGCCCGGGCATAGTCTGTGCGTGACCCGTACTTGCAGGTCACGCACAGAGGGAGCAAAGATGCGCGCACTGGTCGTCTGCGAGTCACTGTGGGGCAACACTGAGAAGGTCGCGCGCGTAGTCGCCGACAATCTTGCCGGGGTTGGCGAGGTCGATGTCGTGGACTCGGATGCCGCGCCGATCAGCGTCGACGGCTACGGCCTCGTCGTGGTCGGTAGTCCTACACACGCTTTCTCCATGACGCGGGCTACGACGCGGGCGGAAGCCGTCAAGTCCCATTCGGCCCCGCACGAGCCGGCTAGAGGCATCCGGGAATGGCTCAACCAACTCGACCGGCCTAGTATTGCAACCCCTGCTGTCGCGTTTGATACTCGCGTGGACAAGCCGCGCATGCCTGGCTCCGCCGCCAAAGCGGCAAAGCACGAGCTACGTTCGTTGGGTTTCGACACGTCGGTCAAGCAGGAGACTTTCCGCGTCCATGGCTACGAAGGTCCGCTTCTCGATGGGGAGCTTGAACGGGCACGCGCGTGGGCGGATGAGGTAATCGCCGCCCTTAGCCTCGGCTCGTGAGCTGATCGATATCCGGAACGGTGATCGCCGTAGAGTGAACTGCCCTCGCTAATTGCCTCGGTGCCCGGCTTCCACGACTGCGGGTTGAGCATCGTGCGTTCTGCGTGCATACGTGATTGCGGCTGCCAGGCTGGCCACCACGACAACGGTGACCATCACGATCGGGAGCAATCCGTTGGTCTCCCCGGTCGCGACGATCAGCAGCATCGCGGCAATGATGCTAGATCCCATCAACACGGAAAAAATCAGTGCCGGTACGGTCAACATCAGCCCTGTCTTGTTCCCCCTAAGACTGAGCACACCGATGATGATCATGCCTGGCAGGACTACCGAGAGGTCAATGGCGTGGATGGGGCTCACTATCAGCCCAGCTGCTGCAATGCTCGGCGGCACCTGCCCGGTCACGGTGGCTGGAACTAGCTCGCTCAGCCACAACAGGGCGAAAAGTGCACCTGTTGCGATAAGCACCCATGCTGCGAGCAGCCGGGCCGGGCGACTCGGGTAGGCGGGTGCCCGCTCTCTGGTCGATAGCGCAATTACCAGGGTGAAGAAGACGAGCCCCAAGATCGCGACATAGACGAGGAACAGGCGGCCGAAGTGCACGGCGAAGGCGTAGACGATATAGGCGTACAGGAGGTAGAGCAGGGTGCCCATCCACCACTGTGCTGCCCCAAACGAGCCGGCACGCATCCGGATCGCGCTTGCGACAAGAATGACGACCGCTAGGAGGTTGCCAATGTCTTGCCCTCGCGCCTGCAGAACCCAATTCTCGGTTTCTTCCTGGTACGGCCAAGAAGCGATCAACCCGAGCACACTTGCGACAGTTACGAGCGCAGCAATGACCAGGGACATGCCGATGAGCAACCTGCTGCGCCGTGGAACAGAGGCTTCGGAGCCGAACGTGTTGGGGTCCATGACGCAGAGCCTACTGTGAGCACCATCGGTGGGCTCCGACGCCGACGCACTTCGCGAAGGCGGAGCGTGCACCCGGAGATCGAGGTACAAGCGTGCGCAGTTCGATGACCTTCAGAATGCCGACCGGCGCCACGTCCGCGGCAACACCTTCACCTACGTCATCGCCAGCATCGCCCGTCTGCGAGAACCTGCGCAAGCTGCTCACCTTCCTGAAGGAGCACCTTGCCCTACGTTCGGTGAACGCCAAGAACTCTGGGGTTCCCACGATTTTCTGGGAACCAGAACCGCGCGCCGACGATGTCGAGCCGCCCACCCGCTGCTAACGCACCCGAAGCACCGCAACACCACAACAGCATCCCCCGGAAGCCCGGGAATATTGGCGCGTCCGAAATCGCTCGGACGCGCCTTCTTTCGTTAACCGACGCCACCCGGATCAGCCCGAAGGACAGTCCGGCGGCCAATTCGATGCTCCGGCCCTTGACTAAGGGTGCAAAAAAGGCCGGCAACCAGATAAATCTGGCTGCCGGCCCAATTGTCCGAAGAGTTCTTCAGAATTCTCCGAAGCACTCTGCGTGCGTGCGCGAAGGGGGACTTGAACCCCCACGCCCTATACGGGCACTAGCACCTCAAGCTAGCGCGTCTGCCATTTCCGCCATCCGCGCGCAGTCGGTCGTCCATCACTGAACTACCGAGGTACGAGATTAGCACGATTGGCCGTGCCCGATAACCGCCTCCGGCCGGTACGCGCGAGCCTCCGGCGCGTTTGCCGATACCGTGGAGGGATGGACCTGCCGCCGCCCCTGACGAGCACCGAACCCGAACTCGACGAGACCGCGATCATCGCGCGGGACCTCATCCGCATTGACACCTCTAACTATGGCGAAGGTAAGTCGAACGGTGAGACCGAAGCCGCCGAGTATGTGGCAGCCCGGCTCACCGCGATGGGGCTGGATGCGCGGATGTTCGAGTCTGAGCCCGGGCGCGTGAGCGTTGTGGCGCGGGTTGAGGGGCGGAACAGCGGTTTCGATACGCGGCCTGGTCTCGATACGCGTGCTCCTTCGTCGCGCGCTACTCGACCCACAGCTTCGTCGGGCGCTACTCAACCCACAGAGCGGGGCGCGCTCGTCGTTCACGGCCATCTCGACGTGGTTCCCGCCGTTGCCGACAACTGGAGCGTCGACCCGTTCGCCGGCGTGGTCAAGGACGGCATGCTGTGGGGCCGCGGCGCCGTCGACATGAAGAACATGGATGCCATGATCCTCACCGCCCTGGGAGACATCCTGGGCTCAGGCCGCCAGCCAGCTCGCGACCTGGTCGTCGCCTTCTTCGCCGACGAGGAAGCCGGGGGAGTGCTCGGTTCCGGGTACCTGGTGCGCGAACATCCGGAACTCTTCGCCGGCGCCACCGAAGCCATCAGCGAGGTCGGCGGCTACTCGATCACCCTCGGCGGCCAGCGCGCCTACCTGCTGCAGACCGGCGAGAAAGCCCTCATCTGGATCAAGCTGATCGCCCGTGGCACGGCAGCGCACGGCTCCCGCATCATCCACGACAACGCCATCACGAAGCTCGCCGAGGCCGTCGCCAAGGTGGGGCGCCGCCAGTGGCCCATCCGCCTCACCGAAACCACGACGCTTCTCATGTCGGAGATCGCCAGGATCCTCGGTGAGGACCCGCAGAAGGTCGGGCCGGATGAGCTTGCGATCGCGACCGGCACGGCATCCGGCTTCATCCAGGGGTCGCTGCGCACCACCACCAACCCGACGCTGCTACAAGCCGGCTACAAGCACAATGTCATCCCCGACACGGCCGAAGCGCTCATCGACGTGCGCGCCTTCCCCGGCGAAGAGGATGAGGTGCTCGCCGAGATTGCGGACCTCGTGGGCCCCGACATCGAGATCGTCACCATGCACCGCGACATCGGTATGGAGACGGCATTCGACGGCCCCCTGGTCGACGCGATCAAGACCACGCTGAACCGCCACGACCCTGGCGCCCCGGTGCTGCCCTACCTGCTCTCCGGCGGCACCGACAACAAGGCGCTCAGCACGCTGGGCATCAAGGGCTACGGATTCGCGCCACTGAGGCTTCCTGCCGAACTCGACTTTCCCGGCATGTTCCACGGCGTTGACGAGCGGGTACCACTCGACGCATTAGTCTTTGGCAGGCAGGTTCTGACCGACCTGCTGCTCGACTACTAGATCCCCTGGAGCATCCGTGGAATTCATCGAAGCGATCATCCTCGGGCTGATCCAGGGGCTCACCGAGTTCCTCCCCATCTCATCCAGCGCCCACCTGCGGATCGCCGGCGAATTCCTCCCCAGCGCCACCGACCCCGGTGCCACCTTCACCGCCATCACCCAGCTAGGCACCGAGACTGCAGTGATCATGTACTTCTGGGGCGACATCACGCGGATCATCGGCAAATGGTTCCGCCACTTCGGATCACAGCGGATGCTCGCGGAGCCAGTCAGCCCCAGCTCGGCCGAAGTGCTCGAAGGCGCTACCGCTGCCACCAGGCGGAGCAGCAAGGCAGCCCGTGCGGTCATCGAGAAGAATGATCCGGATGTCCGGCTCGGGTGGCTGATCATTATCGGCACCATCCCCATCGTGCTGCTCGGATACTTCGCGCAGGAGTACATCCGCTCCGTCTTCCGCTCGCTCTGGCTGGTCGCGATCGTACTCATCGTCTTCGGGCTGATCCTGGGCCTCGCGGACTGGGCGGGCAAGCGCACGCGGGAGATCGACGACATGTCGTACCGCCACGGCATCCTCATCGGGATCGCCCAGATGCTGGCGCTCATTCCCGGTGTCTCGCGATCCGGGGCGACGACCACTGCAGGGCTGGCCCTCGGGTACTCGCGGCCGGCTGCGGCACGGTTCGCCTTCCTGCTGGCCATCCCCGCGGTGTTCGGCAGCGGGCTGTACGAACTGGTGCACAGTTTCGGCGAACCGCCCGGGCACTACGGCTACCTCGAGACAGCGGTTGCGACCGTGGTCGCGTTCGGAGTCGGGCTCGCCGTCATCGCCTGGCTGATGAGCTACATCTCGAAGAAGTCGTTCCTACCGTTCGTCATCTACCGCCTGGTATTGGGCGGGGCGCTCATCCTGCTGCTGTCGACCGGGGTGCTGGCGCCGCTGTAGCGGCTGTCGCGGGTCGCGGGTCGCGGGTCGAGTTCATCGAGACCCCCTGAGCTTGCCGAAGGGTGCGAGCACGAACTACTCCTCCACAGGCGGCCTTCAAATACTTCTCCACAGATTCGCGAGAACTCTTCGCATATAGTTACGACTCTGCGATAATTAATGCATGTCCAGAATCGTCTTCACTTTCGATACAGCGGATGCCTCGGCCTCCGCATCGGAACTGTCGCGCGCCGTCGCAGAGGTGCTGCCGACAGGCGAAGTGGTCGGCCTGTCGGACGATGCGCTGCTCCAACACGGCGCCTCCCTCGAACAGCTGGGCCGCCAGATCGACGCGCGCCGGGTCGAATGGGCGGCGGAAGTGGGGGAGCGGTCGCGGCGGGAACTCGGTTCCGCCTCCCTGGCCGCAAAGAAAGGTTGCCGTACCGCTGTCGAACTAATCCAGCGAGTGACCCGCACCTCGGGAGCAACTGTTTCCCGCCTCCTCAAGCTGGGCGCGGAGACCCGACCGCAGCGGTCGCTGGCCGGCGTTGAGTTCCCGGCCCGATTCCCGCGGGTCTCCGAGGCGCTCAACAACGGAGACATCGGCGCCGACACAGCCCGCGCGATAGTCAACGGCCTCGCTCCGAGCCTTGACCACATTGCCATTGATGACCTCGCTGTCGCCGAGTTCGAACTGGTCGCATCGGCTATGGGAACCAGCCCTGAGAGCACGGTACCGGCCACCGCCGACGAGATCACCGTGCAGGCGACCCAATGGCGCGCGTTCCTTGACCCGGACGGCGTGCGACCGACCGAAGAGCGAGCCATGGCAGAGCGATCGTTCAGCCGCGGGGTCACGAGAGGCGGGCTGGTGATCGGAACGTACGCTCTACTGCCCGAGATCGCGGGCAAGCTGAATCGGGTGATGGACTCGTACCTGTCGCCAAAGACAACCGGCACCTTCCTGAGCGATGAAGACCGGGAAGCGGCCGAAGCTGCCGAGGCGGAAGGCGGTCGCGATCCGCGAACGGACGTGCAGAAGCGTCACGACGTCTTCGCCAGCATGATCGATGCGGTTGCACGCAGCGGCGAGACACCGAGCATCGGGGGAGCAGCCCCTACGGTTCTGGTGAGCGTCACCTCAGACGACCTGTCCCGCGGCCGCGGCGTCGGGTGGATCGACGGGGTCGACGACCCGATCTCCTTCGACGCCGTCAAGCAGTTCATCTGCACCGGCGGAACCCAGAACATTCGCTTCGACTCCGACGGCCGCATCATCGAGCTGGGCTCGCCACAGCGTTGCTTCACACCAGCGCAGCGCAAGGCGATCACGCTCCGTGACGGCGGATGCATCATCCCGGGCTGCAACATCCCACCCGACTGGACCGAAATCCACCACGTCATCGCAGACGCCGACGGTGGCCCAACTCACACCGACAACGGCGTGCTGCTCTGCTGGTACCACCATCGCAGCATCGAAAGCTCCGGCTGGCAGGTGCGGATGCGAAAAGGGGTGCCAGAAATCAAGGCACCACCCTGGATTCAATGGGACGCGCCCTGGCGACCCGCCAGCAAATCCCGCACCAGATACAAACCACCTCGCACGACACTGACCGAGTGAGCCTGTCGTAGTGCAGCGTTGACGCCGGAAGTCGCACGCTGCCTGTCGACGGAGGCGAGGTGTCGGTCCGTGATGACGGCCTTCCGTCGGTGATGTGGACATTGTCAACGCGCATAAGCTCAAAAGGTGAAGTCCTGGAGCCATCCCGCCGTCCCGTCCCTACCCGGAACGTCCCCTGTTCCCCGACTACACGACACGTCGACCGGCGAACTCAAGGACGCCGGGGGCACCGGCGAGGCCTCCCTCTACGTCTGCGGGATCACCCCCTACGACGCCACCCACATCGGTCACGCCAACACCTACCTCGCCTACGACACCCTCGTTCGGCTGTGGCTCGACCGCGGTTGCGACGTGCGCTACGTGCAGAACGTCACCGACATCGACGACCCGCTCCTGGAGCGCGCGAAAGAACGCGGCATCGACTGGCAGGAACTCGCCGAGTCCCAGATCGAACTCTTCCGCAGCGACATGACCGCCCTGTCGATCATCCCGCCGCACCACTACGTCGGCGTCACCGAAGTCATCGACGAAGTAGCGGATGCCGTCCACACCCTCCTCGAGCGCGGTTACGCCTACCCGGTCCCCAGCGACAACGCCGAACCCGACCTCTACTTCGACACGGATGCTGCGGCACGCAACACCACCTGGCAGCTGGGACTCGAAAGCAACCTCGACAGCGAAACCATGCTCGCCCTGTCCGCCGAGCGTGGTGGAGACCCCGGGCGCGAAGGCAAGCGCAACCCGCTCGACCCGCTGCTCTGGCGGTCCAGGCGCGACGGCGAGCCGTCCTGGGCATCCGTCCTCGGCGAAGGGCGCCCCGGCTGGCACATCGAGTGCACCGTCATCGCCCTCAACCACCACGCGACATCCGTGACCGTGAACGGCGGCGGCTCAGACCTCGTCTTCCCGCACCACGAATTCAGCGCCGCCCACGCGACAGCCCTCACCGGCGAACCGCTGGCCAAGGTCTACTCGCACACCGGAATGGTCGCCTACCAGGGCGAGAAGATGAGCAAGTCGCTCGGAAACCTCGTCTTCGTGTCCGAGCTCACCGCAGCCGGCGTCGACCCCCGCGCCATCCGGCTGGCGCTCCTCGCCCACCACTACCGCAGCGACTGGGAGTGGACGGATGCCGACCTCCAGTCCGCGACGGAGCGACTGGGTGCGTGGCGGGCGTGGGCCGCCGCGCCAGGGGAGAACGACCAGGCGCAAGCGCACCTCGACGAACTCCGTGCCGTGCTGGCGAACGACCTCAACACACCAGCAGCACTTGACGTGGTCGACGGCTGGGTCGCGTCCGGGCGGCCCGCAGCGGCAGTGATGGCGGATGCCGTCAACGCGCTGCTCGGGGTTCGGCTCTAGTACACCCGTCAGGTACGGACTCGCCCGGCTCGGGCGCGTGTACGGGTGCGTCCGCAACTGACGGGTGAGCGCCGGTCGACGGGCTCGGCGAGGGCACGTTCGCCCCGTTACTGCTTGCCGCGGGGGTCGCCCTTGCCGTTGTCTCCACGCTTGCGGAGGTACTTCTCGAACTCCTCCGCGATCGCATCACCACTGGCCTCGGGGGAGTCCACCGTGTCCCGGGCCTGCTCCAGCCCGGCAATGTAGGCCGCCATGTCGTCGTCCTCCCCGGCGAGCGCGTCGATTCCGGTCTCCCAGGCGGCCGCCTCCACCGCCAGGTCGCCGCGCGGAATGTCGACCCCGATCACGGTTTCCAGCTTCTCGACCAGCGCCAACGTCGCCTTGGGCGACGGAACACTGTGCACATAGTGGGGCACGGATGCCCAGATCGACGCCGTCGGGATCCCGGACGTCTCACACGCCATCGACAGCACGGAGAGGATGCCGACCGGCCCCTCATAGGTGCTGCGTTCCACACCCAGCGCCGTCCGAACCTTCTGGTTCTCGCTCGAGACGGAAACCGAGATGGGCCGGGTGTGCGGGACATCCGCCAGCATCGCACCCAGGAAGATCACGCCGGTGATCTCGCGGTCCTCGATCGCCTCCAGGATCTCCACCGTGAACGACTTCCAGTTGCGGGACGGTTCAGCACCCAGCAGCAGGTAGAACTCTGCCGGCCCGGTCGGGCCATACAGGGTCACGCCCGGCCAGGCGAGCACCCGGCTTCCGCCCTCGTCGAAGGCCAGGTTCGGGCGGTTGAACTGGAAATCGAAGTACTCTTCGGCGTCCACCTCGAACATCGGATAGAGCTCGAGTAACTCACGGAGGGAACTGACGGCACCGGTGGCCGCCTCCCCGGCGTCGTTCCAGCCCTCGAACGCCACAATCAGCGGGCGTTCCCCGAAAACTCCTGCGCTACCTGGCACTTAACCTCTGAACTGATTACACGACCGCACGGACTGCCCGGCCTATCCTGCAATCAAGGATAGGCAGGTTAAGGATAAAACCTGCTCCCGGCTAAACTCGTCTCCTGTGACTGAACCGCTACTGGCCGGTGTCCTGTGGGACATGGACGGCACCATCGTCGACACCGAGCCGTACTGGATGCGGGCCGAAGAGGAGCTGGTCGCCTCCTTCAACGGAGTCTGGACCAGGGAGGCCGCCCTGGCGGTGGTCGGCGCCGACCTCTGGGTGGCTGCCCGTATCTTCCAGAACCACGGAGTCGCCCTCCCCGAAGACGAGATCGTCACCCGGCTCACCGACCAGGTGATGGAGCAGGTCAGCGTCGAGGTGCCGTGGCGACCGGGTGCGCGCCAACTCCTGCAGGAACTGAACCAGGCCGGCATCCCGTGCGCCCTGGTCACCATGTCGCTGAACCGGATGGCGCAGCAGGTGGTCTCGGCCATGGGGTTCGACGCATTCACCGCCGTCGTCGGCGGGGACGACGTGACCAAGGGAAAACCGGATGCCGAACCGTACGTTCGGGGTGCCCAGCTGCTCGGCCTCGACGCGTCACAGTGCATCGCCTTCGAAGACTCGACCACCGGTCTCGCCTCGGCCGTCGCATCCGGTGCCGTGACTATCGGTGTTCCCGCCCACATCCACCTGCCGCCGAGCGCCGACTACGCGCTCTGGCCCACCCTGGAGGGCCGCGGTGTCGCCGACCTGCGGGACCACTTCGCCACCGCCAGGCAGGACGTCGCCTGATGGCCCAGCCCGAACAGCCAGCCCAGCGCAGGCAGAGCGGCCCCTTTCGCCTCGGCGACAAAGTGCAGCTCACCGGCCCGAAGGGGCGGATGAACACGGTCACCCTCGAGACCGGCAAGACCTTCCACACCCACCGCGGCATGATCGAACACGACAGCCTCGTCGACCTTCCGGATGGTTCGGTCGTCACCAGCACCACCGGCGACGAGTACCTCGCCCTGCGGCCACTGCTCACCGACTTCGTCATGTCCATGCCCCGTGGCGCAGCGATCATCTACCCGAAGGATGCCGCCCAGATCCTCGCGCACGCCGACATCTTTCCCGGCGCGACCGTCGTCGAGGCGGGCGTCGGCTCCGGCGCTCTCAGCCTGTGGCTGCTGCGGGGCATCGGCCCAACCGGAACCCTCAAGTCGTTCGAGCGCCGCGACGAATTCGCTCAAGTCGCCAAGGGGAATGTCATCAGCTTCCTGGGCGCGGAACCCACCAACTGGAGCGTGACGGTAGGCGACCTGGTCGAGTCGTTGCCGGATGTCGCCGAGCCAGGCTCCGTGGACCGGATCGTCCTCGACATGCTGGCCCCGTGGGAGTGCCTGGACGCCTGCGCATCGGTGCTGAAGCCCGGGGGAGTGCTGCTCTGCTACATCGCCACCGTGACCCAGCTCTCGCGGGTGGCCGAAGCCATCCGTCACACCGGGATGTTCACCGACCCGGACTCCTCGGAGACGATGGTGCGCGGATGGCACGTGGAAGGCCTCGCGGTTCGTCCCGACCACCGGATGGTCGCCCACACCGGGTTCCTGCTCACCGCCAGGCGACTGGCCCCGGGAACCGTGCTTCCCTCGCTCAAGCGCCGGGCGTCGAAGACCGACTTCTCCGACGAGGATGTCGAATTGTGGACACCGGGTTCTCTCGGGGAACGGCAGTCGAGCAGCAAGCGCGCCCGCAAGGTCGCCCGGCAGGCGAGCGGCCAGGCGGAACTGGCCGTGGCGGCGGGCGAGACGCCTGAACACGACGACCCGGCCGCGGCCAACTAGAATCGCAGGGGTTGCCCAGACAAGCCGACGCCTGGCCAACGCAGAACCCCGGCAGATCGAAAAGAGGATTCGTGCGCAAGATTTCCGCGCTGCTCGTCACCGCAGGACTCGTGGCAACCCTGACCGCCTGCGCCGGTGACCCCGGCTACGCCGCCTGCGGACAGTACGAGTCCGGTGACGCTTCGTCGATCATCGATGTATCCGGAGAGTTCGGCTCGGCGCCGAAGGTGGACTTCCCGACGCCGATCGTGACCTACAACACCGAGGCGACCCAGGTCATCGCGGGCGACGGCGAACGCATCACCATCGGCCAGCCGGTGCGAGCAGAGCTGGGCATCTACTACGGCAGCACCGGCCAGGAACTGCAGTCGACCCCCTTCGATGGCAAGGGCATCATGACCATGGCCGGCGAGTCGACGCTGCCGGCGGTTGGCCACGCCCTCGAATGTGCCACCGTCGGGTCCCGCATCGTCATCGCCACAACCGCCGAGAAGGCATTCAACGCGTCAGCGGTTATGCAGCTCGGGGTCAAGCCAGAGGACAGCATCATCTTCGTCGTTGACGCGCTCGACGCCTACCTGCCGAAGGCGGATGGCGCCCCCCAGTCCCCGAATCCCGGCGACCCGGTCGTCGTCACCGCGCCGAACGGTGCCCCGGGCATCACCATCCCGCAGTCTGGCGGATCCGCCGTCGAACCGCCGGAAGACCTCGTCGTCTCCACCCTCATCCGCGGTGAAGGCGAAGAGATCGAGGCAGGCTCCTACGCTGTCGTGCAGTACACCGGCGTGCTCTGGAACACCAACAAGGTCTTCGACTCCACCTGGGCAGACAACTCGCCAGCGGTGTTCCAGCTGACCGAGGATTCGGTCGTGAAGGGCTTCCTCGACGGACTCGTCGGGCAGACCGTCGGCTCGCAGGTACTCCTGGTGGTGCCGCCGGAGCTCGGCTACGGCGATTCCGGCAATGGCTCAGTGCCGGCCGGTGCCACCCTGGTATTCGTGGTCGACATCCTGGGCCAGATCGACCAACCTTGACATGACAAGCGGTGACAGGCGGCAGCATGACTGACATCAGTGGTGCACTTCGCGTTCCCGTGGAGGAACGCCTGTTCAGCCTTGTCCTGGCGCTCCTCGCCACCGAGACCGGGCTGACCAAGCACGAGATCCTGTCGACCGTGCAGGGCTACCGCCAGCGTTACAACACCTCAGGCGACAATGCCAACCTGGAGCGCCAATTCGAGCGTGACAAAGACGACATCCGTGAGCTCGGCGTTCCACTGGAGACCATCGAGGACCCGGGTCAGGCTGGCAACAACCAGAACCTGCGGTACCGCATCCCGCGCGGCAGCTACGAGTTGCCGACCGACATCACCTTCTCCGCCGAGGAGACGACACTGCTGAACCTGGCGGCAATGGTCTGGCGTGAGGGGTCGCTCTCCGACGAGTCCCGCCGCGCCCTGCTCAAGCTGCGCTCGCTCGGCCTGCCCGCTGACGAACCGGTTCTCAGCTATGCCGCCCACAACCGGGTGCGTGAGCCGGCGTTCGAACCGCTGAACGCCGCTCTGGAGAAGAACGCGACCGTGTCCTTCTCCTACCTGAAACCGGGCGAAGCGCACGCGGGCCACCGCGTCGTCGACCCCTACGCGCTCATCCAGCACCAAGGCCGGTGGCACCTGTATGCGATGCAGAACGGCGAGTCGAGAACCTTCCTGCTGCGTCGCATCACCTCCCCGGTCACGCTGACCGGCAAGACGTTCGCCCCGCCGCCGGGGGACCAGGCCGAGATCGGCCTGCAGGAGCTGGAGGAGGTCTGGAACGCCCGCTCGGCCACAGTCGAGGTAGTGCCGGGGTCGGATGCCGCCACCCGGCTTCTGAAGAGACGCGGCACCGTGGCTGATGGTTCCACGCTCACCCTCCACTACGCCGACGCGAACATCCTGGCCGACGAGTTGAGCGGCTACGGACCGGAAGTGCTGGTCGCCCAGCCGCCAGAACTCCGGGAAGCAGTGCGGGAACGGCTCGAGAGCACGGCAAGGACGCACGGCTCATCCGTCGGGCAGGGGGAACACCGTGGCTAAACGCAAGGCCGCCGCGCCCAAGCAGGCGGCGGACAAGCTCGCCTTCCTGCTCGCCCTGGTGCCGTACCTGATGGACCACGACCGGATCAGCGTCCCGGAGGTGGCCGCCCATTTCGGAGTCTCAGAGGCCGAAATCCGCGACGCCGTCAACCTCATCGCCGTCTCCGGGATCCCCGGCGCCACCGGCACCTACCAGCACAACGACCTGTTCGATGTCGCCTGGGATGACTTCCTCGACAACGACCAGATCGTGCTGACCAACCTGGTGGCGATCGACGAGTCCCCGCGGTTCTCCGGCCGTGAGGCGGCCGCCCTCATCGCCGGCCTGCAGTACCTTTCCGCGCTGCCCGAGAACACCGATCGCGACGCGATCGCCACCCTGATGGCGAAGCTGTCCCGGGGAGCATCCGCCACCCCCACCCGGTTGGCGGTCGAAGATTCGGAGACGGATGCCACGCTCGCCGTCATCCGGGAATGCGTCGCCGCCGGGGTCCAGGTGGAGTTCGGCTACCGCGGGCACCGCGGCCAGGCTGAGCGCCGCCGGGTCGACCCGCTGCGGATCGAATCCCTCGACGCCGATTGGTACGTTCGCGGCTGGTGCCACCTGCGCGAGGCCGTGAGGACGTTCCGGCTGGACCGCATCAGCGACCCCCACCGCACTGACGAACCGATAACGCACCACAGCCACGACGTGACGCTTCCCGATTCCCTGTTCGAGGTGTCGCTGGACGACCTGGAGGTGACCCTCGAGCTTTCCGCCTCAGCGCTGCCGATACTCGAGGACTACATCCGCGACAACCCGGTGACCACGGTGGCGGATGATCGGGTGCGCACGGTCATCCGCGTCTCCCACCTGCACGGGCTCAAGCGCCTGGTCGCCGGGATGCCCGGCGTCGTGACGGTGGTCGCGCCGGAGGAGGCGCGTGCCGCCGTTGCCGAGTGGGCAGCCGCGGGCGCCGTCCGTTACCGGTGACCCCGGCCTATCGGGCTACGTCCAGTTCATGGGGCTACGCACAATCCATAGGGCTAAAATGGCCTGAACCGCAAGTCTGACTCAGAAGGATGTTCCCCGATGTTCGGAAACGCTTTTACCGGGTGGCACGCGCTCATCCTGCTCGCCATCATCCTGCTGCTGTTCGGCGCGCCGAAACTTCCCGCGCTGGCCCGGAGCCTCGGCCAGTCCATGAAGATCTTCAAGAGCGAGATCAAGCAGCCCACCGACGAGACCGCGGCCCCTTCGGATGAGCAGCGGCCTTCGGATGAGCAGCGGCCTTCGGACGAGCTGCCGTCTGGCCCGGATTCGCCGACCAAGCCGTAAGTTCCGTGGCCACGCTCAGGAAGCGAGGCTCTGGCGATGCCCGGATGTCCCTCGGGGAGCATCTCGTCGAGCTTCGCAAGCGATTGTTCATCGGCGGCATCTCGATCCTCGTCGCGTCGGTCGGCGGTTTCGTCGTTGCCCAATTCGTCTGGGATGCCCTTCGGGTTCCCATCCTGGCGATAGCCGAAGCACGCAACGCCACGATCAACTACTCCACCATCACCGGCGGGTTCGACGTCACGATGCAGGTCGCCGTGACCATCGGCATCGTCGCCTCCAGCCCGGTCTGGCTGTACCAGATCTTCGCCTTCCTGGTCCCCGGCTTGACGAAGAAAGAGAAGCGGTACACCTTCGGGTTCTTCTTCACTGCAGTACCGCTGTTCCTCGCCGGCTGCGCGGCCGGCTGGTTCGTGCTGCCTAACATCGTCAGCCTGATGGCCGGTTTCGTTCCGCCGGAGGACGCCAGCTTCGTGGAGGCGAAGGTGTACCTCGACTTCGTGCTCAAGCTGGTGCTCGCCGTCGGTATCGCGTTCGTGATGCCGGTCTTCCTGGTGCTCCTCAATTTCCTCGGGGTGATCTCCGCCGGCGCGATCATCAAGGGCTGGCGCGTCGCCGTCCTCCTGATCGCCGTGTTCTGCGCAATCGCCACCCCAGCCGCCGACGTGATGTCGATGTTCCTGCTCGCCGTCCCGATGGTCCTGCTCTACTTCCTCGCGGCGGGGGTAGCGTGGCTCCACGACCGGATCGCCGCCAAGAGGCAGGCGGCATTCGAAGACCAGTTGGGGACAGCGAACGCATGAGTTCACCACAACGAGGCAGGGCGTACGACGACACGCGCAGCCCTGCGGAACGCTTTGCCGCTTCCCGCCAGGGCACCCAGTCACCCGAAGTACGGGGCTTCCGCGAGGGACTGAAGTTCGACCTCGACCCGTTCCAGATCAGTGCCTGCATCGCGCTGGAGGAGGGCAACAGCGTGCTGGTGGCTGCCCCGACGGGAGCAGGCAAGACCGTGGTCGCGGAGTTCGCCGTGTACCTGACGATGCGCCGGCCGAAGGCGAAGATCTTCTACACCGCCCCGATGAAGGCGCTCAGCAACCAGAAGTACCAGGAGCTGGCCGCCGAATACGGGCACAGCGAAGTGGGGTTGCTCACCGGGGACACCAATATCAACTCGCAGGCCCGCATCGTCGTCATGACCACCGAGGTGCTGCGCAACATGCTCTACGCCGGTTCCGACCTGCTCCAGAACCTCGCCTTCGTCATCATGGACGAGGTGCACTACCTGGCCGACCGCTTCCGCGGGGCCGTCTGGGAGGAGGTCATCATCCACCTCCCGCAATCGGTGCGCCTGGTCTCGCTCAGCGCCACCGTCTCCAACGCGGAGGAGTTCGGAGACTGGCTGCAGGCGGTCCGCGGCGAGACAACGGTGATCGTCTCCGAGGAGCGCCCGGTCCCACTCGACCAGCACGTGCTGGTGCGCTCCAAGCTGCTCGACCTGTTCGACACTTCGACGGGCTCAGTACAGCGTGCCTCCGGTAGCCGCGTCCAGGCCGGTTCGGCCAATCGGGTGAACCCCGAGTTGATGCGGCTGACCTCTGGCGCTCGTGCCGGGGCCCGCCCTGGCGGGCACAACCGCGGTGGCCAGGGCCGAGGGGGCCGCAATCGGTACAACGCGAGAGAGCTCCACAGCCAGCGGGCCGACCGCGCTGAGATCGTCACCCTGCTCGGTTCGAAGAACCTGCTGCCGGCCATCTTCTTCATCTTCAGCCGTAACGGATGCGACCAGGCCGTCCTGCAGGTGCTGCGCGCGGGGGTGCGCCTCACCGAGCAGCACGAGCGCGACGAGATCCGCGCCTACGTGGAGGAACGCTGCCGCACCATCCCCGACCAGGACCTGGCCGTCCTCGGCTATTGGGAGTGGCTCGACGGGCTGGAACGAGGAGTCGCCGCCCATCACGCCGGAATGCTTCCCGCGTTCAAGGAAGTGGTCGAGGAGTTGTTCCGGCGTAAGCTGGTGAAAGCCGTCTTCGCCACCGAGACCCTCGCGCTGGGCATCAACATGCCGGCCAGGACCGTCGTGCTGGAAAAGCTGGAGAAGTTCAACGGTGAGGCCAGGGTACCGATCACGCCGGGGGAGTACACCCAACTCACCGGACGGGCCGGTCGCCGCGGAATCGACGTCGAGGGCCACTCGGTCATCCAGTGGCAGGACGGCCTGGACCCGCAGGCGGTCGCTTCCCTCGCCTCCCGGCGCACCTACCCGCTGAACTCCAGCTTCACCCCGACCTACAACATGGCCGTCAACCTGATCGAACAGTTCGGCCGCGACCGCACCCGGGACATCCTGGAGTCGTCGTTCGCCCAGTTCCAGGCCGACCGTGCAGTCGTCGACCTGGCCAGGAAGGTGCGCAGCATCGAGGAGTCGATGGGCGGCTACGAAGAGGCCATGACCTGCCACCTGGGCGACTTCACCGAGTATTGGGGCATCCGTCGGGAGCTCACCGACCTCGAACGCAAGAGCACCAATCGCAACGACCTGCAGGCGCGAGCCGAACGCGACCGGCGCCAGCGGCAACTCGCGGGACTTCGGAAGCGCCTCAAACAGCATCCGTGCCACGCCTGCAGTGATCGGGAAGCCCACGCCAGGTGGGCGGAGCGCTGGGGGCGCCTGAAGAAGCAGAAGGACGAGCTGAGCGCCCAGGTGCGCACCCGCACCGGTGCGGTCGCGAAAGTCTTCGACCGGGTGACGGATGTTCTCCTCGAGCTCGACTACCTCAACCGTGACAAGAACGGGAAGGTCGGAGTCGGCCCGCACGGCCGCATCCTGAGGCGCATCTACGGGGAACGCGACCTGCTGGTTGCCGAGTGCCTGCGTCGTGGCGCCTGGAACGACCTCGATGCCGCCGGGATGGCCGCCATGGCGGTCGCCCTCATTTACGAACCGCGTCGCGATGAGGGGCAACTCTCGGACCGCTACCTGCCGCGCGGACCGTTCCGTGCCGCGCTGGAGGCGACCACCGACCTGTGGAGCCGGCTCGATGACCTGGAGCGAGACCACCGCCTGCCCGGCAGCAACCCGGTCGCGACCGGGCTGTCGCTGCCGATGTACCGCTGGGCGCAGGGTGCGTCGCTGGACGCCGTATTGCAGGAAGCAGAGCTGGCAGCGGGGGACTTCGTGAGAGTCACCAAGCAGGCGATCGACCTGCTCGACCAGCTTTCGGTGGTCGCGGATGCGCCGGTCGGCTCGACAGCGCGCCAGGCCCTCGACGCCATCCGCCGCGGCATCGTCGCGTACTCCAGCGTCGCCTGAGCGCCGCATCCCTGAACTGCGCCTCTGAACGCTGCACCTCTGAACACTGTGCTCGCTGAAGTACGCTGATAGCGATGAAACCCGACCTGAGCCGCCCGGCACCCCTGTGGCTGGCAACAATCGCCGCGGCTGCCGGGGGAGCCATCCTGGCCGGCGCCTTCCCCGCTCTCGGGTGGTGGCCGTTGGCGATTCCGGGAACAGCGCTCATCCTCTGGTCCCTCCTCGGTCGCACCTTCGGGGGAAGCATGCTGGTCGGCCTGGCCGGCGGGTTCGCCTTCTACGGCATCCACATCTTCTGGCTCACCACCTACCTGGGCGCCGTGCCGTGGCTCGCCCTCGCCGGTCTCCAGACGATCTTCTTCGCCATCGGTGCTTCGCTGATCGCCCTCGCCTGGCGCCACGGGCTGCAGGCCTGGTCCGGCGGTGGCACCTTCAACACTGCTGGCCGTCTGCTCCTGCTTCCGGTAACACTGGCGGGTCTATGGACGCTTCGAGAGGCCATCGTCAGCGTCTGGCCGTACGGCGGCTTCTCCTGGGGCCGGCTGGCCTTCTCCCAGTCGCAGAGCCCGCTGGGTGATCTCGTCGCCTGGCTGGGCGCATCCGGACTCAGCTTCGTCATTGCGGTGCTGGCCGCCATGATCCTCCAGGCCGTTCGCGAATGGCGGTACGGGGCTTGGCAATCCACCACCTGGCGGCGGATGCTCGTCCCGGCGATCGCCGTGGCCGTCGCCTTCGCGATGCCGGCGTGGCCGACCTCGGTGAGCGGCAGCATCCGCGTTGCTGCAGTCCAGGGGAATTCGGATGCCGGACTCTTCGCCGAACGGGAGCGCGGCGACATCCTGGACGACCACCTGCAGGCCACGGTGCCGGTACTCGACGAGAAGGTCGACCTGGTCGTCTGGCCGGAGAACGCCGCAGACCTCAACCCCCTGGACTACCCGCAGGCGGCCGGCGTGCTCGATTTCGTGACCGAGGAGCTGAATGCGCCTCTTGTCGTCGGCACCATCACCAGCGACGAGGTGGGCCGGGTCTTCAACAGCCTGCTGCTCTGGCAGCCGGGGGAGGGGTCGGTGGCGCAGTACGACAAGATCCACCCGGTGCCCTTCGCGGAATACCTGCCTGACCGGGAGTTCTGGTATCCGCTGGCCCCCAGCCTGTTCGACCTGGTGCCGCGTGACTACTCGTTCGGCGAGCGGCCGAACGTGTTCGACATCGAGCTGACGGACGGGGGCACCACCGATCAGGGCAGCACCGATCAGGAGCGCCTGCTGGCCGGCCTCGCCATCTGCTTCGACATCGTCGACGACGCCCTCCTGCACCAGATGATCGACGGGGGAGCGGAGGTCATCCTCGCCCCGACCAACAACGCCGACTTCGGTCAGAGCCAGGAGAGCGTGCAGCAGCTGGCCATCGCCCGCCTGCGCGCCATCGAGTACGGCCGCAGCGTCGTCAACACCTCAACAGTCGGCACCAGTGCGATCATCGGGCCGGACGGCAGCACCATCGTCGAACTGGAGACGTACACACCAGGCGTCATGCTCGAAGACGTGCCGCTCAGCGACATGGTGACCCCGGCATCCGTCATCGGACGCTGGGTGGAGTGGCTGGCCGGCTTCCTCGGCCTCGGTGGCCTCACCGCGGCGATCCTGCTCACGCGCAAGCGCGGCAGCGCCGAGCGGATGCCACGTGGCTGACACGCTGGTCATCGTTCCGACCTACAACGAGGCGGAGAACCTGCCGGCCATCATCGGGCGATTGCGCCAGGAGGTTCCCGCCGCTGACATCCTGATCGTCGATGACGCATCACCGGATGGCACCGGGGACCTCGCCGACCGGCTGGCAGCCGGCGACCCCGCAGTCACCGTGCTCCACCGGAAGGCCAAGCAAGGGCTCGGCCGCGCCTATATCGCCGGATTCGAGCAGGGGCTGGATGCCGGCTACCGCTACCTGGTCGAGATCGACGCTGACGGTTCCCATGACCCCGCAGAGCTTCCGCACATGCTGGCGGCAGCCGAGGCGTCAGCAGACCTGGTGATCGGCTCCCGCTGGGTCACCGGGGGAGCGGTGCTCAATTGGCCGTGGTTCCGCCGAACCATCTCGCGCACCGGCAACCGGTACGCCCGCATGGTGCTGCGCAGCCGCATCCGCGACCTGACGTCCGGATACCGCGTGTTTCGCGCGGATGCCCTGCGTGCGGTCGAGTTCGGTCGGGTGTCGTCGCAGGGCTACTGCTTCCAGGTCGAGCTGGCGTGGCGACTGGAGCGGGCAGGATTCCGGGTTACCGAGCACCCGATCACTTTCGTGGAGCGCACGGCGGGGCGGTCGAAGATGCACGCCGGGATCGTGGCGGAAGCACTGGTGCGGATCACGCTCTGGGGGTTCGTCCGCTAGTACCTGCCTGCTGGGCAGAGACAAGAAGAACGCCCAACCCGAAGGCTGGGCGTTCTTCTCGTTCTCACGAGTGCTTTCGGTCAGGCGCCGATCTTCTGCTGCCCCTTACGGGCACGCAGGAAGTCGAGGCGCTCCTGGAGCAGTTCCTCGAGTTCGGCGCGGGTGCGGCGTTCCAGCAGCATGTCCCAGTGGGTACGTGCCACCTTGCCCTCGACGAGTTCGTGTTCGACCAGTTCGCCGACCTCGTCAACCAGCCGGCCCTCAAGCCCGCTCTTGGGCGACTCCCACACGGTGGGAACCTCGGCCTCGGATGAGAACATGACCTCGAAGGTCGATCCATCCGCTGCCCGGTAAGTACTCTTCTTCCGCGGGGAGAAGGTAACGCCTTCTTCACTCTGGAGGCTCTGTGCTCCCAGTCTCATTCCGCGCAAACTGCGGTCTGCCATGGCGGTCTCCTTGCTGCTCGCGACGATCGTCCCAGTTATAAACCGTCCGGCTGGGAGAATCCTTTCCGCTTCCCGCCTTTCACAGCGGGTTCACAGGCTCGGGAGGCTGTTCAGCGACGCCGACGCACGACTTCCAGCGCCAGGTCTGCCCGGTCGGTGACCAGCCCGTCAACGCCGATCGTGAGCAGGCGTTCCATGGTGGGGACATCGTTGATGGTCCAGGCGTGCACCTCAACGCCCGCGGCATGCATCGAGGTGACCAGTCGCGGAGTGATGATCCGCACCCCCTTGAGCCGCTCAGGCAGTTGTACGGCATCCACGCCCTGCAGCGCCGCCCTGACCAGCCGAACCTGCCCGACGCGTGCGGCTGCGACGGCCTGGGCGGACGCCCTGCGGGAAGCGGATGTCGCCACTCCGGGCAAACGGGAGACGGCCAGTTTGCGACGTCGATCGCTGAACGAAGCAATCAGCACGCGTTTCACGGCACCGGCAGCCAGAACCGCCTCGACGGTCGGCTCGAGCGCGGCGTCGCTCTTGATGTCGATGTTGAACCTGGCCGCTGGAAAGGCATCCAGAACCTCCGCGAGACTCGCAAAGTGCTGGCCGTCGCCGAGACTGACCTTGCGCAACTCAGCCATCGTCAGGTGGTCGACACGCACCGGACGGCCGGCCACCCGCGACAGGTCGGGGTCGTGAGTGATCACCGCGACCCCGTCCTGGGAGGCGTGAACGTCGGTCTCGAGGTAGTCGACCCCGATGCTCAGCGCCTTGAGGAAGGCGAGCATGGTGTTCTCCGGCGCTTCGGTCGCCAGGCCACGATGGGCCAGAACGCGCGGCGAAGCGGGGGAGAAGTACGAGTCGCCATCCGCCCCCCGCCTACTTCGTGGGTGGCTGCTCATTCGCCCCGCCGCCGAAGAAGCCGGCACTGATGCCCTTTACCGCTTCCGTGAGTTCGGACGGGATGATCCAGAGCTTGCTGGCCTCGCCTTCCGCGATCTTGGGGAGGGTCAGCAGGTACTGGTACGCCAGCAGCGCCGGGTCGGGGTTGCCGTCGTGGATCGCCTTGAACACGGTGGTGATGGCGGCACCCTCACCCTCCGCCCTCAGCACCGCGGCCTTGGCGTAGCCCTCAGCCTCGAGGATCGCGGCCTGCCTGGAGCCCTCAGCCTCGAGGATCGCGGACTGCTTGGTTCCCTCGGCGGTGAGGATGACGGCGCGACGGTCACGCTCGGCGCGCATCTGCTTCTCCATCGAGTCCTGGATCGACAGGGGCGGGTCGATGGCCTTCAACTCGACGCGACCGACCCGGATGCCCCACTTGCCGGTCGCCTCATCGAGCACGATGCGCAACTGGCCGTTGATGTTGTCGCGGCTGGTGAGCGCCTCCTCGAGGTTGAGGCCACCCACGACGTTACGAAGGGTCGTGGTGGTCAATTGCTCGACCGCGCCCAGATAGTTGGCGATCTCGTAGGTGGCTGCGCGGGCATCCGTCACCTGGAAGTAGACGACGGTGTCGATCGAGACCACCAGGTTGTCCTCGGTGATCACCGGCTGCGGCGGGAACGACACGACCTGCTCGCGCATGTCGATGAGCGGTCGCATCCGGTCGATGAACGGCACCAGGATGTTCAGGCCCGGCATCAGGGTCTTGTGGTACTTCCCGAGACGCTCGACCACGCCGGCTGTCGCCTGCGGAACGATGCGGATGGCGCGGGTCAGCACGACCAGGACGAAGACGCCCAGGACCACCAATAACGCGACAATGAACCACTGGCCGATGTTGGCCGATACGTCAATCATGCTCAGTTCCCCTTGCTCAGTTTCTAGGCGTGCTCAGTTTCTAGTCTTGCTCAACTTCGTTCAGCGGGCACCACCACGGCGGTGGACCCTTCAATCGCGGTCACAATGACCCGTTCATCGATCTCGACGAGCCTGTGCTCGGTCAGATCGGACAGCCGGGCGGTCCAGGTTTCGCCGTTGGCCAGCTTCACCTGTCCGCCGTTCTCGCCGACCGCCAGCACGACGCGGGCGGTCATGCCTGCCAGCGCGTCAATGTTGCTGGGGGTCGGGTCTTCGCCCTTGCGCAGGTATCGCAGCATGAACGGCCGGATGATCAGGATGAGCAGCACGGACAGCACGGCCGCAATGCCGATCTGCATCCACCATTCCAGCCCCAGCAAGTTCGCTCCGAGCCCGCCCAGGCTACCGACGGCGATCATCAGGAAGGTGAATTCCAGCGTGAGGAGCTCGATGATCACGGCGATGAGGATGAAAACAAGCCAGACGATCCAGAGGTACTGCGTCAGGTCGATGACAAGCAGATCCATGCGTGCGCTCCTCGGGTGGCGGTCTTGATCGAAACTACCATTCGGGCGGGAGGCACGGGGGAGCGGCACGGGGAGTGGTTCAGGGGAGCGGCTTGGTATCCTCGGAACTCTGCCCCCACCTTTAGGAGTTCGACGTGTCACAGCCCCTCAGCCCCGGTTCCCTCGCAGGCAAGCGCGCGCTCGTCACCGGATCGTCGCGGGGGATCGGTGCAGACACTGCAGGCCTGCTAGCCGCGGCCGGCGCGTCGGTGGTCATCAACTACCGCAACAAGGAGAAGCGCGCGCTGCAGTTGGTGGAGAAGATCGAAGCCGCCGGGGGAGCAGCCATCGCGGTCGGAGCCGACCTGACCGACCCGGCATCCGTCGCCGCGATGATGCAAACGGTGAAGGAACAGTTCGGCGGACTGGACGTCCTGGTGTTGAACGCCTCGGGCGGCATGGAGTCGGGTATGGCCGAGGACTACGCCATGCTGCTGAACCGCGACGCGCAGGTGGGCGTTCTCACCGCGGCCCTGCCGCTGCTTGGGCCAGGTTCTCGCGTGGTGTTCGTGACCAGCCACCAGGCCCACTTCATCCGCACCACCGAGACGATGCCGGAGTACCAGGCGGTCGCGCTCAGCAAGCGTGCAGGGGAGGACGCCCTTCGTGAGATGATTCCTCAGCTTCAGGAGGCGGGCGTCGAGTTCGTCGTCGTCTCCGGCGACATGATCGAGGGCACCATCACGGCGACGTTGCTCGAGCGGGCGAACCCGGGAGCGATCGACTCACGTAAGCAGGCGGCGGGACGGCTCTACAACGTCGGCGAGTTCGCCGCTGAGGTGGCTGCGGCCGCCGTCGAGCCGGTTCCGGCCAACAACACGCGCTACGTCGGCGACGTGAGCGGTTTCCAGCCCGAGTAAGGCTCCAGGCAGGTTGTGGGGCTACTCGCCCTCGAGCAGCTCCAGGAGACGGGTGGTCGTGCGCCAGTTGCGCACGGTGATCTGACGAAAGACCGGCTTGCCCATGAACCTGTTGATGTTGGTCTCGGTCGCCCGCGCTTTCACCCTCGAGAAGTACAGCGCACCTGGCCCGAGAGCCACCGAATCGACCCCTTCGCGCAGTTGCGGCAGTTGGGCGTGCGCCTCGTCAGGGGTGAGCGGCGCTTTGAGGAAGTAGACGTCGCTGCGCAGGTCAGGGGAGCCGTGGCCCGCCGGTGCCGCGGCGATCGTCTCGGCGAGCTCATCGCGTGAGCGCACCACGACCGTAAGGGGAATCCCGAAACGCTCTTCCAGCATCCGTTCGATTGCGGTCTCGGGTTCGGGGCCAGGCGTGCGAGCTGTGGTGAACAGCACATTGCCGCTCTGGATGTAGGTGCGAACGTTCCGGTAGCCGGCGTCGCGGAAACACTCAGCGAGTTCCGGCATGCCGATCAGGTTCTTGCCGCCCACGTTGATGCCGCGCAATAGAGCGACGTAGGAAACGTTGTCGTTCTTCACAGTTGTCCTCGGGCTGTCGGTGTCATCACTGCACGATCCCACGGACCGCCGACAGCGTGCTGAATGGTTTCGTGCTGAATGGTTTCGTGCGCAATGGTTTCGTGCGCATAGACGCCGATAATGCACATTATGTCAAGTAACGGGATTCCGGCCGTGCAACCTCATATGCCACCCTCCCCGGCCTCAACGCGCGAACGTGACGTGAATGACGCCGCTGTCGGCCACCTCCGACGTGACGGCGTACTCGCGCTCGAGCGCTCGCAGGTCGTCCCAGAGCCGAACGCCCCGACCGAGGACGATCGGGCTGATCGCGACATGCAGGCGATCGACGAGCCCTGCCCGCAGGTATTCGCGCGCGACGCTCGCTCCCCCGCCGACACGGATGTCGCCGCCGGCGGCATGCTCCCGGGCACGAGCGAGCGCGTCCTCGGGCGTGGCTGTGAGGAACTCGAACCGAGTGCCATTGGCGAAGTCGATGGCCGGCCGTTCCCGATGCGTCAGCACGAGGACGGGACAGCGAAACGGCGGTTCCTCGCCCCACCAGCCCCGCCAGTCAGGGTCGTCCGGAAAGGCATGGAGCCCGAACATCGCGGCGCCCATGATTTCCGCGCCAATCCCGTCGAAGTATTCCGCGGCGTAACGATCGTCGACGCCGGTCGTTCCCTCCCCCGTCGTCTCGTGCAACACGCGCTCCCGCAGGGTCCTGGTTCCGATGTACACCTCCACCAGGCGCCCCCAGTCGGCGCCCATCGGATTCTCCGGACTCTGGTCGGCCGGCGCGACGACGCCATCGAGCGAAATGTTGAGGTCGATGCGTACCGCCATGAGACCCCTCCCGAGAAGCTGATGTGTACAGTGTACACAATTCGATTATGCGCTTCAGCAGCCTCCCGCTTCGTGGGCGTTGGACCTCAGTTGCAGTCTTCGTGGCCGCTCGCTCGCCGACTACTCGGCGTCGGAGCGACGCTTGATCATGCCGACTTCGTTCAGAGGCTCGAACGACTCTCGCTCGGGAATCTGTGGTGCGGGGCAGATCAGCACGGCGTTCGCATGGGAGCGATCGAACTGGTGCTCCCGCATCGAATGGCCACAGAGCGGACAGGTGTCGTGTGCTTTGACCGACTCCTCCGACTCGTCGTCGTATGGGCCAACCTCTGCCCCGCCGAGCCGCGGAATCAGCTTCTCGTCCAGCCATTCTGCCGCTTGGCGCACGCGGTCCGGCTTGGCGAGGTCGGCCTGCTCGGCCTGCGCCGCCGGGTCCCCTGCATCGGCTCTGCGCGCGCGCTCGTCAGCAGTCTGCTGAGCCGCAGCGTCTTCGGCCTCCATCATGCTGCCGCGCTGGGTCTCCCCCGCGTTCTCCACGTCGGTGTCGTCGTTCTCAACGTCGGTGCGGTCATGATTGTCGCCGGTCACTCCCGGCTCGTTCCCGGTCATGTGCGAGATGGTAGCGCGGCAATCCGCGAGTTGCCAGAAGAGTTACTAACAAATTCTCACTATAAGGATGATGACGATGCGTACCACCCTGCCGTGAACCTCATTGCTGCGAAGCCGCAACCCAGTGGTCGAGCTTCGCGATGGCAGCCCCGGAATCGACAGCATCCGCGGCAATGACCAATTTCTGCCTGAACCGCTCAACGATCGGCACCAGGGTCTGCGACGAGTCCTTCGCCAGGTCGAACGCGATCAACCCGGCAGCAGCGTTCAGCAACACGATGTCGCGCACCGGGCCGAGCTTTCCGCCGAGCGTCTCCCTCGCAATGGCGGCGTTATGGGCCCCATCCCCGCCGACCAGGTCGGAGATCCTGGCACGAGGTATCCCGAGGTCGAGCGGATCGAGGTCGTGCTCGTGCACATCACCGCGCGAGACCTCCCAGATATGGCTGTGGCCGGTCGTCGTGAGCTCATCGAGCCCGTCGTCCCCGCGGAAGACCAGCGCCGTCGCTCCCCTGTTCCGAAAAACGCCGACGAACAGCGGCACCGTCTCCAGGTTGGCGACGCCGACAGCGGATGCCTCCGGACGCACCGGATTGCACAGCGGCCCCAGGAAGTTGAACACCGTGGACACACCGAGTTGCGCCCGGATCGGGCCGGCATGCCGGAAACCGGGATGGAACAGCGCCGCGTAGGCGAAAGTGATGCCGGTCTGCTCGAGCACCCGGACGACCTTCTCCGGATCCAGCTGAAGGTCGATGCCGAGCGCTGAGAGCACGTCGGATGCCCCGGATGCTGAACTGGCCGCACGGTTCCCATGCTTGATCACTGTGGCGCCGGCCGCAGCGCAGACGATCGAGGCCATGGTGGAGATGTTCACCGTGGCGAAGCGGTCTCCTCCGGTGCCGACAATGTCGAGCGCCATCGAGTCCGCACGCAACGGCAGCGCGTTCTCGAGCACAGCATCCCGGAAGCCCACGATCTCATCGACCGTCTCACCCTTGGCCCTCAGGGCGACCAGGAAACCGGCCAATTGGGCATCCGTCGCCTCCCCCGCCATGATCTGGCGCATGGCCCATGAGGCCTCGCTGATGCTCAGGTCGCCGCCGTCGAGCAGCGTGTTGAGAACGTCGGGCCAAGTGGTTTCGTCATACATGCAGGAAATCCTAGCTTTTTGCCCGCACACACCCGGCTGTATGACGAACGCGGCTAAGAATATCGGCCATAATGGAAACCGTGACCAGCACCTCTTTAACTCAGCCAGTTGGAGCCCCTGTTGTAAACAGGCCCAATGTCGTGGCCATCGGAACCATTGTGTGGCTCGGCAGCGAAGTCATGTTCTTCGCGGGCCTTTTCGCCATTTACTTCACGCTCCGATCCACCTCGCCGGAACTCTGGGCAGCGGAGACCGCGACCCTCAACGTTCCGTTCGCCCTGACGATCACCATCATCCTGGTGCTGTCCTCGGTCACGGCCCAGTTCGGGGTGTTCGCCGCTGAACGGCTGCAGCCACGGCGCACCGGCACTCTGCTGCAATTTGCCAAGTGGGGCATGGTCGAGTGGTTCTTCCTCTCCTTCATCATGGGCGCCATGTTCGTCACCGGGCAGGTCTTCGAGTACGCGACGCTGGTCAGCGAGCACGTGAGCCTCAGCTCGAACTCCTACGGTTCCGCCTTCTACATCACCACCGGATTCCACGGCCTTCACGTCCTGGGCGGGCTGATCGCGTTCCTGCTCATCATCGGCCGCGCGTACAGCGTCAAGAACTTCGGTCACAAGGAGGCGACAAGCGCCATCGTCGTCTCGTACTACTGGCACTTCGTCGACGTCGTCTGGATCGGGCTATTCCTGGTCATCTACGTACTCAAATAGGAACGGGACAACCGGAAAGCACCATGGGAAACAACTCCACACCCCAGGCCCGCGGCGCCAGGCCCGCCGGCCGCCGTCATCCACTGGCGACCGTTGCGCTCATCCTGGTCGGTCTGATGACCACCGGTGGCGCGTACGCGATGTTCAGCAGCACCGCGGCCGCCGAGACCACCGCCGTCACCCAGGCCACCGTCGAGGAGGGCCAGGCGCTCTTCGCGGCGAACTGCGCCACCTGTCACGGCATGAACGCTGAAGGCACCAAGGACGGCCCAAGCCTCTACGGCGTCGGCGCGGCATCCGTGCACTTCCAGGTGGGAACCGGTCGGATGCCGTTGGCCTTCCAGGGACCGCAGGGCGCCCAGAAGCCGGCACAGTTCAGCGAAGAGCAGACCCTTGCCCTTGCCGAGTACGTCGCATCCCTGGCCCCTGGACCGGCGATCCCCGACGCGGCAGACCTCGTGGGCGACGACATCGCCAACGGTGGCGTGCTGTTCCGCGTGAACTGCGCCATGTGCCACAACGTCGCCGGCGCCGGTGGTGCCTTGACCGAGGGCAAGTACGCGCCCGGGCTGCAGGGTGTTGAGCCGGTTCACATCTACGAGGCCATGGTCACCGGCCCGCAGAACATGCCGGTGTTCAATGACATGAACATCACGCCGGAAGAGAAGGCCGACATCATCAGCTACCTCCAGTACCTGGAGGAGACACCATCCGTTGGCGGGTACGGCCTGGGCAGCATCGGCCCCGTTTCCGAAGGCCTGTTCATCTGGATCTTCGGCCTGGGCGGCATCGTGGCGCTCACCGTGTGGATCGCCGCACGAGCCAGTTGACCCTGGGGGCAGCCTCGCTCCCCCACCATCCGGACACCACCAGCCCGGGACAGAGCAGAACAAAGAATTCGCAGAACTAGAAACGTCAAGCACCAACCGAAGGGAAATCAATGGCACAGCACGACAACGGCGGTGACGCCGCCGCTGCCGGCTCGGCTGTCGAGAAGAGCGAGCCGCGCCAGGTGTCGTCGGGGACCGCCGTCGTCACATCCGACGCCGTCCAGAACCCCGGTTTCCCCCCGCACCGGCCGCGCGTCACCGACCTCGACCCCGCAGCCGAGCGCACCGCCGCGCGACGGGTGTCCACCCTGTTCCTGCTCTCCGTCGTCGGCAGCATCTTCGCGGTCGTCGCCTACATCATCTTCCCGATCGTGCCGGGCGACGCCGACTCCGTTCGCATGAACACGATGTTCCTGGGTATCGGTATCACCCTCGGACTGTTCCCGCTCGGTATCGGTGCCGTGTACTGGGCCAAGACGCTCATGAAGGGTGAGGAACTCGTCGAGTCGCGCCACCCGACCCGCGGAACCGTAGAGACCCGCGCCGCAGCGGTCGAGGTCTTCCGGCTCGGCAACAAGGAGTCCGGTTTCGGCCGCCGCTCCCTCATCCGCAACACGCTGATCGGTGCATTGGCGTTGACCCCGATTCCCGCGATCGTCCTGTTCCGCGACCTGGCACCGGCAGAAGACCCGGTGAAGCTGTTCAAGGAAACACTGTGGGAAAAGGGAACCCGCCTCATCCGCGACCCCTCCGGAACTCCGATCAAGGCGTCGGATGTCACGATCGGATCGGTCTTCCACGTCATGCCGGAAGGCATCGACGAGGCAGAGCACATGCTCGAGGAGAAGTCGAAGGCCGCAGTGCTGTTGATGCGGTTGAACCCGGCCGACCTCAACGAGGAAGAGGGCCGAAAAGACTGGTCCTACCAGGGAATCGTCGCCTACTCCAAGATCTGCACCCACGTCGGATGCCCGGTGGCACTGTACGAGCAGCACACGCATCACCTGCTGTGCCCGTGCCACCAGTCGACCTTCGACGTCACCAACCACTGTGAAGTCATCTTCGGCCCGGCCAAGCGACCGCTGCCCCAACTCCCCATCGAGGTTGACGCAGAAGGCTACCTCGTCGCGCAGAGTGACTTCCATGAGCCCGTCGGACCTAGCTTCTGGGAGCGTTCAGCATGACCACCACAACTACGGGCGAAGCCCCCACGACCACGGCCCTGGCGCCGACACGGGGACAGCGCTTCACGGGCGCCGCCGCCAACTACATCGACGAGCGCACCAGCATCTCCGGCCTCGTCCGGGAACTCGGCCGCAAGGTCTTCCCCGACCACTGGTCGTTCATGCTCGGCGAGGTCGCGCTGTACAGCTTCGTCGTCATCCTGCTCTCCGGCACGTTCCTGACGTTCTTCTTCGACCCGTCGATGAGCCACGTCGTCTACGACGGCTCATACGTCCCGTTGAAGGGCATCGAGATGTCGGCCGCCATGGCGTCGACCATCGATATCTCCTTCGACATTCGCGGCGGCCTGCTCATGCGCCAGGTCCACCACTGGGCCGCACTGCTGTTCGTGGCTGCGATCGGGCTGCACATGCTGCGCATCTTCTTCACCGGTGCCTTCCGCAAGCCGCGCGAGCTCAACTGGATCATCGGCTTCGTGCTGTTCATCCTGGCCATGGCAGAAGGCTTCACCGGCTACTCCCTGCCGGACGACCTGCTCTCGGGCAACGGCCTCCGCATCATCGACGGAATCATCAAGGGAATCCCGGTCATCGGCACCTGGACGTCCTACCTGTTCTTCGGCGGAGAGTTCCCCGGCACTGACATCGTCGGCCGCCTGTTCGTGCTCCACATCATGCTGCTTCCTGCCCTGGTGATCGCCCTCATCGGTATTCACCTGGTGCTCATGGTGATCAACAAGCACACCCAGTTCGCCGGCCCCGGGCGCACCAACGACAACGTCGTTGGCGTGCCGATCATGCCGATCTTCGCCGCCAAGGCCGGTGGGTTCTTCTTCATCGTCTTCGGCGTGATCGTTCTGATCGCCTCGTTCTTCTCCATCAACGCGGTGTGGGTGTACGGACCGTACGACCCCTCCCCCGTGTCTGCCGGTACGCAGCCCGACTGGTACATCGGCTTCGCGGATGGCGCGCTGCGCCTCGTCCCGCCGGGCTGGGAGTTCGTGCTCGGCGGCTGGACGGTGTCGCTGAACATCCTCGTGCCGGTTGTCGTGCTGGGCCTGTTCATCGTCACGGTCCTTATCTACCCCTTCCTCGAGGCGTGGATCACCGGGGACAAGCGCGAGCACCACCTTGCCGAGCGCCCCCGCAACAACCCGACACGCACCGCGGTCGGCGCCGCCGGCGTCACGTTCTACGCGGTGATGTGGGCTGCTGCCAGCTCCGACCTGATGGCCACCCACTTCATGTTGAGCCTTGAAGGTGTGACGCATGCGCTGCAGCTGCTGCTGTTCGCCGGACCGGTCATCGCCTACATCGTGACCAAGCGCACCTGCATCGCGCTGCAGAAGAAGGATCGCGAGATCGCCCTCCACGGGTACGAGTCCGGTCGCATCGTGCGCCTGCCAGGGGGCGAATACATCGAGGTTCACCAGCCGCTGAACGCGTACGACCGCTGGCGCCTGGTCAGCTACGACGATCACCGTCCGCTGATGATCCGCCCGAACAGTGAAGGCAAGATCACGCTCAACCAGCGGATGCGGGCAGGGCTCACCCGGTGGTTCTTCGAAGACCGCATCTCGCCGGTTTCGCAACCGGAACTCGAGTCGAGCGAGCACCACTAGCCCGCTGTGTCCGAGAAAAGCCCCTGCTTCGGCGGGGGCTTTTCTGGTGGACCAGCAGCACCCCTGCGCTACTCGTCGTTAACCTGACCGCCATAGGATTCAGCGGTGAGCACTCCCCCGAAATCACTGTCCAGGCAACTGGGTCTCGGCGGCGCCGTCATCATCGGGTTGGGATCGATGATCGGCGCCGGCGTGTTCGCCGTGTTCGGTCCGGCGGCCGCGTCGGCCGGCACCGGCCTGCTGCTCAGCCTGCTCATCGCTGCGGTCGTCGCCACCTGCAACGCCACGTCGTCTGCCCAGCTTGCGGCGGTGTACCCACAGTCGGGCGGCACCTATGTTTACGGCCGCGAGCGGCTCGGCCCGTGGTGGGGCTTCCTGGCCGGCTGGAGCTTCGTCATCGGCAAGACGGCGAGCTGTGCCGCCATGGCGATGACATTCGCCGCCTACGCGGCTCCTGACGCCTGGGAACGGCCGGTGGCGGTGGCTGCCGTTGTCGTGCTGGCGTTCGTCAACTATCGCGGGGTGACCCGCACCGCGCGCGTCACCCTGATGATCGTCATCGTCGTATTGGCTGTCCTCGCCGTGGTGGTTGCCGCGGGACTTGCCAGCGGCCTCCCACAATTGGAGTGGACGTTGCCGGGCCCGGGCATCGCCGCCGGTTACGGCATCCTGCAGGCATCCGGGCTCCTGTTCTTCGCGTTCGCCGGCTACGCGCGCATTGCCACCATGGGCGAGGAGGTGAAGGACCCGGCGCGCACCATTCCGCGGGCGATCCTGATCGCGCTGGGTGCCGCCGTGGCGGTCTACGCCGGCGTGGCCATTGCCGTGCTCGGAGCCCTGGGACCGGCAGAGCTGAGCGCAACCGATGAGCCGTTGCGGGCTGCCGTGCAGGCAAGCGGATGGGCGTGGGCGGTGCCGGTGGTGCAGGTCGGGGGCGCCGCAGCGTCGCTGGGTGCGCTCCTGGCGTTGATGGCGGGAATCGGCCGCACCAGTCTCGCCATGGCACGGGAGTCAGACCTGCCGCGGTGGCTTGCCGCCGTGCACCCCCGTTATCGAGTTCCGCATCGGGCCGAGGTCGCGCTGGCGATCGTCGTCACGGTGCTGGTGCTCACAATCGACCTGCGCGGCGCCATCGGCTTCTCCTCGTTCGGCGTGCTGCTGTACTACTTCATCGCCAACCTGGCGGCATTCACGCAACCGGCGGACGCGCGGCGCTACCCTCGCCTGCTGCAGGTGCTGGGAATGGTCGGCTGCGCGGTGCTCGCCCTCACGCTGCCGCTCCCCAGCGTTCTGGGAGGGCTGGCCGTGCTGGCCGCCGGCGTGCTCGCTCGAGTCAGTGCTCGTGAGATCAGTCCTCGAAGACGAAACTCTTCTTGAGGAAGTCGGCGGTTGAGCGGTAGTCGAGCCCGTCATAGAACGCCGGCGCCCGGTTGCTTGCAACCGTGAGCTGGGACAGGTTGCGCGCCCGGCAGATGTCTTCCATGGCGTACACCAGGCGGCTGCCGACGCCCAGGTTGCGGGCGGACTCGTCCACGATGAGCTCCTGGATCTGGGCAATATCGTCGCGCGTGTACAACAGCCGCGCGATTGTCATCAGGACGTAGCCGAGCACACTGCCATCGGCGGCGACGGCAACCTGCAGCAGGTGGTCCTCCGCCTGCTCCACCGCGTGGTGGAACGCGTCATCGAAGGCCGCGCGGTCGACGTCGTACCGATCGGCGAGCTGGTTGACGAGAGCGAATACCGCGTCAGCATCATCCAGCGTCGCCTGCCGGATGCGGACGTCAGTGGGTGAAGTTTCCGCGGTAATACTCATACACCCACCCGACGAGCGTGATCGCCAACAGCGCTACACCGATGAAGGTGATCCAGTAGCCGATTGCAATGCCCAGGATCGCCAGGGACGCAGCGCCGGCCAACAGGATTGGCCACCAGCTCCACGGGCTGAAGTGCCCGAGCTCCGGGTCGCCGTCGTCGATATTGGCGTCGGTACGGTCCTCCGGAAGTTCCCCGCCCTGACTCTTGTGGGACTTGCCGATGTAGAACGCGATGAAAGCGAACATGACTCCGCACAAGCCGAGGGCGAGAGCGCCAACCGGCTCAACGTGGCGACCATCTTCACCTGGTGCGACCGTGAAAATACCGGTGGTCGCCGCGAGTGCACCCCAGATTATGTACATGATCGCGGAGATCACGAAGAACGCGCACAGCGCCCAGAAGAGGATTACGTTGCCTTTCACGCTTACTTCACCTTTCCATCGGCCATGTCAGCCACTGGGGAGTCGGGGGCGTCTTTGAACGGACCGACTCCGACCGGGACTCCGGCCTCCGGGTGGTTCAGGTCGAACGCCGGGGACTCCGAGCGGATTCTGGGGATCGACGTGAAGTTGTGGCGCGGCGGTGGGCAGGATGTCGCCCACTCGAGCGAGCGACCGTAACCCCACGGGTCGTTGACGGTCACCTTCGGAGCGTTACGTGCCGTGATGTACACGTTGAAGAGGAACGGGATCATCGAGATACCGAGGATCATCGCACCGACCGTCGACAGCTGGTTCATCCAGGTGAAGTTGTCTTCAGGCTGGTAGGTCGCGTAGCGACGCGGGAAGCCGACGACGCCCAACCAGTGCTGTACCAGGAAGGTGGTGTGGAAGCCGATGAACAGCAGCCAGAAGTGGATCTTGCCCAGCTTCTCGTTGAGCATCTTGCCGGTCCACTTCGGCCACCAGAAGTAGAACCCACTGAACATGGCGAACACGACTGTTCCGAACACCACGTAGTGGAAGTGCGCCACCACGAAGTAGGTGTCCGACACGTGGAAGTCCAGCGGCGGTGACGCCAGGATCACGCCGGTCAGGCCACCGAAGGTGAACGTGACCAGGAAGCCGATCGCCCACAGCATGGCGGACTCGAACGTCACCGAGCCCCGCCACATCGTGCCGATCCAGTTGAAGATCTTCACACCCGTCGGAACGGCGATCAGCATGGTCATCAGCGAGAAGAACGGCAGCAGTACCGAACCGGTCACGTACATGTGGTGGGCCCACACCGTGACGGACAGGGCGGCGATGGACACCGTGGCGTAGATCAGGGTCTTGTACCCGAAGATCGGCTTACGGCTGAAGACCGGGAAGACCTCGGAGACGATGCCGAAGAACGGCAGCGCGATGATGTAGACCTCCGGATGCCCGAAGAACCAGAACAAGTGCTGCCAGAGGACGGCACCACCGGCTTCCACGTTGTAGATATGTCCGCCCCAGACCCGGTCGATGCCGAGGCCGAACAGCGCGGCGGCGAGCACCGGGAATGCCATCAGGATGAGGATCGAGGTCACCATGATGTTCCAGGTGAAGATCGGCATCCGGAACATGGTCATGCCTGGTGCGCGCATCGTGATGACGGTGGTGATGAAGTTCACCGCACCGAGGATGGTTCCGAACCCACTGATGGCCAGGCCGAATACCCAGAGGTTGCCGCCGATTCCCGGCGAGAACGTCGTTGTCGACAGTGGAGTGTAGGCGAACCAGCCGAAGGACGCCGCGCCCTGCGGGGTCAGGAACCCGGCGACTGCCATCAACGATCCGAAGGAGTACAGCCAGTAGGCGAAGGCGTTGAGGCGCGGGAACGCCACGTCAGGTGCGCCGATCTGGAGTGGCATCAGCACATTGGCGAAGCCGGCGAACAACGGTGTCGCGAACATGAGCAGCATGATGGTGCCGTGCATGGTGAACAGCTGGTTGTACTGCTCCTTGGTCTCAAGCAGCTCGAGACCCGGTGCGAACAGCTGGGCGCGGATGATCAGCGCCATCACTCCGCCGAGGCAGAAGTAGATGAACGATGAGATCAGGTACATGTACCCGATCTTCTTGTGGTCGGTGGTGGTGATCCACTCGACCACCACGTTGCCCTTACGCCTCGCGCTGGGGGAAACCGTGTGTTGCGTGGTTCCCGTGCCGGCGACGACCGGCCGTGCTTCTGTGGTTGTCATGGTGACGATCAGTCCGTTCCGTCTACCGGTGCTGTGCCGGGCAAGTTGCTATTGGTGTTGTACTCTGCCCCACGAATTCCGGTCTGCCCGGCATCCGCGAGACTCTGGATGTAGTCCTCGTACTCCGCTTCAGACACCACCTCGACGTTGAAGAGCATCAGCGAGTGGTATTCACCGCACAGCTCCGCGCACTTTCCAGCGTACGTCCCTTCCTTCTGCGGTGTGAAGTACATGTAGTTGCTCTTGCCGGGAATGTTGTCCTTCTTGTACAGGAAGTCGGCAACCCAGAAAGAGTGCACGACATCGCGGCTCTCCAGGGCGATCTCAACCGTCTTGTTGACGGGAAGTACCAGTACCGGAAGCTGGTCGTAGTCGATGCTGTCGTCGTCTTCGTTCTCCTGCGCCTGGATGCCCATCGAGTGGACGCCATTGCCGCCGGGGCCCTCGTTCAGGTAGTTGAAGTCCCAGGCCCAGCGCTTGGCGAACACCTCGACCTGAACATCGGGGTTCTCGGTCGGAGCTTCGATCGCCGCCTGGTCACGGGCTGTGAAGGCGAAGAACCCGACGATCAGGATGAGCGGGATGACCGTGTAGAGGATCTCGATCGGCATGTTGTAGCGCAACTGCACCGGGAGACCGGTCTGGCCCTTGCGGCGGCGGTACACCACGGCAACCCAGATGATGAGGCCCCAGGTCAGCAGGCCGACCAGCAGGAGGATGATCCAGGATGTTGTCCACAGGCCGGCGACGCGGTCGGTGTGGTTGGTGATGCCTGGCTCGCCGGGAAGATATCCCCTCAGCTGTGCCTGGGTGCATCCGGCGAGGACAACGACCAGCATTGCTGCCATCGGAATGGCAGCCCATCGAAGACGGCGGTTAGAGCGCACCTGAGACCTCTCGGAACGGCATGGAACTGTACGAATCACAGTCTATTGACAGTAATGAGCCTATCGCTCGTGACGCGCAGACTCGAACCGGAACCGCCACCTGCGGCAAAAGAAAAAAGGGAAACCGCGCCTGGCGATTTCCCTTTCTTCGTCCTCTGACTCAGCTGAAGGAGTCTCCGCACGCACAGCTGCCGCCGGCGTTCGGGTTGTCGATGGTGAAGCCCTGCTTCTGGATGGTGTCCTCGAAGTCGATGTTCGCGCCATCCAGGTACGGGACGCTCATCTTGTCAACCACAACCTCGACCCCGTCGAAATCAACGGTCACGTCGCCGTCGAGCAGTCGTTCGTCGAAATAGAGCTGATAGATCAGGCCGGAGCATCCGCCGGGCTGGACGGCGACCCTGAGGCGGAGGTCGTCCCGGCCTTCCTGCTCATACAGCGAGCGAACCTTGTCGGCAGCGGCTGCCGTCAGTGCGACTCCGTGTGCCGGTGCCGGCTTGGTTTCGGTCAGTGTGTCGGTCATGACCACTCCTTATCGTTCTGAATCCTGGTCCCAGTGTAAGCAACGCAGCCGGGAAAGTGGTGCACACGCGATAGTGACCTTTCCGGCGGATAGGGCCAGTCCGCGGGGCACTATCCACCGGAATGGGAACTTCACGGTGCAGTCCAGGGCCTCAGCCGCGTTCGTTGAGGCGCGCGAGCAGTACTGCTTCGGCCAGGATCGCCCGGTGGAACACGCCCAGGTGCAGGGACTCGTTCGGGCTGTGCGCCCGCGTGTCCGGGTCTTCGACACCGGTAACCAGGATCTGCGCCTGGGGGAAGAGGTCGACCAGGTCGGCGATGAACGGGATCGAGCCGCCGATTCCGGTCTCGACAGCCGGAACGCCCCAGGCATCCGTCATCGCGGTCTTCGCCTCGGCGACAGCCCAGCCGCTGGTGTCGACCAGGAACGGGTCGCCCATCTCGTAGGCGCTGAACGCGATGTGAGCGCCGAACGGGGTGTTCTCCTTCAGGTGCTTCTCGATCGCCGCCCGGGCATCCGCCGCGGTCTGACCGGGAGCGATCCGCACGCTGATCCGCACCCTGACCATCGGCAGGAGGGTGTTGGAGGCATTGGCGACGCTCGGCGCGTCGATACCGGTCACCGTGATCGCGGGTTGCGCCCACAAACGGCCGAGGATGCTGCCCCGGCCGATCGGCATCACGCCGTCCAGGAAGCCGGCATCCTCGCGCAGCTGCTCCTCGGAGAACTCCGGGGTCTGCATGTCCTGCGACGTGAGGCCGTCGACGGCGACGGCACCATCGTCATCGTGCAGGGTGGCCAGCAGCTTCACTGCCGCCAGCATGGCATCCGGCGCCGCTCCCCCGAACATTCCGGAGTGCGAGGCGTGTTCCAGGGTGCGAACCTCGAGCTGGAACGCCACGTTGCCGCGGAGGGCGACCGTGATCGCCGGGGTGTCCACGTCCCAGTTGTCGGAGTCGGCCACCACGATCACATCAGACCGAAGCTGGTCCTGGTGCTTGACCAGGAAGTTCTTGAAGGACAGCGAACCGGCTTCCTCCTCCCCCTCGATGAACAGGGCGAGTCCGAGGTCGAAGTCGTCGCCTGCCGTCTCGACCAGCGCACGGACGGCGGCGATGTGCGCCATCACGCCGGCCTTGTCATCGGCAGCGCCGCGACCATAGAGCCGGTCACCGCGCAGTGTCGGCTCGAACGGCGGCGACTCCCAGTCCTCGTCCGATCCCTGCGGCTGAACGTCATGGTGGGCGTAGAGCAGGATGGTCGGCTTGCCATTCCGAGCGGCCCTGGTCGCCAGCACGGCCGGCTTCCCCAGCGAGTCCGTGTCGCCGATCGTCGCCCGCGAGGTCTCCACGTGCTCGAACACCCCGAGTTCGCGAACCAGCTTCTCGACCGCCGCGGCACTGTCGATGACATGCTGCTCATCGAAGGCGGCCCAGGACACGGACGGGATACGAACCAGCTGCGACAGTTCGGCGATGGCCGCAGGCAACCCGGCCTGCACTGATTCCCTCAGCTTTTCCAGCAATTCCGGACGCGTGCTTTCAGAAGTAGTCATGCAGGTAATCTTAAGAGTCAACGAACTCAAGGATTTACTGTGGCCAAGCCAGCACCGAACTCCCCCGTACCGGGCGGCTCAGCCGACCAGTCCGGTTACGACCTGAACACCGACAGCGCCCAGCGCACAGAAGCGGCTGCGGGAAAGGGAAGGCCGACGCCCAAGCGCAAGGAACGCGAAGCCGCGAACCTCCGTCCGCTGGTCGGCAGCGACCGCAAGGTAGCGAACAAGGCGGCAAAGGCGAAGTACAACGAGGCCAGGGACCGTGCCCGCATCGGCATGGCCAATGGCGAGGAGAAGTTCCTGCCTGCACGTGACAAGGGGCCCCAGAAGCGCTTCATCCGCGACTTCGTCGACGCCCGGTTCAGTGTCGGCGAACTGATGATCCCGGTCATGCTCGTCATCATCATCCTCACCCTGGTCGACAACTACGAGGTGCAGATCATCAGCATTCTCGGCCTGTGGGGTTTCTTCATCCTCGCGGTGCTGGACTGCGTGTTCGCCGGTTTCCAGGTCGGTCGCCGACTCGCCGCGAAGTTCGGCAAGGAGAACGTGCACAAGGGCTACCGCTGGTACACCGCCATGCGCTGCCTGCAATTGCGCCGGATGCGGTTGCCCAAGCCGCAGGTCAAGCGGGGGCAGTACCCGGCCTGATCCGGCTCAGCGGAGTCATCCGCCGGAACGAAGGCGCCGCAACCCCTTGTTGACCTGCGCAGCCCACAGCGGCCCGCGGTAGACGAAGCCGGTGTACCCCTGCACCAGGGTCGCACCCGCCTCGAGCCGTTCGGCGACGTCGCGGGCGGTCTCCACTCCCCCGACCGAGATCACGCACAGCTCGGCAGGCACGATACTGCGGATGAGTTTCAGCACTTCCAGGGATCGCGCAGCCAGCGGCGCACCCGACAGCCCGCCGGCGCCCATCTGCGCCACAATAGTCGGGTCGGTCGCCAGCCCGTCTCGGGAAATCGTGGTGTTGGTGGCGATGATCCCGGCCAGTGGCAGCTCGACGACGAGCTTCGCGATGCGCCGCACTTCGTCGTCGGTCAGGTCGGGCGCGATCTTCACGAGCACCGGTATCCTGCCTGCGGCGTTGCGGACGTCGCCGAGCAACGGGCCCAGCTTGTCCAGCTCCTGCAGGCCCCTCAGCCCCGGCGTGTTGGGTGAGCTCACGTTGACCACCAGGTAGTCGGCCACCGGCGCCAGCAACGTCGTGCTCTGCAGGTAATCGGCCGCCGCATCTGCCACATCGACCGCACGCGACTTGCCGATGTTGACCCCGATGACCGGACGGCTGCGGCGCTTGCGGGCACGTTCCAGCCGCGGGACGGCATCCGTGCTCCCGCCGTTGTTGAATCCCATCCGGTTGATGACGGCACGGTCGGCGACCAGCCGGAACATGCGTGGGCGGTCGTTGCCCGGTTGCGGCCTGGCCGTCAGCGTTCCGACTTCGACGTGGCCGAATCCGAGCTGCCACAGGCCCTGGATCGCCTTGGCCTCCTTGTCGAAACCGGCAGCCACCCCGAACGGTGAGGCAAAGCGCAAGCCGAGCGTTTCGACAGCGAGAGACGGATGCGGCCGGGTGAAACGGGCGATGAGCGTGCCGACCCGGGTCCAGGCCAGGGTCCGGATGAACCGGAACGCGAGGTTGTGCGCGAGTTCGGGATCCAGTCTGGTGAGCACGGCCTGGAAGAGTAGTCGATACATACGCTGATCAGGCTACCGGCATCCTCCTGCCGGACTGGCCCATTCGGTGGCGCTGGCTATATCGGTGGCGCTGGCCTATTCGGCGGCGCTGAGCGGCTCGTCGTGCTCCACCCGCAGCTGGGTGATTGCCGACTCGAAATCCTCGAGCGACTCGAAACCCTGGTACACGCTGGCGAATCGCAGGTACGCAACTTCGTCGAGTTCCCGCAGCGGGGGCAGGATTGCCACTCCGATGTCGTTGGCGTCGATCTGCGACGCCCCGGTGGCACGAATGGTCTCCTCGACCTTCTGTGCGAGCACCGCGAGGTCGGTGTCGGTCACCGGCCGGCCCTGGCAGGCCTTCCGCACACCGGCAACGACCTTCTCGCGCGAGAACGGCTCGAGCACCCCGTTGCGCTTGACCACGCTCAGGCTGGCGGTCTCGATGGTGCTGAAGCGGCGGCCGCACTCCGGACATTGCCGACGACGGCGGATCGACAGCCCATCATCACTGGTCCGTGAGTCGATGACCCGGGAGTCCGGGTGGCGGCAGAAGGGGCAGAACATGGTGACTCAACAATAGGCCACCGCCTCGGCGAAACCCTGACGACGCCCTGCCGCCCGGCCTCTCAACCTCTCTGCCTCTCAGCCGATCAGCCGTCGAATCGGGCGGTGACAGCTGCGGCGTGCGCCGGCAGGTTCTCCGCCGTCGCCAGGGCCACGATGTGGTCGCGAACCTCGCCCAAGCCCCGGCGGTCGTATCGGATGACCTGCTGGGGCCTCAGGAACGTGTACGCCCCCAGGCCCGATGAAAACCTCGCCTGCCCGCCGGTCGGCAGCACATGGTTCGATCCGGCCAGGTAGTCCCCCAGGCTGACCGGTGAGTGGTCGCCGACGAAGATGGCACCGGCGCTCTCAATACCCTCGAGCACCGCATCCGGATTCTCGGTGTGGAGCTCCAGGTGCTCCGGTCCGTAGGCATTGCTGAACGCAACGGCCGCAGGCAGGTCGTCGACGAGCACGATCGCCGATTGCCGACCACCCAGCGCCTCGGTGATCCGGACGCTATGGGCTGCTTCCGAGACCAGGGTGCGGAGCTCATCCTGCACCCGGCCTGACAACTCCGCGGAATCTGTCACCAGGACGGCGGAGGCGAGCTCGTCATGCTCGGCCTGGCTCACCAGGTCGGCAGCAACGAAACGGGCGTTGGCCGTGGCATCCGCGATGACCAGGATTTCGGTCGGGCCGGCCTCCGCGTCGATACCGGCCTGGCCGCGCACCAGGCGCTTGGCTGCCGCCACGAAGACATTGCCGGGGCCGGTGATGAGCTGAACCGGGTCGAGTCCGGCATCCGGAACTCCGTAGGCGAACGCGCCGATAGCGCCGGCACCGCCCATGGCGTAGACCTCATCGACACCGAGCAGCGCGGCGGCGGCCAGGATGGTCGGGTGAACCGAGCCCCCGAACTCCCGCTGGGGAGGCGAGGCCAGCGCGATCGAAGAGACGCCGGCGACCTGGGCGGGCACCACGTTCATCAGGACGCTCGACGGGTAGACGGCTTTGCCGCCCGGCACGTACAGGCCCACCCTGGCCATCGGGGACCAGCGCTGGACGACGTGGGCACCGTCGCCGAGGCGGGTCGTCACCGGGGCAGGCAGTTGGGCACGCGATGCGGCACGGAGGCGCTCGATGGCCTCCTCGATCGCCAGCCGGACGGTCGGGTCCAGTGCCGCCAGCGCGTCGCTGAGTTCAGAGGAGGCGACCCTCGTGCGGCTCGGTCGCACCCCGTCCAGGCGTTCGGCCTGATCGAGGAGCGCAACCTCGCCGCGGTTCCGCACGTCGGCGATGAGCTCCTCAGCGATGGCGGTCGCCGCGGAAACGTCGGTGACGGCTCTCGGCACCAGGGCGAGGAGCTCGGAACGATTGGGCGTGGCGCCTCGGAGGTCGATGGTCTGGATCATGGCTTCCACAACTTTAGCGGGATCATCAACCCAGGCAGCTGGGGCCGAGCAGCGACTTCAGCTCGCCGTAGAGGTCGGCGCTCACCGAGACGGGGTACGGCACCTCGAACATCCGCGCGCTCTCCCCCTTGATCAGCTTCAGCCTCACTTCGGTGTCACCAGAATGGCGGATGAGGGCATCGCTCAGCGCGGATACGACATCCGTCGTCGCCCGGAACTCCGGGAGCGAGATCACGAGCGGCCCGGAACCCAGCGATGCCCCGGTGTCCGGCGTGAACATGCTCACGGCGTGCAGATTCATCCCGTCGTCTCGCGCGCTCACCCGCCCCCTGACCACGACGATCGAGTCGTTGGTCAGCGCCGGCGAGAACTCCTGGTACGTCTTGCCGAGGAACATGACCGTGATCTCGCCGCCGAAGTCCTCGACGGTGACCATTCCGTACTGGTTGCCGGAGTTGCGGGCGGTGCGGTGCTGCACGCTGGTGATCAGCCCGGCCACCGTGACCGTCTCACCGTCCTGGGCGGCATCACCCGCGAGAAGGTCGGCGATGGTGGTGCTCGCGTGCTTGGCGAGCTGCAGTTCCAGGCCGGCGAGCGGATGATCGGAGACGTAGAGCCCGAGCATTTCGCGCTCGAACGCCAGCTTGTCGCGCTTGGCCCACTCCGGTCGTGGCGGAACCTGTTGTACGGTCTGTGGTTCGTCCCAGAGGCTGTCGAAGTCGAAACCGACCTGCCCGTTGGCTTCCGCCCGCTTGACGCTCACCGCTGCCTCGACGGCGTCCTCGTGGATCTCCATGAGCGCACGGCGCGTCGCCCCGAGCGAGTCGAACGCGCCGGCCTTGATCAGCGACTCCATGGTGCGCTTGTTCGCGACCGGGATCGGGACCTTCGCCAGGAAGTCGTGGAATGACTCGAACCGCCCCTTCGCCTCGCGGGCCCCGCGGATCGCCTCAACCACGTTGTGGCCGACGTTCCGCACGGCTCCCAGTCCGAAGCGGATGTCTTCGCCGACGGCGGCGAAGAATCCGATCGACTCGTTGACGTCTGGAGCCAGCACCTTGATGCCCATCCGGCGGCACTCGCTCAGGTAGATCGCGAGCTTGTCCTTGGAGTCGCCGACGCTGGTCAGCAGTGCTGCCATGTACTCGGCCGGATAGTGGGCTTTCAGGTAGGCGGTCCAATACGAGACCACGCCGTAGGCGGCGGAGTGCGCCTTGTTGAAGGCGTAGTCGGAGAACGGCAGCAGGATGTCCCACAGTGTCTTCACCGCATCCGTCGAATAGCCGCGCTCCTGCATGCCGGCGCTGAAGCCCTCGAACTGCTTGTCCAGCTCTGACTTCTTCTTCTTGCCCATCGCCCGCCGCAGCAGGTCCGCCTGGGCGAGCGTGAAGCCGGCCAGCTTCTGCGCAATCGACATGACCTGCTCTTGGTAGACGATCAAGCCATAGGTCGTGCCAAGCACGTCGTGAAGCGCCTCGGAGAGCTCCGGATGGATGTAGTCGATCTCCTGCTGACCGTTCTTGCGCAGCGCGTAGTTGGTGTGGGAGTCCGCTCCCATCGGGCCTGGCCGGTACAGGGCCAGCACGGCCGAGATGTCTTCGAAGTTGTCGGGCTTCATCAGCCGGAGCAGCCCGCGCATCGGGCCACCATCCAGCTGGAACACGCCGAGGGTGTCGCCCCTGGCCAGGAGGTCGTAGGCAGGCTGGTCGTCCAGTTCGAGGTCTTCCAGCACCGGACGGTGGCCACGGTTCGACTCGATGTTGTCGAGTGCGTCATCGATGATCGTGAGGTTGCGAAGGCCCAGGAAGTCCATCTTGATGAGGCCGAGCGCCTCGCAGGCGGGGTAATCGAACTGCGTGACGATCTGGCCGTCCTGCTCCCGCTTCATGATCGGGATGATGTCGATCAGCGGGTCGGACGACATGATGACGCCGGCGGCGTGCACGCCCCACTGCCGCTTCAGGTTCTCCAGCCCGAGGGCGGTGTCGAAAACGGTCCTCGCCTCCGGGTCGGTTTCGACCACAGAGCGGATGTCTCCGGCCTCCTTGTAGCGCGGGTGGTCCTTGTCGAAGATGCCGGTGAGCGGGATGTCCTTGCCCATGATCGGTGGCGGCATCGCCTTGGTGAGCTTCTCACCCATACCGAACGGGAAGCCGAGCACGCGGGACGAGTCCTTCAGTGCCTGCTTCGCCTTGATGGTGCCGTAGGTGACGATCTGGGCGACTCGCTCATCGCCGTACTTCTCGGTGACGTACTTGATGACTTCGCCACGGCGCCGGTCGTCGAAGTCGACGTCGAAGTCGGGCATGGAGACGCGGTCCGGGTTCAGGAAGCGCTCGAAGATCAGGCCGTGCTTCAGCGGGTCCAGGTCGGTGATGCCCATCGCGTAGGCGGCCATCGACCCGGCACCGGAGCCACGGCCTGGGCCGACGCGGATGCCGTTCCGCTTGGACCAGTTGATGAAGTCGGCGACCACCAGGAAGTAGCCGGGGAAGCCCATCTGCAGGATGACGCCGACCTCGTAGTCTGCCTGCTTGCGCACGTCAGCGGGGATGCCGGTCGGGTAGCGCACGTGCAGCCCATTGTCGACCTCCTTGATGAACCAGGTCTCCTCGGTCTCGCCGTCCGGAACCGGGAAGCGCGGCATGTAGTTCGCGCTCTCGTTGAATTTCACGTCGCTTCGCTCGGCGATCAGCAGCGTGTTGTCGCAGGCCTCCGGGTAGTCGCGGAACAGCTCACGCATCTGGCTGGCCGACTTGAGGTAGAACTCGTCCGCGTCGAACTTGAACCGGTTAGGGTCGTCCAGGGTCGACCCGGACTGCACGCAGAGCAGGGCGGCGTGGCTGGTCGCGTCGTGGGCGTGCGTGTAGTGCAGGTCGTTGGTGGCCAGCAGTGGGAGGTCGAGCTCCTTGGCGAGCCTCAGCAGGTCGCTCATCGCACGGCGTTCAACATCGATGCCGTGGTCCATGATCTCGCAGAAGAAGTTCTCCTTGCCGAAGATGTCACGGAATTCCGCTGCCGCCTTCTTCGCCTCCTCGTACTGGCCGAGGCGGATGCGCGTCTGGATCTCGCCGCTGGCGCATCCGGTAGTCGAAATCAGGCCTTCGCCGTATTGGGAAAGCAGTTCGCGGTCCATGCGTGGCTTGAAGTAGTAGCCCTCGATGGAGGCCCTGGAGGAAAGCCGGAACAGGTTGTGCATGCCCTGGGTGGTCTCCGAGAGCAGTGTCATGTGGGTGTATGCGCCGGAGCCGGAGACGTCGTCCCCTCCCCCGTTGCCCCAGCGCACCCTGGTCTTGTCACTGCGATGGGTGCCGGGAGTGAGGTAGGCCTCGGTGCCGATGATCGGCTTGATGCCGGCCTCGGTCGCCGTCTTCCAGAAGTCGTAGGCACCGAAGACGTTGCCGTGGTCGGTGACCGCAACCGCCGGCATTCCCTGCTCGACGGCAGCCGCAATCAGCGGCTTGACCCTGGCTGCGCCATCGAGCATCGAGTATTCGCTGTGCACGTGCAGGTGCACGAAGGAATCTTTGCTGGAAGGCACTGCTCTCCGTCTAGCCGAGGGTTGAACCGGGTGGAGAGTCCAGCTTAGATCGTCGCCGGGCGATGACCGCTCAGAGCGCGCGGAGAAGCGTTTAACTGGCGCGGAGAATGGCTAATGCATGTTGCAGATCGGCTGGATACTCCGTCTGGTATTCGACCGGTTGGTGGGTTCCCGGATGCACGAAGCCCAACCGAACGGCGTGCAGCCATTGCCGGCCAAGGCCGAGTCGCTCGGAAATCGTCGGGTCCGCGCCGTACATGGCATCGCCGACGCAGGGGTGGCGCTGCGCAGCCATGTGCACCCGGATCTGATGGGTTCGGCCGGTTTCCAAGCGGATCTCGAGGAGGGAGGCGCTGGGAAACGCCTCGAGCGTCTCGTAGTGGGTCACCGAAGGCTTGCCATCCGCCACGACGGCGAACTTCCAGCTCGACCCGGGGTGTCGACCGATCGGGGCGCCGATCGTGCCGGTCAGCGGATCGGGATGGCCCTGCACGATGGCGTGGTAGGTCTTGTCGACCTTGCGGTCGTGGAAGGCCCGCTTGAGTTCCGAGTATGCATGCTCCGACTTGGCGACGACCATGAGGCCGCTGGTGCCCGCGTCGAGCCGATGCACGATTCCTGCGCGCTCCGCCGCACCGGAGGTGGCAATGCGGTAGCCGGCACCGGCCAGGGCGCCGAGCACCGTCGGCCCGGTCCACCCGACGGAGGGGTGGGCGGCAACGCCGACCGGTTTGTCGATCACGATCAGGTCGTCGTCGTCGTGCACCACCGTGAGCTCAGGAACGTTCATCGGCACGATGACCGGTGCCTGCTTCGGTTCCCAGGTGACCTCGAGCCAGGCTCCCGCGCGCAGGCGATCCGACTTCGCCAGGCGAACACCGTCAGCGCTGACGCCGCCAGCCTCGATGACTTCGGCGGCAAAGCTGCGGGAGAAGCCCATGAGCTTGGCCAACGCGGTGTCGGTGCGCTCCCCCGCAAGGCCGTCGGGCAACGGGAGGCTGCGTGTCTCCATAGTCGCTACTTTGCTTCCGGCACGGCGTCAGGGTCGCCGGCTGCTTCTCGGGTGCCATCGAGGCGAACACCGCGGACCGAGAGGATGATGAACAGCCCCATGCTCGACACGATGAAGATATCGGCGACGTTGAAGATCGCCGGGAATCCCCACACCTGGATGAAGTCGACCACGTGCCCCAGGCCGAAGCTCGGCTCCCGGAACAACCGATCGAGCAGGTTGCCCAGGGTACCGCCCAGCAGCATCCCGAACAGCACCGCCCAGGCCAGGGACTTGATCCGGTGGGCGAACAGGATGATGAACACCGTGACGGCGGATGCCGCGATGGAGAAGATCCAGGTTGACCCGCTGGCCAGTGAGAACGCCGCCCCCGAGTTCTTGACGAACACGAATTGCAGCAGTTCCCCGATGACCGGGTTGTGCTCTCCGGCGCTCAGGTTGCTGACGACGAGGAACTTGGTGAACTGGTCAGCACCGAGGACCAGCACGGCGACTACGGCCAGTGAGGCTAGCGCCCGAACGTTGATCCGGTGACGCCCGGTGTTCCCCGACTGCGCGACCGGCTCAGTTTCCGCCAAAGCCCTGGTAGCTGGCTGGCGGAGGCGTCGAGGTCCCGGGAGCGGTGAAACCACCCGAACTCGCGGCACCTGAGCTCGCACCGGCACCATGCGGGGTACTGCCGGTGTTCACCGGTGCGGCGTTCTCCAGCTCCTGCAGCTGCTCTTCGATGTAGCTCTTCAGCTTCTGGCGGTACTCGCTCTCGAAGGTGCGAAGTTCTTCGATCGCAGCCTCGAGGGAGGCGCGCTCCTTCTCGAGCGCACCGATCTGCTCGCGCTGCTGGGCTTCGGCTTCTCCAACGACTCGTGCCGCCGTCGCGTGGCCCTCTGCGATGAGTGCGTCGCGCTTCTCGATACCTTCACGGACGTGCTCTTCGTGCAGGCGGCGGGCGAGCTGCAGCAGGTTGTTGGTGCTGCCGGCGTCGTCGAGTCCGGGAGTGGCGCCGAAGCCGGTCTGAGCCGGTGCCTCCGGCTGGGCCGGCTGCGCCGCGACGGGCTGGGCGACAGTGTCGGCCGGAGCCGGCTGGGCCTGCGCGGTGGCGGAACCACCACTGCGTTGCAGTTCGGCAATCCGCGAGTCGCTGGCGATGAGGCGCTGGCGCAGCTCTTCGTTCTCCTGGTTCAGGCGTCGCAGCTCGACAACGACCTCGTCCAGAAAGTCATCGACCTCGTCCTGGTCATAGCCCTCGCGAAATTTGGTCGGCTGGAACCGCTTGTTGACTACGTCTTCAGGCGTAAGGGCCATTCTCGTCACCTCAAAAAACTTTCTGATAAATCATGGAACGTTAGGAAAACGCTAGCAAAGTTGACTGCGTTCAGGAATTGCACCCTGCCCACAGGTCAAGGCTACAGCGTACATTCCGGTTACCGGATACTCCCAGTCAGAATAATCAGGACTATCACCACTAGCATGACGATGCTCCAGGCAAAGTCGAGTGCCATACCGCCGGCCCGGATGGGCGGAACCAGCCGGCGAACGAGCTTCAGGGGCGGATCGGTCAGCACATAAGCGACCTCGGTGATCACCAGCACGAACCCCTTCGGGCGCCACTGACGGTTGATCACCTGCACGATATCGACGATGAAGCGCAACCACATCACCAGCAGGTAGATGAGCAGCGCGGCATACAGCACCGCCGCAACGGTCGAAACGATCACCCGGCTAGTTCTGGGTGAAGAACGACGCCTCGACGTCGGACTCTGCCGCAGGCTGGTCTCCGCTGACGGCAACGTGTGCCGGCGACAGCAGGAAGACCTTCGATGTGACCCTCTCGATCTTGCCGTACAGGCCCTGGGAGAGGCCGCTGGCGAAATCGATCAGTCGACGGGCATCCGGCTCGCTCATCTGGGACAGGTTGATGATCACCGGGACGCCTTCGCGGAAGCTTTCGGCGATCACCTGGGCGTCTTTGTATTGACGCGGGTGGACCGTGAGGATCTCATTCATTTCAGTGGGTGCCGCGCTTCGTGTGGTGGTCGGCCTGCGGAGTGGTGTCACCGGAGCCCTGGATGCCGAACCCTGCTGCGACACGTGCTGCGGGGACTGGGCCTGGTGAACGGGGGCAACGGGAGCCACCGGAGAGTTGTCCTGATAGTCGAACTCTTCGTCGGCAAGCCCCAGGTAGACCATGGTCTTGCGTAGTGGGTTTGCCATTTGTTTTGCCTCCTGGTGGTGAACTTCTGGTTCGAGATTAACCCGGGGTGGTGCGGTTTCCGGTGATTGCGGAACCAATCCGGAGGTGTGTCGCACCTTCCAGGATCGCCTCCCGGAAGTCGCCGGACATGCCCGTCGAGATGGATCCGGCTTCCGGGTCCAGGGTTCGCAGCCGAGCGGATGCTGCGCGCACCCGCTCGAAAGCCCGGCGCGGTTCTTCGCCGATCGGCGCAACGGCCATCACGCCGCGCAGTCGAAGGCCATCGGCGGCCTTCACGCGCTCTGCGATCCGGAGCAGGTCATCGGGCTGAACGCCGCCCCTGCCCGGGTCGTCGGTGAGGTTGAGCTGCACGAAGCCGTCGATGACCACGCCGGCCGCGCCATCAGCGAGTGCCAGCGCATCGATGACGGACTCACGATCGAGCGAATGGACGACGCTGGCGTACGACCGCACCTGCCTGGCCTTCTTGCTCTGCAACTGGCCGACGAAATGCCAGACCAGGTCGAGGTCACCGAGTGACGCGGCCTTCGCCGACGCCTCCTGATGGCGGTTCTCACCCACGTCACGCACTCCCAGTGCATGCAGTTCCCGCACGAGTTCCGCAGAATGGAATTTCGTCACCACGATCGTCGTGATCTCGGATTCCGTTCGCCCGGCCTCGCGTGCGGCATCGGCTATGGCAGCCCGCACCGCCGTCAGCCGATCCGCGAGGGGGCCGCCTGTCACTTAAGGCCCGTCACTTCAGGAAGTCGGGAATATCGAGGTTGTCATCGTCTTCATCGAAGACGGGATCCGCTGGTGCCTTCGGGAGTTCCGGCTCGCCGCTCCAGGCCGGGGTGGCTCCTTCAGCTGCAGCCGACGGTGCCGCGACCGAGACGAGTTCGTTGTCGGGGTCGACGTACGTCGAACGGTGACCCTGCTTCTTGACGATCGGCTCGCCGCCGTCGAACCCGGCAGCGATGACGGTGACCCGGACCTCGTCGCCCAGGGTGTCGTCGATGACGGCGCCGAAGATGATGTTCGCCTCCGGGTGCACGGCTTCCTGAACCAGCCGGGCAGCGTCGTTGATCTCGAAGATGCCGAGGTTCGATCCGCCCTGCACGGAGAGCAGCACGCCGTGTGCGCCGTCGATGCTCGCTTCCAGGAGCGGTGATGCCACCGCCAGTTCGGCAGCCTTGATCGCCCTGTCGGCCCCGCGGGAGGATCCGATTCCCATCAATGCCGAGCCGGCGCCCTGCATGACCGACTTGACGTCAGCGAAGTCGAGGTTGATGAGGCCCGGAGTGGTGATCAGGTCGGTGATGCCCTGCACGCCGGCGAGCAGTACCTGGTCGGCGGTGGCGAAGGCCTCGAGGAAGCTGATGCCCCGGTCGCTGATCTCCAGCAGCCTGTCGTTCGGCACGACGATGAGGGTGTCGACCTCGCTCTTGAGCGCAGTGATCCCCACCTCGGCCTGGGCAGCGCGACGCTTGCCCTCGAAGCCGAACGGCCGGGTCACGACACCGATGGTGAGCGCGCCGATCGACTTGGCGATCCTCGCGACCACCGGGGCGCCACCGGTTCCGGTTCCGCCGCCCTCTCCCGCGGTCACGAACACCATGTCGGCGCCGGCCAGGGCCTCTTCGATCTCCTCGGCGTGGTCCTCGGCTGCCCGACGGCCTACCTCGGGGTCTGCCCCGGCACCGAGTCCGCGGGTAAGTTCGCGTCCGACGTCGAGCTTCACGTCGGCGTCGCTCATCAACAGTGCCTGCGCATCCGTGTTGATGGCGATGAATTCAACGCCTCGAAGGCCCAATTCGATCATGCGGTTGACCGCGTTGACGCCGCCGCCGCCTATGCCGACGACCTTTATCACGGCTAGGTAGTTCTGGTTTGCTGACATTGCCGGCCTCCGCTGCCAAATATGAGTTCCCAATGCTTGGGGCTGCCCCCGACTTTCAACCTCTACTAGAAGCTTAAAGTTATGCTCAGTATGTATTTCCTGCTCTGAAAGCTAAGCTGCCGACCCGCGACCTGCCCTCAGGCACTCCCGCGTGTTGCGAATCTGTGGTGTCGATTCACAGCAAGAGGCACGCCGATGCGCTCGAATTCGTTCGATCCGGGCGCGGGAGGGTCAGATCGGGCGGATGACAGCGCTCAGCGGTGCAGTGACGTCATATGCGACCCTCGCGTTCGGGTCCTGCGTCGCCATGAGTGCTGCCAGCACTCGCGCCTTGAGGTCCGACTGATCGGCGCTCCCCCACACGACCTGCTGCCCGGTGCCGTCGAGCACCAGGGTGACGTCATCCTTGGTGGCCGCCATGACGCGATCCACCCGGATAGCCACGGAATCGGGGAGCGCGAACAGCACCTCGACCACGGAGTCGAAAACATCGGACTCGGTGTCCGCGCCGGACAGTTCGATCACCGGGACTCCCTCCGGCCTGGTGTCCGCCTTCGTTATGGTGACGCCTGCCGGATCGACCACCGTGAAGCCCGATGCGGTCGCAATGCTGCCGATCGGCGCGCGCTCGGTGACATGGATGATGAGGGTGTGCGGTGGCACCGTCTCGGTGACGTAACTCTGGATGAGGCTGAACTCCCCGAGTTCCCTGGTGAGCCGATCGGAGTCGACCAGCGCCAGCGGCGTGCCGAGTTGGCCCTTCACCGCATCGTGGATGTCTGCCGGATCGACGCTCGAGGTTCCGGTGATCTCGATCCTGGTCAGGGCGAGAAGCGGCGAGTACACCGCAACGGCGACCGTTCCCACCAGGGCGACCACGACCGCCGCCGCGGTGATCCAGACGAACCGGCGATGCCGCGCCCGTCTGGTGAAGCGCCTGACCTCGTCACGCTCGTATCGTCGGCGCTCCCTGGCTGCCCTGCGTGCCTGGCGTGCGGTGTCGTCGGCGCGGGTCGGCTTCCGGCGTACCGGTTCCTTCTGGGCCGGCTCCGGTTGGGCAGGTTTCTGCCGAGCGGGTTTCTTCGGAGTTGGCTTCGGGTGGGCTGGTTTCGGCTGGTCAGGCTTCTGCCGAGACTGTTTCGCCGGCGACGGCTTCTGCCGCGAAGGCTTCTGGGCCGCCGCTGTCTTCTGCCTCGGCGGTTCTGGCGCAGCGTCGAAACCCTCGGGCCGCTTCATGCACCCCGCCGTGCTGCCGCTGCCTTCAGGCTCTCGAGGAGCTGCGGCACGATCAGGAACACGTCGCCACCGCCCATCGGGATCAGCAGGTCGCCCGGCCTGGCGATGGAAGCCGCATAGTCCGAGGCCTCCTGCCAGTCGTCGAAGTAGCGACCGACGTCAGTCGAGGTGAACCGGCTGGTGATGAGCTCGCCGGTGACCCCGGGCTCCGGATCCTGCCGCGCGCCGTAGACCGGAACCACGATGGTGTGGTCGGCAAGCTCCTCGAAAGTGTCAGCGAACTCGTCGGCCATCATCCGGGTGCGGCTGTACAGGTGCGGCTGGAAAAGGGGAATCAGGCGCCCACCGCCGGCCGCTGCCCGCGCTCCCGAGAGTGCCGCCCTGATCTCGGTCGGGTGGTGGGCGAAGTCATCGTAGACACGCACTCCCCCGACCTCGCCGCGAAGCTCGAACCGGCGCTCTGCCCCGGTGAAGGTGGCAATGGCATCCAGTGCCGGCTGAGGCTCGAACCCCAGGCCGACCAGGACGCCGAACGCGCCAGCGGCGTTGATGGCGTTGTGAAGCCCCGGCACGAGGAGCTTCGCCTGGTAGTCATGACCGAGGTAGTGCAGGGAGAACGAGATCGTCGACGAGTCGTCCACCGAGTGCAGGCGGATGTCCGCCGCATCCGCCTGGCCGAAGGTCAACACCCTGCGGTCCGCCAGGCGGGAGGCCAGCCCGGCGGCACGACGGTCATCGCTGGAGATGACCACCAATTCGCGCGCCTTCTCGGCGAAGGTCACGAAGGCTGCCTCGAACGCCTCCTCCGACCCGAAATGGTCGAGGTGGTCCGGGTCGACGTTCGTGATGAGGGCGACCGCGGTGTCGTAGAGCAGGAAGGATCCATCGGACTCGTCTGCCTCCACGACGAACAATTCGCCTGAACCACGAGCCGCGCTGACGCCCAATGAGCGGATGACCCCGCCGTTCACGAAACTGGGGTCAGCATCCAGTGCGAGCAGTGCGGTCACGATCATGGCGGTCGACGTGGTCTTGCCGTGAGCGCCGGCCACAGCCACCAGGCGGCTTTGGTTGGTAAGCCAGGCCAGTGCCTGGGCGCGGTGGATGATCGGAAGGCCCTGCGCACGCGCGGCCAGGTATTCCGGGTTGTCCTCGGCGATGGCCCCGCTCACCACGAGAGTGTCTGCTCCGGCTACATTCGCTGCATCGTGCCCGACCGAGATCCGGACGCCGGCCGCCTGCAGCGCCTCGACAGTGCCGCCGCTGCGCATGTCGGACCCGGTGACCCGGAAGCCCGCGTCGACGAAGAGCCGCGCGATGCCGCTCATCCCCGCACCGCCGATTCCCACGAAGTGCACGGCGCCGAGTTCGTCAGGAACCGGCTGGGAGAAGTCCGACTTGATCATTGTCACTAATTTACTGGGTAGAAGTGCCGCTGGATGCGAGGGCTTCCCGCACCAGGCCGAGCAGGCGATCGCTACCATCGCGCACTCCGTGCGCTGCTGTACGCGCGGCCATGGCGGCGATCGCTGCGCGGTCCTGCAGCAGCGGAACCAGCGTGCGCGACACCCACTCCGGCGTGAATGCGGCGTTGTCGACGATGATCGCTCCCCCGGCGTCGGCTACCGCGCGCGCGTTCAGCCGTTGTTCTCCGTTGCCGATGGCCAGCGGAACGTATGCCGCCGGGATGCCCAGCGCGGTCAACTCACTGACGGTTGCCGCTCCGGCACGCGCGACCCCGAAATCAGCCACCGCCAGGGCGAGGTCCATCCGGTCGCAATAGCGCAGCAGGCGGTACCCGGACAGCTCGGATGGCGGCAATGGGGAGCGCTCCCCGGTCACGTGGAGGATCTGCCACTGCGCGCCCAGGATGTTGGCCGCGGCGGCATGGACGGTTTCGTTCACCCTGGCAGCTCCGAGGGAACCGCCGGTCACCAGCAGGGTGAGCCGTGACGGGTCGAGCCCGAAGAACGAGAATGCCTCCGCCCGGCTCACGTGGCGGTCCAGCTCCTCGATTTCCCGGCGCAACGGCATCCCGACCACTCGAGCGCCTCGCAGGCGGGTTCCCGGGAAGGTGACCCCGACATGGCGAGTGAACAGGCTGCCGAGACGGTTGGCCAGGCCCGGTCTCGCGTTCGCCTCGTGGATGACGATGGGCACACCCGCGCGGCGGGCCGCCAGGTAGGCCGGAGCAGAGACGTAGCCGCCGAAACCGATCACCACGTCGATCTGGTTCGCTTCGATCAGGCCCTGGATCTCGGCGATGAGAGCACGGAACCGTCCGGGAAAACGAAACGCAGCGCCGTTCGGCCGACGCGGGAACGGCAACCGGGCGACGGTGAGCAGCTCGTGGCCCCTGGCCGGCACCAACCGCGCCTCCAGTCCTTCGGCCGTTCCCAGTGCAAGAACGGTGGCATCCGGTTCAGCATGGCGAAGCCGGTCGGCGATGGCCAGCAGCGGGTTCACGTGGCCGGCGGTGCCCCCGCCGGCAAGGAGGTAGTTGGTCATCGAACCATCCTCCCGGGTGCCAGGCCGGCCCGCTCCGCCGATCGTTCGTTCGGCGACCGCCTGGCGAAGGAGAGCGCGACCCCGATGGCCACCATGCTGGAGATCAGCGCTGTGCCGCCGGCCGAGATCAGCGGGAGCGGCACTCCGAGCACCGGCAGGACGCCCAGCACCACGGCGATGTTGACGAAGGCCTGGCCGATGATCCACACCATCACGGCACTGACCGTGATCTTGGCGAACGGGTCGGGGTTGCTGCGGATGATCCGCACGAATGCGATGGCGGTGACCGTGAACAGCACGAGAACCAGAGCGGCACCGACTAGTCCGAGCTCTTCGCCGATGATCGCAAAAATGAAGTCGTTGTCCGCCTCCGGAAGCCAGTTCCACTTCGCCTTCGAGTTGCCGAGCCCGTCACCGAAGACGCCACCGGATGCCAGCGCCCACCACCCGTGGATGGTCTGCCAGCAATCGGTCAGCAGGTCGGCAGACGATGAACAGCCGTCCTGCCAGACCTGGATGCGGTTCTGGCGCGACAGTGTCGCGAACGCCATGATCGCGCCTCCCAGCGCCATTCCCGCGACCACGACCGCCAAGTGACGGAGCCTGACCCCGGCGAAGAACAGGGCGCCGAGCACGATCATCGTCACGATGATCGCCGTTCCGAGGTCCCGGCCGAGGAGGACGAAACCGATCGCAGCGCCGGCGATCGGACCCACCGAGAGTGCGAGGTCCTTCCAGTTGTGCAGGCTGTCCTGCTTGCGTGCCAGCACGCTCCCCAGCCAGATCACCAGGGCCAGCTTCACCACTTCGGACGGCTGCATGGTGAAGTCACCGAGTCTGATCCAGTTCCGGTTGCCGTTCACTGAGTAACCGAGATTCGTGGCGACCGTGAGAAATTGGAGTCCGATGCCGACGGTTACGGCCAGCAACGCCCACTTCTTCCAGAAGATCGCCGGCATCCTGGAGGCCAGCAGCATCAATGGCAGGCCGAGCGCAGCGAAGAGTGCCTGGCGCTCGAATCCGCGGAAGAAGTTGTCGGACTCGGTGTACGAGGTCACCGCGGATGATGAAAGCACCATCACCAGGCCGAAGACCACGAGGAACAGGGTGGTGCCGAGGAGCAGGAAATAGTTTCCGGTCTCAGAGGCGAACAGCCGTTTGACGGCGACCACCGCACCGGCGGGCTGCCGACCGGGATCAGGGGCGTGCGGCGGGAGGCGGCGGGGCCTGCTCGTCGTCATCTGCCTCAGCTCCCAAGAATTCCTGCACCGCCACCGCGAACCGCGTTCCACGGTCCGCGTAATCGCGGAATTGGTCCATCGACGCGGCGGCCGGAGCCAGCAATACGACGTCCCCGGCCATCGCGACACCGGCCGACAGCCGGACGGCCGACGGCATCACCTCTTCAGTGTCAAGTGTGTCGACCTCGAACACCGGGATCGCGGGCGCGTGTCGCGCGAAAGCCTCCCGAAGCTCCTGGCGCCCTGCGCCGATAATGACGACTGCGCGCAGCCGGGCTGCCTGGCGTGATACCAGGTCGTCCACCGAAACGCCTTTAAGCAGCCCGCCGACGATCCACACCACCGATTCGAACGAGGCCAGTGCAGCAATCGCTGCGTGCGGGTTGGTGGCCTTGGAGTCGTTGACCCAGCGGATGCCGCGGCCCTCACCAACCGTCTCGGTGCGATGGTGGTCGAGGTGGAAGTCAAGCAGGGCGGAGCGAATGGCGGCGACTGATGCTCCGAAGGAGCGGGCGAGTGCTGCGGCGGCCAGGACGTTGGCCACCATGTGCGGGGTGCTGAGCCCGACGCTGTCGAGTTCGTGGACAGTGGCCAGCTCCAGTGCGGTGCTGTGGCGATCGTCGAGGAATGCACGGTCGCACAGGATCCCCTCGACCACCCCGAAGTCGCTCGGTCCCGGAATTCCGAGGCCGAAGCCGATCGCGCGGCATCCCTCGACGACGTCGGCGTTCTCCACCATCGCGAGCGTGGCGTCATCCGCCCGGTTGAAGATCGCGGCGACCTGGGTCGCCTGGTACACCTTCGCCTTGGCCTGCGCGTAAGCCTCGGCAGAACCATGCCAGTCGAGGTGGTCGGCAGCGACGTTCAGGCACACGCTCGAGTACGCGGAGAGGCTGTCCAGGTAGTGCAGCTGGAAGCTGGACAGTTCGACGACCAGGACATCCCAGCCCACCGGGTCGCGGATGGCGTCGAGCACCGGAACGCCGACGTTGCCGCAGGCAATGGCGCGCGTGCCGTCGGCGATCAGCATCGCGGTCGCCAGCTGCACCGTCGTGGTCTTGCCGTTGGTGCCGGTCACCACGAGCCAGGGCGCCGGTTCGGCCACTTTGTCACGGAGTCGCCAGGCCAGCTCGACGTCTCCCCAGACCGCCACCTGGTTCTGGTTCGCCCAGGCGATCAGCGGATGCCCGGGGGGAAAGCCGGGCGACGTCACGACGAGGTCCGGCCCGAAGGCTGCCATGTCATCCGTTGCCCCCGATGCCAGGTCCCTGGTCACCAGGCGAGCACCGATCACCGAGAGCAGCTCCGCCCGCTGCGGGTCGCTCTGCGAAGCGAGCACGAGCACCTCGGCTCCAAGCTCCACCAGCGTGTCTGCGACGGAAAAGCCGGTGACACCGAGCCCGAGCACGGCGACTTTGAGGCCGCGCCAATCGGCGTGCCAGCTGGTCAGTCCTGCTAGCCGTTCCGCACTTCTCACCGCGCGATCCACTCGAGGTAGAAGAGCCCAACCCCAGCTGAGACGAACAGGCCGGAGATGACCCAGAAGCGGACGACGATCGTGACCTCGGCCCACCCCTTCATCTCGAAATGGTGGTGCAGCGGGCTGGCGCGCCAGATGCGCTTGCCCTTGGTGAGCTTGAAGTAGGTGCGCTGGAGGATGACCGACAGGGTGACGATCACGAACAGGCCGCCGATGAAGACGAGGAGCAACTCGGTGCGGGAGAGGATGGCCAGCGCCGCCAGCGCGCCACCGAGGCCGAACGCGCCCGTGTCGCCCATCATGATCTGGGCAGGCGAGGTGTTCCACCACAGGAAACCGATCAGCGCGCCGACGATCGCGCTGGCGATGACGGCCAGTTCGAGCGGGCTCGACACCTCGTAGCACTTGTTGACATCGATCGGAATCGGTCGGAGCGAGAAGCACGACTGTGCGTTCTGCCAGAACCCGATGATCACGTAGGAGCCGATGGCGAAGATGGATGCTCCGGCAGCCAGGCCGTCCAGTCCATCGGTGAGGTTCACTGCGTTGGAAACGCCGGTGGTGATAATGACGATCCAGACGATGACGGCTGCCACCCCGACAATCGGCCCGAAAATCACCAGGAAGTCCAGCCAGGCGATGTCGCGCACCAGCGAGACGGCGTACGACACCGGCGCCTGGCCGTTGATGTCGCGCACGTTGATGCCGATCACCGCGAAGACGATCCCGACGATCACCGTGCCGACGATCTTCCCCAGCGGGTGCAGGCCCAGGCTGTTCTGCCGGTGCACTTTCATGTAGTCGTCGACGAAGCCGACCATTCCGAGGCCGACCATCATCAGGATGACCAGGAGGGCGGATGCTGTCGGGACTTCCTGGCCGAGAAGCTTGGCGAGGAAGTAACCGGCGATCGCCGCCAGGATGAAGACAACACCGCCCATCGATGGTGTACCGCGCTTGACCACGTGGGTGGTCGGGGTGTCAGCGCGGAAGAACTGGCCCAGGTTCATCCGGCGGAACAGCCGGGCGAACAGCGGAGTGAGCACCATGGAGAGGATCAGCGAGAAGCCGCCGGCGGCGAGGAGAACGATCACGAGGCCTCCCCAGTCAAGCGCTGCGCGAAACGGTCGAGCGCTGCGCCCTTCACGAGGACGACGTCCTGCTTGCGCAACTCATCACGCAGCAAATCGTATGCCTGACCGGCCGTGTCCACGAGCACCGACTCTCCGTCCCATGACCCTTCGAGCCCGGCAGCATTGTGGATGTGGCGTGCGCCCTGCCCGACAACGATGAGCTTCTTGATGTTCAGCCGGACGATCAGGCGACCGATCCGGTCGTGTGCCTCTCGTGCGTCCTCCCCCTCGAGCGTGAGTTCGCCGAGCACCGCGATGGAGCGCCCCCCAGCAGAAACCTGGGCCAGGGCTTTGAGCGCTGCGGCTGCAGACTGCGGACTGGAACTGACCGAGTCGTCGATGACGATCACCTGGTCCGGGGCTGACAGCTTCTCCATTCGCCCGCTCCCGAGCGTGCCGAGCCTTTCGAGCGCCGGGATGGAACGCTCGAGAGGGATGCCCAGCACCGCCGCAACGGCGAGGGCTGCCAGCGCGTTCATCACGTGATGCTCGCCCAGCGCCTTCAGCTGCACCCGATGCCGGCGCCCGTCGCCTGCCAGGGTGAACGAGGTGCCGTCGATGGTGGCGTCAAGGTCGCTCGCCTGCAGCGCGGCATTCCCGCCGAGCCCGAAGGTCACAGCGGATGCCGGCAACTGGGTTGCCGGAACAGAGTCGGCGTTGGCAACGACATGGCCGCCCGCGCCCAGCCCGGCCACGGCCGAGCGGCCGGCTTCGTCCCTCGACAACAGCACTACGACATCCGCTGGGGTCTCGCTGCCCGCCGTTTCGGTGATGGCGTCGACCATCAACCGCGTTGTCGTCTTGCCTGCCGCGCCGTAAACGCGCACTGCCGCCACCTAGGCCCACCCTGCCTCGCGGAGGGCCTCCCTGGCCTCCGCCCGCGCCGAGTACGGCGTGCGGACACCGCGGATGTCGCGATAGTCCTGGTGTCCGGGCCCTGCCCAGAGGATCGAATCGCCTTCGGCAGCGAGGGAGACCGCGACACGGATCGCCTGCTCCGGCGGGCTGACCTCGTGCAGCTCTGCCTGGTGCTCGGCCAGCCCCGCACCTTCGACCAGGGTTGCCCGGATGGACGCCGGGTCTTCGAACCGCGGATGATGATCGGTGACGACCAGGATGTCGGAACCCTCCGACGCGACCCTGGCCATCTCGTGGCGCTTGCTCGGGTCCCGATCGCCGTCGGCGCCGAAGACCATGATCACGCGTCCGCTGGTCACCCGCCGCACCGCCGCCAGCGTGTTCAGGAAGGCATCGGGGCTGTGCCCGAAATCGACGTAGACGGTTGGACCCCGCTCACCTGAGACGCGTTCGGTGCGGCCGGGCAGGTACGCCTGCACTCCGTCGCCGATGGCGTGACCGATGGCTTCGAGCTCGAAACCGGCCTCAACCAGCATGACGATCGCCAGCGCGGCGTTGGCTGCCATGTGCCGCCCGATGATCGGGATCCTGGTTTCCAGCGAGCGGCTTTCCGGACCGGAAAGCCTGAACGCGGTGTACTCGGCCTGCTCGTCGAGAATCTCGACCTGCCACTCCGCGTCGGTCCCGGGAACGGATGCGACGGTCGTCACCGGGATGCGCGAAGCGTGCACCACTTTCTCACCCCACGGCGAGTCCAGGCAGACGACTCCTCGCCTGGCTCGCTCGGGGTCGAAGAACAGCACCTTGGACGCGAAGTACTCGTCCATGTCCGCGTAGTCGTCGAGGTGGTCGTGGCTGAGGTTGGTGAACGAGACGACATCGAAGGAGAGACCGTCGACGCGGTTGCGGCTGAGCGCCTGTGCACTCACTTCGAGCACGGCTGCCCGGACTTCGCTCTCACGCATGCGGGCGAGCAGCGCGTGGATTTCGCTGGCTTCCGGCGTGGTCAGCCGGCTGACCACGGTCAGGTCGCCGATGTGCCTCTCGGCCGTTGTGCTCAGCCCGGTCACCAGGCCGAGTTGTTTCAGGATGCCTTCGAGCAGGTACGCGGTCGATGTCTTGCCGTTGGTCCCGGTGATTCCCAGCATCAGCGGCGGATGCTCGTTGGTCTGGTAGACCCAGGCCGAGATGTCGCCGAGCGCCGCACGAGGTGAATCGACGATGACGATCGGGAGGCCGGCGGCGGCGGCGAGTTCGGCGCCCTCCTGGTCGGTGAGGAGGGCTACCGCCCCACTCTCCTTTGCGGCCTGGGCGAAGCCGGCCCCGTGGCTGGCAGCGCCTGGCATCCCCACGAACAGGTCGCCTGGCTGAACCTCGCCCGAGCGGAGGGTCACCCCGGTGACCTCTACGGCGTCGAGACTGCCGATACTGTGCAGACCGAACTCACTGACCAGGCCGGCAAGGGATCGGGCTAACGGATGCTCCGGACGCAGGACCGGGGGAATCCGATCGGACACTGAATCCCACTTTCTTTGACTTCACCGGGACGACCCGGGTTACCAGGTCGTCTGCAATTGGGGAGCCGGCGTTGTGGACGGCTCGACACGGTACGTCTTCAGCACCTGGGCCATGATCTTCTGGAATGGCGCAGCCGCTGCCGTCGACGTCTTCATAATATCGGGCTTGACGATGCTCACGATCACGGCGTATTCAGGATTTTCGGCCGGCGCGAGCCCGGCAAGCGAGACGATGCGCTCGCTGGTGTACCCGTTCGGCCCGGCCACCTCACCGGTTCCCGTCTTGGCTGCGACGCGGTATCCCGGGATGGACAGCGCCGTGGAGAGGCTGCCGCCGCTCACCACGGTCTCCATCATCTGGACGACCTGGTCGGCCGCAGACTCGGACACCACCCGTACCGGCTCTCCCGTGGTGGGGGTGGTCACCGTTCCGTCCGGCATCGTGCACTTCTCGACCAGCCGCAACGGAAGCCTCACGCCGTCATTGCCGAGCGTCTGGTAGGCGCCGGCCATCTGGGCGAGGCTGGCGGCGATTCCCTGACCGTAGGTGATGTCGTACTTCTGCTGGGTGTTCCAGCTGTCGGACAGGATGCCCGGGGTCTCGTACTGGAACTCGACGGCGGACTTCGCCCCGAACCCGAACTTCTTGAGGTAGGCGTACCGGGTTCCATTGTCGAGCCGGGAACCGAACATCGAGATTCCGACGTTGGACGACTGCTGGATGACTCCGCTGAGGGTCCAGTTGACGTCACCGTGGCCGAACGCATCGCGAACGGTTGCACCGTCGGGCGACTTCCACAGCGAGGGGACGGTGATCTTCGAGTCCGGTGCCGCCACCCCCTGGTCGATGACCATCGCCGCCGTGAAGGGTTTGAAGGTGGAGCCCTGTTCGTAGGCGCCCGAGAACGACAGCGCACCGAGCGAATTCGGATGCTCGGAGACCGTGGCATTGCGGTTGTTGGGGTCGACCGCCGGCCAATCGGCCATCGCCATGATGTGGCCGTCCTTCACCCTCACGACGACGGCCGAGGCGGAGTCCGCGCCCAGTTCGATGGCGCGCTCAGCCACCCGCTGTTGCACGAACCACTGCAGGTCGTTGTCGATGGTCAAGGTGACGGTGCCGCCGGGTTTCGCCTCTTTGGTGGTCACCGTGCTGCCGGGGAGCCGAACACCGTCGAGACCGCGCTCGTAGGTCGACACGCCGTCGGTGCTCCCGAGGCAGTCGTTCTGGGTGATCTCAATACCGTATTGGGGTCCGTCGGTGCCGATGAATCCGACCAGGTTGCCGGCCACTGCACCGTTGGGATAGGTGCGGGCGGGGTTCGGAACCATGTGGATCCAGGGAATCCCCAGAGCCCAGACCGCATCCAACTGGTCCTTGTCCAGCCCGCTGGCCAGCAACGCATAGTTGGACTCCGGATCTTCAGTGAGTGCGAGGAAGATCTCGGTCGCGTCCACCCCGGTGATCTCGGCGAGCTCCCCGGCGGCGTCGAGCAGGCTGACGCTCTGGTAAGCGCCGTCTTCGCCCTTCCGCTCGAACGCGCCGGCTACCTTCGGCGCGGCCGTGACGTCGTAGCGCATGACGCTCTCCGCCAGGACGACACCGTCCTTGTCGGTGATGGTTCCACGGGTGCCGTAGGTCTTTGTTGCGACAGCACGCTTGTCGTGAGAGGCCGCGTTGAGTTCGGATGCGCGAACCACCTGGAAGTCGACCAGGCGCACGACGAAAACGCCGACGACGGCGATGATCAGGAGGATCGCAATCGACAGTCGACGGCTGGTCGAACGTGGATTCCTCACTCCACCCCCTCGTGCTCTATTCCGGGCTCTTGGTGCATTCCTGGCCCTACCTGGTGGTCGGACCGGGGATTCCGGTGGCTGTCGACGCTACAGAATCGCCCGGAGTCGTGCCGGTAGGCGCGCCCACGACTCCCCCAGTGGCCGTCGTCTCGGCTGGCGTCATCGTGCCGGGCACGTCGGCCAGCAATGCATTGGGGATGAGCAGGCTGCCGTTGCCGCCGACGACGCTGCCGGCCCCCGCCTGGGCGGCAGTCGGAGAACCCATCACGGCTCCGGTGGCGAGATCCAGGTACACCGCACTGTTGTTACTGACCAGCCCGAGCGATTCGGCGCGTGCGGCGAGGTTCTGCGGCGACTCCAGCACGTTCAGCTGTTCCGTGACCGACTGCTGCGCCCGAGACAGTTCCTTCTGCTCAGCCTGCAGGTCCGAGATCTGGTACGCGCCGTCAGCCAGCGCGATGCTCAGCAGCATCTGGGAGGCGAGAACGCCGAACAGTCCGGCAATGATGATGAGCGAGAACGCGAGCCGCGGACGAGCCCGGCGCTGGCTCCGCGTGGTGACGATCTCGATGTGCCGCGTGTCCGCAGCGGGCCCCCGCCATGGCATCCGCTCCGGAAGCGACATAGCTGCTGAAGAGCGCACAGCTGCTGAAGAGCGCACAGCGGCTGATGCGCTCATGCTGCCCTCCTGATGCGCTCAGCGGCACGCAACCGCACCGGGATCGAGCGAGGGTTGGTCTCTTGCTCGTTTGCCGGGGCAAGCTCTGCGCCGCGAACCAGGAGCTTCAATTCCGGCGCGTGCTCCGGAAGTTCCACCGGAAGGCCGGCCGGAGAACTCGATGAGGAGCCGGAGGCGAATGCGCGCTTGACCAGGCGGTCCTCCAGCGACTGGTAGGCCAGTACGACGATGCGGCCGCCGACCGCCAGACTGTCGATGGCTGCCGGGATGGCGCGCTCCAGGGCGGCGAGCTCCTGGTTGACCTCGATCCGGAGAGCCTGGAATACCCGCTTGGCGGGGTGCCCCTTGCGCTGGATGGCAACCGGTGTTGCGGCCGAGATCACGTCGACCAGGTCGCCTGACCTGGTGAACGGCTTCATCGACCGCCGTTCCACGATCTTCTGGGCGTACCGGGGAGCCAATCGCTCTTCGCCATAATCGCGGAAGATGCGCCGCAGGTCGGCTTCGCTGTACTCAGCGATGACCTGCTCGGCGGTCACCGGCGATGAGGCGTCCATCCGCATGTCGAGCGGGGCGTCCTTCGAGTACGAGAACCCGCGCTCCACCCGGTCGAGCTGCAGGGATGAGACGCCGAGATCGAACAGCACTCCGGCGACTTCGGTGATTCCGAGTTCGGCCAGGGCGTGGACGAACTCGTCGTACACCGTGTGCACGAGGTGCACCCGCTCACCGAAGACCGCCAGCCGCTCCCCCGCGATCGCCAATGCATCCTGGTCGCGATCGAAACCGACCAGTGTCAGTTCAGGGAAACGCTCGAGGAATGCCGCCGCGTGCCCGGCCATGCCGAGAGTCGCGTCAACGAGCACGGCACCGGGACGTGCCACGGACGGGCTGAGCAACTCGACCGTGCGTTCGAGCATGACCGGAATGTGGATTTGCTTGTCGTTCATGGTTTCGCCGGGGAAAGCTCCTGAACCCTGATCCCCATCCGGTCCGACCTGCCACCGGGGAAGTGCGGCAGGGCGTGTGAACGGCTGGGAGTCAGGATCAAGGTGCTAGAAGAGTCCCGGGATCACCTCCTCCGTGGTGTCGGAGAAGTTGCTTTCCTGTTCGGCGTAGTACTGCTCCCACGCCTCGGTGTCCCAGATCTCTGCCCGGTTGCCGACGCCGATGACGGTGAGCTCGCGGTCAAGGCCGGCGTACGAGCGCAACTGGGCGGGGATGGTGACACGGTTCTGGCTGTCGGGAACCTCGGAGTTGGCACCGGACAGGAACAGGCGCAGGTAGTCCCGCGCCTGCTTGCTGGTGACCGGTGCCTGGCGGATCTTGTCGTGCAGTTCCTCGAACTCACGCGTGCTGAACACGTAGAGGCACCGCTCCTGACCGCGGGCGATGACGACTCCGCCCTCGAGCTCGCTACGGAACTTCGCCGGCAGGATGACGCGGCCCTTGTCGTCGAGCTTGGGTGCATAGGTGCCCAGAAACATCGGCACTCACCCCCTTACTCACCGGCCTGTGTTCAGGTGTTCTCCACTTTACTCCACTTTCCACCACAAAACAACGAAATTGGTCGTTACTTGTGAGTCGGCGCGCCGAATAGGCCTGCGTTTACTAGGAAGTTACTAGTGGAGGGAAATGGAGTGCTGCAGGGCACACCCGGGAGAAAATCGGGCAACAAAAAAGGGCCGACCTGGCGGTCGACCCGATTTGTTACTTCACCTGCTATTCGTCGTGGCCATCCTGACGGCGGTCCCAGCGCTCGTTCATCCGATCCATGAACCCGCCGCCGGCGCGGGTCTTGCCTGATGACGAAGGTCGCGAATCACCGAGCCCCTCGAGGGATTCGGGTGCACGAGACCGCGGCGACAACGCGAGCAGGGCGCCACCGAGGATGACGATGAACCCCAGCATGCCGACGAGCGGCTGCTTGATCATGATCCCGGTGACGATGGCGATGATGCCCACCAGGGCGATGAGCGCACCCAAGGCGATCCGGCGGTAATTCGGACGCCCGCCGCGGGGGCTGACCGTCGCCACGAAGTCGGCATCATTGTTATAGAGGCTACGCTCCATCTCTTCCAGGAGACGTTGCTCGTGCTCAGACAACGGCATGAGGACTCCCTTCGGTGCGCGTCGGTAAAGACTACCCACAATTGTATGCTCCCCCGGCTGGCTAGGCTAGGACTGTGGCTGAGAGTACACGGTTAGTCGACCTGGTTCAGGAGAGCATTGATCAATTCCTGGCGGGTCAGGAACCCCAGCTGACAGCCATCTCGGCTGACCTACTCCCCTACCTGGAACTCTCCCGTTCCCTGCTCCGTGGCGGCAAGCGCTTTCGCGCCCTCTTCTGCTACTGGGGATGGCAGGCGGTTGCAGGCGAGGGCGGTGCGGAGACGCATGGCCGCGGTCCGCTGTCCTCCGTGGTGGATGCCGCCAGCGCGCTCGAGATCTTCCATGCTGCAGCGCTCGTGCACGACGACGTCATCGACAACTCCGACACCAGGCGCGGACAGCCTTCCGCGCACCGCCGCTACCAGAAGTTGCACGTGGACAACGGGTGGCGCGGCGACTCGGCCGAGTTCGGGCGATCCGGCGCCCTGTTGCTGGGCGATCTGTTGCTCGGCTGGAGTGACGAAGTGCTCGACCGCGGATTGCGTGCGCTGGCCGACCCGGAGATGGCGGCATCCGCTCGCCGGGAATTCAACCGGATGCGTACCGAGGTCACCTACGGCCAGTACCTCGACGTTCTGGAGGAACGCTCCTGGCACACCAGGGCCGAGGCCGACCTCCTCTCTCGGGCGCACCGCGTGATCGTCTACAAGTCAGCGAAGTACAGCGTCGAAGCCCCGCTGGCCATCGGTGCCGCGATCGGTGGAGCGAGCATCGGGCAGCTTTCTGCCCTGCGCGACTTCGGGCTGCCCCTGGGCGTCGCCTACCAATTGCGCGACGACCTGCTCGGCGTGTTCGGCGACCCTGACGTCACCGGGAAGCCATCCGGCGACGACCTGCGTGAGGGCAAGCGCACCGTATTGGTCGCCCTGGCCCGCACCAGGCTTCCGGGCAACTCCGCTCGACTGCTCGACGAACTCCTGGGAGACCCCGAGCTCAGCGATCACCAGGTTCGGGTGCTCCAGGCCTCCATCAAGGAGAGCGGAGCGGTCGACCAGGTGGAGCGCATCATCACCCACAACGTGGAGAAAGCCAGGGCGGTCCTGGCGGATGCGCCGATCAGCCCCGAGGCCGAACGACAGTTGTCGACGCTGGCTGACACTGTCAGCCGACGAACCGCGTGATCACGGCCGAGAGGCCGGGCGCCCGGTAGAACTCAGGCGAGCGCCTGTGCGACCCGCCGCACTTCCGCCTTGCGACCGGCGCGCAGCGCCTCGATCGGGGACGTACCGAGGCTCTCCTCCGGCTCGAGCAGCCAGTCCATGGCTTCGTCGTCGCTGAAGCGGGCATCGGCGAGCAGGATCAGCGTGCCACGCAGTTCCGGCAGCGGTTCGCCGTCACGGACGAAGTCCTGCGGAACCCGCCACACACCGTCGATCCGTCTAGCCAGCAGGCTCCGGTCTTCGATCAACCGGCGGATCTTGCTGACCCCGATTCCGAGGATGTCGACCAGCTCCGGGATGGTCAGCCATTGGGTTTCTACAGGGTTCACGCCTTAAGCCTGTCAGAAATCGTCGTCCCGACAAGCGCGACACGATCGGTGCTGCTTGATTTACTCCAGTCACATCAGTCACACTGGTTGACAGGCATTTACTTCTATGCCAATTTGAGGACAAAACTAGCTCTCAGGCCGGGAGCAGAGCGGTGACGGGGAACTCATGACGACGACGGCAGACCACAAGCCACGCCACCTGGCGCCCAGGGAGCCCAGTCGTCTGGGCAGGAACCTGATGGCCACCCTCCCCATCGTGCTGGCCGGCTCCATGGCCGTGTCGATGAACCTCACCGGCCCGCTCGACACGCACGAGTCGAAGCGTCCGGCAAAAGACAAGGCGATGAGCCCGGCAGGTGGCCCCCAGGCGAACCTGGGCGAGACGGTTCGCGAGGCATTGGCCAGAGCCGCCGCAGGCACCACCACCAGCGCCGCGGTCACCCCGGACGGCGACGTGACCGTCGCAGCGGCCCCCACCACCTACACGGTGCGTTCCGGGGACACGGTGAGCGGCATCGCCGGTCGCTACGGAATGTCGACGGCATCCGTTCTCGCACTCAACGGCCTCGGCTGGAAATCGATCATCCATCCCGGCCAGGTGCTGACCCTGTCGAAGGCCGGCGCTGCGCCCGTGGTACCCGTGCAGAATGCACCCGTCGCATCGTCGCGGTACACCATCGTCGCCGGGGACACCATCGGGAAGATCGCCGCCCGGTTCAACGTGAGTACCCAGTCAGTGCTGTCGGCCAATGGCCTCGGCTGGAAATCGATCATCTACCCTGGACAGACCCTCGCCATCCCCGGACAGTCGGCACCGGCCGCGGTTCCCGCCCCGGCGCCGGTCACCCCGCCCGCGGCGAACACGCCTCCGCAGGCGAGCGGCGCATACACGATCAAGTCGGGCGACACCGTCAGCAGCATTGCGACGAAACACGGTGTCACGATCCAGGCACTCTTGAACGCCAACGGCCTCGGCTGGTCGAGCATCATCTACGCCGGGCGCACGCTGACCATTCCCGGGCAAGCCGCCCCGGCATCCGTCGGCACCACGATCACTCCGATGAACGACGAGATGAGGGCGAACGCCGCCATCATCGTCAGCGTTGGCAAGCAACTCGGAGTGAGCGACTACGGACTCGTCATCTCGCTGGCAACCGCCATGCAGGAATCCACGCTGCGCAACCTCAACTGGGGCGACCGCGACTCACTCGGGCTCTTCCAGCAGCGGCCGAGCACCGGCTGGGGCACGCCGGCCCAGGTCACCGACCCGGTGTACGCGAGCCGCTTGTTCTTCGGCGGCCCGAGCAACCCCAACACGGGCAACACCCGCGGGCTGCTCGACATCCCAGGGTGGCAGTCGATGACGGTCACCCAGGCCGCCCAGGCGGTGCAGATCTCCGCCTACCCGGACGCTTACGCCAAGTGGGAGGCATCCGCGTGGGTCTGGCTCGACCAGCTCAGCTAGGGAACCGAATCGTTATGGCGGAACGCCTGCGTGTGTGCAGGATGCTTACGGCGGTCAACTTTAGACTGGTGCGGTGACAACCCAGAGCGCCGACCCGATGATTGGCCGTCTACTCGACGGCCGTTATCAGGTGCGCTCGCGCATCGCCCGCGGCGGCATGGCGACAGTGTACGTCGCCACCGACCTGCGCCTGGAGCGGCGCGTCGCCGTCAAGATCATGCACGGCCACCTGGCGGACGACAGCCAGTACAAGGCCCGTTTCATCCAGGAGGCACGCTCGGCGGCCCGCCTCGCGCATCCGAACGTCGTGAACGTCTACGACCAGGGGCAGGATGCAGACACCGCCTACCTGGTGATGGAGTACCTGCCCGGCATCACCCTGCGCGACCTGCTCGCCGAGCACCAGGTGCTCACCACGGTCCAGGCGATGGACATCCTGGAAGCCGTGCTGTCCGGCCTGGCTGCCGCTCACAAGCACGGCATCGTGCACCGCGACCTGAAGCCGGAGAACATCCTGCTGGCCGATGACGGCCGCATCAAGATCAGCGATTTCGGGCTCGCCCGCGCTGCGCACGCCAACACGGCGACCGGGAACGCCCTGCTCGGGACCATCGCCTACCTGTCCCCCGAGCTGGTGACCCGCGGCGTGGCCGACACCCGCAGCGACATCTACGCGATCGGCATCATCCTCTACGAGATGCTCGCCGGCGAGCAGCCGTTCAAGGGTGAGCAGGCATTCCAGATCGCGCACCAGCACGCCAACGACACGGTGCCCACCCCGAGCTCGAAGAACCCGCGGGTACCGGAAGAACTCGACGAACTGGTGCTGTGGGCGACTGCACGCGACCCTGACCAGCGCCCCAGGGACGCCCGTTCGATGCTCGAGCAACTGCGGGAGACCCAGCGGCTACTGGCCGGTGACGCGGATGCCGCCACCACCACGATGCAGAACACGATGGTCATGCCGGCGACAGCGCTCCCGGCCGGATCGGACGATGACACCCAGATCATCGCCCCGGTCAGGAGGCCGCGAAGCGGCCCCGTCGTCAAGGACAACGCCTCCGCGCTGAAGGAGAAGAGCGACCGGCGTCGCTCGAAGGGATACTGGCTGCTCGGGCTGGTGCTGCTGCTGGCCGGGCTCGCCGCCGGGACCGGCTGGTACTTCGGCTCAGGGCCTGGATCGCTCGTCACGATTCCCGAGGTGTCCGGGGAGACTGTGGAAGCGGCGACGACCGCGCTCGTTGCCGCCGACCTGCAGGTCTCCGACACGCCGTTGCGCGCATTTGACACGGACGTGCCTGCCGGGCTGGTCGCGGGCACTGACCCGCCGGCAGGAAACGCCGTCGGGCACGACGGCATGGTGCAACTCATCATCTCCGACGGGCCGGAACCGCTGGAGATTCCCGAGTTGGTCGGGCAGCCGGAGGACGTGGCGAAGGACCTGGTGAAGGATGCCCGGTTCACCCTGGCGGAGTCGCAGTACCAATTCCACCCGGAGGTCGCCAGTGGAGTCGTGATCGACGCCCTCGGCGTGCAGGGCGAGGAGACGGTCAGCCTTCCCACCCTTCAGACCTATGGGGAGCAGCAGCCGGTGACCCTGGTGGTGTCGCTCGGCCCGATCCCGGACGTCTCCAACCTGACGATTGAAGAAGCGCAGCAGCGCCTGCAGGAGGCCAAGCTGAACGCGGTGGAGGGCGACCACGAATTCCACGACACCATCGAGGCCGGCAAGGTGATCAGGGCGGTGGCCCAAGCCGAACCGGTGCTCGAAGGTCACACGGTGAACCTGATCATCTCTGACGGTATCGAGAAGGTCGAGGTGCCGAAGGTTGAAGGCCTCAGCTGGCTGGAAGCGAAGAAACTGCTGACGGACAGTGGGTTCCAGGTCGAATATGACAAACGTGCCGACCTCCTGCCAGCGGCTGTCGAGGTTCGGAGAACCAACCCGCGGGGTGGCGAATTGGCGGACAAGGGCTCGACCGTAGCGGTGAGCTTCAAGGGTCTGGGCGACTAGCGGGCGCTGAGCTCTTCGGCCACCAGGAATGCCAGTTCGAGCGACTGCATGTGGTTCAGCCGCGGGTCGCACAGCGACTCGTAGCGGGTTGCCAGGGTCGCCTCGTCGATCATCTCGGAACCGCCCAGGCACTCGGTGACGTCGTCGCCGGTCAGCTCGATGTGGATGCCGCCCGGATGGGTGCCGACAGCGCGGTGCGCTTCGAAGAACCCCTTGACCTCGTCGACCACGTCGTCGAAGCGGCGCGTCTTGTAGCCGGTCGGGGTCGTCATGCCGTTGCCGTGCATCGGGTCGGAGACCCACAGTGGCGTGGCATCCATTTCCTTGATCGCCTCGAGAAGTGGCGGGAGGGCATCCCGGATCTTTCCCGCGCCCATGCGGGTGATGAAAGTGAGCCTGCCCGGCTCGCGGTGCGGGTCGAGTTTGTCAATCAGTTCGCGCATCACCGCCGGCGTCGTCGTCGGGCCGAGCTTGACGCCGATCGGGTTGCGGACACGGGAGAAGTAGTCGACGTGGGCACCATCCAGCTCACGGGTGCGCTCGCCGATCCACAGGAAGTGCGCTGACGTGTTGACCGGCGTGCCGTTGCGGGAGTCGATGCGGGTCATCGGCCGCTCGTAGTCCATCAGCAGGCCCTCGTGGCTGGTGTAGAACTCGACGCGCTTCAGCTCCTCGAAGTCCGCACCGGCGGCCTCCATGAACTTGATCGCCTTGTCGATGTCGCGGGCCATCTGCTCGTACCGCACATTGGCCGGGTTGCGGGCGAAGCCCTGGTTCCAGCTGTGCACCTGACGGAGGTCGGCAAACCCACCCTGGGTGAACGCACGGATCAGGTTCAGCGTGGATGCGGCCATGTGGTAGCCCTGCACAAGCCTGCGCGGGTCGGCGGTGCGAGACTCCGGCGTGAAATCGTAGCCGTTGACGATGTCACCGCGGTAGGCGGGCAACGTGACCTCGCCCCGGGTCTCGTTGTCGCTCGAGCGCGGCTTGGCGAACTGGCCGGCCATCCGACCCATCTTGACGATGGGCATCGACGCACCGTAGGTGAGCACGACGGCCATCTGCAGGATCGTCTTCACCCGGTCGCGGATCTGGTCGGCGGTCGCCCCGGCGAACGTCTCGGCACAGTCGCCCCCCTGAAGGAGGAAGGCATTACCGGCTGCGGCAGCCGCAAGCCGCTGGCGGAGGATGTCGACCTCACCGGCGAACACCAGCGGAGGGAGACTGGCGATCTCTGCACTGGCCGCGGCAACAGCATCCGCATCGCCCCATTGCGGCTGCTGCTTGATGGGGAGCGTCCGCCAATAGTCGAGGCCGGCGACCACGGAAGGATCAGCAAGCACGACGGGTTCTGGGGACGAGATGGCCACGGACGTATTCCTCAAATGCAATTCTTGGCGGGAAGGGGCAGGCACGGCCCCGAGGAACAAGCCTAGCCGCTCGCAGCTACCCGACCTTCTTTGGTTACGGCGGACGCTGCGTCCTTTCCGGAAGCGGCCCTGTCCTTAACCGAAGAGGCATAGATGTCGACGTATTCCTGGCCGCTGAGGCGACTGAGTTCGTACATGATCTCGTCGGTGATCGACCGCAGGATGAACCGGTCGCCCTCCAGTCCGGCGAAACGGGAGAAGTCGAGCGGCTTGCCGATGACGACGCCCAGCCGGCGAACCTTCGGCAGCGCACGGCCGATCGGCATCACCTTCTCGGTGTCCACCATGGCCACCGGAACGACCGGGACATTGCCTTCGAGAATCATGCGCGCGACACCGGTACGACCGCGGTAGAGCCTGCCGTCCGGGCTGCGCGTCCCCTCGGGGTAGATCCCGAGGATCTCATCCCCGGCCAGCACCTGTAGCCCGGTGTTCAGGGACGCCTCGGATGCCTTCCCTCCCGAGCGGTCGATGGGAATCATCCCTGCGGCCTTGAGGAAGGTCTTGATGAACCAGCCTTTCGCACCACGCGCCGTGTAGTAGTCGCTCTTGGCCAGGAAAGTGATTCGCCGGTCCATGACGAGTGGCAGGAACACCGAATCGATGAACGACAGGTGGTTGCTGGCCAGGATGACCCCACCGGAGCGCGGGATGTTCTCATGGCCTGTTACCCAGGGCCGGAATGCCGTCTTCAGGATGGGACCGACGACCAGGTTCTTCATCAGCCAATAAAACATGTCCGCCTGTCCCTACGAATGTGGAACAACTCTAGCGCCCCCGCTGATGCAGCCTGGCGAGGTCCGCAGCCCCGACTACACCGGCGTTGTTGACCAGTTCGGCGATGGTGAACTCGGGCTCCGGGTGATAACCGCGCGCCGGCAGGTGGGCCAGGTAGGCCTCCCGAATGGGGTCGAGCAGGAGGTCGCCTGCGACAGCCACTCCCCCGCCGAAGACGAAGAGCTGCGGGTCGAGCACCGCACTGAGCGAAGCGCAAGCCTGCCCGAGCCAGCCGCCCAACTCCCTGAGCGCCTGCAGCGCGCCGGCGTCGCCTGCGGAGATCAGGGCTGCGACGTCGTCGCCGGTGAGGGTTCCGGATGCCGCGCGCGCCTCGGCGAGGCCCAGCCCGATTCCGCCCGCATCCGCTATCTCGTTCGCCATCCTCAGCAGCGCGCGACCAGAACCGTACTGTTCAATGCAGCCCCTGGCGCCGCATCCGCACGGAATGCCCCCGGGAACCACCCGCAAGTGCCCCAGTTCAGCGCCCGCACCGAAGCCACCCCGGAACAGCGAGCCGCCGGTGACGATCGCGCCTCCGACACCGGTGCCGATCGTCAGCATGGTCATGTCGGCCACCTGGCGTCCAGCACCGAAGCGGAACTCAGCCCAGCCTGCGGCATTCGCGTCATTGTCGATCGTCACGTCGAGGTCGACCCGCTCAGCCACCCGTGCGCGGAAGGGCTCATTGCGCCAGTTGATGTTCGGTGCATAGTAGACAGTCGACTGCTCCAGGTCGATGAAGCCGGCCGCGGCGACACCGGCCGCCCGCACATCGGTGCCGGAGGCCAGTTCGCCGATCATCCGCGCCACCGCGTCGACAATCGCTGTCGGGTCGCCAGCCGGTGTCGGGGAGCGAAGCTCGGCCAGGATGTTGCCGTCTTCGGAAACCAGTGCTCCCGCGATCTTGGTGCCGCCGATGTCGATTCCGATGGCGTGCATGCAGGGGCGTCCTCTGAGGTCGAGTCATACGGGCAGGAGGGCCCAGCCGAGAAAAGCCGCCGGGCACCTAGTAGAGTTTAGGCAACCTGGGGGTGCGTCGCTATCTGGCCTCCCACACCCGAAAACAATGGATAGCGCGGTGCACAGCATCACGCCGGTACCAAAGGAGTTGCCGTGGAACAGTACGACGTACCCGCCCTGGTCAAGGCTGACCCGACCGCCAACGTGACCGACATCCTGATGGAGAGGGTCAAGGAGACGCCGAACAAGGCGCTCTTCTCCCTGCCCACAGCAGACGGCGGATGGAGTGATGTCACCTCCACCGAATTCCTCGACCAGGTGCGCGCCCTGGCCAAAGGCCTCGTCGCCTCCGGCATCGAGCCCGGCGACAAGATCGCCTTCATGTGCAAGACGCGCTACGAGTGGACGCTGGTCGACTTCGCGATCTGGTTCGCCGGGGCCGTCATGGTGCCCATCTACGAAACCTCCGCGCCAGCGCAGATCCAGTGGAATGTCAGCGACTCCGGCGCGACCGCGTTCATCGCTGAGACTCCGGATCACTTCGCCCGCTTCGACGAGGTGCATCCGGAACTTCCGCAGGTCCACCATGTCTGGCAGGTCGACCTGGGCGACCTCGACAAGCTGGTGGCCGCCGGAGCCGAGGTGACCGACGAGGAGATCGAGCGTCGCCGGAACCTGGCGAACGCCGACGACCTCGCGACCCTCATCTACACCGCCGGTACCACCGGAAGGCCCAAGGGCGTCGTGCTCAACCACAGCAACTTCGTTGAGCTGGTACGCAACTGCCGTCTCGCCATTCCCGAGGTGGTCAACGACCAGTCGAGCACGCTGCTCTTCATCACGCTGGCCCATGTGTTCGCCAGGTTCATCTCGGTGCTCAGCATTCACGGCGGGGTCAAGGTCGGCCACGTTTCGGACACCAAGCAGCTGCTGCCATCACTGGGCAGCTTCAAGCCGACCTTCCTGCTGGCCGTTCCGCGCGTGTTCGAGAAGGTCTACAACTCCTCCGAGCAGAAGGCGGAAGCCGGCGGCAAGGGCAAGATCTTCCGTGCGGCAGCGGATGCCGCCATCGCGCATTCGAAGGCGGTCGACGCCGGTCATGTGCCGCTGGGTCTGAAGCTGAAGTTCGCCGTGCTCGACAAGCTCGTGCTGTCGAAGATCCGGGCGGCGATGGGCGGCCGCGTCGAGTACGCCGTCTCCGGTTCCGCTCCCCTCGGCCTGCGCCTGGGGCACTTCTACCGCAGCCTCGGGCTGACCATCCTCGAGGGTTACGGCCTGACCGAGACCACGGCACCGGTCACGGTGAACACCCCGTCGAAGTTCAAGATCGGCAAGGTTGGCCCGGTCCTCCCCGGCAACGCGGTGCGCATCGCCGAGGACGGGGAGATCCAGGCCAAGGGCATCAGCGTGTTCCAGGGCTATTGGCACAATGATGCGGCAACCGCCGAGACGATGGAGGACGGCTGGTTCAAGACCGGGGACATCGGCTCGTTTGACGCGGATGGTTACCTGGAGATCACCGGCCGCAAGAAGGAGATGATCGTCACCGGCGGCGGCAAGAATGTTGCGCCCGCCGTGCTCGAAGACCCGATCCGCGCCAACCCGATCATCGGGCAGGTCCTGGTGGTGGGAGACCAGAAGCCGTACATTGCGGCCCTCATCACGCTGGACGACGAGATGCTCCCGGTGTGGCTCAACAACAATGGCGAAGACGCGACCATGTCGGTTGCGGAAGCAGCCAAGAACCCGAAGGTGCTCGCCGAGGTGCAGCGGGCGATCGACGCGGCCAACACCAAGGTGTCGCGCGCGGAGTCGATCCGCAAGTTCCACATCATCACTGCAGACATCAGCGAAGCGAGCGGTCACCTGACGCCCAAGATGTCCGTCAAGCGCCACGTGATCCTGAAGGAGTTTGCGGCCGACATCGAGGCCATGTACGCGGACACTCCAGCGACCGAGGGTATCTCGACCGTCGGGTAGCTCGTGTTCAGCTGATCGAGCTCGTGTTCAGCTGATCGAGCTCGTCGAGATCCCGCTGGGGTGACCCGGCCGGGGTCTCGACGAGCTCGACCGGCTCAACGACGCACGACTTAGAACCAGTCCGACTCGCGGATCTGGCGCATCGCCTCACGCTTGGTCTCCTTGTCGAGCCCGTCGATGTACAGGTGCCCCTCGAGGTGGTCTATCTCATGCTGGAGCGCCTGGGCCATGATCCCACTGCCGGAGAGCTCCACCTCGTTGCCGTCCAGGTCCACGCCGGTCACCACCGCCTCCGGATAGCGCAGGCGCTTGAAGTACAGGCCGGGGACCGACAGGCAGCCCTCATCGACCAGGTCCGGCTCCCCCGAAACTGATAGCAGCACCGGATTGATCACATAGCCGATGTCGCCGTCGACGTTGTAGCTGAAGACTCGCTGGTTGACGCCGATCTGGGGCGCGGCGACCCCGGCGCGGCCGGGAAGCATCACGGTGTCGACGAGGTCGGCGACCAGTCCGCGAACGTCGTCCCCTTCGCGCACCGGATCGGACACGGTCTTCAGTACCGGGTCACCGAAGATCCGGATCTGTCGTACGGTCATCGTGCGGTTACCGGCCCTGAGTGGTCGGCAGCCCGTCCACGACCAGTGCGGCAAGTTCGCGTGCTGCCGCCTTGGTCAGCGGGCGGAGCTCCTTGTAGTTGATGACGGAGCCGGCGGCCAGCTGAGGGTCGTAGGGAATCCGAACGATCTCCCTCACCCGCGACGTGAAGTGGGCTTCGATCTCGTCGAGCTTGACCAGGTTGGTGCCCTGGGTGCCCGTGTTGAGGGCGACGACCGCGTTCTTGACCAGGTAGCCGTACCCGTTCGACTCGAGCCAGGTAAGGGTTTCGGATGCCAGGCGCGCCTCGTCGATGCTTCCACCGGACACGATCACCACCGAATCAGCCCGCTGGAGTGTCGCTCGCATCACGGAGTGCACGATGCCGGTGCCACAGTCGGTGAGGCAGATCGAGTAGAACCGGGCGGCGAGGTCCGCCACGACGTTGTAGTCGTTCTCATCGAACGCCTGGGCGAGCAATGGGTCGGTGTCGGACGCCAGGATGTCCAGTCGTGTCTCGTCGCGGGACACCATGGTCGAGAAGTCGTTGAAGCTGGTGATGGACGCCGCCTGGGTGACGATGTCACGCACGGTCGCCCTGGTCTGCTTGTTGACCCGTTCGGCGAGCGTTCCGCGGTCGGGGTTGGCATCGATGGCGACGATTCGATCTTCGCGCACGTCGGCGAGGGCCATCCCGATCAGCGCCGTGATGGTGGTCTTGCCGACACCGCCCTTGCGGGTGAGCACCGGCACGAAGCGGGTGCCACCCTCGAATTGCTTGTCGATCCTGGCGTCAACGGCCTTGCGGGCGCGCGCCGCCGGTGAGTCCCCCAGGTTGACCAGGTGGAGGGTGATCGCGTAGACGAAGGAGTTCCAGCGCCCCTCCGGCTTCGGACGCTTGCGCCTCTTGGTGTCGAGCAGGCGGTCGGCGGTGAGCATGGCCGCAGCTTCCGGCTTCGATGAAACCTGCCCGTTCAGGCTGTCCCGACGGCTGTACACCGATTCCGTGTTCGCGCGAGCGAGCGCAGCACCGTCGAGTTCGTCGTCTACCCCGTCGGTGCTGCCCGGGTCGGCCGGGGCGAGCGCGCCGACCATGACCGATAGGGTGCCTGATTCGTCGGAGCGGATCTGGCCGGGGTTCACCGGAATATCCGCGATCGCCACGGCAAGCTCGTGCTCTGGGGCGATGTGGATGGTTGCCGGGAGGTCGACGCTGACCCTGGGTCGCTCCGGCTCGTCGTCGTCGTCATCAGCGGTGTCGTCAGTGGTGTCGTCACCCAGGAACTGGTCAACCGAGGTCTCGACGGAAGTGCGGTCGTCGCCGGTCGGCTCATCGACGCGATCGTCGGCAAGCTCCGCCGCCTGGCGTTCGGTCTCGACCGTCTCGTCATCGACCGGGTGCGACTTCTGCTGCCTGGTTGCCACTGTGGGTACCTCTCCCTGGTCCGAACGGTCTAGTTTAGCTCGACAACGAGCAGCAGGTCCCCCGCCTCCACCTGTTCGGTGGCCCGTACGGCGAGCCTGGCCACGGTACCGGAAACGGATGCCGTGATGGCCGCCTCCATCTTCATCGCCTCGATGGTGGCGACCGTTTGCCCGGCCGTGACCTGGTCCCCCTCTCCCACCTGCAGGGTGACCACCCCGGAGAACGGGGCGGCCACGTGACCGGCTTGACCGGCATCCGCTTTCTCGGCAGCCTTGGTGTCGACCTTGACGCTGCGGTCGCGGACGAAGACCGGCCGCAATTGGCCGTTGAGGGTTGCCATCACGGTGCGCATGCCCTTGTTGTCGACGTCGCCGATCGCCTCGAGCCCGACCAGCAGGTTGACGCCGGTCTCCACTCGCACGACATGCTCGTGGCCCTGCCGCAGCCCGTACAGGTAGTCGTTGGTGTCCAGCACTGACAGGTCGCCGTAGTGCTCGCGAACCTCCAGGAACTGGGCGGTCGGTACCGGGAACAGCAGGCGGTTGAGGGCACCTCTCCGCTCAGGTGAGGACCCCGCCAACGCGGCCAGGTCGTCAGCCTCAGGCTGCTGGACGCCGGACTTCACCGTCCGGCCGGCCATCACCTTGGTGCGGAACGGCTCCGGCCAGCCACCCGGGAGTTCGCCCAACTCACCGGCCATGAAACCGATCACCGAGTCCGGGATGTCATAGTTTCCGGGGTTCTGCTCGAAGTCGTCCGGGTCGGCATCCGCCGCAACCAGGGCCAGCGCGAGGTCACCGACCACCTTCGACGACGGCGTCACCTTCGGCGGGCGGCCCAGGATGCGACTGGCGGCGGCGTAGGCGTCCTCGATCTTCTCGAAGTGGTCACCCAGGCCGAGGGCGATCGCCTGCTGGCGCAGGTTGCTGAGCTGGCCCCCCGGGATCTCGTGGGCGTACACGCGCCCGGTCGGGCCGGGCAGCCCGGACTCGAATGGCCGGTAGACCTCGCGGACGGCCTCCCAGTACGGCTCGAGGTCGCTGACGGCCTTCAGCGACAGCCCGGTGTCGCGCTCGGTATTGGCCAGGGCGGCGACCAGGGCGGATGCCGAGGGCTGGCTGGTCGTTCCGGCCATCGGGGCGCTCGCAACGTCGACCGCGTCCGCACCGGCATTGCTCGCAGCCAGCAGGGTGGCCAGCTGGCCCCCCGCGGTGTCGTGGGTGTGCACGTGGATGGGCAGGTCGAAACGGTCGCGCAGGGCGCGCACCAGCCGGTCGGCAGCGCCGGCCCGCAGGAGCCCAGCCATGTCCTTGACGGCGAGCACGTGCGCGCCGGCATCCACGATCTGTTCCGCCAGGCGCAGGTAGTAGTCGAGCGTGTACAGGTTCTCGGCCGGGTCGAGGAGGTCGCCGGTGTAGCAGAGCGCCACCTCGGCGACGGCAGAACCGGTCTCGAGCACGGAGTCAATGGCCGGGCGCATCTGGGACACGTCGTTGAGGGCGTCGAAAATCCGGAAGATATCCACACCGGTGCTCGCAGCCTCGCGCACGAACGCGTCGGTGACCACTGTGGGGTACGGGGTGTAGCCGACGGTGTTGCGCCCGCGGAGGAGCATCTGGATGGCAATGTTCGGCACGGCTTCCCGCAGTGTCGCCAGCCTCTCCCAGGGGTCTTCACCGAGGAATCGGAGTGCGACATCGTAGGTCGCACCACCCCAGGCCTCCACCGACAGCAGTTCGGGCGTGAGCCGGGACACATACGGTGCGACCTCGAGCAGGTCGCGGGTACGCACCCGCGTGGCCAACAGCGATTGGTGAGCGTCACGGAACGTGGTGTCGGTGACTGCCAGCGCCGTTTGTGCACGCAATGCGGATGCGAAGCCGGCCGGCCCGAGTTCCAGGAGTCGCTGTCGGGAGCCCGCCGGGGCATCCGCCCGCAAGTCGATCGCCGGCAGCTTCTCCGCCGGGTTGATCAGGTCGGCGCCTGGTCCGTTCGGCTGGTTGACGGTGACATCGGCCAGCCAGTTGAGAATGCGGGTGCCACGGTCCTTGGAGGGGTGCAGGTGCACCAGGCCCGGCCGCTCATCGATGAATGACGTACTGAGGTCGCCGGCGGCGAACGACGGGTCCTCGAGCACGGCCTGAAGGAACGGGATGTTTGTGGAGACACCGCGGATGCGGAACTCGGCCAGTCCGCGTCTGGCCCGGCCGACAGCCGCGGCGAAGTCGTGGCCGCGGCAGGTCATTTTCACGAGCATCGAGTCGAAGTGCGGGTTGATCTCGGAGCCGGGACTCACAGTGCCGCCATCGAGCCGGATGCCGCCACCGCCGGGCGAGCGGTAGGTGGTGATCTTGCCGGTGTCCGGACGGAAGTTCTGGGTGGGGTCCTCGGTGGTGATCCGGCATTGCAGGGCTGAGCCGTGCATGGCGAGGTTCTCCTGGCGGAGCCCGAGTTGCTCGAGGCTGAGCCCGAAAGCAATGTTCATCTGTGCCTGGACGAGGTCGACATCCGTCACCTCCTCGGTCACCGTGTGCTCGACCTGGATGCGCGGGTTCATCTCGATGAACACGTGCTGGCCGGCCCGTTCGCCGACCGTGTCGAGCAGGAACTCGACGGTGCCGGCGTTCACGTAGCCGATCGACTTCGCGAAGGCGACGGCGTCCCGGTACAGGGCCTGCCGGATGGACTCGTCCAGTCCTGGCGCCGGGGCGATCTCGATCACCTTCTGGTTGCGGCGCTGCACCGAGCAGTCCCGCTCGAACAGGTGAACGGTCTCCCCCGTCGCATCGGCCAGGATCTGCACCTCGATGTGGCGGGGACGCAGCACCGCCTGCTCGAGGAACATCGTCGGATCGCCGAACGCGCTGTCGGCCTCCCGCATCGCCTCATCGAGTGCAGCGTGCAGTTCGTCCAACGAGTCGACGCGGCGCATTCCGCGCCCACCGCCGCCGGCAACCGCCTTGGCGAACAACGGGAAGCCGATCGCCTCAGCACCCGCCAGCAATTCGTCGACATCAGTGGACGCCGGAGTCGACGCCAGCACCGGAACCCCGGCGGCTGCAGCATGCTGCTTGGCCGTCACCTTGTTGCCCGCCATCTCGAGCACGCTCTTGCCAGGGCCGATGAACGTGATGCCCGCTGCGGCAGCCGCTTCGGCCAGGTGGGGGTTCTCGGAGAGGAAACCGTAGCCCGGGTAGATGGCGTCGGCGCCGCACTCGACGGCGACCCTGATGATCTCCGGGACACTCAGGTAGGCGCGGACCGGGTGGCCCTTCTCCCCGAGCAGGTACGACTCGTCCGCCTTCAGCCGGTGAAGCGAGTTGCGATCCTCGTACGGGTACACCGCCACCGTCTTGGCTCCGAGTTCAAAAGCTGCCCTGAAGGCCCGGATGGCAATCTCACCACGGTTGGCAACGAGGATCTTCGAGAACATAGGGTCCTTTCGGGCTGCGGACAGTCTTCAACAGTCTTCTACAGCTGGCGGATCGCCGACCCGCGCACGGGCGGCAAATATTGCGTTCTTTCAGAATAGTGAAGGTATGGTTTCTTGTTGTGCATGTTCTCAGCGTGAGCTCCCTCAAGGGAGGAGTCGGAAAGACGACTGTCACGCTCGGACTCGCTTCCGCCGCCTTCGCGAAGGGTCTGCGTACCCTCGTCGTCGACCTGGACCCGCAGTCGGATGTCTCCACCGGCATGGACATCAACGTGGCCGGCCACCTGAACGTCGCCGACGTGCTCGCCTCCCCCAAGGAGAAGATCGTTCGCGCTGCGATCGCGCCCAGCGGCTGGACCAAGGGTCGCCCCGGGAAGATCGACGTCATGATCGGCAGCCCGTCGGCGATCAACTTCGACGGCCCGCATCCCAGCATCCGCGACATCTGGAAGCTGGAAGAGGCGCTGGCGAACGTCGAGAAGGATTACGACCTGGTGCTCATCGACTGTGCGCCATCCCTCAACGCCCTGACCCGCACCGCGTGGGCAGCCAGCGACCGGGTCACCGTGATCACCGAGCCAGGCCTGTTCTCGGTCGCGGCCGCCGACCGAGCCCTTCGCGCGATCGAGGAGATCCGCCGCGGGCTGAGCCCCCGATTGCAGCCGCTCGGCATCATCGTCAACCGGGCGAGGGTGCAGTCGCTCGAGCACCAGTTCCGCATCAAGGAACTCCGCGACATGTTCGGCCCGCTGGTGCTCAACCCCCAGTTGCCAGAACGCACCTCATTGCAGCAGGCCCAGGGCGCGGCCAAGCCGCTGCACATCTGGCCGGGCGAAGGCGCGCAGGAGATGGCGCGCAACTTCGACCAGTTGCTCGAACGCATCATGCGCACCGCAGGGCTCACTCCCCCGGAGCCAGGCGCCGTCGCCTGAGCGGCTCGCGCACCAGTCAGTGCGGCTGATACTGGCCGCGCTGCCCGATCGGTGTCGCGTGTGCGCATAAGCGCAGGCGATCCACCGATCGGTGCGCGCCACCGAAGATAACGTGCCGCTCGACAACAATCGTGCACACCCAGCGTGAGCGGATGCGTGCGCGAACCAGCCGCGCAAAGCGGGCGGTTGGCGAACCTAGGACGCGCGGGAGGCGCGGCGTGCGGCGAGCTCGTCCATGGCATCCGGTTGCTGCGAGTCCAGCTCGACCAGGCTGCTCTCCACTTCGCGCAGCACCTTGCCGACGGCAATACCGAACACGCCCTGCCCCCGGCTCACCAGGTCGATGACCTCGTCGTTCGAGGTGCACAGGTAGACGCTGGCTCCGTCGCTCATCAGCGTGGTCTGGGCGAGGTCGCTGACGCCGGCCTCACGCAATTGGTTGACGGCCGTGCGGATCTGCTGCAGGGAGATTCCGGTGTCGAGCAGGCGCTTGACCAGCTTGAGCACGAGGATGTCGCGGAAACCATAGAGACGTTGCGAGCCTGATCCGGCAGCACCACGGACGGTCGGTTCGACCAGTTCGGTGCGAGCCCAGTAGTCCAGCTGGCGGTAAGTGATGCCGGCCGCACGCGCGGCAACAGCGCCGCGATAGCCGGAAGTGTCATCGAGGTCCGGAAGGCCGTCGGTGAACAGAAGCCCGAGGTCGTAACGAGATTCCTCGTTACGGCTGATGAGTTCACTCATTCAATACGCCTTCCCACCGAACGGCTTTGCGAAGCTGAACGTTCAATGTGTGGTTGATACTTTCGTCTTGTTCCAAAGGTACGAGTGGAATGCCGCTTCGGGTGGCATTGGCGGGTCGGACGTCGGCGTGTCGTGCCAGGTCGTCTTCCCGCGTCGGGGTGACCCCTAGCTTACGGGTCGAGACGGGACAGCGCAGAGCGGATCAGGCTGCTCCGCACGATCTCCAGCTGTCCCGCAATCTCGCGCGCAAGTTCGCTCGCCTTGGCCCGGCTGGACGCGTCTTTCCTGCGTGCAACAGGAATCAGCGCACTTTCGATGAGCCCGAGTTCCCGCTCAGCAGCACCCCGGAAACCGCGGAGGTGCCGAGGTTCGATTCCCGAGCGCTGCAATTCGACCAGTGCCCGCAGCACCAGCAGGGTGTCTTCGCCGTACGCGTCGCTCGGGAGCACCAGCGACGATGAGACGGCGTCGTTCAGTAGTTGCGGGGTCGCTCCGGCTTCTCGGATGAGCTCATCCCGGTGATAGCGGCGGTCGCTCGACAACATCGACGGCGGCGCCAGCGTTCCACTGCCCGGCAGGTCGGGCTGCCGGCCGGCGTCGAGGTCGTCGAGATACCCCCGGATGACCTTGAGCGGCAGGTAGTGATCGCGCTGCATTGTCAGGACGAACCGCAGGCGCTCCAGGTCCGCTGGGGAGAACTTGCGATACCCGGATTCAGTACGAGCAGGGCTGATGAGGTGGCGTTCCTCGAGAAAGCGGAGCTTGGACGGCGTAAGGTCAGGGAATTCTGCGGTGAGCCGAGCCAGCACCTGACCGATGCTCAACAGGTTCGGCCCTGCCGCGCCCCTCTCCTGGGCTGCTGCGCGAGGCACTACTCGCTCGCCTGGTGGGCCAGGTCAAGTCGTGACGCGTAGAAGGTCAGCCGGAACTTCCCGACCTGCACCTCGGCGCCGTCGGCCAGCATGGCCGACTCGATGCGGACGCCGTCGTAATAGGTTCCGTTGAGCGAGCCCAGGTCCCTGATCTCGAAGGCGGTGCCGTGGCGGAGGAACTCCGTGTGACGGCGAGACACCGTCACGTCATCGAGGAAGATGTCGGCATCCGGATGCCGTCCGGCAGTCGTGACGTCGGCGTCCAGCAGGAAGCGCGCACCGGTGTTCGGACCGCGACGGACCACCAGAAGCGCGGAACCGGACGGCAGCGCGCCGATGGCATCCTGCTCTTCAGTAGAGACCTCGCCATCGAGTGCGGCAAGCTGCTGCTCGAAATCCTTGCTGTGGTGTGCGGTCGTGTCGGTGAGGCGCGCATCAGTCGAGCGAGCACTGTCCGGGGGCGTTCTGTCCCGATTACCAGAACTATCCATCGCGAACCTCCAAGCTGCTGTTAGCGTCCCAGCGTATCGGATTAGTCACTCACTGCGGATAGCGGAATTTTGACCATCCGTACGGCCTGCGCGATGTAACGCCCACCGGCCCACCAGTAGAGGAACGCCCCCCACAGGGCACAGGCCCAGCCGATCGGATCGGTCGCCCAGGCCACGACAGGGAAGGCTTCGCCCACCATCAGGATCGGCAGGGCGTAGAACAGGGCGGCGGTCGCCAGCTTGCCGAGCTGGTGCACAGGGATCGGTCCGAACCGGTGACCTGCGAGAACGATCCCGAGGACGACCAGCATCACGTCACGCCCGACGATCACCGCGACCAGCCACCAGGGGACGATCCCCCGGACCGCGAGGCCGATGAGGGTGGCGAAGATGAACAGCCGATCGGCGGCCGGATCGAGAAGCTGGCCGAGCCTGGTGACCTGGCCAAGCCTCCTCGCGAGCATCCCATCGAGGAAGTCGGTCGCACTGGCGATCACCAGCACGACCAGCGCGAACACGTCTTCGCCGGCAATGACCAGCATGAGGAAGACCGGAACCATGGCGAGCCGGAACAGGCTCAACAGGTTCGGGATCGTGATGATGCGGGAACTCACCACGGCGGGAGGGGTCTGGTCCACGTTGGCATTCTAATGACCCTGACCGCCAGCACCCCGGCAGCGGAGGAAGCAGCGTGAACCTTGCCGACACGCGCCCGGGTCTGCACCGTCGCCGGAAGGCGGAGTACGGTCGAAGCATGTCGTGCATACGTTTCAACACCCCGGCTCAACGGCAGGCCATGCGCGAGTTCGCTCCCAGCATGCTGACCGCGGAGGAAGCGGCGAAGCTTCATCCCGCTCCCCCCGTCACGGAAAGCAAGCTGCGAAGGCTGCGCATCCTGGCCGCCGACAACAACCCGAAGATCCGCGAGAGCGCGGCGAGCAGCTATCACACGCCCGCCGACGTGTTCGAGGCGCTTGCGCGCGATGCGGATGCCGGAGTCCGCGGCTGTGTCGCGCGGAACGAGGCAACGCCGTGCGACGTCCTCCGTTTTCTTGCGCACGATGAGTCCGAGCAGGTGAGGGGCTGGGTTGCCGTCAACTACTTCGTACCGGCTGACGTCATGGAGGAACTCTCCACCGACGAAAGCGAGACAGTGCGCGCCCTCGTCAGGTGGAAGGGCGCACTGGTCGACGCGTAGGGCATTCCCAGCCCTGCGTTCCTACACTCGGACGATGGGTCGATATACGCGATCGGTGTCCTGAGTGCGCAGGGTCTTCGGTGTTGCACGAATCCTGGTGGCCGTCACCGGAATCACGGCGCTGGTCGGGGACTTCAACTACTCGCTCGGGTCCAACCCGCTGGCGATCGGCAACTTCTTCAGCTACTTCACGGTGCAGAGTGCCTTGATCGCGGTGACCGTCTTCGTGCTCGGTGCCGCCTTCGGCCTGCGCAACCAGCTGGATCCGCTCTGGCTCGAAATGGTCCGAATGCTGACGACGGTGTGGATCATCGTGTCGGGGATCGTTTTCGCCGTGATCCTGGTCGAAGGTTCGTTACGAGGGGTCCCGGTGTGGGCTCCATGGTCGAGCCAGCTCCTGCATTTCTGGATACCCGCATACGCCATCATCGACTGGCTCATCGCGCCCGGCCGGGACGTGCCGTGGCGTACCGTCGGGTACATCCTGATCTTCCCGCTGGCCTGGGTGATCTTCACCATGATCCGCGGTTCCCAGGTGCATTGGTATCCGTATTTCTTCCTCGACCCGCTCCTCGTCGACTTTCCGCTCGAGTTCGTGCTCTACCTGCTGATCGTGGTGGTCATCTTCACGGGTGTGGCCGCAGGAGTCGTCGCCATCAGCCGATTGCCGCGGTTGGAGCACCTCCGCCAGCGGTGGGGCCGCAGCACGCCACGGACGTCCAGGTTCGGGCTCGGCTGACCTCAGCTGTCGGTGTCTTCATCCGTTACCAGCTCCGGGTCCATGAACGGCTCAAGGCTGGCCAGGGCGGCCTCCAGCAGCTCCGCATCGGTCGCAGCGGACAGTCGGTCGGCGCTCTCACCGCCGAACAACGCAACCAGCACCGGCTCCCCGGTCAGGGGCTCGAGGTTCAGCCAGAGCGGGAAGTCGGTGTCGGTCCCGACAATGTCCCACCGGGTGGCCGATGTCGACCAGAACGGCTCCTCGAACCTGAGCACCAGCTTGTCCTGCCGCCCCATACCGAGGGAGTCGATCGCTCCACGGTGCGAGAACGGCAACGGCGGGTCGAATTGGATGGTTCCGGCCTTCAACACCCCCAGCGGAACGGTGACGATCACGCGGTCAGCCGACAGCGACTCTCCGCGAGCCAGTCGGAGGCTGACGCCGCGGTCGGTGTTCTGTACGGCAACCACCGTGCTGGACGGCAGGATGTCGAGGTCTTCGAGAGCGTCGACGACGAGCCGCTGGAACCCCCCGACCACCAGCAGTCCGTCTCCTTCCTCGCCGTCTTCGACCGGAGGCTCGGCGAACCAGGCCGAGAGGTCGTCGGGGTCTGCCGCGCGCCGGATCGCGATCTCCGTCTGCAGGTAGTGTTCCAGCCGCTCCGCTTCGGAGACACCGCTCTCGCCGCCCTGCGAGTCCAGGTCGGTCGCGCCAGACTCGCGGAGGGCATCCGCCAAAGAGGTGTCGGACGGCTGCGAGGCCGCCCAGTCGATGGCCTCGGCCAGGGCGGTCTCTCCAACCGGTGCCGGTTCGAGAACGCTACCGGTGGCGGTGCGTTGTTCTGGATCGGCCGGAGCCGCGACGGTGTCGATGCCCAGTCGCTCCAGCTCGGATTCGATCGTGGATCCCGGCCCCTGCACCAGTGCGGCACCCAATTCGACGGGGAACGGCCACTCATCGCCGGAGAGAGAGTGGATGCGCCCTCCCGCGCGTTCCTTGCCTTCGACGACGACGACATCGAAACCATCGTCTTTCAGGCGCCTCGCCGCAGTGGCACCGGCGATGCCGGCCCCGATCACGGTCACCCTCTCCCCCGGTGACGCCACCTGTCCTACCTCGACTGCAGCGCGCAGGCCGGACACCCTCGCGCCGTAGACCGTGCCGGGGTTGGCGTCCGACGTCGCCTCGCCGGCAAAGAAGATCCGCCCGTCGACCGGCTGACGCATCGCGACGCGGTCTTGCGGTCCTGAGCCGACCGCGGCGTAGCTGAAGGCACCGTAACTGAACGGGTCGGCAGTCCAGTTCGTCCGTTCCACTGCGATCGGCCTGGGAACCAGCGCTGGGACGTTCGGAACCGTGGGCGTCGGCTCGGGCGCATCGGGGGTGCACGCCGATACGGCAAGAAGCGAAAGGCCCGAAACCGAGCCGATCAGAAATGTTCGCCGCTTGATCCTCATCCCTCGGTCACTGTAGCCGGGGGCCATGAGAACCACCAGTGGAGCGCATCCGGTACACCGCGGCGCCGCTTCAATTTGAGCTATAGCCATATCCCCCAAACGGGGGTATATTTCTCGCCACGGCGGAAACGTTACGCCGCACCAGCACCACCCGCCCCGATAAACCGACAGCCGAACCCGACGGAATTACCCGCCTCAGATCCTCAGTTGTCGGGATTGCGGCGATCGCCGACTCCCTAGTCGTCGACGATCGCCGCAGTCGCCCCGCGAGGTTGCGGGCACGCCCGCTGTCGCCTCGTACTGCAGACCCACAACCTCAGGCCCTAGCATGTACCAGACAGCGAAGACGAACCCGACCCGACTGACCCGCCCCCTGCCCGCCCGCCACCATGTGAGCGCGGCATGAGTATCAACCAGCCGGCCGACCCCGATCACGAACCAGCCGCAGACGGCGTCCGAAACGACGCCAGCCCCTCTCGCCCCGAATTGAGGCTGATCGACACCACCGGGCAAGAGCGCAGGCGGCCTCCGGTTCAGTCCTTCCCCGGCTCGTCCTGGGCCAGGCGCTACCGCTCATACCTGATCACCACAGATCTCGCCATCATCGTCGCCGCCGTTCTGGCGGCACCGGCGGCCCAACTGGGAGCGGATGCGAGCGTCAGCCAGTCGTTGAGGTCGGGAATGTTCTGGCTGGATGCAGCCCTGATGATCGCCGTCTGGGCGGCACTCCTCGGCGGCTACCACACCAGGGACCCCAGGGTGGTCGGGGTCGGTGTTGCCGAGTACAAGGGGGTTGTGCATGCGACAACCCTGGTCTTCGGGCTTTTTGCGGTCGCATTCGCGGTGCTCGGGGCAGGCATCCCGCGCGGGCACTTCGTGGTGGCATTGCCGCTCGGAGTCATTGGCCTGGTGCTGTCTCGCTGGCTGTGGCGGAAATGGCTTACCCGGCAGCGCACCTTCGGCCACTACCTTTCGCACGCCATTGTCGTCGGCGACCGCCGGGACGTTGAGTACGTCATCGGGCAGATCGACCAGAACACCGGTGCGGCCTACCTGATTGTCGGCGCCGTGCTGGAGCGGGACGACCGCAATCCGATCCAGGTCGGCTATCGGGATGTTCCCGTCGTGTGTGACATTGACCACGTTGCCCCGGCAGCCGGCGCGCTCGGTGTCGACACGGTGATCGTGGCGGGTCAACCCAAGGAGCGCACGCAGTTCATCCGCGACCTGAGCTGGGCTTTGGAGGGAACGGCGGCAGACCTGGTGCTCGCCAACCGCCTGACCAACGTCGCCGGTCCGCGCATCCATTTCCGGCCGGTCGAGGGACTCCCCCTCATGCACGTCGAGTTGCCGCAATACGCGGGCGGCAAACACATCCTCAAGCGGATGTTCGACATGACGGCATCCGCGTGTGCCCTGGTGCTGCTCCTTCCCCTGCTCGTCACCGTTGCCGTGCTGATCCGTATCGACAGTCCAGGTCCGACCCTGTTCCGCCAGGAACGGGTGGGCCGCGGCGGCCAGGCGTTCGGCATGCTGAAATTCCGCTCAATGGTTGTCGGCGCAGAAGACCAATTGGCGGGACTCCTCGATCAGAACGAGGGAGCCGGCGTGTTGTTCAAGATGAAGAACGACCCGCGAGTGACCCGGTTCGGCAGGGTGATGCGCAAATACTCTCTCGATGAACTGCCCCAATTGTGGAACGTATTGATCGGGCAGATGAGCCTGGTGGGCCCGCGGCCTCCGCTGGCCCGCGAGGTGGCCAAGTACGAGAGCCACGTGAATCGGCGGCTGTACATCAAGCCAGGCCTTACCGGCATGTGGCAGGTGAATGGACGCTCGAACCTGGACTGGGATGAGAGCGTGCGGCTCGACCTCTACTACGTGGAGAATTGGTCGCTCACCGGCGACCTGATGATCCTGTGGCGCACGCTCAAGGTGCTCAAGGAACACTCCGGCGCTTATTGACAGGGCGAGCCGAAACTCTCCGCCGATTCACACCTGACCGGACTCGCCGAAAGTCCTGGCTTAGAGTCATTGCATGGATGCCGGCAGTGCTCGCGTTGACAGCTGGACCTGGGCGGTCCGCCTGTACAAGACGCGCTCCCAGGCGACCGCGGGGTGCCGTGCCGGCCATGTGCGGGTGAACGGTGAGCGCGCGAAAGCCGCGCAACCGGTGCGCGTGGGCGATGAGGTGAGGGTGCGCAGCGGAGGCTTCGATCGCATCCTGGTTGTCAAGAAGCTCATCACCAAGCGGGTGGGGGCACCGGATGCTGCACTCGCCTACACGGACCTCACACCCCCACCGCCGCCACGCACCGAGGCTGCCATGGCACCGGTTCGGGATCGCGGAGCCGGACGGCCCACCAAACGGGAGCGACGGGACCTGGAACGGCTGAGGGGCCGCTGAACAAGAAGCGTCCTTAAGCGTGTACCTTTACCGGGTGGGTGTACGCATAGAGAAGACCGAACTGCCCGGAATCGGGGTTCGCCACGACGTCCTGACCGGCGCCGGGCGGCGCATCAGCGTGGTGTCGCAACGCGACGGAGAACGGAACCTGGCGCTGTACGACATCGAAGATCCGGACTCCTGCCGCGACTCCATCGTGATGACCGATGACGAGGCGACTGCGCTGGCCGACCTGCTCGGCGGCTCTGTCATCCTGAGCCGGTTGTCTGGATTGACCGACGAGACTGAGGGCGTCTATACGGAGCAATTGCAGTTGCCTGCGGCTTCCCCGTTCATCAACCGGCCGCTCGGCGACACCAGGACACGCACCAAGACCGGTGTGTCAATCGTGGCCATCGTGCGGGGCACCGAGGTCATCCCGTCGCCCACCCCGGCCGAAGTGCTCAACCCGGGCGACACCATCGTCGCTGTCGGAACCCGCGAGGGCCTGGCCGCACTGGGGCAGTTGCTCGCGAGCGACACCCAATAAACTGGCGAAACCATGCATGACACCACCCTGCTTCTGATTGAAGTGGGTGGCCTGCTCCTGGGTCTCAGCCTGCTCGGCCGACTGGCCGCCCGGTTCGGCATCTCGCCGATTCCCCTGTACCTGGTCGCCGGACTGGCGTTCGGAACCGGTGGCATCTTTCCGTTGCGGGCAAGCGACGAGTTCTTCGTCATCGGCTCCGAAATCGGCGTGATCCTGCTGCTGGCGATGCTTGGGCTCGAGTATTCGGCACAGGAACTGGTCGACAACCTCAAGAAGTCGAAAACGGCCGGCGCCTGGGACGCCGCACTCAATGCGCTTCCGGGCGCCCTGTTCGCGCTCATTCTCGGTTGGGGTCCAGTGGCCGCAGTAGCGATGGCCGGAGTCACCTGGGTTTCATCCTCCGGCGTCATTGCCAAGATGTTGCGCGACCTGGGCCGCCTGGGGAACCGGGAGACCCCGACCATCCTCGCCATCGTGGTGCTGGAAGACCTCGCGATGGCCTTCTACCTGCCGGTGTTGTCGACCCTCGTCATCGGGGCCGCCCTGATGGAGGGCGCCGTGAGCCTGGCAGTCGCCGTGGGAGCCGTGCTGGTCATCCTGTATCTCGCCCTGCAGCACGGGCCGAAAATCTCCCGGATCTTCTCGGCCGACCATGCCGAATCATTGCTGCTCGGGGTGCTCGGCCTCACGATGCTCGTCGCCGGGCTGGCGGCGACAGTTCACGTGTCGACGGCGGTGGGCGCGTTCCTGGTCGGCATCGCGATCTCCGGCCCGATCGCCCACGTGGCGGCTCGTACCCTCACGCCGCTGCGTGACCTCTTCGCTGCCGTCTTCTTCGTGTTCTTCGGGCTGTCGACGAACCCCGGCGACATGGTGCCGGTGCTGCTTCCTGCATTCACCCTGGCGGTCGTGACCATGGGCACGAAGGTGCTCACCGGTTATCTGGCCGCGAAGCGGGCCGGGATTGCCGTGCCCGGGCGCTGGCGCACCGGGTTCACCCTCACCCCGCGTGGCGAGTTCTCCATCGTCATCGCCGGGTTGGCCGTCGCCGCCGGCGTGGAACCCGAACTGGCCGCCGTCGCCACCGCATACGTGCTCATGACCGTGATCGCCGGCCCGTTCCTGACCCGGATACCGGACACCAGGCGGTTCAAGGCGCTGGTGCGTGCACACACCCAACGGGTTGCCGCGCGATCAGCCGAACCCACAGCCGCCTGACGCCCAGTTGTCTGAGGCACAGCCGCCTGACGGCCGACCCCCTCAGGCGGTGACCGGAGTACGCGTCGGGAAGACGTGCGGGTGGTTGCCTGCCATGGTCTCCAGAACGCGAATCACCTGGCGGCTGTAGCCGAACTCGTTGTCGTACCAGACGTAGAGGATCAGGTTCTTGTCCGTGCTGATGGTCGCCAGCCCGTCGACGATCCCCGCGCGGGAGGTTCCGACGAAGTCGCTCGAGACGATCTCGGCGGAGTCGACATAGTCGATCTGCTGCCGGAGCACCGAGTTCAGTGAGAGTTCGCGCAGGTAGGCGTTGACCTCATCCTTCGTCGTGCCGTTGGCGAGGCTCAGGTTCAGGATGGCCATCGACACGTTGGGCGTCGGCACACGGATGGCGTTGCCGGTGAGCTTGCCCGCAAGCTCGGGCAGCGCCTTGGCGACTGCCTTCGCCGCACCGGTTTCGGTGATGACCATGTTCAGCGCAGCCGACCGGCCGCGTCGGTCGCCGGAGTGGAAGTTGTCGATCAGGTTCTGGTCGTTGGTGAACGAGTGAACCGTCTCCACATGGCCGTGCTGGATGCCATAGGCGTCATTGATCGCCTTCAACACCGGGGTGATCGCGTTCGTGGTGCAGGATGCCGCCGACAGGATGCGGTCATCATCCGTGATCGTCTCGTGGTTGATGCCGTGGACGATGTTCTTGAGGTCGCCCTTGCCTGGCGCCGTCAGCAGGACGCGCGAGACGCCCGGCCTGCCCAGGTGCTGCGAAAGCCCTTCGGCGTCTCGCCACCGGCCGGTGTTGTCGACCACGATCGCGTTGTCGATGCCGTACTCGGTGTAGTCGACCTCGGCCGGACTGTTCGAGTAGATGACCTGGATCAGCGTGCCGTTGGCGAGGATGGTGTTGTTCTCCTCATCGACGGAGATCGTTCCCTCGAACGGGCCGTGCACGGAGTCCCGCCGCAGCAGGCTCGCACGCTTGACCAGGTCGTTGGCCGACCCCTTGCGCACGACGATGGCGCGCAAACGGAGTCCGTCCCCGTTTGCTGCGTGGGCGATCAGGATGCGCGCGAGCAGTCGCCCGATGCGACCGAAACCGTAGAGGACGACGTCGACGCTGCGAGCAGGCCCGCCGTTCTTCGCATCGACGACCGGTGCCAGTTCTTCACGCAGGAACTCCGTGAGGTCCTTGTCGCTGTGCTTGTGGAGCTCAAGCAGGCTCGCAACGTCGATCGAGGCGGGCCCAAGGTTCAGGGTCGAGAGCGCCTGCAGCACGGGCAGGGTCTCTTCGACAGCCAACTCGTGATCTGCGCCCTGCCTGCTGAGGCGGTGGGCCTTGAGCACGCCGATGGCCGACTTGTTGATGAGGCGCCGCCCATGGATGGAGGTCACCACCTGGTGGTCGCGATAGAGGCTACCGATCAACGGGATCATCGCCTCGGCCACAGCCTCACGGTTGATCCAGCGGTCCAGCTTGCTGTCGGACTCGTGGCCCATCGACATCCCTTCGAGAGTGAATTCAGGCAGCGGCAGGCACGTCGGAATGGTGTTCCGGCGGAGGCCGAGCGGCTGGGTGGCGGAAACCGCGGCAGGAGGCAGCTGGTTCCAGTCCCATCTTAGCCGAGCGTGCCGGGAGCCTCACTGACAGCCACCGAGTGGGCGGAGAGCCGGACAAGGGTGTCCTCCGCGGTCGCAGATCCTGCCGGGAAGGCGAGGATGACCTGACCGGGTGGTGCAGGCATCCGCACGTCTGAGTCCCCCAGGTTCACCAGGAGTCTCAGAGTTCCGCGGCGGAGGATCAGCCACCGCTGCTCCTCATCGATTTCCGCGCTCGTGTTAATGAGGCGCGGGTCGGTCACGTCGGGATATTCGCGACGGATGTCCGCCAGCCCACGATAGAACCCGAGCAGGGATGCGTGCGCCGGCTCGGCCAGCTCCTCCCAGCGCAGAACCGAGCGCTCGAAGGTGGCCGGATCCTGCGGGTCGGGAACGACAGCCGGGTCCCAGCCCATCCTGGCGAACTCGGCGATGCGACCCTGCGCTGTCGCGTCACCGAGCTCAGGTTCTGGGTGGGAGGTGAAGAACTGCCACGGCGTCGTCGCACCCCACTCCTCCCCCATGAAGAGCATCGGCGTGAACGGGCCGAGCATGGTGAGCGCTGCCGCGATCGCCAACTGGCCGTCGTCGAGCGTCGCGGAGAGCCGGTCGCCCACAGCCCGGTTACCGACCTGGTCGTGGTTCTGGGATGCGACGACCAGGCGCCAGGCCGGCATCCGCTCGACGTCGATCGGCCGACCGTGATGGCGTCCCCGAAAGCTCGAGAAGGTCCCGTCGTGGAAGAATCCGCGCTCCAGAACCTTCTTCAGCGCGGATAGCGGCGCGAAATCCGCGTAATAGCCGTCGGTCTCACCGGTGAGGGCAACGTGCACCGCGTGGTGGAAGTCATCGCTCCACTGGGCGTCCAGGCCGTAGCCTCCAGCCGGCAGCGGGGTAATGAGCTTCGGGTCGTTCAGGTCGGACTCGGCGATCAGGCTGAGGGGGCGGCCGACGGATGCGCTGAGCGCCGCGACCTCGGTGGCCAGTTCCTCCAGGATGTGGGTCGCCCGGCTGTCGACGAGGGCGTGCACTGCATCCAGCCTCAGACCGTCGACCCGGTAGTCGCGGAGCCACATCAGCGCGTTGTCGATCACGAAGCGCCGAACCTCATCGGAGCCTGGGCCGTCGAAGTTGACCGAGGTTCCCCAGGTGTTCGCCCGGCCGACGCTCAGGTAAGGCCCGAAGCGGGGAAGGTAGTTGCCGCTCGGCCCGAGGTGGTTGTAGACGACATCCTGGATGACCGCGAGACCGTGTCCGTGACAAGCGTCCACGAAGCGCTGGTAGGCAGCCGGACCGCCGTACGCCTCATGCACCGCATACCAGAGCACGCCGTCGTAGCCCCAGTTGCGCACCCCGCTGAACGCATTCACCGGCAGCAGCTCCACGAAGTCGACACCCAGCTCGACGAGGTGGTCGAGCTTGCCGACAGCTGCGTCGAGGGTGCCCTCCGGTGTGAAGGTGCCGATGTGCAATTCGTAGATCACCGAACCCGCCAACGGGCGGCCGGTCCAGTGCGGGTTCTTCCACGCGTAGGAGGCCCGGTCGAATCTCCGGGACAGTTCGTGCACGCCGTTCGGCTGCCACCGCGACCGTGGGTCGGGGAACGGGCCGTCACCGTCCACGCGAAAGCCGTAATCCGTTACCGACTCCCCCACTTCGGTGCACCACCAGCCTCCGTTGCCTCGCTCCAGGGGAACCGTGTTCGTTGCTCCGAACACCAGCTCGACCATGGACGCGTTCGGCGCCCACACTTCGAAGAGTCCGGGCGTCGTGCCAGGCTCAGGCACGATCCGCCGCCCGCAACAAGGCAACCGGATACGGATGCAACAACTCTTCGAGCGGAAGTCGCGGACCCTCCACGACGGTTCCCGTCAGCTCATCCACCCAGCGGCGTGCCGGAATGGTCAGCGCCGTGTCACGCCATCCGCCGGCGGCCGCCAGCCCGACCGGCAGCCGGGTCGCGATCACAATGGCTTCGCCGCGGTCCACCGCGATCACGTGGGCGGCCGCCTCGCCGGTGACCGGAACGGGTAAGTAGCGGGAGAACCATTCCGGCCGGTCGCGACGCAGCCGCAGCGCCCGCGAGGTGACCAGCAGTTTGGCCGCGCCACTGTCGTCAACCGCTGGACGCCATCCGGAGTCCAACTGTGCCAGGAGGCGCCTGCGCTGCGCGAAGTCCACCGGCCGGCGATTGTCGGGGTCGACCAGGGAGAAGTCCCACAACTCGCTGCCCTGGTAGACGTCCGGAACGCCAGGCATGGTCAGCTGCAGCAGCTTCGCCGAGAGGGAATTGGACCAGCCCGGCTCCCTGACGAGGTCGACGAAGTCGGTGACCAGCCGGTTCACCTCCGGATCGTCGAACGCCAAGTCGACCATGGCGTGCATGGCCCGCTCGAAACCCGCATCCGGGTCGCTCCAGGACGTGGAGTTGCCTGCCTCGCGCGCCGCCTTCTCGGCATAGGCGTGGAGGCGCTCCCGACTGAGCGGCCAGGCGCCGATCACCGCCTGCCAGAGCAGGTTCGCCAGCGGCGGGTCGTCCAGAGACGACCGCAGCCGGAGGGCGAACAGCGTTGACGCCCACTGCATCGGCAGTTCCGACAGTGTGTTCAGTCGGGCGCGCACATCTTCGCTGCGCTTGGTGTCGTGCGTCGACAGCGTGGTCATCGAGGCCGGCAGCGTCGCCTGCCGCTGTTGCTGCCGGTCGTGGAACTCGCTGACCGGGATCGAGAACTCGCCGGGGTCGGCGCCGACCTCGTTCAGGGAGGTGAGCCTGCTGAAACGGTAGAAGGCGGTGTCTTCCACACCCTTCGCCATGACCATTCCGGAGGTCTGCTGGAATCGCACGGCAGCAGGATGCGATGGGTCGGCGAGCACTGCGGCGACGGAATCCAGCTCAGCGCCCAATTCCGGTCGCCACTGCCCCGCTTGCTGCAGGGCGTAATGCAGGTGTTCGATGCCGAACGGCAGGTAGCTGCGATACACCGGGAAGCAGGCGAGCAGCTCGGCGATGGCATCCGTCCTTCTGTGCAGACTGTCGGCGGGCTCATCAGCGATGCCCGGCACGAGCCGTGCGACCCGGAGCACTTCGGACCGAAGGATGCCGTCGGCGATCGCCCGCTTGCCGTCGTGCACCAGCTCCGACCACGGGGCCACTCTGCCGTGGAGTTCCTTCTCCAGGGAGTCGAGGGGCCGCTGCCCATCCGGGTCCACCAGTACGCGGTCGATGTCGGCGAGCGCGTCATACCCGGTGGTGCCGGCCACCGGCCAGTGCGGCGGTAATTGCTCCCGGCCCTCGAGGATCTTCTCGACCACCACGTAGGCGCCGGCGGTCTCGTGGTGCAGCGTGCTGAGGTACCCGCCGGGGTCGGCGAGTCCATCCGGGTGGTCGATGCGGAGGCCGTGCACCTGGCCGGACTTCACCCAGCGCAGGATCTCCCGGTGCGACTCCTCGAACACCCAGGGAACTTCGACGCGAACCGCGGCCAGCGTGTTGACCGCGAAGAAGCGGCGATAGTTGAGTTCGGAGTCCGCGCGGCGCCAATGCACCAGTTCGTAGTGCTGAGCGGCATGCACCTGGGCTGGGCCGTCTCCGGCGGTGCCGGGAGCCAGCGGGAACCGGTGCTCGTGGTAGCGCAGTTCACCCCCAACCACCTGGAGGGCGTCGACGCCGTCGTCGCCAAGAACCGGCAATCGGATGCGCCCAGCTCCGGCCTCCCAGTCCACATCGAACGCCTCGGCGTAACGGGATGCCTGCCCGTGGGTGAGAACGTCCCACCACCAGGCGTTCGCACGCGGGCTCGCCACGCCCACGTGGTTGGGCACCACGTCGACCAGCACGCCCCGCCCGGCCACCGTGGCAGCGGCCGAGAACCGGTCGAGGCCAGCCAGGCCTCCCCTGGCGGGGTCGATCGCCGAAGAATCCACCACGTCGTAGCCGTGATCCGAGCCCTCCTCGGCGGTGAGCAGCGGCGAGAGGTACAGCCAGTCGGCGCCCAGGAGCGTCAGGTAGTCGACCACGGCAGCCGCGGCGTCCAGGTCGAACGATGCGCGAATCTGCAGGCGGTAGGTGGAACGGGGCAGCATCACTGCGCTCCCGACTGTGCCGCGAGCGAGGCCGCCACCGAATGGTCGTCATTCGCCTGAGCCTGGAACGCCCGCAACACGACCACCGATCGGCCGGCGATGGTGATCATCGCGTCAGCGTTTCGCGGGCCCTGGTCGGCGTCCGGGCCGGCCGTGTCGACCACCACCTCCCAGCGCTCCGAGAACTCGGCGGCCGGCAGGCGGCAGTCGATGGCATCCGGATCGGCGTTGAAATAGAGCAGGAAGTTGACGTCGATGATCCGCTGGCCACGCGCATCCCGCTCCCTGATGCCCTCACCGTTGAAGAACACGCCGACGGTGCGCGTCAGGCGCTCCTCCCAGTCGTCGGGCTGCATCGCCTCGCCCGCCTCCGTCAACCAGACCAGGTCGGGCAGCGGTTCGCCCTCACCGCGCTTGACCTGGCGCCCGTCGAAGAACCGGCTGCGCCTGAACAGCGGATGCTCGCGCCGGAGCCGCGACACGGCCGCCGTGAACTCCACCAGCGGCAGGTCGGCATCGTCCCAGTGCACCCAGGTCAGTTCGGAGTCCTGGGCGTAACCGTTGTTGTTGCCCTGCTGGGTGCGGCCCAGTTCGTCGCCGTGAGAAACCATCGGTACCCCCTGGGACAGCAGCAGTGTCGCCAGGAAGTTGCGCTGCTGGCGTGCCCTCAGCGCAAGCGCCTCCGGGTCATCGGTCGGCCCCTCCACCCCGCTGTTCCACGAGCGGTTGTGCGACTCGCCGTCCCTGCCGCCCTCACCGTTCGCCTCATTGTGCTTCTCGTTGTATGACACCAGGTCGGCCAGGGTGAACCCATCGTGGGCGGTGACGAAGTTGATGGAGGCCACCGGCCGTCGGCCGGAATGCTCGTACAGGTCGGCCGACCCGGTCAGCCGGGCGGCGAACTCCCCCAGCGTCGCCGGCTCTCCGCGCCAGAAATCGCGCACGGTGTCGCGGTACTGCCCGTTCCACTCCGTCCACTGCGGAGGGAAGTTGCCGACCTGATACCCGCCGGGGCCGATGTCCCAGGGCTCGGCGATGAGCTTCACCTGGGAGACCACGGGGTCCTGCTGCACCAGCTCGAAGAAAGACGACAGGCGGTCGACGTCGTAGAACTCGCGGGCGAGCGTCGCAGCAAGGTCGAAGCGGAACCCGTCAACGTGCATCTCGGTCACCCAATAGCGGAGGGAATCCATGATCAGTTGCAGCGAGTGCGGCTGGCGAACGTTGAGGCTGTTCCCCGTGCCGGTGTAGTCGGTGTAGTGCCGCTGGTTCTCCTCCAGCCGGTAGTAGGTGCGGTTGTCGATGCCGCGGAAGCTCAGCGTCGGCCCGAGATTGTTTCCCTCCGCGGTGTGGTTGTAGACGACATCGAGAATCACCTCGATTCCGGCAGCGTGCAGGTCGCGCACCATGGCCTTGAACTCAGGAACCTGGCCACCGGCATCCGCGTTCCTGGAATAGGCGGCATGCGGGGCGAAGAAGCCGATGGTGTTGTAACCCCAATAGTTGCTCAGGCCCTTCTCCTGCAGGGTCGCATCATTGATGAATTGGTGAACCGGCATTAGCTCGATAGCGGTGACACCCAGCTTCCGCAGGTGGTCGATGACCGCTGGATGGGCGACCGCGGCATAGCTTCCCCGCTGCTCCTCGGGAATGGCGGGGTGCAACCTGGTGAGGCCCTTGACGTGGGCTTCGTAGATGAGCGTTTCGCTGTACGGCGTCTTCGGCGCCCGGTCGCCGCCCCAGTCGAAATAGGGGTTGGTGACAACGCTGAGCATGGTGTGCGGCGCGGAATCCTCATCGTTGCGGGAGTCTGGGTCGCCGAAATTGTATGAGAAGAGCGGCTGGCCCCAGCGGATGTCGCCACTGGTCGCCTTCGTATACGGGTCGAGTAGCAGCTTGTTGGGGTTGAAACGCAGGCCATTCGCGGGATCCCAGGGACCGTGCATCCGGTAGCCGTAACGCTGACCGGGCTGAACCTGCGGCAGATAGCAGTGCCAGGTGAAAGCGTCGACCTCGGTGATGTCGACACGGGTCTCCTTGCTCGCCCCGTCGAACAGGCAGAGCTCTACCCGCTCGGCTGCTTCACTGAAGATGGCGAAGTTGGTGCCGCTTCCGTCGTACGTCGCACCGAGCGGGTGGGCAGAGCCGGGCCAGGAATCCATGGCTTTCACGGTATGCAGTTCGGGCGCCAGGCGCCTCCCCTTCTGGGCAGTTTCCCGGCTGGCCTGGAAGCACTGGTCAGTGCCGGGCGAGAATGGCGGTCAGGTCCAGCCCGGCAGGGATCGTGCCGTAGAGGGAGCCGCGGTTCTCCCCCAGCCGCGCGGCGATGAAGGCGTCGGAAACCGCGTGCGGCGCGGTTCGAACCAGGAGGGAAGCCTGGAGGGCAACGGCGAGCGATTCGACAAGTCGACGTGCCTGCGCAGCGGCGTCCGAAGCATCCGCCCCACGCAAGGAGGTGAGCAGGCCGCGAGTGGCCGCCACATGCTGGTCGAGCAGCGGGTGCGCGCCGCTGGTCAGCGACACCTCCGCGTCGAGAGCGTCGACGCTCTCCGGCTCGCGGGTGATGGCTCGGAGCACGTCGAGGGCGATGACGTTGCCTGAGCCCTCCCAGATGGCCATGACCGGTTGCTCCCGGTACCGCCGGGCGAGCGGGAAAGTCTCGATGTAACCGTTGCCGCCGAGGCACTCCAGCGCCTCCACCGCGTGCCCCGAACCGCGCTTGCACACGTAGTACTTCGACACGGCGGTCGCCAGCCGGCGAAACGCCCGCTCCTGGTCGTCGGCATCATCGTCGTGCGCCCTCGCCAGGCGCATCGCCGTCGCCGTCGCCGCCTCAGCCTCGAGCGCGAGGTCCGCCACCACGGCGGTCATCGCGGGCTGGTCCACCAGCAGGTTGCCGAAAGCGCGGCGATGGCGAACGTGCCAGAGCGCCTCCGCCACGCCCTGGCGCATCCCGGCGGCTGTGCCCAGAACGCAGTCCAGCCGGGTGCGGGCCACCATGTCGATAATCGTGCGGACCCCGCGCCCCTCCTCGCCGAGAAGGAACCCGACGGTGCGCTCGAACTCCACCTCTGCCGAAGCGTTGGAACGATTGCCGAGCTTGTCCTTGAGCCGCTGGAGGCGGAAGACGTTCCTGCTGCCGTCGTCAAGGACTCTGGGCACCAGGAAACAGCTGAGGCCCCCAGGCGCCTGGGCGAGCACCAGGAAGCCGTCGGACATGGGGGCGCTGCAGAACCACTTGTGGCCGGTCAGCTCATAGCGGCCATTCCCGATGGCGACGGCCGTCGTGGTGTTGGCCCGGACATCCGACCCGCCCTGCTTCTCGGTCATCGCCATGCCGATCAGCGCCGACGACTTGCCGGCGGTGAGGGTGCCGTCGTAGTCGCGGCTCAACAGCCGAGGAAGCCACTGCTCCAGCAGCCCGGGTGTGCCTGCGAGAGCCGGCACGGCAGCATGGGTCATCGAGATGGGGCAGGCGTGCCCGGGCTCGACCTGCGCGAAGAGCATGAAGCTCGCCGCCCTGGCCACATTCGCACCCGGGCGCGGATCGGCCCAGGCTGCCGTGTGGGCGCCATTCCGGGTGGCTGCGGCGATGATGCGGTGATAGGACGGGTGGTACTCGACCTCGTCGACCCGGTTGCCGTAGCGGTCGAACGCCTTCAGCGCCGGAGGGTTCGTGTTCGCCAGCTCCGCGTCATGCTGGAAATCGGCCGAACCGACCAGGGCACCGACCAGCTCCAGCTCCGGGGCCGCCCACCCGGCGTCGTAGTGCTGCACGGCATCCGTCAACGGTTCATTGCTGGTGAATTCGTTGATGTCCACCCGCAGCGGCGGCTGGTTGACGACGTCATGCGTGTTCATGCGTGCCTCCGTGCCCGGACGATGTCGCCGGGCATGATCAGTGGTCGGCTGTGACGGTTCACGGTAGCGTACAAAGCACCAACGGAAGGCGGGGGACGTGACCGAATCGACCATGGAATTGCTCATCGAACGGGCGTTCGACGCGCCGGCGGAGCGGGTATTCCGCGCCTTCACCGACCGCGCCCAGCTGGCCGAATGGATCGCTCCCGGCGGTTACCGCGTTCAGGCGGACAGTATCGACGTCGACGCGAGCGTCGGAGGACACCAGCGACTTACGCTGGTGGCCGAGGACGGGTCGACCTCCGTAGTCAACCTGACATACACGTCGGTGGTGGCGAACGAGCTGCTGGTCGGCGAAGAGCTGGTCGCTGCCACGCCGGATCGCGAAGAATACGTGTTGTCGTGGCGGGTCGAGTTCCAGGATGGCGGGGAGCAGACTCAGGTGGTGCTGCGGCAGGGCCCGTTCAGCAAGGAGTCCGGAGCCGAAGCACGCACGAACTGGGAGTCCGCGTTCGCGAAGCTGGATGCGCTGCTGGCTGGCTAGCTACATCCCCAGCTCCGCGTAAACACGCTGCAAGTCGTTCCACACGGCACCGAGCACACAGCAGCACTGAGCACACAGCAGCACCGAGACGACGCCGATGGTGAACCAGGGTCATGAAGCCCTGTGCCACGCCGACGCCCGGGACAACTGTGGCAGAACCTGCTCCTCACGGATAGTTAGTACGCTAACGAATAAGCACTGAGAGGACTCCCCTATGACGAGAGTGGCCGTAGCCCAGGTCGGTTCCCGCGTATTCGACACCCCGGCAACCATGCAGCGCCTGCGGGACCTGGTGGCGGATGCGACGGCACAGCAGGTCGAGTTCCTGGTCTTCCCCGAAGCGTTCATCGGCGGTTATCCGAAAGGACTCGACTTCGGCGCTGTCGTCGGCTCGCGCACACCCGAAGGGCGGGACGACTACCGACGCTACTTCGACTCGGCCGTGACAGTGCCCGGCCCGGAGACCGAGGAGATCGGCGAACTGGCTGCTGCGGCGGGCATGACCATCGTCGTCGGAGTCATCGAGCGCGACGGCGGAACGCTGTACTGCACCGCCGTCTACCTCGGTGCCGACGGGTCGCTGGTGGGAAAGCACCGCAAGCTCATGCCGACCGCCAGCGAGCGACTCATCTGGGGCCAGGGCGACGGCTCGACGCTCGAGGTTTTCGACTCGCCCGCCGGCCGGTACGCCGCCACCATCTGCTGGGAGAACTACATGCCGCAGCTGCGGCTGGCCACCTACGAGCAGGGCATCCAGTTGTGGTGCGCCCCCACCGTGGACGACCGTGAAATCTGGCAGTCGAGCATGCGCCACATTGCCTACGAGGGGCGGATGTTCGTGCTGAGCGCCTGCCAGTACCTCACCCGCGCAGACTGCCCCGACGACTACGACGCCGTGCAGGGGAACGACCCGGAGACCGAGCTGATTCGCGGGGGCAGCGTCATCGTCTCCCCGCTCGGCGAGGTCCTGGCCGGGCCGGTCTACGGGAAGAGCACGCTGCTGGTCGCCGACATCGACCTGGCCGACCAGGTGCGCGGCAAGTACGACCTCGATGTGACCGGCCACTACTCCCGGCCCGACGTCTTCCAGCTGTCCGTGAATACCGAGCCCCGGGCATCCGTTCGCCGCGTCGCCGCAGCCCCGGCGGCCGACAGCCCCGTCAGCTCCTGACCACCTCGCGAGTCGGGTCGTTCTGCGAGTGACCCTCCGCGCGAACCCGCAGAATAACCCGACTCGGGATCAGTGCTGGGAGCTCGAGCCGGCGCTAGTAGATGAAGATCGGCAGGAAGTCGCGGTTGTGCGCGTGCACCAGCGCCAGGAACAGCACCAGGTCGAACAGCAGGTGCACCGAGACGACGTAGGTGAGCGACTTGGTCAGCTTGAAGGTGTAGCCCTGCAGCATCGCGAACGGGAAAGTGAGCAGCGGGCCCCACACCTCGTAACCGATCTCCCACAGGAACGAGCAGAAGATCACCGCCTGCAGGATGTTCGCCTGCCAGTCCGGAAAATGCCTGCGCAGCAGGGTGAAGGCCGTACAGATGAAGAACAGTTCGTCCCAGATGCCAACCGTGTTCACCCCCAGGAAGAGGCGCCAGAAGATGGTCGGATCCGAAGCATCCGGCCAGTTCTGGTAGACGCCCGTGCTGATCAGGTAGACCGGCAGGATGAAGTAGCCGAGCACCACCACGCCCAGCAGGTAGAGCTTCGCGGTCAGCGACCACTTGCGTCCGGTGGCGATCGGGAAGCGGATGATGTTCTCGCGGTAGACGAACCGGCCCACCAGCCACGGAACCAGCACCGCCAGGGCCAGCGCGCCGCCCATGAGCGCCATGTGCTGGATGCTGAGGTCGGCATTCAGCGGAACCAGGCTGATGATGACCATTCCCGCGGCGATGAGCGCCAGGTGTCGCAGCAACTCGCGGTCGATGAACGCCGCCGTGACGAGGGCTGCAGCCAGCACCGGGTAACCGAGGTCGCTCTCGAAGACGAACAGGGGTACGGCGGATGCCGACAGCAGCGCAGCGGGCAGCAGCTTCCAGCTGAGGGCGGCGCGAGGCGTCGGGGCGCTGGTGGGGTCGGTCGCAGTGGGCATCACCGTTAAAGCATGTCAGTCGCGAGGCTGCTTCACGACATTCACCGGATTTTCAGCCTTGCGTAACCTGCTGTCAAGTGGTTTGTTGCATTGCTCGACTGTGCTTAGTCTTATCTCCCGATCAACGTGGATCGCGGCTGGGGGTTCCGACCTTCTGCCACCCGGCATCATCCTAGAAAGGAACGGCATGACCGTTCACACGCTCACTCCCCGAACCGGCCAGAGCCTCCCGGTGACCGCCCAGAGCCTCCAGGTGACTGCAGTGTCGAGCAGGGAGTGGACCGTGGTCGACACTCGGTTTCCCCCGGGCGATGCGAAGTCCCTGATCGGCTTCATCGAGAAGGTGGATGATCGGTTCGAGGTGATGGAGTTCGGCGATCCGCTGAAGTTCTTCACGGCTGCGACGATGAACGCCGCGCTGGCGCAGTTGTCTCGCGCCCAGCTTTCCCGGGTGCCGACCCACGCCGCCTGATCCGGATTGCTTGCGCCGAGCTGTTTGGGGCGAGTTGCTTGCGGCGAGTTGAGAGAAGTCGCCGCACAAAGCGCCGTCTGGGGCAACTAATCGCAACTCGATGGCCTCTTAACCGCGAGATTGCGAAAAGTCACCCATAGAAGGATGTTTTCGGTGACTTTTTGCCTTTTCGCTGCGGGTTGAGCAATGCGGGTTGAGCAATGCGGCGGTGGGTGCGTAGACCGGGCTGGCGCGAGGATGGGCCTGCAGATGAGCACGCCAGGACACGCCGTACCGGGTTGATTAACTCGAACGTATGTTCGAAAATAAGGGATGCCCGCGCTTGCCTCCACCGCTCCGTCTTCCCTGAGGGAAGACCTGCAGGCGCGCATCCAGAATATGCAGGCCACCCGCCTGGATGAACGCTCGCTACCGACGCTGCCGGCGTTACAGGCGCTGTTGCCCGGTGGCCTGCGCCAAGGGACCGCATATTCGGTGACCGGCTCGACCACGCTGGCCATGGCCCTGCTCGCCGGCCCATCGGCGCAAGGCGCCTGGTGCGGAGTGCTCGGTATGCCCGACTTCGGCACCGAGGCCGCCTCCCGGCTCGGCATCGACCTGGCGCGGCTGGTGCTGGTGCCCACCCCGGGCAGCCAGTGGCTCACCGTAGCGGCGGCGATGACGGATGTTCTGAGCGTGGTCGTTGCGCGCTCCCCCGCCCGTATCGCCCCGGCCGAAACCTCCCGGCTCGGTGCGCGGCTGAGGCAACGGGGGTCGACCCTCGTCGTGCTGGGCGACTGGCCGGGGGCGGATGCCACCCTGACCGTGGTGGGCGACTCCTGGCGAGGACTCGGTGTCGGCCACGGCTACCTGTCGACGCGGCGGCTCGAGGTGGAGGTCAGCGGCCGGAATGGGATGCACCAGGCTCGGCGCAGGCAGTTGACGTTCCCCCTCGAGGAGAGTGGGGCATCCGAATTCCCTGAACTCAGTGCTGTCACGGAACTCAGTGCTGTCACGGATGTCGCGAACCCCGGAATCGCAGGATAACCATGTCGAGCATGAACCCGCTTCGGGTGGTGGTGGTGTGGTGTCCCGATTGGCCGATCGTGGCGGCGGTGACAGCGGGCTTGCTTCCCGATGGCACCCCAGTTGCCTTGATCGACCGTGGCGAGGTGGTGGCCTGCTCCATCGAAGCCCGCCGCAACGGGGTTCGGCGTGGGTTGCGGCTGCGTGAGGCGCAGGCCCGTTGTCCCGAACTGGCGACCATCCCCTACGACCCGGTTGCAGATGCCCGCGCCTTCGACCCGATCGTCGCCGTCATCGAGGAGCGCGTGCCGGGCGTGCAGGTGCTGCGTTCGGGCCTTGCCACCGTGCGTGCTCGGGGCGCCGCCCGCTACTACCGCGGGGAGGATCGCGCCGCCAGCGAACTGCTGGGCGCACTCGGCCGGTTCACCGCCATCAACGACGCCCGAATCGGCATAGCCGACGGCATCTTCGCCGCCGAGCAGGCCGCCTACCGCACCGCGCCGCACCAGCGCACCCTGATCGTGCCGACCGGGGCGTCACCGCAGTTCCTTGCCCCGTTGCCCATCGACGCCCTGTCGACCAGTTCCAGGGGTGAGCCGAAGCTGGTCCCTCTCCTGAAGCGGCTGGGGGCAGGCACGCTGGGCGATTTTGCGGCCCTGAACGAGACGGATGTCCGTGCCCGCTTCGGCGAGGGCGGCGCCCGCGCCCACGCGCAGGCCGCCGGCCGGGACCCTCGTCCGGTGACAGCACGTGTCCCGGAGAAGGACTTCGACCAGGTGGCCCTGTTCGAGCCGCCGCTCGACCGGATCGAGACGGTCGCGTTCGCGTTCCGCTCGGCAGCCGACTCTTTCGTGGCCGGCATCACCACGGCGAAGCTGGTCTGCACGGCCATCCGGGTGGTGGTCGACACCGAGTCCGGCGCATCCTCGGAGCGGGAGTGGGCGCATCCGCGACACTTCACCGCGGCCGAGGTCCTCGACCGGGTGCGCTGGCAATTGCAGGGCGCGGGCGGCGAACTCGCCTCCCCGGTGACCCGGGTGCGGGTCTCCCCCGTACGAGTCGACGCGATCGGCAACCACGAGGCCGGGCTGTGGGGGCACGCTCCGGACGAACGCATCCATCACGGCCTGTCGCGCATCCAGAGCATGCTCGGCCATGATGCTGTGCTCACCGCGGTGGCCGGGGGCGGGCGGATGCTCGCCGAGCGTCGCGTGCTGGTGCCCTGGGGCGACGCTCCGCCGGCCTCAGCGGTAGCGACGGCAACACGTCCCTGGCCGGGCAGCCTGCCCGACCCACCCCCGGCCACCGTGTTCGAGCAGCTGCAGCCCGTTCAGGTGCTGGATGCCGCGGGCACCGTGGTCGAAGTCGATGCGCGGGGAACGGTCAGCGCTCCCCCGGCGTGGCTGTGCCAGTCGATATTGGGCCAGTCGGTATCGGGCCAGTCGGTATCGGGCCAGTCGGTATTGGGCCAGTCGGTATCGGGCCAGGCCGGCGGGGACCGGCGGGCCGTCACCCATTGGGCCGGGCCGTGGCCGCTGCAGCAGCGCTGGTGGGATGCCGCCCGCAGCAGGCGGGCCACCCGGTTCCAGCTGGTGGACGAACGGGGCGAGGCCTGGCTGGTGCTGCGGGAGAACGACCGCTGGTGGGCGGAAGCCCGGTACGACTAACCGTCGGAACCAACTACTGAAAGGGACCTGAGATGGGCTGGAACAACCCGCCGGTCAGCTGGGCGCAGCTCGAGCGCGCCCTCTCCGGTTCTCCCCTGCCCGAGGTGTGGAAGCAGCGGGAGGCGCCGGCACTCCCTGAACGCCCCACCGGGCCGGTGGTCCCCTACGCCGAGCTGCACGTGCACTCCCACTACAGCTTCCTCGACGGCGCATCCTCGCCGGAGCAACTGGTGGCCGAAGCCACCAGGCTGGGCCTGCACGGCATCGGACTCACCGACCACGACGGCCTCTACGGCATCGTACGGATGGCCGAAGCGACAGAAGTATCCACCCTGAAAACGGTGTTCGGAGCGGAGCTGTCGCTCGGGCTCAGCAAGCCGCAGAACGGGGAGCCAGACCCGCAAGGGCACCACCTGGTGGTGCTGGCCCGCCGCGAGGATGGGTACCACCGGCTGGCCGGCGCCATCACCACCGCGCAGTTGGCCGCCGACGCCGAGAAGGGGCGACCGGTTTATGACCTGGATGCGCTGGCGACTGCGGCATCCGGTCACTGGCTGGTGCTGACCGGATGCCGCAAGGGTGCGGTGCGAAGGGCCCTGGCCAGTGAGGGGGCGGATGCTGCGGCACGGGAGGTCGACCGACTGGTCGATCGCTTCGGCAGGGACAACGTGGTGGTCGAGCTGTTCGACCAGGGCAACCCGCTGGACACCACGCACAACGACGCGCTGGCCGGCATCGCCGCACGGGCCGGCCTGCCCTACCTGGCCACCAATGTCGCCCACTACGCCAGCCCGGCGGATGCTCCGCTCGCCGCAGCCCTGGCCGCCGTTCGCGCGCACCGGAGCCTGGACGAACTGGACGGCTGGCTGCCGGCATCCGATGGCGCCCACCTGCGCAGCGGAGCGGAGATGGCCGCCCGCTTCGCCCGCTACCCGGGAGCCGTGGAGCGCACGGTTGAGGTAGCCGATGACCTGTCGTTCCAGCTGCGCGCGGTGCGACCGAAACTGCCGAAGCAGGAGGTGCCGGCCGGACACACCTCGATGTCGTGGCTGCGGGAACTGGTCTGGAGGGGGGTGGACAAGCACTACCCGAACGCGGCGCCCAGTGTGCACGAGCGCATCGAGAAAGAGCTCGCGGTGATCGAGGCGAAGGACTTCCCCGGCTACTTCCTGATCGTGCACGACATCGTGCAGTTCGCCCGTGGCCGCGGCATCCTCTGCCAGGGTCGCGGCTCGGCCGCGAACTCGGCCGTCTGCTACGCGCTGGACATCACCGCGGTCGACTCGATCTTCTATGACCTGCCGTTCGAGCGGTTCCTGTCCAGCCTGCGTGAGGAGGAGCCCGATATCGACGTCGACTTCGACTCCGACCGGCGGGAGGAGGTCATCCAGTACGTCTACGAGAAGTACGGTCGCCGCAACGCCGCCCAGGTGGCGAACGTGATCAGCTACCGGCCGAAGAATGCCGTTCGGGACATGGCCAAGGCTCTCGGGTTCAGTCCGGGGCAGCAGGATGCCTGGTCGAAGCAGATCGACTCGTGGACCGACGTGTCAGCGGAGGGCACCGACATCCCCCAGCCAGTGGTCGACCTGGCCAGGCAGGTGCTGCGTTTTCCGCGGCATCTGGGCATCCACTCCGGCGGCATGGTACTCACCGATCGCCCAGTCGGCGAAGTATGCCCGATCGAGCATGCACGCATGGAGAACCGCACGGTGCTGCAGTGGGACAAGGACGATTGCGCCTGGATGGGCCTGGTCAAGTTCGACCTGCTCGGCCTCGGCATGCTCGCCGCCCTGCAATATGCCTTCGACCTCATCGACGAGTCCCTGGGCGAGCGATGGACCATCGGCAGCATCCCCCGGGAGGAGCAAGGGGTCTACGACATGCTCTGCCGGGCGGATGCGATCGGCGTCTTCCAGGTGGAGAGCCGGGCCCAGATGGCTACCCTCCCCCGGCTGAAGCCGCGCCGCTACTACGACCTGGTGGTCGAGATCGCGCTCATCCGCCCCGGCCCGATCCAGGGCGGGGCGGTGCACCCGTACATCCGCCGGCGCACCGGCGAGGAGGCGGTGAGCTATCCGCATCCGCTGCTCGAACCGGTGCTGGAGCGCACGCTGGGCGTTCCGCTGTTCCAGGAGCAGCTCATGCAGATGGCGGTGGCGGTCGGTGGTTGCACCCCCGAGGACGCCGACCTGCTGCGGCGGGCGATGGGGTCCAAGCGCGGCATCGAGAAGATCGAGACCCTCAGGGCGAAGCTCTACGAGGGGATGGCGTCCAATGGCATCACCGGCGAGGTGGCCGACAACATCTACTCGCGCATCCAGGCATTCGCCAACTTCGGGTTCGCCGAATCCCACTCGCTGAGTTTCGCGGTGCTGGTCTACGCCAGTTCGTGGATCAAGCTGCACTACCCTGCGGTGTTCCTCGCCGCCCTGCTGCGAGCCCAGCCGATGGGGTTCTACTCGCCGGCCACGCTGGTGGCGGATGCTCGCAGGCACGGTGTCGAGGTGCGTCGCCCCGACATCCAGCACTCCACGGCGGAGGCGCAACTCGAGCCCGTAAAGCGGGTCGAGCTTGTCGAGACCGGTCGAGCTTGCCGAGGCAGCGACCCAACCGGCACCCCCGCCTGCCTCGACTTCGAGCAACCCCCCATCGGCCCGTTCGACCGCAAGGCCAGCGATCCCCGCGACCACCGCCGCGATGGCGGCTACGCCGTGCGGCTGGGACTCGCCGCTGTAACCAGCATCGGAAAGGACCTGGCCGAGCGCATCGTCAGCGAACGGGACGAGTGCGGCCCGTTCCGCGACCTGGCCGACCTCTCCCGCAGGGTCGGGCTCAACACCGACCAGCTGGAGGCACTGGCATCCGCCGGGGCGTTCGACTCCCTCGGGGTGAACCGGCGGGAGGCGCTCTGGGAGGCAGGCTCCGCCGCGCTGGAGAAGCCGGACTTCCTCGAGGGCACCCGGGTCACGGTGCAGCCTCCACTGCTGCCCATCCTCACGGCGGCCGAGCAGATGGCCTACGACCTGTGGGCGACCGGTATCTCGACGGATGACCACCCCATCCGTCACGTCCGCTCCTCCCTGGCCGGGCGCGGTGCCCTCAGCATCGAGCAGCTGGAGTCGGCGGAGACCGGCCGGCGCATCGAGGTGGGCGGGGTGGTCACCCACCGGCAGCGCCCGCAGACGGCGAGCGGGATGACTTTCCTGAACCTGGAGGATGAGACGGGCATCCTGAACGTGATCGCCAGCGTCGGTGTGTGGAACCGCTACCGTCGGGTTGCCCGGGAGGCACCGGCCATGGTGATCCGAGGCATCCTGGAGCGCTCCCCCGACGGGGTGACCAACCTGATCGCCGACCGGTTCGAAACCCTCAGCATCGGCGCCAGAACCACCTCCCGCGACTTCCGCTGAGCCGACACTCCTGCATAACGCCGCCGCGCGCCCTTTTCGGTGACGCGCGCCCGAAATCATGCCCGCGAACCACTGGAGACACCGCGCGGCGGGATGGAAGAGGCACTCGTGTCACTTAAACCGAGCGAGCGGTGTCTCCCCTTGTAGCAGCCAATACTGCAGACCAGCACTTCGCTGGGTTCGTCGAAAGGAACAACCATGCCCCGCATCCCGCTCACCCACCCCCGCACACTGAAGACGCGCGTCATGGAGTGGTACAGCCGCCGCAACTACGGCGACGTGCTGGAGCCTGGGCTGGTCGCGTTCCACAACCCGAAGGTGCTCGCCACGATGATCCGGCACGAGTCGAGCGTCGCGAAGTGGAACACGCTCGACCCGACGCTGAAGGCCCTGGCCACCATGGCATCCGCAGCCGAGATCGGCTGCAGTTGGTGCCTCGACTTCGGGTTCTGGGAAGCGCACAACCACGGAGTCGACCAAGCCAAGCTGCGAGCGATCAGCTCCGGCGCGGACAGCCCCGCCTACTCGCCGCTGGAAAAGGCGGTCATCGAATACGCTGTGGCCATGACCCAGACTCCGCCCGCCGTCACCGACGATATGGTCGCCGGGCTGCGCGAGCAGTTGAGCGACGCGGAACTGGTGGAACTCACCGCCATCATCGCGCTCGAGAACCAGCGTTCCCGCACCAACGCCGCCATGGGCCTCACCAGCCAGGGCTTCAAGGACCAGTGCGAGCTGGACACCAGCCGCGCGTGAGCGACACCACCAGCAAGGCCGCCACCGGCAAAGCCATCGCCAGCAACGCTGCCCTGTTCGCCGAGCATCGCCGCGAGTTGGTGGCGGCCGCCTACCGGGTGCTGGGCAGCATCTCCGATGCCGAAGACGTCGTGCAGGAGACCTGGCTCCGCTGGGCCGAGGTGGATACCGGCAGCATCGAGCACCCGCGGGCCTACCTCCTCAAGGCCACCACCCGGCAGGCGCTGAACCACCTGAGGCATCACGCGCGCCTGCGCGAGACGTACATCGGACCGTGGCTGCCTGAGCCGCTCAGTTCCCACCACGATCCGGCAGCGGATGCCACGGTGGAGGTCGCCGAATCCGTCTCGCTCGCGATGCTCGTGGTGCTGGAAACCCTGTCCCCAGCCGAGCGGGCGACTTTCGTGCTGCACGATGTTTTCGGGCTGCCGTTTGCGGAGGTGGCGAGCGCGCTCGACCGCAGCCAGGCATCCGTTCGCCAACTCGCGCATCGCGCTCGTGAGCACGTGGAGGCTCGGGCGCCGAGGCATCCGGTCGACCACTCCACCCATCGGCAGGTCACCGAACGCTTCCTGAAGGCTGCCGTCGGCGGATCGCTGGAGTCCCTGCTCTCGCTGCTCGCCCCGGACGTGGTGATGTACAACGATGGCGGCGGCCTGCGCAAGGCAGCCCTGAAACCGGTGCGCACGCCCGAGCACGTACTCCGTTTCACGCTCGGAGTGATGACCAAACCGGATGCCCCGACCCGCTACGAACTGGCCGAAGTCAACGGGCATGCCGCCATCGTCGGCTACACCGATGCCGGGGTGGACACATTGATCTCCCTGGTGCTCGACGGCGGGGTCGTCACCGAGATCTACGTGGTGAGGAATCCGGAGAAGCTGAGACGGGTCGCTTCCGGCTGAAGCTCGGAGCCGGTTTTCAGTGTGCGCGGTTATCGTGCGCCACGACGCGAGAGTCGCGCCGACGGGAGGCCCAGATGACCCATCTTGCATCCGATGAGGAACTGAAGACGATTGCCGAGCTCATCAAGGCGTCGAAGATCGCCCTGGTGACCACACGCTCAGAGCACGGCGACCTGCACAGCCGGCCGCTGGCCACCCAGGAGGCCGAGTTCTCCGGCGAACTGTGGTTCTTCACCCAGGACCCGAGCGAGAAGGTCACCGACATCCTGGTGAACCCCCAGGTGAACGCCGCATTCGAATCGGGAAAGGGCTACCTGTCGATCGCCGGTAATGCGGAGATCGTGCACGACCGGGAGAAGGTCGACGAGTACTGGTCACCGGCCGTTGAAGCCTGGTTTCCGGAAGGGAAGGACGACCCGACCGTCGCCCTGATCCGGGTGCGTCCGGTATCGGCCGAGTTCTGGGCACGAGACACGCCCGGCGTGGTCGCGGTCTTCAAGATGGCCAAGGCCGCTCTCACCGGCGGGCAGCCCGACGTCGGCGACAACCGCGCGGTCGACCTGTAACCACTCCCGATGATCAGACGGGCCGCATCACGGCTCGAAGATTGAGGTCGCAATGAAGCGGATGCGTGGTTCCATCCGTCGCACCCTCGCGCCCAGCATCCGCCCGGCAAGGCTGCTGCTCGCACTGAAGACGGCGATCGCCGCCGGGCTCGCCTGGCCGATCGCCCACCTGCTGCCGGGAACGGTCGACGAGTACTCCTACTACGCCCCTCTCGGTGCGCTGATCAGCATGATGCCGACCCTGATGGGGTCACTGCGGGCGAGCCTGCAGACGGTGCTGGGGCTCGCGATCGGCATCGGATTGGCCTGGGCTGTGATCCAAAGCCCGTTGCCCAGCACAGCGAGCGTGCCACTGGCCGTCGGTCTCGGTGTGCTGCTCGGCGGACTCCGGGGGCTGGGCGCCGGACGCGACTATGTGCCGATCGCCGCGCTCTTCGTGCTCATCATCGGCGGCGCCCAGGCCGAGGACTACTCGCTCGGTTACGTGGTGCAGATGGGCGTCGGGATGGCGATCGGGATCGTTGTCAACCTGGTCATCGTCCCGCCGCTGAGGATGCGGGAGTCGGCGAACGAGATCATCGGGCTGCGACAGGACATCGCCGACAACCTCGACAGCATGGCAGGCGCCCTCATGGAGCGGTGGCCGCCCGAACAGCAGGACTGGCTCGACGGGGTGGAGTCGCTGGAGTCCTCCCTCCGGGCAGCCGAGCCAGTCATTGAGGATGCTCGAGAAAGCCGGCGGATCAATCCGAGGGTCTGGTGGCATCGATACGACCTGCAGGAGGACTACGACGACCTCGCCGCCCTCGGGACACTCGGGCGTCACACTCGCGAGCTCAGCGAGACGATGACGGCCGCAATCTGGGCGGACCCGGTGCCTGTCCAGCTTCCCGAGGAACTGCGGGAACCACTGAGCGTCGCCCTCGCCGGGATGGCCGAGCTGGTGCGAGCCTGGAACGAGCGCCTCGGGGAAGCAGAGGCCGCGCAGGCAGCCGAGCAGGCCATCGACAACGTGGACAGGCGGGAACTGCCGCCATCTGCTCCACACGCCGTACTCGAAACCACCACGTTCACATTGAGGCGGATGCTCGCGACGGTTCAGACGCGCATCTCTTCGCGCTCAGCGTAAGCGTTGTCTTGTGCTGTTCCAGTGTCGGTGGAATAAGGCAGACTACTGAAGGCGTTTCCACAGTGCGCCCATTCACCCCTTCTTCTCGACAAGGACCGCTCTTGCCTGAATCATCCTCCTCTCCGGTCCTGGGCTCCACAGGCGCCGACTCGCCAGCCGCCGACTCGCCAGAAACCGACTCGATAGGGGCCGCGGAGGCTGCGCGCATCGCCTCACGGGACAAGCTGGTGATCGGCCTGCTGCTGATCTCCGCCTTCGTCGTCATCCTCAACGAGACCATCATGAGTGTTGCCGTGCCTGTGCTCATGGCCGACCTGGGCATCGCAGCGAGCTCCGCCCAGTGGCTGACCACGGCGTTCATGCTCACCATGGCGGTCGTCATCCCCATCACCGGATTCCTGCTGCAACGTTTCCACACCCGCAGCATCTTCCTGGCGGCAATGACGTTCTTCAGCCTGGGAACGCTCATCTCGGCGCTCGCTCCCGGCTTCGAGGTGCTGGTCGCCGGGCGCGTCGTGCAGGCAACCGGTACCGCCATCATGATGCCGCTGCTGATGACAACGGTGATGACGCTGGTTCCCCCGGCGTCGCGCGGCAAGACGATGGGGAACATCTCGATCGTCATGTCGGTCGCCCCGGCGATCGGCCCGACCATTTCCGGCCTCATCCTCAGCGTGCTGGACTGGCGCTGGATGTTCTGGCTGGTGCTCCCGATCGCGATTGGTGCCCTCATCCTCGGAGCGACACGCATCCAGAACGTGACCGAGCCGCGGCGTATCCCGATCGACAGGCTCTCCGTCGTGCTGTCGGCGTTCGCCTTCGGGGGGTTGATCTACGGGCTGAGCAGCCTGGGCGAGGCGGCCCGCGGCGAGGTCGTGATGCCGGTCTGGATTCCACTCGTCATCGGAGGCGTGTCACTCGCCCTGTTCACCATCAGACAGCTCAAGCTGCAGCGCACCGACAGCGCCCTGCTCGACCTGCGCACCTTCACGTCGAAGACGTTCACCATTTCGACGTCGATGCTCGTGATCAGCATGCTGGCACTCTTCGGCACCATCATCGTGCTGCCGATCTACGTGCAGAACGTTCTCGGTCTCGAGCCGCTGGTCACCGGCCTGCTGCTGCTGCCGGGTGGCCTGCTGATGGGGCTTCTCGGCCCGATCGTCGGCCGCATCTACGACAAGCACGGCCCCACCGTACTGGTTGTCCCGGGCTCGATCATCGTCAGCGTCGTGTTCTGGGGAATGACCCTTCTCGATGAGGGCACGCCGTTCATCTTCGTGCTGATCGCCCACCTCGGGTTGAGCGTCGGTCTTGCCGGGCTGTTCACGCCCGTCTTCACGTCCGCCCTCGGGTCGCTCCAGCCGCACCTGTACTCGCACGGCAGCGCCATCATCGGCACCGTGCAGCAATTGGCCGGTGCGGCAGGTACGGCACTGTTCATCACCGTGATGACCGCACAATCCGTCGCCCTGAGCGCCGGTGAGACTCCGGATGTCGCGGCGACAGCCAGCGGCATTCAGGCCGCCTTCCTCTCCGGCGCGATCCTGTCACTGGTGGCGGTTGCGGTGTCGTTCTTCGTGCGGAAGCCCGCCGATGCGCTGGAGGAGAGCACAGCCCCGGTCCACTAGAAACCAGAGGTCAGGGCTCGACGCGCGGTCGGATCAGGCGAATACTGAGGGAATGGAACTGTACCTCTGGATCGGATTGATCAGCTTCTTCATCGTCGGCCTGGTGCTCGGCCTGCTCGCGTTGATCGCCATGGTGCGAAACTCCGGCCGTCACTGAGCCCACCGCCACTGGCCTCTGAGCGAGGGGCGCTGCAGCCGCTACTCCCCGAGCGCCTCGTTAAGCCGCTCCATCTTGCCGGTGAGCTCTCCGGTGTGTCCGGGGCGGATGTCTGCCTTCAGTACCAGCGAAACCCGCGACCCGAACTCGCCGACAGCATCCGTCGCCTGTTTGATGACGGCAAACACCTCGTCCCACTCGCCCTCAATGGTGGTGAACATGGAATCGGTCTGGTTGGGCAGCCCGGACTCGCGCACGATCTTGACCGCGGCGGCCACCGCGTCGTGCATTGAACCGTCGGTACGACCGGTTCCGCTGGGGGCTACTGAGAATGCGACGAGCATCGTTCCTCCTGAGATCTGACACCAGTCTAAGCACGGTCCGACTCGGTCTGGCGAGCCTGGAGGCAGCCATCCAGAACAACGTGATCTTCGATCAATCGATGCGAATTCAACGGCAGACGGGCATGATCGACCCATGGAACTCTCGGCTGCCGACCCCATCGCTCCCATGCTTGCCAAGGCACTGGACGCTGTTCCCGAACCGGAGTCCGTGACCGGCGGCCTCAGCTACGAGCCGAAATGGGACGGCTTCCGCGCGATCGTCTACTTCGACGGCACCAACACCGAGATCGGCAGCCGCGGTTCCAAGATGCTGACGCGTTATTTTCCGGAACTGACGGATGCTTTTGCCCGCCTCCTTCCCGGCCCTTGCGTTCTCGATGGCGAGATCATCGTGCGCATGGGCGAGCCTGGCAACGAAAGGCTCGACTGGGAGGCGCTCTCCCAGCGGATCCACCCGGCGGAGAGCCGCGTCCGCAAGCTGGCTGTCGAGACCCCGGCCGCGTTCGTCGCCTTCGACTTGCTCGGGTTGGGGGCGGACAGCCTCCTCGACCGGCCGTTCGCTGAGCGCCGTGAGGCACTCGAAAAGCTCGCGATGGCACTGCCGGCGCCCATCCACCTTTCCCAGACGACGACGGATGTCGACCTTGCCCGCCGCTGGCTGGTCGAGTTCGAGGGCGCTGGGCTCGACGGGGTGGTGGCCAAGCCTCTGGCCGCACCGTATTTCCCCGGAAAGCGCGTCATGCTGAAGGTGAAGCACCGGCGCACTGCAGACGTTGTTCTTCTCGGCTACCGGGTGCACAAGAGTGGCCAGGGCGTCGGATCGCTACTGCTCGGGCTGTACGACGGCGAAGGCGTTCTCAGGAACGTCGGCGGAGCATCCGCCTTCAGCGATCAGAAGCGCCTGGAGCTGGTCGATGAGCTGGAACCACTGGTGACGCGCGACGAGTCGGGTGCTGTGTTGACGGGGGCGACCGATCGCAGCCGGTTCTCGTCGGGTAAGGACGTGTCGTTCGTGAAGCTCGAGCCGTCGAGGGTGTTGGAGGTTCGCTACGACCAGATGGAGGGCTCCCGGTTCCGTCACACCGTGCAGTTCGACCGTTGGCGGCCCGACCGCGAACCAACATCGTGCACCTTCGAGCAACTCGAGATCCCGGTCGCGTACGACCTGAACGAAGTGCTGGTCTAACTCAGCTCTAGGCCGCGACGGCCACTGCCGGCGTCAGTTCGGCCCAGTACTCGGCGGCGACACCAACCCAGCCGCAACCCTCGCCCTGGCATTCGAACACGATCATCGGCTCGTCCGCGTCCGCCCACAGTGCAAGCCCGCCGCTCGCGGTCTCTGCGGCGCATTCCGGGCAATTCGTGATCTCCATGCCACAAGGGTAAATCGAGGGTCCGACATCGCCGCGCAACCAGCCGGGCGCGTCACTCAGTTCGCAGGTGTCAATCCTTTTTCGCCCGGCTCGGCTGCACGCGGGGCGGCTCCCCCGGCATCTTCGGATAGTCGGGCGGGAAGGGAAGTTCTCCGAGGCCGGATGCCAGGTCCCGCTCCCACCAGCCCAGCAGCGTGTCGATCTTTCCGGGACTCTCGTGCAACTGCGCCCACGGGTCGCCAACGGTTCTCAGCCGCTCCGGCATGGTCAGGATCGTGTAGTCGGTCGGGTCCGCATTCTCCAGTTCTTCCCAGTTCACCGGGCATGACACCGGGGCGTGCGGCAGCGCCCGTGGGCTGTAGGCGCCGGCCATGGTGCGGTCCCGGTTGGCCTGGTTGAAGTCGGCGAAGATCCGCTCCCCGCGTTCCTCCTTCCACCAATTGGTGGTGACCGCCTCCGGCATCCGTCGCTCCAACTCCCTCGAGGCGGCAATGACGGCGTGGCGCACGTCGAGGAATTCGTGGGTCGGCTCGATAGGAGCGAAGACGTGCAGGCCGCGGTTGCCGGATGTCTTCACCCAGGCGTCCAGGCCGGCCTCCTCAAGGACCTTCCTCAGTTCGATGGCCGCGGGGATGGCGTCATCGAAATCGGTTCCCGGCTGCGGGTCGAGGTCGATGCGCAGCTGGTCGGGGTTGTCGGAGTTCCCTGCGCGCGACGGCCAGGGGTGGAACACGATCGTGTTCATCTGCACCGCCCACACTGCGGCTGCCGGTTCATCGATGACGAGCTGCGGATGCGTCCGCGCGCTGGGGTAGACCACCATCACCGAGCGCACATAGTCTGGCGCCCCCTTCGGCGGGTTCTTGGAGAAGAACTGTTCACCGTCGACGCCCTCAGGGAATCGCTGGAGGGAGAGTGGCCTGTCGCCGTTGGCGGCCACGAAAGGCTCACCGACCTCGATCAGGTAGTTGGCCAGGTCGCGCTTGGTGATCCCGAGGTCTGGCCACAGCACCCGGTCGGGGCTGGAGAGCCGCACCTCCCTGGTGCCGTTCGGTCCGTCGACGGTGAGCATCTCTGCAGCGCTGGCCATAGCGATAAGTTACCCGCGAATGGAGTCCAGCGTCTGGGTTATCGCTTCCGGGTACGGGGTCGGCGAGACGCCGAACGTCGCCTCATAGCGGGAGGAGTCGAACACGTACAGTGATGAGTTCTGGTAGCTCAGCTCCAGCGACTCTCGGGCGATCGGGACGAAGAGGGCGCCGAAGCGCATCGTTGCCAGCGACATGACGCGGTGTCGCAGGGCCCGCCCGCTGGCCATGGCGAGGTACTCCTCTCCGGTGCGGGCCGGGGCGGTCGGCAGGTGCCACACCCGGCCGCGGGCCCGCTCATCCGTGCCCAGCTTGGCAAGTGCCGGTCCGATGTCACGCGTGTAGGTCATGGAGTGCGGTTGATCGCTGTCGATGAGCCAGGTCGGTTCCTGCCCCGCAGCGACCCGGTCGAGCGCCATCGTGTTGAACGAACTGGTGCTGGCACCCGGCCCATAAAAGTCGGCACTACGACCGATGGTGAACTCGAGTCCGCGCTCCCTGCCTGCATCGAGCATCCGCAGCAGCTCAGCGCGCAGCTGGCCTTTGGCGCTGCTCGGCCTGATCGGGGTCTCTTCGGTCATCGGGCCGTCCACGCGTCCGTAGGCGTAAACGTTGTCGAAGTACACCAGGTGAGTCGTGTGCTGAATGGCAGCCTCGATGGCGTTGCGCATGATGGTCGGCCAGTCCCGGCGCCAGACTCGGGTTCGGTAGGGCAACCCGACCGTGAGATAGGCCACCTCTGCCCCTTCGACCGCGCGCCTGGTCGCATCCGGGTCGCGCAGGTCGGCCAGGATCGATGTCACCTCGCTGTTCGGATTGGGCGCGCGGCCGACGGATGCGACCTCTTCCCCTTGCGCGCGCAGGGCTGTGATGGTTTCCGCGCCGACAACGCCGTTGCCGCCGAGTATGACGTGCCTGGTCATGAGCGTTCTCCTTCGTCATCCGTGGTCGTTCCCTCGGCCGTGGGGGCAGGGAAGATCGCTGCCGTCTCGTGTTCCTGAGCCAGCCTTCGAAGGCCCGCCATCAGGGCGTCCCCCATGACCGTGCCGACGACCATGAGTTCAGCAACCAACGCCGGGCTGCTGCGCTCGGCCAGTGCCGCAAGGTCGGCCCGCGCGATGATGCTCGCCGCCTCCGCATAGGCCTCCAGGTAGTCCGGGGAGGGCGCAAAGCCTATGGTGGCCAGGCCATCGAGCGCCCGTGCCACCAGTTCGTTCCCTGGGTTGTGTGCGCTCACCGCCCACGAACGACCGGCAACCAGGTCGGTCACGGACTGTCGTGATTCTTCGGATGCCGGCTGCGCGCTTATCGACCGCCCGGCACCCATGGCGTGCTGGGCTGCATCGAACACATGAGCGAGCGACCCCTGGTGCGTGTCGAGCACGCCGAGCACCTGGCGAGCGTCGGCGATGCTCAGCGCACCAACATCGATGAGCGCCCTGGCCAGTTTCGCGCGCTGCAGGTGCGTGTCCTTGTACTCGGTCTGGTTGCTGCTGGTGCGCCGGCCCTCTGGCACGAGCCCTTCCCTGACGTAGTACTTCAACGTGGACTGGGTTATCCCGGCCGATTCGCAGAGTTCGGAGATCTTCACCTGCTGATAGTAATACTATCGATAGCAGGAGTGCCACCAAGATCACGCTCATCGAAGACAATTGGCATGACAGCGACGAGAGTGTGAGCATCGCCATGCTCACCGGCGGAGCAGCCTCAGTGGCGTCCTCTGGTCTGACCTGGCGCGCTGAGCCATGGATGCGCGTCAGCCGACCTGCAGCAGGATCTTCCCGATGTGAGCGGATGACTCCATCCGCTGGTGCGCTGCCGTGGCATCCGCCAGTTCGAACACGGAGTCGATGATCGGCTTCACCGTTCCGGCCTCCACCAGCGGCCAGACGTGCTCCTGCACCCCGGCGACGATCTCCTGCCGCTCAGCGAGGGGGCGGGCGCGGATCGTGGCCGCGAAAATATGCCCGCGCTTCCTCATCAGGGCACCGACGGAGAAAGTGCTCCGCTCACCGCTGCGATTGGCGATGCAGGTGATGCGGCCGTTCACCGCCAGGCAGTCCAGGTTGCGGGACAGGTAGTCGCCGCCGACCATGTCCAGGATGACATCCGCGCCGTGACCGTCCGTGCTCTCCATCACGATGTCGACGAAGTCCTGCGTCCGGTAGTTCACGCCGATGGCCCCCAGATTGTCGACGAATGCGACCTTCTCTGCTGTCCCAGCCGTGGCGATCACCCGGGAGCCGAGCGCGACGGCCAACTGGATCGCCATGGTGCCGATGCCGCTGGATCCGCCGTGCACGAGCAGGGTCTCCCCCGGCTTCAGCGCGCCCATCATGAAGACGTTCGACCAGACGGTTGCGGCGGCCTCGGGCAGCGCTGCGGCGTCGAGCACAGACACGCCAGCCGGCACGGGGAGCACCAACCCAGCGTCGACGACGACGTCCTCCGCGTATCCGCCGCCGAGCAGCAGTGCGCACACCTCGTCGCCGACGGTGATGCCGGTCACCTTTGATCCGACTTCCGTCACGACACCGGATGCCTCCAGGCCCGGCCAGGCCGGCGCACCCTCCGGTGGCGGGTAGCTGCCTTCCCGCTGGCCAATGTCTGCCCCATTGATGCCGGCACCCACAACGGTGAAGCGGATGTCGCCGGACCCCAGCACTGGCGCCTGGACCTCCGTGAGCTCGAGAACCTCCGCCGGCCCGAACCGGGGAATCGTAATGGCCTTCATGCCATCCCACTGTAGGAGGTTCCGGTCTCGACCACCGGATGAGAACTCTCTCATCGCCTGCATTCGCCTGGCCCGGGCCCGCAGGCGATACTGGGAAGATGGCCTCTTTGCGCGTGCGAAAGCGACGAGAGCATTCTGAGCGTCGCCCTCGCCGCTCATTGTCGGTGCGTACGCGAATCCTGCTGTCGATTCTCGCCACGACGGCCTTGGGATTGCTGGCCGCCGGCGTCGCCTCCTACCTGGTACAAGGGGAACGCGTGCGCGGGGCCGTCGATGAGCGTCTGTTGCACTCCGTCTCAGAGCTCAAGGCGATTGCCGAGGGGCAGACCGCCGAGACTGCTCCGGCCACGGTGGAGGATTTGCTCAAGCTGGCGATCCAGCAGTTGGTCCCGGCAACGAACGAGGGCGTCGTCGGCTTCATCAACGGGACGCCGGCGCTCGTTCCGGCGACCAACCTGTCATTCCGCATCGAGCACGATGCTGCCCTGGTGGAGCGGGTCGTGGACGAGGCGCATCCCAGCAACGTCGTCATGGGGACAGCGAAAGCGGATGCGGGAACGCTTCGCTATGCGATCGTGCCGGTACGCGTCGCAGGCGATCCTGACACCGGGCTGTATGTCGCCGCCTACAACCTGGATGCCGAGCTCGGGGCAGTGGCGCTGTCCTTTCGCACCTACATCGTGGTGGCGATCCTCGCGCTGATCCTGGTGGGCGCGGTCGCCTGGATCGTAGCCGGCAGACTGCTCCGACCGATCAGGCTCCTTCGCGAGGCGGCTGCGGGCAGCAGCACGGCGGCTGACCTGACGGAGCGAGTACCCAGTTCAGGGCGCGATGACGTGTCCGAACTGGCTGAGGCGATTAACGGGATGTTCGATCGGCTGCAGGACTCGTCGCAGAGCCAGCGGCGCCTGCTTGATGACGTCAGGCACGAACTGAAGACGCCGATCACCATCATTCGCGGCCATCTGGAGCTCCTCGATTCGCAGAATGCGGCAGACGTCGAGGCCACCAGGCTCCTGACCATTGACGAGCTCGACCGGATGAGCACCTTGGTTTCGGATATCGCGCTCCTGGCGGAGACCGGAAACCCGCAGTTCATCGAGCCGGAGGAGGTCGATCTCGCGACTTTAACTGCCAGCGTCGGAGCGAAGGCGTCTGTCCTCGCTCCCGAACGCGCCTGGAATCTGGTGTCCGCCGACGGTCTGGCCGTGTTCGATCCCCGACGCCTGACCCAGGCGTGGCTCCAACTCGCGGAGAACGCAGTCAAATATTCGAGCCCAGGACAGCCCATCACCCTGGCCAGCGAAGTTGTTCAGGCCAGGACGGATGCCTGGCTGGAGTTCTCGGTGCGGGACAGCGGTCCCGGTATCCCGGAATCGGAGCGGATGCGCATTTTCGAACGGTTCCAGCGGCTGGAGGCACACGGTGCCGTGGGCGGGGCCGGACTCGGCCTGACAATCGTGTCTGCCATTGCGGACGCGCACGGGGGCGCAGTGAGGCTCGACCATTCCGCGGAGGGCGGTGCTGTCTTTGTCATTCGCATCCCATTCGTCTCCCACCCTGCCGTGGACGACGCAACGACAGGGATGCCAGAAGCAGTGAGCGCAGCGGAATGAGCACGATTCTCATCGCAGAGGACGAAACCAGGATTTCGGCTTTCATCGAGAAGGGCCTGAAGGCTGCCGGTTTCACTGTCGCGGTCGCCGTCGATGGGGCAAGGGCACTCGCCGAAGCGCAGTCCGGCAAATACGATCTGATGATCCTCGATGTCGGCCTTCCGACGCTGGACGGCTTCAGCGTCCTGGCGGCCCTGCGCGGCACAGGGAATCCACTCGCCGTCATCGTGCTCACGGCGAGGGACTCGGCCACCGACACGGTCCGCGGCCTGGAAGGTGGAGCCAATGATTACATGTCGAAACCGTTCCGCTTCGACGAGTTGTTGGCACGGGTTCGCCTGAGGCTGAAGGACACCCGCTCAGAGTCGGTTGGCACACTCGCGGCGCACAGCCTCGAGCTGGATCTGAAGACCCGCAGGATCACCGTCGAGGGTGTGGCCCACGATCTCTCGGCTCGGGAGTTTGCGCTCGCCGAGGAGTTCATCCGACACCCCGACCAGGTGCTCAGTCGCGAACAGCTGCTCAGTCGGGTCTGGGGCCTTGACTTCGACCCGGGGTCGAACGTCGTCGAGGTCTATGTTCGCTACCTGCGCGGCAAGATCGGTGCCGCCCGAATTGAGACGGTACGCGGCATGGGCTACCGCCTCAAATGAGGAACAGAAAACGGCCGGGAATGCGCAACCCGAATGCGCATTCCCGGCCGTCGGCCGGCGCCGGGGCGCCAGCGGTCCGGGACCGAGTGGCCCGGAGCTTAGCCGCGACCGTTGGCGGATGCGTCGACGCCTACTGAGACGTCCACAGATACGGCGGCGGCCGGGTCAACAGCTTCGACAGCATCCTTCTCGTGCGCCCAGGCGGAGACCGACTGGCCGGTCTCGCTGCCCTTCACCGTCGAAGCGTTCTCAGCGGCGACGCGCGGCTCGACTGGAGCTACCGTCGGCTCGACGGTCGCGTCAGCGTCGGCCTCGACTGTCGCCTCAGCATCAGCCGAAACATCACTGCCGAAAAGCCCCTTCGCGTTGGCGTCCGCATTCGCCATGGCGGTTTCACTGGCGTGAGCCGACGCCGGCCCGACTCCGCTGACCTTCAACACCTGGCCGGGCGCATCCGCCACCGTCAACGAACCGGTTGCGGCGTAGGCCGCTCCCCCGGCCAATGCGACACCGAGGATGCTCGCTGCGGCGGTGGTGATCAGCTTGGTGGATGACTTCAACACGTTATAACCCTACTTTCCAGCGCACCGTTCGGGGCGCTGGTAATACTCTCCCGCCCGGGAATGAGCTGATTGCGTGACGCGGATGAGTAAGTTCTCATCTGGCCGGATGCCAACCCCTCGATGTGCCGTTCCGGAGGCATACGATCATCCCGTGAGACTGCTCGAGCGCGCACACCTCCTCGCCACCCTCGACGAGGAGCTGGCCGCGGCCCTCGCCGGCTCCGGCCGACTCGTCCTGGTCACCGGCGAAGCCGGTATCGGCAAGACCGCGCTCGTGTCGGCCTTCCGTCAGGAACGCTCGGGCGACATCCGCTTCCTCTGGGGACAGTGCGACCCGGTTGCCGCCCCCAGTCCGTTGGCTCCCATCCGCGAGATCGCCACGGAGTTGAGCGCCGACTTCGAGGAACTGCTGTCCACCGGTGCTGATTCCTATCTCCTGGCCACCAGGTTCTCGTCGCTGGTCTCCGAACAACCGACGGTGCTGGTCCTGGAAGACCTGCACTGGGCGGACGGCGCGACCCTCGACCTGCTCGTCTACCTGGGCAGGAGGCTGGCCGATGCACCGCTGATCGTGCTGGCGACGTTCCGCTCCGATGAGGTGACGGCCGGGCATCCGCTCCAGGGCGCCCTCGGCCGGCTCGCCGGGTCGCCGCAACGCCGGGTTCCGGTGCCGCCCCTCACCCTGGCTGCGGTGACCGAGCTGGCAGCCGGAAGCGAAGTCGACGCCGAGCGATTGCTGCGGGTGACCGGCGGCAACGCGTTCTACGTGACGGAGGCACTGGCCGCCGGCCTCGAGAACATCCCGGGGACAGTCGTCGACAGCGTCCTCGGCCGCGCTGCCCGATTGGGCCCGGCAGCACACGCAGCGCTCGAGTTCGTCTCCGTATTTCCGAGCGGATGCGAGCTGGCCATCGTAGACGCGGAGTCGGCGACGATCGGCATCGACGAATGCGTAGCCGCCGGCCTGCTGCACGCCACCAGCCGACGGGTCGTCTTCCGGCACGAGCTGGCACGCCGCGCGATCGAACAGTCGATCCGTCCCGCCCACGCCCGCCGCCTGCATGCTCGCGTGCTGGAATTGCTCGAAGGCGCGCCCGAGGCCGATCCAGCCCAGCTCGCGTTGCACGCAGGGGGCGCCGGAAACGGAGCAGCGGTCATCCGCTACGGGATGCTGGCCGGAAGGCACGCAGCCCAGTTGGGGGCGAATCGTGCAGCGGTCGAACACTTCGCCGCCGTGGTCGAGCATGTCGGCAACTCCTCCGCCACGATGCGGGCCGAAGCGCTGGAGCGCCTGGGCGAGGCGAAGTCGAGCCTTGCCGAGCCGGAAGCCGCCCTGGTCGCTGTCACCGAGGCCGCGCAGTTGTGGGAAGCTGCCCAGCTGCCGCTGAAGGCGAGCAACGCGAGAGTGCGTGCGGCGGAGCACCTCTGGTCCGCCGGTCGCGGACCGGAAGCCAGGGAGCTGGCAGACCAGGTGGTGGCCAGTCTGGAAAGTGTCGGCGGCCAGCCGCTCGCCCACGCCCTCGCGGAGCAGGCCCGGCTGCAGATGCTCACACGCGATCTGACTGGGGCAGTCCGCACCGGCCAGCGCGCCATCGCCCTCGCTGAACCGTTCGGCGATCATGCGAGCATGTCGCGTGCTTACAACGCGGTGGGCTCCTCGCTCTGGTTCCTGCGTCCGGCGGAGGCGGAGCCGAACCTCCTGGCCAGCCGTCGCCACGCCGAGCTCGCCCAGGAGCCGGAACTGGTGGCCAGCGCCCTCACCAACCTGGGTTCGGGCGCTGGCGAAGTGCGGCTCTACGACACCGCGAACCGCTGGCTCGACGAGGTCATCGAGTGGTGCGAACCGCGCGATCTCGACGCGATCGGCGACTATGCCACGGCCTGGCGCGCCCGAACCGCACTGGAGCAGGGCGAGTGGGCGAAGGCCGCCCAGCTGGCCGGGCGATCAATGGCCCGCATGCCGGTGCCCATCACCCGGATTGTCGCATTGACGGTGCTCGGTCTGCTGCGCTCTCGACGCGGAGACCCCGGCGCGGAGAACGCCCTCGACGAAGCCTGGCGCCTGTCGGTACAGAGCGGCGACCTGCAGAGGCTCTGGCCGGTAGCCGCAGCGCGGGCCGAGTCCAGGATGTGGCTTCACGGCGAGGTTGGCGGGGTGGATGAGCTCGGCGAGGCGATGCGACTTGCCAGGACCCACCGGCACGGCTGGGCGATCGGCGAACTCGGCACGTGGCTGCTGCGTGCAGGCGAGCACGTCGATAGCGAAGCGGCGGATGACTCCGCAGGCCCCTATGCGAGCTGGCTCCGTGGTAATTCTGCGGTGACGATCGCCGGCTGGCAGTCGCTCGACTGCGCATTCGACGAACTGCTGGTCCACTGGGACGACGCGACCGAGCCGTCACTGAGGGCAGGCCTGCTGATCGCTGAGACCTTCGGCGCAACGGCAGTTGCGGCACGCTTCCGCCAGGGGCTGCGAATGCTCGGCGTCAGCAGTATCCCGCGGGGTGCACGGAAGGCCACTGCCGAGCATCCGGCCGGCCTGACCGCACGCGAGTCGGAAGTGGTCGGACTTATGGCTGACGGGCTGAGCAATAGCGATATCGCGGACCGGCTGGTGATCTCCACTCGCACGGTCGATCATCATGTGTCCTCGATCCTGCGCAAACTCGGCGTCACCTCCCGTCGGGAAGCGGTGAAGGCGCTTCCCACCGTGGGCGGCGGCACCGCCCAAGATAGGCAACCATCACCCATGTGACCGATGCCGCCCTGGTCGCAGACTGCTGGATGCCGGCATCTCGGCCGGCACGCGAATGGAGGTCATCATGCCCCGCTATCTCATCGAACGGACGTTCCCCGACGGCCTGGCCATCCCCATGGATGACGCCGGTGCCGGCGTCGTCGCATCCGTGGTCGGGAACAACAGCACCGAGAACGTCACCTGGGTGCACTCCTATGTGGCCAAGGACAACGGCAGCACGTTCTGCATCTACGACGCGCCCAACCCGGAAGCGATCCGTGAAGTGGCCGGGCTGAACTCGCTTCCGGTCAACGCCATCACCGAGGTGCGGGTACTCGATCCGTACTTCTACCAGCCCTGACGTCCACGCGGCACCACGCTCGCCTCCTGCCGAATTGGGCGCGAGCGTGGTGAACTGGGGGTGATGGACGATTCAGAGCAGACGACCGCCGCCCCCGGTACCCAGGTCCGGAAGATCCCGGAGACCACTTCGGACACGGTCGAAAACGACTTCCGCATCGACCTGGAGCGGATCCGGTTCTCGCCGTACTTCTCGCGGCTGTCCGCCGTCACCCAGGTCATCCCCCAGGCGGGCTCTGGCACGGTCATCCACAACCGGCTCACGCACTCCCTGAAGGTCACGGCGGTCGCCCGTTCCATCGCGGTCAGCCTGCGCGACGGTGCCGATGAGCAGACCGCGAAGACGATCGCTGAGCTGGGCGGATGCGATCACATCGTTGCGCAGGCCGCGGCGGCCGCACACGACCTGGGGCACCCGCCGTTCGGCCACCTGGGCGAGCAGGTCCTGGACCGCGTCGCCCGCAACCGGCTGGGACTGAGTGACGGGTTCGAGGGGAACGCGCAGACGTTCCGCATCCTCACGACGCTCGACAACGGTGACGCGACGGATCAGGGACTGAACCTGACCGCTGCGGTCCGCGCCGCCGTTCTCAAGTATCCGTGGACCCGCCACGAGTGGCGCGATGTCGAGGCGGCGGCGCCCGTGCTCCCGCGCGGGGTCGGCGTCGATCGCGCCGATGGAGCGCTGAAGTACTCGAGCTACCTGTTGAACGCCGCCGAAATGGCAGCGGTGAAGGCGCGGTATCCGAACGTCGAGCGGTATCAGCAGACGGTGGAATGCTCGGTGATGGATGTCGCCGACGACATCGCTTATTCGGTGCACGACCTCGACGACTTCTATCGTGCCGGGGTGCTGCAGCACACCACGGTCGCCGCCGAACTGGAGAACTGGCTCGCCCACCAGCACTCGCTGGCGAGCCTCGATCAGGAGACGCTGGAGACTTCGCTGCGCACGCCGGGGCACTCGCTCGAACTGGCCTGGCGCCGCACCAGCGAGAAGGATCGCTGGATCGCGCACGAGGATGCGTTCCGTGACGCCGTCATCCGGGTGCAGGACGGCCTGGTCGAGGGGCTGCTCGCCATCCCCTTCGACGGCGGTGTCGCGGCCGAGCGCCGGGTGGCCGCATTCACCCGGTTCTGGATCGACCGGCTGAAGGCCTCCATTGCGGTGGACGGGACGCCGAATGTTCGCAGCGGCCACGTGCGCCTGACCCAGGATGCCTGGCACGACGTCGTCGTGCTGAAGTTCGTGCACAACCGCTTCGTTCTCGACCGCCCGGACCTGACCATCTACCAGCGAGGCCAGGCGCGGGTACTCGAATCCCTTGTCGAGGGCTTCCACGACTGGCTCAACGATGCGGATGATGCCCTGCGGGCACCGCGCAGGCTCATCGACTCCGTCGAGTCGACCACTCAGTCGTATGTCGAACTGCGGGCATCCGGCACTCCACTCGCAGTCGACTGGCGCGACGCCGACATCATCCGCCTGGGCAGGGCCCGTGCGGTCATCGACTACGTGGCATCGTTCACGGACGCCCAGGCCGTGTCGGCGGCAGCCCTGCTGGGTGGGACCTCCGACCGCCACTGGAACGACGGCCGGAGCCTGTAAGCAGTCGCCTGAGCGGCTCAGATCCGGAATTTGGTGCTGCCAGGGCGGTGGAAGCGCCAAGTTCCGGATCTCAGTGGCGAGAACCGCGTCGACCATGGGTCAGATGCACCATGTGTCACACCCGGCGCATGAAGCACCCTCGAAGGACAAACAACCCTTCGAAAGGACCTTCCGAAATGGTCACCGTCGACACCGCATCCCCTGACTCGTCCGCCCAGGCCACAGCGCCAGCCCCGTTGTCCCGCCTCGTGAGAATCACCGCCGGAGTGAGCCTGGCGTTGGCCGGACTGCTCAACGGCCTGCCGGCTTACCTGTCCCAACTCTTCGCCGGCGACCTGGAGTACAGCGACTATCTCCTGTGGGGCGCAGCGAACCCGGAGCTGGCCCAAATTGAGCAGATCGCCTACGTGGTGAGCATGCTGTTCGCCCCGATCGGCCTGCTGGCGATCGCCCAGGTGACCCGCTGGCGTGCACCGATACTCACGGCAATCGCCGCTCCGCTCTTCGTCTGGGGCATGTGGGGGTTCCAGAACATCCTGAGCTTCGGGTACCTGACAGTCTCGACAGCGGCGCGATCGATCGGCACGGATGCTGCCGTGGGCTTGAACGATGGCCTCGCCGCCGACGCACCCGGCCTGCTGATCTCACTGCTGCCGCACCTGGTCGGATCGTTCCTCGGACTCGTCCTGCTCAGCATTGCCTGCTGGAAGAGTCGCGCCTTCTCACGAATCCCGCTCATCCTGATGGTCGCGTTCCTGATCTGGGACTTCCTGCTTCCGCCTGCCGGAATGCTGGAGCCACACATCCTGCTGGTCGTCGCCTGGGTTTGGCTCGGTATCGACCTCATCAGGATGCCTGGAGCGGTGTGGCGCGGCGAATCCTCCGTACGCCGGACGTGAGCGCATCCGCAGGCAACAGTCACCACCCGTCGACCTTTCCGGCCGGCGGGTGGATGGCCATACTGTAACCATGCGACGCGTTGTGGCGAGGCTGCAGAGTGCCGGGCCACTGTTGGCCTGGAGCGTCGGTGCGATCATCCTCACCGTGTCGGGTCTGACAGCAGTTCTCGCGTCTGGTGCAACCGCCGAGGTGCCGTGGAAGCTGCTGATCATCGGGGTCGTGTGGGCGGTTCCTGGCGTCCTGATCTCTGCTGGTCGGCCCCAGATCGCTGTCGGATGGCTCATCCTCGCGTCAGCCGTGATTTTCGCTGCTGCGGGGGCCTCGAACGCCTGGGTCGCGTTCGCCATCGAATCGGGAGTGGGCGATGGCGTGGCGTGGGCAGCCTGGTTCGCGGACCGGTTCTCTGCCGTGCTCGTGCCGCTCACGTTTCTGGCGGTCATCCTGCTGCCCGATGGCCGGTTGCCATCCGCCCGCTGGAAGCCGGTCGTTGTCCTGGTGAGCGCGTTGCAGGTGGCTACGGTCGTCGCCTGGGCGCTGGTCAGCGGCCCGGCCGGAGCACGGGATTCCGACCTTCCCCCGACCGCTCGCCAATTCGTGAACCCGGTGGGTATTCTTCCGGAGCCCGTGGAGCACGTACTCGCCGCGGTCGAGCCCTTTGTCCTCCAAGTGCCGTTGCTGTTGGCCCCGATCGTCTTCGCCGTTCGCCTGTGGAGGGCCAAGGGCTCCGAACGCACCCGCATCGCCACCATCCTGCTGGCTGCCACGGTTTTCGTGCTGATGCTGGTCGTCGGCCGTGGCCTCTGGCCGGGAGCCGCCGAGGTTCTCGACATCGCGGCTGGCGTCTTTCTGGCCGCCGTGGTCACGACGGCGGTGCTCAGGCGGCGCCTGGCTGGTGTCGACGTCGTTGTCCACCACGCGGTGCTCTTCACCGTGCTCACCACCGTGATCGCAGGCGCATACACTCTCGCGGTAGCCGTGGCCGCGTTGTCCAGCCAGACGCTGCCGCCATTCGGAGTGGGGTTCATCGCGGCGCTGGTCGCGGTGGCGGCCCTTCCCCTGCGAGGGTGGCTTCAGCTGCTGGTGGATCGGCTGCTCTACGGTGACCGTCGAAAACCGTACGAGGCTCTACGCCGGCTCGCCGCCAGAACGCACGGCGCCGTAACACTCGGCGAACTCCTCGACGAGCTCGCCGCGTCGATTGCCGCCTCGCTCAGGGTTCCCTGGGTGCAGGTGGAGGTGAATGGGACCGAGGCGAGCACCGGCATCCGGCCGCTGGAAGCGACTGTGGCCCAGGCGCCGCTGGTATCCCAGGGACTTCAGCTTGGCACCATCACGGCAGCTGCCGGTCCCGGTCGCGCCCTGGGACAACGGGACTCTGCGCTGCTGGCTGTGCTCGGCGAGTTCGGCGGCATGGCGGTGCAGACCATGATCCTGGCGGAGGCCGTCACGGCCAGCCGACAGCGTCTTGTCGCCGGTAGCGAGGAGGAGCGCCGTGCCCTGTCGCGCGACCTGCACGACGAGCTGGGTCCGACGATGGCCAGTATTTCGATGCAATTGGGAACCCTGCGCCGGATTGTTCTCACCGACCCGCAGACGGCCGAACAACGCTTGGGACAACTCGAACTGGCAGCGCAGGAAGCGTTGAACAGTGTGCGGTCACTGGCGAGGGGCCTGCGTCCCACGGTGTTGGACGAGCGAGGGCTGGCCGAAGCAGTACGCAGAGCCGCAGAGAGCCTGGGACTCGACGTACGGATGACCGTGGCCGAATTGCCGGAGCTGTCCGCAGCCGTCGAGGTGGCCGCCTATCGGATCGCTGTCGAGGCGCTCACCAATGTCGCCCGGCATTCCGGCGCCCGATCGGCACAGGTTGCCGCGACGGTAGCGGCGGATTCCCTGGTGCTGGAGGTGACGGACGCGGGCGCCGGCTTCGGGGACGGCACAACCCCAACGGGAGTGGGCATGATCGGAATGGGCGAGCGAGCCGAGGAGCTCGGCGGCACACTGGTTGCCATTTCCGGCGAACACGGTACGACAGTGACCGCGACACTTCCCTTGCACCAGGCACCAGCCAGAATGCCGCTCCCATGACCGAACGGGAACTCACCGTACTGCTCGCAGACGATCACCGGCTCTTTCGTGACGGCCTGCGCTTCACCCTCTCGCAGGAGAGTGGCATCACGGTGGTGGGTGAAGCCGGTGACGGCGCATCCGCTATCGAATTGGCAACAGCCCTGACACCGGACGTTGTGCTCATGGACATCAACATGCCGGTGCTGGATGGTGTCGCAGCCGCCGAGGCACTCACTGCCAACGGAGTGAGGTCACGAATTGTCATGTTGACCATGTCGGATGACGATGAAAGCGTGTTCGCCGCACTCAAGGCCGGCGCGAGCGGTTACGTCGTCAAGGGCTCGTCGCCGGAGCAATTACTGGCGGTGGTGCGGGCCGTGGCGGCCGGTCATGCGGTGTTCGGCGCGGGCGTGGCCTCCCGGATGCTCGATCACCTCGCTGCCCGGACTGCGAACTCAGCCGACACCTTCCCTGAGCTCACCGATCGGGAGCGGGAGGTGCTGAGACTCGTCGGCGACGGCCTCAGCAATCAGGAGATCGCCGACCGGCTGTTCATTTCGCGCATCACGGTGCGGAACCACGTGAGCAGCATCCTCCTGAAACTTCAGCTGTCGAACCGCCGTGAGGCGATCATCCGGATTCGTGACGGCGCGCGGCCCGCAGTCGACTGACCGTATTGTGGGATCGACCTCACAAACGGTGGGGCTGGCGCGTCTTCCCGGTGATGATGATGAAACAACCATTCGAGCAGGCGGTTTCCGCGCACGGGGCAACCGTGCTGCGGGTCTGCCGGGCGGTTCTCGGGCCGCACACCGACGCCGACGACGCCTGGTCGGAAACCTTCCTTGCGGCACTCGAGGCGTGGCCGAAGCTGGCGGATGACGCCAACGTCGAAGCCTGGCTGGTCACCATCGCGCATCGCAAGGCGCTCGATGTCATCCGCCGGAGGAGCCGCCAGGCGATCCCGGTCGGCGAGGTGCCGGACCGCGTGTCGACCATCGGAGTGCCAGAAGCGACCGACCACGACCTGTGGGCGGCCCTCGCCAGGCTCCCGGACAAACAGCGACAAGCCGTCGCCTACCACCACCTCACCGGCCTGCCCTATGCGGAGGTTGCGGAAATTCTGGGCGGTACGGCGGATGCCGCGCGCCGGGCAGCATCGGACGGCATCCAGGCCCTGCGCACCGCCTATGCGAACCAGGAATTGAGAGGATCACTGAGATGAACACCACCCTTGACGACCGCGACGATGCTGTTGTGACCCGGCTCTACGACCTGGCCACGCCCACGGCAGCCGAACTGGAGGGCCTGCACCAGCGCCTGGAGGGGCTGGCGAATGAGCGCGACCTGCTCGATGTCGCGTACACCACCGTCGACTCCCCTGTCGGCAGCCTGCTGCTTGCGGCAACCCCAGCCGGCCTGGTGCGCGTGGCCTTCGAGCGCGAAGACCACGACCTCGTGCTGGAGTCGCTGGCCGGTCGGGTGAGCCCCCGCATCCTGAAGTCCGCCGGCCGGCTGGATGCCGCCGCGCGGCAACTCGACGAGTATTTTGCCGGGCGTCGCACCGACTTCGACCTGGCGCTCGACTACCGGCTGTCCAGCGGGTTCCGCCAACTGGTGCAGCAATACCTCCCGCACATCGGCTACGGGCACACCCAGTCGTACCGCGAAGTCGCCGAATTCGTCGGCAACCCGAAGGCCGTGCGGGCGGTGGGCAGCGCCTGCGCCACCAACCCGCTGCCGGTGGTGGTGCCCTGCCACCGGGTGCTCCGTACTGACGGAACGCTCGGCGGCTACATCGGCGGCCTCGAGGCCAAGAGCGCGCTCCTCAGCCTGGAGCACGCCGCGTGAGCGATCCGATTCGCGCAGACGTGGTTGTGGGAGAGGACGGCCTGGCCCGCCCGGCCTGGGCGGCCACCGACCCGATGTTGCAGCGCTACTACGACACCGAGTGGGGAATGCCGATCACGGACGAGCACGGACTGTATGAGCGCATCAGCCTGGAGGCCTTCCAGGCGGGGCTGTCCTGGGCGATCATCCTGCGCAAGCGAGAAGGCTTCCGCGCGGCATTTCATGATTTCCATCCGGAAACTGTCGCCGCGTTCACTGCGGCGGATGTCGAACGCCTGATGGAAGACACCGGCATCGTGCGCAACCGGATGAAGATCACCGCGGCAATCACCAACGCGAAGGCGACGATCGCCCTGCGGAGCGATGGCGGGCTGGCCGACTTCGTCTGGTCGTTCAAACCCGTCGATACACCGCGCCCTCGTTCGTATGCGGAGGTCCCGACGACATCACCGGAATCCATTGCCCTGTCCAAAGCGCTCCGCAAGAAGGGCTTCGCATTCGTTGGACCCACCACGATGTTCGCCCTGATGGAGGCGATCGGCATGGTGGACACCCACCTGCTCACCAGCCACCGTCGCGGCACCTCTGGCGTCTGGCCGCACCCGTGAGCGCAGGCAATCGGCGGTCAGACGCGCTGATGAAGGCGATGAACCTGCTCCACCGCGCGGTGCTGAAGCTCAGCGGCGGCCGAGTCGGCTGGAAGCTCGGGCAGATGACCGCCGTCGAGTTGCACACCATCGGACGCACGAGCGGCCGGCGGCGGTCGACCATGCTGAGTGCGCCGATCAGTGATCGCGACCGTATCGTGCTGGTCGCGTCCAAGGGAGGCGACGACCGGCATCCGCAGTGGTATCTCAACCTGGTTGCCCATCCCGAGGTCGAGCTGACCATTCGGGACGAGACCCTCCGGATGCGTGCCCGCACCGCCACTGCCGCCGAGAAGGCGGACCTGTGGCCCACCATCGTGAAGGTCAATCCCGGCTACGCGGGCTACCAGCGCAGGACCGACCGGGACATCCCGGTGGTCATCTGCGAGCCGATGGGCTGACTGGGGCCCGGCTACCGGCGGACCCCATCCCAGAGGATGATCAGACGGATGCTTTCGAGGCTTCGAGCGCGCCTTTCCTGCCGCGATGGATGGCGCCGCCCAGCCATTCGTCGTCCGTGAGACGGGCAACGCGCAGCGCTGCCAGCCCTAGCCCCACAACGAGCAGAACGGTGGAGGCGAATTCCATCACCGGATGCAGGTTGACCAACAACCCGACAATGGCGACCATGATGGCGATCGGCGCGACCATCGGCACGATGCGTGAACGCAGCATGGCGACCGCGACCACCAGAAGTCCCACGAACAGTGCAACGACGTGGACAGTCTCGAAGACTATGAGGGTAGTCGAGCCTTCGACGCTCTCGACGAGCGCTACCTGCTGCTCCTCCGGGATGTTGCTGCCGGCGAGCGGAGCGAGGTAGAGGCCCGCAGCATCGATCGGCAGAATGGCCAGCCCACCGAGCATTACGAGAAGGCCAGCCCAGCGACCGAAGAGCGTGCGGTCACCGAACAAGCGCATCAGGGCGAGCCCCGCAGGCAGCCAGGCAACCGCGGAGAGCAGGAAAAGGGTCTGTCCGAGCGCCCACGCGTCCGGTTGCCCTGAGATGAGCGAAAGCAGTTCCTGAGTGCCTTCCGCGTCCGGGGTAATGTCACGCAACATTGCTGCTGCCAGCAACAACGGGGCTGCCAGCAGCGAAGCGGTGTAGACGGTACGGGTGACTGATCGTGAACCTGACATGGTGAACCTCCTGTGGATGGTTGAACGTGACTCCAGAATCTCGCCACGTCCCGCTGCCTGTCGTCCTTCGCGTCGTCGGAATTGGTGACGGACAGGACGACGCCCACGTCATCCGCAAGGATGACGAATGGGGTCATCCTCGAGCAGGGTGTCGGTTGTCCCACCATCGAATATGGTGAACTCGTGCGATCACGGAGAGCACCTCTCGAGACCACCGGACCCGATGTCGTGCTCGGTGTGGCCCTCGGCGCGGTCGGAGTCGCCGAGACCTTCGTGGTGCTCGGTGGTTCCCAGTCGCAATTCGCCGTGGTGGCTCTTTCGATGGCCGCTCCAATCATTTGGCGGCGCGCCCACCCCTATATCGTTTCGAGCGTTTTGGTCCTTGCGCTCGTCGCCCAGCTGGCGTTCGCGAGCATTCGGGTTTTCGACCAGACCTTCACTGGGTACGTGTGCATCGTCATCGCAATGTATTCGGTGGGCCGCCACGGGGGCGACCGCAGGCCCGGCGTCATCGGCCTGTGCGTTCTGACGACTGGGGTCACGATCGCCCTGCACGATGCAAGTCTGGTATCAGGCATGCTGGCGCTGATCCTCACGCTCGTACCTGCGTTGCTAGGGGCTGCCATTCAGGCTCGGATCAGAATCACATCTGTTCTGGAGGAGCAATCCGCCTTGCTGGCCGCATCGGCCGAGGTCGTGGCGGCGGCCGAGGCGACAACCGTACGCTCACAGCTTGCGGCCCAGGTCCAGATGGTGGTGAACCACGAGGTGCTCCTGATGACTGTCCAGGCGGAGGAGGCGAAGCACCTCGCCTCCAGCGACCCGATCGGCGCAGCCGAGTTGATCGCCGCCGTGGAGCATCGCGGCCGCAGAGCGTTGACCGACTTGCGCCGACTTGTCGGCATCATGCGGGAAGGAGATGACGGTGCCACACTTCCTCCTGCTGATTCATCTGGGTCCTCGGGGGCTCCAGAGATCGACCGGACGCCGACATCCGCTGCGACCTCGCGGCCGGAGCGGCACGGGATCGCTCCGGCCGCGCGCTGGGTTTCCACTGCAGGCGCGATGATCCTCGTCGCAATAGCCGCCGCTGAATCAGGGTTTCTCGCTGGCGGGCGATCGGAACCGGTGGCTATTGCATCGCTGACCGGTGCGTTGATCGCCGCACCACTCCTGATGCGGCGGGCCTACCCACTCGGAGCCTCGGTTGCCTGCTGGGTCATCGCCGGCGGACTCGCAGCTTTCCTCCCTGTGCCTTTCTTTTCCCTCTCGCTCATCGCCGTCCTGCTGGCGTACTCAGTTGGTGCGTTCTCGGCGGGGCTACGAAGTGTGATGGGTGTGACGATCGGGCTGTGCGGCGTCATCGCGGTGAACGTTCTGTCGGGAATTGAGCAGTGGGGCGATTATGCGTTTCCGGCCGCCCTGGTCGCGGCTGCCTGGTTCGCCGGAAAGATGGTTGCCAAGCAGGGGCGCCTGACTGCCGCAGCAGTCGATCGAGCAGAAGAGGTCAAGCGTCTCCGGGATCTGCGAGCGGCCACGGCCGCTATGAGCGAGCGGCTCCTCATCGCACGAGAGCTGCACGACGTCGTCGCGCACACTCTGATGGTCATGGTGGTGCAGTGCGGTGCGGCCAGACGCACCCTGGAAGCAGGCAGGGCCGGTTGGCCGGAAGCTCTCGACATCGTCATGAGCACAGGCGCCTCGGCCTCCGCCGAACTGGACCGTCTGATGTCGGTCGATCCGGGCACCCCGGGAATTGCGGGCGTCCCTGGGCTCGATCAGGTGCCGTCTCTCGCGGAGCGAATCCGAACGGCGGGGTGCGAAGTCGAACTGCGAATCGGTGCCGACACAACCGCGCTTGGCAACGACCTGCAGTCGACCGTGTACCGAATCGTGCAGGAGGCCCTCACCAACGTCCTCCGGCACTCCGGCCCGACCCACGTTCTGGTGCTCATCGAGCGTCGAGCGGAGCACCTCGTCGTGGTGGTCAGCGACGCAGGTTCCAGAATGCCGCGATCCGACCGGCCCGATGGTAACGGCAACGGCATCGCCGGAATGCAGGAACGCGCACGCCTTCACGGCGGACAATTGAGTGCTCATCCACTGGCCGGCGGTGGATTCGTCGTGCGGGCGACGCTACCCACAAGTGTGATGGCGCAAGAGCAACCAGCATGATGCCTGATCCGAAGGGAATCGTGCGTGTGGTGATCGCGGACGATCAGGCGCTGGTTCGCACCGGACTTCGCCTCATCCTCGAGGCGGAACCCGACATCGAGGTGGTAGGTGAAGCGGAAGACGGCGCCGAGGCCGTCGAATTGGTCGCCAGATTGAAGCCGCGCGTCGCCCTACTGGACATCCAGATGCCAGTTCTTGACGGTCTTGAGGCGGCCAAGCAGATCCTGGGAGTTGCGCAACAGGAAACGGTTCGCGTCCTCATGCTCACAACCTTTGATCACCGCGAGTACGTTTACGAAGCCTTGCGCCTCGGTGCGAGCGGCTTCCTGCTCAAAGACACTCCAGCGGAGCACCTTGCCGCTGGGGTTCGTTCAGTGGCGCGTGGCGAGGCATTGCTCGCGCCGACGATCACGCGCCAACTGATCGAAGCATTCATCAGCCAGCCGTCGCCGGGAGAACACCCAACGTCGGTGATTCTCGATAGCCTCACCGTTCGGGAGCGTCAGATCTTCACGCTCCTGTCCCGGGGCCTCTCCAACCAGGAAATCGCACGAGACCTCTTCCTCGGCGAGACCACCGTCAAGACCCACGTCACACGAATACTCACCAAGCTGAACCTGCGGGACCGGATCCAGGCCGTGATCCTTGCTTATGAAGTCGGGGTTGCCAGGCCCCGGGCGTAAAGCCTGGATCCGCCTGTGCCGTTTCACGCAGTCTTAGACTCAGGACCGTGGACGATGCAGAGACCAGCGGCAGCATCCGCCGAACCATTACGACCGCGGTAGAGCGACTGCGGGCTGCGGATGCCCGTGATGAGGCCCTCGCGATCCTCGTCCCCCGCAGGCGCGTGATGCTGTTCATGAAGGAGGCGTCGTTCATACCGCTCGACCGGGTCTGGCGGCTCGGGGTGTTCCTGCTAGACCACGAGGCGACACTCTTCCGAGCCGGATCGACGACTCGCGCGGTGGCACCCGGCTATCCGGGCTTCCAGTCGAACTCAGCCGAGGAGCGTCGCGGCTATCGTGCCGCAGCGTTCAAGGGGCCCTTCTCCCCCGGCGAGACCGTGAACTTCGGTGCCGAGGTGATCGACCTCGATGTCGACGCCCTCCGCGATTCCCCTGGCCCGTTGTTCGTCGCGGACGGCAAGCCACTGGTGCGCTGGAACCCGTCAGCGACCGTCGAGACCTCGGTCCCCTTCGACGCCTACCTCGCCGAGCGGGTCGGCCTGCTCCTCGAACCGCCCGAGGGGGCCTGACCGCGCGATTGTTCCCGTGTGTCACAGTTGTGCCTGTTCGCCCTGACACGGTAGTGACAAGCGGGCACAATCGTCCCACGGGACCGACACGACTCAGCCTCGCCGAAATCGCAATGTCACCAGTTGGAACGGACGCAACTCCAGTCGCACCGGGCCGTTGGCATCCACGACCGCCCGACGTGGCGATCCGCGTTCGAGCAGATCCGTCTCGGTAACGTCACCATGGTCGAAATCCACAGTGAGCGTCGCTCGGGTGCGCGACCCGAACGCTTCATAGAGCCGCACAATGACGTCCCCGCTGCCGTCCTCCGCCAGCTTGACCGCCTCCACGACGGCACCGTCGCCCTCGACGCTGAACAGTGGCGCCAGAGAATCGGACGCCACATTGTCCACCCGCCTGAGCGGAACATGCAGTCGGTAGCCCTCGCGGACGGCATCCGCAATTCCCGATCCCGGTCGTAACGAAAATCCGAACACATGCCGACCGCGGTCAGACTCCGGGTCAGGATACCGAGGGGCGCGCGCAAGCGAAACACGTACGGTCGCGTTGGGCACACCATCTACGACATCCCTCGTCACGTCGTAGCCGTACGTGGCTTCGTTCGCCAGCGCGACTCCATACCCGCCCTCATCCAGCTGGAGCCAACGATGGGCTACCGTCTCGAAGCGGGCGGCATCCCACGACGTATTCGTGTGAATGTCGCGATACAAGTGTCCGTACTGAATCTCAGATGCCGCTCGTGTGGCATGGAGGTCGAGCGGAAACGCGAGTTTGAGGATTTTCTCGTCCTCGTGCCAATCGAGGTCCACTGCGACGTCGAGGGTAGGTGAGCCCGGCCTCAGTCGATAGGTGATAGCGATATTGGACCGGCCGAAAGCCCTGCTCACCTGCACGCCATCCGAAAGGAGCACGATAGATTCCACCGCAAGGATGTCCTCCACGCTGCGTCGGTAGCTCTCGTCGAGGTCCCAGGCGTTCCACTGTGTTGGAGTGTCCCGGTGAAGCTGGAGAAGGCCGGCGACCATCCGGTGCGGCACCAGTTCCCGACCAGCCGCATCGTCAACAAAGGAAGCGATGTTTCCATCAGTGTCGATTCGGACGCGGGACAGGCCGTTCTCAACGATCGTTCCCTCAGCATCAGACGTGACGGTGACCTGACCAACAGGGGCCACCGCAGCCGCCGCCGCGAATGCTGGTACAGCATCAACCGGGTACGGGCCGGCGTTCAGGTCTACGGCAAACTCCCCGTCCCCTAGCGCAGCCCTGGCGGCCGTGTCTATCAACGCCTCAAGTTCGGCGTGCACCTTGCGGTAACTCTCCTCCGCTTCCCTATGAACCCAGCGGATCGAGGTACCGGGAAGGATGTCATGGAACTGCAACAGCAGCACCTCGCGCCACAATCGCTGAAGCTCGGCGGTCGGGTAGTCGATTCCGGCAGTCACCGCAGCGTGGGTCGACCAGTACTCGGCCTGACGCAGCAGGCTCTCGCTCAGCCGGTTGCCACGCTTGAGCTCGATCTGGGTCGTCGCTACCCCGCGATGGAACTCCAGGTAGAGCTCCCCCACCCATACGGGAGGTTTCTCATACTCGGCAGAGGCCTCCTCGAAGAACCGCTGTGGGGTTGACAGTTCGACTCGAGGCGACCCCTCCAGATCAGCAAATCTTCTGGCGGAGGCGAGCATCTCGCGGGTCGGCCCGCCACCGCCATCGCCCCAGCCGAACGGAAGCAGGGAGACGTTGCTGGCGCCCTTGTCACGGAACTGGCGTTCAGCGCGGTGCAACTCCTCGGCCGACACCATCGAGTTGTAAGTGTCGGCCGGCGGGAAGTGCGTGAATATTCTGCTGCCGTCGATGCCCTCCCAGAGGAAGGTGTGGTGCGGAAAGACGTTGGTGTCGTTCCAGGAGATCTTCTGGGTCAGAAAGTAGTCGGCACCACCGGCAATCGCGATCTGCGGGAGGGCGCCGCTGTATCCGAACGAGTCGGGCAGCCACACCTCGCGCGGCTCGACCCCGAACTCCTCGGCAAAGAACTTCTTGCCCTCGACGAATTGGCGCGCGAGCGACTCGCCACTCGGCAGATTCGAGTCGGGCTCCACCCACTGTCCGCCAACGGGAACGAAGCGCCCGCCCGCCACGGCGGCCACGACGCGCGCGAAGAGTTCCGGATAGTCCTGTTTGATCCACGCGAACTGCTGGGCGGAGCCGGCAGCGAAGATGAAGTCCGGATGCTGTTCCTGCAACCGCAGAACATTGCTGAAGGTGCGGGCAACCTTGCGTCGCGTCTCACGTAACGGCCACAGCCAGGCGCTGTCGATGTGGGCGTGCCCGACCGCGTGAACACGGTGGGCGGAGGTCACGGCGGGACTTGCGAGCACTGTAGAGAGTGCGTCTCGCCCGGCATCGGCGGTTCCGTGAAGATCGACCGGGTCGAGAACGTCCAGCGCCTGGTCGATGGCCCGCAACACCTCGGCCAAGCGTGGTGACGCTGCTGGCAGTTCCTGCGCCAGCGAGCCCAGCGCGCGAAAGTCCTGCAACAGCTCCCACACGGCTAGGTCCAGCACGGCGATTCGCACGTCGCGCAGAACGTAGAGCGGACCCGGCTGCGCAGTGGCCTTGTCGCCGTTGGCGGTCTCACGAAATGTGAACCCCTGTGCCACGTCCGGGTTGCTCGCCGCTTCGAGGTAGAACTCGAACGGTTCGCCTGACTGGACGGATACGGCAACCGAGCGATTGAGCGGTTCGAGGGCGCTCACGACCGAACCGTCCGGGTCGAAGACCAGAGCCTCGGACTGGAATCCGGGAATGCCGGGCGTGAAACCGAGGTCGACAACAAGCTCAAGGCGGTCTTCCGCCCCGATCAGCCACTCGGCGGGCACCGTCCCGTTCACCCGGAACCAGGTGGTCCCCCATGCGTGACCCCACGGCGTGCCAACCGCGAACTGCCGGAACTGCTGTCTGGCTGCTTCGGTGAACGGCACCGGCTCATCCGGCGCTTTCCAGCTGTGCACCTCGACCGGCGCAGTTGCGCGGTATTGCGCCGGCTCGAGGCGCTCGATCAGGAACCGCTGGAGGCGCGGCAGGATGTGTTTCGACATATCGTGCATAGTGTTTTCTCTCCCCGGTCGATTGCCCTACTTCTCGGAGCCGGCGACCATGCCCTTGATGAAGTACCGCTGCAACACGAGGTAGGCGATCAGCACCGGCAGCACCGAAAGCAGGGCCGCTGCGGCGGCAGCGCCCAAGTTGCTGCCCTGGCTGGCGAAGAAGGTGCCGATGGTCGGTGCGATCGTTCGAACGGCCGGGTCGCGCAACACGAAGACGCTCAGCGCATACTCGTTCCACACGGTCACGCTGGTGAGGATGATCACGGTTGCGGTCACCGGCTTCAGCATCGGGAAGACCACCCGGAAGAGCAATTGCAGCAGGTTGGCCCCGTCAACGGTCGCGGCCTCCTCGATTGAGATCGGAAGGCTGCGCATGAAGGCCGTGTAAAGGAACACCGCGAGCGGCAGCTGGGAGGTGACCATGATGACGATTGCGCCCCAGTAGGTGTTGGTCCCACCGATCTGGTTGAGCAGCGTGTACAGCGGAACCAGAATGCTCAGCGGCGGCACCATGATGAGCGCGACAATCCCACCCAGCACGATCTTGTTGCCGAGGGTCGGCCGCCGGGCCAGCGGGTATGCGGCGAGAGCACCGAGAATGCAGATGAGCGCAGTGCTGACCACAGTGATGATCGCGCTGTTTCCGATGGCGCGCAGGATGCCGCCATCCTCGATCGCCACCGTGAAGTTCTCCCAGAAGATGCCCTCGACCGGCGGCAACCATTGCGAACTGAGGTCGCTGCGCGGCTTGAGTGCCGTCGTCAGCGCGATGTAAAACGGCAGCAACTGGATGGTGATCGCGACCAGCAAACCGACCGCGATGCCGGCACGGATGAGGATACGCTTCACTGCGCCTCCAGCCGCTTGCGGTTCAACAGGAAGTTGAAGATCAGCGTGAATAGCGCGATGACCAGGAACAGCACTATGCCCATGGCAGAGGCATAGCCTGCCGCCTGATTGTCGAAGTACACCGCGCTGATCAGGGTCGAGACGGATTCCGTCGAGTACCCGGGACCACCGCCGGTGAGCACCTGAATCACATCGAACAGCTTCAGTCCGCCGATCAGGTTCAAAACGATGCTGGTGGCGAATGCCGGTTGCAGCAAAGGCAGGGTGATGCTCTTGAATTGCTGCCAGGCGTTGGCGCCGTCGATGCGGGCTGCCTCGAAATATTCGGTGGGGATCGATTGCAGACCCGCCAGGTAGATCACCATGGAGATCCCGACGAACTGGGCGGAGTTGACCAATACGATGATCGCTATGGCCGCCCCGGAGTCGCTGAGCCAGGCGACGCGCTCACCGCCGAACGCGATCACGAGGTCGTTGAGTCCGCCGTAGTTGTAGGAGAAGAACAGGTAGTACATCGTTCCCATGACCACTGGGGAGACAAGCACAGGCAGGTAGATGATTGCGCGTGCCAGATTTCGCCCACGCACGGCACGGTCGAGGGCGAGTGCCAGGGCGAGGCCGATCACCTGCTGAATCAGCGTGCTGCCGAAGCCGTAGATGAAGGTATTCACCAGGGAGGTGTGGAACACCTCATCGGTGAAGAGCCGCTCATAGTTCGCCGCTCCGACGAAACTGCGCGACGCGCTGTACCCGTTCCAGTTGGAGAGCGAAAGGATGACGCCGTTGATGAGCGGATACAGCGTGAATGCGCCGAAGAGGATGAGTGCGGGCAGGTAGAAGAAGTTGATTCGACGGGACGCGAGCGGAGTGCCGGGCTTGGACTTCCGGCGCTTCGCCTGGGTCGCGGTGCTCGTCATCGTCACATCCTTGTTGTCACTCTCCCGGGGCTGCGTCAGCAATCTGGATCGGGTGCGGATTTGCTAGCCATCCGCACCCGATCCCGATCTATTTGGCGCTGAGCGTCGCGTACTGGTTCTCCACCTGCTTCACCGCAGTTGGAACGTCCGACTGCCCGGTGATGATCGCATCCGTTGTCGTCACCATGGTGTCCCACATTCCGCCCGGAAGGTAGACACGGTCGAAGTACGGTTCGAGGCGGAAGTCGCCTCCCTCGACGAACTGCTCATAGCTGGCGGTGAGCGGCCCGAGGTCGGCCGTGGCGTTGGTCAGGCCTGGGATGCCGCCGATTGCGGTCGCCAGCGTTGATGCGTTGTCGGGCTCGGCGAGGAATGCCAGGTAGTCAAGGGCGACATCCTTGTGGTCGGAAGTGCGCGACACACCGTAAGCGTGGCCTTCACCGCCGATGAGGTAAGGCTCGGTGACGAATCCCGGAACGGGGAAGTAGCCCAGCTGCTCATCCGGGTTGAACCCGAGGGCACTTGCGACGAGGTAGTTCTGCACGAAAACGAAGCCGGTGGTGCCGTCAGCGAGGGAGCGTGCGATGTCGTCCTGGCTCGCTGAGGAGTAGTCGGCATTGAAGTAGCCGCTGTCCGACCAGCTCTTGACCTTCTCAAGGAAGGTGCTGTAGCCATCTGCCTGGAACTCACCGTCGGCGAGGCTCGACAGCTCATCTTCCGTGTAGGCACCCGAGGCGAGGAAGTCTGCCACATTGCCTGCGAACCAGCTGTCCTTTCCGGAGGCAGTGATCGGTGTGACCCCTGCCGCCTTCAGCGTCGCAGCCGCCTCATCGAAGGCCTCCCACGTCGTCAGCGTGGCAGGATCGATTCCTGCTTCATCCAGCACCGTCTTGTTGTAGACGATGCCCGCCACATCCGTCACCGCGGGAAACGCGAAGAACTGTCCGTCAGCGTTGCTCATGGCCGGTTCGAGCGCTTCATTGAAGTGCTCTGCCCAGGGCTGTGTGTCGAGGGGTTCGAGGAATTCGCTGTAGCGCAGCAGTGACCAGCCGTGGGTCGCCCAGATATCGGGAATGTCGTTGCTCGACAGTCGCACGGTCATGTCGGCTTCGTAGGTGTTCGTCATCGGAACCAGATCGATCGTGACACCGGGGTTGGCGTCCTGGAACGCTTCGGTGATCGTGGTCAGCTCGGTGAGGATTGGGTCGCTGGTGCCGAGTCCGGTCTGGAACTCGAGAGTGACGTCGCCATCACCACCTTCACCTGCGCTACACCCGGTAAGGGCGAGGGCGGATGCCACGACGAGCGCCGCAGCTCTTGCATAGGACTTCTTTGTCATGTCGTACTCCTGGTGTCGAGAGTGCTCCGGTGTGGAAGGGCTGTCCGGACGTGCTTAATCTACCCGCGTAGACTACTCGATGCAACAATCGTTAACTACTATCAGTTCCCGTGAGTTGACGCGCGTAGAATGGGCGTTGGCACTCACGTGCTGCGCCGACTTGAACGAGAAAGGGCACGACGATGAAGTTTTCGCTCGGATTCGTGGGCGCCGGTCAATTCGCCGGGCAGTTCGCGACATTGTTCCAGCATCATCCGGGCATTTCGAACGTCTACGCAACCGACCTGCTGCCTGAGCGCGCAGACAGCATGGTGACCGAGCTGGGCCTCGCCGGCACCTTCGACAGCTTCGACCAGATGATCGCCTCCCCCGACATCGATGCCGTGGCGATATTCACCCAGCGCTGGACTCACGGGCGCCTCGTCGTCAAAGCCCTTCGTGCGGGAAAGCACGTGTACTCGGCGGTCCCGATGGCGATCTCGGAAACAGAGATCCGCGACATCATCACCGCGGTGCGTGAAACCGGACTGGTCTACATGATGGGTGAGACCAGTTTCTACAATCCTGCAACCGTCTACGCCAGGCAGCGAATCGCCGATGGCGGCTTCGGACGTCTCTTCTACGCCGAAGGTGACTACGTGCATGACATGGACCTCGGATTCTATGAGGCCTACCGCTATAGCGGGGGCGACGGCTGGCGCGCGACCGCAAGTTACCCACCCATGCTTTACCCGACCCACTCCATCGGCGGCGTGCTCGGAGCCTGGGATACTCATGCGACGGCTGTCAGCTGCGTCGGAGTGGTCGATCGCCGAGGCGATGGAGTCTTCGACCGCGAGATCAGCCAATTCGGAAACGATTTCTCCAACGCGACCGCGTTGTTCGAACTTGCCGCTGGCGGCTCGATGCGCATTAACGAGTTTCGCCGGGTCGGATATCCGTCCCACCTGAGGGAGTCGCGGTTCCGCTTTTTCGGCACCGAGGGAAGCTTCGAACAACTGGCTACCGTGACCTTCTGGCAAACGAAAGACGGCGTCGAAGACATCTCCCCGCTGGTGGAGTCGACAGCTTCACTGCCCCTGGACGACCCTTCCCTGGTCCATGTCGACCCAGCACTGCGCGAGGGCTTCGTTTCGGGATACGCCCCGGTGCACGACTCCACCCGCATTCCCTCTGCCGTTCGCAGTCTTCCCAACGGGCACGAGGGCAGCCATCATTTTCTCGCGGACGACTTCGTGACGGCTGTCGTATCGAATTCGCTTCCACCTGTGAACGCCTGGGTTGCCGCACGTTTCACCCTGCCCGGCATCGTGGCCCACGAGTCTGCCATGCGTGGGGGCGAACGGCTCGCCATCCCCGACCTGGGCAACCCTCCGTCACCGCACAACGTGCGGTAGCGTGAGTCAATTCAGACGCACAAAGGCGAGAGCACCGGACGAACGATGGCTGGCATAGAAGTGAGCAACCCGGAAATTCCGCCGCAGTCGCGCTCGCACGAGTCACGACGCATCACGCGCACCGATGTTGCCCGGTACGCCGGTGTCAGTAGCGCCGTGGTGAGCTATGTGCTCAATGGCGGGCCTAAGCCGGTGGCAGCAGCCACCCGTCTTCGAGTTCTCGACGCCATCACAGTGCTGGGATACCGCCCGAATGCCGCCGCGCGCGCGCTCAGCCGCGGTGTCGCGGACATGATCGGCATGATCGTGCCCGACAGCCGAAACCCGTACTTCGCCGAACTGGTGCATTCGGTCGACGGTGCAGCGCAGCAGCACGGATGCACATTGCTGGTGATCAATTCCGACAGCAGGCGGTCTACGACGTCAGACCACATTGCAGGGCTCGCCTCGCACCAATTGGACGGCTTAGTCGTCGCCGATACTCTCTCGCCTGCTGAGCGCCGAGTCATCGACTCTCTTGGTGTTCCTGTTGTTCTGGTCAACCAGTTCAGCGCCGACACCACCGTCGCCGCCTTCGGCGTCGACTATTCCGAGGGCGCCCGTGCCGGCGTCGAACACCTCATCGAGCACGGGCATCAGCGGATCGCTTTCATTGGCGGCGATCCGGCGATAGACCAGCGCGAGCGGGGTTGGATGGACGCCCTCACTGCCGCTGGGCTGCCACTCGGGCCCCGCTACCGCGTGGGGTTCAGCCTGGCATCCGGGTATCGCGCGGGCCGCGAGCTCGCAGACGAGGCCGAACGGCCGACCGCAGTCTTCGTTGCATCCGACCAACTTGCGTTCGCGGCTGTGTCCGCACTGCAGGAACGCGGCCTGCGCATCCCTGAGGATGTTGCAGTCGTGTCGTTCGACGGATCAGCCGAGTCGACCTATGTCTGGCCACCCCTCACCACCGTCGCGCAGCCGATCGAACGGATGGCGAAGGCCGCGATATCGAGGCTGCTTTCAGGCGAGACCGACGCCGTTTTCGAAACGTATCCGACGCACCTCATTGTGCGCCGCTCGTGTGGTTGCGAATTCGCGAACGCGCAATAGCCGAAACTACCCGGCGCCCATCCCGACATCGCGTGCCCGGGCCACAGCCTCCGCACGGCCGGTGACGTGAAGCTTGGAGAAGACGTTCGACACGTGGTTGCGCACGGTCTTGTCGCTGACGAAGAGGCGACGGGCCACCTCCGCGTTGGTGAGCCCCCGTGCGACGAGGTCGAGCACCTCATGCTCGCGCGCGGTGAGTGCCGCGAACGGCCCGGAGTCCCGGCCTCCCCTGCCGGCGAAGAAAGACAGCACCCGCTCGGCGATCGCAGACGAGAACACGACCTCCCCGCGCGCGGCGGCATTCACCGAGCGCTCGATCTCTGACCGGTCTGCCCCCTTCAGCAGGTAGCCACGGGCCCCGGCTCGCAGGGCGGCGAAGATGGAGTCATCCGCCTCGAGCATCGTGAGGACCAGCACCGCCACGTCCGGCGACGCCTGGGTGATCTGCCTCGTCGCCTCCACCCCGCTCAGAACCGGCAGGTTCAAGTCCATGATGACGACGTCGGGACGAAGCTCACCGGCAAGGCGCACCGCCTCTGCGCCGTCGGCCGCTTCGCCCACCAGCTGGGTGTCCTCCATGGTGCCGATCACCGCCACCAGGCCCTCGCGATAGAGCGGATGATCGTCGACGACCAGTACGCGCACGGTCACGACAGGACCACCTCCGGACCGCCTACCAGCGCGGGCGCGGATGCCGTTCCGGGCACCGCAACGGGGATGCGCGCCACGACGCTGGTGCCTCGCCCGGTTGTCGAGAAACGCAGCTCTCCGCCGAGTTCTTCGGCGCGCAGCCTCATGGACGTGAGTCCCAACCCCTGCACCGGGTCAGTGGGCAGCCCGCATCCGTCGTCCGCGACCTCGATCACGAGGCTGTCGTCAGTCACCTTGAGGCTCACCGCGACGACGGATGCTTCGGCATGGCGTACGGCGTTGGTCACCGCTTCAGCGACGATCCGGTACGCGGCGACGTCGAGGGCGGCTGACAGCTCGGGGAGGTCGTTGACATCCGCCAGAACCGAGACCTCCGCGGTCGTCATGCGGAAGGTGAGTTCCCGAACGGATGCTGCGAGCCCGAGTTCATCGAGGGTCGGCGGGCGCAGTTCATGCACCAGCGCGCGCACAGTGTCGACCGTCGCGTTCAGTCGCGGCACGAGACGGGCGACCAGGGCAGCCGAGGCACCCGGATCATCCGGAGCCAGCGTCAATGCGGCCTCGGCCTGCAGTGCAAGCGCAGCGAGCGCCGGCCCGATGTCGTCGTGAAGGTCCCGGCGAAGCCTCCGACGCTCTTCCTCGCGCGCCACGACCACCGCCTCACGGGCCCGCTGCACCTGGTGCGCCAGCAATACCGTGTGCGCCGCCACCGCCGCCTGGGTCGCGAGCCGGGCGAGCACGCTCCGGTCGGCAGCGTCCAGTCCTCCTGCACGTTGCACCACCAGTTCCCCGCTGTGCACGCCCCCGTAGGTGAGCGATACGCGCGTGACGCTGTCCGGGGCATCCGCCTCGATCAGGCTGCCGAACACCGCGATGGTGCCATCGATCAGGGTGAGTTCGGCGCCGGATGCGCGCAGCGACCTCGTCACCTGCTCCACGACAGCGGGCAGCACGCGGGTCGACAACTCCTCCGGGTCGGATGCAGCGGCCAGCCGGTCACCGAGACGGGCCAGCGCAACATGCGGCTCCTCGACATCGCCGTGCACACGCAGGTTCGCCCATCGCTGCAGGCGGGCGTGCAACGGCAGGGCGACGAGGGCGGCCAGCGCGGTCGCAATCACCGGTGCGCCGGTCCAATCGCCCAGGATGCTGCCCAACAGCCATACGGCGGCCAGGTAGACGCCGATCACCGCCACCGACAGGGCTGCGTAGGTGATCGAGCGGGAGATGACGACATCGATCTCCCACAATCCGTGTCGCAGAACAGCGATCCCCAGGGCGATCGGCACCGGCAGCATGGCCACGCCGGCGATTACCTCGGTAGGTCCGGCGGGAAAGACGCGAGCGAGTGCCGCGAGCACCAGCGTCGCCGCCACCCCGAGCAGAATCCATTTGAGTTGCTGGCGCGCGAGGCCCGTGGAGCGACGCCAGCGCACGGCGAGTGACGCGATGGCCAGCGCAGTGGAGACGACGAGCAGAATCCCGACGACAGCGACGGTGGCCGGATGCGTCGCGAGCGGATGCCCGATCGGGTTGACCAGGTCGCGCAATTGCAGCGGGAAGTCCTGCTGGTCGTACGGCGTGATCGCCCACACTGCGGATGCCAGAATCAGCGTCCCGAACGAGAGCCACAATGCCGCACTCCAGCGCGACGATGCAACCTCGCCGCGAGGCAGCACCTGTGGCAGCACCGAGAGGATGGCGACGTAGGAGACCACCCACAGCCAGGACCCGATCCACAGCCCGAGACCGGCCAGAGGAACGTCGCCGAGCCAGGCCCACTCCATGGCCAGGAGCGCAACACCGGCGGACAGCCCAATGAGTGCCGTCAGGCGGCGAACCCACACCGCGTCGCTGCGACGCACCATCACCGACACGGCACCGTAGGCGACCGCTGTCGCCAGTCCCATGAACCAGAATGACGGCGTGTGCACGCGGTCGGATGCCGCGTTGACGGCGTGAAGAAGCGCACCGAGCATGCCGGTGACGACGGCGACGATGCCTCCTACTGCTCCCATTCGCTCATTATGGCGGCCATCGCCTCCATCGGCACGGGACAGGAAGTCCCAATCGAAGTCAGGCCCAGCTCCCCTGCCTGACGGGACTCGTCCGGCGGCACGGTTGTGCCATGACAACCCACACCACACCAGACCACCTGCCCACCACCGCACCGACGACCCCGCGGCGCCCACCGGCGACGGTGATCATCGCCACCATTCTCACCATCCTCCTTGCCTCGGTCGGCACCTACGGTGCGATCTATTTCTCCGGACTCGACGGTTATGGTCCAGTGGATGCGACGTTCCTCTCGATGTACGGCTATCTCTCGCTCATCGGCATCGTGTCGGTGATCGCCCAGTTGCGCGGCAGAGCCATCGGTCAGGCCGGCACCATCGCCTGGGCCGGTTTCATGGCATTGTTCACCCTCGTCAAGCTGGTCACCATCCAGGAGACCGAGGCGATCAGCTTCGGCGTGATCGCGCTCATCGTCATCGCGCTCGAACTGGCCGGCCCGACGCGCCGGTTCATCCGTTCGCGGAGGTCGGCGTAAGCACCACTCTCACACCCGAACCAGTGGAGGTCACTATGCCGTGCAGCGGCGTCGTGACCTCCTCGATGATGACGGCGTCATATCCCGCCAGGGCGAGGTCGAGGCCGAGCTGCTCGACCTCGAAGTGCGCGCCCGTTGCCGGGGCCACCACAATGACCGTGCTCGGCGATCCGGTCGTGTCGCCCGGCACAGCGAAGGAGCTCTGCCCGGCGGGCATCCGCTCGGTGCTGGCGCTGTACTCTCCACGCCTGACCATCACGTTGAAGTCGGTGACGGCGGATGTGAGAAGCGCACCATGAGTTTCGGCCGCGCCGTCGAAAGTGAACGGTTCGGCGCCGAGTCGCACCTGCCGCCCGGCAACGTTCAACTCCATTTCGTCGCCGTCCATGACCAGGATTGTCCGGGTGACGCCGGGAAACACCGAGAACGGGCCATCCGCCTCCACCCGCGCCATGCTGAGGCGCCACGACCACCCATCCGGGCCGTCCAGCGCGGCGATCTGGCGGGTTGACCCGCCGCCGTTGCGCCACGGCTCATCGGTGCGATCAGCTGCAGGCAGCAGCGTGACGCGCGGTCCACCGGTGGGGGTGTCGGACATTACGGTGCGTCCGCGGTCACCGCGCTGATCGATTCCCGCAGTTCCGTGTTCGCGTCTGGGTAGGCAAGGTGAACGCCGTCCTCAACGACGATCCGGCCATCCACCACGACGTGAGTGACGTCGCTCGGCGCGGCCGCGAACACCGCGGTTTCGAGGACGCTGTTCGCACCGAACCCTGCCGTTCGAACCGAATCGAGCGTCACGGTCACGAAGTCGGCGAGGGACCCGACCGAGAGGGTTCCCAGATCATCCCAACCGAGCGACACCGCACCGTTCGTCGTCGCGGTTTCCAGCAGTTGCGCGGCCGAGAAGTGCCCACGGCGGCCCGTCGCCAGGCGCTGGCCCAACTCCAGCCAGCGCGCTTCGCCGAGAATGTCAATGACTGCCTGGCTGTCGGTGCCCACGGTGATGCGCACCGACTTGTCCGCCAGGTCAATCGCCGGCCCGATGCCGTCCGCCAGGTCGGACTCGGTGGTCATGCAGAAGCAGGCGAAAGCCTTCCTGCCGGAGAGTACTTCGATGTCACCCGACGTCAGGTGGGTGGCGTGCACCGCGGTGGCCAGGTGATCGAGCACGCCGAATTCTGCCAGGTGCTCGGTCGGTGTCTTCCCGTAAACCCGGAGGCAATCGTCGACTTCGGCCGGCTGTTCGGAGACGTGGGCGTGGATGGGGGCGTTGTTGCGGTGCGCCCACTCGGCCACCGTGGCCAGTTGGTCGGCTGGGACCGCCCGCACCGAATGCACGGCTGCACCGACCTTGATCGTCGCACCGGTCAGGCGCTCCCGGGTGCGGGTGGCGCGCACGGCCCACCGTTCGGCCGTCTGGTCGCTGAATCGTTGCTGGGCGGGCGATGGTGCAGTGTGCGGCTCGGCTCCCGATCCAAAGCCACCGGCCAGATAGCAGGTGTCGAGGAAGGTCAGGCGGATGCCGGCATCCGCTGCCGCCGCCGCGATCGCCTCGGCCATGGCCGTCGGTTCCTCATACGGAACGCCGTCGGTGTCGTGGTGGAGGTAATGGAACTCCCCGACGGTAGTGATGCCTGCCAGCAGCATCTCGGTGAAGGTGGCGCGTGCCAGTCGGTAGTAGCTGTCCGGTTGCAGTCGTGCTGCGACGGCGTACATCCGCTCCCGCCAGGTCCAGAAGCTTCCGGATTCCGCCTGAGTCGCGCCGCGAAGCGCCCGGTGGAAGGCGTGCGAGTGCGAGTTGACCAACCCCGGGAGGGTCAGCCCAGGCAGCCTGCTTGCCCCGCTGGGAGGCTCGGCAACGCCGGTCTGCACGCCCACGATCCGGTTTCGGTCCGTCTCCAGCAGCACACCGGCTTCAGCGCGATCTCCCCCCAGCCAGGCGTATTGCGCCCACCACTGTGTCATCGGGAGACCACCTCCAGCGGGCCGGTGAGCAGATCCTGCAGCACCGCCGTGAGGGCGATGACACCCTCAACGCAGTCGCTCGCTTCGGCGTGCTCGTGCGGACTGTGGCTCACACCGGTGGGGTTGCGCACGAACAGCATCGCTGTGGGAACCTTTGACGACAGGATGCCGGCGTCGTGCCCGGCGGCGGTCGGCAGCACGGGAACGCTGGTGCCGTCCGCGCCAAGCGACAGCAGCAGGCGATCCCGGAGGGACGCGTCGAAGTCGACGACCGGTGTCCACGATTCCCGGGTGACAGCGAGCTCGACACCATGGCGGGCAGCGGCTTCGGCACCGGCCGCCTCAAGGGCGCGGATGACCTGGGTCACCGTGTCTTCTTCGGCACCACGGGCATCCAGCCAGGAATCGACCTGGGCCGGGATGGCGTTGGTGCCGTTCGGGTCGACTCGCACCCTCCCGAAGGTGGCCACTGCACCGTTGTCTTCGGCGATCCGGCGGGCGGCTGCGATCACCTCGGCGAACGGCAGCATCGGGTCGCGCCGGTCCACCAGCCTGGTGGTGCCGGCATGGTTGCCCTCACCGGCGAAGCAGAAATGCCAGCGGCCGTGCGGCCAGATCGAGCTGGCGATCCCCACCGCGTCGTTGCTCAGCACCAGGTGCCTGCCCTGTTCGACGTGCAGCTCGACGAATACCCCGATGCGCTCCAGGGCGACCGGGTCGGCTCCCACGAACCGGGCGTCCAGGCCGGCGCCGGTCATGGCTTCGGCCAGTGTGGTGCCGGTATCGTCCTTCAGCGCCCGTGCCGTGTCGGCATCCGTCGTTCCGGTCATGAGCCGTGATCCCAGGCAGGCGAGCCCGAATCTGGCCCCCTCCTCTTCGAAGAAGTTCACAATGGCCAGCGACCGTTCCGGCACGAGCCCGCGTGCCTGCAGCGCGTCGACGGCGAGGAACGCGCTGACGATGCCGAGCGGCCCGTCGAAGGTGCCTCCGCCCGGAACACTGTCGAGGTGGCTGCCGGTGACCACCGAACCGGCCTGCGGCTCGCCCCACCACGCCCATTGGTTGCCGTTACGATCGATTTCGACGGTGAGCCCCCGCTTGACGCTCTCGGCGGTGAACCATTCCCGAAGCCCCAGGTCGACACCGGTCCAGGCGAATCGGTTGTAGCCGCCGGTTCGCGCATCGCGACCGAGCGGCTCAATGACAGACCAGGTGTGGTCGAAGGCGCGGCGGATGCTCTCGGCATCACTGAGGTCGGTGCTCACGGGGACAAACCCTCCTGTTGAACGCGATTGTGAATCAAACCATACAGGTTTCAAATCTGTGAGTCATACTATTCAGTATGGGGATAGTGAGCAACCGGGACACGAGCCGGGCGCCTGGCGGACAGCAGCCGACGGACCGGGCGCAGAACTGGCTGATCGACCTTGTGCACCAGCACCGGATCTCGCCGACACAGCGCCGCGTCGTTCAATACATGCTGACGTCACTTCCCGAGGTCGCGTTCGCATCCACCATCGAAGTCGCCGAGGCGGCCGGCGTCAGCCAGCCGACCGTCACCCGGCTGGGCACCGCTCTCGGCTACGCCGGCTACCCCGAGTTCCGAAGCGCCCTGAGGGAGGCTCTCCTGTCGACGACGGTCGACGGAGACCGGCTGGGGCGCGGCAACGTGCAGGCGACAGCACTCGCATCGGAGCATGCGAATCTCTCTGCCCTGGAACGCACGCTGGGAAGCGAGCGGATGGCCGAGGCCGTCGAACTGCTGAGCGGCACCCGGCCGCTGGGGATCATCGGCCTGCGCGCCTCCGCCGCACTCGCCGACTACCTGGGCTACTTCGCCAGGAGGGTGCTGCCGGACGTGCACGTGCTGACCGATGCCGCGTCGATGGACGACTCCATCATGCAGTTGCACCGCAATGGCGCGACCGCGGTGCTGGCGTTCGCGATGCCTCGGTACCCGGCAGCAACCGTCGACGCGCTGGCCTACGCCCGTCGGCTGGGCATGTCGACGATCGCCATCGTGGACACCCCGGTGGTGCCGTTCGCGGTTGATGTCGATGTGCTCCTGGTGGCACCGGTCGGCACCGATCTCGTCTTCGACTCCCACGCCGCAGCCGTGATGTTGTCGATCGCACTGCTCGACGCGCTGGGGAGCCGTAACCCTCGCCGCACCCAGGAACTCCTTGAAGCCCACGAAGAGCTGGTCGATCGCTGGGCGCATCCGGAGCGCTGATCCGGGCGGCGGTGTCACATCCCGCCCGCCCGCCTGGGTTTGGTCAGGACGGCCGGATGGTGAGGATCTGCTCCGCGCGACCGAACGGCCCGGCCTCGTCGTGCAGCACGGTGGAGGTCAGCCCGATGCCGTCCGGGCCGAAGCTGACCGAGTTCGCGAGGCCGAGCCACTCCCCGGCCGGCTCCCGGTACAGGTGCACCTGAAGGTCGACGTTCGGGAACAAGTAGCTGCCTGGCCCCGGCTTCACTCGGGTGGCGATTCCGTTGCTGGTGTCGATGAGACCGACCAGGCGGGAGACATCGGAGAATGCTGCTCCGTCGATGAGCGGATGCCTGGTTCGCACCCATGCGCGCCCGTGCCCTGCCGCGTGGCCCGGTGCCGGGTGCACGTCGATCGACACGATGTACCCACCGGGCCACTCCGAGAGGTCGAGGGGCGGCACCGACTCGTCGGGAGCCGGCATCCGCTCGTCCTCGATCACCGCAACGGATCTGGTGTCCGACCGCTGCAGCCTCCACGCTGTCGCCCGCACCGCGGTGCGCCCAGCGGAGACCAGTTCGGCCTGGATCAGCTCGATCGTGCGACCGGGGCGCAGCATGGTGGTGCGCACCTCGAACTCGCCATCCGGGATCAGCCCGAGGATGTCGTAGCTGATGCGCGCCATCCGAAGCTCGGGCCTGGGCTGGAACTGTTCGAGGCAGTGGGCGAGGATTCCGGAGACCGGGGCCATGTGCTGTTCGTGCGCATTCCAGGCGCCCTGCGCGTGAATCGTCGACTCGAACCGGCGATCACCGCGTGCGAAGTAGTAGGGCTCAGTCACCCCCACAGCCTACTGAGCCGGAGTCTGCCGGCCAGACGCGACTACCAGCACCTGAGGTTCCGGCTGATCCGTCCAGGTCCCGCTGAGGACGCCGGTCGCCGCGTCGCGCGATTCGCCGCCGCGTTCGTAGTCGCCGTCGAGCACCCGCCGCACGGCGAGAGTCAGCCCGCCCGACTCGACCACGCTCATTCCGCCATCGGAGCCGACCGAAAGCTCATCGACTATCGGAAGGGCGGGCAACGACACGCCTTCCATCCCACTGCCGGACACCTTGGCCGTCGGGTCGCGGTGCATCTGCTGCCCGTTGATGTCGACATACAGTTCGGCCTGGCCGCCGCCGGTGATGATGACGGATGCCGCAGTAAGGAAGTAGACCGGGTCGCCGACGCCGTCGTACACCCAGCGCGTGCCGAGCACCGAGTGCTCGAGTGTGCCGATCAGCCATTCGTCGGCGTCGACCAGCGGCACCCCGCGGTAGGTAAGGGGCAGCTGCATGACCGGTCCGTCGCCGGCCTTCACCAGCAGGGTCTCGACGCCGACCTCCCCTGCCGGGTCGTCGAAGCGGTAGCTGGCCACGCTGGCCATGCCGTCGCTGGCGTGACCGGCGAACCACGGCTGGGACGGCGCCCATCCGCCCACGAGCTCGAGCTTTGTCGGCCTGAGTTCGGCCTGATAGAGGAGTGCCATGCCTTCATGCTAACCATGGGCGTGACGCAGCAGGCCATCCGCCTCGCGCCCGGCGGTGGCATCCCGGCCGTGGCAGAGGGGATCATTGGTGCATGGATGCCACGGATGCCCTGAACGAGATCGCCTTCTGGCTGGAACGTGAGCTCGCTCCGACCTTCAAGGTGAAGGCGTTTCGCAAGGCGGCGGTGACCATCGCCGAGTTGGGCCCCGACGAGCTCGCCGACCGCGCACGGGATGGGCGCCTGTGGTCGATGAAGGGCATCGGCAACCGCAGCCACGAGGTGATCCAGCAGGCGTTGACCGGGCAGGTGCCCGATTACCTGGCCAGGCTGCGGGAGACCGGAGCAGCGCCGCTCGCCGTCGGCGGCGAGAGCCTCCAGCTTCGCGGAGACCTGCACAGCCACACCGACTGGTCGGATGGGGGCTCCCCGATCGAGCTCATGGTAGAGGCGGCCAGGCTGTTGGGCCGGGAGTACCTGGCCGTGACCGACCACTCCCCCAACCTCACCATCGCGAACGGCCTGACGGCGGAACGGCTCACCCGGCAGTTGGCGGTGATCGACCAGCTGGGCGACGTCGGCGGCATCCGCGTGCTGAAGGGCATCGAGGTGGACATCCTCGAAAGCGGCGAACTCGACCAGACACCAGAGATGCTCGCACAACTCGACGTGGTGGTCGCCAGTGTCCATTCGAAGCTGCGGGCAGACGAGGCGACGATGACCAGGCGGATGCTCGGAGCGATCACCAATCCGCGCACCAACGTGCTCGGCCACTGCACCGGTCGTATGGTGCAGGGCTCCCGCGGTACCCGCCCGCCATCCGACTTCGACGCCAACGTGGTGTTCGCCGCCTGCGCCGAGAACGACGTTGCGGTGGAGATCAACTCGCGCCCGGAACGCCAGGACCCGCCGGACGAGTTGATCCAGCTCGCCCTGGAGGCCGGATGCCTGTTCAGCATTGACAGCGACGCGCACGCCCCAGGTCAGCTCGACTTCCTGCAGTACGGAGCGGCGAGAGCCGTCGCCAATGGCGTGCCGGCCGAGCGGATCATCACGACCTGGCCGGTAGAACGACTTCTCGACTGGGCGGCCGCGGACTAGCTGGCGCGAGAGAATGGACTCGATGAAAACCACAGAACAGGTCACCGAGTGGCTCAAGGAGCTCAAAGCGGAACGTCGCGACGCCGTCACCAAGCAGATGCTGTTCGGCAACACCGGTGCAACGAACGCCCTGAAGTGGGTGCTAGCCACTTCGCCCGACGATGACGCGGTGCGGATGAAAATCAACGAGCTGCAGGTCAGCCTGGGCGAGGCGATGACCGATGAACTCGCCACCGTCGCCTACGGCGCCATGATCGAGGCGCTGAAGTGGGTGCTGCGTCAGGACTGACCGCTCAGGCGGGCACTTCCGTGAGAATCGCCTCGATCTGCCCGAGAGCTTCGCGGAGGCCTTCCTCCATGCCCATTTCGACCATCTTTTCGAGCTGGTCGGTGCTCGCGAAGTTCGACACGAGGGTCATGCGCGTCTTGCCGCCCGCGGGTTCGATCGTCACCACCGCGTGAGTGGTACCCAGTTCGTCCATCGGCATTCCCTCGTTGTCGGCAAAACCGTCGTCGAACTCCAAACGCGTGGGTGAGTCGACCGCGGTGAACTGCCACCAGCCTCCGGCTTTCTCACCGTCAGGGCCGGTCATGTAGTAGTCGGACCGGCCGCCCACCTCGAATTCGTGACGGGTGAAGGTGGCTGGCCAGGTCGGCGGGCCCCACCAACGCTCCAGCTTCCTGGGGTCCTCCCAGAGCTGCCACACCCGTTCGACCGAGGCGTCGAACTCCGCCACGAACGTCATCGTCAGGGCTTCCACGTCTTTGTCTTCGCTGACTACTGGCATCTTTCCGTTCCCTTCACTCTTCATTGAGGATCTGGTTCATGCGATCGGTCCGCGCGCGCCAAATCTGCTGATAGGCATCGAGCAACTGCGTGGCCCTCTGAAGCGTCGCCGGGTCACCATGCACCAGCTGCTCGCGGCCGCGCCGGACCTTGCTGATCAGACGTGCGCGCTCGAGCACCGCCACATGCTTCTGGACGGCGGCGAAACTCATCGCATACTCACGCGCGAGCGTGGAGACCGACTGCTCCCCTGCCATCACCCGCGACACGATGTCGCGGCGGGTCGCATCCGCCAGGGCCTGGAAGATGCGATCCACTTCAGCGTCACTCAAACTTTGTACAACCATTTGGTTGCATGTTACGCAGAGCCGTTGAGCGAGCGCAAGACCCAATTCTGATCCGCGCGGGCGGCACCAGACGGCAATGGGCCGTCAGGGAGCATGCCCTGGCGGCGCATTGCTGAATGTTGCGCGTGACGCGCTCACGGCACTACGGCCGCGTAGGTCAAGTGAAGAGGCTCACACCACCGGGTCCGACGAGCAATCCGAGGATGATCAATACGACGCCCCACAGAATCTGGCGGCGGAAGAGTGCCACAATTCCGGCAATAACGAGGATTACCGCGATGATCCATAGGAGTGTTGCCATGATGTTGCTCCGTTCAGGTCGGCGCCCGCAAGCAATCGCTCGCCTAGGCGTTTCGGATCTGTTATTCAGAACGTAACCGCGCCCGTCGCATCCGACCACCCGTGTGATGTCCAGAATCTCGTGTTATGAGAGAACCTTCCGTGTCCGTTCTCGCCCACGGTGGCTCCAGTAGGCTCGGCCCATGCTCTTCGTCGCTGCGTCGTTGATGGCCGCTCTGGGAATAGCCCACTCGATTCTGGGTGAGCGCTACATCATCACCTGGTTGCTGAGGCACGACCTCCCGAAGCTTTTCGGCGGCAGCGACTTCGCGGCCGGAACCATCCGCTTCGCCTGGCACATCACGACGGTTCTCGCGCTCGGCTTTGCTGCGGTACTCGCGCTAATTGCACTTCACGCATCCGAGTCGGCGATCCTCGCTGCCGTCGGCTGGACGCTGATCGCATGCGGGTTGCTCCCGATCTACTTCACCCGCGGACGGCACTTGTCGTGGATTGTGTTTTTCGGCGCCGGCGCCCTGTGTTTGCTGGCGACCCTCTGACGGTCAGCTCGGTTAGCCTTACCAACCGGATGCGACGAGAATAGACCCGAATTGTCCGCTCAGTCCGCCACGCGATGGGAGTTCACTCGTGACAGCGATTGAAGGACGTGTCGTTGATCAGGAGATCACCGTCGTCCCGGCAAATCAGGCCTCCTGGGACGACCTGCAGGCGGTTTTCGGCACGCGGGGAACCCCGTCGACGTGCCAATGCCAGTGGTTCAAGATTTCCCACGCGGATTGGCGATCGGTTCCGGTTGATGAACTCCGAACCGGTCTGCGGGAGCAGACCAATTGCGGCGACCCGGTTGCCCGGGCCACCAGCGGGCTGGTCGCCTACCTCGAGGGGGAACCGGTCGGGTGGTGCGCGGTCGAGCCGCGCACCGCGTACCTGCGCCTGCTTCGCTCCCGCGTGCCCTGGGCGGGACGAGACGAGGACAAGGAGGACGACGGCGTGTGGGCGGTGACCTGCTTTGTCACTCGTGCCGGATGGCGCAAGCGAGGGGTGAGCCGGGCGCTCGCCCGAGCCACAGTCGAGTTTGCACGCGAACGCGGCGCCCGTGCGGTAGAGGGCTACCCGTTGATCAATGAGCCGGGGAAGGAATTCATCTGGGGTGAACTCTACGTCGGCAGCCACAGCATCTTCGCCGATGCCGGCTACAGCGAAGTCAGCCGGCCGACCGTCAGGCGGGCCGTGATGAGGATCGACTTCGACTAGCGTTTCCGGGCGGTGGTTGAGCGACTACCGTTTAGATCATGACGCCTCACGATTCGACCACCACCACCGAGGCACCCGCTGCCGACGCACCGACCATGACCTTCTCCGACCTGGGACTCAGCGATGCGGTGCTGAAAGCGGTGAAGGATGTCGGCTACGAGACCCCATCCGCCATCCAGGCCGCGACGATCCCACCGCTCCTTGCCGGCCGCGACGTCGTCGGCCTCGCCCAGACCGGAACCGGCAAGACGGCCGCGTTCGCGCTGCCGATCCTGTCCCGGCTCGACGTGACCCAGAAGAAACCACAGGCGCTGGTGCTCTCCCCCACCCGTGAACTCGCCCTTCAGGTGTGCGAGGCGTTCGAGCAGTATGCCGCCCACCTTCGTGGTGTCCACGTGCTTCCGGTCTACGGCGGCCAGGCGTACGGCGTGCAACTGTCTGCGCTGCGGCGCGGCGTGCACGTTGTGGTCGGCACTCCTGGCCGCATCATGGACCACCTGGCCAAGGGAACGCTCGACCTCTCCGAACTGAAGTACCTGGTGCTCGATGAGGCTGACGAGATGCTGAAGATGGGGTTCGCCGAGGACGTCGAGACGATCCTTGCCGACACTCCGGAGGACAAGCAGGTCGCCCTGTTCTCGGCCACCATGCCTCCGCAGATCCGCCGCATCTCCAAGAAGTACCTGAACGATGCCGAAGAAATCACGGTCAAGAACAAGACCACAACCTCGGCGAACACCACCCAGCGCTACCTGATGGTGTCGTACCCGCAGAAGGTCGACGCACTCACCCGCATCCTCGAGGTGGAGAACTTCGAGGGCATGATCGTGTTCGTCCGCACCAAGAACGAGACGGAGGCCCTGGCCGAGAAGCTGCGGGCGCGCGGCTACTCCGCGGCGGCGATCAGCGGCGACGTCGCGCAGGTGCAACGTGAGCGTACGGTGAACCAATTGAAGTCCGGCAAGCTGGACATCCTGGTGGCAACGGATGTCGCGGCTCGCGGTCTCGACGTCGACCGCATCAGCCACGTGGTCAACTACGACATCCCCATCGATACCGAGTCGTACGTTCACCGCATCGGTCGCACCGGTCGTGCCGGGCGTAGCGGGGCTGCGATCAGCTTCGTCACCCCGCGGGAGCGTCGCCTGCTCGACGCGATCGAGCGGGCCACCCGTCAGCCGCTGACCCAGATGCAGCTGCCGTCGGTGGAAGACGTCAACGTCACCCGCCTGGCGCGGTTCGATGACGCCATCACCGAGGCACTGAACCAGGAGAGCCGGATCTCGGCGTTCCGCGACATCGTGGGCCACTACGTCAAGCACCACGATGTGCCTGAACAGGATGTCGCCGCCGCGCTCGCCGTTGTCGCGCAGGGCGAGACACCGTTGCTGCTTTCAGCGGATGATGCCCGATACCAGCGCCAGGAGCGGGAAGACCGTGGCGCGCGCGTGCCTGCCGGTGAGCGGGCGGAGCGACGCGGTCGGTCGACCAAGCCCATGTCGCCGTACCGCATCGAGGTCGGCAAGCGGCACCGGGTGGAGCCGCGCCAGATCGTTGGTGCACTCGCCAACGAGGGCGGCCTGAGCCGGGACGATTTCGGCCACATCCAGATTCGCCCCGACTTCTCCATCGTCGAACTCCCGGCCGATATGCCCGGTAACGTGCTGGCGAAGCTCAAGGACACCCGCATCAGCGGCAAGCTGATCGAGATCAAGCCCGACCGTCGTGCCGCGCCTCGCCGTGGTGACCGGGAGGGTCGGCCGGCGCGCCAGCCGCACCGCGACTGATTCTCGCGCCGTCAACAGGCGCAACGCGCCGACCCGCCCGTGGCGCGGGCATCCGGCGCGGAGAGTCCCGAATTCATCCTGTTGACGGAGTGGGCCCGGTCGCAGGAGGAGGTAGCGGCCCTACGCGAGGATGGGAGTCGAACTCGTCGGCGTCTTGTCGCCGACAGCCACCGAGGCTTCGGTGGAGATGATCGGGATGGAAGCGGTCGCCACCTCAACGACCGACGACTCGATCGTCGCACCCGCCGAGAGCGGCTCATCCATGGAGATGATAGACACCGACCGGACGGCGGGCGCTAGACGTCTCCCGCGATGGATCAGGATGATCGTTGCGAGCGCCAGCGGCATGCTGACCGCGCTCGGCGCTGCCACCCAGAACGATTCGCTCAGGATGCCGTAGACGCCCCACAACAGGTATCCGGCGAACAGCAGCCACTGCGTCGCCTCCGAGATTCCAGCGAGTCGCAGGGGGTCGTTCCGGTTCTGCCAGGTCGTCCTGGCCTGCGGAACCCACATCAGGATGGAGAATCCGGTCGCGGCGAATCCGAGCGCATTCAGGAGTAGTACGTCGATGTCCATACGGGTCGTTCTGTTCTTTCTGACGGTCCGTGGGAGAACCCCAATTGGACGGCATTTTGCGAGGGCATCAACGATGTCACAGAGATCATAAGCATGCCGGATGCCATCCGTCGAACGCTGCGGTCACATTGCCCGAAATGGGGTATTCAGTCGCCGTGTGGACCATCACCCGACCGTGATGACGATCTTCCCGCGCGCGTGCTTCTCGACCAGGTGACGAATGGCATCCGGCACCTCGCTCAACGGAAAGCTGCGTTCGATCGCCGGCGTGACGCTGCCTGATTCGACCAGGTCTCGCAGTTGGTCGAGGGCTTCCGCGCCGAGGACGGCCGGGAAGACGCCGAGTGTCTGGCTGACGAACGGCGACACCACCATGGCCTTCAGGATGCTGCCCATCGGGCCGAAAACGGCGCTTCCGGTTCCGCTCGAGAGCACGAGAATCCCGTTGCGGGACAGCGACCTCCGCAACCGCTTCAGCGAATGGTTTCCGATCAGGTCGAGGATCACGTCGTAGCCCCTCTCAGCCGACGTGAAGTCCTCCGCGGTGTAGTCGATGACATGATCGGCGCCGAGGGAACGAACCAGGTCGGCGTTCCTCGTGCTGCACACGGCGGTCACCTCGGCGCCCAGGGCCTTCGCGATCTGCACGGCGTAGCTGCCCACTCCCCCGGATGCTCCGTTGACGAGCACCTTGTCACCGGCCTTCACCTTGCCACCGTCACGAAGTGCCTGCAGTGCGGTTCGTGCGGAGAGCGGCACCGTGGCCGCCTGGTCGAAGGTGAGGTTCTTCGGCTTGTGGCCAAGTAACTTCTCCGGAATCGCAACATATTCGGCGAACGCTCCAGCAACCACCTCGGCATACACCTCATCGCCGACACGGAAACCGGTGACATCCGGGCCCACGGCGACGACCACACCTGCAACGTCCTTGCCTCGCACCAGATCCTTTGGCTTGCCCAGTCCGAACGCGAGCCGGGCGATGAGCGGGCGGCCGCTCACGTACACCCAGTCGGCGTGGTTGACTGCTGCCGCTCGCACCTGCACGAGCACCTGGTCGGCAGCGATTATCGGCTGCGGGACTTCTTCATAGCCGAGCACGTCGGCCGAACCGTAGGCGTGCTGGACGACTGCCATCATGGTGGCGGTCTTCGGCCCCCTGCTGGTGACACTGGTGGAGCCTGATGCTTCATTCACTGACATTGCCCTTCCTGGCGAGTGCGATAGGTAGAGTAACCATACGACGTAAGGTCACGAGAACAATGTACCATACGATGTAAGGCAGCACCAGAGAAGTTTAGGAGTCCCGTGTCATCGTCGAAAGCCGCACCGTCCCAAGCCGAACCGTCGAAAACGCCGAAAGCGAAGTCCGCGGCACCGCGGAAGCCGGTAACCCGGGATCGGGCGGTGCAACGCGCCATTGCCATGGCGGATGCCGGTGGAATAGCGGCGCTCAGCATGCGCAAGCTCGCAGCCGACCTCAGCGTGGAAGCGATGTCGCTCTACTACCACTTCACCAGCAAGGACGACCTGATCGACGGCATGATCGGTGCCGTCGTCGGCGAGATCGCCTTGCCATCCGCTGGCATGAACGCGCGCGAAGCGCTCCGTGAACGCGCCGAGTCTTCGCGAGAAGTGCTGGTCAGGCATCCGTGGGCCATCGCCCTGCTGGATGCCCGCACGACGCAGGCGACCCTTCGCCACCACGACGCGATGATCGCCACCCTGCGGAATGCCGGCTACTCGATGCCGATGGTCGGGCACGCCCTCTCGATCGTGGACAGCTATGTGCGCGGGTTCGCGATGCAGGAGGTTTCGCTTCCGCTCGATGAGGCAGGGGACATTGGCGCGGCGACCGAGGACATCATGGCGGGCCAGCAGCGGATGGCCGAGGACTTCCCCCATCTGACCGAGATGGCCATGACACTGGTGCTCCAGCCCTGGTACGCCTACGGAAACGAGTTCGAGTTCGGGCTCCAGCTCATCCTCGATGGACTGGATTCAGCTCACGCAGCCGAACGGGAATCGTAGTCGGGCCCTGTCATGAGGTGCCCGGCTTGGGTCGAGCACGAAGGTGGATGCGCTCGCCCTGCTTGCCGAACATGCTCAGAATCTCGACCGGAGACCCGCCGGCAGCGCCGAACCAATGCGGGTTCCGGGTATCGAACTCGGCGGCTTCGCCAGCAGCAAGCACGATGTCGTGTTCGCCGATGACCACCCGAAGCCGTCCGGATAGCACGAACAACCACTCGTACCCGGTGTGGGTGCGCAGTTCAGGTTCGCGCTCCGTCGCCGGAATGGTCACCTTGAACGCCTGAGGTTCGCCTTGATGACGGGACAAGGGCGTCAGGATGCGCCCCTCCCGGCGGGTGGAGGCCTGGGGTACGCGGGGGTCTTCGACCCGGGGCGCAGTGACGATCTCGTCCAACGGAACCGCGAGCGCGGCCACTATCGGGAGCAGCAGTTCCAGGCTGGGCTTCCGTTGCCCGGACTCCAGCCGGGACAGCGTGCTGGTGGAGATGCCGGTCGCCTTGGCGAGATCCGCGAGGGTGAGGTCCTTCTTCTCGCGGGCTCGGCGCAGGCGGGGCGCGATCTGGCTCAGCGCGCTCTCGATCTGTGGGGTGGCGGTCATGGCACCATCGAATCAAGTTATCCCGGTTTTGGCAACAATGTTCCCACAATCGGCGCCGGTGGTGACACCGTATTCGTGGAGGTGGTGACGATGACAAGCACAACGCACCATGACGTGATCATTATCGGCGCAGGAGCCGCCGGCCTGAGTGCCGGTCTCGTGCTGGCGCGGGCACAGGCACAGGTGCTCGTGATCGATGCCGGGGAGCCGCGCAACGCGCCGGCATCGCGCATGCACGGGTTCCTGTCGCGGGACGGCATGTCGCCCGCAGAGCTTCTGGCCGTGGGCCGGAGGGAGGTCACTGGATACGGCGGCGTGATCGCATCCGCCACCGTGTCTGCGGTCAAGCGCCGGGCGGATGACCGATTCGAGGTGACCCTCGACAGCGGCGAAGTCGAGGTTGCCAGGGCTCTCCTGGTGGCGACCGGCCTGCGAGACGAGTTGCCCGATCTCCCCGGCATCCGTGAGCGGTGGGGCTCGCAGGTGCACCACTGCCCGTACTGCCACGGGTTCGAGGTGAGCGGCCAGGCGATCGTCGTCATCGGCGGCCCGGCACCGGCGCTCTCGCTCAAGCAGGCGGGCCTCCTCCTTCGCTACAGCGACCGGGTCACCTTCGTCACCAATGGCATCATGCTGACGCCGCCGGACCGCCATCGTCTGGAGGCATTCGGCGCTCGCGTCATCGACGGCACCGCTTCCGGCTTCGTCGGGAAGGACGGTTCGCTGGCCGGCGTCGCCCTGACCGACGGGTCGACCGTCGCCTGTGAGGCAGTTTTCGTGGCGCCGCGTCCTCACCCGGCCGACGGCATCCTGCACTCGCTCGGCTGCGAGACCGACCCGGCCACCGGGTTCATCGCCGTCGATGCGGCGGGCCAGACGAGCGTGCCTGGCATCTGGGCGGCTGGCAACGTCGTCAACGCGAACGCCCAGGTCATCACGGCTGCCGGGGCTGGCAGCTCCAGCGCCATGGCGATCAACGGATGGCTGCTGCAGCTCGATATGGACGCCGCATCCACCGACCACTCCCCCGAATAACACCTTCATTAACCGAACGGAACGTCAATGCAAACCATTCACCCCACTCCCACACCAGAGCCCGCACGCGTCACCAACGCGCCACCCTCGGTACACGTCAGGGCGGTGATCACCTGGATCGCCATCTTTCCGCTGGTCGCCCTGGGAATGCTCGCGATCGCCCCGTTCTCGGGCGACTGGCATCCGATTCTGCGCGCCCTGGTGCTGTCGGTGCTCATCGTGCCGGTCGCGGTGTACCTGGTGGTACCCCAGCTGATGCGAATCTACGGAAAGCTCCGCGCTCGGAGCCTGTGAGCTGACGCCGGCTCTTCGAACCCCTATGGGCCTCGTGGGAGATCGAGCAGGGCGACGAGCCTGGCGGGCGCGGTCACCCGATACGACTCCTCGATCAACTCGGTCACCTCGTCCCAGTCGCTGCCGCCATCCAGGTCAACACCCGTCCAGCCGGCCACACCGAGATAGGCCGGCACATACGATCCGGGCATCCGGCGCAGGACCTCGCGCTCTGCGGTATCGGCCTGGACGACCAGCGACTGTGGATGCTGCACCCACTCGCCATCGACCTTGAGCGATCCGCTGTAGTAGGCGAACACCTTGTGGGTAAAGAATGCCGGGCGCCCGTGCGAAATCTTCTCCTGGGCCTCCGGCAGCGCCAGCGCGATGCTGCGCACCCGGGCCAGCACAGGGTCGTCGTCCTCGAACATGAGTTCATGGGTCATCGTGAGCTCCCCGCTCTCTCAGCACTATTGTGCACGCTGCCCTCAGCCGCGGTCGAGGCGATCCAGCAGCTCGACCGCGGCATGGGCGTACTCCCCGATCCAGCGGTCGTGGATCCGCTTGATCGGCAACGGCGCCAGGCTGAGCTGGCGTTCCCGCCCGACCTTGCGGCCGGTCACCAACTCGGCCCTCTCCAGTACCCGCAGGTGCTGCAACACCGTCGTGCGGTCAAGCTCCGGGAGCTGGGCGCACAGTGCACCCGTCGAGCGCGGAGCGTCTTTCAGCACATCGAGCATCCGCCGTCGGGTGCTCGAGGCGAGAGCCTTGAAAACCAGGTCATCTCCCGAAGCCTTGTTTCCCGCATCCAACATGTTGTAAAATTACCACATGAATAGCGACCATTCACTCAAAGAACTCAGCTTCAACGTCTCCGGCCGCATCGGGCGGCCCTGCGCCGAGGTGTACGAGGCTGTCGCCGACCCGGAGCAACTGTCGAAGTACTTCACCACCGGTGGCGCGCGCGGCCGGTTGGAGTCCGGTACCGAAGTCAGTTGGGACTTCCACGACTTCCCCGGACGATTCCCGGTCACCGTCCTCGAAACGGACCCGCCCCGGCGGATCGTGATCCAGTGGCGCGGAACGGAAACCACCAGCGAGGATGGCAAGACCACGACGACCTTCGAGTTCGAACCCATCGATGACGGCGCTCGAACCCTCGTGACAATCACCGAGTCGTCCTGGAAGCCGACCACCGATGGTGCGGCTACCGCTTTCGGCAACTGCGAAGGCTGGACCGGCATGCTCGCCGCCATGAAGGCCTGGCTGGAACACGGCATCAACCTCCGCGAGGGCTTCTACCAGTAGCCGGAGGCGATGATGGCATCAGTCAGAGCCACGCTGCATGACGGCTCGCTCATCGACGTGGTCGTGCGCGGTGAGGGACCCGCGGTGTTGATCCCGACGCGGACGACCCCGGTGGAGCCCGAGACGGCAGAGAAGATGCGGGCGTGGGGCGCGGAACCCGACGCCGGTGAGGTGGTCGCCGACGGGCTCGCCGATTCCGGTTTCCGGGTGATCACCGCGGACCTTGAGGCGCATCGGATGGCGCACCCCGCCGAGAGGACGCTCACTCCCGACGCCCTAAGCAACGACCTTCTGTCCATCGCCGACGCCGTCGGTGCGGGTCAGTTCGCCTATGCCGGGTACTCCTGGCTCGGGCTGTGTGGCCTGCAGCTTGCCCTGCGCACCCAGCGGCTGTGGGCCCTCGTCATGGGCGGCTACCCACCGGTTGACGGGCCGTACCGCGAGATGCTCGCCGTCACGCGGGCCGCCCACGCCTTATCGACGGCTCCCAAGCAGCCCGGGAACGACCAGGTGGCGGTCGAGCCGGGCGACTGGGACTCCGTGCAAATCCAGACGGATGCCGCGCAAACCGGCCAGTTCGTCACCCTGTACGAGGCGTTGCAGGGGTTCGACGACAACGAGGCGGCGCGCGGGTTGACCGTCCCGCGCCTCGCCTATGCCGGCGCCGATGACGAGATCGCCTACGGCGCGAACTGGGGCGACGTCACCGTCCGCATCGCCGCTCCGCTCCTTGAGCACCGGGCACAACTAGAGGCGGAAGGGTGGAGCGTGGAACTGTTCCCCGACCGCGACCACCTGACCGCGATGCACAGCGATGTCGTGCTGCCACTCCTCAGAACCTGGCTCCACTCCGTTCGGACCTAAGCACGTCCGTCACGAGGCTTTCGGGCTTCCCAGCGTGCGCATGAAACCTGCCAGCTCCTCGGCCATGGAGTCCGGCTGCCAGGTGTGCTGCGCACCTGCTGTGCGCCTCCAGCTGGCAGCATGGGGAACCGATTCCGCCCACGCCAGTGATTCCGCGTCCGGCCGGAGGCTTCCGGCCTGCTCGATCATGGGAGGGAAACTCTGCACGGCCTCCAGGATCTCCGGCGGCATGTCCTTCAGGTAGAGCTTCAGTGCACCGGCACGGTCACCGGCATCGATGAGGCGCTCGACCTCACCCGCCCATTCGCGTGCGCCACTCGGTTCCGGGCTGAGCGGAGCCTCCCATGACACCCGTCGACAGGCAGACCCTTCGCGGTCGCGTAGCGATGCCGCCTAACACGGCAGCGGGGCACGGATGCCAAGCCGACGGTCATCGCCGGACTGCGCGATGCAGGGATTTCTCGGGTAGGGCGGCGACGCGAATTCAGCCGACCGGCTCAGCGAGGCGCCGCCCAAACGGATGCTCCCTGCCAGTCCACGACGACGACCGTTTCGTCGCCGACCCCCCAGGCATCATGCCCCGGTGGTAGCGAGATGACATCTCCCGGCCCCGCCTCCATCTCCGTCCCGGCCACCGGTTTGACGTCCGTTGACCATCTCCAGCCAGGCTGCAGCGTGAGCCTGCCGACCTGAGCGCCGCCCGCCAGGTTGACTAGTTCGAGGCGCCAATTCGCCCCCTCCCGTACATCATCAGGTTTCTCAAACGATCCTGTTTCCAGCGGTTGCGCCACGATCACCACTCCTCGATATCGGACGTCGATGACCGACCCGGACGGCCCGGTCGCCTGCAGATTAAGCCTCATTGTCTAGCGCCAGGAGGTCTTCGGAGGATACTCACAGCACGACGTGATGGATCTCCGTTTCGGCTTCCAACGCGGGTATGCAGACAAATGTGAAAAGCTTGAACGACATGGTTGAGAACAAGGCGTTCCTTCGTGACTCCCGGGTGGTGAAGGCGTTCAACCACATGGGTTACCACGATCTGGATGACGAGGCTCGTCCGGCCGGTGAGCCCGGGCGCAAGGCCCTGGCCATCGCCGGGGATGACCCGGCCGACTTGGCAACGGTTGCCGCCCTGGTCGATGCACTCCGCTTCGACCCCGTGATCGCAGGACCCCTCGCTGAAGGAATCCGTCTGGAACCGCACACCGAACTGTTCGGCGCGGATGTCGACGCCGCCGAAGTTCGGGCCATGCTCGAGCGCTTCCCCAACTCGGCTCGCGGACGGGTGGTCGCCCGCGCCCGCCCCGACCATGGCGGCGCCGCCGCGTAGCGGTTCCAGGGACAGCGTCCAAAGACATCCGCGATCGTGTCCTCGGCGACGCGCTTCTGCTCGTTCTGCGTCGGCAATGGCCGCGGTTGGCGGGCCGTGTGCCCCTTGCCGCCGGGTCGCCCCAGGGTGTCAAATCTACTCATACGATCCAGCGATTGGCGGCGCAGGGAGTCCTCATGTCGGCGAAAGGTGCGAACGGCACGACGAAGGGTTCGGGCCGGGACAGTTCGGAGCTTCATCGAGTCGAAGCGTTGCCGGGGGTCTGGGCGAACCATACGGAACAGATCCGCAATATCGCGCTCGTTGGGCGTTCGGGTTCCGGGAAGACGATGCTCGCCGAAGCGCTGCTCGCCGCCGCGGGCGTTATCACGCGCATGGGGTCAATCGTGGACGGCACCACGATGAGCGACTCCGACCCGTCCGAGGTGCACCAGCAGCGCTCCGTTGCGCTGTCAGTTCTGCCGTTCGCAGTCAACGAGATCAAGGTGAACCTGCTGGACACTCCCGGCTACGCGGATTTCATCGGCGACTTGCGTGCCGGGTTGCGTGCAGCGGATGCGGCGCTGTTCGTCGTGTCCTCCGTCGACGGCGTCGATGCTGCAACCACGGCCCTGTGGGCCGAATGCGATCGTGTCGGGATGCCGCGCGCTGTCGTCATCAGCCGGACCGATCACCCGCGAGCCAGCTACGAGGCGGTCCTGGCCGCGTGCCAGGAAGCCTTCGGGGCTTCCGTGCTCCCTCTCCACCTTCCCATCCGTACGGCGGGGGCGATCACCGGATTGCTCGGACTGCTGTCCGGCACAGTGTCGGACTACGCGGATAGCCGCCGGCCCGCCACCCGACCGGCGAGCTCCGCCGAACTCGCCGATTCCGAGGCGGCACGGGGCACGCTCATCGAGGGCATCATCGCCGAGAGCGAGGATGAAACGTTGATGGACCGTTACCTGGGCGGGGAGGAGATCGGTCCAGAAATCCTGATCAGTGACCTGGAGACCGCGGTCGCCGGTGGGGCGTTCTTCCCGGTGCTGGCGACATCCGCTGACACCGGTGTGGGCGTCTCGGAATTGCTGGAGGTGATGACCGGGGCGTTCCCGTCTCCGGTCGAACGGACAGTTCCGCCGGTAACGGATCTCAGTGGCACGCCGGTGCCACCGCTCAACTGTGACCCAACCGGGCCGCTGGTCGGTGAGGTGGTGCGCACCACCATTGATTCGTTCCTGGGCCGGGTCTGCATCGTGCGGGTGTTCTCCGGCACACTGCGCGAGAACTCAGCTGTGCACATCGGCGGACACGGGCTGGCGGATCGGGGCCATCAGGACCACGACAGCGACGAACGGGTCACGCACCTGCAATCACCGCTCGGCTCCAGCCTGCGGGCGGTGCCGCATTGCGTGGCGGGCGACATCTGCGCCCTCACCAAGCTGGGCAGCATCGAGACCGGCGACACCGTGTCGGACCGGGATCGGCCGCTCCTGGTGGAGGCGTGGGACATGCCAGAGCCGCTGATGCCGATGGCGGTTCGCGGGGCGTCGCACGGCGATGAAGACGCCCTGGCCAGGAGCATGGGCAAGATCGCGGCGGTCGACCCGACACTGCGGGTTGAACGCAACCCCGAAACCCATCAACTGATCCTCTGGTGCATGGGTGAAGCCCACGCCGAAGTGGTGTTGGACCGACTGCGCAGCCAGGGGGTGAAGGTGCAGACGGTGGAGGTGATTACGCCATTACGGGAGACTTTCACCGCGCCGGCATCCGCCCGTGGACGGTACATCAAACAGTCCGGCGGCCACGGCCAGTTTGCCGTCTGCGACATCGAGGTCGAACCGCTCATTCGCGGGGCCGGGTTCGAGTTCGTCGACAAAGTCGTCGGCGGGGTGGTCCCCGGCCAGTACATCGGGTCAGTCGAGAAGGGCGTACGGGAGCAAATGCAGAGAGGGGTGTCCGCCGGATTCCCGGTGGTGGACATCCGCGTGACGCTCGTCGGCGGCAAGGCGCACAGCGTCGACTCGTCGGACGCCGCGTTCCAGGCCGCGGGAGCGCTGGCCCTGCGCGAGGCTGCATCCCAGGCCCGCATCCAGTTGCTGGAACCGGTCTCGGTGGTCACGATCGGCGTGCCGGACGGCTATGTCGGCGCCGTCATGACCGACCTGTCCTCCCGTCGCGGCCGCCTGACCGGAACGTCCTCGACCGGCGGCGAGCGCACCGAGATCAGCGCCGAGGTTCCGGATGCCGAACTCCTGCATTATGCGCCTGAGCTTCGCGCCCTGACCGCCGGCACCGGCGGCTTCCGCCGCAGCCACCTGCGACACGAACCGGTGCCGTCCAAGGCCAACGTGCATCCGTGAGTTCCAGGCTTGGCCTACGCCACGTCACGGCGCCTCAGGCGCGGCCGGGAGGGCATCGGTGCCAGCCCTGTTCATGTCAGCGGGTTCGTGCTGTCGGCGACTGGCGAACAACAGCGGGATCCCGATCAGCTCGACCGCGCCACCAATCACCAGCGACGTCCCGTAGCCCCAGAGGTCGGCAGCGCGGCCGAGGGCGGGTTGGATGCCCACTCCGCCGAGGCTGCCGAACAGCGAGTCGAACGAGAGCACGGTCGCACGCTGCCTGGACGGGATCATGTCGTTGAGGTAGGCCGCCCGAACCGGCTCGGCGACCGTGGCCACGAACCCCCAGACCACCAGCGCAACGATGCCAAACCAGAAGAGGTCGTTCAAGCCGAGGACCACGAGCGCTGCGACGCTGGCGAGGGACGCACCGATCACCGTGGTCGTCCGTTTGGCGAACAGACCACGGATCCGGGGCGCCAGCACTCCGCCGGCCACCTGCGACAGGGACAGCACCGCCGCGGCCAGGCCGGCAATGGAGTATGCCGATTCGTCCCCGTACAGCTCCAGCAGGTAGGGCTGAAGGGCGTAGAAGGCGTAAAAGGCGACCCCGGAGGCGAAGGGTGCCGCAAGAATCACGTAACGCACCGAGCGCCTCCGGAGCCCGTGCTCAAGCGATTGCTTCAGCACGTCCCGTGTCGCCGTGAGCGGCCCCTGCGAGCGGTCTGGCGTGAAGCCGAGATCCCTCATGGCAAGGAACGCGAACACGAACATGAAGACGAGCACTCCGGCGCGCACCAGGAAGGGAACCCCGAGATTGGTCGCTTGGGCGATCACGCCGCCCAGCACCGATCCGGTGAACATCGCGATGCCGGTCACGACGAGACCGCGGCCGAACACCGTCTCCAGGCTGCCGGTGTATTCGTGAAACGTCAGCGCGTCAACGAGCCAGGCCTCCACCGCTCCAGAGAAGAAGGTGAAGCCGAGACCGAGCAGCACGGACACGATCGCCCACCAGACGAACGGGGCATGCCAGACCCACAGCATCCAGTAGAGAGCGGTGGTGACCGACAGCGTGATCGTCCCCAGCAGGTAAGACGCCTTCCGTCCGACCGTGTCGGCCACGACACCGGTCGGGATCTCGAAGATGACCATGCCAGCGGTGAAGAAGGCGTTCGCCGCAAACGCTTCGAAGTTCGACAAGCCTGCATCGAGCAGAAAAAGAGTGTTGATACCCCAGATGAAGGACGCCGCGAGCGTGTTGCCCAACAGAAGGGTCAAGTAGATGCGCTGGACGCGCCGCGCCGCCGAGCGATCGCTCATACTCGACGGTAAACCGGGTCAGGCCGCCCGTGGCTGCGTATCTACTGCGAACCCGCGCACCGGGTCAGCTCGCCGCGGCTTCACTTTCCCGATGCGGAAGCTTCCAGCCTGGCCGCACGTAGTGGCAGTTGTAGCCCTCGGGGTACTTCTGCAGGTAGTCCTGGTGCTCGTCCTCAGCCTCCCAGAACGGACCGGCGGCAGTTACTTCGGTGACAACCGGTCCGGGCCACAAGCCTGACGCGTCGACATCCGCGATCGTGTTCTCGGCGACCCGCTTCTGCTCATCGTTGCTGTAGAAGATGGCGGAACGGTAACTCATGCCGACATCGTTGCCCTGACGGTTCTTTGTCGTCGGGTCGTGGATCTGGAAGAAGAACTCGAGGATGTCGCGGTACGAGATCTGGGCAGGGTCGAACACGATCTCAACCGATTCGGCGTGGGTGCCGTGGTTGCGGTACGTGGCATTCGGCGTGTCTCCGCCGGAGTATCCGACGCGGGTGGAGATGACCCCCGGACGCTCACGGAGCAGTTGCTGAGCGCCCCAGAAGCATCCGCCGGCCAGGATTGCGGTTTCGGTTGTTGCAGCCATCGTCTTCTCCTCTGTACCAAATGCTCTGTGACACCGACGCTAGTGAGAACAGCGTATGCCTCTCTGCTGTTCCCGAGCTGATCAAACCTGTCTAGCACCGGGGTACGAGCCGGGTCACAAAGTCGGTACCACGCTCCGATTCTGGCGATGACAAAGCTTCCTAGGTTCAGACCTGCGGTTCCGCACCCGGTTCCGAAAGCAACGAAGGAAGAGTAGTCACTTGATTGATGCAAATGTCCCAACGAGAAGCAACTGGGTCGTTTCCGGCCTGTTAGCCCTCCCGGCCTATGGCGTACTGACCGCCTGGTCGTCTCTCGAACCCCAACCCGACCAAACCAGGGATCCTGAAGCCTGGGCCCAGTTCGTCAGCACGGACTCGTACCTGGTCAGCCACCTGCTCGGCAGCACCGGTGGCACGATCCTCGCCATCCTCGGGTTCTTCGCCCTCGGCGCGTATCTCTCCAGGACTCGTGCGCGCGGGCTGGCCCTCAGCGCCATGGTTCTCACCGTCACCGGGCAAGCCCTGCTGCTGATCCCGGCCGCGATCTCCACCTTCGTCACACCGGCAATCGGTCAGCTGTACCTGAATGGGGTCACGGATGTCATGCAGCTCCAGTTTCCAGATTCCATGACCGTCGCCTTCATGGTCGGCCTGCTTCTGGCATTCGTGGGGAACATCCTGTTCGGTGTCGCCATGTTGCGCTCGCGAACGGTCGCCAAGTCGGCGGGTGCGGTGTGGATGATCGGCACAGTGACGTTCTACGTCCTGGGCGTCGTCCTGGGGCAGGCCACGACGGGCAGCAGCCTGCCAACGCAGTCCGCCGGCGCACTACTGCTCGCGCTGGTCGCCGGGTGGATCGTCTGGGGAGCTGTGCGCCAGCGTCCCGGCAACGGCAATAACTCTCACGCGCAGCCGTTCGCGGATGCGAAGATAAACGCATGACGGTCACCGCCGAGCCGTGGGTATCCGCGGCGTCCAGCCCCCTGCAACTCCAGCTCGCGCGAATTCCGGCCGCCGTTTTGCGTGCGCTCGGTGGCGACGAGCCGCAGACAGCACCCGCACTGTCCAGCATCACGTTGTCTCCCTACCTGCTGAGTGACAATTGCCTCTGGCTTTGGCGGATTCGAAGCGAGCAGGTTGTTGCCAAGCCTGCAGATGCCGACTGGATCACCCGAATCGTCATCGACACGAAGACGAATACGGCGGTCGGCGCGGCCGGCTTCCATGGCGCACCGGATGATCGGGGCATGGTCGAGCTCGGGTACCAGGTCGACCCAGCCCACCGCCGCCGCGGTTACGCCCGTGCCGCCCTCGAAATCCTCCTCGAGACGGCGAAGAACGACCAACGAGTGAACGTTGTCCGAGCCACGATCAGCCCGGACAATGCGGCATCGCTGGCGCTGATCGAGCAATTCGAGTTCGCGGAAGTGGGCGAACAATGGGATGACGACGACGGTCTCGAGATCATCTTCGAGAAGTAGCGAGACGCCCGCCCTTCGAGGCGGGCGTTTCGTCTTTCCGGCGATCTAGTACCTCGGTACGAGGCCAGGAAAAAGCCGGTACCAGGCTCCGATTCCCTCAACCTCCATGATTTCTAGATTCGTTTCTGCGGTTCCGAAACCGGTTCCGAAAGACACGAAAGCAGAACTCAGATGATTGAAGTAACCGCCCTGACGAAGAAATTCGGGGCCACCACCGCCGTGGACGACATCTCGTTCACGGTCCAGCCCGGCCGGGTGACCGGCTTCCTCGGCCCGAACGGCGCCGGCAAGACCACAACGCTTCGCTCGATCGCGGGCCTCGACCGACCAACCGCCGGCACCGCCCGAATCAACGGTAAGGCGTTTGCCGAGCACGCTGCCCCGCTGCACGAACTGGGGCTGCTGCTCGACGCAGGCAACCTGCAGCCGGGCCGGAATGCGCGGGCACACTTGCGGGCCATCGCCGCCACTCACGACCTGCCGCGCACCCGCGTCGAGGAGGTCATGGAGCTGACCGGCATCACCGAGGTGGCTCGCCGACGGGCGGGGTCCTTCTCGCTCGGCATGAGACAGCGCCTGGGCATCGCCGCAGCGCTGCTCGGCGACCCCAAGACGCTCATCCTGGACGAACCCATCAACGGGCTCGACCCGGATGGCGTCATCTGGGTGCGGAAACTGCTGCGACACCTCGCGGCGGAAGGCCGAACGGTCTTCCTCTCCTCGCATCTGATGAGCGAAATGTCGCTCACCGCCGACCACCTGATCATCATCGGCCGGGGCCAGTTGATTGCGGATGCGCCGCTGGACGAGATCCTGGCAGCTACCAGCGACGCCAGGGTCACCGTGCGCACCCCGGATGCCACACGTTTGGCATCCGAGATCGCCGCCCCTGACGTCACGGTGACGACCGTCGCATCCGATCACCTCGAAGTCGTCGGACTGGAGGCGCCAGAGATCGCCAGCGCCGCCAGCCGGATCGGAGCCCGGCTCTATGAGCTCACCACTCACACGACCTCGTTGGAAGAGGCGTACCTCTCGCTCACCGAATCCTCGGTGCAGTACCGCGCGGCATCCGTCGCCCAAACCGCTTCATCCCACTAGAGCTCACGAAAAGGAAAACAAGAATGTCAACTGCAACACTCACCGATCACCCCGCAACGGAGCGCGTGCGCTTTCGCGGCCTGATGCGATCGGAATGGATCAAAGCAACGTCCGTACGCGCCCCGATCTGGACAGCCATCCCCACGGTCGGCGCCGCCGCCCTGTTCGCCGGAACCGTCCCGCTCATCGCCCTGGTCTCGCCGCTGGAAGGCGCCGACCCACGGGCGCTGATCGTCGAAAACTTTGGCGAGCAGCCCAGCCTCCAGGTGTTGATGTTCGTCTTCATCCTGGTTCAATCGCTCATCGCCCTGATGGGCGTGCTCCTGGTCAGCGGCGAGCGCGGATCGGGCCTGATCAACGTCACGCTGGCGGCTGTGCCCAGCCGCACGCCCGTTCTCGTCGCCAAGCTCCTGCTCAGCGGCGTGGTCGGGTTCGCCGTTGGGCTCGCCAGCGGCCTCGGTGCCATCCTGGTCGCACAGCCGGCCCTCGCGGCACTGGGTATGGGTGATTCGCTGTGGACGGTAGCCGGTCTGCAGGTCATCGCCGGCGGCGCACTGTCCCTGGCCCTGATTGCTGTCGTCGCCACCGCGTTGGCGTCGCTGTTCTCCAACACCGCGGCGGCTGCCGGAGTAGTCCTTTCCCTGGTACTCATCGCTCCCAGCGTGATCGGACTCATCCCGGTAATCGGTGTCCCGCTTTCCCAAATGCTGCCGAGTTCTGCCGCTATGCTCATGATCCAGCCCGCCGACGTGGTCGGGTCGGGCACGGTCGTGAGCGGTCTGCTGATCCTTCTTGGATGGGTCGCGGTCACCAGTGTGATCGCCGGACTGCGGTGGAAGAGACGAGACGTCTAGTGCGGATGCCAGGCAGTGACCGCCGTCGGGAAGGTTCCACATCTCCCGCGGCGGTCGCCGCTGGTGTGGAGTGGGAGCCGAGGCGTTCCTTCTTCGAATCCCACCCCTGGCTAGTCGACTGGGCCGTCGCCGGGATCTACACGGTGTCGCTCGTTCTCAGCCGGGTCTACGGCCTCATGCTGGGCGACCCGAACTCGACCGTCTGGCACATTGTCGTCGCGGTTCTCACCGGAGCGGCCCTGCTCTTCCGCCGCTATCGGCCACTCGGGATACTGGTCGCTGTCGCGATTCTCACGACCGTTGTCACCTGGTCCCTGGACGCCAACAACGACATCCTGGCTGTGCCGATCGCGCTGTACTCCGTTGCGGCGTTCCGCAAGCCACGGACCGCGTGGCTCAGCGGCATCGGCGCGCTGGCCCTCGCTGCTGCCGGCCTGGCCGTCTGGTTTCCGCTGCAGGCTGCAGGTGGCGAATACGACTACTCGAATCTGCTGCTCATCTTCGCGCTGCTCTCCCTCATTGCCATCCTCTTCGGATCTCTCACTTACGCCCGACGGGACCGGCTGCGCGGCCTCGAGCAGCGCGCCGAGCAGTTGGTCCGGGAACGGGACAGCCAGGCCATGATCGCAACTCTCGCCGAACGCTCCCGTATTGCCCGCGAGATGCACGACATCGTCGCGCACAGCGTGTCGATTATGGTCGCGCTGTCCGATGGCGCGATCGCCGCAGTCGACCGGGACCCGACGGTTACCAAGCAGGCACTCCAGCAACTCAGCGAGACGGGCCGTTCAGCACTCGCTGACATGCGGAGCGTTCTCAGCGTGCTGCCAGAGACCTCAGCGCCGGATGATCAGCGTCGACCGGCGCCGGGCAGTCGCGATCTGCCCGATCTCATCGATCGTTTCCGCGCGGCCGATCTCCCGATCAGGTTCACCGTCAGCGGCGTGGCTCCCGACGACCCTGCCCTCGAGTTGACGGCCTACCGGATCGTGCAGGAGTCCCTCACCAACGTGCTGCGCTACGCGGTGAATGCGACCAGTGTCGACGTGACGATCGTGCACTCCGATGACACAACGACAGTGTCCGTGATAGACAACGGCCATCATCGCGATGCCGGGCTCGCAGAGAAGCACGGCTCAGGTCGCGGCATCATCGGCATGACGGAACGAGCAGTCATGCTCGGCGGCCACGTCGAGACGGGCGCGCGTCCCCTCGGTGGATGGGAAGTGCTCGCCACTCTCCCCCACCCGGGCACCCACCACGACGTTCAACAAGGAGAGCAACATGACTGACGACCCGACGGGCATTACGGTGCTTCTGGTCGATGACCAACCGCTCATCCGCCTTGGTTTTCGCATGGTTATCGAGGGTGATACGGGATTCACCGTTGTCGGCGAGGCGGACGACGGGGCCTCGGCTGTGCGCGCAGTCGCCGCCCTCGCGCCAGATGTGGTGGTTATGGACGTGCGGATGCCCGGGGTCGACGGTATCCAGGCGACCGCCCTGATCACCGAGCGGCATCCAGACACACGGGTGCTGATCCTGACCACCTACGACATCGACGAGTACGCCTTCGCGGGCCTGCGCGCCGGTGCCAGCGGCTTTCTGCTGAAGAATGCCCGTCCCGCAGAACTCATCGACGCGATTCGCACGGTCGCGAGTGGCGATGCCGTCGTCGAACCGCGAGTCACCCGGCGGCTGCTCGACCTGTTCGGCGATCAGCTTCCCGACGGGTCGGCCACCGATAGGAGACCGGCACAGAGTCGGGCGCTCGACTCACTGACCGAACGGGAGCGGGAGGTGTTCACCGCCATCGCGCGTGGGCTCACCAACACCGAGATCTCCCGCAGTTTCCACCTCTCCGAGTCCACGGTGAAGACGCACGTCGGACACATCCTGTTGAAGCTCGGACTACGAGATCGGATCCACGCCGTCATCCTCGGCTACGAAAGCGGAGTGGTAACCGCCGCGGAGGGTGAGCATGATTCACAGGCCTGATACTGACGCACACGAACGGAAAGAGACAACCGTCATGCAGCAATCACTCACTTTTGATCGAGCCGGACTGGAAGCCGCAGCGGTGGAGTTCTTCGATGAACAAGTGGAGAAATGCACTCACATCGGGATCGATACCTCGACATTCTCGATCAGCCATCTGGCGGTGAGGACGGCAACGTGGCGCGAGTACGTTGAAGCGCGAAGGGAAATCGAAACCTACGCGACCGCGAACCTCGAAAACGTCTGGAATGGGAGGCCCATCTCCAAGATCGTGCTGAAAGACCCCCTCCGCGTCACCGCAGACCGAAGTATCCCCCTCATCGAACTCATCCCGCCATACCATCAGCGTGTCTACCGAATGGGCCTGGAACACCTGGGCTTTACCGTCGGCGCGGGTTTCGCTGAATTCGTGGAGGAACACCGCGAAGCACTGACCGGACAGCAGTTCCAGAGCAGGTTTTGCATGCCCGTCTACAAGCTCTTCTCCGACTACACGCACGTGAAGTTCTACGAGCGATCGCTGGGCGATGTCTGCCTCCTGGAAGGGATGACTTTCGAAGGGTTTCAGCACGCGGAGTGGACACCCGGCGACCCGGAGTCTGGTCCTTATGAGCTCTGAAGACGACAGCACAGCAAAGCCTCTGGCGGGACGCACCGCCCTGATCACGGGTGCCGGGGGCGGGCTCGGTGCCCAACTGGCGCGCGCGCTGGCCGACGCTGGCGCAGACCTGGTGCTCCACGGGCGCCAGAAATCCGCTTCGCTGAAGATGCTGGCCACATCGCTACACGCTGCCTTCGGGACGACCGTCACCACGGCGTTCGCCGACTTGGCGGATGAAGCATCGATCGACGCGATGTTCGAACCGGGCGGGCCGGCATTCACGGCGAACCTGCTTGTGAACAACGCCGGAATCTACCCGACGCGCGACTTCGCGGATCTCGACCTCAGCGACTGGGAGGACGTGATGATAATCAACGTTTACGCGGCGGCGCGCTGCATCCAGCTGATCACGCCGGCCATGATCCGCTCGGGCGGCGGTAGCGTCGTGTCCATCGGCTCAATTGCCGCGCAGCGGTCGCCGAGCGACCAGATCCACTATGCCGCTTCGAAGGCGGCACTCGGTGCGCTCAGCCGAGGCGCGGCCGTCGCGTTAGCCCCTCACCGCATCCGCGTCAATATGGTTTCCCCTGGCTTGCTCTCCCGCCCCGGAATTGGGGAGTCATGGCCGGACGGCGTTACTCGGTGGCGCAACGCTTCTCCGCTCGGAGAACTCATCTCGCCGGATGCTGTCGCGCGTGCCTGCCTGTTCCTCCTGTCCGATGCGAGCGAGTCGATGACCGGGCAAGAACTGATTGTCGATGGCGGACTTTCCGCGACATCCGACTATTGACCAACTGCCAAGCAGCAAGCGGATATCCGCCCGTCCACAACCCGGACTGGTTGGATCAAATCTCTTCTTGACGGGGATACCCCCTAGGGGTATATATTGATACCCCCACCGGGTATGGTGTCCGGTCTTGATCAAGGAGCAGAAATGAGTTCGCTAACAGACCGCAGTAGCGGGCGGCGATGGTTGGGCCTGGCCCTCATCGCCGCCGCGCAGTTCGTGGTCATCATGGACACGTCGATCATCGGCGTTGCCCTACCGGACATCCAGCGCGAACTCGGGTTCACCCCCGAGTCCCTGTCCTGGGTGTTCAACGCTTACGTGGTGGCCTTCGGGGGACTGCTACTACTCGGAGGCCGGCTATCCGACCTCTTCGGCGCACGAAGGATCTTCATCAGCGGTTGGGCGGCTTTGCTCGTCGGTTCCGTGCTCGCCGGAGCGGCGAGCACGGTGGCGGTGGAGATCGCCGGCCGGGCCGTGCAAGGCGTGGGTGCCGCCATGATCGCCCCGGCCGCACTGACCTTGCTGATGACCCTCTTCGGCGGAACACGTGACCTGCCGAAGGCATTCGCCATCTACGGAGCGGCCGCACCGATTGGTGGAACCGCGGGCGTCTTCCTCGGCGGAGTGCTCACCGAGTACGCCAGCTGGCCGTGGGTGTTCTACATCACGATCCCCATCGCCCTGCTGGTGATGGTTGCGACCCCCTTCGCCCTGCCGGCCATACCGGCGGCGCGCACCGGATCGATCGACGTTGCTGGAGCAGTAACCGGCACGACCGGCCTCACCGCCCTGGTCTACGGTGTCGTTCGTGCGCCCGAAGTCGGGTGGATGGCGACGGAAACGTTGGCCGCTCTCATCGCGGGCGTCGCACTGCTACTCCTGTTCTTCGCCATCCAGGCGCGTAGCCGGCAGCCTCTCCTTCGCCTCGGCATCTTCAAGGCGCCGCAACTCGGGGCAGCGAACCTGGCCCAACTGCTCCTCGGTGCAGCATGGATTCCCATGTGGTTCTTCCTGAACCTATATCTTCAGCAGGTCCTCGGAGCAGGAGCTTTCGCATCCGGAGCCGCCCTGCTGCCGATGACCGCGCTGATCGTGGTCGGCATGATCGCCCTGGCCCCCAGGCTCCAAGCCCGATTCGGGGCCAAGCCGATGATCGTCAGCGGCCTCCTCCTGTTGAGCGCCGGCCTGGTCTGGCTGGCATTCGCGCGACCGGACGGCAACTATGCGGTCGACGTACTTCCAGCGTCACTGCTCGCGGCACTCGGAATGGCCCTGGCCTTCGTACCGTCACTAGGAACCGCCATCTCCAGCGCACGACCGGAGGAAACCGGCGTCGCAGCCGGATTGGTGAACACCAGCTACCAGATCGGATCAGCAATTGGTCTCGCCGCCCTCACCGCAGTAGCAGCCATCTTCACCGGCCCAGCCGGTGATGCGCCCGCGCTCACCGACGGCTACTCCGCGGCCTTCGTCGGCGCAGCCATCATCGCCCTAATCGGAGCCGCAGTAGTGGCGGTAGCCCTCAAAACTATCGCCGTCGCAGCGCCAGAACCAGCCAGATCGGAAGTCGCGGCCTAACTGAGCAGTGGGGCACCGCGAATCCCGCCGTGCCCCACTGACTCTGTTCAGGGCTCGTCGCCTACTGAAGTCCAATCGTTCTATGGTCGTCCCATGGCACCGTCCACTCCAGCGCCGTGAACATCCGGTCCAGCACCAGCGCCGTGAACCCCCACACCAGGATGTCTCCGACCTGGAAGGCCGGCGAGTTGAACACCTTGCCGTCCTGGTGCAGCACCAGCGTTACCCGGTTGGCTGGTGTGAGCAGGTCAGCTACGGGCATCCGGAATACCTCCACTGCCTCCCGATGGTCTACCGCCGCGACCTCCGAAACACGTTCCCACCATGCCAGCACCGGCGTGACCAGGTTGTTGCTGACCGGGATCCCGAGCACAGGGAGGGTTCCGAGCACTTCGACCCCGGTGGGGTCGAGTCCGGTCTCCTCGACGGTTTCGCGCAATGCGGTTGCCGTTGCATCGGCGTCGAAGGGCTCAGCCCCTCCGCCGGGGAACGCGATCTGCCCGGGGTGGTGGCCCATGGTGGCTGCTCGGCGCTGAAGCAGCACGTCCAGGTCACCGGGCACCCGCCCAGGCGACTCCGCAGGCACCGAATCCAGCACGCCGAAGAGCACCAGCACGGCCGCCCGCCTGGCCCCGCCCAACGCGTTGCGGTCGCGTTCGGGTGCTTCCCAGTCGAGCCCGCGCCGTGCCAACGCGAGCAACTCGGCGCGGGCGTCCAAGCGGGAACGGGCCATGCCTGCCAGCATATTCACCGGAGGCGCGACCCCCGCCCAATCACTCCAGGATCTTCCAGAACGAGTCCTTGCGTGTGATCTTGCCGTGTTGGTCGAACTCCAGGAGGTCGACCCCGCGCACCTCGATCTGCTGGCCCGAGGCTGCGGTACCGGTGAGCGTCCACTCGGATACGCCGAGACCGTCGCCGCAGAACCAGTGCTGGTCGTTCCCATAGTGCACGTCGGGGATGCCCTGGAACCGTTTCGCCAGACCAGCGCGAACCTCCGCCTTACCCCGATACTGATCACCGCGAGGCTTCGCACCCCTCGGCATGTAGAAGACGCAATCGTCCGCGAAATAGCCCATGATGGCATCCAGGTCGTGATCGTTGAACGCTTTCAGGAACCCCTCGAGAACTGCACGCGTCGGTTTGTCGTCCATCACGTCACCAATCTGTGAACACTACTGCGCTTCTGCGGCCTTCTTGATGGCGGCGAGAGTGTCGTGGATGCCGCTGCGTGCCGTGTCCGCACGCTGCTGGACCTCTGCCTCGGCATCCGCCCCGAAGCGTTCCTGGAAGTACTCCTCACCGGCCGGGAGAATCTCCCACGACTCGGTCATCCGCGTTTCGTCACCCACCGGCTCAAAGGTGTAGCCCCAGCGGGTGCGATTGCCGCCGACCACGAAGGCGAACTCGCGACCTGGCTCATCCGCCACCACCTGGGACCGTGTCTCCCAGGTTTTCCCGGGCATTTCGTTTCGACCAGTGAACCACGCCCCGACACCACGGGTGTCGTCGTCCCACCAGCACCCGGTGCAGACCGGGCTCCACTCGCCCATCCGTGTCACGTCGGAGACGAGCGCGTAAAGCTCCTCCGCCGGGCGTGACACCATGATCGATTCAGAATGCTTCCAGCTGCCCATGTCCGAAGTCTAGTGACGCAGCCGACGAGCGCTACGGATGCCTGCTTCCAGCCAAATGTGAAAAACTGGGCTGACATGGTTGAGATCACGACGATTGGCATCCTCGGCGCCGGCAAGGTCGGCACCGTGCTGGCCCGTCTCGCCGTCGCGGCGGGATACCACGTGCTGATCGCCGGATCGCGTGACCCGGCGAGGATTGCGCTCACCGTCGACGTTCTCAGCGAAGGGGCCGTCGCGAGCACCGCTGCGGATGTCGCCACCAACGCCGACGTGGTCATCCTCGCGCTCCCCCTCGGCAAGTACCGCACCGTCCCCGCCGAACTGTTGCGCGGAAAACTGGTCATCGACGCAATGAACTACTGGTGGGAAGTCGACGGTATCCGCGACGAGTTCACCAACGCACGAACCTCCTCCAGCGAAATCGTGCAGGAGTTCCTTCCTGACTCGCGGGTCGTCAAAGCGTTCAACCACATGGGGTACCACGACCTGGAAGACGAGGCCCGCACGGCCGGCGAGCCCGGGCGCAAGGCGCTGGCCATCGCCGGGGATGGCCCGGCCGAGCTGGAGACCGTCGCGGCATTGGTCGATGCCCTGGGTTTCGACCCGGTGATCGCAGGACCACTCGCCGAAGGCATCCGCATGGAGCCGCACACCGAATTGTTCGGCGCCGATGTCGACGCTCCTGAGGTGCGGGCGATGCTCGAGCGCTTCCCGACCTCCGCCCGCGGGCAGGTGGTCGCGCGTGCCCGCGCCAACGGCGCCGCAGCGTAGCGCTCGCGGCACGCTGCCCGGCATGACCCGAGTCGGGGGTACATTGCCTGCATGCCTCCACAAACGGATGCCACCGAGCCCAACGAAGACGGCGTGCCTTCGACGCGGGCCGGCGTGCCATTGGACAAGCCGCCGAGACCGGAAATGTCGGACCGCACGCCGGCGCCGGTACTCCAGCCGATCGTTCCGACCCGTCAGGTGAAGGCGGCGCGCACATTGTGGCTGGTCAGCTTCGCTGCCGGTTTCATCGTGATCCTCTTCACCTTTGTCTCCCGGGATGACCAATTGGAGCGCTTGCGTGAGTTGGTCACCGACCTTGCCCCGGAGCGGGACTCCGAAACGCTCACCGCGCTCGCATCACTCGTGTTCTGGGGAACGCTGGGCCTGCTCGTGCTGGTGATCGTTATCGAGGCAATTGCCTTGCGGGCGATGATGCGCGGGCACGGTGGGGCGCGGTGGGCGCTCATGCTCATCCTGTTCGCCAACGCCGGCGTCCTGCTCATCGCCGATGCGCTGCTGATTGCCCCCGGCGAGGAGGGCCTCTACCTCCGCATCAGCCTGGTGGCAGAGCTGGCGCTCGCCGGCGCCGGGCTGGTGCTAAGCCTCTTCCCGAGCGCCAGCACCTGGTTCCGCGCCCAGAAGAAGAGACGTCGTCGCTGGCACACCTGAGCCGTCGCCGGGCTGGACCAGGATGCCCTCGCAACTTCTCACCACTATTCGGCACAGTTCTGCCGTGGCTCGGTCAGTCAGCGGGCTCTCCGATCTGGCCCTCCAACGGTGTACCTCGGACAGTGCACGGGAGTGCACTTCGGCCTGGGGCGCATCCGGCTCCAGTCCCAGCCTCTCCTCCGGGGAGAGTCCCTGGCTGCCGGCGAGTCGAAGCATCTCGGCAGTGAGTTCGGGCGGCAGCGCAATGCCGGAGGTGTGGGCGGTGGCCATCAGCCGCAGCTCACGGAACTCGTGGGTCTCCGCCAGGATGCGTTCGATGGTCGTTGTGAGGGCATCGGTACCGGGACGCGGATGCTGGTGCAACAGGTTCTCCACGCCGACGATGGCCGCCCGGGCCTTCAGCTGGTCGTCGCGCACCCGGAATTGGGTGGCAATCAGGCTTACCAGGTCATCGAGTCCGCTGCGGCGGGCCAATTCGCGTGCCAGTGATTCGGGCTCGGAGAAGCCGCTGTGGATGAGCACGGTGGCCAGCCGGATCCCGAACAGCCCGAAACGGTCGAGCAGGGCACGTCTTTCCTCCATGGTTCCGACCGCTGCGCCCTGTGCCTGCACGAACCGGCCGGCCGAGATCAGCATCCGCTCGCGTGTCTTCCGGTCAAGGGCGGCAAGCTCGGCCAAGACCTCCACCTCGGGCTGCTGCAACGTTCGCGCCGTCTGTGCGAGCCTGCCCGCGACCGGCAGCACGCCGATCGCCAGGGAGCGCAGGGTCTCGTCATTCCGGTAGCGCTTGACGATGTCGCGGGCGGCGAGAAGGGAGTCTATTCGGCCGGCCCCGATCTCGTCGGCCCGCGACAGCACTGCGAGGGCGTTGACCGCACCGGATTGGGTGCCGGCGGCTTCGCGAAGCGACTTCAGGAAGGTCAGGTCGGCCTGATGCAGGTGCCGCAGCACGTAGATGATCGCGTCAGCCTCCGACGACCCGTTTTCCGGGATGAAGAAGCGGTTCGAGCGTTCCGAGATCTCCCCGGACAACGAGGCGATCCCGGGAGTGTCGATGAGAATCAGGTTGCGCAGGCTCTCGGCCGGCCACTCGACCACGATTCGGCGCACGTCCGCTGGGCGGATGCCGGTGAGGTCGAATGTCGGCCGCCCGTCGACCTGCTGGATGGGCAAGTCCTCCGGTTCGCCGACAATCGGATGAACGGATGCGCGGGGCCCGTCGCCGTAGCGAAACCACATCACGGTCGTGGTGCACTCCCCCGCATCGGTCGGTGCCAGCTCCTCCCCCAGCACCGCATTGATCAACGTCGACTTGCCCGCCTTCACCATGCCGGCGACAGCGATGCGCAGCGGTTCCTCCAGCCGGCGCGCGTGTCCCTCGAGCAGGCGCACGGCGATCGGATCGTCCTGGTAAACCTCGATCGCATCCCGAATCAGGCGGGGAACCGCTTCACGCAGTATCCGGCTCACGGTTGCACCGCGCTCACCGGCTTCGGGTCCAGCGCGAGCGCGCTCTTGCGCAGCTCGACTGTTCTGGCCAGCTCCGCCTTGATCTCCTTGACGCGCTGGTCGCTCTCCTGGTTGAACGTGGTGGCCGCCTTCTGCGCGGCGATGACGGATGCCCCGAGCGAGCGGTGGTGCTCCTCCGCGATCTCGCTGAAATGGTCACGCGTGCCACGCTGTACGAGTCTCAGGCGGTCCTTCAGCTGCTTGCCGACCTGGAAGATGACGTCATCGATGTGGCTGCGCACGAGAGCCTTCGCCTCGACCCTGCGGCGCTTGAGTCTGGCATCCTGCTCGTCCTTGTACACCTTCGCCCCGATCAGGATTCCTGCGCCGATGGAGATCGGGTTGATCAGTGACATGCCGGCGAGACCGGTCAGCAGGCCGAACATCAGCACGCCGCCGTAGGAACCGCGCATGCCGATGAAAAGCTTCTGCACCACGCTGAGCTTCCCCGAGTCGAGCGTGTCGACCGGCTGCACCGGGTCGAGCACGTCTTCTGTGCTGTCGATGTGCAACAGCCGGGGCAACTGCACTTCGTCGCGATTGAAATGATCGGCGACCTGTTCCGACAGCCACTGTGCCCGCTCGTTCGTCCACACGAAGGTGTCGGAAACCGCCGCCGCAACTCGCTGGTCCAGCCATTCGACGGTCTCCTGCCAGATCGGGCCGGGATCGGCTCCGTCAATGGCGCGCTCCGCGTCCCGCTGGATGCGACGCATCCGGTCGCGGAGGTCGTATTCCATGTCGGAGATCAGGTCGGACACACCGTCGTTGAGCGTGGTCTGCCACCGCGATGATCGGCGCCGGAGCTCATCCGCCCGTTCCTTGGCGGTCTCCAGCTCCGCGATCATCTGCGGCATGCTCTCCGGATGTTCGATCGCGGCCAGCTCTGACTGCAGCGAGAGTTGAAGATGCTCGGTGATCGAGCGCAGGTCGAGCGCGACCGACCGGCGCTGCAACCGCTCCGCCTGGCCGAGGATGCCGGCCCGGAGATACCTGATCAGGGGAAGGAACCCCGACTCGGTGTTGAGCTCCTCGTCCTCGAGCCGGGCGGCCTGCAGCCGCAACTCTGAGGAGACCGCGAACAGCGGGATGTCTGGGTCCACGTCGTCCAGGTGCTTGCGGTCCAGCTTCGCGACCTCTTCCCAACGTGGGTAGAGATCGATCTTCGACAGCACACACGCCACGTTCGGTGAGATGCGCATCGCCTGGCGCAGGAATTGGATCTCAGGTTCGGTGTATTCCTGCGACGCGTCGGAGACCAGCAGCATGGCATCCGCTGTCGGCAGCGTGGTGAGGGTGGTCAGCGAGTGCACGGAGTCGAGCCCGCCCAGGCCGGGAGTGTCAACGAGCGAGAGCCCGCCCGAGAGGATCTCACGTGGGAGGTAGACCTCGGCGGCCACCAGGTTGTCGCGGTTTCCGGGGTTCCCCTTCTCCGACACATGCTCAGCGACCGTCTCGATAGGGATCACCTCGCTTTCCAGCGACTGCTCCCCACCGGCTGGCGAACCACCGCCTTTAGCGAACATGATGGCGGCGGATGGCACGGTGCCGTGCCTGACCACGGTGGGCACGGATGTCGCGATGTCGTCATCGACCGGGCACACCGGCGCATTCACCAGGGCGTTGATCAACAAACTCTTGCCCTGCTTGAACTCGCCGACGACCACAACGCGGGTGCTCGGGTCGAGGAGGCGTCGCCTGGTCTGCTCCAGGCGCCGTCGCAGATCCGGTCGTTCCCCCGCGCTGACAAGTTCGATGCCTTTGTCCACCAACTTGACAAGCTCAACCACGAGGCTTCCTTCAGGTTCTGACCCCTCCATCAGACCACACACAACCGCCCAGTAGGAAGCGAATGCTCCTACTGGGCGGGTGTCGGGTAATTGCCAGGTGTTACTTTTCTCGCAGGTTAGGACATGGGATCCATATCGGGCACGATCACCACGTTGTCTTCGACATCAAGCGAATTGTCGGTCGAGTGGTCGTCGTTGAACGACTCATCGAACTCCACGTCGATGTCCGTCTCGAACTCGGTTTCCGTCTCGGTCGAGTTGTCGTTGAGCGAATCGTTGAGGGTGACGCCGATGTCGTCATCCGTCGAATTATCGGAGTTGTCCGAATTGTCGTTCAGCGAATCCGCCAAGGCGACATTGGTGGAGTTGTCGCTGTTGTCGGAGTTGTCTGAATTGTCTGAGTTGTCCGAGTTGTCGGTGGAATTGTCCGAACTGTCGTTCAGCGAGTCCGCCAGGTCGATGTCCATGTGCACCGAGTTGTCCGAATTGTCCGAGTTGTCCACCGAGTTGTCCGAGTTATCGGAATTGTCAGAGTTGTCAGAGTTGTCAGAGTTGTCGGAGTTGTCCGAGCTATCGGAATTGTCGGTGTTCCCGATCGCGACGTTGGCTCCTTCTCCGGCAGTGACGTTCGTCGAGTTGTCGGTGGAGTCGTCGGTCGAGTTGTCGACCATCGCGTCTTCACCGGCAGCGGCCGCTCCGTGTCCGGAGGCGATCATCGCGTCGTTGTCGAACATCTGGGTCACGTCGCCGTCAGTCCAAATATTCTGGTTGACCGACAGGTCAGTGATGGTGTCGTTGTAGGAGTAGTTGTTGACGATGTGGGTCAACTGCTGGACCGCGTTGGCGTTGTCCTGCAGGGCGCCGACTCCAGCACCGCCACCGCCGCCGCTGGCGCCGCCGGTGTTGCCGGTGCCGTCACCGCCGGTGTTGTATTCGCGGTCGAACGAGCTGTTGATGGTGGATGAGTCGAGCACGATGGGAATCACCGCGTCGACGTCATCGCCGGTAATGTCGCCCAGCCCGGCGTCTTCGAGGGCTCCTTCGGGATCGTCGAGGAAGTCGGCCGCTGCTTCGGGATCCCCGAGCAGGCTCAACAGGAAGTCGAGCAACATGGTGGTTATGGCGGTCATGAGGATTTCCTTCAGTTTGAAATTCACGGGTGCCGAGCAGAATTACCCGGCTTCTGCACCAGAAGGTATTCGCCACAGAGCAAAGGAGACATCGGGGACCGACCCCCTGCCGCCGACGCACTGCTGCGGGCTGGCGCCGCGTCGCGTTAGGGGATTGGGCGGACCCGATAGGGGTTAGGCCCCGTCTTCGCCCAGCACGACACGCAGTTCGGCAAGCATTTCCGACCGAGTGGCGACACCCAGCTGCCGGCGGATCCGGGCAACGTGGTGCTCAACGGTGCGCGGTGAAATGAAGATCGTTTCGCCGATCTCCTCATACGTGTTTCCTTCCAGGACAAGCCGCGCGACCTCGCGCTCACGGGCGCTCAACCCGGCCTTGTCCCGCGACCCTGCAACCCCAGCGGCAGTTGTTCCGACGGATTGGTGCGGTTGCGCAGAAGCGCTCATTGTCGCGGTGCTCGGACGAAGGCTTCGCGCACAAGCCAGCAGTCGTGCCATGTCCTTGCGTTCCGCCGTGCGAGCTGCCGCGTGCCCGGCCAGCCTGGAACCGTCCCAGGTGAGTCCGACGGATGCCAGACCCCGGGCCGCTTCTTCCACAGCTGCGACCTCGAATTGACCGGCGCGGACGGCCACCCACGCTCGGCCGGCAGCGGCGAGCACCGAGGCAAGATGGCTGTCGGCGGATGCCCGAACCAGGGCAGCGGCGTGAGGCACAAGTTCCTTAGGCCGGTCGGCCAGGATCGCGGACTGCACAGCAGACCAGTGCAGCGGAACCGACCACAGTGGCGGGTTGCCCAGCCGGTCGAGGAGAGCCCACGCCTCCGCCAACGGCGCCTGAAGCCAGGCGGAGTCTCGCAGCCGGGTGGCGGTCACCATCAGCTCGCCAAGCGGCATCAGGCTGAACAGGTCGATCGGCACATGCAGGAGGCTCTCCCTTGCCCGCTGCCATGCGCGCACCAGCGCAGGCGCATCATCCGCCCGTCGCGCCAGCCCCACCTCCAGCGCCCGGAAGAGCAGCTCGTTGCGGGGGGTGAGTCTCCGGGCATCCGCCATTGCCTGATCGATACCGGCCCGCGCCAGCTCAGAGCGATCCGCATTCATCGCGACCCAGGACCGCAGCAACTGCAGCCGTTGCCGCGTGGCAGACCCCCCCTGCTCCCCGGCGAGTGCGCGCTCCAGGATCGAGTCGGCGACTGGTAGTTCGCCACTGTGCAGGGCGACCAACGTGGCCAGTGCTGCTGGCAGCTCGGGAACCGGCGTCACCACCCCAGAAGCCGTCATCATGTCGGAGGCACGGATCAGCGCCGGAAGCGCGGCGTCGACCGAACCGCTCACCGAACTGCGCAGCCCCTGCCCCATGAGCGAGACCGCTACCGAGACCAGTGTGGGTGAGCTGCTGGTGGGCGCCGCAGCCAGCATCGCGTCGGCTCCTTCCGGATCTCCGACACCGATCATGGCGACTGCGGCGAGGGGTGCGGAGGAGCCGATCCGGTCGGGACCGAGCCAGCCGTATATCTCCGCGCTTCGCTGCAGCATCCCTCGCTGCGCCCATACGGCAGCCGCGACATCGACAGCCCTGATGAGGTCTGGCGCATTCTCGCGGGTCAGGAGGTCGTCGAGAATCCGCGCGGCAAGGTCCAGGTCGCCCAGGGCGGATGCTGCCTGCGCACGCCGCGCCGCGATGGATAGTTCGTCGCAGCCGGCCGCCCCGGCCTCGTCGTACAGCGTGAACGCGACCGCGGGCCTGGTGCTCAGCGCGCTGTCGCCCGCCCGCTCCAGCGTGGTCGCGACTCTCGGGTCCCTTAGGCCGGCACGCGCCAGGGCCTCAGCGACATCCCCCAGGGGGCGTCCCTCAGCGAGCACCGCGTCCACCAACGCCAGCTGGAGCGAACGCACCCGATAGGCCGGGGTGGTCTCCAGCAGGGCTTGACGCACGAGGGGAACCAGCCGTCCGTGCGCCAGCACCAGCCCCGCAGCCCGCGCCCTCGTCATCAAGTCGTCGACTCTGGCACCGTCGCCCTCGAGATTCGGAGGCAGCCGGCCGGAGAGGTCGAAGCCGACCGCGAGGGCGAGAAGCAGTTCCCGGAGTTCGCCGTATGCTGTGTCGAGCTCGTAGCCGAGCATGCCGATCAGGCCAGGCGAGGCAGCCTGCTTCGAATGGACTTCGATGCCATCGTCCACTGCCGAACCGAGTACCAGCTGTACCAGCCAGGGCACGCCACCGGTCATATCGGCAACGTGGTCGATGAACGCCTGCGGCACCGGTCGGCGCAACGAGGCCTCGGCGGCGGCGGCGATCTCAACTCGGGAGTGGAGGCCGATGGTAGCCGCCGATTCGTGCTCCTCGCCTTGCGCGGATGCCCCTGCGTTGGCGGCGGTTCCGCGCACCGATCGCAGTGACCTTACGCGTGATGGTTCGGCAGCCATGTTTTCACACCACCGGGTCTGCCGGGGGTTCGATGACAGGGGCCGGTTCAGGATCCGGGTCAGGAACGGGTTCAGGAACGGGTTCAGGATCCGGGTCAGGAACCGGCTCCGGCACGGGCTCAGGAACGGGCTCGGGCTCTGGTGCCGGATCCGGATCAGGGTCAGGCACTGGGTCCGGTGGCGGGTCGGGAACCGGATCTGGTACAGGTCCGGGCTCCGGCTCCGGCTCCGGAGGCGGCGCTGGCGTGGTGTCCGCCGTTGTTGTCGGAGGGGGCTGGGTTCTGGGCTTCGTGACAGTCGGTTGTGGCAACGACGCCCGCGTGGCTTCATCGGTTGCCTGTTGTCGGCTCCCGGACGGCGCGCGCTTCGCCTGGGGGCCAGGCTCGGCGGCGCCGGCTTGAGGTGGCGGGGTGAGGAACGGCGTGGCATCCGTTTTCTCGTCGGGCTCGCCGGTACCGACCCCGAACGGGAATCCCGGGATTCCGTCCGCTCTGAGCGACTCCGGCTTGAACCATTCGCCAGCACCCATGTCTGGCCGTCCGTTCTGCCCCTGGGACAGCGCGCTGAACCCGGCACCCTGTGCTGCGACCACCGTCAGGATCAAACCCGCGACAACCGCCGCTGCTCCGACCGGAACCGCTCTCGCGGTAGCCCGTGCAGCCCTGGGCCCGAGGCGGAATGGGTGCGGCACGGCGGCCGCCACTTGACGGCGCACGCCATGGCGCACCTTCTTGCTGGGTGACGGATGTTCAACCGGGACAGGGGGCTGCTGGTTGAGCTTTGATTCAGCAGCGCGGGCGGCGAGCATGCTTATTGCACCTGTCTGCGCGGCACCGAGGGCGAGTGCGGCGGCCGGGTCGGAGTCGGTGATGACCGGCCTGTCGAGTTGGCCGGAAAGCTGTCGGGCGACGAATGGAGTGTGGGATGCGCCGCCGACGAGGAGAACCGAACCGATATCTTCGGCTGCAAGCCCGGTTGCCTCGAGTGCCTGGTCGAACAGGTCGATGCTCTCGCGGACGGCGCCATCGATCATGGTCTCGAACTCCGAGCGCATTAATCGCACTGCGGTCCGAATGCCCGGAAGGGCGACCGGGACGGTCGCTTCCGTCCGGAATGAGAGCGTCTCCCTCGCCCGGGTGCACGCCCGGCGAACGTCTCGGAAGGCCTGCAGCGCATCCTCGTCTGCGGGGTCGATCTCGGTGGGCGCGAAGCATGCCCTTTCGGAGACACGACGGAATACCAGCTCATCGAAATCGGTGCCTCCGAGCCGTTCGACATGGCCCGGATCTCCGAGCACACGGCAACTGCCCGAGGCGCCCTCCTCCAGAATGGTGACGTCGCAGGTGCTCCCGCCCAGGTCATAGACCGCGACGACGCCGCCCGGCCCGTCCGCCTGACGAGTGGAATGCCTGAGAACCGCGGCCTCGGCTTCGCTGACGAGGCTGACATCCGTCAGTCCGACGTCGGCAAGCGCGCCGCGCACTTGCTCGGTCCTGTAGTCACCCCAGCCCGTCGGATGGGTGATGCTGATGGCATTCGGCGGCGCACCTTCGCGTTCCTCGGTGCGGCCGACCACCCAGACCACCACGAGCGCGAATACCTGTTCCGCGACCACGCGAAGCTCATCGACGGCGATGGGTACCGGGTCGCCAACCCGCTGGCGAAAATCGCGAACCAGGCGTTCTGGTCGGTTGAGACCGGCTTCCTCTGCCGCCTCGCCGATGAGCACCAGTCCGTCGTCCGTTACGAAGGCAACCGACGGAACCGGGTCACTCGTCAGCCCGAGTTGGACCGGATGCGCGGCGAACAGCTGATTGTCCGTGTTGAAGTGGGCGGTGGCCGCAGTGGTGAAACTGTTGCCGACATCAACGCCAAGAACGTAGGGCATCGTTCCTCATAGCAAATGATCATTCAACGTCAGCAGCGCTAATAGGGGCAACGCTGCGTGAGTTACACGTCAACAACCTTCTGCGCACTCGGAGAAAATGTCAATGCTTTTGACCCCCGTTCGGGGGTACGAAGCTGGGGCTGTTCGTTTCACTTCGAGAGGTGTAGCATTCGGCTCACTATTCGCGGTTCAATGACGATCCGCGGAGAAACCCGAGGCCTCCCCCATGCCACGATTTTCGAATGAACCCGCCCGCATGCCCTTGCGGGTAGGTGCCGGGGTCGCGCTGACAGCGTTGATCGCCGGACTACTTGTTGTCGGCACACCGGCCGCCTATGCGGCCCCCGCGAACACTCCCACCCTGGTGGCTCCCGCCACAAACTCGACCGTCGCGGGCGATTCAGCAGAACTCCGCGTGGTCGCGAGCGACCCCGACACGTCAACGCTCTCCGTCGACTTCTACGGAAGGGAACGCGGAGCGACCGTCGTCGTGCCATCCAACGAGCCGGACTTCACGTTCGCCGTCATCCCGGACACCCAGAACTACACCTGGTCGACCTTCCAGGAGACGATCCGCGCCCAGGCAGACTGGATCGTCGCGAATCGTAGTGCACTCAATATTGAGTTCGTGAGCCAACTGGGCGACCTCGTCAGCGAATACACGAGCACGATCCAGTGGCAGCGGGTGTCGGAACGGCTGGCGGTGCTCGACGACGCGGGGGTGCCCAACAGCGTGCTGCCGGGCAACCACGATCTCAACGTCACCACGGGCGAGTCTCCGCTCTACCACCAGTACTTCCCGCCCAGTCGTTATGCCAACGCCGACTGGACGCCCGCTTCCGCACAGTACGGCGGCTACCTCGGACAAGACCTGTTCGGCACCGATCCGGTCGACCGTGGCAACATGAACAGCTTCTCCCTCTTCACCGCGGGCGGAGCGGACTACCTGGTACTCTCCCTCGAGTTCGGCACGCCGAGCTACACCGTCGATTGGGCGCGAAAGGTGCTCGCCGCGCATCCGGATCGCAAGGTCATCCTGGTGACGCACTCGTTCATCAACTACAACTCGAACCGGCCCACGGCCATCGAGCGCCCCGGGGGAATGTCGCCTCAACAGCTCTGGACCGATTTGGTCTTCCCGAACTGCAACATCGTCATGGTGCTGAACGGCCACTTCAACAACGGGGACGCCGGCGAAGGGCGGCGCCTCGATCCGAACAGCTGCGGTACGCCGGTTCCGCAGATGCTTTCCGATTACCAGAGCCGAGCAAATGGCGGCAACGGCTGGATGCGCTACTACACCTTCAAGCCGAGCCAGAACATGGTGCAGGCCGTTACCTACTCGCCTACCCTCAACCAATACGAGACGGATGCCGACTCCTCCTTCACGGTGCCGTTCACCATGAGCGCCACCCAGCCGGCCCCCTTCACGCTCCTCGGCACTGACTCGGTCACCTCCGGTGGCACCGCATCCGTAACCTTCGACGGCCTGGAAACCGACACCGAGTACGAGTGGTACGCGGTGGTGCGGGACGGCACGGATGCGACAACGGGGCCGACCTGGCAATTCACCAGCGCACCCCCGTCGAGCTATGCCAGTGACGAGTTCTCCCGCACCGTCGCATCCGGCTGGGGCACGGCAGACTCCGGCCAGGCATGGTCACCGTCCGCTGGCACCGGTTACGCCGTGTCCAGCGGCGCAGGCCGTTTGACATCTCCAGCAGGAGTCACCCGAACGATGACGCTACCCTCGGTGACCGTCGATGATGTCAGTGTGGGCTCCCGCTTCTCCATCGACAAGGCCGGCACCGGATCCGGTACCTACCTGTCGTTCCTGGCCAAACAGGTGAACCAGGACAGCTACCGGGCGAAGGCCCGCTACGTCCCCGGCGGCGCCGTCAACCTGAGTCTCATCCGCTACCAGAATCGCACGGATGTCTCCCTTGCCAACCTGACAATCCCTGGTCTGAGCGTGGTTCCGGGCGACTCGCTGAGCATCCGCGTCGAGGCGGAGGGCACCAATCCGACGAGCCTCCGGGCGAGATTGTGGCGTTCGGGCCAGCCAGAGCCGACAACCTGGATGGTGACGGCCAGCGACTCCGCGCCGGTGCTGCAGAGCTCGGGCGTGCCGGGCGTCAGCCTCTATGTTTCCGGAAGCGCCACCGCGGTGCCGGTGACGGCGGCGATCGATGAGTTGACGTTCGGCCGGATCGGAGCGGTGCAGCCTCCCCCTCCACCACCGCCGCCACCGCCGCCACCGCCCGAAAATGCCGCACCGGTCGCGGTCATCACCACACCAACGATCACCGAGCGCAGTCTGCAGGTGAGCGGCACCGGGTCAAGCGACTCCGATGGCACCATCGCCGGCTACTCCTGGGATTTCGGCGACGGCACTCCTGCCGTCACCGGCCCGACCGCCAACCACCTGTATGGTGCGGATGGCACCTACACGATCACACTGACGGTGACCGACGATGACTCTGCCACGGCAACTGCCACCCGGGTCGTGACGGTGGCGGCAACACCGCCACCACCGCCTCCACCTCCGCCCCCGCCGCCACCTCCTACCAGCGCAGCTTCGGATGACTACGAACGCACGGTGGCTTCTGGCTGGGGTACCGCCGACATCGGCGGCGCCTGGACCACCCATACGTCGAGCAGTCGCTTCTCAGTGGGTTCCGGGGTCGGGGCGGTCCGGGCGACACCGGGAGCCACAGCGGAGGTGAGCCTCCCAGGGGTGCAGTCCAGCAGTACCGAACTGCGGGCGCGATTCTCCTTCGACTCACTGGCGACAGGGGGCAGTCTGTACGTCTCATTCGAAGGTCGGCGGGTCGACAACTCGAACGATTACCGGGCGAAGGCGATCATGGAGACGAACGGCAGGATCCAGCTACAGCTTGTGCGGCGGGCCGGTGGAGAAACGGTGATCGCCAACGTCTTCCTGCCGGCGAGCTTCACGCATAGCGTGGGGAACAGCTATGAGATCGCGATGCAGGCGGTAGGAAGCAGTCCGACGACCCTGAGAGCCAAGATCTGGCGAACCGGAACCACCGAGCCCGATTGGCAGCTCACCGCGACCGACTCGACTGCGTCCCTCCAGCGAACCGGCTCCCCCGGCTTGCTCTATTACGCTTCCCGCAGCTTCACCGGCGCCGCGGCCACGCTGAGCGTCGACGCACTCAGGGTTACCACTCCGTAACCGCGCATCGTCATAAAGAGCGGCGGCGGTGAAGCTCTCGAATCTCCGCAGTCAGTTCCGGCACCGGTCCGGCGATGGGGATGCCGGGCGCGACAACGCTGATCGCTAGCGGTGCGACCGGCCCGGGCGGAAGCTGCCACTCGGCACGCCACTCAGTCAATTGGGAACTCGAGGCTGCGTACACGATCGGTCCGAGCCCCACCCAGGCGTGGGCAGCAGCGCACATCGGGCAGTGCTCACCGGAGGTGTAGACAGTCGCTGACGCGCGCTGCTCCACAGTCAGGTTGGCGGCCGCCCAGCGTGCGATTTCGAACTCCGGATGGCGAGTCTCGTCACCGCCACTGGTGCGGTTGCGGTCCTCGAACCGCACGACCCCGTCGCCATCGACAAGAAGCGACCCGAATGGGTCATTGTCGGACTCGAGGGCTTCGCGAGCCAGTTCGACACAGCGGCGAAGGTGGGCGAGATCGGTGGAGGTGATGTGCATAGCCTGATTCTGCTACACGAGGCGACGGATACCCCGGTCGCGGGACCAGGGCATCCGCTGCGAAAGCTAGCTGAGGATCAGGCTTCGCTCATCGCGGTGGTCTCCGCCTTGCCCTTGGCCGCGTAGTAGGCGGCACGCGCGGCAAGGCGACGCGTCTGCTCGGCCTGGCCGGCATCCAGAACGTCCTGCGGAACCTCAACGTTCGGCACCCGGCTCTTGCCGTTGTACTTGGCGATGTAGGCGTCGAGCTCTGGGCCGGACTCCCACGACGTGATCAGGCAGTAGCGCGGCGTCTCACTGTTGTGGGTGGTCGCGTGCCACAGGCGCTGGGTGTCGACGATCAGCTGGGCGCCGGCAGGCAGGGCGATGCGGTACTCGACGCTCGGGTCGGTGCGGTTGTCGCGCAGCACGAAGTAGCTGTCTTTGTCGTCGGTCAGGTTGAAGAAACCGCGCACGATCCAGCCGGTGCCGTCCGGGTTGAGGCGGTTGTTGTCGTCCTGGTGAAGGTTGTAGAGGCAGTCCGCGTAGTCGTTCGGCATCAACTCGATAGTGCGGCAGCGACCGACGTTCGCGCCTGGCTCTTTCGCCCGGGCGGTGAGGGTGGGGGCCTTCTCAGTCTGCGAGTCGATCCAGACGCCGTCCTTGTCGGTGCGCGGCGGCTTGTGGTTCCAGAAGCCGTTCACCTCGATCTCACCCTTGGCGCTGGCGAGCGGTGCGAAGCGGGTCTCACCAGACGACTTCCAGTCCACATATTCGATGTCGAGCCATTCCTTCGGGTCGATCGGCTCGTTGTAGCGGTCCAGCACGACATAGCCGGTCTCTTCAAGGGCGGCAGACTTGATGTAACCCATAATGCGGTGGTGCCTTTCGTTCAGGGGCCAGCACGTTTTAACAGGCCCTGGTAAGGCCACCCTAACATTGGGCATCCCCGTAAACTGGGAAGTCCGGCGGCGCTAAGGAGCGAATCACTCAGATGGTCAGAGCCACGAATATCGATGCGACGGCAGTCAACACGATCCGCTGGCTCTCCACCACCGACGCGACCATCGTGGTTCCCGTCTACCAGCGCCAGTACCGTTGGGACATCGGCGGATGCGAGCAGTTGCTTGCCGACATCCGCGCCGCCGCCGACTCCGAGCACCGGTACACCCACTTCATCGGATCGATCCTGTCCAGCGCCAGCGCGGAGAGCACGAACGCACAGAACGGGGTCGGGGAACTGGTACTGATCGACGGCCAGCAGCGCATCACGACGCTGATGCTCCTGGTGGCCGCCCTGCACCACACCGTGAAGGATGCCGATCCCTCCCTGGCCGCGGAACTGCAGAGGGTGCTGGTGTCCTCGGACGAGCCCGATCGCACAAAACTGCGACCGCACCGCGCTTGGGCGGACGTGTTCGAGAAGGTCGTGCTGGACCGGCGAAACGGTGGCGAACCCCGCGATTCACGGTTCGACGACAACTACGCCTTCTTCCGCAGCCAGGTGCCGGCCGAGGAGGTGCCGCAGGTCTGGCAAGGCCTGCAGCGCCTGGAGCATGTCTCGATCACGCTCGGCGGCGATGCGAACGCCCAGCAGATCTTCGAGAGCCTGAACTCGACCGGTGAACCGTTGCGGGACCACGAGTTGATCCACAACTACGTGTTGATGGGCCTCACCCGTGCCGAGCAGGGCGAGATCGAGGACACGTTCTGGCTGCCGATCGAGCAGAACACGGGCGAATCGATCGCCAGCTTCTGGCGGCACTACCTGGTGATGACGACCGGACGCGGCATCGACGTTGTCGGCGGACGCGGGGTGTACGACGCGTTCCGGCACGAGTTTCCGCGGCTTCACCTTGACTCCCTGCGCAACCTGGCAACAGAGTGGCGCGACTTCTCGGCGATCTACCGCACCCTGATGGAACCCTCGCGGGAGAGGGATACCGAGATCGCAAAGCACCTCGGTCACCTGAACACGTTCGGCCAGACCATGTATCCGCTGGTCATGCGGGCTTACCGCGACTTCCAGCGCGGCGAATTGTCGAAGGATGCCCTGCTCGCTGAGCTGGCGAACCTCCAGTCGCTGCTCATCCGCCGAACGGTGGTCGGGCTCAGCAATGACCACCTGGTGGCCAGGCTCTGCCGCGCCCGCGCCGATGGCTCCGACCCTCTGGTATCGGCGATGGCGCGAATCATGCCGTCCGACGAGCGGGTGCGGATCGCCCTCAAATACGGGGAACTCCCCCACCCGGCGTATGTGCTGGGCAGGCTGGCGGATGTCACGAACCTGGCCGAACTGGACATCGAGGCGGTCTTCCCGCTCGCGCCGGGCGACGCCTGGAGCGGCGACGGCCAGCGCCAGTGGGCCGACTTCAGCGAGGACGAGCAGAACAGCCACCGTGCTCTCGCACAGACGCTGGGCAACCTGACGCTGCTCGAGGAGCACCTGGCCGAGCGCGCCGCCGACGCATCATTCTCGGTGAAGCGGGCATCCGTCTACCCAAAGAGCGCCGTGGCCTTGACCCGGGAACTGGCCGAAGCGTCATCCTGGGGTACCGCCGAGATTTCGGAGCGCACCGCCCGACTGACTACCGAGTTCCTTGGCATCTGGGCGAAACCGGTGACGGTCGGCATTGACGACGACGGGCTCACCCCGATCCTCGACGCGAAGCGCCGACCGGGCTGGCCACGAGGCTGGCAGCGCGAGTTCGAATACGTCGAGTACCGCGGCGAGCACTGGGAGGTCTACGACGTCAAGTCGCTCTTCAACCGCATCTTCAAACGGCTGTGGGCGGACTCCCGGGCGGATGTCGTCACCTTCAGTTCGCACCGCGGCGGTCCCATCTTCCAGGCGCAGGCGTGGAACGGGCACTGGGACCAGCTGGACGACTCCAACTTCCTCTACATGGGCTGGGACTCCAAGTACATGCTCACCGCGGTGCAGGGCGTGCTCGAAGAGTCTGGCCTGGCATCCGAGGTGTTCGTGAAGTATTCCTACATCGGCGAGGCGATGTAGCGACGCACCGCGTCGGCATGCGAAAGGGCCGGGATGGCCTGTCAACAGGTCACCCCGGCCCTTCCAGCTCAACTCACTCGAATGATTCGGCCGGCGCGTAACCAGCGCCGTTGTACTTCACCACCTGCACGGTGGAGACTGCCGCCTGGCCGTCCTTGGCCGTGTCGATCGGGATGCCATCCAGTCCGAGCGGCGCATCGAACCCGGAGATGGTGCGCAGCTGCTCCATGAAATTTGCCCGGGTCGGCTCGGTCATCTTCTGGAAGACCTGGTCGAGCGTGGCACCCACCATGTAGCTCCAGACGCAGTGCGGGAACGATGGAACCTCATCGATACCCGCGTACTCCGACATGTCCGCGAAGAACTTGACCATGTCCTCGTCCTCGGCGGTTGCTGGGCTCGCCGCGGACTTGGAGAACACCGTCGTGTAGACGCCGGGGTAAGTGACGGCATTGCCCGGGCCGAGGATGGCTGGGCTTGACGTGTTCGACGGCAGGAACCAGTTCGGCAGCCAGCCGATCTCCTGCGCCTTCAGCAGTGATTGACCGACGAGGTTCGTCTGCGAGTTCGCGCTGACGAAGACGTCGGCATCGGTTCCGGCAAGCTCAGTGATCTGCGCGTCGATGTTCGTGTCGCTCGCCTCGTAGGTCAACTCGCCGACGACCTCAATGTTGTCGGACCCTGAAATGGCCTCCTTGAAGCCTTCCACGTAGCCCGCACCGAAGTCATCGTTCTGCGACAGGATGGCGACCTTGTGGTCCCCTCCGGACGCCGCCAGGAGTTCACCGAATGCAAAGCCCTCGGTCTGGTAGACCGGGACGAAGCCGAGTTGCCATGGGCTCTCGTCCTCATCACTGAAGATCGGGTCACCCGTCATGATGAGCACCTGAGGCACCTCGTCCTCGATGGCCGCCTCACGGAACGCCCGGTTGGTGGGTGTGCCCAGGCCTGAGGTGATCGCGAAGACGCTGTCCTTCAGCGACTGATAGTTCGACAACGACTTCTGCGGGTCATAGGTGTCGTCCATCGCCTCGATCTCGACCGTGCGGGTCTTCCCGTCAGCGAACTCGATCCCACCGTCGGCGTTGGCTGCGCCGAAGTAGGCCGTGAGCCCGTCGACCGTGCAATTGCCAGGTCCTGCGGTTGGTCCGCTCAGTGGGGTGATGACTCCCAGGGTGATCGTGGTGTCGGTGATTCCGGGGCTCGCCGAAGCTTCGCCGGGACCGGCCTCCCCGCCTCGGGCACAGCCCGTCACGGTAAGGGCGGCGACCGACGCAACGGCGACGATGCCGATGATGCCCCCTGTTCTCCTTCGAATGTTCATGCTTGACCTTGCCTCTCTGTCTTGGCTGTCTCTTCGGGCCGCTCCACTGCGGAGTCCAGGGTGGGATTCGGTGGTGGAGGGGTCTGTGGGGAACTGTCGGTTCCCGGCGAAGGTCGACCTCGCAGTCGCCTCGCCATCCGCTTGATGGTGCGAGGAAGGGTCACGAGCCCGCCGGGGAGCAGGAAGAGGACGGCGAGCAGGACGACGCCCTGGATGATCGCCGTGAGGTTCGGGTTGATGGCGTTCGTGATTTGCGGAACGAACACATAGTAGGCACCGCCGATCAGTGAGCCGGCGATGCTGGCAGCGCCACCGATGACCATCGCAACCACGAGGTTGATGGAATGGATGAAATGCAGCGTCTCGGGTGAGGTGTATTGCACCGCGACGAGGTAAAGAAAGCCGCTCGCTCCTCCGAATACGGAAGCGATTGTGAATGCCATGACCTTGTAGCGGTACGGCGAGATGCCGGTCGCGGCGGCGACGGCCTGGTTGTCGCGAACCACGGCCAACGCCCGACCGAATTTGCCGCGCACGAGGTTGTAGGCGAGCAGGAACGCGATGATGGCGATCACCGCGACGATATAGAACTGCCACTGATCGTCAGCGAGGCCCGTCCAATCCGGAGCGCCCGAGAACCGCGCCGACGTGCCCTGGGACCCGCCGGTGAATTCCGAGAGCCGCTTTGCCAGGGGAACTCCGACGATCGGCAGCGCGATCGTCACCATCGCGATGGCCAGCCCTCCAAGGCGGGCGGCGGCCAATGACACGAACAACCCGGCCAAACCAGGAACCACACAGCTGAGCACGAAGACGAGCAGGATGTTCCAGTCGTTCGCGATGCCATACGCGGCCACATACGCCCCGAGGCCGAGGAAGAAGATCTGGCCCAGGTGGATCTGCCCGCTGTATCCCATTGCGATGTTGAGACCGAGTACCGCCACCGCGTACACGCCCACCTTGGTCAGTGTCTGGTTGGCGAACACGGGAAGCACGAGTGGCGCGATGAGCAGGATGGCGGCCAGCACGATCCACGTGGCGACAAGCACCCACTTGTTGCGGAACAGCGCCTTTGTCGTGGCCATCAGACTCGCACCACGTCTTTCCGGCCGAACAACCCTTGAGGGCGCAGGAAAAGGATCACGAAGATCAGGATGAACGGCACGGCGATTTTCAGGTCATGGCCGATGAACGGCACGTAAACCGCGGCGAGGTTTTCGAGCACCCCGATCGACCAGGCCGCCACCGCCGTCCCGAGGGGACTGTCGAGACCACCGAGGATGACAGCGGCGAGCGCGTACACCAGAGCACCGTCGAGCATGCTCGGCATCAGGGTGAGCTGCGGCGCCACGAGTGATCCGGCGATGGCCCCGAGTACGGCGGCCAGGCCCCAGCCAACCATGAGGAGCCTGCCGACCGGCAGACCGGAGAAGGCAGCAGACTGGGGGTTGATGGCAACGGCTCGAAGTGCCAGCCCGAGCTTGGTCCGCTGGAACATCAACTGCAGAAGCAGCATGATGGTGATGATCGTGAGCGTTGTGCTGATCGATTTCACGCTCACGGTGGCTCCGAACAACGAGATGGTGTCGGACGGGAAAAGCGAGGGGAAATTGTAGAAATTGTAGCTCCAGAACCAACCACACAGACCGGTGATGAGGGTCAGCAAGCCGATGGTCACAACCACGGCGGTATCGGGGTCGCCCCCTTCGAATCGGCGCATGATGAATCGTTCGATCAGCGCCCCGATGATGAACGACGCGACGATGGAGAGGAGGATGGCCAGGATCAACGGCATTCCGAGCCCGAAGAATGCGAAAGCGATGTAAGCCGCCAGAACAGCCATGGCCCCCTGGGAAAAGTTGATCAGGCCAGTGGCCTGATACACCAGCACGATCGCGAGCGCCAGCGCAGCATAGATCGAACCCGCCGCCAGGCCGTCGATCACCAGCTGTATGAAGGTCCCCATGGTCATCCTCCCAGGTAGGCGCGTCGGATCTCGTCCATGCCCATGAGCTCGTCCGAGGTGCCAGTCAATGCGTTGCGACCTGTCTCGAGAACCGTCGCAGTGTCGACGAGGGTGAAGGCAAGATTGGCGTTCTGCTCGACAACCAGCATGGCGATGCCCGATTCACGACGCAGCCTCTTGATCGCTTCGAAGACGTTTTTCGCGGTGCTGGGCGCGAGCCCGAGGGATGCTTCATCGAGTAGGAGCAGTCGCGGCTTTGCCATGAACGCCCGAGCGACCGCAAGCATCTGCTGCTCACCACCGGACAGAGCGGAACTGCTCGACTTGATTCTGTCCTTCAGCTGAGGGAAGAGTTCGAGGCAGTACTCGATGTCGGTGCTGATCGCTTTGCGGTCCTTCCGCAGGTACGCCCCGACCAGCAGGTTCTCCTGTACCGTGAGTCGCCCGAGTGTGCCCCGGCCTTCCGGTACGTGGGCAATTCCGAGCGCGGCGACCTGGTCGGGACGCAGGCCGAGGATGTCGCGCCCGTCGAAGACGATGCTCCCCCGCGCCCGCACGGTTCCGCTGATGGCACGCAGTGTCGTGGTCTTGCCTGCGCCGTTCGCGCCCAGTATGCCGACAGCGCCACCGTCTGGCACGCTGAGCGAGACGCCGTCCAGCACTTGCACAGGACCGTAGGAGGCAGTCACGTCGCTGAGCTCAAGCAGCGTCATCGGCGGCATCCTTCCCGAGATAGGCCTCGATGACCTGTGGGTCGGACTGGGCTTCGGCAGCGGTCCCCTCCATGAGCTTCCGACCGTGATTCAGCACAACGACTCGATCCGTGAGGGCGGAGATGAGTCCCATGTGGTGTTCGACGATGACGACGGTGATGTCTTCCTCTGTCCGCAGTCGCTTGATGGCTTCGATGAACTGGCTGACTTCCCCGTGGGAGAGGCCGGCGGCAGGTTCGTCAAGCAACAGCAGCGTGGGGTTCGAGAGGAGTGCCCGGCAGAGTTCGACTCCCTTGTGGAGACCATGGGAGAGCTCATCGACCGGGAGATGAGCAGCCCAGCCGAGTCCGTTGCGTTCGAGAAGCTCGAGGGCGTCTGCTCGCAGTGCACGCTCTGCGCGCACAGTGAACGGCAGTCGAAGCGACCAGGCGAGAGCGTCGCCTGGCAGCCGGGTATGCCCGCCGAGCAGGACGTTCTCAAGCACGGTTGACGTGAGCTGCAGCGCCGGGTGCTGGAACGTGCGCGCCAGGCCGTAGCGGGCGAGGCCTGATGCCCGCGTGCCGAGCACCTCGGTTCCGTCGATCGTGATGGAGCCTGCACTGGGCTTGTAGTGCCCGCTGATGCAGTTGAACAGCGAGGTCTTGCCAGCCCCGTTCGGGCCGACAAGACCGAAGATCTCCCCCGGCTCGACATCGAAGCTCACCTCTTCGAGCACCTTGACACCCCCGAAGCGGAGGCTGACGTTTTGCAGGCTCAGACGTGCGGCCATCCTGTACCTTCCTGGTCGCATCGTTGCTATCGAAGGGCTAAAGCGTTGCTCGTCGTGCGTGTGATCTGCTTTGACTCACGAGAAGGATGTTACGGATCGCCACCGAGATTGTCAACGATTTTGGAACGAGTCTTCCTTTTTTATGGCTGGGTGGGTGAGGAGGCGCGGTACCCTCCGCGCGCATAGTCGTAGTACGGGGCGGGGGCGACGGTTGCACGGATTTCGACCTGTCGATGCGGTTCGACCTGCGCCTTCCGGGAGACCGGATCCTCACCCCAGACGACGGTGACCTCGGTTCCCGTCGCCGCGAACTCCTTGGCGATCGTGGCGAGGGACAGGAACACGCGCTCGTTCGCAAGGTAGCCGACGTCGAGAGAGAGACCGACCAACTGGCCGTCCTTCAGCACTTGATCGGTTTGGTAGAGCGCGTAGCGCGACTTGGGCAACTCGATGTACTTCGCCGGAAGCTCGTCATCGCCGAGGACAGAGCCGAGGGCACGCGTGACGTCGTCATCGTTCCAGACCAGCGTCACCTTGGTACGACGCTGGTTCTCAGCGTGCTGCTGCAACGCCTCCTTACCAAGGAACTCGTGGTCGAACGACACCGACCGTCCGAGGCCGATGTCGTATGGGGTCAGGTAGTAGTCGCTGATGTCACTCGAGAAGAAGCTGCCGCCGAGCGAACCCGCCTTTGACAGTTCGAGCCACTCACGGTACGGCTTCAGCTCCGGCTGGAAGATCGCCGGCGGCGGCGATGGCACCCACCCAGAACCCAGGTTGGCGGAGGAGTAGCCTTTCGCCCCGACCTGGGTGATCCCGAACTCCGCGCCATCCGCCAGGAGCGCCGCATGCACGGTTGCTGCCTGCGCCCACGGCCCCCACAGTTCGAAGCCGGGCTGCCCGGCCATGCCGTGCCGCAGCACGCCGACTTTCCCGCCCGCGATCTCGACCTCACCCATATGGAAGAACTTCAGCTCCGGCGCCGGCTGGCCGGTGACCTTTTCGATGATCTTCAGCGCGTTCGGTCCCTGCAGCTCGTAGCGAAACAGCTTCGGATCGCCCTTGCGGATCAGGGAGTGGTCGTCGCGCTCCAGGCTGACGTCCCAATCGCCAGTGCGGATGTTGTACTCCACCCAGTCGCTCAACATTGGCAGGGCGACCAGATCGAACGAGTTCTCGCCGAGATGGAACAGGATGCCGTCGCCGATGACAAACCCGTCGTGGTTGACCGCGACAAGCTGCTTGGCGCGCCCCACTTGGTAGGCGGCCGCCGAGTTCGTACCGATCCAGGTGAAGAATTTCGTGGCATCCGGCCCGCTGACGAACAGGTCGGCCATGTGATGCGACTGGTCGAGGAGAGCGCAGGAGTCTTTCCACGACGCCTGCTCGCTGCGCCAGTTGGTGAATTCCGGGGTGACCGGGAAGGTGAACGGCCGCGATGTCGCGTTCCGCAGCACTTCAACGGGATTCCCGGTCTTCTCGATCGCGGCCTGCAGGTTCTGAGTTGTCATGTCGCTTCCTTCTGGAGGGGCGGCGGCACAGGGTTGAAGCCGTGAACGCCGTCGTTCTGCTCGTGCGGAAAACACTACGTCCCGCGGGTCGCCCTCGGATGCCCAATTTCCGTTCAATAGAAATTAGCGAGGGTAGGCTGTCGGCAACAGCCACGACACAGGCAGCCACTCTGAGCAGGAAGCGGCACAATGGCACGAGCATCCGCGGGCGAATCCGTGCTCAGCAAACATCTTCGAGTTCTCGGCTCGTTCGAGGCGGCCGTGCCGTTCCTCACCCTGTCCGAGCTGTCGGCCAAGGCGAAGCTTTCGCCGTCGACTGCCCACCGGATCGTCGGGGAGCTGGAACGAGAGGGACTCCTGGAGCGACTGCCCGATCGCAGCTACCGGCTCGGCGTGCGGCTGTGGGAGCTCTCCTGCCGAACCCCTGGCGCACTGGGACTGCGTGAACTTGCGCGCCCCTACCTGGAGCAGGTGCACGCGCGGGTCAACCAGCATGCCCAACTCGGGGTCCTCAGCGGCACGGAGGTGTTGTTCCTCGACCGGCTGTCGGCACGGGACGCCGTCGTCAACGCCACCCTGATCGGCGGGCGCATCCCGCTCCACGCCTCGTCGAGCGGTCTCGTGCTGCTTGCGCACGCTGGGCAGGGCCTCGTCGACGAGGTGCTCGCGGCGGGCCTGCGACGCTACACCGACCAGACGATTCAGACCGAGGACGAGTTGCGCTCGGCGCTGCGGAGTGTGCGCGCCGATGGCTGGGCGGTTTGCGACGGCCACATCTACGAAGCGTCGCGGGGCATCGCGGTTCCGGTGCACGGGGCACACCGCGACGTCATCGCCGCAATCGGCGTCGTCGTGCCCAACGATGAGACGTCACCACTCAGATACATCGAACCGCTCGTCCACGCCGCCAGCCAGATCTCGGCGGCGATGCGCTCGGCCTATCTTCCGGCTGGGCATCCCGCTGCGGCGCCGGGAGGGCGGCTCCGGCCGCTCGTCAACTCCTCAGTGCATTCGATGGAGTACCTCGCGGCTCAGCTCTGACTGGCGGTGGTGTGACGGGAGTCACGCCGCCCGGCAAGCTCATGGAGCCACTCGATGGTGCTTACGGTCATCCAGGTGGGTGACCCCAGAGATTCGAGGTATTCCAAGGCATCGCGCATCTCGGCCTCCCTGCGCACCGCATGGACCGGTGTGCCCTCTACCAGCCGTTGCACGAGCTCGCCCCCGGTAGGCCCCAACTCCGAAGCGAGTTGCTGCTGCACCCAGTCCCGTGCTCCGGCGGAATCCGCCGCGCTCAGGCTTTCGAACACCAGCGCAGCCAAGCCCTTCATGAAGACGCTGCGCAAGAGTTTCATCCCGGCCGAAACGCCCGCCTCAACACCGACGTCAGTCGCGGAAACCCCGAGCGTCTCCAAGCGCGACAACAGCTGCGCTGCCCCGGGGCCGCTCAGCAACAGCGGCGTCGCGATCCGCGCGCGCGGTACGGGAGCCAGGATGGCGACATCGACGAAGGCGATCCCCTGCGCCTCGCAGCGCGCGGACATCATCCGCTTCGCTTCGGGCCCGCCAGTGTTCATGTCCGCGAAAATAGCGGAGGCTGCCAGCTCCGGCAGGGCATCTTCAAGCACAGACGCAGCAGCACCCGCGCCAACCAGGCTCAGCACGACATCCGCCCCGCGCACCGCCTCAGCCACGCTCGGGACCAGTGACGCACCGTCTGGTGCGTAGGCGACGAGCGGGTCTGTGGCCACCACTGTTGCCCCGCGCTGCACCAGATCGGCGGCATAAATGCCGCCTGCCTCCCCTAGACCGAGCACGGCGACCCGCATAGTAGACTCCCAAAAGTCAATACATCCGATAATATTGTAGACGATACTGGATCGAGTCCTACGCCGATCGAACGCCCCACGGCGTCCAAGAGAGTGATCTTATGTCGATGACCGTGAAATCGCCCCTCCTCCCCGCCGAAGCCGAAGGCGGTGATCCGCGTCAAACCCACGTCAGGCAGGTCATCGACGTCATCCGCAGCGCCATCGTGCGAGGGGACTACGCAACCCACCAACGCCTGATCGAGGTCGACCTGAGCACCACCTTCTCGGCGAGCAGGGCCACGGTGCGAACTGCCTTGCTCGAGTTGGCGAGCGAGGGGCTCGTCGAACGGCTCCCGAACCGTGGATCACGCGTGCGGGCGATCTCGGTCGACGAGGCCATCGAAATCATCGAGGTACGGATCGGAGTCGAGTCCCTGTGCACAGCGAAAGCGGCGCAGGCTGTGGGCGACGAACAGGTAGAAGAACTCCTGCGCCTGCGCGATGCAATGCTCGTCTCAGTCGCCGAGGGTGACCTGGTCGAGTATTCACACCTGAACCAGCTCCTCGATCAGCGCATCCGGGAGATGAGCGGCCACGCCACCGCAGCTGACGTGCTTTCCCGGCTCCACGCCCAGAGCATGCGGCACCAGTTCAAGCTCTCGTCACGGCCGCAGCGAGCCAAGGTCTCTGTTCTCGAGCACGCCGAGATCATTGACGCGATCGTTGCCAGGGACCCCGAGCGGGCTGAGCGAGCCGTGCGAACCCACCTGTTGAACGTTATGGATGCACTCCGCGAGATCGCCTGAACACCGCCCGGCACCGCTCGGGTGCCGGACGGCAATCAGCTCACGCCGTAGATGCGGTGCGCCAGCCTCCGTGATACTCCGTGCGTGCGGTCACCGCGTACGGCACCGGGCTGACCACGGCACGCACGCTGAACTGTTCGTGCGGCTGCACCGTGGTCTTGCGCGAGCCACCGTCAGGCTCGCCCCAGATCACCTTCACCTCGGTCCCGACCTCGACGTCCTGGCTGACGGTGGCCAGTGAGAGGCCGCGCCGCTCGTTCGCGCTCACGCCGGTGAACAGCGACAGGCCGACAGTCGTGCCGTCCGCGTCGACGACGGCATCGAAGTTGGACGAGCCGTAGTTCGCGTTCGGCAAGTCGAAGAACTGGTATCCGGGGCGGTCCCGGTCGAGGAATGACGTCATGATCTTGCCCAGATCTTCGTCGCTCCAGGCCAGGGTGACCTTCTTGCGCTGCGTCGCCGGATCGATCTTCTCGAGCGCGTCGCGGCCGATGAAGTCGTGGTCGAACTTGACGAACGAGCCGTATCCGAGCTCCCACGGGTTGAGGTAGTAGTCCTCGATGTTGTCGGACACGAAGCTGCCGGCGATCGCGTTGATCGCCTCATAGCTGTCCGGAGCCAGCCATTCGCGGTAGCCGCGGAGGTCTTCGCCGGTATAAATCGCGGGCAACGGCGACGGGATCCAGCCCGACTCCAGCGTGTTCGACGAGTACGCGCGTGAGCCGCACGGCTCGATGCCGAACTCGGCACCCGCCTCGAGGATGGCGTCGCGGATCTTGCCGTGCTGTTCGTAGGGTCCCCAGATCTCGAGCCCTGGCGCTCCCGCCATCCCGTGACGGAGCGTGCGGACACTCTCGCCTGCGATAGTCGTGTGCCCCATCCGGAAGAATTTCACCGGCTCGACCGGTCCGCCCGCGAGTTTCTGGATGATGTCCCACGCACGCGGTCCCTGGATTTGGAACCGGTATACCTCGCGCGAGACGGCCTTGCCATATGGACGCGAGGGCGAGCGGTCGTCGTAACGAAGCTCGACGTCGTACCCACCGGTCTCGGCCTGGTACTGCAGCCAGTTGGCTGCGGGAGCGCGCCCGACGTAGACGAACTCGAGTTCGGAGAGGTGGAAGAGGATGCCGTCACCGATAACACCGCCGTTCGGCGCGGTGGGAACGAACTGCTTCGCCGTGTCGACCGGGAAAGTCGCGAAACTGTTGATGCCCGTGTCGGAGAGGAGCTTCAGCGCCCCAGGGCCGGTGATGAACAGGTTCACCATGTGGTGCGTCTGGTCGTACAGCACAGCGGTTTCGCGCCACGCGCGCTGCTCGCGACGCCAGTTGGTGAACTCGGCCGGCACGACCGGATAGATGTATGCGCCGAGTTTCGAGTTCCGCAGGAGCTCGACAGTGTCTCCGGCCTGATCGAGCACTTCTTGCAGGTTCTTTGCTGGCATGGCTGTATCTCCTTCTTATTGGATGGGTGCTGCGATGGCTAGGTGGTGCGGTAGCTTTCCCTGGCGAACTGGACGAACGGGGCAGGCGCCACGGTTGCGCGCACTTCAACCTGACGATGGGGCTCCACCTGGGGCTTCGTGGAGTTGGGACTCTCACCCCACAGAACGGTGACTTCGTCGCCAATCCGGACGCTGCCGGCTTCGAGTGTCGCCAGGGACACGAACGACTGCTCGTTGGCGAGGTAGCCGCAGTCGAACGATTGGCCGATTGGCCTGCCGTCGCGGAGCACCTGGTCGACCTGGTACAAGGCGTAACGGGCCTTGGGCAGGTCCAGGTACTTGGCGGGCAAACCTGGTTCGACCAGAGAGCCGAGAACGCTCTTTACGTCGTCGGGATTCCAGACGAGCGTCATTTTGGCGCGGTGGGATGAAGCCGCCAGCTTCTCCAGCGCCTCGCGGCCCACGAAATCATGGTCGAATGCCACGGACCGACCGTAGTCGAGGTCGTACGGCGTCAGGTAATAGTCCTCGATGTTCGGCAAGTCGAAGCTCCCGCCGAGCGAACCGGCGCTGGTGGCAGGGAGCCACTGGCGATAGGGACGGGTCGCCTCGCCCGAGAAGATCGCCGGCACCGGCGATGGAACCCAGCCGGATTCGAGGTTTGCCGTTGAGTACCCCTTGGCTCCGACCGGTGTCAGCCCGTACTCTGCGCCTGCCTCGAGCAGGGCATCGCGTACCCGACCACTGTCCGCCCAGGGGCCGAACAATTCATAGCCGGGCTGGCCGGCCATGCCGTGGCGAATGGCCCGGACCTCGAGCCCCGCCATGGGAAACCGACCCATGTGGAAGAACCCGATCGCCGGCACCGGACCGCCGATGAGCTTCTCGACGATGGCGGGGGCGGTCGGACCCTGCAACTCGTACCGGTACAGCGTGGGGTCACCGGCCCGCACGATCGAGTTGCCGTCACGCTCGAACTCGACATCGAAGCCACCGGTCTCGGCATGGAACTGTACCCAATCGATGACCATTGGGTGCCCGACGAGGTCGTAGTAGTCGCTGTCGAGGTGGGCAAGAATGGCGTCGCCGATGAGGTGGCCGTCGTCGTTGACGGCGATGAACTGCTTTGCCCGGTCGACCGGGAAGTTCGCGAAGCTGTTGACCGCAAGCCCTCGCAGCAGCTTTTCGGCGTCAGGGCCTCGCAGGAACAGATCGGTCATGTGATGCGATTGATCGAGCAGGGCGCAGGAGCTCCGCCACGAATGCTGCTCGGAGCGCCAGTTGCTGAACTCCGGCGTGACCGGGAACACGTGGGGGCGAGCTTGCGAATTTCGCAAGAGGCCAACGGCTGAACCCGCCAAATCAATGGCCTGCTGAAGTGAAATCGGCACGGTGAACTCCCTCGTCCTGTTTGCCTGGCTGCATGGCGCCACCCGCTGGCGTGCAACCGATATTGGTGACAATAATGTATCGTACACCTTGACCATAAGACTAGACCGTGATTGTCTGGCATCGTCCACAGCCTGAATACCGGATGTGACGACAGCGACATCCGCCCGGAGAGGACCCACATCATGACGAGTGCAGAACGATCAGTTTTGGTTGTGAGCGCGCACGCAGGAGACTTCGTCTGGCGTGCGGGAGGGGCGATCGCCGCAGCCGTCGCCAGAGGCGAGCGCGTCGTAATCATCTGCCTCACCTACGGGGAGCGAGGCGAATCAGCCAGCCAGTGGCTCGCAGGCAAGAGCCTGGACGAGATCAAGGCGATCCGCCGCGAAGAGGCTGAAGCGGCGGCAGCGGCGCTCGGAGCCGAGATCGAATTCCTCGACGCCGGCGACTACCCGCTCATCCAGACTCGTGAGTTGCTCGACCAGCTCGTGCAGGTATATCGGCGCGTTCAGCCCACCGTGGTGTTGACGCACCCGCTGCTGGATCCATACAACGGCGACCACGCTGCCGCCGCGCGCATCGCGATCGAGGCACGCATCCTCGCCCAGGCGATCGGCTACGACGCTCCAGGCGAAGTGCTGGGTGCGCCACCCGTATTCTTTTTCGAGCCGCACCAGCCGGAACAATGCGACTTCAAGCCGGACGTGCTGCTCGACATCACCGACTCCTTCCCAGCCAAACAGCGTGCGATGGAATGCCTGCCCGCCCAACGGCACATGTGGGAGTACTACACGTCGCTCGCCGTACGTCGCGGTGTTCAACTCAAACGCAACGCGGGGCCGAATCTCGGACTGCCCGTCGATGCCATGGGCGAGGCGTACATGCGCTACTACCCCCAGGTCACGGACGTCCTCCAATGAGCCCGGTCATCGTCACCGACATCACGCGGGCGGATGCGACGGTCATTGCGGCCCTCGGCGCGCACGGCGTCGCCACCGCCCACGAGGCGATGGGACGCACCGGGCTTGTGGGCACGTCGCTGCGTCCGCTCCAGGACGGAGCACGCATCGCGGGCTCCGCGGTGACCGTGCTGTGCTGGCCGGGTGACAACCTCATGATCCATGCGGCAGTCGAACAGTGCCAGGCCGGCGATATCCTCGTGGTGACGACCGTCTCGCCGTCCCTCGACGGTTCCTTCGGTGAGCTCTTCGCCACGGCGCTGCACCAGCGCGGTGTGCGCGGGATTATCACCACTGGGGGCGTGCGGGACGTGGCGGACCTGCGCGCAATGGACTTTCCGGTGTGGGCCGGCGCGGCGAACGCGCAGGGCACCGTTAAGGCGACCCCGGGTTCGGTCAACGTGCCGGTTAGCGTCGGCGGGGCGATCGTGCGGCCCGGAGACGTGATCGTGGCCGACGATGACGGTGTGCTCTGCGTGCCACGTGCTGAGGCTTCCGCCGTCGTCGCGGCGTCCGACGCCAGGGTCGCCAAGGAGGCGGAGTCTCGTTCGGCATACCAGCGCGGCGAGTTGAGCCTCGATCGCAACAAGTTGCGGCCGGTGCTGGATGGACTTGGAGTCGTGTACGTCACCGAGGCGGACTATGAGGCGGAGCATGGTTCCCGGTAGCGGCATCCCATGCCTCCACCTGCGGGGTGGAACGTCGAAGGGGGCGTACTTTCTCGCATCAGACCTGCCCTCCGATCCCGCAGAACGGGATGACTTGCTGATGCGCATCATGGGCACCCCTGATGCGCGACAGATCGACGGCCTGGGTGGAGCGCATCCGCTGACCAGCAAGGTGGCCGTCGTGTCGCCGTCGGACTCCCCCGGCATCGACGTCGACTACCTCTTCCTGCAACTCGGCGTCGACGAGGCGTTCGTCACCGACCGCCAGAATTGCGGCAATATCCTCGCCGGCATCGGGCCATTCGCGGTCGAGCGCGGGCTCGTCACCCCGACAGGCGACCGCACCAGCGTGCGCATCAACATGACCAACACCGGCAGCACCGCGACCGCGACGTTCGCGACGCCGGGAGGTGTCGTGGACTACGACGGCGACCTCGCGATCGACGGCGTGCCCGGAACCGCCGGCGCGATCGCCCTCGACTTCGACGGCACGGCAGGGTCGTCGACCGGTTCGCTGTTTCCCACCGGACACCTGGTGGACGAGGCCGACGGCATTCAGGTGACCTGCGTCGACAACGGGATGCCCAGCGTGCTCATTCGAGCCCAGGATCTCGGCGTGACCGGCACGGAGCCGCCAGCCGACCTCGAGAACGATGCGGCGCTCACCTCACGACTCGAACGGATCCGGTTCGCCGCCGCGGAACTCATGGGCATGGGAGACGTCTCGGAGGCGACAGTACCGAAACTGGTGCTGCTCTCCGCACCCAGCGCGGGAGGCGCCATCTCCACCCGCAGCTTCCTGCCGCACCGGGTGCACAGCTCGATCGGAGTGCTGGGCGCCCTCACGGTCGCCGCCGGCATCATCCCGGAAGAAACCGTGGGGCACACGCTGGCAGCGCTGCCCACAGCGGGCGAACCGTTCTCGATCGAGCATCCGACCGGCCACTTCGACGTGGATGTCACAGTCGAGGCATCCGGCGGCAGCTGGACGGTCACGCGCTCAGCAGCCCTGCGCACGGCGCGCAAGATCTTTGACGGTCTCGTCTTTCCCCGCCCCAGGCTCTAACACCGATCCGCATTTTCGAGAGGACCGCGCATGACCCACCACACATCATTCGATATCGCCCACCTCGGCAACGTCGAGTTGTTCACACCCACCTTCGATGAGAGCCTCTGGTTCTTTCGAGACCTGCTCGCCATGCGCGTGGTCGCCGAAGACGGCGACTCCGTCTTCCTGCGCTGCTGGGACGAGTACCAGCGCTACACGATCAAGCTCACCGCTTCCGACAAGGCCGGCGTCGGCCGACTCACCTTCCGTACCACGAACCAGGAGTCACTCGAGCGCCGAGTCGCAGAGATCGAGGCGACCGGACTCGGGCTCGGCTGGCGTGACGGCGAGCAGGGGGTTGGCCCCAGCTACGCCTTCACCGATCCTGACGGCCACCCGATGGAGATCTACTACGAGACCGAGCGGTACGTCGCCGGCGAAGACGACAAGCCCGCGCTGAAGAACCAGGCGTCGCGCTACCCGGGGGTCGGCGTGAACGCACGACGCCTCGACCACATCAACTACCTCGCCCAAAACGTCGAGGCGAACGGCGAATTCGTCCGCGACGCGCTCGTCGGACGCGAGAGCGAACGGATCCGCCTGGACTCCGGCCGGTACGCGGCGTGGTGGTTCCACTTCAACAACAAGTCGTACGACATCGTCTACTCGGGCGACTGGACCGGAAGCAGTGGGCGCCTCCACCACATCGCGTTCGCGACAGACACCCGTGAGGACATACTGAAGGCCGCCGACATCTTCCTCGAGAACGGGATCCATATCGAATCCGGCCCTCACAAGCACGCCATCAACCAGACCTTCTTCCTCTATGTGTGGGAGCCGGGAGGCAACCGGATCGAGTTCACCAACTCGGGCGCCCGCCTGCTGCTCGACCCCGACTCTCCGGTCGTGGAGTGGAGCGAGGAGGAGCGCAAGAAGGGCCAGGCCTGGGGCATGAAAACCATCGAGACATTCCACACCCACGGCACACCGGCGGTCGACGGCAGCGACCAAATTGCTACTCCTGGCCACTGAAGGCCCTGCCAACATCACCGTGAATGGTGGTTGGATGGTCTCGACCCAGGTCTGAACACGACCCGTTCGGAGTCCAAGACAACTCGAAGAGCACAGAGAGGTGTGAGAGATGACTGACACATTGAGCACAACCGCCCCGGTCACCACCGGCTTGTACATCGGGGGCGAGGCCAGGAACACGGCCGAGACCCTTGCGGTGGCTGATCCTGGCAAACCGGGCCTGGTGGTCGGGCATGCCGCAGCGGCCAGCGCGGCGGACGTCGACGATGCGATCGCTGCGGCCAAGGATGCGTACCCGGCTTGGTCGGCGCTGACCGCCCAGGAGCGAGCCGCCGCAATGCGGACCGCCATCGAGGGCATCGCCGACCTGCGCGACGAGGACGCCGCCATCCTGTCCCAGGAGAATGGGAAGGTGCGGATGGAGGCGTGGATCGACGCGCTGGTGTTCGAGATCCGCTGGAACCTGGCCCTGATGCACACCGACGAGGTGGATGCCACGCAGGTGCTGGAGTCGGCGCCCGGGATCCCGGTGACCACCACGGTCCATTACCAGTCGTTGGGGCCGGTGACGATCATCGTCCCGTACAACTGGCCGATCGCGATCCTGGGTGCTTCCCTGCCGCATGCGTTGCTGGCCGGCAACACCACGATCGTCAAACCACCGCCCACCACCCCGCTTGCCACCACCCGCGTGGTGCAGCGCATCGCCGAGAAGCTACCGCCGGGCGTGCTGAACGTCATCACCGGCAAGGACGAGAACATGTCGCAGCTGATCACCAGCAGGGACATTGCGAAGGTGTGCTTCACCGGCAGCGTCGGCGGCGGCAAGCGGATGATGGAGATGGCATCGAAGTCGTTGTCCCGGATCACCCTGGAGCTTGGCGGGAACGATGCGGCCGTGATCCTTGAGGATGCAATCCTCGACGATGCGCACCTGGACCGCCTGTACGCCGGGATCTACGACACCACCGGGCAGATCTGCATGAACGCGAAACGCGTCTATGTGCACCGTTCCCGGCTGGACGAACTGGTTGCCGGCCTCACCGAGCGACTGGAGAAGGTCGTGATCGGTTACGGCCTCGACGAGAGCACCACCATGGGACCGCTGCACGCGCCTGCGCAGAAAGCCTTCGTGACAGACATCATCGAGGAGGCCAAAGCCGCAGGCGCGGACGTGCGCGAGTTCGGCGAACTGCCCACGGACCCGGACCTTCAGGGCGGAAACTTCCTCCGCCCCGCCATGGTGATCGATCCCGACCCGCAACTGCGGGTCGTCACCCAGGAGCAGTTCGGACCCGTCATCCCGATCATCCCCTTCGACACCGAGGAGGAGGCGGTCGCCTGGGCCAACGACACCTGGAGTGGGCTGTGCGGATCCGTCTGGACCGCCGATGCCGACGCGGCGAACCGCGTCGGAAGCCAACTCGTATGCGGTTACGTCTGGGTCAACGACCACGGCGCACCGCGCCTCGACCTGCGCGCGCCGTTCGGCGGCATGAAGCAGTCCGGCATGGGTCGCGAACAGGGCATCCACGGAATTCGTGCCTTCCAGGACACCCGTTCCATCTCCCACCTGGATCTCGAGGCCCTGGCGGCACAGGCGCACTGAGGATAACCGTCCACTCGAATGGGCTTCCGCTCAATTGGGCGGGAGCCCTTCAACTCATTACTTCAACGCGGGGGTGCACGTGAAGAGGACGGTGCGTGGCGATAACCGTCCGGCCGTCTTCCTCTTTCTTGCGGTATGCCTGATCGCCGCGAACATGCGGTCGACGATCACCGGTATCGGGCCGTTGCTCGAACAAATCAGTGTCGACCTTGAAACGGATACTGCGACGCTGGGCCTCCTGGTCGCGGTGCCCCTTGTCGCGTGGGCAGTGGTGTCGCCATTCGCCCACGAACTGAGTCAGCGCTTCGGCCTGTCGCGAGTCATCCTGTGGTCCCTGTTGATACTTGCTGCGGGAACCATCTGGCGCTCCGTCGCGGGACCAGCCGCTAACGTCTGGATCGGCACCGTGCTGACTGGCATTGCGCTTGCCGTTGTGAACGTCCTGATGCCGGCAGTGGTCAAGCAGGAATTCCGCGAGCGAGTGCCTGCCGTGATGGCGATCTACACGGCTCTGCTCGGCGGTGTAGCGGCCGTCGCGTCAGGTGTGGTTGTACCGATTTCGCACGTCGAGGTGGACGGGCAGCCGTGGGGATGGCGCACGGCGCTGCTGGCCACAGGCATCCTGTTGCCCTTGACAGCCGTGCTGTGGGCCTGGGCAAATCGTGGCACCCGTGAGCAACCGCGGAAGATGCCCCGGCCCGGGCGCCGAACCCGTACCGGAATTTGGTCAGATGTTCTCGCATGGCAGATCGCCGCATATACCGGCCTGCAGTCTGCCTCGTTTTACATGCTAGTCACCTGGCTGGCCGCGCTCTCGACATCTGTTGGGCGCAGCGAGATCGTTGCGGGCTTCGACGTCATGATGTTCCAGATCACGAGCGTCGCCGGCGCGCTCACGGTTCCACTCATCCTCCGCGGGCGCGCGAAGCGCTGGGTACCGGTCTTCCTGCCAGCGCTCGCGATCATCGGCACCCTTGGCTTCATCCTCGCCCCGAACGGCCTGCTCGCGTGGGCGTGCCTGTCGGGCCTGTCAAGCGGATCCTCCCTCGGGATGACGTTGACGCTTCTGGCCCAACGTGCTCGCACGCAGGCAGTCGCTTCGGCCTTATCTGGAATGGCCCAGTCAATCGGTTACCTCATCGCCGCGGCCGGCCCATTCGTGTTCGGCTGGTTGCTCTCACTATCCGGCGGATGGACCGTCCCATTGTTGCTGCTGCTTGCAACACTGATCGGCCAGTCAATAGTTGGCCTGGCCGTCGGCCGCGGGCGCTACGTACTCGAGCGGTCAGCCGGCCTCCCAGATTAACTATCGTCATAGGTACTCGACAATACCTATGTACATAGGTATTGTCGGAGGTGGGACACACCGCGGTGGCCCAGGCTGAGAGCGGAAGGACCTCGATCAGTGACATCAACAACTCCCCCAACGCTTGCTCTGCTCCCGGACTATTCCCTGGAGATGACAGGGAAAGACGTTCCCGGGCTCGAAGAAGCCGAGAGCCGCATCCCATCAGGAGCCCGGATCAACGTCACCTTCCTGGGCAACGAAGACCTCGACATGCGCGTCGGGGCGTCCCGCGCTGTGCGTCAAGCTGGATTCGTGCCGGTGCCTCACATCTCGGCACGCCGCCTGACCTCGCAGGCCCAACTTGAGGAGTTCCTCCAGCGCCTGCAGGAAGTGGATGCCACCGAGAGCGTCTTCGTCGTCGGCGGCGACCCGCACACGCCGGAGGGGCCATACGCCGACTCCTTCCAGGTCATCCGCACCGGCATCCTGCAGCGGTACGGCGTGAAGCATGTCAGCATCAGCGGCTACCCGGAAGGGCACCCCGATATCGCGAACGACGTGCTCTGGAAGGCCCTCGACGACAAGTCGGCATCGATCCGGGAACAGGGACTCACTGGGACGATCATCACCCAGTTCGGGTTCGACACCGCTCCGGTGATCGAGTGGATCACGGCGGTGCGCGAGCGCGGCATCGACTTCCCGATCCGAGTCGGCGTGCCCGGCCCGGCCGGCATCAAGCGGCTGCTCGGCTATGCGCGACGGTTCGGCGTGGCATCCAGTGCCGGAATCGTGCAGAAATACGGGTTCTCGCTGACCAACCTGCTGGGTACTGCCGGTCCAGACAAGTTCGTCGCCGACCTTACCCAGCAGCTCGAGGGCGCCGACCTCGGAACCGTCAAGCTGCACTTCTACACGTTCGGCGGCCTGCGCGCGACTGCCGATTGGGCCACCGAATTCAGCCGGCGCGAAGGTTGAAGATCCGATGACTCACCCCGAAATCACGCTTCCTCTGGACCATGCCAGCCTGATCGTGCACGGTAGCGACCAACCGGGCATCGTCGCAGCTGTCACAGCCCTGATCACCCGGCAGCGCGGCAACATCGTCTCTCTCGACCAGTACACCGACGACCCCACCGGCGGCGCGTTCTTTCAGCGAGTCGTGTTCCACCGTGCGGACCTCAGCGTCGCGATCCCCGAGATCGAGGCCGACCTTGAGAAGACACTGGGCGCGTTCCAGTTGCAGTGGACCCTGCGCGACATGTCGACGCCGAAGCGGATGGCGATCCTCGCCTCCACGTCCGACCACTGCCTGCTCGACCTGCTCTGGCGTCACCGTCGCGGCGAGTTGCCAGTCACCATCCCCATGGTGATTTCCAACCACATCAACGCGGCCGAGGATGTTCGCAGCTTCGGCATCCCGTTCTTCCACATCCCCTCCCAGAGTTCCGACAAGTCCGCGGCCGAAACCGAGATCCTCAAATTGCTGATCGGCAACGTCGACTTCGTCGTGCTTGCCAGATACATGCAGATTCTCTCCAATGACTTCCTGGAGCAGGTCGGGGTTCCCGTGATCAACATCCACCACTCGTTCCTCCCCGCATTCATCGGCGCCGGTCCCTACCGCAAGGCGAAGGAACGCGGCGTGAAGCTGATCGGCGCGACGTCCCACTACGTCACCCAGGAGCTCGACGAGGGCCCCATCATCGAACAGGATGTCGCCCGCGTCACCCATGCCGACACGGTCACCGACCTGCAGCTCCGTGGCGCAGATGTCGAACGCGCCGTCTTGTCTCGAGCGGTGCTCTGGCACGCCCAGGATCGCGTCATCCGTCACGGCTCCCAGACCGTCGTGTTCTAGCCCATCCGTACACCGCCACATCACAACACCGAAAGAAAAGAGGTTCCTCGTGACACCAAAGAATCTGCAGGAAGTGCTGGACGGGGCGTCCCCCGTCGAGCTCCTGCGCAACTCGCAGATCGGCTCGTACATCTACCCTGTCGTGCCGGCCGACTTCCAGAACTGGATCAAGGAGCAGACCGCCTGGCGTCAAACCGCGGTGCTCTACGACCAGTCGCATCACATGGACAACCTCTTCATGAAGGGGTCGGACGCCATCAAGCTGATCTCCGACACGGCGATCAACTCGACCGCAGTCTTCCCGGTCGACAAGGCGAAGCAGTACGTTCCGACAACCGCCTCCGGACACGTCATTGGCGACGGCATCCTGTTCCGCGAAGCGGAGGACGAATACGTCTACGTTGGTCGCTCACCAGCGGCGAACTGGCTCCTGTTCCACGGCGAGACCGGCGGATACTCGAACCTCGACATCACGGTGGACCGTCGCTCCCCCTCCCGCCCGTACGGGCACTCGGTCTCGCGCCAGTACTACCGCTTCCAGATTCAGGGACCAAGCGCGTGGGCCGTCATCGAGAAGCTTAACGGCGGACCACTTGAGCAGCTGAAGTTCTTCAACATGTCGACCATGACCATCGACGGGATGACGGTTCGCACCCTTCGTCACGGGATGGCTGGGGCGCCTGGCCTGGAGATCTGGGGCCCGTACGCCGACCACGACCGCATCCGCGACGCCATTGTGGACGCCGGAGCCGAATTCGGGCTGGTTCCCGTCGGCTCCCGTGCCTACCCGTCCAACACGCTGGAGTCCGGCTGGATCCCATCACCGTTGCCTGCCATCTACACCGGCGAGGAAGAGCGGGCCTACCGCGAGTGGCTTCCCGCCGACGGATACGAGGCGACCGGAACGCTCGCCGGTTCCTTCGTCTCCGACAACATCGAGGACTACTACCTCACCCCGTGGGAGCTCGGATACGGCACATTCGTCAAGTTCGACCACGACTTCATCGGCCGCGACGCGCTTGAGAAGGTCGACCCCACGACGCAACGCAAGAAGGTCACCCTGGCCTGGGAGGGCGAGGACGTCACGAAGATCTTCGCTTCGCTGTTCGACGCCGATGGCGAGAGCTACAAGTTCTTCGACCTGCCGCTTGCGAACTACGGCTCGGCGAACTACGACTCTGTCGTGGACGCCGAAGGCACTGTGGTCGGCTTCTCGATGTTCACCGGTTACAGCTCCAACGAGCGCCGCGCGCTCTCCCTCGCGACGGTCGACCCGAACGTGCCGGAGGGCACCGAGCTCAAGGTCGTGTGGGGCGAGCCGAACGGCGGCACCAAGAAGGCCGCCGTGGAGCCGCACAAGCAGCTCGAGGTTCGCGCGGTCGTCAGTCCGGTCCCGTATTCGTCGGTTGCGCGCGCAACCTACAAGGGCGGATGGCGCACCGGCTACGACTCCTAGGCCAGCATCCTGGTCGGAGGGGGCCCGAGCCGATGCCTGGCCCCCTCCATCCTTTCCACCGACCGACAGCTAGGAGGTCCTCGTGAGCCTGCGGTACGCGCTCCTCGCCCTGCTTCGCGCCGGCCCGCTGTCGGGATATGAACTCAAGAAGCAGTTCTCGCTCTCGGTCGGCCATGTCTGGCATGCCCCCGATTCTCAGATCTACCCGGAACTGCGGAAGATGGAGAGCGAGGGGCTCGTCGAAGCTGAGGTACAGGCTCGAGGCGAACGCGGCATCCGGCGGTTGTATCACCAGACGAATGCCGGGGAGCGTGCCTTCCTCGACTGGATGCAATCCCCGCTGGAGTACTCGCGCGTCCGCGACCCGGCCCATCTTCGCGCGGCCTACCTGGAGGCGACTACCCCGGATGCCGCGCGATCGTTCCTCAAGGCGCACATCGAACAGTGGGAATACGAACTGGAGCAGTGGGAGAGCGAGTTGGTTCGCATCGACGCCCGCGACAATCCAATGCTCGCGCGCCGCTTGTCGGCCACACCTGAGTCAGAACAAGAGCGCACGGTCGCGTACAAGCGGTTCACCTACGAGGGGCTGGTCGAACGCGCAAAGGGCGAGATCGAATGGGCGCGGCGCGGCCTGACGCTCGTCGACCGTCTGGAGGGCGACGGCGCTCCCTAGGTTGTGCCCGGATCCTCCGGCCGGTTCAGTCGAGGACGGCGATCGGGGTGTCTCCCTGGTCGGATTCGTCAACGCCCTCAATGTTCACGATCGGCCAGAACTTGGCGGCGAGCATCGCAAGCAGGAGCAGCACCCCGGCAACCAGCAGCGCCAGCGCGAGCCCGAACAGCTGGGCAACCACCCCCCACATCGCGGCACCGCCGGCGAGTGCCCCGTAAAGAACCAGCTGATAGATCGACAGGCCGCGGGCGCGCACCCAGGGCGGGAGGAAGACCTGGATGGCCGCTGAGAGGCTGGACAGCACGGTGATCCAGGCCGCCCCGCTCACAATGAGGAGTGGGACGATCGCCCAAACGGTCGGCGCGACGGCAGCCACAATCATCAGTGCGGCGAACGGCAGGCCGGAGAGGGCGAGGATCAGGTTGAGACTGAGTCGTTCGCGGATGCCGGGCAGCACAGCCGCGCCGATGACCGCTCCCCCGCCAAGTGCGCCGAGGAGGAGTCCATATCCGCTGGAATCGTAGTTCAGCTGTTCGGCCGCGACGATCGGGAGCAGGGCCCACATCGCGTTTCCCGGGACGATGAACAGCACCAATCGCCACATGATCCGACGCGTCGTCCGGGAGCCGGCAACATATCTCCCGCCGGCACGAAGCGCCATGAGGAAAGGCTCACGCGGAATTCGGAGCGGCCGGTAGTCCCGCCAGCACAACAGCACAACGAGGAAGAACAGGAACGACAGCGTGTTGAGCGCGAACACCGACGCCGGCCCGATCAATGAGATTGCCACACCCGCCATAGCCGGGCCGATTGCGCGGGCGATGTTCAGGCTGATGGAGGCGAGCGCCGCGGCGGGTGGAAGCTCCCGCCTCGGCACGATTTCAGCGACTACCGCCTGATAGACCGACACCTGTGCCGCGGCACCGGCCCCGAGCGCAAACGTGAAGGCGAGGATAAGGAACGGCGAAGCCCCTGCCGTTGCCGTGACGACGGTGAGTGTTCCGGCGACAACCACCTGGAACGCCTGGATCCCGATCAGCATATGGCGTCGGTTCAAGTGGTCGGCGAGCACGCCGGTTGGCAACGCCAGCAGCAGTACCGGCAGACTCTCGGCAGTCTGCACCAGGGCGACCAGTGCCGCTGCCCCTGGCTCGTGCACCAGGATCCACTGTGCACCCACGGTTTGCATCCAGGTGCCGATGTTGCTGACCAGCACTGCAATCCACAGGGCCCTGAACACGCGGATCCTGAGCGGGGACCAGGCGGTGATCGGTGTTTCGGTCACTGGAAAAGCTCAACGTCTCGGTTAGTACACACTGGTCGGATTCGTTCTCGAGTGCCGCTACCGGGCATCACTCTGTTGGTTGGAGATCGCGTCCAACCGAACGGTGACGGCGGCGGGCTGTCCCGCTTTGACCCGGCCCAGCGCTTCCAGAAGTGTCGATTCCAGCTCTGACACGGTTGTGACAGTTGCGGAGAATGCCCCGCCCATGACGCTCGCGATACCGGCGAGGTCTGCAGATTGGGCAAGGTTGACGAAGTACTGGTCCGTGGTGTCGGCCACTCCTCCCGGATACTGCTTGATCAGGTTCTGCTTGGTCGCGTTCCAGCCTCCGTTGTCGAAGATGACGGTAAGGAACGGTGCCTCGTACTGATCGGCTACCCAATAGGTGGAAGACGGCACGGTCAGCAGATAGGTTCCGTCGCCGATCAGGCTGACAACCGTGCTCTCAGGATTGGCCAGCTTGATCCCGATCGCCGCTCCACCACTCCAGCCCAACGAGCTCCCGCCGTTGCCGAACAGCGTGCCTGGCTGGGTGCGTGGAATATAGCGCGAGACGGTGTCTGCACTGGTGATCGTCTCATTCAGCACGATGGTGCGGTCATCGATAATTCGGTTGATGGTGTCGCACACGACTTCCGGAGTGAGCGCCGATGCAGCGGTACCGAGCAACCGCTGTTTCCAGGCTTCCCTCTGCTGCCGATGGAATTCGGCAATTCGCTCGGCCCGTTCACCGGAAGCCTTGACTGAATCGGCTCCCGCCCCCTGCACGGCAACCAGCAGTTGATCCAGGAACGCCGGGCTGTCGGCGCGGACGAAATGCTGAGAAGGCATGTACCAGAGGGGCAGGTCCTCCTTGAGCGGGTCCGTGTCGACGAAGTAGGTGTGCGCATCAGGCGACGGCGACTTTCGGCTGAGAACCCAGGGAACATCGGTGTCGATGGCCAGTATGACGTCTGCCTGATCAATGACCTCGTCCACTGAATACCCCACATGCAACGGATGATCAGCGGGAAAATTCATCTGCGATGCCGTGGTTTCCACAACGGCGACCCCGAGGGCCTCCGCGAATTGCACCAGCTTGCCGACTGACTCCGGGTGTCGCCCGAGATACGACGTGATGATCAGCGGGAATTGCGCACCAGCCATGGCTGCGACCAGGCCGTCGACGACGCTTTGCGCCGCAGGCACAGGGGTGATCGGATGCCAGAGTCCACGGTCGAGTTCACGGTGGCGGACCGTCTCGGCGAGCACCTCGCGGGCGGCCGTCAGGTAGACGGGAGCCTGGGGAGAGCTGCTCGCCAACTGCAGCGCTCGGAAGACCACCTGCTTGAGGTTCGTGCCGGTGCGGATGTCATAGCTCCACTTGACGTACGGCCGCACCAGATCCTGCTGCCCGTGTACATCCTGGAGGTAGTTGATGTGCGAATTGCGGGTGCCCGGCAGTTCGTTCTCGAGGGTGTACGGCGTGAGTCCGGCAAAGACGAGTACCGGCACCCTGGAGCGAGCCGCATTGTGAACGGCGCCGCCGAGGTTCGCCGTGCCGACATCCACGTGCACGAACACCGCCTGCGGCATTCCGGTCGCCTGGGCGTAGCCATGGGCGGCGCTCATCGCGGTGGTCTCGTGCGGGCACAAGACCACCATGGGCGCATTTTCGCCCCGGGATCGTCGTTTCGCCAGCGCCTCGATGATGTTCGGGTGATCACTTCCGAAATTCGCGAAGATGATCGAGACCCCCGCCTCTTTCAGGGCATCAACCAGGACATCCGAAGCTGTGAGCTCGCCCACGACATCCTGGCTCACTGCCGGCCTGCCGGCTGATGCACATTGGTGCTGTGGAATTCGACATACTCGTGGATGCCATGCGGCGAATTCTCCCAGCCGAAGCCGCTCTGCTTGACTCCGCCGAACGGCACCTGCTTCCGCCCCAGCTGGGTGAGCCCGTGACCATTGATGAAGGTCATCCCGGCTTCGATCCTGGAGGAGAAGGCGACCGCTCGTTCGATGTCGCCTGACCACACCGAGGCGCCTAGCCCGTATTCGGTGCCGTTGGCCATGGCAACGGCCTCTTCTTCATTCTCGTATTCGACGATGGGCAGGATTGGGCCGAATTGTTCGATCGCGACGATCTCATCGTCCGGTTGAGCGCCCAGGACCACCGAAGGCTGCAGGTAATACCCGTTGCCCCAATCGCCAGGACTCAGTTTGCTTCCGCCCATGCGAACATCAGCACCGCTGGCGACAAGCCGCCCGTGCAGGGCGCTGAGCTTGTCGTACTGGAGCTTGCTGTTGACCGGGCCCATGGCGGCGTCCTGGTCCAACCCATGCCCGATGGTGATGCCGGCGACCCGCGCCAGCAGCCTCTCGTTGAAGTCTGCCGCGAGCCGCTTCGGCACGTAGACCCGCTTGATTGCGAAGCAGACCTGGCCGGCACGGCGGTAGGTGCCCGCGACGATCTTCTCGACGGTGACGTCCAGGTCGGTGTCATCCAGCACGATCGCAGGGTCGTTGCCGCCCAATTCGAAATGGACCTTGGTCAGGGTTTCGGCTGCGGACCGCATGATGACCTTGGCGGTCTCCGGGCCTCCGGTGAACGAGACCTTGCGAACGCCAGGATGCGAGATCAGCGCGGCCCCCACATCCCCGTCGCCGTGAATCACATTGATGACGCCAGGAGGGAAGAAGCTGGCGAAATGCCTGAGCATCAGCGAGACGGCCAGCGGGGCGTACGGGGAAGGCTTGACGATCACGGCGTTTCCGGCGATGAGTGCCGGGCCAACCTTCTGAACCGTCAGGATCACCGGAGCATTCCAGGGCACGATGCAGCCGACGACGCCATACGGGCGCGATTCGACCTTGACCCAGCTGTTGTCGTCAGCGAACGACTCGTTTCTCGACAAGAAGCGCACACCGAATTCGGCCGCGTTCTCCAGAGCCTCCGCGGCCATGATGACTTCGTTCTGGGAGATCGGCAGCACGGAACCGTTCTCGCGCGTCATCAATCGTGCCAGGTCCTCGCGACTGCCTTCGAGTTCACTCGCCGCCCGGCGAATCAAGGCCGCGCGTTCCTCGAGCGTGGTCTTCGCCCAGCTCTTCTGCGCGCGGGACGCGATCGACACGACCGTCTCGATGTCGGAGGCTGATGCCTTCACGACGGTACCGACCAAATCGTCGAGGCGCCCCGGGTCGAGAACATCGAAACTGGGCCCAGTGGTCCACTCGACATCCCCGGCCAGTGAACCAACCGCTACTACGCCCTTTTCGACAATCATGCCGTGCACGTCCTCTCCTTGATAACTCGTGTCCTGGCCGCTGATGGCATCAGCGCGGCCGTCTTTCGCAAACCTCTGATCCTATGGACGCCCGGAGTCCGTGGCTGGCGCCTTGGGCATAGCGTTCGGAGTTGCGCACCTGGGTCGTGCCGTCGCCAGAAGACTCGTTACCTCTGACCGAAATGTTGGTGGTCATGGTTTTCGTGCTGGAACCCCCGGTTATGCCTGCGCCGGCATGACCAGCGAGAGCAGGTGGCTTCGCAGCTCGATGAACTCTTGGCTTGAGCGGGTTTCAACTTGCGAACGGCTGACGCCGAGAGGCACGGCGACGATCTCCTTCACGACACTGGGCGTCTTCGAGAGAACGACGATTCTGTCGCCCAGATAGATGGCCTCGTCGATGTCGTGTGTGACGAGAACGACGGTAATGCCGAGTTCACGCCGGACACGAAGGATGAGGTCCTCGAGGTCGAATCGAGTCTGGGCATCGACCGAAGCGAACGGTTCATCCATCAGCAGGAGTTCCGGGCGATACGACAGCGCGCGGGCAATCGCCACTCGCTGCTGCATGCCGCCGGACAGCTCCCACGGATACTTCTTCTCGACGTGTGCGAGGCCGACGCTCGCGAGCACCTCGCTCACCCTGGCCGCACGTTCGGCTTTCGGCACTCCGCGAGCCGCCAGCGGCAGCGCGATGTTCTTCGCGTTGGTGTACCAGGGGTACAAGGATCGGCTGTAGTCCTGGAACACGAGTCCGAGCTCTTCGGGAATGTTCGTTAGCTGGCGCCCTTCGAAGGCCACCGAGCCGCTGCTGGCCGGAGCCAGCCCCGAAATGCACCGCAGCAGGGTGGTCTTGCCGGCGCCGCTGGGGCCGACGATGCAGACGAACTCGCCCTTGTCGACGCTGAACGACACGTCGTTGATCGCCATGTTCGCCTGGTCGGTGCCTTCGTTGTAGATCTTGCGAAGGCCCTCGACCGAGAGCAGGGTCTTGGTGTCATTGGTGACAGTCATGTCGTTCCTCACTGTTACGCGCCGAGAGCCCGCGACCGGTAATACCAGCGCAAGACGATTCGCTCGACGAAAACGAACAAGTAGTTCAAGAAGGTGCCGATCAAGGCGAGTACGAGAATGCCGGTCCACATCTTTTTGATGGCGAACTCTGCCTGCGCCTGCAGGATGAAGTAGCCGATGCCGGACTGGGCTGCCACCATCTCACTCACCACGACCAGGATGATTCCGACCGTCAGACTGGCACGGAGCCCCGCTGCGATCTGGGGACCGGCCCCCGGAAGCACCAGGGAGAAGTACTGCCGCCAACCGCTGAGCCGAAGGGCTCGCGCCGTGTCGAACTTCACCGTGTCGATGCCGCGCATGCCATCCAACGTGTTGAGCAGGGTCGGCCAGATGGAACCCAGGGAGATCAAGGCGATCTGGCGCATGTCGCCGATTCCGAAGATCGCCATCATCGCAGGGAGAAGCGCCGGTGAGGGCAGTACATAGAGGAAGTAGATGATCGGATTGGTCGCGATTCTCAGGTACGTCAGTCGCCACAGGAGAGAACCGCCGACAAGTCCGATCATCGTCCCGAACACGTAACCGATGAAGAGGTTCTGAAGACTCGATACCGCGTTCGGCCACGCGCCGAACACGATCCACTGGTTCCAAGTCTCGACGAGAACGTCGGATAACGGCGGGAAGAACGGTGACGTGCTCGTGCTGGAGAAGATCCACCATAGTGTGACCAGCAGCACGGGCAACCAGATGCCGGTGAGGACGTTCTTGAGGGTCTGCACGGGCGTCGACCCGCCTAGTCGCCTGGTGCGGACGACGGGGACGTGGCTGGTGACGAGGCGGCTCATGCTGCACCCACCGTGTTCGAGGCGCGGATATTCCGCTGGGATTCGTGCCAGTGCATGAGTCTTCGCTCCAGGAGGAAGAAGGCGCCGGTGAGCAGTATCCCGATCAGGCCCGCCACGATGATGTACGCGTACATCGTCGGGTACGCGCTGGTTCCCGAGTTCTGGGCGAGCAAGATGTTGCGGCCGATTCCCTCGGCGCCGCCGATCATCTCGGCCACCACCGCGAGGATGAGCGCTTGCGCCGAGGCGATCCGCATTCCGGTGACCAGGTAGGGCGACGCGCTCGGGATGCTTACCGAGAAGAACCGACGGATGCCGCGCACGCCGAGTGCCTTCGACGTGTCGAGCACGACGGGATCCATCGACTGAACGCCATAGATAACTTGGATGACGAAAGGCCAGAAGGCGGCGAAGCAGATCAGGAACACCTTCATTGGGAGCGTGGACCCCAGAACAAGGATGACCAGCGGGAGGATGGCGATCGAGGGAACCGCTTTGAAGATCTCGATGACCGGGGCGGCACTGCGGCGTGCGAACCCGTTGAAGGCGAGCGTGGTTCCCACGACGATGCCCAGTGCGATCGTGATTGCCATGCCGATCAGCCAGCCAGCGAGCGTTGCTCCGACAGCCGTCCACAGTCGCGCGGAGGTCAGGTCCGACCAGAGGGCGACGAGCGTGTCGCTCATCGTCGGAAACTGGACCGGGCTTACAACGCCTGCCACGGTGACGAATTGCCAGAGCAGAAGCACGATGAGCACCGTCAGCGGAGGCAGCACCCATGTGCTCCACATCCGTATTGTGCTCATCGTGCTTCCTTTCACTCCGTTGTGAGGTTGGGGTGGATTGCGACTACTGCTGCAGTGCGCCCGGCCAGACCAGGGTCGACACATCGAGCGCCTTGATCGCGGCCTTCACCGATTCCTCTTTACTGAACTTGATCAGGAAACCCTGAGCGGTCTTGAACGCATCAAGACTGACGTAGGGCACGCCGTCTATATTCCAGCGCGCCCCCTTGGCCTGCTCCTGCGTGAGTCCGAGTCCAGGAACGAGCGCAGCGCGGGCGGTGTCTGGATCCGCACTCGCGGCTTCGATCGACTCGATCATCGCATCAGAGAATGCCTGCACGGTGTTCGGGTTCGCGTCGATGAAAGACTGCGATGTATTGAAGAACGTTGTTGCCGTGTTCTGGAACATCACCCGGTTGTTGTACTCCAGCTCGACGCCACCGGCGTCGATCGCATCGCCGGCAAACGGCCACTGCATAACGGCCGCGTCGACATCGCCATTTGCGAGCGCCGCCGCCATCTGACCGAAGGGCAGCTGGACCAGCTCAATCGAAGTGGGATCAATACCGGCTTCATCGGCGAGCGCCCACGACGTCAGGGTGTTCATCGATGAGAGCCCCACGGTCGCCAGCCGCTTACCGGCGAGTCCGGCGAAGTCGGTGACGCCCGACTGCGCTGAGGCGATGGTGACGGTGCCATCGTCATCGGGCCGGATCTGACCCTCAATCGTTGACACCGTGCGGATCGGAATGCCATTCGCGTTGGCGGTGAGCACGTGCACCACGGTTGCGAAGCCCAAGTCATACTGGCCGCTGGCGACGCCAGAGATGATCGCCGCGACATCCGTTTGCGGTACGACCTCAAGTTCGAGCCCGTGATCTGCGAAGATTCCGGACTCCATTCCGTGGTACAGCGGTGCGAACTGCGAGGAGGGATTGATCGCGATGGTGAGGCTGGACTTCTCCGGCGCCGTGTCTGCGGGTCCGTCCGCGCCGTTCGAGCCATCCGTTGCCGGTGACGGGGAGCAGCCGACGAGCAGGAGCGCAGTCGTCGCTGCGGCTGTGATCGCACCGAGGGTGCGTTTCGTGAGGAACTTCACTGTTGACCTCTACTTCCGTTGTTGTGTGAGACAGATGTTCAGTTGTGGGCTATCAGAGTCCGAGCAGTTTTGTTACGTTACCGTGGTATATCGCCTCGCGATCGGCATCGGTGATGTTGTCCATCTCTTCGAGGTTCGCGATCGTCGAGCGGATGTAGCCCGGCCCCTTCTCAGGATCAAACGGGGTGTCCGACCCGAAGAGAGTGCGGTCAACACCGAAGAACTTGATGGCTGTGCGCATCGAATCGCCCGCCCCGAAGTACGCGGTGTCGACGTAGAACTTCTTGAAGTACTCGATCGGACGCTGCGTCAGCGGGTAGCCCGTGATGTCCTCGAGTTGGTCGGAGGGGGTGCGGGCACCGAGTTGGTCCCAACCCGGACCGACGCGTCCGGCGAAGTGTGGAATCATGGCGCCACCGTGGTGCATGAGGATCTTGATGTCGGGCAGCCGCTCGAAGATTCCCGCGAATACGAGTCGAGACATGAACGCAGAGAGGTCATACTCCCAACCAAGTGTCCACCAAATCTCGAACTTCGATCGTTCTTCCGTCTTATAGTCCGACCAGCTGGAGTCCCGGCAGGGATGCACCTGGATCATCTTATTGCCACGCCGCGCCACCGCTTCATAGAACGGAAAAAATCGCTCCTGATCCATCGGTCCACCCTGGAAATGCGTGTAGATCTGAACGCCCACCGCACCAAGTTCATCGAAGGCGCGCTCGGCCTCCTCGATGGCCGCATCGACGTCATCCAGGGACACTGCGGCGCAGAATCCCGCAAAACGGTCCGGGTGATCGGCGACAAGCTGCGCCATCCCATCGTTCGCTATGCGCGCAAGCTCCGTGGTGCGCTTGGCGGGGCCGAGGTCCTCCAGCGGCGGGGCGGCCGTGTTGATGATCTGGCGATAGTTCGGCCCGAACTCATCCATGACACGGAAACGCACGTCGAGGTCAACGAGAGCAGGCACCCCGGCCACTCGCTTCTGGATGTTGCGCGCAACCGGGCTGTCAGTGATCGCGAACAGGCGGTCTGCGTATGCCTGCGGAAGCAGGTGGCAGAAGGCGTCGATCTTCATCGGTCGAGTTCCTTTCCGAGGACCGTGCTGCCGGTATCCTCTACGACTCCGCAAGCGAATCCTGCGCACGTTCGGTAGGCAAGAGAGTGCGAGTTTAAATTCCGCACAGCAGAATCCCGACTAATGCCGGACCGGTCGAATCAGTGAACGAGATCTCCGCGGATGCGCGCTGCACAGTCTCGAAGGTCAATGACCAGCTCCCTGACGCGTCCGCGTGGGATGCGCTTGCTCGGGGCCGAGGTTGCGACCGCGGCGATGACCCGTCCGAAAGGATCCTTGAGCGGCACGGCGACGGCACTCAACCCGGCTTCGCTCTCCTCTTGGTTTACCGCGTAGCCGCGCATGAATACCAGCGCCAACTCGTCGACGAGCTGCGTGAACGTCAGCGTCCTTGGAGTCAGTTTGCGCAGTCCCCTGGGATACATCTCACGAAGGCTGTCGCGCGACAGCTCAGCGAGCAGCACTTTCCCTCCCGAAGTCGCATATGCCGGGAGGAGCACCCCGGTGAGCACCTTCGTGCGCACCTGCTGGTTGCTCTCGAACCCGGCGATGAACCGGATGTCCTTTCCCTGCAGGACGTGAAGGTTCACCGTCTCGCCGATTCGCCTGACCAGGTCGTTCAAGTGCGGCACTGCGGCGGAGCGCAGGTCGAATGACATGGTGCTGCCCACACCGAGTTCGATCAAAGCGGGGCCCGCCCGGTACGCCTTCGTCACGCGGTCCTGTATCACAAATCGACGGGCCGCGAGGGTGGTTAGCAGGCGATGAGCGGTGGACGGAGCAATGCCGAGTCGGTCGGCTACGGCGGTGACCCGAAGTTCCGGCATGTCGTGTAGAAGCAGCAGAATGCGCAGGGCGCTGTCGACCGACTCGACACGATACTTCGGGCCATCAGGCAGTTCCACGTGTGGATCATATCGGTCCTCCGTGTGTGAGAATCGGGCGACGGGCACTGCACACCGTGCGCTAGGGTGACCATCGCAACACCCCGCGGTGCGACAAGGGAGTGGATTCATGACGACCATGCCATTTCGCTGCGATCCCGCGCGCACTGCGCTGATCGTCGTCGACGTGCAGAACGATTTCTGCGACCCTGCCGGGGCGCTCGCGAATCTTGGCAATGACGTGGGCGCAGCCGCCGAGATGGTGCCGCGGCTCGCGGAGCTTATCACCGCGGCGCGCGCCGTGGGCGTCCCGGTGATCTTCATCCAGACTCTGCACGACGAGACGAATGACTCATCGCCGTGGCTTGACCGGGTGGGCAGCGAGCCGGGCACCGTGCGCGCCGGTATGATCTGCCGCACCGGCTCGTGGGGCAGCGAGTTCTACGGGGTGCGCCCGGAGCCCACCGACATCATCGTCGTGAAACATCGCTTCTCGGCATTCGTTGGAACGAGTCTGAACCTCGTGCTGGCCTCTCTTGGCATCCGATCGCTACTGTTTACCGGCGTCGCCACCAATGTCTGCGTCGAATCGAGCCTGCGTGATGGGCTTTCCGCGGAATACTACGTGTCGCTCGTCGACGACTGCTCAGCGGCATATTCTCCGGCGGCACACGCCGCGGCCGTCGAAGGTATCCAGCGAGACTTCGGAACTATCTTCTCCCGCGGTGAACTCGCAGCGGCCTGGGCGAAGGCTCCCCAGCTCACCGCCTCGTCCTGATCGACACCGTTCGGCCTTAACCTGGTTTGGCGCCGGAAGCTCACCGCAGGCGATCATTACGGCGGTCGTCTTGGCGGGGCTCGGGATCTTCGTGTGGTACTTCCGATCAATGCAGTGGCTGTGTCCGACCCGCGTCGCCGCGGGCCGCTGCTTCGTCGCGGTGTGGGCAACGAACACCGCCACGTGCTTGGCCATCGGTCCGATTTCGTCGGGACGCAGCCTTGAGATCGCTCCCTGGGGCTGGGCGATCTTGATCACGGAAATGGTTCGCCGGCAGGGGTAGCCCTAGACCGATGCGCGACGTGACGCCCGTCGGGTCCTTCACAGTGGCGTGGAACGAGCAAGTCCATGGAATCAGGGAGATGTCCTCGGCCACCGCGACGCATCCGTAGCCTTTTCGCATCCGCAGGCGAACAATGGGAGCATGATCGCGTTGACCGAACCACAAGTCTGGGTGCTTATTGGTGTCTTCGCTTCCGCCTTTTTCGGCATGATCGCTTGGCAGAACACCACATTCAGCCGCACGCTTTCGACCGCGATCAAGTCAGTTGAGAAGCAGGTCGGGTCGGTCGGGAAGCAGATCGAGATCCAGGTGGGCTCGGTCGAGAAACAAATTCGTTCCCTGCACGAGACTATGGACACTCGAATGGATCGTCTCCACGATCAGGTCACGACCCTCGACCGTGACGTGCAAGCGATCACAGCACGCGTGCTCCGCGAAGACACCCCGTAGACGGTCTGGTGATGATGCGGTTCTTCTTCCCTCTCGCCTGAGCCGGTTCAGCCGAGCGTGGCGTCTGCCCGCAGCTGAGCCTCCGTTCCTGCCGGATGCTCGTCCGGCGGCTCGGCCATTCCTGGAGGAAGAAGTTCTTATGTTGTTGCTCGCCAAACGTCTGGGAGCGCTGGGTGGGTCGCCCCGCCGACGACAGGTGGTCGATGACCGTGATCGACACCTCGGAGCTGGAGCCGACCGGTGCCGCAACGCGGTCCGTGGCGAGGTGCCGGTGTTCCGGGCTGGGTGGTTCAAATAAGTCTGTCGGTCCGAAACGGGTGGAGTGGAGCTCGTGTACTTTCACTGCCATGCTTCCCCCATGCCCTATTTGGTGAAGCCCGAACACCTCGCTGACGCGGTGACGGCCCCCATCCCCGTGGACGAGTCCTTGCCCCGCGCCTGCGTGATCGGCGCCGGTTCCTCCGGGATCGCCGCCGCCAAGGCGCTCTACCTCGCCGGGGTGCCATTCGACTGGTTCGAACGCGGCGGCGCGATCGGCGGCAATTGGCTCTTCGACAACCCGAACGGTTCATCGGCCTGCTACGAAACCCTGGAGATCAACACCTCCGGCCCCCGGATGGCGTTCTCCGACTTCCCGATGCCGGCCAATTATCCGCCGTATGCCCGGCACGACCAGGTGCACGCCTACTTCGAGAACTACGTCGACCACTTCGGCTTTCGGCATGCGCTCACCTTCAACACCGAGGTTGAGCAGGTCACCCGGGATGCCGAGGGCGGCTGGCTGGTGCGCACCAGCGGCCCGGATGGCGAGCAGGTGGGCCACTACGACGCGGTGCTGGTCGCCAACGGCCACCATTGGGACCCGCGCTGGCCAGACCCCGCCTATCCCAGCCACTTCGACGGGGAGCAGATGCACGCCCACGACTACCGGTCGGGCGACCAGTTGGAGGGCCGGGACATTGTCGTGGTCGGCGCAGGCAACTCCGCCATGGACATCGCGGTCGAAGGCTCCCACCGCGCGAACAGCGTCACCATGTCGATTCGCCGCGGGCAGTGGGTGCTGCGCAAGTTCCTTCTCGGGTTCCCCAGCGACCAGGTCGCACTACCCGGATGGATGCCGTGGTGGGTGACGGCGTTGCGGCTGCGCATCGGGGCGCTCACCTCGGGCAGCCTTCGCAACTACGAGTTGCCGAAGCCGCAGCACAAACCCGGGCAGTCGCATCCGGTTCAATCGGATCACATCCGCGCACGGATCGCTGCCGGCCGAGTCGCCGTACGACCTGGTATCGAGCGCTTCGACGGGGACGGTGTGGTGTTCGTCGACGGCACCCGCGCGAAGGCCGACCTGATCGTGTGGGCGACGGGATACAAGGTGACGTTCCCGTTCCTTGATCCGGCCCTGGTCGCCGCGGAGGACAACGAGCTGCCGCTGTGGAAGCGGACCGTGCACCCGGACCTTCCCGGCCTGTTCTTCATCGGGCTGGTGCAGCCGGTCGGCGCGGTGATGCCCCTGGCCGAGGCGCAGGGAGCGTGGGTAGCCGAAATGCTGAGCGGGCAGTACGTCGCCCCGTCCGACGACGAGATCCGCGAACAACTGGCCACAGACCACGAGCGCAACAAGCGCCAGTTCTACACGTCGCCGCGGCACACCATGGAGGTCGACTTCGACCGCTACCTCTGGGACCTGGCACGAGAACGGGGTCGAGGCCGAAAGCGATCCGTCGCTCACTCCGCTACGACCGAGCGTGCAGTCGCCAGGGAGAACGGATGACCCGCCCGGCGGACCTCACCGGCACAGTGGTCGCCGTAACCGGGGGCGCGAACGGAATCGGCCGCGAAATCGCGAGCCTCCTGGCCTCGGCCGGCGCCAGGGTCGCGATCGGGGACCTCGACGGCACCGCGGTGAGGCGCACGGCGGACGAACTCGACGGCATCCTGCTCGGCCTCGAGCTGGACGTCACCGACACGGAGTCTTTCGCCGACTTCCTGACCACCGTCGAAGCAGCCTGGGGCCCGATCGACGTGCTGGTCAACAACGCGGGCGTCATGTGGGTCGGTCCCTTCGACGCTGAACCGGATGCCGCGGCGGAGCGGCAGGTCGCGGTGAACCTTCTCGGGGTGATCCGCGGCGTGAAACTCGCGGCACCCGCGATGGTGGCCCGTGGTTCGGGGCACATCATCACCATCGCTTCCGCCGCCTCGATCCTGACCACCCCGGGCGAGGCGAGCTATGCGGCGAGCAAGCACGGCGTTCTCGGTTACCTCAAAGCCGTGCGCGCGGAACTGCACCGCTCCCCCATCCGTTTCTCCGTCATCATGCCCGCCGTGGTGGACACAGCCCTCGCAACGGGAACGGCCACGGGCGCCGCCAAGTTGCTCCTGCCAGCGGATGTTGCTGCCGCCGTGCTGCGCACCATCATCCGCCCGCGCTTCGAGGTCACGCTCCCCGGCTACATCGGCCCGGTGCTGCGCTGGGTCAACGTGCTGCCCGGATGGATGCGCGACCCACTGCTGCGCCGGCTCGTTCCCGACCAGGTTCGCCAGGCCGACCGCGGCGCCCGCGCCGGATATGAGGCCCAGTTCGGCGACCGGAAGTAGGCTGGGGCGATAGCCCATCCACCGAGTTGAGACGCGAGGGCTCATGTCAGACACACGTACGGCCGAGCTTCTGGCGGAATTGGCTGGGCTCGAAGACCCCAGAATGCGCGAGGTCAACGAGAGGCATGGCGACGACCACGGCGTGAACCTCAGCAAGCTGCGGCTTGTAGCGAAGCGACTGAAGACGCAGCACGATCTGGCTGGCGAGCTCTGGGCGACGGGTGACACGGCGGCGCGATTGCTCGCGCTTCTCGTGTGCCGCCCCAAGCTGTATTCGACAGGCGAGCTGGACGGGATGCTGCGGGTCGCCCAGGCACCGAAGGTGCAGGACTGGCTGGTGAACTACGTCGTGAAGAAGAATCCGCATGCCGAGGAGTTGCGGCTGAAGTGGTTCTCCGATCCGGACCCGATCGTGGCGAGTGCCGGCTGGGCGCTGACCTCGGAGCGGGTGGCGAAGAGCCCGGAAGGGCTGGACCTTGCTGGGCTGCTGGACATCATTGAGTCGCAGATGAAGGATGCGCCGGACCGATTGCAGTGGGCGATGAACACCTGCCTGGCGATGATCGGTATCAACAACCCTGACCTGCGCACCCGGGCGATCGACATCGGCGAACGGCTGGAAGTGCTGAAGGACTACCCGACTCCGCCGAACTGCACCTCGCCGTTTGCGCCGATCTGGATCACGGAGATCGTGCGCCGGCAGGGGTAGCTGGCTCAGATCGTGATGACGGCACTGCCCGTCTTGTGCCCGGTGTCGACCAGGCGGTGTGCTTCGGCCGCTTGCTCGATCGAATGCGTTGCCCCGATCACCGGGACGTACTGACCTGTTTCGGCCAGCCCGGCGATGAAGGCGAGGTTTTTCGCCAACTCGGCCGGTTTGGCCAACCCGGTGAACGCGATTGCCGCCTTCTTGCGGCCGAACCGCGAGGTCCAGAGCATCTGAAACAGGATGGCGGGCGACGGCTCGGTGGTCAGGTAGATGCCGCCGCGCTTCAGAGTCCTCCGGCTCCTCCAGAACGAGTTAGCGGCGACCGCGTCGAAGATAACGTCGTAGGAGTCGAGATTTCGGGTGAAATCGTCCGTCGTGTAGTCGATCACGGCATCCGCCCCCAGCGTGCGCACCAGCTCGAGGTTCGCGGTGCTGCACACGGCGGTGACGGTGGCGCCGAGGTGTTTGGCAAGCTGGATCGCCGCCGTACCCACAGCGCCGGATGCACCGATGACCAGGGTGGACTGGCCCGCCTGAAGCCTGGCGGTATCCCGCAGGAACGGCAGGGCCGTGACCGCGCCATCGAAGACGGCTACCGTCTGCGCGTCGCTCAGGCCGGCCGGCTTCGGGACGATCGCGCCGGCATCCGCTACCACCAGGTACTCGGCGTGGGCACCGAAGTTCGTGGCGTTGGTTCCGGCGACACGGTCACCGACCTTGAAGCGTGTTTCGGCACTCCCTACGGCCTCGACCACCCCGGAGAAGTTGGTGCCGAGGATGGGCCACTTCGGTTTTCTGAGGCCAAAGTACAGCCGGGTCGACAGGTCGGCGCCGGCCCGGGCGTGGCACAGGGCGGCGGTGACGACGGAGGCGTGGTTTCGGATCAGCAGCTCCCCCGCCTTCGGAACAGGCTTGGCCACCTGTTCGATCGCCAGGACCTCGGGCCCGCCATAGCGCCGGGAGACCAGGGCTTTCATGGTGGCGATGTTCCGGATGCTGGAGGATTCGATCGCGGGGATGGTCATCAGTTCTGCTCCTTCAGCTTCGGGTGTCAGTTGGCGGGAAGGCGGCGGCCGCGAATGAGCAGCCAGAAGATGATGGCCACCTCACCCACGAACAGGAACTGGGCGAAGACGGCCGTGAAGCCGGGGATGAAGGCCATGCCGAAAGAATCCGCCAGGTATCCGACACCCGCGACGGCGAGCAGGATGCCGAACACCTTCGCGATGAAACCGGAACGGAAGGCAAGGTAGCCGATCAACAGCAGGGAGACGCCGAACAGGCCGAGGCTGATAACCCAGATGGTGTTGAACGACACCAGCACCGGGAGGGCGGCTTCCGGATCGCCGAGCATCGTGTACCCGAGCACGAGTTGGCTGACGGCGCCCAGCAGAAGCACTGCGTAGATGGTTCTCATCCAGGCGGCTGCCGCTGAGAGCCGGCGGCTGACCGGCTTGAACAATGTGTACAGGGCACCCGCAACGATGACGTCGAGGATGGCAATGACGACGAAGCCGGCGACGCCCGCCAGGAACAGGATCGGCGAGCCGGTGATGTTGTCCGCAGTGTGGGTCGCGTCGCCCGGGGCAATCAGCGGAACGAGCGCCCCGAAGTTGGCAAAGCCTCCTAACGCTGCCATGACGGCGAGGGAGACTCCGGCGACGAGCGCCGATGTGCGTTGCGACCAGTTGGTGAAGCGAAGCGGATGCCGCGGGGCAGCGGTCCTGGTCGAGGCGAGCATGTTCGGGTTCATGGGGATTCCATTCCTTACGTTGTAAACTTATGATGTAAGCAAGTTACAGATACATGGTAAGGTTGTCAATAGATCAGACGGGGGAAAATATGGCGAGACCATCAGGCAAAGCAGGCACAGCGACACGGAGCCGGCTGAATCGCGACCGAGTACTGAGCACCGCGATCGCGCTTGCCGACACGGCAGGCATCGAATCGCTGACCATGCGCAGGCTCGGGGAAGAGCTCGGCGTGGAAGCGATGTCGCTGTACAACCACGTCGCGAACAAGGAGGACCTGCTGAACGGCATGGTCGATGCCGTTTTCAGTGAGATCGAGTTGCCGTCGCACAGCGATGACTGGATGACGGCAATGCGCAAGCGGTCGGTGTCGTTCCGCGAGGTGCTGTCGCGGCATCCGTGGGCCACCACCCTCAAGGACTCGGGGACGAACCCCGGGCCCGGAACCCTGCGGCATCACGACCGGGTGATCGGCACGCTCCGCAATGCCGGTTTTTCCATCGCGATGGCTGCCCACGCGTTCTCAGCGCTGGACAGCTACATCTACGGCTTTGCCATGCAGGAGAAGAGCCTGCCCTTCACGACCGAGGAGGAGACCGCCGCGATGGCGCATGTGATGCTCGCGCAGCTCCCGGCGAACGAGTACCCGTACCTCGCTGAACTGACCACGGACCATGTTCTTCAACCGGGCTACAACTACGGCGACGAGTTTCCGCTCGGCCTCGACCTCATCCTGGATGGGCTGGAGCGCTGGCTGGAGCGCCACCGGCTGGAAGAAGAGCCGAACGCACAATGAGGGCCGTTGCTTATGATCGGTACGGCCAGCCCGACGTGCTGCGGCTGGAAAAGATGCCAGTGCCGTCGCCGCGCGCCGGCCAGGTGCTTGTCGAGGTCGCCGCGACATCCGTCAACCTCACTGACTGGGAGGGACTGACCGGAACTCCGGGGTACGCGCGCCTGGGCGGGCTGCGCTCCCCCAGGCGCCGGGTGCTCGGTTCCGACATTGCCGGACGCGTCGCTGCGGTCGGCTCCGGCGTCACTCGGTTCACGGTCGGCGATGAGGTGTACGGCGACAACCTGGAGCTGATGGGCGGCTTCGCCGAGTTCGCGGTGGCCCCGGTGAAAGCGCTCGCGCACAAACCGTCCGGGTTGACGTTCGCCGAGGCCTCGACGCTGCCCCAGGCGGGCGCAATAGCTTTTCAGGGGATGGCGCATGCGCGAGACGGGCAGCGCGTGTTGATCAATGGCGCAGGGGGTGGCGCGGGTACGTTCGCGATCCAGCTCGCCAAGCTCTCCGGAGCGCACGTGACCGGAGTCGACAATGCGGGCAAACTCGACTACCTGCGACAGCTCGGAGCGGATGATGTGGTCGACTACCGCAGCGAGGACTTCACCAGGCGAGAACCGTTCGACCTGGTGCTCGATCTCGTGGCGCACCGATCTGTATTCGCCTACCGGCGTGCGCTGGCACCAGGCGGACGCTACCTCTGCGTCGGCGGAACCGTGCGAACACTGCTGCGGGTGGTGACTGCCGGTGCCGCGCTCGGCCTGCTCAGCGGGCGCCGGCTGGGCATTCTGGTGGCACGACAGGGGCCACCATACTTCGAGCCGGTCGCCGAGCGTTGCGTCGCCGGAGATCTGCGCATCCACATCGACCGCACGTTCTCGCTCGAGGAGGTACCGCAGGCGCTCGCCTACGTGGGTGCGGGGCGCGCCCTCGGCAAGGTGGTCGTCACGCCGTAGGAGCCGGTGCGCTCGTGACGCCGTAGCGCAGATACACCAGGCCGCTGCCGAGTCGGTGGTCATCCAACAGTTCCAGGTTCGCCGAAACGTCGTCGGGGAAGAACCGCTTGCCGCCCCCGGCGATCACCGGGCTGACGTACACCTGGTACTCGTCGACCAGTCCGGCGCGGATGGCCTGTGCAGCGAGGGTCGGCCCGTCGATAGTCAGGTCAAGATCGGATTCCGCCTTGAGCTTGCGCACGGCATCCGCATCGAAGGTGCGCTCGATCCTGGTGCGCTTGCTGGAGACCTCGCTCAACGTCGTTGAGTAGACGACCTTGTCCGCCGCCTGCCACGCCAGGGCGAAGTCAACGACGTACCGCGGCTGGTCCGGCTCCAGGTGCGCGGTCTCCCAGTAGACCATGAGCTCGTACAGGCGGCGGCCGTTCAGATAGGTGCCGACGGATGCCATCCGCTCGGTCACGAAGTCGTGCAGCTCTTCGTCTGCGCCACCCCAGTCGAAGCTGCCGTCCGGCCCGCTCACGTAGCCGTCGAGTGACGTGATCATCGAGTAGATCAGCTTGCCCATGGGTGGACCTCCTATTGGATGAGGTACACGATAAGGCGATTCGTCCGGATAGTGCCAGCAGTTTTAGTGGCTGAACCCGTTGGCTCCGTCACTAAACCCGTGGATAAGCTCGAAACAACGCTGACCAGCAACCTCTGAAGGGAAATCAGATGCCTGAAGTCGTCTCTCAGGATGGAACGCCGATCTCGTACGAGACCGTTGGATCCGGTCCCGCCGTGATTCTCGTCGACGGTGCGATGTGCTTCCGCGGCGCCGGACCCACGCGAAGCACTGCTGAAGAGCTCGCCGCAGAGTTCACGGTGTATCTCTACGATCGCCGCGGACGAGGGGCGAGCGGCGACACCCTGCCGTTCGCCGTTGAGCGGGAGATCGAGGACATCGGCGCGCTGGTGGCGCAGGCCGGAGGCAGCGCTGCGGTTTTCGGCATATCTTCGGGCGCTGCTCTCGTTCTCAGGGCGGCCGCGAGCATCGGTCCGCAGCGCCTTTCCCGCATCGCCCTCTATGAGCCGCCCTACATGCCGGAGCCGGCGCTTCCTTCGGCGGAGCAATACACGAACCAACTGACCAGCTTGCTGGCCAGCGGCAGGCGAGCGGATGCCGTCGAGCTGTTCATGCGCCGGGTGGGAGTTCCCGAGGTGGCCATCGAGGGAATGAAGGCCTCACCTAGTTGGTCGGCAACGGAGGCGCTCGCGCCCACCCTCGCCTACGATGATGCGGCGATGGGCGACAGTAGAGTACCGGTTGCGCTCGCTTCGCAGCTAACGGTACCCACGCTTACGCTGGCGGGCGAGTTGAGCCCGGATTTCCTGCGCTACGGGGCGGAGGAAGTCGCGGCGGCCGTCCCCGGGGCCCGGTTCGAGATCATTGAGGGACAGACCCATGATATTTCCGCCGAGCCGCTCGCAGCGCACCTGGTGAAGTTCTTCGCTGTCCAGGTGTGATCTTCGTCAATCACGAGCGACGTACACGCTGTTCGAAGACGTGCCGCCCGTCACCGGGTTCGCGAACTCGACCACGTGGGCAACCGCCTCGGAGAAGACGGCCGACAGCACGGACATGAACTCGTCGTCCGGCGGATCATCCGACCACAGCGCGAATACCCCTTCGCTGTTCAGGTGAGACTTGAGGGCTTGCAGCCCGGAGACAGTGTAGAGATCAGCGTGGCTGGGGTCGAGAGAATGGCGGGGCGAATGGTCGACATCGAGCAGGATGACGTCGTAGCGCTGAGCGCCCGCGACATGGACTTGTCGCATCACTGCGAAGAAATCGCCATGCACGAGGTTCGTTCGCTGATCAGCGGTCAGGTCCGCTGACACAGGCAACAGGCCACGCTTGTGCCAGTCGATCACGGCGGGTAGTGCATCGATCACGGAGAGAGCGCGAACCCTGGGATCACGCAACGCAGCGGCAGCGGTGTACCCGAGTCCGAGCCCCCCGACAAGAACATCCAGGCCGGGTTTCTCGGTGGCTGCGAGCCCGAGGGTTGCCAGTTCCTCTTCGGCTACCGTGAAGAGGCTCGACATCAGGTACTCCTCCCCCAACTTCACCTCGAACACCTCACGCCCGACTGAGGGTTCGAGCCGACGGCGCAGCGTGAGTTCCCCCATCGCCGTCTGCTGCCAGTCCAGCTCTTCAAATCGCATGCTCATTGCTCTCTCACCCTCCGGCGCCGCACCAAGCTCAGCCGACGCCGGCAGTGCCAACACCGAGGGTACTGGTCCTGGAGTTCACGTTGCGGTCAGGAAACAGACGCTACAGCGATGGGTGGAGCAGTTCCGTGAAGAATGCGCGTATGTCGTCGCTGAGGATCGCAGACTGTTCGATGGGTGCGAAGTGCCCGCCAGCGGCCAGCTTCGTGTAGCGCCGGACGTTGTGGCTGCGCTCAGCCCAAGCTCTCGGAGGCTGCTGCAAGTCGGCGGGGAATAGCGCCAGCGCGGTAGGCACGGTGACGTACTCGTGAGGGGAAAGTGCCTCGTAATAAGGGCGGAAGGACGTTCCGATCGTGTTGGTGAACCAGTAGAGGCTCGCCTGCGTGAGCAGGAAATCATCGGTCAGCCCGAACGCCTGGCCTGAGCTGCGGTCGCTCCAGGTTCGGTACTTCTCGAGGATCCACGCGAGAAGGCCGACCGGCGAATCCGAAAGCCCGAATGCCAGGGAGAGGGGACGGGTGCGGTGTTGGTGCATGTAGGCGCCTTCCTCACGGTTCCATACCTCGATGCGCGCCAGGTGTGCGCGCTCCTCGTCGGCCAACGAGGCCTCATCCCATTCCCGTGGCATTCCCACCGACATCACGTGGATCCCGATCAGAGCTTCCGGATGCCCGGCCGCAAGCCGCGATGTAATCCCGTTGCCCAGATCTCCGCCATGCGCAAAGTACTGGTTGAACCCGAGACCCAGCATCAATCGATGCCACAGCTCGTGAGTCGGTATCCGCGGCGGCGAGGTGGCTGAGGCGTCGGAAAAGGTGAAACCGGGCAGTGAAGGAACGACCGCGGTGAAGGACGGGCCTGTCTCCCCGTACGTGGAGGGAGAGGACAGCCGTCGCGCAAGCTCCACCATCTCGAAGAAGGTGCTCGGCCAGCCGTTGGTCAGCACAACCGCTGGTGCATCCTGGTCTTCAGCGTCGAAACGGAGGAAATGAACTTTCTGCCCCTCGAACTCCGCAACGTAGGAGGGAAGCGCGTTGATCTGCGCCTCGTGAACGCGCCAGTCGTATCCGTCGCCCCAGTAGTCAGCCAGGCGCCGCACTTCCTCGACATCGCTCCCGGCTGTCCATGGCTCGACCGGCCAGGACTGTGGCCACTTGGTTGTGAAGATACGATTCTGCAACTCATCCACATCCCGTTGATGAACTGAGATCAGCGGGTCACTCTTCACGGCAAAGCTTCTTGACCGTCCCGACATCTGAACCATCCTCCCGAGCAAACAATCAAATGAGCGCGAACCGTAGAGCGTTCGACGTCAAGTAAACATCAACGTCAGCGCCCACGGCATCCGTTGCTTTCTCCTCTGCTGAGGGCTGCTCTGCTGTCGGCAGATTCGCTCGCATCACCCCGAAGAGCGGGCGCAGGGTGGGTACATGAGCGATTCCCCGAAGCAACCACTGTTCACCGAAACGATCCGACGCGAGTTCTATGAGCGGCGCGTGCTCGTGCTGGATGGACCTCTCGACGACGACAACGGAACCTTGCTGGCCACTCAGCTCATCGCGTTGGCCACGGAAGACCCATCCGCCGACATCTCCTTGTGGATCCACTCCCCTGGCGGCTCAGTGCCGTCGATGCTCGCGATCCGGGACGTGATGCGGACGATTCCCAACGACGTCTCGACCCTCGTGTTCGGCATCGCGTACAGCGCCGGGCAATTCCTGCTCTCCGCCGGGACGAAAGGGAAACGCAAAGCTCTCCCGAACGCTCGCGTGCTGATGCACCAGGGGTCAGCGGGAATCGGAGGCAGCGCTGTCGACATCGAGTTACAGGCGGATGATCTTCGCCACACCCGAGACACGGTGCTGCGATTGATCGCGGAGGACACCGGACAGCCGATCGAGCGGATCTTCGAAGACTCCCTGCACGACCACTGGTACACCGCCGAGGAGGCCCTCGAGTACGGCTTCGTCGACGCTGTCGTCGACTCCTTTGACGACTTCAGGCCGCGAGACCGCGTCAGCACTGGATTCAGCGTTGCGATTGATGGGGGCGTCCGATGAGCAGTTACACCATCCCGAACGTCTTCTCACAGCATCCTCGCGGCGACAGGGTGACGGATGTCTACTCGCACCTGTTGACTCAGCGGATCGTCTACCTGGGAACAGCCATCGACGCCGGCGTCGCTAACGCCCTGATCGCCCAATTGCTGTACCTGGAGTCGGACAACGCGGAGGGCGACATCCAGCTGTACATCAATTGCGAGGGTGGCGACCCCGGGGCGATGCTGGCCATCTACGACACCATGCGATACATCCGCCCGCAGGTCGCCACCACTGTCGTTGGCGAGGCGGTTGCGGTCGGCGCCGTCCTCCTCGCCGCCGGTGCCGAGGGAAAGCGGGCTGCGCTCCCCCACGCCCGGATCGTGCTTCACCAGCCTGCCGCTCAGGGTCGGGGAGCCATCCCTGACCTCATCCTGCAGGCTGACGAGGTGGTGCGGATCCGCTCGGACATCGAGTCGGTCCTATCCCGGCACACCGGGCAGAGCGTCGCGACGCTGCGCGCCGATACCAACCACGACCGGATCTTCACCGCGGCCACCGCACGGGACTATGGCCTGCTCGATCACGTCATCGAGGAGAGATGACAACGATGCCGCAGCTACGCGGCCAACGCGACGTTGGACCGGTTGGCCGAGAGTTGCGTGGTGGGATGCTCCCGCGCGGCGATCAGGCGCTCGGCGATGTCGAGCGTCAGGTCGACCAGGGTGGTGTCCAGAGCTCTGGTCACGGCCGCGATCATCTCGCTCGACGGCTCCTTGCGCCCTCGCTCGATTTCGGACAGGTATTGGGGAGAGACGCCGGCACGGGTCGCGGTCTTACCCAGGGTCTCGCCGCGCTCGTGCCGGAGCCTGCGCAGTTGATCACCGACCAGGTGTCGCCACAAGGGCTCGCGGGGCCTCTGAGTCTGAGGGGTAGCCTCCGCGGGCTGCTCGCCAGCGCTCTGAGAGTTCAGGGATACGACGATATCGGCCATGCTTGATCGTAAAGCGTGACCCAGGGCTGGGGGCCCGATTCTGCTCACAGCAGACATGGCCCTCAGCCCCTGGCTGCCTGCTCAGGGATGGTTCCTGCCCGCTGTCCCACATAGGTGTAAATGCCGGCCCCGATCATGCCGCCATCGACGGCGAGATCGGTGCCGGTAATGAACGACGAATGCGGCCCCAGCAAGAACAGGGCGGCGTCCGCAAGTTCGTCGGGTGATGCACCCCGCCCCAGCGGCGTCATCTCCCGATTGCCCTCATACCAGCCCTTGATCTGGTCGGCGTCGTGGCCCGGCTTGACGGTCAGCGCCATAGGGGTGTCGACCAGCCCAGGGCAGATCGTATTCACCCGGATGCCGCGGGGTGCGAGCTCGATCGCCGCCGCCTTCGCGAGCCCCCGCACGGCCCACTTGCTTGCCGTGTACGCGGCCGAGAAGTAGCCGGTGAGGCCGGCGGTGGACGAGACGTTCACAATTGCACCGCCCTCCGCCATGGCATCCGCCAGCCGACGGATGCCCATGAAGCTGCCGGTGAGGTTGACCCGGATGAGATTCTCCCACTCCGCAAGTGAGGTCTGGGTCACCGTCTTGCGCAGGGTGATCCCGGCGTTGTTGACCAGCCCGGCAAGGGGGCGACCGAGCCCGGCAACCGCCTCGAGAACGCGATCCCAGGTCGCGTCCTCGACGATGTCGCCGGAGACTGTCACCAGGCGCAGGTTGGCGTCGACCGACTCGCGGAGCGCCGCCCACTCTGGAGCGTCGTTCGGGAGCCTGTCGATCGCCACCACGGAGGCACCGAGCGCGATCAGGCTCCGCACTTCTGCAGCACCCTGTCCGCCTGCGCCGCCCGTAACGACGCAGGTGCGCGTGCTCCAATAATCTCTCTCGCGGTCGCTCATGACTTGGCGAACCCTCCGTCGACGAGCATGACCTGGCCGGTCACATACGAGGAGTCGTCCGACGCAAGGTAGGCGATGGTTTTCGCCACTTCGCTCGTCTCACCGAGTCGTCCGAGCGGAGAACGACCCTTGAACCATGCCATCTGCTCTTTGTCGGCGTGCATCCAGGCGCTCATCGGGGTGTCGATATAGCCGGGGGCGACGCCATTCACGCGGATGCCCAGGGGACCCCATTCGAGTGCGAGGCACTCGGTGAGATGAGCGACACCGGCCTTGGCCGAGGCGTAGTCGGCGCAGTTCGGGCGGGCTTTAAGCCCGGCGTAGCTCGACAGGTTGATGATCGTCCCCTTGCCCCGCTTCGCCATGTGGCGTGCAGCGGCCTGTGCGCCGAAGAATGTCGCGGTGAGGTTGACGTTCAGTGTCTGATTCCAGGCATCCTCTTCGAGGTCCAATGATGGACTTCGACCGAGCATGCCCGCGTTGTTCACCCACACGTCGATGTGCCCGTACCGTTCGACGATTTCGTCTGCGATGGCACGCACCCCGGCAATGTCGGTGACATCGACAGGGCGGCGGTCGACCCCCTCAGCGGTGGAGCCTTCTGGGAAGGCGCGGTCCAGCCCGATGACCGTCGCCCCCCGCAGTAGAAACTCTTCGCACGTTGCCGAGCCGATACCGCCAGCGGCACCGGTCACGACGACCACAAGGTTTGCGGAAACTTTCGAAGTGCCGGCCACGATCAACGCGTCTCCGCCGCCGTGTGGATGTCGTTGAGCGGAACACCCTTCGTCTCCTTGATGATGAACGAGGCGATCACGGCGAGGAGTCCCAGTAATCCGACCCACACCGAGAACACCCATGAAGCTCCGATGGAGGTCAGCCAGGTGTTCAGATACGGGGCGGTTCCGCCGAAGATCGCAACAGAGAGCGAGCTGAGGAAACCGACACCGAACGCGCGCTGCTTGGTCGGGACCTGCTCAGCGACGATCGCCGGGTAGATCGATGCGATGATCGCCCACACCGCCAGGCCGAGGCCCTGGGAGAGGAACAGCGTCCAGGGCTGGTCGGACAGGATCATGTTGATGGGGAACACGACAACCATCACCAGGACGCCGTAGATCAGAACCATGGGTTTGCGTCCGAAGCGGTCGGCGAGGTGCCCGAAGAACGGAAGCAGGAACAGTACGACCACCTGGGCGAGGATGCTCGCCGTGAATGCTCCATTCGGGTCCATTCCGTGACCGGAGATCGCGAAGCTGGGCGCGAAGGTGACCCAGGTGTAGTACGCGGCGTTGGATGCTGCGGACAGGAGAACAACCTTGGCGACGATCGTCCACACCTGGCGTGCGGAGAGCTTGCTGGGGGCGGCGGCTTCAGACTTCTCACCGGCCTCCTCGAAGACCGGGGACTCGTCGGCGGCACGGCGCAGGTACAGCGCATAGATGCCGAGCAGGGCACCGAAGACGAAGCCGATACGCCATCCGAAAGCCATCATGTCGGTTTCGGTGAACAGGGCGGTGAGCAGGATGCCGACGAAGGTGGCACCCATCACGCCGATCGTCACGCTGATGAACACCGAGCTCGACCAGAGGCCGCGGTGCTTCGGCGGTGCCAGTTCGGCGACGTAAGTGTAGGAGACACCCGATTCACCGCCGTGTGCCAGTCCCTGCAGCAGTCGCGCCGTAAGCAGCAGCACAGAAGCCCAGACCCCGATCGTCTCGTAGCTCGGGATGATCGCGATGATGAGGCTTGCTGTGGCCATCGTGATCATGGTCGCCACGAGCGTGGTCTTGCGGCCGATCCGGTCGCCCAACTTGCCGAAGATGATGCCGCCGATGGGGCGGGCGACGAACCCGACGGCGAACACTGCGAGTGTTGCGAGGAGCGCGGATGTCGGGTCACCGGCCTCGAAGAAGTTCGCGGCCAGGTAGACGGCGAAGGTCGCGTAGAGGGTCCAGTCGAACCACTCCAGCACGTTGCCCATGACGGCGGCGCGAAGGGACCGCAGTCTGGATTTCAGCTGGGGTCTGGTGAGTTTCTGGTCAGTAGTCAATTCGGGGGCAATGGTACTCAATGTGTTGTCACTCCTTTGTGGTGGGGTTTCGAGGGTCTTGCGGTCTATGAGTTGGTGGATTCGAGGTGTGTGCTGAACCAGTCGGCCGCGGCCACGCTCGTTGTGTCGAAGTGCTCTTGGTAAGCCGAGTAATGGCCACCAGGAAGCAACATGAGTTCCTTGGGGTGACGAGCCTTCGCGTAAGCCTCAAGTTGCATGTCTGACGGGGTGGTCAAATCGCCGGTGGCGACAATCATGAGAAGGGGCTTGGGTGCGATCCTGTCTATCCAGGTGCCCGGCTCGTAGGCGCGGGCAGCGTCAAGGGACCGAAGCGTGACCTCGTTGCGCCACTCCGGCACGATCTTGCCTTGGCCCGACATGTAGTCGTAGGAGTCGGCTCCCGGATAGGCGACGTTGGTCTCATCCGGTGTGCCGACGGTCTGGATCATTCCTGGTGCCTCGCCGTTCAGGCGAGCAAGCCGGTCGGCATGGAACACTTCGCGCAAAGCATCGAGCTTTTCAGGGTGGGTCTTTCGAAGTCCCGCCTCGTAGCCGCTGATGGTGGGAACCTGTGAAACCACAGCTTTCACCCGGCTGTCAGTCGCGGCGACGATCAGGACGTGCCCGCCGCTATAGCTGCTGCCCCAGATGCCGATGTTCCGTGAAGCGACCTCGGGCCGTGCGCTGAGCCAGGTGATCGCCGTGCGGTAGTCCTCGACCTGCCAGTACGGGTCGATGTCTTGTCGGGGCAGGCCGTCGCTCTTGCCGAGTCGACGAAAGTCGAAGGTGAGCGCAGCGATGCCCCGCTCAACAATGGCCCGCGCATAATCCTCGAGGTCACCACCTGCACACATACCCCAGCCGTGGCCGAGCACCACGCCGGGAATTTCGCCATCGGCATCCGCCGGCAGGTAAAGCGTGCCGCGGAGCCGCTCTCCCGGGGCACCGAACTCCACAGCTTCGCTGGTGAATGGTGCCGGGGACGGTTGGTGCGCTGACACTGTGCTCTCCTTTGAGGTTGCCGTTCTGGCGCATAATCCCTTGCGCGTACCGATAGCCTCACCCAGATGATCTCCGGCGATCAACGAGCATTCGGTCGGCTATCATTCGGCTTATCCGATTGATGGGAGTGGGATGGAAACGCGAAAGCTTGAGATCTTCGTCGAGGTGGCTCGTGAATTGCATTTCGGGCGTGCTGCCGAACGCCTGTACATGAACCAGTCGACCGTCTCGGAAGCTGTCCGTTCGCTTGAAAAGGAACTCGGTAACGCCCTGTTTGAACGCACCAGTAGGAGGGTGACGCTCACTCCGCTCGGAGAGACCCTGGTCAGGGAGGTCGAACCCACCCTCATCGCACTGAATGCAACCCTTGATGCCGCGCGCAAGCAGGCGCGTGGCGAGCGCAGTGAGCTCCTCATCGGATACCTGGGCGGCGGCTTCTACGAGTTCACCGCGCCACTGCGGGCAGAGTTCGAGCGACTCCGCCCCGACGTGAACATGACCCTGGTCGAGCTCACCTACATCGACCAGATCGAAGCCGTGCGCAACGGCTCCGTCGACATCGCCTTAGTGAGGTTGCCGGTGGGGCTGCCCGAGTTGCGGCGCGGGGCGATCCTCTTTCAGGACCAGCGGATGCTCGCACTACCAGACGGTCATCGGCTCAGTCAGAGCGCCCTGGTCGACCCGGAAGAGCTGCGAGAGGAACGCATGGTGCGGCTGCCACCTGGTGTGGCGCCACCCGCATGGCTCGCGTACCACTTCCCACCGGCAACACCGGCTGGGGCCCCGATCGCCGAGGGTCCGACCATCCACACGGTGCGCGAGGGACTTGCTGTGGTCGCCGCCGGCCAGGCTGTCATGACGATCACGGCCCGCGCCCAGGACTACTTTCGGCATCCGGGTGTCACCTTCGTCGAGATCGACCTGCCCCCGATCCAGAGCGCGCTGGTTTCTCGGGTGTCCGACCACCGTCAGGTCATTCGAGACATCGAGGCGGCTGGGCGAAAGGTCGCCACACGAATGGGAGTACTGGTGTCCCAGCCTGAGCATTTCGTTCCGGCATAACTCGCTGCGCCGTCCACCGGGCTATTAGGAAGTGTTGTTGAACTCAGCCAGTCGAAACCTGGGTCTGCTCCCGCTTGAACCCTCGCAGCCGCAGGCTGTTCGTCACCACGAACACCGACGAGAACGCCATTGCCGCCCCCGCCAGCAACGGGTTCAGCAGGCCGAGCATCGCCACCGGAATGGCAGCCGTGTTGTAGGCGAACGCCCAGAACAGGTTGCCCTTGATGGTGCCGAGCGTGCGCCGGGCCAGCCGGATGGCATCCGCCACCACCAGCAGGTCCCCACTCATGACCGTGAGGTCACTCGCCGCGATTGCCGCGTCCGTTCCGGCGCCCATCGCGATGCCGAGGTCGGCCGCCGCCAGCGCTGCCGCGTCATTGACGCCATCGCCGACCATCGCCACCACCCGACCGGATGCCTGCAACGAGCGGATGGCCTCCAGCTTGCCGGCCGGGGTCACACCGGCACGAACGTCCTCAATGCCCACGCTCGCTGCCACATTGGCCGCAGCACCGGCATTGTCGCCGGTCAGCAACACCGGCGTCAGTCCAAGCTTGCGGAACCGGGCAATCGCCTCTGCACTGGTCGGCTTGATCGAGTCGCCCACGATCAGCAGGCCGCGCACGGCACCATCCCAGCCGACCACCACGGCCGTATTACCGGAGGCCTCGGCGGCATCGAAAGAAGCACGCAGCGCCGCGGGCAACGGCAGCGCCCAGTCACGTTCGATCCAGTCCGCCTTGCCCACCGCCACGGCACGGTCGCCGACCGTCGCCGCCACACCCTGACCCTGGTGCGACGTGAACGACGCGGCATCCGCCAGCTCGATCCCCTTAGCCTCGGCGCCAGCAACGATCGCGCGACCGATCGGATGCTCGGAGCCGTTCTCGACCGCGGCAGCCACTTGCAGCAGCTCAGCCACAGTCTCGCCATCCGCGACGACCACCTCGTGCAGGCGCATCTCGCCGGTGGTGACCGTGCCGGTCTTGTCGAGCACGATCGTGTCGACGCGGCGAGTTGACTCGAGGGTCTGCGGTCCGCGAATCAGGATGCCCAGCTGTGAGCCGCGGCCGGTGCCGACCAGCAGCGCGGTCGGCGTGGCCAGCCCCAGCGCACAGGGGCAGGCGATAATGAGCGTCGCAACCGCGGCCGTGAACGCCGCCTCCACCGACCCGCCCAGCAGCAGCCAGGCGACCAGGGTCAGGATCGACAGCACGATGACAACCGGGACGAAGATTGCGGAGACCCGGTCGGCCAGGCGCTGCACCTCGGCCTTACCGGTCTGTGCATCCTCGACCAGGCGACCCAACCGAGCCAGCTCGGTGTCGGCCCCGACGCGCGTGACCTCGACGATCAACCGCCCGCCCACGTTGACGGTCGAGCCGACAACACGGTCGCCCGGTGCGACCTCGACCGGAACCGACTCGCCGGTCAGCATGCTGAGGTCCACGGCGGATGCGCCATCCGTCACCAACCCGTCGGTGGCGATCTTCTCCCCCGGTCGCACGACGAACAGGTCGCCCGGTTTCAGTGCGCTGACGGGGACAGAAACCTCGGCACCGTCGTGCAGCACGTTGGCGTCCTTCGCGCCGAGCTCCAGCAACGCGCGCATCGCGGCTCCAGATTGCCGTTTGGTGCGAGCTTCGATGTACCGTCCGCCGAGGATGAAGACTGTCACCGCCGCCGCGACCTCGAGGTAGATCTCGCTCGCGCCGGAACCCGGTTCGGCGAACCAGGTGAAACTCATCTGCATGCCGGGCATGCCGGCGGTGCCGAAGAACAGCGCGTACAGCGACCAGGCCAGCGCAGCCAGCACGCCAACGCTGACCAGAGTGTCCATGGTGGCCGCCCCGTGGCGCGCGTTCACGAACGCCGCCCGGTGGAACGGCATCGCGCCCCACACCGCGACCGGGGCCGCGAGGGTCAGGGCGAGCCATTGCCAGTTGGTGAACTGCAGCGCCGGAATCATCGACAACAACAACACCGGCACGGTCAGCACGGCTGAGATGATCAGCCGCTGCCGCAGTTCGGAAAGCCCATCGGATGCCGGCACGCTGACGCCGGACGACTCCTCGACCGGCGGCGCCGGCAGCTCGGCGGTGTAACCAGCCGACTCCACTGCGGCGATCAGTTGCTCGGCGGTCATGCCCTCCGGAGCGCTCACCCGCGCCTTCTCGGTGGCATAGTTCACCGAGGCTTCGACCCCGGGCAGCTTATTCAGCTTCCGCTCGACACGGTTGGCGCAGGAAGCGCAGGTCATCCCGCCAATGTCGAGTTCGACATCCGTCACCGACAACTCAGACCTCCGTGAGCGCGTAGCCTGCCTCGTCGACGGCGGCACGAATGGCTGCCGGGTCGAGGGCGGATGTGCTGGCGATCGTGACCGTGGACACGCCGCCAACATTGAGTTGCACGTCGACCGACTCCACGCCGTCGAGGGCGCTGAGCTCTTCGGTGACGCTGGACACGCAGTGGCCGCAGGTCATCCCGGTCACGCCGAGTGTGTTGATTGCGTTGGACATGGGTGTCTCCTCTTGTTGTGCGTGGTCAGGAAATGAGAGTCAGGAACGGACGAGGCGCGCGATGGCGGCGGATGCTTCGCGAATCTTCTCGTCGGCAACCTCACCGCCCTGCTGGGCAGCCTCGGCGACGCAGTGGCTGAGGTGGTCGTCCAGCAATTGCAGGGCTACGGTTTCGAGGGCCTTAGTCGCGGCGGAAACCTGGGTGAGGATGTCGATGCAGTAGACGTCCTCGTCGACCATCCGCGCGATGCCGCGCACCTGGCCCTCGGCACGGCGGAGCCGCTTGAGTAGCTCCTCTTTGTCGTTCACGTAACCGTGTGCTGTGTGGTCCATGGGTTCTCCTCGATGCGCTTACATACCCTGTAGGGGTATAAGTATTACCCCTAGGGGGTATGCGCGTCAAGCCGCAAGCGCAAAACTAGGCCAGCGAGCCGAGAGCCGCCCGCGCCCTCTTCAGGGACGAGCCGAGACCCCACTCGTCGGATAGCCGCTCCAGCTCGACCGTCTGCTCGGACGTGCTCGGGCGAATGCGAGCGTCAAACTCGGGCAACTCGAGGTCACGCACAACCCTCACGACCGTCGGGGCTACCACCAGGTAGTCGGCGGCGGCACCGATTTTCGCGCGCATGGGCGCCGCCATTGCAGATGCGGGGTCCGCGGCAGCCGCGATGATTCCGTCGAGGTCACCGTAGGCCGACAGCAGCGTGACCGCCGTCTTCTCTCCCACGCCGGCGACACCCGGCAGCCCGTCAGAAGCGTCCCCACGCATGGCCGCGAAGTCTGCATACTGCGATGGTGCGACTCCGTATTTGGCCTGCAGCGTGGCATCCGTCAGAATCTCCAGCTTCGACATGCCGCGACCGGTATAGATCACCCGCACCTCGCGGGAATCGTCGACCAGCTGAAACAGGTCACGATCGCCGGTCACCACGTCTATGGGCATCGGCGAGTGCGATGCCAGCGTGCCGATCACGTCGTCCGCCTCATGATTCGGTGCACCGACCACCGGCATCCCGAGCGCGCCCAGCACATCACGGATGATCGGAACCTGGGGTGTCAGCGAGTCGGGGACCACCTCGATGGAGGCGGAAGCATCCGTCGGCTCCACCGCGACCCGGTGAGCCTTGTAGGTGGGGATCAGATCCACCCGCCACTGCGGTCGCCAGTCGTCATCCCAACAGGCCACGATCTCGGTCGGCTTGAACTCGGAGGTCAGCCTGGCAATGATGTCGAGCAGCCCGCGGACCGCGTTCACCGGCATCCCATTCGGCGCCTGCACCGTGTCTGGCAGCGCGTAGAACGCCCGGAAATACAGTGCGGCGGTGTCCAGGAGCATCCGGCACTCACGTTTATCGTTCACGGCGGCATCCTGCCACATCGACCCTCAGACCGGCGCTGATTAGCGGGAGACTCCGATCATTCGTTGCCGCGCAAGCCGTCCAGGGTCACCGCGACGAGTCGGCGGACAGCCTCATGCGACGTCAACCCACTCGCGGCCGAAAGCGCGTGAAGGCAGTAGATCGCCAACTCCTCGGGTGCCACATCCTTACGAATCGCGCCAGACGTTGCGCCGCCAGCCAGAAGATCCCGCACGAAATCGGAGAGTTGCTGCAGCGCCCGATTCACGTGTTCGCCCTGATGCAAGAGGGAGGCTGCTTCCATGCCGTGGCGGTGATGTGACATGAACGCATACGCCATAAGCACGGCCTCCAGCCGCCCGATAGCATCGCCCGCCGAGTCTCTTATCTCGTGCAGCTGGCGAAGGTGGCCGGCGATCAGGCGCTCATGCCAAGCCGCTATGACCGCATCGACATCTGCGAAGTATTTGTACAGCGTCGCCCGGCCGATACCAGCGTCTTCCGCCACCTGCGACATGGTCACTGCCGCGAGCCCCCTGCGTGCCACGAGGCTGTCAGTCGCGTCCAATGCGGCGTCTCGAACAGCCTGACGGTGCGCTTCGATCGATTCGCTCCACAGCTTCGGCATGCCATCAGGTTACATGATGCCGCTCCTATCAACACATTGCGCACTACGATGACATACTGTATTGATAAACGATGGGAGATGGTCATGGCAGGTTCACACGAAACCTCACCGGGATCCGACCGCGATTCCGGCACCGGAAGGGATAATGAGTCGGCAACGGGCACCCCTCGCTGGGTGATTGTGTCCGGGATCATCGTGCTCGTGCTCATCGTGGCGTTCGCCGCGCTCCACTTTGCGGGCGGCGGCTTCGTCGGGCACCTATGATGATGTCGCTCGGGATCCGCCGGCTCGCCCTTACTGCGCACGTCGCCGTCTCCGTCGGCTGGCTTGGTGCCGTCGCGGGATTCCTCGCCCTGGCCATTGTCGGGCTCACCAGCCCGGACGAGAAAACTGCGCTGGCCGCCTACCTCGCAACGGACCTTGTCACCTGGTGGGTCATCGTGCCGCTGAGCCTCGCTTCACTCGCCACCGGCATCGTCCAGTCGCTGGGAACGCGGTGGGGGCTGTTCCGGCACTATTGGGTGCTCGCGAAGCTGCTGTTGACTGTTGTCGCCACCGCGTTGCTGCTGCTGCACACCGGGCCGATCGGCCATCTGGCGAAGGTTGCTGCGGAAGGCGCCCCATTCGACAGCGCTCTGGACGGGCTCCGAATTCAATTGATAGCGGATGCCGGCGGCGGCATCCTCGTACTTCTCCTCGTCGTAGCTCTCTCGGTATTCAAACCACGGGGCATGACACCGTACGGGCAACGTAAACAGCGTGAGCGGCGCGCGAAGCTCGCGCAGAGGGACCCCTGAAACGGGCGCCCATTCCTCCATTCCGGCGAAACCGGCTCGCACATCGATCAGTTTTCAAGAAGCCGTCAACGTGTCGGGCTACTAATGTCGACCCCATTGATGAGAAAGGAAACCCCCGATGAACGACAAGGTGAAGTCGACCAAGGCTAAGAGCAAGGCACCACAATTCTCGGATGATGAAAAGGCCGCCATGAAGGAGCGTGCCAAGGAGCTGAAGACAGAGGCGGCCCGCGGGAAGGACGCGGACGCAGAAAAGGACCTGCTCGCGAAGATCGCCGAGATGCCGGAAGCGGACCGCGTGATGGGCGAGCGAATTCATGCCATCGTCAAGGCCAGTGCGCCGGAGCTCAAGGCGAAGCTCTGGTACGGGATGCCCGCCTACGCCAAGGACGGCAAGCTCATCTGCTTCTTCAAGGCTGCATCGAAGTTCCAAACCAGGCACGCCACTTTCGGCTTCGAGGAGGCAGCAAACCTCGATGAGGGAAGCATGTGGCCGACCTCCTACGCCATCACGAAGCTGACGTCCGCCGATGAGAAGAAGCTCGGCGAGCTGGTGAAGAAAGCGGTCAGCTAGCGGGTCACACCGTGTTCCAGCGGCGCACCAGCTCGGGCTGCAACTGAATCCACACCATGCTGATCCGTCGCCCGGTGAAGTCCAGGTTGATGGCCGCCGTGACTTCTCCGCCACGGCTGAGCGTCAGGCCTGCCTGACCGTTGATTGCGCCCTCTGCAATCTCGAGGCCAGGCTGGGCGCCCATCCCGTGCACCAGTAACGGGATCGCGTCAAAGGTTCCGTGTACCACCCTGATTGTTTGGTGTTCCGTATCTCCGGAGTCGACGACCACCGCAACGCCGGGATCCAGGAGCGCCTCCAACCGAGCCCCGTCGCGCCGTTCAGCCGCAATGCGGAAGTCATGTACCGCCCGGTGATGGATGGGCCGCGTCAGCCATTTGAGGCCGGCAGCCCACAGTGACGCGGCGTCCGCCCGCTCTGTCCGCGCCTTCCCTGTCGATGTGGTCGGCATAGTGCGCCTCCGCTCCGTCTCGATTTTCCCGGCGGCAGCTCGCAGCCGGGTCTACACGTTAAGACTCGACAGGCAGGTGTTTTGTGACGCAGCGGGACAGTCCACACCGGTCGGTAAGATGCGAAGGTCGAGAGAGTTGTGGCTGGCGAACAGTATGCGACTGCTCGGCGCCGAAGCGGCTCAGACCGCCAATGACGGAGGAGTGACGCTGGTGGGTTTGCTACTCGATGACCTCGGCATCACGCTCTCGGTGCTTGCCGCTCCGATGGCCGGTGGTCCGACGACGCCCGCGATGGCGATCGCCGCATCAGCTGCGGGCAGCTTCGGCTTCGTTGCCGCCGGCTACAAGTCGGCGGATGCCGTTGCGGATGAGATCCGTACAGTACGGGAGACGACCCCACGTTTCGGGGTGAACCTCTTTGCGCCGAACCCGATCGCCGTCGACCCGACCGAGTATGCCGAATACCGCCGCAGCATGCAGCGGGAGGCGGAACGATTCGGGATCTCGATCGAGCTCACCGAACCGATCGAAGATGACGACGCCTGGCAGCAGAAACTGGATGCGCTCATCGGCGATCCGGTGCCGGTCGTGAGCTTCACGTTCGGCATCCCCGACGCCGCCGCGATGCGCGCGCTGAAAACGGCGGGAAGCGTGATCCTGCTGACGGTGACGTCGGCGGATGAGGCGAGCGCCGCCATTGAAGCCGGAGCCGACGCCCTCATCGTGCAAGCCTCAGCTGCAGGCGGGCATTCCGCGACGCTCACACCGCGTGTCACGCCGCCAGTGGTTCCCATCGGGGAACTGCTGCAGGGCATCCGCTCGGTGACTTCGCTCCCCCTCATCGCCGCCGGCGGGATCTCCACTCCGGAAGATGTCACCAGCGCCTTAGCGGCAGGGGCGGATGCTGCCACCGTAGGAACTGCGCTGCTCCGGTCTGCAGAGAGCGGGGCATCCGAAACGCACCAGAACGCGCTGGCGGACCCCAGCTTTTCGCGGACCGTCATCACGCGCGCGTTCACCGGTCGGCCCGCTCGCGCGCTCAGCAACGACTTCACCGACCGCCACGATGCGTCCGCGCCATCCGGCTATCCCGCGGTACATCACCTGACCAAGGCCATTCGACGCGCTGCCGCAGCCGCCGGAGATCCGCAGTCGCTTCACCTCTGGGCGGGGACGGGATACCGCGCGGCCACCACCGGCGCTACAGGGCAGATTCTCACCCACCTGGCTTCTTGGGTGTAGAACGCCTTTGTCAACGAGCGGGGCGCAGCTCCTCCGGAGCCGGAAACGGGACTGAAACCGTCGGCCTCCGGTACGATCCAGCCCACCAATTCGCGGTCCTCGCGGCGGTGTTCGATCCAGTTCTCAGGCAGCACGGTTAGCGACGCTAGCAAGAAAGGCGCTGCCCCGTGAGCCGTTAGGCGCCGATCAGCCGCAATACGTGGAAGACCACGTAGACGGGCCACACGATCGCCTGGAGCAGCCCCAGGATCACGCCCCAGAACGTGCCGTTCGACTCGGTGATGAAGTAGATGGCTGCTCCGACGTAGGCCAACAGGAAGATGAAGCCCCATTGCCCGTCCCGCACGATGCGTGCCTGACCGTTCCTAGCCATCTGAGCCACCGTCTCCGCTTGTCATTCTGATCGCTTCTGCGAACGAGGCTACAGGTTTCGGGACGATCACCGGTGTCGGGGCGTACGATGCACATCACGAACGAGGCGGGATCGCATGACAGAGAATATTGACCCTGCCCTGACCGCGACCGCGGGCATCCTGCTCATCGCGATTCCGGTGGCCTTCAACGCAGCGTTCGCAGCCCTGGCCGCCACCTTCGATTATCCCGACATTCTTCGCCGCCCAACCGCCGAGATTCTGGAGAAGTTCAGGCAAGGCGGGTCGCGCCTCGTCCTGCTTTGGTGGGGTTTCGCCATGACGGCGGTGCTACTCACCCCGTTGGCCATCCTCGTGGCAGCATCGCTTGAGGGAGTGCACCAGTGGCTCACCCTGGCCGGAGCGATCACTGGAGTCATCGCGAGCGTCGTCCAGTTCCTTGGTCTGATCCGCTGGCCTTTCCTGGTGCCCTACCTGGCGCGTGAGTCAGCGGATGCCGTTTCACCGGCCCGCAAGGACGCCATCGACATCACTTTCCAGGCCTTCAACCGCTACCTCGGTGTCGCGGTCGGTGAGCACCTCGGCTTCCTGCTCACCGGGGGCTGGAGCATCCTCGTCGGTGTCGGAATCCTCCAGAGTTCCAATGTGCCGGGCTGGCTCGGCATCGTCGGCATCGTCATCGGTGGCGCATTGGCGTTGTGCTCGCTGGAGTTCGTCGGACCCTTCGAGCCGAAGGGCTGGCGTGTCGCAGCATCCGCTACCCCCATCGTCTACATCGCGTGGTCGCTGTGGTTGATCGCCACCGGCATCGCGCTCCTCCTACAGCCAGGACAACCATGAAGACCGTGACCCCGACCACCGACTGGACAACGGACCAAATTCCGGACCTCTCCGGCAAGACCGTGGTGGTGACCGGCGCGAACAGCGGCATCGGCCTGGAAGCTGCCCGCGGATTCGCGGCACACGGCGCCCATGTGGTGCTCGCGGTGCGTGACGAGCCCAAAGGACGCACGGCCGCGGCAGGCATCGATGGCTCCACCGAGGTTCGGCCGCTCGACCTCTCCGACCTCGCGTCGGTGCAGCATTTTGCCGCCGACTGGCGCGGCGGCATCCACGTACTCATCAACAACGCCGGCGTGATGATCCCTCCGCTAGGCCGGACCGCAGACGGCTTCGAGCTCCAGTTCGGGATAAACCACCTCGGCCACTTCGCCCTCACCAACCTCCTGCTGCCCTTCATCAGCGGGCGAATCGTGACGGTGGCGAGCGGAGCGCATCGCTCCGGCACCATCGACTTCGACGACCTCAATTGGGAGAGCCGCAAGTACGGCAACGGCTCAGGCGGGTACGCACAGTCCAAGCTCGCCAATCTGTTGTTCACGCTCGAACTGCAGCGGCGTCTGAAGGAATCCGGCTCGGCGGTTCTCGCCATGGCGGCGCATCCGGGGATGGCAGCAACGAACCTGGGATCCCACTCCGGCAGCGCCATCATGACCTTCCTGGCGGAGGCCATCGTGCCGTTCTTCGCGCAGAACGCAACGGCTGGCGCAGCCCCCACGCTCTTCGCGGCCACCGCCGACATCCCCGGCGGAAGCTATGCCGGACCACGGAAGCGCCGCGAGTTGGTCGGCTCCCCCATCCTCGTCGGTCGCTCGAACGCGGCGAGCGACGTAGCGGCTGCCCGGCGTCTGTGGATCGCATCGGAGGAGCTCACTGGCGTCAGCTTCCCGGCGGCTCTCGAAGACGTGTAGCCGCCGGGGCTGGTCCACGCGATCCGGTTGTTCGGCAAGGGGCGGAGTGGCAGGCTTGACGTGATCCTGTCGCCGGATTGACGATGGGCGACCGAAGTGGAGCACGCCATGGGACTCATCCACATCGACCTGTTCACGACGCTCGATGGCGTCGCTCAGGCGCCGGGCGCACCCGACGAGGACACTGACAGCGGTTTCGCGTTTGGTGGCTGGCAAGCGCCTCTCATCGATAAGGTGGTCGGCGAGCAGGTGGACTCCGAGATGGCGGGGATGGACGCGCTGCTGCTCGGGCGCCGAACCTACGACATCTTCGCCGCGTATTGGCCGCACGCGAGCGGGCACATCGCCCAGCTGTTCAACCGTCTCCCGAAATACGTGGCTTCGCGCCACACGCCGACCCTCGAGTGGGCCGGCTCCAGTCTGCTCGGTCCTGATGTCGCATCCGCCGTCCAAGAACTGCGCGACCGGCACGCCGACACCCACGTCATCGGCAGCCTCGACTTCGTGCAGACCCTGTTCGCGGAGCGGCTCTTCGATCGGCTCACGCTCTGGGTGTACCCGATTCTCCTCGGAGAAGGAAAGAAGGTTTTCGCCGACGGGGTGGTCCCGACGAACCTCAGACTCATCGAGCCAGTCGTCGCATCCCCGCACGGCGCGGTGATGCAGCGCTACGCGCTCGCCGACGGCACGCCCGGTGTCGGCGACATGTCGACGGCCACCTAACTACAACCAGAAGGCCGTGAGAACCATAATGGGCATCGTCGAAGAACAGCAAGCGGCCGAGCAGGAATGGCTCGACGCCTGGCACCGCGGTCCACAACGGATGCGATGGGACCGTGTGCCACTGCAGGTCGGCGACGCAACACCGGATCTGGAACTACCGGATCACACTGGCGAAATGGTGCGACTGTCGTCCTTGTGGGCTGACTCCCCTGCTTTGATCCTGTTCTGGCGTCACTTCGGCTGCAGTTGCGGGAATGACCGTGCCGCCCGACTCAAGGCCGAGTACTCGCAATACACCGACGCCGGGGCTTCAGTCGTGGTGATCGGGCAGGGCGAACCCGCCCGCTCAGCGCAATACCGAGAGCACACCGGTATCCCGTGCCGCGTGTTGTGCGACCCGGATCGAACTGTGTACCAAGCATTCGACCTGCTTGAGGGCACGGCCGCCCAGGTGCTTTTCGATGCGCCAGACGAGTTTCTTCGTTGCGAAGCGGTTGCCGGTGAGTCGCTTGCCGCTTCCCGGCACGGCACTGACCGTGCGGCCGTGGATAGTCCGTGGCAACTTCCCGGGGAGTTCGTGATCGACCGCGGTGGCATCGTGCAACTCGCCTATCGATACCAGTACTGCGAAGACTGGCCCGATCCCCGCGTGCTCACCGCGGCCATCCGCTTCGGTGGCGTTTAGGGCTAAAGGAGGCCTAACCCAGAATTCCCCTGAAGACTGATCAGGTGTGAGAAGCTTTCAACATGTTCCTTCTGATCTGGCGCCGATGGGGATGGATAGCCATCCTGTTTCCTGTGTTCGGCTTCGTGTTGTGGCTCGCTATCGGCGCAGGAATCCGGTCCGCAATGCACATAGACGCTATTCAAGGCGTCTGGAATCTGATCGCTCTCGTTATCGGATTCGGTATTGCCGGGATCGCAAGTTGGGTAGTCGCGGTGCGCTTCATCGAACCGGTACTCGACGACCCGAGCAAGAATCTTCCACGCTCGACGTTGTTCTTCCTGCCCGTCCGATACTGGGCCTTCGTGACTGTTGCAGTAGGGCTAGCGCTCCTCGTCCCGAACGCCATCGAGATCTTCACCACCACCTGATCATCCCGTGCTACTCACCAGATAACTCGGATGGTGACCCAGAACACGACGCGTCCATTTTGCTCCTGAAGTTCGCGTTCGTCCGATCCATAGAGGATGGACCGAGCGCCGGTTCAATCGGCCAGTGAGCGCAGCACCCGTGCCGGCGAGCCGACAACGATCGTGTTTTCCGGTACGTCCTTCGTCACCACGGATGCAGCCGCCACGACCGCGTTGTCGCCAATCGTCACGCCGGACAGAACTGTCACGTTCGCCCCGATCCAGACGTTGCGGCCGATGACGACGGGAGACGGATGCATGTCAGCGCGCCGAGTCGGGTCCAGGTCGTGGTTGAGTGTGGCAATTACCACGTTGTGCCCGATCAGGCAGTCATCGCCAATGGTGACACCGCCCTGGTCCTGGAACTTGCATCCGGAATTGATGAAAATCCGCTTCCCGAGGGTGATGTTCTTACCGAAGTCTGAGTAGAACGGCGGGAAAACCGTCACCGTCTCGTCGACGGGTTTTCCGGTCAGCTGAGCCAGTAATCCCCGCACCCGTGGAGGTTCGTGGTATCCGCCGTTGAGTTCACCGGTGATGCGCAGGGCGTCCTGGCTAACTCGGTGCATGACCTGGTGCAACGGCGAGGCCCCCGTGATGGTACGGCCGGCATCCAACGCTTCCAGCAGATCTTCGAGTTCCATGGTGACCTTTCAGAGAGTGAGCAGCACTGTGGTGGCCGGGCGTCACGCGACGATCCGCGAGACCTCTCCAACCGCGCGAAAGAATTCGGCCAGATCGGGTTCTCCCGCTGCGGGAAGGAGCACCACGTCATCGATGCCCACGGCCGCGAACCGCTTCACGGCCGCCGCAACAGCGTCAGCATCGCCCCACACCGCACGGTCGCCATCGATTCCGCTGTCACCTAGATCCGCCCGCACCCGCGCTTCGGCACCGTCGCCAAAAGCGGCGGTCACGTACGCAATGATCTTGGCTGAGTCTCCATGGGTCGCGCGAGAGCGGCCCTCGTTGACTGCGCGGATCTGGTCACTGAATTCGGCCGGAGTGCGCCCGGCAACGAGAATCGTGCCGTCTGCGACCTCACCGGTCAGGCCGAGAGTCTTCGGCCCCTCCCCCGCGGCGTAGACCGGCGGAGCATTCTCCGGCGGATACTCGAGTCGCACCCGATCGAAAGTCACATACCGCCCCGAAACCGTTACCTCGTCACCGGCCAGAAGCGAACGGAGAGCTGGGATGTATTCACGCATCAACGTGAGCGGTGAAGCGACTCGCGCACCCACCTGCGCCATCCACGGCAGCACGCCATGCCCTATCCCCGGGTAGAGGCGACCCGGGAACATCCGCTCAATCGTCGCGATCTCCATCGCGGTGACCGCAACGTTGCGCAGGGGCATCGGAGAGATACCGATACCGATGCGTAGCCGGTCCGTCCAGGCGAGGGCGGCGGATGCTGTAGCGAACGCTGACTGGCGGAAGCAGTCCTCCCAGAGCCACAACTCCGGCACCCCGGCCTCCTCAGCTGCCTCCACTGCCGCCCGGAATGCCTCCGGCGCGTTCTGGTACGGGCTGAAGACCGCGCCGACGCGGATCCTCGGTTTGTCCATGGTCCGACGATAGTCGAGAGCCCAGACAGCCGCTCCCCGCGCGGCTCGCTAGGGCGCAGTCGGCGGAGCCATGCCGTGTTAGTCAATCGGCCGGTCGTAGAGCATCGACGCCGGCTTGCAGGTGCTATCGGCTTCCTCCGTGTCCTGGCGCGACCCGACCTGCGGCACGATCTGGGTGTGCGGGAGCAGGAAGCCTTCGCCCTCCGCTGCGGAGTAATAGGTGTCGATGTACACCTGTTTGGTCGGCAACTCGATGACGTAGCCGAGGCCTTCGAGACACTCTTTCACCTGCAGTTCGAAGTGATATTGCTCGCCGAGTTCTTCATCCGTCATCTTCGTCATCTTGTCGAATCCGTAGCGCGCCTGGCACTCGACGTTCGCCGCATGGTATTTGTCGGCCTGCTCAGCCGGGACACCCACGACGATCCCATTCCCCTGGATGTCTCCCTCGAACCCGAACTCGCTGAGGCATTCGGCCATCAGCGTGCCAAAGTCCCCGGTTGATGGGGAGCGGTCTGTTTCTTCGGGCTCGCTAGAGGTGCACCCGGCGACTGTTGCCGCACAAAGAAACACGAGCAGGGTCTTCGCAACCAGAGCCCTCATGGTGATGTGGTATCTGGTCGTCATGGTGCGTAGTACCTCGCGCTTGGATCAGGGCACTTCAGTTTGAGTGCAGCCAAGTCGGCCCTGCTGATGTGGGTTTCAGTGATGACTTCCCAGTAGGGGCTCCACAGCCCGACCGTAGTGCCGTTCACCCACTCAACCCAGGTTTGTTCTGACGGAGGCTCGCTGATGTCGTAGCCCTGCGCGATCAGGCACTCTCGTAACTCCAGCTCGTAGCCGTACTGCTCGCGGAGGGCTCGATCGGTCGGTGGTGTGATCGGATAGGCTTCCTCCCCTTGAGCTCGGCATTCCGCTTCATCGGCCTTCCACTGGTCTTCCTGCTCTGGGGGAACATTCCACCCGCCAGTCTCCAGTTCGGGCCAGCCGGCGTCTTCCATGCAGCGGGTATGGGCCTCGTTGATCAGGTCATAGACGCTCTTGCCGTCGATCAGGCCATCGGGGCCAACCTGTTCTACCCATGCAGGCGGGCCCGATGCATCAGGTGAATCGGATCCGCCAGGCGGGTCAGCTCCCGGGCTCGTGCAGGCGGCCAGCAGCCCGATCACGAAGATGGCACCAACTGTCGCCAGCTGGACGGGCTTCATGCGCCGAACGTCAATGCGAAAAGGGCCAGGGAAGCCACCCCGACGGCAGAGGCCAGGCACATGGAGATCCGAATGAGCCACACCTGGTGTATGACGATCTCGATGACGACGGAGACCACGAGCACCGCAGGCAGGAGGAAGGCCGAACCAACAACTACTGAATAGAGCACGTAGCCGTCACTATCGGTGAGCGACCCTACTAACGCGATGAAGGCAAGCCCGGCGACGCAAATCGCCACATCCGTCAGAACGACGATCGCCGGGTTCTCCGTGCGCCTCCGGAGCAAGCCACTCAGCCCTCGAACCGCTGCCGCCGCGGTGAACACCACGGCCACCCCGGCTGCGATATCTCCGAGGGCATCCTGCGGCGGTCGTGCCGAGATCCAGAAAACGGCGGTGGTTATTGCCCACAACACGACCGCGACGCAACCGGCGATCATCGCCCGGGCTGCAATGGAGGTCGGCAGCTGGTTCTGTTCAGTCATGGGACTCTCAACTCCTTGAGCGGGTCGCGGCGGGCGGCGGCGAGGGCGGGGATGAGGGCGGCGGCGAGTCCGGTGATGATCGCGAGAATGCCGACGGCGGTGAAGAAGTCCCAGCCGGGCAACGGGTCACCGGTAGCGACGAGGCCGATCGCTGCTCCCGCGCTGCCGACGACGGCACCAACCGTGCTGAGCACCACCATCTGGGTGAGGAGAAGTCCAACAATGAGGCTTTGGGATGCTCCGAGGGCGCGGCGGCGGCCGAAGTCCTTGCGGCGGAGCATGACCAGGCCGTAGAGGATGGCGGCGACCAGCACAGCGGTCAGGGCGAAGATCACCACGACCAGATTCCGGCCGAAGCTGCCGAGCTGGCCCTCCACCAGCGCCCGCAGTTGGGCGAGGGATTCGCTGGTGGACAGCTTGACCTTGCTGGGGTCATCGACGGCGAGCACCGATTGCACCGCCTGGGAGACGGGGGCGACCAGGTCGGGCCGGGCCGCAATCACCACCAGCACGCTGACCGGCGCTGGCGTCGCATCCGCCGCCTCGGTTTGCGGAACGACGACCAGGGGTTCCAGGAAGCGCAGGTAGTCGGGCACGTCGATGCGGCCGGTGATGGCGTAGTCGGCGCCGGTATCGGAGAGCACTCCCCCGGCCTGATCGGGCATGCCGAGCTGCTGCAGCGCGATCGCGGAGGCCAAGGCTGACCCGTTGGGCACGGGGAGGTTGCCGGTCAGCCGGCGGATGTCGTCACCGTAGGCCAGGCGCACCGGCACGCGGGTGCCGTCGCCGAAGGCAGCGTTCTGCACGTCGTGGGCGGTGCCGAACGCGCCGGCCCATTCGATGCCATCCACGTTGGCAAGGCGCTGCAGAACGGCGGTGTTCAGCCCGGCGCCGGCCTCGGCGCGAACCACGACGGCGCGGGTGCCGGCGGAGTCGATGCTGCCCAGCACCGCCTGTTCCGCGCCGACGGTGCGGCCGGTGGTCAGCAGCACAGTCGCACACATTCCAGCGACCATGATGATGGAGACGACGGATGCCACCGGCTGGCTCCGCGCGGATGCCATCGCCTCCCGCACCACAGCCAGCACCCGGCGCAACGCGTTCATAGGGTGATCACCCGGTCGCAGCGGGCGACCAGGGCCGGGTCGTGGGTGGCGACAACGACGGTGCCGCCGCCGTGGGCCTGGGCGCGCATGGCGTCGACCACGATGGTGGCCGAGTCCGGGTCCAGGTTCCCAGTCGGCTCATCCGCGAGCAGGATGCGCGGGTCGTTCAGTAGCGCCCGGCACAGGGCGATCCGCTGCGCCTGCCCACCGGAGACCTGCCCGGGCTTGTGGTTTGCCCGCAGGTCGACCCCGAACTGGCTCATCAACTCCAGGGCGCGCCGCTTCGCCGGCTCGCGCGGCTCGCCGCGGTAGAGGGCGGTCTCGATCACGTTGTCCAGCACCGTGCGGGTGGCATCCAGCGCCGCATCCTGGAACACGAACCCGAACCGGGAGGCCCGCATACGTGCCCGGCGCGCATCCGCCAGCCCCGCAGCATCCGCCCCATCGACCAGCACGTGACCGGCGCCCGGTTTCAGCATGAGGCCGAGCAGGTAGAGCAGGGTGGACTTGCCGCGGCCGGAGGGGCCGGTGATCGCCACCACCTCCCCGGCTGAGAAGGTCGCATCCCAGCCGGTGAGGATTTCGGCGCTGTGCCCATAGCCGAAAGTGATCCCGCGGGCTTCCAGCAGTACGGTTCCCATGGGTATTACTCGCCGGAGGCGGGCACCCGCACGCGGGTTCCGCCCGGCACCCCCTCGATCACCGACATGCCCCGGGCGCTGGTGACCACCGTCACCGGATGCGACACCGCCTCCGCATCGGTGACCGTGACCCTTCCGTCGGCGGAGCTGAGCAGTGCCGCGGACGGCACCACCAACCCGGCCACCGTCTCCACCGTGACAATCCGCGACTGCAGCAGCGTCTGCCCGGTCACCGGAATCGTTGCGCACTCCTCACCGCAGATGACCGCACCATCCTGGCCGGCGAGGATGATCGTGGTGCCGGCCATCTCATCCGTCACCTGGTCCACGACTACCGCCTCCCACTTCGCGTCACCATTGGTGATTTCCACCCGGGTGCCGTTCGGCATCATCGAGGTCTGCGATTCGGTCACCGGGATGACGAACGTCGGTGCCGCGGGCAGGCCCTTCACCACCGCCTCCCCGCCGGTGACGATGGCGCCGCGCTTGATCACCTCGATGTCCAGCGCCAGCCGGGTCGGCAACGTGGGGACGAACACCAGGTCCCCCGGCTGCACCACCCCATCCTGCGGAACACCCAGGCTCTTCTGCCACGACTTCACTGCCCGCTCGGTCGCGGAACCGAATTCTCCATCCGGTGTCGCCCTGAAGTGTCCGAGGGCGGCCAGCATCGCCTGCACCTGCGTCACATCCGCACCCTTGGAACCACGGGCCAGCGGCTGGAACGACGGGATCGAGCCCTGCGCGACGACCACCGGCCGCAGGTTCACCGTGTACAGCACCGTCCCGTGAGTCACCTCATCGCCGGCAGCAACGTTCACCGTCGTGACGGTGCCGGATGCCTGATTCGTCCCGACCGGAACCGGTGTCCACTCCGCCACCGTGTTCAGGTTGATGCTGGAGCCGACCTCACCGTCCACCACCTCGACGAAGGTGAACGCCGTCGAATCCAGTACGTCCTTTGCCGGGGTCAACACCGTCGCACCAGCCCACCCGACACCAGCGCCGACCAACAAGGTGACCAGAGCAAGCCCGACCCACATAAGCCACCGGCGTCGAGCAGGAAGATCTGAGGCATCAGCGTGTGGCATATCGAGATACTTTCAGACTTGGGCGGCGAACGGGTGCCATTGCGCGCTCAGCCATAGATTCCATCCGGTATCTGCGGGCACTTCTTGTTCAGGTCGATCCAGTCCAACTTGCCCTGCGAGGGCGTACGGCCAAGGGAATCGTAGGGGCTCCACGGATGCGTGTAATACTCCTCGACGAAGGTGGCCCGGCTGGGCGCGGGGTCGACGCTGATGCCCTCGCCCTCCAGGCATGGGGTCAAGGTGTCTACGAAGTAGTCGTAAAGGAATTCCAGCTGGGCGTCGTTGAGCGGCTGGGTGTATTTCGGATGCGGCGGGTATTGGATCCGGCAGGTCAGGTTCGCAACGGTGTATGGCACCATCTGTTCCTCCGTGTACGAGCCGCCGTACCCACCGTCCTCACTCACGGTCGTCTCGAACCCGAGCCTGGTCATGCACTCCGCCATCGCCTTCGGGAGCTCTTCCGGCGACACGAAGCGGATGCGCTTGATCGCGTCCACGTCCACGGTGCGGTCGGTGTTCCGCAGGTTTGCCCGGACCTCCTCCATTTCGAGATCCGACAGGCGGAATGCCTCCGCCTCCGACATCTCGGGGATGCCGAACCTGTTCTCGGTGCCTTCGGCATCCGGGGAGGACGCGCATCCGCTCATCAAAACAGTCAGGATGACAGCCGCACCGATCACGCCCAGAAGAGTCCGACGTGAACTAGTCAACGGATGGCACCGATTCTGCTTCCCCGCCGTCTGGTGGTGTCAAGTTCATCGACGAGGTGATGTCCACCGATCGGGTGGCCGGAAGCGTGAGGGATTCTGGTGCTATTCGTGCCGCCGCGCTCTTCGAGTCCATCTCATTCCTTCCGGTTGAGGGTGACGCTATAGGAGCCTCGAGGAATGCACAATAGAAACATAGTGGACAGTTGGTTTTCGTTATAAGATCGCAGAACTGGTCTTCCGCTGCATCCGTGCGGGCCAACTAGGCAGGGAGTTTCATGGTCAGGCAGGCTCGAGCCGAGGTGACACGCGAGGCGCTCATCCGTTCGGCTGGAGCTGTTTTCTCCAGGACCACCTACGCCAGCGCAACTCTCGCCGACGTGATCTCCGAGGCCGGAGTGACTCAAGGGGCGCTGTATTTCCACTTCGAGTCGAAGCACGCTCTCGCCCTTGAAGTCATCCGCCGCCAGCACGAAACCTCGATTAACTCCGGTCGGATCTTTCTCGAAGGCGAGGTGCGTGGCCTTGAGGCGATGGTGCTGCTCTCAGTGGAACTCGCTCGCCAGATCACCACCGACCCGATCGTTCGTGGGGGGTTGAGGCTCAGTACGGAATCGGCTGAGTTGTTCGGCGAGCACGCGAGTGGGCCTTACACCGACTGGATCGCCGCCGCCGACCTGTTCCTGAGGCAGGCCGCGGATGACGGGGACGTGGACCAGTCGACGGATTTTCCGGCTGTCGCCCGTTTCGTCATCTCCGCATTCACTGGAGTCCAGGTCGTCTCGCAGGCGACGACGGACTGGGCAGACCTCAATGAGCGGCTGGAGGAGATGTGGGCGATTGTGTTGCCCGCGATCGCGCGCCCGGAAAAGCGAGGCGGCCTGGAGCGACTTCCAGCGCTGGTGAGACCGGACAGAGCAGAGCAGATCTCCGTTTAGTTCTTGACTTCGAAACCACGGGACCCCAAAAATCCCAGTCGCGCGGTGCGGAGATTCGGGCTAGCCTGACGCGCATGGCCCAGGCCGCCTCGCTCGCACGTGCGTGGATCGGAACGATCGTCTTCCTCTTCCTCGCGCCCGGCGTCGTCGCCGTCCTGATTCCATGGTTCATCTCCGGCTGGCGGGTTCACGACTGGGGTGCCGCGACCTGGGTCGTCGTGCCGATCGCGGGGGTCGCGATTGCTGTCGGCGCATTCTTCCTCCTTCACGCCTTCGCCCTGTTCGCCCTGCACAGTGGAACGCCTGCGCCGATTGCCCCTACCAAGACGCTCGTCGTGACAGGGGTCTATCGGTTCGTGCGCAATCCGATGTACCTCGCGGTGCTCGCGATCATCCTCGGCCAGGCGCTGCTGTTCGGAAGTTGGTGGCTCGTGCTCTATGCCGTGATCGCCTTCGTTGCGGTCTTCGCCTTCGTGAAGGGCTATGAGGAGCCGACCCTCACCGGCACCTACGGCGATCAGTACCTCGACTACAAGCGCCACGTTCCCGGGTGGTGGCCACGGTTCACTCCGTGGCGCGGTGACATCACTCGAGGGTGAGCACGACGTGACCGCGCTCTCCACGCCACGGTGACGGTAGGCATCCGCGCTCCGTGCACGCGGGTGGGTCACGTCGAGGGGCGAGTCAGGAGTCCCAAATCGGCCCGAATGCTGGAACGCCGCGGCGTTCGAATTCGCCCACGACCCGCCCGGTAACGGACTTATTCGAGACGCAGATGACGGCATCCGCCCCGGAGGCGAAATACGCGTCATAGGCGAGCCCGAACACATCGGGTTTCCCCTTCTCGGACGTGTTCCAGATCACGGCTTCGGGTTGCGCCGCGGTCACCTCGGCGAGGAGTCCGTTGCCGTAAGTCTCTCGCGGCGCCTTGGTGACCCACACGAGCCGGGCACCCTGCGTGTCGGTGAGGAGGTGGCCGAGAACAGGCCCGATTCCGCTTCCGGTAACGACATACAACACCCGGGAAAAGAGCCGCTTCGCGTTCGCGACGCCGGCGGTAGGGATGCCCCTGACCCACACATGCGTGGGCGGGTGGTCGATGAACCGTGACGTCCAGCCTCCGGCCCGAGATACCACCATCCGATATCCGGACTCCCCCGCGGTCGCCGGCACGCAGGCGAAAGGGTGCCAACCGAACAGCGGATGCCGGCTGATCGCCCGCGTCGTACCCACCGGCGGGACGTAACCATAATCCAGCCGTACGATCGCCGCGTGGTCGGAAGGACGCTCGACCGTGATTGCCACTCTGCGCAGCAACAGCCAGGGCCATACCGCCAGCACGGTCGACACCACGAGCATCCAGAAGATCGGCGATGTCACGAGTGCCTCGCCAAACGTACGGGCAGCCGTCTGCAACTGGGCGAGAATCAAGGCGTTGACCCAGGCCAGAGCGAACACGACCCAGGTGCCGAAACGATGCGACGCCTCGAACACGTCGTGGTGGAGGGTGCGAAACCTTGGTGCCGCCAAGGCGCAGATGGCAAGTAACACGATCACGATGAGGAGCGCCAGGAGCACTGAAATGTCGTCGTATCCTGTTACCCCGTCAGCCCATGCGGGGATGAGAAGTACGACATACACGACGTACCAGACGGTACCGGCGATGGCGCCGCCCACGTGCAGTCCGCCTACGTGGTAATACTGTGCGAGCCGCCAGCGCAGGCCTAGGGGCCAGGAGGTGGGTGCCCGTGTCGCCAGCCAGGAAATGAGGTTCACGATCCAGTGCTGGCGCGGCAGAATCGCGAAGAGAAGGTTCAGCTGGGAGATCGCCGCGATGACCTGCAGGCTGAGTGCGCGAGGCTGCCACCATCCGGCCGCCATCCCCCAGATGAAGACCCCCGCGTTCACGGCGAGCACGCCAACAATGAGAACCAGGTAAAGCACGACGCGGGCGCGGCCACGTGGACGCGGGTCGGCGGCCGGAGTCTCGTCCATTCGATTCATGAGCCACAGTCTGGCGAACAGTAGCGTTTTCGGCAATTCCTCATCATTGGTCGACCCAAGTCATCGAACCAAATCGACGCTTGACGGTGGCCCGCCGTTTCACGATTCGGCTTATCCAGCCGACGTATGGGTCCGGCCCGGGCGCTGCACCGAGTCCTCGCTCATCAACGCGGACGGGCGGATGATGATCAGGACTCCGGCGATTATCGCCCACAAGCCGAGAAGCAACGACACCGTGTCCGCGACCTCGAAGAGGAGACCCACAAGGGAGGCGAACTGGACCAGACCGAGAACGATCGCCGCCCACGCCAGCCAGCGTGGGAGCATCCGCGCCTGAAGCAGCAGCGCACCGAGCACGACGAACATGACTCCGAAGGCGAGCATGTCGAGCCAGTGCAGCCCGATCCGCAGGTTGTTGAAGAGAACGACAACCGAAGCAGGCAGTTCCTCGGCAGCGCCGCTGCGCGCGAGCGCCACGAGCGGAGCGATCCCAGCCGCGGCGATGGCCGCTGATGCTGCGGCCAGGGCGACAGCCAGAGTGCCGAACCAATCCGCGACGCTGGTCGTCCGGCGGGCCACCGATGCGACCCTGGCGACGAATGCGAGCAGGCACAGGAACGATGTATCCACGACGACCGCATCGACAAAGTTGGCGCCATGAATAACGGTCGACGCTTTGCACAGCGAGATGCGGGCGTCAGACTGGTCGCGTGGACCAAGGGCGGAACTCCTGGGTGCTGCACGTCGATCTCGACCAGTTCGTTGCGGCGGTCGAGGTGCTGCGGCGGCCAGAGCTCGCGGGCAAACCGGTGATCGTCGGCGGTCGAGGCGACCCGACTGAGCGGGCAGTGGTGTCCACCGCGTCGTATGAGGCCCGCGAGTTCGGTGTCGGTTCCGGGATGCCTCTGCGCATCGCCGCGCGCAAGGCACCGGATGCGGTGATCCTGCCGGTGGACGCCGAGGCCTACACCGCGGCATCCGAACAGGTCATGGCGACTCTGCGAGCGCAGCCCGGTGCGACCGTGCAAGTGCTCGGCTGGGACGAGGCGTTCATCGGCGTACACACAGCGGATCCGGAAGGCTATGCCCGGCAGGTGCAGCAGGCCGTCCTGGAACGGACCCGGCTGCACTGCAGTGTCGGAATCGGCGACACCCTGGTCCGTGCCAAGGTCGCGACGGGGTTCGGCAAACCTGGCGGGGTGTTTCGACTCACGGCGGACAACTGGCTGGACGTCATGGGTGACCGGCCGACGATCGACTTATGGGGCGTCGGAACGAAGATCTCGCGTCGGCTAGCCGAGTGCGGCATCACCACGGTCGCCGAGCTCGCCGCCGCCGAACCGGACAGCCTGGTTGCCGAGTTCGGGCCGAAAATGGGTCCGTGGTACGTCCAGCTCGGGCGCGGCGATGGCGAACGGGTCGTGGATGACACGCCCTGGGTGGCCCGCGGCCACAGCAGGGAGACGACGTTCCAGCGCGATCTGACCGAACCGGCGCAGATCGAGGAGGCGGTACGCGAGCTGGCCGACCGGGTGCTGGCGGATGTCGCGGCTGAGGGCCGGCCGGTGGTCGGGTTGACACTCAAGGTGCGTTACGCGCCGTTCGTGACCAAGGTCCTCACCAAACGGGTCGCCGAGACTTTCGACCGAGAGGCAGTGCTGGCTGAAATTCTGGGACTGGTCGGACGGATCGAACCGAACCGGCCCATCCGGCTGTTGGGGCTGAGGGCGGAGATGCCGATGCCGGAGGATGCACGGGAGGGGCACACTCCCACGCGCAGCGGCTGGTGACTTGCTTTGTCTGGCGGTGACCACGGTCCCTCTGAATAACACCAATCGCGAACTAAAGGAGTAACACCATGAGCACCACCTTCACAGTCGACTTCTTCTGCAGCCTCGATGGCTACGGCTCGGCCAAAGGATGGCCCGGATATTGGGGAAAGGAGGGCCCCGAGGTCCGCGAGGACCGGGTGCGCACGTTCGCGCAGGACCAAGTGCTCGTCTTCGGCGCGACGACGTTCCGGCAGTTTCGGAAGTTCGTCGCCGAGTACGACGAGCCCTACTACGACCGCATGAACGAGCTGCCGAAGATCGTCTTCTCGAGCACGCTCGAGGAGCCGCTCGGCTGGCAGAACTCGACACTGACCAACGAGGACGCGGCGACGGCCATCGAGCGCCTCAAGCGCACCACCGATGTCCCGATGCGCTCGCACGGCAGCATCTCGCTGAACCGCGCTCTGCTCGCCGCCGGCCTCGTCGACCGGCTCGAGGTCATGGTCTTCCCCGCCATCACCGGCAAGAGCGGCTATGCCTCGCTCTTCCATGACGGGGCGGAGTTCGACCTGGAGCTCATCGAGTCGACCGTGCTCGACGGCCGGACGATTAAGCTCGTGTACGCCCCGCACCTGCACGAGGGCATCCCGGAAGGCGTCGGGCCGAAGCCCCGCGCGGCGGGCTAGTCGAGTTCAACGACAAGCTCCGCGCCGGCGGCCATTGGGTGTTCGCAGGCGAACTGGACCAGGCTGCGGATGATCGCCGCCCACGCGTGCCAGCGCGGGAGCATCCGCGCCTGAAGCAGTAGTGCGCCGAGGACGACGAACATGATTCCGAAGATCGAGGAGGCGGTAACGCGCGGGAGGGGCACGCCCCGACGCGCAGCGGCTGGTGACCGGGCGAAAAGCCGAAACGCTCCCGAGAATCGTCAGAAGCGTTTCGTCTTGCGGCTGTTCTTTGAAGCATCGTCCTACGGCGTCGTTACGATCTTGGCGCCGACCTGGTCAAACATGAGGTCGAGGTTCGTTCCGATGAGGGCAACGGCGGTGATGATGACAACTGCGATCAGCGAGACCATGAGTCCGTACTCGACGGCGGTTGCACCATCTTCGTTTCGCATGCTGTTGAGACGAGCCTGAATCCGGCTGTAAAGGTTCATTTTTTTCTCCCTTTCGGTAGCAGCCGGCCAGGGGATTGACCGAGCAAGTGCCGCAAAGCTACGCCGGGTCGGCACCACCGCGGCGTTCAAACCCCTGAACTTTCGGGGCGATTGACGTTTGAATGCCTAAACGACGACAATTCGGCGAGAACGCCTGTTGAGGAAAGTTCCATCTTCCGGGGAGTAGTTCACGTGGGGTCGGGGCTTTCTCGCTGTCTAGGTGAAAGCCTCGATCATGCTGAGAACAGCGGGGGTGAGCAGCACTATGAACAGCACCGGGAGAATGCAGAAGATAAGTGGGAACAGCACCTTCACCGGGATTTTCATCGCCGACTCTTCAGCGCGTTGCCTCCGCCTGAGGCGCATCTCCCCTGCTTGCACCCTCAGCACCGCGGCGATGGCGATGCCGTAGGTGTCTGCCTGCACGACCGAGCGGGTGAACCGGCGCAAATCTGCGGAGGACGTGCGGTCGCCGAACGCGAGGTATGCATCCTTTCGCGTGCGCCCGATGCTCATGTCTTGGAGGGTGCGGATGAATTCCTCGGCGAGCGGTCCCTTCCCGTTCGTTGCCGCCTTTGCCATCGCCGCCTCGAAGCCGAGACCGGCTTCCACCGAGATCGTCATTTGGTCCAGGGTGTCGGCGAGGGCATCCTGCATCTTCTGCTGCCGCTCCTGCCCGCGGCTGATCAACAGCAGGTCGGGGACGAAGAAGCAGAGCACGATGAGCGCCATCCCGAGCAGGAATCGCACGGCTCCTGGGTCGGTGCTGATCCACCAGACAGCGAGCATGCCTCCACCAGCAGCCATAACCGGCTTTGCGATGAGGATCTTATCGATCGTCCAGGTGGGCGGTCGCCCGGCGAGCGCGAGTCGACGGTCCAGCATGCCCAGGTAACCCTTGGGGACACGTTCCCGGATGCGCTCGACGAGTGTGGCGTCGCTGGTGGCCACACGCGCGGAATCGGGGACAGCGGGCAGCCCGGACGGCTGGGGCGTCCGGCCCGATACCAGGATGCCGATCAGCGCACCAAAGCCACCGGCGATCGCAATCGACGCGAGGAGGGCAATCATGGGTGGCATTCGTTTCTCCTAAAACTTGACCTTGACGACGGCCATCATCCACAGCGACCCGGCGACAAGAAGCACGGCTGAGACAATGAGCGCGATGATGCCCCACACATTGGTGATAAAGCCGGTCAGGTACGTCTTCTGGGTCAGGATGAGGAAAGTAAACACGCCCACCGGCAGCATGATGAGAATCCAGGCGGACAGCTTGCCTTCGGCCGCGAGGGATTTCACCTGGCGGCGGATCTCGTTCCGTTCCCGGATGGTGTGGGCCACCTGATCAAGCACTCCCGACAGGCTGCCGCCAACTTCGCGGTTGATCGCGATTGCCTGGGCTACCCACTGGAAGTCGTCGCTGCGCATCCGCATCGCCGTGTTGTCGAGGGCATCGCCCAGGTCGCGACCGATTCGGGTCTCGTTCACGACCCTGGCGAATTCGTCCGCAGTTGGAGACTCGGATTCCTGTGCGGCTGCGTCGATGGCTCGCAGCAGGCTGTGACCCGCGCGGAGCCCGCCGGAGAGGAGCCCGAGTGATTCATCGAGCTGGTCAGCGAACTTTGCCCGTCGGTGACCGGTGCGGATGCTGAGCATGATCCTCGCGCCGAGGGGGGCGAGGAGGGCGAACACGATCATGAGTGGGATGGTCCAGAGGGTCCCACCGCCGAGCAGCAAACCTGCAAGGGCAAGCACCAAAGCGGCGGCGATGACCATGAGCACGAATGCGGGCGGTTGCATCCTGATGTTCGCCTGCTCGAGCTGATCGGAGTTGAATGGCGCGCGACCGCGACGACGGATTCCACTCTCAATGGCGTTAAGAGTGCGATCAGTCATCTTAGTGAGCGTGGACGGGGTGGACTCCCCCGGTGCTCGCCGCCTCTCCAGCGGAACCTTCACGGCCGGCGGTGAGATGACCAGGAACACGATGACCAGCAGCGCGAGCAGTCCCGCAGCACTCCCCAGGTAGAGCACGATGTCGCTCATCGCTTGTCCCGGGTGACGAGTTCGGACTGGAAGACGCTGGGCGGGAGCGGGATGCCGAGGTCGCCGAATCGGTCAGCGAAGCGCGGCCTGACCCCTGTTGCGATGGCGTTGCCGAGGTGTCGGCCGTCCGCGTCGACACCGGCTGCGTAGTCGAAGACGAACGCGTCCTGCAGGGTGACGATTTCGCCTTCCATCCCCTGCACTTCGGTCAAATGCGTGATCCGACGGGTTCCGTCTTTCAGCCGGCTGATTTGAACGATGACATCGATGGCCGAGGCTATCTGCTCCCTGACTGCTCGCAGCGGCAGGTCGATTCCGGCCATCAGCACGAGGGTCTCCAAACGAGCAATCGCGTCTCTCGGCGAATTGGAGTGCACCGTGGAGATGGATCCCTCGTGACCGGTGTTCATTGCCTGAAGCATGTCGAGGGTTTCACCGCCGCGGCATTCACCGATGACAATGCGATCCGGGCGCATCCGGAGCGAGTTGCGTACGAGGTCGCGAATGGTGATCTCGCCTTTACCCTCGATATTGGACGGGCGTGATTCGAGACGGATCACGTGTTCTTGCTGGAGTTGCAATTCGACGGCATCCTCGATGGTGATGATGCGTTCTTCTGCGGGGATGTAACCGGACAGCACATTCAGCAATGTCGTCTTTCCGGTGCCGGTACCGCCGGAAACGATGATGTTGAGCCGTGCTTTCACGCATGCATCGAACACAGCGGCCATGTCATCGTTGAGGGTTCCGAACCCGATAAGGTCGCTGGCCGTGTACGGCTCTCGGGAAAACTTGCGGATCGTCAGCGAAGACCCGTCCACGGCGAGCGGAGGGATAATCGCGTTCACCCGCGACCCGTCTGCCAGCCGTGCGTCGACCAGGGGCGATGACTCGTCGATTCGCCGGCCGACCTTCGAAACAATCCGCTCAATCACCCTCCGAAGTTGGGCTTCACTGGTGAACCGGGCATCGTCGCGACGTAACACCCCGCCGCGCTCGACGAAGATCTGATCTGGTCCGTTGACCATGATCTCCGTCACGGCGTCCTCCGCGAGCAGAGCCTCCAGCGGGCCGAATCCGAGAACATCAGAGCCAATTTCGGTGATGAGCCTGGTACGTTCCTCTGTGGTCAGCGGCACCTTCTCCGCGGTGACGATGGTGGCCAGCTCGGCGCGGGCGTACGCGTGCAGCTGCTCCTCGGAGAGGCTCGGGTCGTTCAGCCGGAACCCGATCTTCTCGAACAGGTCCTGAGCCGCCCGCTCCTTGAGGTCAGCGAGGGGATCAGCTTCGATGATCGCTGCGGGCACCCTTGCCTTGACCACCTTGGGAACCTGAGGTGCCGCTTTGCTGGGCAGCGCGGGTTCGGGTCGGCGAGCCTCGTGTGCAACGGGTTCGGGTGAGGCGGCGGCGGTCCGCCTGGGGGCAACCAATGGCGTCTTCTGGAGGAGGTGTTGGGGCCCATCGCGGTGTGCCGCATCGACCCGTTCGGTGAGTTTCACTTGAGCACGACCCTTCGGTGACGCCAGCTCCGCTGTTTCCCGGCGGCGGGATCGAACCGCTGCACAAGGGCGGCGAACGCTTTCGATGTGGGATTCTTGGCACGGTCCTCAAGGACCGGATGCCCCATATTTGTCGAGAGCACGACGAGCTTCGACCGCGGGATCGCGATATCGACGGGCACTCCGGTTGTCGACTCGACATCTCGGATCGACATCCCACTGTCCCGGTCGGCGAAGTTCAGGACTACGTGCCGTGACGGCGGCGTCAGTCCGATGCTCTCCATAGCGGCTAGGTGGGTGCGCAGGCCGCGGGCGCTGGTGACCGACATGCCACAGACGAAGACCAGGTCGGTCGATTGTTCGATCGCGGCGAGAGTGTGCTCGCCGAGTCCTGGTGTCGTGTCAACGACGACGTATCGGAATTCGTCGCGCAGTTGCGCGATCAGGGCACCCAGCTGGTCGCCCGTGACGCGGTCACCGTCGATGGGCGATGCGGCCCCGCAGACTGTGTAGAAATTGGCATCATGGGCGGTGAGATAGGTCTTCAGCACCATGGTGTCGCCGGCCGCCGCCTCCGACACTGCATCGGGGAGGGTGTAGGTCGGCTGAAGCGCCAGCGCGGTCGCAACATCCCCGAACTGCACATCGCCGTCGATGAGCACAACGGAGTTTGGCGCAAAGCCGGCCAGGCCGACGGCGAGGTTGGTCGCCACCGTCGTCTTGCCCATTCCCCCCTTCGGCGACACCACAGAAATCACCCGTCCGGACCAGGCGAGTGACTCACTCGCGTGTCGAGCGGTAGCGTGTTCAGGCTTGGCCGGCTCGGCCACAGGAGGCTCAGCTGATGGCAGCGGCTCTGATGGAAATGCGTCGGCTACTAGCACTTCCTCCACGTCTGCTTCCCCCCTCTCTTCTAATTCCGGCAAAGGCTCCAATACAACTTCGGGCTCGGGCTCGACGTCCCGCACCATTTCGGGCTCCGGTGCCGGCTCCACCGGAACAACTTCCGGCTCGGATGCCCGCACCACTGGCACCTGTCTGGTCCGCCGACGTGGTGGGTCGTGACGTCTGCCGAGCTTCTCCACCGCCTTCAGCAGCGCGGCATCGTCCAGGCTGGGACTGGCGACCGCGTCAACCCTCATGTCTGACACCCATTTATCCATAGCGCGACCTCGCTCCATCACGAGCATGATTCCGGCCCGCGGATAGAGCTCGGACAGCCCGGCGGACAGCTCATACGTCTGCGCGTGGGAGAGCGACGGGCCGAGCAGCGCGATGTCGGGACGGTCATCTGCGTTCAGGTTTGCGAGCACCGCTGAGGAACCCTTGGCCAGGGAGGTCCCCATGATCGTCTGGAAGTCGTAGTCGAGCAGCGAGCGCAGCCGGGACTCGAACTTGCGGCTGCGGCTGATCAGCAGTAGCCGGCTCATTCGAACACCATCCCGCCATTGACGGACCTCGAGCCGGATTCGTCGGCGCCTTCAGGCTCGATGGTCAGCCAGATCGAACCGAATTCCTGGCCCCACACAATCGTCTCGATGTCGGGAGTCGTGCGGGCCAGCGTGACCATGACAGCGCTGACCGGTTCGCTTGGCACATCCGAGTCATCCTTATTCGGGCGCGTGGTCGTTCCTTCCTGCACGGCCGTGACGAGCACTTTGTGGAAAACCTGCTTGCTCAGCGATACCTCGGTTCCTCCGGCTGTGTCTTTCAGCGTTGAGGAGATCACGATCCCCACGGTGTCGCCTGCCGTCACGGTGCCGCCGACGACATGTTCGACCGGCAAGGCTATGGTCAACGACTGCATGCCCTCCGGAACCGGGACATCGCCTCGCGCGGCGCGCGTGGTGGGGTCGACCCAACGCGACTCGAGAAGCTGCTCGCCCGGCACGAGCGCCACGTCGGCCACCCTCCCGGCAAGACCGGTCAAGTCGGTGACCCTGCCATCGGCCACGGCCAGGGCAGGCAGCTGACGCTCCGCGATAAGTTTCTCGATGTCCTCAGCGGCTGTGCCGGCCGGTATTTCTTCGGCGACGACATAGACGGTGACCATTTCTGCGCCTGCCGAGGCGCGGGCATCCGCTCCCCTCACGTAGGCGATCAGGACGAAGGTTCCCGCGAGGGCCAGGGCGATGGCGAGGATGGCGCCGATGAGTCGGGTTTTCATGACATCTCCTAGTCGATGAGTCTGACGATGGTGGCGCCGAGGTCCGGGCCACCGAGCTCGGTAGCTGCATCCTCAACTGAGACCCAGCGCTCGAAAAAACCCTGGATACCCCTGCAGTTGCCGTTGCAATTGGGTGCAGCGGAGTCGATGTTCACTTCGGGAAAGCTGTGGCCACCTGAGAACTTCCAGCCGGTGATCGTGAACGCGGCGAATGCATAGATGTGGTACGCGGCGTCAACACCGTTGGTCACGAGCGCGCTGTCGAAGATGGGGACCAGGATGGTCTGGCCTTCCATGTCGGTCAGCGTGTCATCGCAGATTCCGGGATAAGAGTTACCGGGTTCATTCGGCATTGATGCTTCATCCAGGTCAAGGAAAGCTGCGCATTGGTCCTCCAGCCGCTCGATCCAGCCGAACCCTCCGGGAATCGGCTGGCCGTCAGGACCCTCGCACACGCGTTCCTCGTCGTACCGGATCAGCACCAGAGTCCCGTCCAGCGCCGGCGTGAACTCGCAGTAGGAGATGGCAATCGGCAGCGTCACCATGGCGGCACGGGGTGCGCCCCATTCCGCCGTGGCCTCGGCGAAGACTGTTGTTGCGCTCGTTCCGATGAGGGCGGCGAACGGATGGCGGATGGCAGTCGAGTTGGTGCCGGCCTCCCGGGTGCTCGCCGTCACCGTGACGCTAGTGGCAGTGGGAAACGTCGGGGTGAGGACGTTGGCTGCGCCGTCATTGGCATTGGCGTCCGAGAATGCCGCAGCGCGGGCAGTAGGATCGTCGCACGTGCCATCCGAACAGTCCTGGGCGATGGCGAGTGCCGCGGCATCCGCCCCATTCTGGAGTTGCGCACGCTCGGCGTAGAGAGCACCGACATCGAGGGCGATCGCCAGAAAGCCGATGAGCGGGATGATGAGAATGGCCATCATCACCGCGCTGGCTCCGCGTTCATCGCGAAGCCTTGAATTTATCCACCGCATAGCATGACTCCTCTGCCTTCCAGGGGTAACGTGACGCCGAAGAATCCGGTAAGGAGCTCGGCGTTGTAGTTGATGGTCACGGTCACGGTGGTCCCGGCCGCGCAATCTGTGGGGATGATGGTGATGTCGCCAGCGGCGATAGCCGGATTGACGGATGGCGCGGCGTTGATTGTTGCCACTTGTGCGACCGCAGGGTCGTTGTGGATCGCCATGGTGCGTGCGCCCTCACGGGCGGCTTGCGTCAGTGAGATCTGGGTGTTGAAGAGCAGGCTGAATTCGATGAGGCCCATCAGCAGAAGAATGAGCACCGGCAGGATGAGCGCGAACTCGATGGCTGCCGCGCCGCTGTCGTCTGCGGCTCTCTGCGAAGCAGTCATCGGAATGCCCTTCTAAATCAACGGGGGAAGAGCGACGGCGGTTGCCCGGGTATCGGCGACCACCGCCGCTCAAGAGTGTGGCGAGCAAAGCCGCGCACAGCTGAGATGGTTACGGAACCGTCGTGCCGATCTTTCCGCCGACTGCGTCGAACATGAGGTCGAGGTTGGTTCCGATGAGGGCGACGGCGGTGATGATGACGACCGCGATGAGCGAGACCATGAGTCCGTACTCGACGGCGGTTGCGCCGTCTTCGTCGCGCATGCTGTTGAGACGAGCCTGGATTCGGGTGTAAAGGTTCATTTTCGTTCCGTTTCGGTAGCGGCTGGCCAGGGGGTTGACCGAGCGAGTGACCGTAAAGTTACGCCGGGTCGGCACCACCCCGGCGTTCAAACCCCTAAACACCACGGCCGGTGGCGTTTGATTTCCTAAACGGCGAGCCCGAACCGCCTGCGGTAGTGTCACGGCATGCGCGTGCGCCGGATGCCACTGAGGATGGCCACCGGGATGCCACCGTGCTAGCCCCATGGCTGCCCTTGATCGCCGCGGTGGCGGGGGCCGCGCTCGGAGTCCCGCTCAGCCTGATTGCCGAGCGGATGCTGCATCGGAGACGGCGCTTCGCCTGGCCGGCGCGAACGGGGGCATCCGCTGCCACCGCTGCACTCTTCGCCGTCGTGGCCGGTGTGTTCGGGCTGGTGTGGGAGTTGCCGGCGTACCTCTGCCTCGCCGCTGCCGCGGTGATTCTCGGCACCGTCGACCTAGCCGAGAAACGCCTGCCGAACGCGGTCGTTTATCCGACGCTGCTCGTGATGGTGCTGCTGCTCACCGGCGCCGCCGCGATGAGCGGCGCCTGGCCGGCATTGCTCGGTGCAGGAGCTGGCGCGGTCGGCCTGTTCGCGGTGTATTTCGTGCTGGCCCTGATCTCGCCCGCCGGCATCGGAATGGGCGACGTCAAGCTCGCCGCCGTGATCGGACTTGCGCTCGGCTATCTCGGCTGGGCGACGTTCCTCGTCGGCGCGACGGCCGGCTTCATCGTCGGCGGTGGGATGTCCGCCGTCGCCCTACTCACCGGCCGGGTGAACATTAAGGGGTCTACCCCGTTCGGCCCAGCCATGCTCGCCGGGGCATTTCTCGCGCTCGCCCTGTACCGTTTAGACCTTTGAACACCGGGCCCGGGTGCAAACCGCATCCCGGGCAATACAGTCATCGCATGGCAGCCCACCCGAGAGCTGCCCCTTAAGCGCGAAGGCGAAGAACATGACTCGAATCTGGAAGCGGACCGGCACGGTAACCGCCATCACCCTCCTCACCACCCTCGCCGTGGTCGCCACCGGCGGCATCGCGCACGCGGACAACATTCAAGACACCATCGCGGACACCGGCACCGGCGTCACGCTGGTCGCCGGAGCCGCCACCGGCGCCAGCGCCGGTATCCGCCTGATCGGAAACAACTCGGGCGGCGACACGGATCCAGGGTGCAACATCGACCTGGGCGAAGCGCCACTCGTTCTCGACATCGTGACTCCCGCCGGCGTCACCGCCAACCCCGACCCACTGTCGATCACCGCGTGCGGCACCGAGTTCCCAGTAACATTCACTGCCAGCAGCAGCGCCCTGAGCGGCAACGCAACCGTCAGCATCGTATCCGGCCCTGCCGGATCCGGCAGCTACTTCAACCAGGTGCTGATCCCTATCGCGGTCACCCAGCCAACGCCCACCAACACGAAGCCATCCGTCGCGGTGACTGGCGTTGTTGACGGCGCAAGCTACGAGATCGGTGCCGTTCCCGACGCGACGTGCGCTGTGACGGATGCCGAAGACGGCGCCAGCTCGACGGCAGCGGTACTCAACGGAACCTTGTTCCACGGTCTCGGTGCGCTGGTCGCCACCTGCGACGCCATCGACACCGGCGGCCTTTCGGCCGACACGGCTTCGGCCACGTTCACGATCGTGGACACCGGAAGCCCGACGATCGACCATGCGCTCCTCCCCGCCGCCCCGAATGGCGAGAACGGCTGGTACACCACCGACGTGGCGGTCAGCTTCTCCTGCTCCGACTCCGGTTCCGGCGTCGACAGCTGCGTCGGCGACACCACCCTCGGCGAGGGGGCCGGCCAGTCGGTGACCGGTACGGCGACGGACTGGGCCGGCAACACGCAAACCGATACCGTCACCGGCATCAACGTCGACAAGACGGCGCCGACAGTGGGCTTCGTCGGCGGGCCCGACGCCAGCTATTACTTCGGAGCTGACCCTGCCGCGCCGACCTGCAACGCGTCCGATGCCCTCTCCGGCCTGGCATCCTGCCTAGTCACCGGAGGCGGCACCACCGTCGGCGCCCACTCGTACGTCGCAACCGCGACAGACAACGCCGGCAACACGAACATCGCAACGCTCGGATACACGGTCCTGGCCTGGACCCCGATCGGCTTCTACTCCCCCGTCGACATGGGCTCGGTGTGGAACACGGTTAAGGGCGGCAGCACGGTGCCGCTCAAGTTCGAGGTGTTCGTCGGCACCACCGAGTTGACCAACACGTCGGCGGTGGACACGTTCCGGGCCACCCCGGTCGTCTGCCCCGGTGCGGCGGCCGCGTCCGATGCGATCGAATTCCTCACCACCGGCGGCACCAGCCTTCGCTACGACGCAACGGCCGGCCAGTTCATCCAGAACTGGGCGACACCGAAGAAGCCCGGCGCATGCTTCGTCGTCACGATGACCACCGACGACGCTTCCAGCATCTCCGCCAACTTCATCCTGAAGTAGCGGGAACGCTACTCCTCACGAAGCAGCCGGAAGGCGCTCTCGCGGTCCTTCACAGCAAGTTTGCGGAGGACCGCGGAGACGTGCACCCGCACCGTCGTCGGGGAGACGAACAGGCGGCGTCCGACCTCCTCGGTGGCTTTGCCGTCGCTGAGCAGTTCCATCACTTCCCACTCGCGGGCGCTGAGCACGGTCGCGACGGCGGATTTGCGTACGAAATGCGGTCGCGACGGGGCGCGGAATTCTTCCAGGATCCGCTGCACCACGCGGGGCGGCAGAGCGGGCTCTCCTGCCAGTACGCCTCGGAGCATGCCGGGCAGAGCGGCCGGATCCGTGTCTTTGAGCAGGTATCCAGCGGCGCCGGCACGTAGGGAGTCGAACAGGTCGTCGTGTTCCTTCGACTGCGTGAGCATCACGATCGCGACCAGCGGCATGCTCCTGCTGATCTGCTGGGCGGCATAGATGCCGTTGCCGGGCATGTGGATGTCGAGCAGCACCACATCGGGCCGCAGCTCGGCAACCAGCTGGATTGCATGTTCGGAGTCGCCTGCCTCGCCGCAAACTTCGCAGCCATCCGCCTCCAACGCCGTCCGGAGTAGTGCGCGCATCGGAACGTGATCGTCCGCCAGGACGACTCGGATGCTCTCGTTCACTACCATTTGACCGTCACCACGCTTCCCGCACCTGTCGCAGCCTCCACGCTGAATGATCCGGGCAGTGTGCGTGCCCGCTCCCGCATACTGATCAACCCGTACCCCGCGTTTCTCGAGACGGTCTCGGCAACGTCGAACCCGTCGCCATCATCGTGGATGGCGAGCAGTCGATGGCTGCCGTCCTTCATCAGCCGAAGGCGCACGCTTCTCGCTTTGCCGTGGTGCACCGCGTTGGAAACGGCCTCCCTGGTTATCCTCATCAGCGCATGCTGTTGATCCGGCTCGACGTAGACGGTTCCGTCGAGCTCGACCTCAAGGTCCACCTCATACCGCGCTGCGAGTTCCCGGGCCACCCGGTTCAGCATCGCGCCCAACGGCTCATCGCTCGGTCGGCCGAGCGCCTGGATTGCGGAGCGCACTTCGTCGAGCGCGCGGTCGCAGGCGGCGATGATTCGGGAGGCGGATGCGGCATCCACTGGTATGGAATGGCTCACGGAGCGGATGTACACCAGTTCCTGAACGACCCCATCATGGAATTCCCGGGCTAGCCGGCGCCGGTCATCCTGCACGGCCGCGCGGGCGCGGGTGCTCCAGAACTGGCGTATTTCGCGGGTCGCCCCGATCATCAGTAAAAGGTAGCCTCCGCTGCGGAGAAGGTCACCGGTGGCGATCCAGTCGGCAAACAGCAACGGGGAAAGCACCATGTTCACACTGGCGAAACCTACGAGCGCGAACGCCGGGGCGAGCCAGCGGAGAAGTTCGTTGTCGCGGCGTTTCATCTGGGAGGCGAACGCGATTGACGCGACCAGGAACCCGAGCGCCGCCAGCCCCTGCATGATCATGGGCACGGGCTGGCTGAGGAACAGGTTTTGTACTGTCACCGGAACCTGGTCCTCGATCGACTCTGCTGACGGCCCGGCCGTCCAGAGGGCGAGGAAAACCACAGTGATCACGGCCACCGGTGCCAGAATCCACACCTGCCGCGTGGCGGGTTGTCTGGCGGGTCGCTGATTAGCCAGGGCCGCCCGGGCGATCAAGGCCGCTCCCGCCAGGCGGAGCGCGAGTAACAGCCAGGCTTCCGGGGCACCAGTGCTGATGACGCCCAGGATGTCAATCACATAGGTGAGGCCAATTCCCGAGACGGCCAGCAGCACGAGGCCATATGTCAGCAGTAGATCCTGCAGGGCGCCATGACGGATGTATCGTCCGTGAACCAGATACGCGACCAGGAGCGCGGCGCCGGCGTCAATGGACGCCAGCACCAGATGTGCTAACGGGTTGTGGTACGCATAGGCCAGGTAGGGGCTCCACAGAATCAGCGCGGTGATCACGGCGCCCACGGTCCACGCGGCGATGGTCAGCCCTGAGTTGAACGGCTTAGTCTGCGTGGATGCCCGGCCCGCATGTACTTGACTGACATTGTCACTGCGGCGCCAGTTCCATCTCGCAGCGTACAGGGCCAGTGCGCGAGCACTCTTGGTTCTAAGATCCCCCATGATGCCTGAGTTCGGGTCGTGAGCAACTGTCGGGTCAGGCGCTCGAGTGTGGGCGAGTATACACCGTCCACGCCCATCGGCGATACTGTCTCAGGTCTTCTGATCAGACGGATCATGGCGTTATCCCCTTTGCGGTACTACCGGGACTGGTCGGCCGGATCGAGCCGGACCGCCCTATCCGCGTGCTGGGGCTGAGGGCGGAGATGCCGAAGCCGGAGGATGCGCGGGAAGGGCACGTGACGAGGGATCGCGGTTTACGCCATAGTCGGATGATGAGAGTAGCAATTACTGGTGGAACCGGATTTGTCGGCAGCCACCTGGCGAAGCGTTACCCGGCGACGGATGTGGCGGTTGTGTCGCGCCGGTCGGGCACGCCCGTTGACGACGTGGACGCGCTGACGCGGGCGTTTGAGGGCTGTGAGTCGGTAGCGCACTGCGCAGGCATCAACCGCGAGATTGGTGAGCAGACTTTCGACCGAGTCCACGTTCGGGGCACGGCTGCGGTGATCGAGGCGGCCCGAGCCGCGGGCGTCCGCAAGATTGTCATGCTCAGCTTCCTGCGCGCCCGCCCAGGGTCGGGCTCGCCCTACCACGAGTCGAAATGGGTGGCCGAAGAGATGATTCGCTCTTCCGGTCTGGAGTACACGATCGTGAAAGCCGGGATGATCTACGGCCCTGGCGACCACCTCGTCGATCACCTGAGCCGTACTATTCAGACGGTCCCGCTCTTCGCCTCCGTGGGACTTCGTGAGAAAACCATCAGCCCGATCCCTGTAGATGAATTGGTCGACGTCCTGGTCGCCGCCCTCGGCGACCGCCTCCCCAATCAAACCGTGGCCGTCCGCGGCGGCGAAACCTTGCTCTTGAGCGAAGCCGCTCGTCGAGTCGCGCGAGTCCTCGACCGCCGCCTGATCGTCATCCCTGCACCCGTTGCATTCCACCAGATCCTCGCCCAGTTCGCCGAATGGACGATGAAGGTACCCCTCCTGGCAAAAGCTCAAGCGAGGATGCTGGCCGAAGGAGTCACGGATGCCGCTACGCCGGCCACAGAGCTACCTGATGATCTTCGCCCCAAGCTTCCTTTCGACGACAGCCAGATCCGCGGTGCGCTACCCGAATCGGGGGCGTTCGGCTGGCGTGACTTGCGAATAAGCCGGTAACGCTAACGCTGTTGCGCGGTTTCCTCACCGCGCCATTGCTCAAGAACGATGCGGGTCGGATCGCTACAGGTCGGCCGTTCCCGAGAGGATGACCTCGGCCCGTCCGCCGACCCACAGCCGGTCATCCTCGCTGCTGATATGGATGCGCCCCAGCCGGCCCATAGCGGTGCCTTGGGCTGCGATATACGGCGCCCGGACGCGACCGGTCTGGATGAGCCATTCCGCGGCCGCTGCATTCAGGCTCCCCGTCACGGGATCTTCCCGCAGGGGCTCCTCCCCCTCGGTGAAGAACGCCCGCAGCTCGAACGCCGCCTCCGATCCCGTTTCGTGGGCGCCGACCACGCCGATGTCCCACCGGCCAGGATGCGCCGACGCATCCGGGCGGAGCTCGAGCACCGTGCGGGCAGTATCGAGAAGGAGTCCGACCCAGCCGGGACCGTTGTCGAGCCACTCGGCATCCACGACCTGCTCGTGCCCGATGCCGAGGATCTCGACCAACGTGGCCACCGTGCCCGGATCGACCGGGCCGGAGCGTAGCCGCGGAGGCGCGGCGAACGCGAGCCGCTCGTCATCGATACGCACCGGAATCAGCCCTGCACCGCATTCCTGCACCACCACACCGCGGGTCGCTGGGACGCCACCGGCATCCAACCATGCCCGGGCCGTTCCCAGCGTTGGATGCCCGGCGAACGGCAGCTCGGTGTTCAGGCTGAAGATGCGAACCCGATAATCCGCTCCCGGCTGCGTGGGCGGCAGCACGAACGTGCACTCGGAGAGGTTCGACCAGACAGAGAATCTCCGCAGCGTCTCATCATCGAGCCCGTCCGCGTCGAGCACTACGGCTACCGGGTTCCCCGTGCAGGGACCTTCCCCGAACACGTCCACCTGGCGAAACCGACGGCCCATGTGCCGAACCATCTCCACTGCTCTCCCTCTTGACCTTGTCACTCGACATGTCTAGGTTATGTCCTAGGACAAAGAAAGGCCACCATGAATATCGAGGGTAGCAGCGCGGAGGAGCTGACGCTGTCCGTGCGCGCTCTCGTCGATTCCGGCAACCTATTGCCAGGGAATCCGCTGCCGTCGATTCGCGCACTGGCGGGAGAACTCGACCTGAACAGGAACACGGTCGCCGCCGCATACGCGCAACTGGCGGCTGCCGGCGTCGTCGAGTCCCGGCGGCGCGGTGGCACGATCGTTCTCGGGGCGCCGGCAGTGGACGGTGAGGGGCGCACGGCGGGCACTGAGCTGATCAACCTCGCCAGCGGGAATCCCGATCCCGAGCTGTTACCGAGCCTGACCCGCCGCTCCGACGAGGCTTTCATTCCCTTGCTCTACGGGGCAGACCCGATCAATCTGCGGATTCAGGAATGGGCGGATGCGCACCTGAGTCCGGATGTGGGCGACCCGCATCGTCTGGTGTTGACCCACGGGGCGATGGATGGCATCCAGCGCCTACTGACCGCGCACCTGACGCGAGGCGACCGGGTCGCCGTCGAAGACCCCTGCTTTCTCACCAGCCTCGGCCTGCTCAAAGTCGACGGGTACCGTGGCATCCCGGTTCCCGTCGATGCGGAGGGCATGACCGTCGCCGGTCTGCGTGCGGCGCTGGAGTCGGGGGCTCGCGCCGTCGTATGCACACCGAGGGCGCACAACCCCACCGGGGCAAGCCTCACCGCCGAGCGCGCGATGCAGTTGCGCACTCTGCTGGCCGAGCACCCGAGCGTGCTCGTCATCGAGGACGACCACTTCTCGGCCATCTCCGCTGAGCCCTACCGACGCATCACCCCGGAGGGGTCGCGACGCTGGGCACTCGTGCGATCCGTGTCGAAGTTTCTCGGGCCTGACCTCCGCCTCGCATTCGTGCTCACCACGCCCGACACGGCGAGCAGGCTGGAGAGCAGGCTCAGCGCGGCATCCACCTGGGTCAGCCACATCCTCCAGAACCTCGTCATCGACACCCTCACGGACCCCAGCACCACGACGCTCCTCGAGCGTGCCGGCACCGCCTATCAGGAACGGAACCAATCGCTGCGGACAGCACTGGATGCGCGCGGGATCGCCACCTGGGGGCGCAGCGACGGACTGAACGTGTGGGTGCCCGACCTCACCGACCCGGTGGCGACGGCCGCCGACCTTGCCGAACTGGGATGGGCGGTACGAACCGGCGAGAGCTTCGCCGTCACCGGGCATCCGCCTTCTGCCATCCGCGTCACAACCTCCACCCTCACTCCAGACCAGGCGACCCGGTTCGCCTCCGACCTCGCCGCGGTGCTCCGCGGAGCCGAAAGGCCATGACAATGACCCACGCACGACCTGACAAGCACGACCCCACCACGGTGCGCGACGCAACCTGGGCAGTCCACGGCGGCAACCGGGTCGACCCCGCAACGGGTGCGCTGCGCACCCCGGTGGTGATGGCGAACTCGTACCTGCTCCCCGAAGACCCATCGGCGATGAACTGGTCCTCACCTGAGCAACTGGTCTACACCCGCAATGGCGCCGTGAACCAGCAAGCGTTGGAGACGAAGCTTGCTGCAGCAGATGGCGGTGACAGCGCGGTGGTGTTCGCCACCGGAGTGGCGGCGTTGCACGGCGTTTTCTTCACCCTGCTGCGTAGCGGGGACCACGTGATCGTTTCGGATGTCTGCTACGAGGCGGTGTGGCGCTTGTTCACCGAACTGCTCCCGCAGCGCTATGGCATCGAGGCGACCTTCGTGGACACCTCGGACCTCGACGCAGTTCGTGCCGCCGTCCGTCCGAGCACCCGACTGGTGCACGTGGAGAGCATCGCGAACCCCACCACTCGGGTGGCGGATATCGCCGGCCTGGCAGCGATCGCGCATGGCGCGGGCGCGCTGCTGAGTGTGGACAGCACCTTCACTCCCCCTCCGCTGTACCGCCCGCTCGATGACGGCGCCGACCTCGTCGTCCACTCGTTGACCAAGTACATCAACGGCCACGGCGATGCCATGGGCGGTGCCGTGATCGGCAGCGCCGAGCTGGTCGCTCGCATCCGCGGGGACGCGCTCATCGACGTCGGCGGAGTCATCTCGCCGTTCAACGCCTGGCTCATCATGCGCGGCTCGGTGACCCTGCCGCTGCGGATGCGCCAACTCCAGCCGAGCGCGCAACTCATCGCCGAGTTTCTCGATGCCGATCCCAGGATCGCGTTCGTTACCTACCCGGGTCTGGCCTCGCATCCGCAGCACGAATTGGCGACACGTCAATTCGGCGGGCGCGGCTACGGGGGTGTACTCGCGTTCGCCCTCGATGGTGACCCGGACACGCAGAATCGCTTCGTCGACCAGCTGCGGCTGATCACCTCCGCGGTATCCCTCGGTCATGACGAGAGCCTGATCGTGCACACCGGTCCCCACAGCCGCGGGGGTGGCGAGAACTATCCGGAGCCGTTTCAGCGCTACGGCCACCTTCGGCTGTCGGTCGGGCTGGAAGACGGAGACGACCTGCTCGCCGACATCCGCGCCGCCCTGGACGCCGCGCTTCCATCCCACCACCAGCAATAGGAGCCACCCATGTTCACCGGCCACAGCGCCTTCCCCCTCACCCCGCTGTCAGAAGACAGCATCGATGAACCCGCCTTCGCGCGTCTGATCGAGCGCTTGGCGGATGCCCGCGTCGACTCGATCACCGCGCTGGGTTCCACCGGCTCCTACGCCTATCTGACCCGCGAACAGCGGGCCGGCGTCGCGTCGCTGGCCGTCGCGCATGCCGGTGACACGCCCGTGTTCGTCGGCATCGGCGCCCTACGCACCCGTCAGGTGCTGGAACTCGCCGAGGACGCCCAGGCCGCCGGCGCGTCCGCCGTACTGCTGGCACCCGTCTCGTACCAGACCCTGACAGCGGATGACGTGTTCGGGCTGTACGAGGACGTGACGCGCAACCTGTCGGTGCCGCTCATCGTCTACGACAACCCCGGAACCACGCATTTCACCTTCACAGACGACCTCTACGCGGCAATCACGCGCCTGCCCCACGTTGCCTCCGTCAAAATCCCCGGCGTGCCCACCGACCCGACCGCGGCCGCGGCACGCGTGCAGCAGATACGCAGCATCGTCCCGGCGGATGTGACGATCGGAATCTCCGGAGACAGCCTCGGCGCGACCGGACTGAACGCGGGTTGCGAGATCTGGTATTCCGTCGTTGGCGGCACCCTGCCCGAACCCATCCAGGCGATCACCAACGCCGCCCGCTCCGGTGACTCAGTGACCGCTGTCGAGTTATCGAACCGGCTGCAGCCGCTGTGGGACCTGTTCGCCCGGCACGGCAGCCTGCGAGTCACCGCGGCGATCGCCGAACAGTTCGGCCTCGCGCGCCGCTCCTGCCTGCCGCTGCCCATCCGCGGACTTGACGATTCCGACCGCGCCGCAGTCGCACAAACGCTGGAAGGGCTCGGGATCACCGCTTGACCCCGCACACTCGCCAGTCAGCCCCGGCGCATTGTGCTGGGGCTGACTGGTTGTTCGAACAGTGGTTCAGTTACTCCTCGAACTCCAGGTTGCCGCGGCAGGCTTCGCCCGGTGAAGGAAAGGCGCTCTTCAACCCGTTGCTGACGTACATTCCGTAACTCTGTACGTGCCCGTTTGTGACAAAGTCGTCATCGAAACCGGGCGGGTTGCCCTCGATCGAGTCGGGCAGATCCTGCCCGGAGAAAGCGCATGCCGAATGGGCATTGTGTGCGCCGGGGATGGGATCACCATTTCCATTTGTCTCGCCCGCGAATGCCGTTCCGGCTCCGCCGAGGACGAGACCGAATGCAACAACGCATCCGATGATCGCTCGCTTCATAGTCGCCACCTCTCTGTGGTCTTTTACGGATTCGATATCGAAGCTTGCGACCGCACGAGGCGACCGTGCGCCACCGACAGAGGCGAAGGTACCCTCCGGTTCAATCGATGGCAAGTGCCAGTTTTGATGGCGGGACGTACTGGCGCGCTCTTATCGCGAGACTCACACTTCGGCGCCGGCTTTGTGCCAACGCTCCATGTGGTGCTGGTGCGTGGGGAGGTAAGCGCCGGCCTGGTAATGGGCGTCGTAGAAGTCGGTGTCGAGGTGCACGGCCTGCACGTAGCCGGTGAGCACCATCGTCGTGAAAGTGTTCGGAAACTTTCCGTAGGTGTCGTAGATGTATTGAGCAGCCTCACTCAGACAGTCGATGAACTCGTCGGAGTAAGGCGTGACCCCGTGCTTGATTGCCTCGGCATCCTGCCATGCGCCGGGGGTGCTGGGATCGTAGGCGCCCTCGGAGCCGAACTTGCGGTGCACGAAGAGATTCACCGCCTCACGCATGTCGGAGACGTACGGCGGACATAGGGCTTCGAAGTGACCGTCGAGCCCCACGGGGTTGGGCAGCACCCAGCGGGGGTCGTGGACGAATCGAAACCCGAGCCCCTTGACTCCGCTCTCGTTGAACGCGCCCAGGATGCTCCACCGGTTCAGCCCGGTGAAGTACAGCCCGCCCAGCCCCATGGCCTGCATGGTGAGCACGATGTTGTGGCCCATGAAGGCTAGTTCCGCGACGTTTGCCTCGTAGACCATCTGGTGCAGCACCGTCAACGGGACGCGCTTGTCCTCCTGCAGCAGGCCACTCCGGACGAAAGGCGCCAAGTTGCCGGCGGGGCGACCGGCCACATCGTCGACGAGCATGCTCCCATTCGCCAGCGCCATGGCCATGAAGCCGAGCATCTGCTCGCTGGAGTCCCCCACCGGCATGAACAAGGTCGAGCCCGCAGCGTTGGCCATCCACAGGTTTGGGTCAAGCATGTGAGGTGGGGCTGCTGGGAGGTCGAGCCGCCGTTCGGACACCCGCACAGTGTGTGCGCGGACCGACTCGACCATGGCATCAAGGGCGCTGTCTCGGTTCCCGCTGGTCCCAACAGGGCGGGCGGGAAGGGCATCACGCGTATTGGTGAGATATGTGCCGGAGTCGTCGGTCGCGAACAACATCGGGGTGCCGATCCCAGAGGCGGTCGGTGCCGTGCGGCCCGTGAACCGCTGCGTGTAGTGGGCATGCTCTTGCGGGCGATCCGGGCCGTACGGCACTCCGAAACTCCACCCGGTTACGCCGGTGCCGGCGGCCACCAGGATCGACCGTTCAAGCTCCGACAGGGGCACGGGTTCAGCCTGGGACCGGAAGGCGAGGGGACCGTTCGGCAGCTCCATGCCCAGCCCGAAACGGCGGGAGCGGCGCCCCGCGATGGCATCGATGAGGGGAAACTCGGTGAATTCTGTCTGCACAATGACTCCCAGGGCGTGCGTCCATCACATGAGACACGCGACGTTACGCTTGAATCAGTCATCGGTCTACCAACCCCAACGAAAACACCCCCACCTGAATAGGTGAGGGTGTCCTCGATGTCTCGCGACATCTGTCCTCAATGACTGAAGACATCACACTGTTTTGTGGGCTGTTCCAAGAACTCAATGTGCCCTGTAAACACGGGACCCTTTTCTGTGCCTGAAATGCATTTTCCTCCTCGCCCCTCCGGATTTTCCTCTTTTTTGCGCGGGCTCCCGCCGTGACGGGCAACCGCATGGGTCGCAGCGGCGCCAATGGCGTTCCTGCTGTCAGCTGCGAAGGAACCGGATGAGAATCCAGATCAGCCAGAGCCCCGCCAGCGACGAGAACTACACAAAGTCGAGCACGAGGTGTGGAGTCGAGGAGTGCTTCTTCTTGACGCCCATGAAGAATTCTCCCCTTCTGATTCGCATGGTTTCATCGTCCACCAGGTCAGCACCCTCATGATCGCGCTGCTAGCCGTAATAGTTAATGACTCATTTCGGGACATGCTTTGACGAGTCTGCTTTCATCCGCCTCGCAGGAGTCGACGGCGCGGTCAACCTCCATGTATCTCTCATATGCGGCGGTAATAATGTCCCAATGCGTAAAATGGAGCTTCCCCCGTTCGAATTTCTCGGCAGCTGGGATCGACAATTCGTCGCCACCGCTATCCACAATGGGCACGACGTGCGCCCTGACTTCGCCGCGGAGCTGATTCTTCCCGAGCCGGACCGACTGCGGGAGGAGGACCCGCACACTGCCGAGATCGGGGCCCTCATCCCCGCCCGCGTCATCGTGCATCGGTCCCGATTCGAGGTGGATCTGAATCGCGAGCGCGAAGAGTCTGTCTACCGTTCCTCGGAGGAGGCGTGGGGGCTGGATGTCATCCGCAATCCTCCGCTCGACGATGCCGTCGTCGCCGACTCCCTCGACGTCTACGACGCCTTCTATGCGGATCTCGGCCGGTATCTGGACGTGGTCGCTGAACGCGGACCGTTCGTGGTGTTCGACATCCACTCCTATAACCACCGCCGCGATGGAGCTGACGCCGCCGCGGGCCCGGATGAAGAGAACCCTGAGGTCAACGTGGGCACGGGCTCGCTGGATGACCGGTTCGCCCCTCTGGTGAACACCTTCATGGAGTCGCTGAGGGGCGCAGATACCTCGACCGGCGTTCTTGACGTGCGAGAGAACATCCGCTTCCGTGGTCGACAGCTCGCGGCCTGGACGCACGCCCGTTACCCGGGCCGCGGCATCGTGCTCGCGCTCGAGTTCAAGAAGACCTTCATGGATGAGTGGACCGGAGAGCCTGACCGCGACAGAATCGACGAACTTGCCCGCGCGCTGGCCGGCACTATCCCGGCGGTCGAGGAATCGCTGCGCGCGGTGGTGACGTCGTGAGTGCTGGCCCGGCTCCCCGCGGCAACGCCACGGATGCGTCTGACGCCCTCGATCCTGCGCGCCCGCGCGCCGATAACTCCCCGGTACCGTCCGCCGGCGCCGTCAAGCCGCCAGTTCGCCCGCACGATGCCGCCGCCCCGGAGACGAGCGCCATCGACGCGGGAGCTCTCACTCCCGAGGACCTCGCGGCGGACCATGCCATGGCCACCCTGGCGGGAAGCGTGCGGTTCCTGCTTGAAATGACCCCCGTGAACGCCGACGACATTCGTGCGAAGTTCCTCGCGCATCCGGAGGTTGACCCGGTGTTCGAGTACCGCAAACTGGATGTTGACCCCAACGTGCTGGATGCGCAGGTGGCCGCGCTGCCGCTCGACGACGTCGCTGACGCCACCCTCGCCGCGTTGCTGCGCAACCGGCAGCGGGAGATGTCGCTACGGATAGAGATGCTGCGGGCGCGAAACGCGCCAGACTTCCTTCAGTTGTCGATCGCCCAATACGGCGCGGTGCGACCCGCCCTGGTGAGCTGCGCCGAAGACTTGCTGCGCCGACTGCCGAGCGGCCGGCTCGAGTATGACTCCGTAAACGCAGAGACGTTCCTGGCTGCAGCGCAGGCCGAAATCGACTACTACCGATCGATTGACCCGGACGTCGGGATCCACGCGGAGATTCGCGATGACATCTCGGGCGTGCTCGTTGATGGCAACATGCTACTCATCTCGAACAACGCCGCGGTGGCCGCCCCCCGCGTCAACGCACTACTGCAGCACGAGGTGGGCACGCACCTGGTGACCCAGGTGAACGGCATGGCACAGCCGATCCGGATGTTGGGCTCGGGCCTCGCCCACTACGACGAGACGCAGGAAGGCCTCGCTGTGCTTGCGGAGATCGCGTGCGGCGGGCTCACCGCCACCCGGCTGCGCCAGCTCGCCGCGAGGGTGATTGCCGTGCAGTCGCTGGTGGGCGGCGCGACTTTCGTCGAGACGCACCGCCTGCTCACCGGTCATGGTCTGCCCGCCGGAAGCGCCTACGGCGTCGCGATGCGGGTGTACCGGGCCGGCGGCTTCACCAAAGATGCGATCTACCTGCGCGGACTACTCGCGTTACTGCAGTATGTGGCCGACGGTGGCGCGCTTGACCTGTTCTTTCTCGGCAAGTTCTCGCTGGAGGATTTGCCCCTCGTGGAGGATCTCGCCGCGCGCGGATTGCTCTCCGCGGCACGGGTCATGCCCCGGTACCTCTCCGACCCAGAGGCCACCGCTAGGCTCCAGAATGCCGCCCGCGCGGAAGATCTGGTGACCCTCGTCAACGCGTAGATCGTTCGCCGCAGCCCAAACCTCCCCAACCACACACGACCATCCACCTAGGAGTCCCATGAAGATCGGTTTCGTCGTCAACGACATCGCCACCGAGAAGCCCGTGTACACGACCACGCGTCTCGCGATGACCGCCAATCGGCTCGGCCACGACGCCCGCCTCATGGGGTTGCGGGATTTCGGCTACGAGCCAGACGAGTCGCTCTCGGCGATTGTGGCATCCGTGAGCACTGGCAAAGCGTACCGCTCGCGGGAGCGGTATCTCGAAGACGTGCAGGCGGCCGACCGGGAGAGGGTTGCGCTCAACGACTTCGATGTAATCATGCTGCGCTCCGACCCGGCGATGGACGCTGAGGAGAGCCCGTGGGCGAACACGGCCGGCATCGCATTCGGCAAGCTGCTCGCCGACTCCGGCGTGCTCATCGTCAACGATCCTGGCTCCCTGGCCGACGCCACGTCGAAGGCATATTTTCAGCGCTTCCCCGAGGTGGTGCGGCCACGAACGTTGATCTCGCGAGATGAGGACCGCATCCGCCAGTTCATTGACGAGTTGGGCGGCCACGCCGTGCTCAAGCCCCTGCAAGGCTCAGGTGGCTCCGGCGTGTTCCTGGTCAACCTGAAGGAAGCGCCCAACATCTCCCAGATTGTGGAGGCGATCGCTCGTGACGGCTATGTGGTCACACAGGAATACCTGCCCAAAGCCAAGGACGGAGACGTGCGGATGTTCGTCATGAACGGCCGCGCTCTCGAGGTTGACGGCGTCTACGCCGCCTTCCGTCGGCGGCCCGGAGAGACCGACATCCGGTCCAACATGTCTGCCGGCGGCAGCGCCGAAGCGGTGAAGGTGACCGACGAGATGCTGCAGATCGTGGAGGCGGTGCGCCCCAAACTGCTCGCGGATGGTCTGTTCCTCGTCGGCCTGGACATTGTGGGCGACAAGCTGATGGAGGTCAACGTGTTCTCGCCCGGTGGCCTTGGCTCCAGCGAGGCGCTCTACGGCGTGGACTTCACGCCCGCCGTCATCGAGGATCTGGAGCGTAAAGTCAGGCTCCGAGAGCACTACGGTGCGGAGCTCTCGAACATCAGGCTGGCAACAATCTAACGCCGCCAGCTCGAGAAGGTACGACTGGTCAGCTCACCGACGCGCCGCCCTTGCGGCTTCAGCCGGGCAATCCAGCGTCCGCGTTTGTTTTGTTTTGTTTTGTTTTGTGTTCTGTTTTGTCGGGCTGACAGTGTCTGGTTTCTTGACATCGAGGACAGGTGTCTCCAGACATAGAGGACGTTTCTCGTTCTCTTCTGGAGGCCCCGTGTCCAAGGCCCGTGTCATCGTCAGCGCCGTCATCGTGGAGGGCCGGCCCAAAACGGAAGTCGCCCGCGAATACGGTATCGCCCGCTCCTGGGTCTACACCCTGGTCGATCGCTACCTGGCCGGCGGGTGGGAAGCGATCGAACCGAGATCCAAACGTCCTGCATCCAATCCGCGGCAGATCAGTTCCGAGCTGGAGGTCGAGATCGTCCAGCTGCGCCGAGACCTGGCCGGTCAGGGTCACGATGCTGGCGCCCACACGATCGCCTTCCACCTGCAGCAACGCCACGGCACCACCCCGGCCATCTCGACCATCTGGAAAGCCCTCAAACGCAACGGCCTGATCATCGAGCAACCCAGGAAACGACCGCGCTCCTCCTACCTACGCTTCGAAGCCGACCTGCCCAACGAGACCTGGCAATCCGACTTCACCCACTGGGCCCTGGCCGACGGCAGCGGGACCGAGATCCTCACCTTCCTCGATGACCACGCCCGGCTAGCCCTGTCGATCACGGCTCATTCAGTCGTGACCGGGCTAATCGTGGTCACCGAATTCCGCAGAAACCTCAATGAATACGGGCCACCAGCGTCCACCTGACCGATAACGGGCTGGTATTCACCACCCGAGTCCGCGGCGGGAAGAACGCATTCGAGAACGAACTACGCCTGTTGAACATCACCCAGAAGAATGGTCGCCCGAACCATCCGCAAACCCAGGGCAAGGTCGAACGATTCCAGCAGACCCTGAAAAAATGGCTTCGCCACCAACCCGCAGCAGCCACCCTGACCGACCTCCAAGCACAGCTCGAGACCTTCCGGGAGTACTACAACCAGCAGCGTCCACACCGCTCACTGGACCGCAGAACACCCGCCCAGGCCTACGCCGCCCGCACCAAGGTCGGACCCGCCGGCACCGTCGGCGGTCACTGGAGGATCCGCGAAGACCGCATCGACGACTCCGGAGTCGTCACCCTCCGCTACAACTCACGCCTGCACCACATCGGCATCGGCCGCGCACACAAAGGCACCCGAGTGAAGATCCTCATCCACGACCAACACATCCGGATCATCGCCACAGAAACCGGCCAGCTCCTCCGCGCACTGATCCTCGACACCACCCGCGATTACCAACCCCAAACGAAAAACACCCCCACCTGAATAGGTGAGGGTGTCCTCGATGTCTCGCGACATCTTTCCTCAATGTCTGAAGACATCACAATTGTGGGCTGTTCCAAGAACTCAAGCAGCCGCGGAAAACTCTGGGCACTCTTCGACCCCCTATAGGCCTTTTCCTCCACGCCCCTCCGGATTTTCCTCTTTTTCGCCAGCGCACGCAGACTTCCGATGAATCCGCGCAGCGGCGACACATGGCCCCGCTAACGTGAGGGCAGCCTCGCAGGAAGTGTCGCAAGCTACCGCTGCACACTCTTTACTTATTGGCTGGAGGTGTGAGCTTGATGATGTGTTCGGCGGCGGCTTCGATACTCTCGCGCGCGTAGAGCAATGGAAACGCCTCCCCTCGCGCCCACACCTCGAACAAGTCGGTATAGTGCGGACTTTGCATGTTGCCAGACTGGCCCGGAGCGTTCATCGCAAGTGAAGCGTCCCAGTTGCCGACGTCGATAACAATGCGGAACGTTGATCCTGCGCTTTGAACGAAGTTCGGCCCGTACGCGGTGTTTCCCACAGTGTCGCCGCTTCCGCCGCGCGGCAGGGGGCCGGCCGTCAGTTTGCTCTTGTCAATGCCCTGCATGATCGCCTTCAAGGGGTGAGACGCACGCGTCACGTGAAGGCGGCCCCATGCCCACCCGCTGCGGTCAGTCCCAAGTAAGTCCCCGACATCCGCGACCGCCGCCGGGAGCGTAGCTGCCACTGTTGCCGCCAGGAATCCCGCTGCATCGGGCCCCAGCCGGCTCCCGGGCGTTTCCATCAGGTCTAGGTCGATACGAGCGTCCGCAAGCAGATCTTCGTTGTTGGCAATCCTCTTCAGGACGTCGACCGTGTCGGTGTCTCCTGTGATTTCGCTGACGGCTCTTGCGAGCAGTGCGGGCCTCAAGTGACGCCGGTACCAGACTTCAAACAGCGCCGCAGCCGGCGAGTCCGCGTCGAGGACGTTGTTCCAGTTGAGAAGCAGGTCCAGACCATCTACATCGCGGGGATTCTTGATAGGCAGTTCCCTGACCACGTTGAGAATTCGACGGGCGGGAATGCTGAGGTAGTCGCTCTGGAGCGTGACCATGTCCTCAACGCTCGCGCTCGTGGTCCGTTCCAGAACTTCATCAATGCGGTGTTTTCTGTACGGTGCATACCAGTCGTAGGTTATGTGGCGTTCGCGAGGATAGTCCTCTGGCAGGTTCATTTCATTTGCCGTCGAAAGCCATCCGGTCGCGGGGTTGAAGTCACCAGGTAGTTGGTCAACGTCGTAAAAGCCTGCCCACTCGTACCGGCCGTCTCCCGGTACCGGAAGTGTGCCGTCCCAGTTCGGGCGAATTGGGGCAAGGCCACCCGTCTTCCAGCCAATGTTGCCATCGGTGTCTGCGTAAAGCTGATTTTCAGGAGGAGCTCCCCATCTGTTCATGGCGCCGAGGAACTCGTCCCAGTTCTTGGCGCGCATGTAGTCCATGCTTCCTAGGTAGGGGGCCATGCCGGGCTCCAGCCAAGCCGCTCGCACTGCGAAGGCTACCCCTGCTTTCTCATTGGAATGTATTAGCGGTCCGTGGCGGGTGAACACGAGTTCCACCTCAATGTCATCCCCATCCTTTACCTCGATCACTTCGCGTTCCACGCGCATCGGTTCCCACCGGCCTTGGTAGCGGTACTCGCGGGGGTTATCAGGGTTCAACTCGTAAACGTAGAGTTCCTCTTGGTCGATCGCGAAGATCGTGAGCCCAAACGCGATCTGGCCGTTGTGCCCGATGCTGATCCCGGGGAGTCCCGGCTCTCCACCACCGATAACGTCAAGACCGGGGGCGCTGAGGTGAGCGAGGTAGCGAAGTCCCGGAAGGGCGGCAGCGGCTCGGTGAGGGTCATTGGCGAGTAGGGGCCGACCAGTCGCCGTCCTGCCACCCGCCAGAACCCAGTTGTTGCTTCCCTCCGGAAGAACCTTGCCTTGTGCGGCATCGGGGTCGGGGGTAGCGAACGGCGGCGGGGTCGTGGCCAGGTCATAAACGGTAAGGACATCATCCGGAATCAGATCGATGTCCAGGCCCTCAGGAATCGTTAGGTCGTTGTGCGGCTGGCGTCTGCGCCGCAATTCCTCGACCTCTGGTCCATGATCGCGGATCGTAAGTGCGCGATTTACCTTCTCTCTCACGTTATAGAAGAGGCCATGGCTGCGGATGCGAGATACATCTTCCGGCTCCCAGAGTTCGGGTTCGTACCCGATCTCCTTAAACTCATCAGGCAACAAGCTGGTGTCGTCGCGAGTCATTTGGATGAAGGCGTTGATCCCCTCAACAAAGGCCTTAGTCGCCCGCTTTGCGTCGGAACCGTACGAGAGCCAGTCGTGATGCATGTCACCGCGGAACAGGAAGAGGCGTGCCGCCCGATCCCTTTCGGCATACCTGGCTCCGAACACACCCGACAGCCGTCCCAAGCCGCGCCGTCGCCAAAAATCGATCTGCCACAGGCGGTCTCGAGCTGCGTTGAAGCCCTGCACCCTGAAGGCATCGTACGTAGTGGCGGCGTAAATATGGGGCACGCCCCATTGGTCCACGATGATCTCCGCTGGCCCTGTTAGGCCCGGAAGCTCCATTGCCTCACTTGTTGTTTTCTTCTTTTCCGGCGACAACACCTGGAACTCCCGTCATGATCTCTGTTCACTCCGCCGGACGATGCATGTTCGGCACTAGCCTCGCTGGGAAAAATCGAACGGCTCTACTCGATGCGCTACCGCAATTGAAGCAGAGACAAAACAGGCGGGCGGCTAAACAACGCGCCCCCTTCGGCATGCGCGTCTTCGCCGAGTGCAGACCGAGGTCAGGCAAGCGCGGCGGCCACATGCTCTCGGACAACGGGCAATAATTTGGTGACAAACCACGGATTGCGGGCCTGCCATCGAAAATTCAGCGGGGACGGATGAACCAGTGGGATGATGCCCGGCAGATACTCGTCGATGGCGTGAACCGTTTCGGTGAGGTTCCGTTTGGTGCGGCCTGCGAGATAGTGCTGTTGGGCGTACTGGCCGATCAGAATGGTCAGCCGGATCTCGGGCATCAAATCGAGGAGAGGCGCGTGCCAGCGACCGGCGAACTCCTTTCGGGGCGGCAAGTCGCCGGCGGCGCCTTTGCCGGGGTAGTAGAAGTCCATGGGAAGCAGTGCGAACAGGTCGGGATCACGGAACTGGGTCTCAGACACGCCGAGCCAGTCGAAGAGTTTGATCCCACTAGCGTCATTCCAAGCGATGCCGCTCTCTTGGGCCTTGCGGCCCGGCGCTTGGCCAATCACAACGATCTTCGCACCCGCCGCCGCCGCGTACAGCGGCAAGTAGCCGAGGTCCCTCGCCCAGGCGTTTTCCGGATCAGTGATAATTCTCTTGTGAATCGTCTCGAAACTCACGGCTGCTCCTTCTGATCACGGTCTGGCGCAATGTTGCCTGGGATCATCCACATAGCCCTACAGATGAGTGGATTGTGGACTCTGTAGTCCGCTCAGTGTCGGCACACAGCCTATGCCCTCGCCTCCAAAGCGTCATTTGGACCGCATTATGGGACTATATAGTCCCATAGTATGGAAGAGTGCGTAAGCAGCGTGACCAGTTGGGAGGGTTGATGAGTACACACTTCGCGGAAGTCTTGGCCAGCGAAAGTGCATACCTGACTGGAGTCACCGACGGAGCAATGCTGGCCTGCTGGCGCCACCGCATCGTCGAGGAGCTCATGACCCCGCGGTCGCCGTATTTTCTGGCAATGCAACAAACAGATGAGTTGTCCGAGCGAGCCGACTTCCTCGATCAGTGGCGCGAGCTCATCGCCGAGACGGTGGACCGGTTGCTCCAGTCCAGCACCAAAGTTGACACCCCCTGGTCCTCCGCCCTGGCCGCGAGCGTCGACGTCGATGCCCAGAAGACTGCCGTGCTGATTCTTGCGGCGCTTCATGGAGGCAGCACCTTGAGTCAGCTTGCACAAGACCCGCGGCCGCTCAACGCCGCGCTCGACCTTGCGCTCGCGCCTTTTACTGCAAGCGAGGGTAGCTGCCGCGTAAGGACGGCGATCGAGTAGCCCACTTAGTAGCATGGACCTGTGATGACGACCGCTGACTTGCACAATGGCAGACGCCTGACGTCGCGTGGTGCAAAGACACGGTCAAAGATCGTCGCCGCGGCAGCTGACCTAATGTACATCCGAGGAGTCGGGGGTACCACGCTCGACGATGTGATCGCGGCGAGTGGAGTGAGTAAGTCGCAGTTGTACCATCACTTCGACGGAAAGGACGCGCTCGTGCGGGCCGTCATCGACCTCGTAGGAGAACGCGTAATAGCTCGTGAGCGCGACGCCCTCGGTCATGTTTCGACGCTCGCAGGCCTGCGACGCTGGCGGGATGCGTTGGTACAGAACAACGCTCTACGGCACGGCGCTTACGGCTGTTCGCTCGGCACGTTGGCCTCCGAGGTTTCAGATAATGACGATCTCGCGCGCCAAACCCTGTCTCAACTTTTTGGCGAATGGCAAGAGCTCCTGGCAGGTGTGTTGCGCAAGCTTCAAGACAGTGGTGCGCTTCCGCCCGAAGCTTCGATCGACCAGCTTTCGACCGGGCTTATGGGTGCCGTCCAGGGCGGGTACGTCTTGGCCCAGACAGCGCGCGATGTCACGCCGATGGCAACATCGATTGACATGGCCCTTGCACATATCGAGAGCCTGTCTGCGAGTTAAGTTCGCCGCGGACCAAGCCACAGACTCCGGCCAGGGTGCAGCCATCGCCGTTCGTGACCAAACCGTTGAAGGCGCGTCCATCGCTTCCGCAGTGAACGCGCCCTCACAGTAGGCGTCAGGCGGTGGTTGCACTGCGCCGGGGAAGCACCCAATCCGGGCGCAGGAAGTGGCAGGTGTAGCCGTTCGGGTACGTAATCAGGTAGTCCTGGTGCTCGGGCTCGGCCTCCCAAAATAGCCCCGCCGGCTCGATAGTTGTGACCGCACTGCCTGGCCACAGCCCAGATGCATCGACATCCGCGATCGTGTCCCGGGCGACCCTCTCCTGTTCGAGGGTGAGCGGAAAGATTGCCGAACGGTAGCTGGTCCCAATGTCGTTGCCCTGGCGATTCAACGTTGACGGGTCGTGGATCTGGAAGAAGAACGCCAGAATGTCACGGTAGGTTGTCTGCGTCGGGTCGAAGACGATCTCGACGGCTTCGGCGTGGCCGGGGTGGTTGCGGTACGTTGCGTAATCGTTCTCGCCCCCGGTGTACCCGACGCGCGTGTCGAGCACTCCGGGCTGGCGGCGAATGAGGTCCTCCATACCCCAGAAGCATCCGCCGGCGAGAACGGCTGTCTCGGTGTCTGATGTGCGGGTGATCTGCCCGGTGTCGATAATTCCGCTGGTCATGATGCGTGCTCCTCTGCGTTGGTAGTTTCGGGTGTCTCGAATAGCGAGCGGTACTCGCCGTAGCCTTGTGCTTCGAGTTCGGAGGCTGGGATGAAGCGCAGCGCGGCCGAGTTCATGCAGTACCGCTGGCCGCCCGCGCCTGCGGGGCCGTCATCGAAAATGTGGCCGAGGTGACTGTCGGCCCCGGTAGACCGCACCTCTGTGCGGGTCATCCAAGGCGATTTGTCCGTCTTCGTTCGAACAGCATCCGCCACTATCGGTCTCGTGAAGCTCGGCCATCCGGTGCCGCTTTCGTACTTGTCGGTCGACGAGAACAGGGGCTGCCCGGAGACCACGTCCACGTAGATGCCGGGCTCATGGTTGTCCCAGTACTCGTTTCGGAATGCAGGCTCGGTCCCGTCCTTCTGAGTGACGCGGAACTGGCTGTCGGTGAGGCGACTGAGCGCCTCCGGAGTCTTGCTGTAGTCGTGTGACACGATTGCTCCTTTTCTAACTTCGCTGGCTGCGGTGTCACAGGGGATAACACCGCAGAAAGTCGTTTTGGTCCCAGAATCCTGAGAACCCGCTGTGACTGCGATCTGACGCGTCACGGACAGCCTGATTGTCCGCCCCTCTAGAGATGCAGGTCATCGTCTTGCACAGCAGCCAATAGCCCGCGCACATCCTCAGCACACGATTCGCATGCAGCAAGATGCGCCGCCACTCCGGGATTGTGCTCCGCAGCATCGACTCCGGCCGCGAGTAGCTCGACATAGACATGCACAATAGCCCGCGCCCCATCGCACCCGACGTCACGCGAGTCGGCGGCTAGGAATCGCTCGACCCACCTCCACCACCCGGTCATGACCTTTCACCTCTACCTGTTGCTCAGTAGGCTGGGCAGCCGTCGATTCACCCTCCAGATATCCGTTAGCGGCCAGGTAGGAGCGGATCTTACGGCGTGCATCGAAAACGGTCTTGTAGATCGCGCCCCGATTCGATCCAGACTGAGACACCATCGCTTCTATCGGAACGCCGTTGACGACGATCGCGACGAAGAAATGGCGTTGGTGATCTGTCAACGTTTCGGTCATGGCTTGCCGCACGGCTTCGATCAGTTCCCGCTGCTGTGCCTGTGCGAGCGGGTCGGCAGCGAACCGTGCAGGGAGCCGTTCCCAATCCTCGGCGTCGAGCGACACGGATGGCTTGCGCCAAAAGTGGCGGCCGAGTTTGTTGGAGACCTCCAGCACCACGAAGCGATACGCCCAGGTCGTGAATCGGCTTTCTCCACGGAAGGTACTGAGCTTCCCGAGCAAAGAGACCATCGCATCGTTGGCAGCCTGATGCGCGAGGTCGTCGAGTTCCGGTCCGCCGATGCGGAAGATCGGTCCACGGCGATACGCCTCACGAACGGCCACCCTCAGCAACATCTCATGCAGTCGGGCCAAGGCCGCGTCCCGTTTGGTTCCGGCATCGTCGAGCGCGGTCAGCCACGCTGAGGAATCGATATCCATGCCGGTAAGTCCAATCCGGTGAGTGCGCCGACTTGTGTCGCGGATGATCCAGCATCAGCGCAGTCGGCTTTGTGGCTGATGGCTCCTGCGTTCTCCATTGACGAGCTTCGGCGCGTGTCCGGCCGGTGATCCTGGCCTGTCTGCCGATCAGTCGATCACGAAGTAACAGAACTATTTCGTCCAGAATACGATGCCGCGGTACGATCGGCAAGAGCGTGCCCTCCTTGGGTTGAGCTATCTGGTAATCGAGGGCATGGCACGCCACACTTCACTGGCAACTCTCAGTCTTCAAATCTGGACGCCAGGGTCCATTGTGGGGTAGAAAGATAGCAGTGTCTCGACAGCCGATTCGAGCACACGGCGGTCGGCCTTCGGCGTGGCCGGAATCATCGAACAGCAGGAGTCAGGATGTCTGAGAACCGCTTCATCAGTGATGCCATCAGCGCCAGCGCGGAGACAACAGCGGACCGCGTCAAGCTGACCGACATGGTCGCCGAAGCCGCGACCGGCGCACCGGCGGCTGCGACGGCCGAGGACGGGCCCAGCGATGCTTCGATCCTGAACTTTGCGCTCAACCTTGAATACCTGGAGGCCGAGTTCTATCTTCGTGGCTTAACAGGGCACGGGCTTCCCGATGACATGGTGGGAGGGACGGGGACGCCCGGTCAGGTATCCGGCGGCCGTCAGGTCGATTTCCGGAGTCCCTTGATCAATAACATTGCCCGCGAGATTGCCATGGATGAGCGAGCCCACGTTGCATTCCTCCGCGACGCACTCGGTGGCGCGGCTGTTTCACGCCCGCGGATCTCTCTCGATCACAGCTTCACCGCCGCGGCGACCGCAGCGGGTTTGATCAAGCCGGGAGAGATCTTCGATGCCTACGCGAACGACCGCAACTTCCTCTTCGCCGCCTTCCTCTTCGAAGACGTGGGAGTCACCGCTTTCAAGGGCGCGGCACCGTTCATCTCAAACAAGACCTACCTGGACGCAGCAGCGGGCTTGATGGCGACCGAGGCCTACCACGCCGGGATCGTGCGGGCCACACTTTTCAGCGAAGGGCTCGCAGACGACTCCGTGTTCGACGTCGTGCAGAAGATCTCCGCAGTTCGCAACTCAGTCAGTGGCCCCATCGACGATGATCAGGATCTCGGCACCAAGGACATGGCCAATCTCGTTCCCACCGACGCGTACGGTCGGACGTTTGGCCGGAGCGCAGCCGAGATCCTCAACATCGTCTACCTCGATCCCCAGGCGGGAGGCTCCGGTGGCTTCTATCCGGATGGGCTCAACGGCGACATCGTCCACGGCACCGGGGCGATCGCGAAGTGAATGCGTGCCGTCTGCCGATGACCGGAAATCCGTGTCGCTGCATACGTCCAGAGGGCACATCATCTGAAGGGAGCATGTCATGTCCAGAGCGGAGAGACCTGCGATCAAGAATGGCGACCGCATTGATGCAGGCGACATTGCTGAAGCGTTGACGAGAGCACCATTCACCTACGCCGACGGGGCAACTCAGGTGTTCACTCCTGACGGCCGAACTACCTACACCGAGAACGGGCGCCCTACCTTCGGAGAGTGGGGAGTGGACGCTCAGGGGCAGTTCTGGTCGTTCTGGCCACCGACCTATCGCGCCACCTATGACGTCACTTGGATCACCGACGCCGATGGTGCCGTTGGCGTCCGGTTCACCGACCCTTATCGTGGAGCGACTTCTGAGGGACGATACACCCCTGAGGACACCTAAGGACGTCGTCGCGTCGGGACGTGAACAAGGTAGAACCGGCCGGGGATCTCTGGAAGAAGAGGAGCACCGGGACTACCTTTAAAAGTTCCACCCCGACTATGCGCGAAACCCCGTCGACCGGCCGGCCGGCAAAGAGATCTGTATGCGAATTGTTTGAGGGAGAGAGAAGATGGCCACTTTCGGAGGTCGCCGGCGCGACGACAACCCTGCGCTCCCACCTGGGCAACATTTGACAAAGTCTTTTCCGGTGCTGTCGGCAGGCCCAACCCCCTCGATCGATACGAAGGACTGGGAGTTCTTCATCCGTACCGAAACCGGACAGACCCACCGGTGGACTTGGGACCAATTTCTCACTCTCCCATCCGAGGACATTACGGTCGACATCCATTGCGTGACTAGCTGGTCAAAGCTCGGCACCGGCTGGAGGGGAGTGTCATTAGACACCCTGTTCGCCGAAGTGGAGACAGGCTTCGAATTCGTGATGGCCCACTCCTACGGTGGTTACACCACGAACCTTCCGTTAGAGGAAATCCTCGACGGGCAGGCATGGATCGCCTACGAATACGACGGCGACGAGCTTGACCCGGAACACGGCGGCCCGGCACGCCTCCTTGTGCCCCACCTTTATTTCTGGAAGAGCGCCAAGTGGGTGCGGGGACTTGTCATGCAAGGCGAGGATAATCCGGGCTTCTGGGAAGAGAATGGCTACAATCTGCACGGCGACCCTTGGCGAGAAGAGCGCTACGCGTGACCCGCCCGGCCGTCGGTTGGCTCACCGGCAGGCTCGTGCGCGCAAACTCGCTAACCGCCTCGGCGCGGAGCATCACCTTCGCTGTGCCCAGCTGGCCAGGTAACGATGCCGGGCAGCATGTCGATGTCCGGCTCACCTCACCGGACGGGTATCAGGCTGTCCGGTCTTACTCCATCGCTAGCGCTGGCCCGGGTGAGGAGATCGAACTGGCAGTCGACCGACTACCGGATGGTGAGGTCTCCCCGTTCCTCGTCAATGACCTCGAACTCGGTGACACGGTCGAGCTCCGGGGCCCACTCGGTGGATGGTTTGTATGGCGGCCGGAACAGACCCCTCCCATCCAACTGATCGCCGGCGGCTCCGGTGTTGTCCCATTCGTCGCGATGATCCGCACACACGCCAACGCCTCCAGCCCCGTGCCGATGCAGCTGCTCTATTCGCTCCGCACAGCCGATGACGCGTTTTTCCGTGATGAACTCTCCCAGCCCTCCGCTACCGCTCGGACGACCTGGCACTACACCCGCACCGTTCCGCCGGGATGGTCTCGATCAGCCGGACGGCTCACAGCTGAAGACCTGAGGGGCGAGACGCTGCCACCGGAACAAGCACCGCTCACCTACGTTTGCGGCCCAACCGGGTTCGTTGAAACAGTCTCCCGCGCCCTCATCAGCCTCGGGCATGCACCGGACACCATCCGCACCGAACGTTTCGGAGGAACCTGATGGATCACCTCGATGGCAATGTTCTCGCTGGCCCGATCACCGAACTCTTCGTCTTCGAGCCGACGACGACGCAGGGCCAATGTCAGTCCTGTGGTGATATCGCAACGCTGGGTCAAGCCTTGGTGTATGGCCAGCCAATGGGTTTCGTCGCCCGCTGCCGCAACTGCGACGACGTCCTCATCGTCATCGTCGAACGCGCCGGACGGAAACTGCTCAATATGCGGGGCCTGCGTTGGCTGCAAGTCCTCGACTCCCTTGAGCGCGGCGACGACGAGATCCAACACTGAGAGTACAAATAGGAAGCTGGTGCAACGAACGTGAAGCAGAAGAAAGTACAGACATTTCCCGTGATGGACGGGGCTCTGGGTGCACCTCGCGAGGATCAAATCGCCGGCATTGTCCAGCGGGTGTGGGCGGACTCAAAAGTTCATCACGGCGATGTGGAGCCACTGCTGCGGGAGTGGCTGAGCGCAGTGGGTTGCGTGGTGAGCGACAACGAGTTTCAGGCCCTGCTCGCCAAGGCCCGTGGCGAGTTTGCTCGGGTGGCGTCGGCGTCGGACACCGACCCTGCTCCGCATTGCCCGGCGGGAACGTTGGTGGCATGCCTCTACTGGGATGTGCAGACACTTGAACGCGGCGGGACTCTTCAACCGTGACCATCCGCGGGCGGCCCAGCCACCTGGGTTGCCCGCTCGCTGCGAGGCAGCCGAGCCCGGCCACCTCATTCGGAAAGTGAAAGGGTGAAAAGCGGATGTTGTTGCTTCCGTTTTGGCTCCTTGTCCTGATCTTCGCCATTGCTGCCGGCGCGATCTGGGGCGCTGGCGTTCAACTTAGCCGCTACGCCGACGTTCTTGCCGAACGTTTACATCTCGGTGCGGCATTCGGCGGCCTGATCCTTCTCGCCATCACCACGAATCTTCCCGAGGTGGCAATCACCGTCAGTGCCGCAATCCAAGGAGATCTCTCGATCGCTGTCGGCAACATCCTCGGCGGCATCGCCATCCAGACGGCAGAGCTGGCACTTATTGACCTGATCGGGGTACGGGGCGCTAAATCGCTGAGCTATCGAGCCGGGTCGCTATCGATCATTGTCGAAGCAGCGATGGTGATCGCGATCCTTGCCGTCGTCATCGCAGGCAGCCAGATGCCGGCCGACCTCATACTCTTCCGTCTCACCCCGGACACCGTTCTCATTGCAGCGATCTGGGTTATCGGTCTCCTGCTGGTGAACCGCGCCGGGAAAGGCATGTCATGGCACGACGACGGCCAGGCCCCGGACTCCCAGCCTGAACCGATGGGCCACAGCCGTGCGATGCGGGAAGAAATCGCAACCTCAACCCGGACCAGCACCACCAAGGCAGTCGCCATCTTCACCGCCGCGGCACTCGTCACCCTCGTAGCAGGCATCGCGCTCGAACGCAGCGGAAGTGCCATGGCCGACCAGATGGGGCTTTCCGGCATCCTCTTCGGAGCCACTGTGCTGGCTCTTGCCACGTCCCTTCCCGAGATCTCGACTGGGCTTGCCGCAGTTAAGATGGGCGACTACAAACTAGCTGTCAGCGACATCTTCGGCGGAAACGCGTTCCTACCAGTGCTATTCCTCCTCGCGACCGTTATCTCAGGGAAGGCTGTCCTGCCCGCGGCGCAGGGCACCGATATCTACCTCACCGCGCTCGCCATTTTGCTCACACTCGTCTACCTGCTGGGGATCGCGTTTCGTCCCCGCCGGAAAGTCTTCGGCATGGGAATCGACTCGCTACTCGTCCTTATCCTTTACGCAGTTGGCATAGCGGGACTCTTCGCAATCAGCAGAGCTTAACGCGCCCTGCCGAAAGGGTAGAACCGGGTCCACAGAAAGCGTCGCCGTATAGCCAACTGCCGCGGCCATTTCTTGCGCAATCGCGTGAAATCCAGTCACATCGGGATCAAATCGCGTGTTTTCGAAGCGCACTTCGTCCATGCTTATTGCCTCTCACTCACAATCTCATGCGTTATCTCTACAGTGGGAGATCTCACAGCAACGATGTTTGTCTTATATGCCCGGGTCGCACGTGACGGCATCGTCCAGACGCTAGATACCTGGCACGCCGATGCTCCCCGGTGCTATGCCGCTGCCGGGACGAAGCGGGAAGCCCGAGTTCGCTCATGCTGAGAATGTTGTCGCCGCAGCGCGTAGAAACTGCATAACCTTTTCCGCCGGCACCTCACAGGGCCTGAGAGTTGCGCCCTCAGACGTGATCCAAACGTTTGCCCCAAACTGTTCGCTGTCGCCCAGGCGTTCCGCATCCACCGAGATTACGTTGCCCCCTGCACGAGTGACACGCGTTAACCCCCAGCTCCGGCCCGCTATGCGCACACGGGACCACCCCTCCGGGATAGCCCGTATCAGCGTGTCAAGCTCTTGATCCCGAGATCGGTCCATGTCTTCCATCCTCACCGTGAATCAGGCTCGAGCTGTGAAAGGAAGCGCATCTTCTCTCGAGTGCATCAGCGCTCTGACGCAGGCTTATCGTTTTGTGCTGCGATCTCTGTGCGGACCTCGCGCATGTCGAGGTTTCTGACGGACTCTACGACCTGTGCGAGAGCCGGGGCCGGCAGTGCGCCCGCCTGGTTGAAGACGAGGATACCCTCACGGAACGCCATCAGAGTCGGAATCGCAGTGATCCCTGCGGCCGCCGCAATGCGCTGCGCGGCCTCGGTGTCGAGCTTGCCGTGGACGACGTCGGGATTGTCTTCTGCAGATCGCTCGAAGATTGGGGCGAACTGATGGCAAGGGCCACACCACGTGGCCCAAAAATCAACGAGAACGATGTCGTTGTCGTTGATGGTGGTCTCGAAGTTGTCATCCGTGAGTTCGACGGTTGTCATGGTGTTCTTCTCCTCGATGCGGCGGTCATATAGTTTTCGTCACAAATTGTGGGCGTGAAATCGGGCGTATGCGGTCAATGTTTCCGCCTCGCAGTGGTGTTGCCCGGGATGGCCGAATCGCGAAAGTCGGCATACTCGGGATGGGCGCTGACGAATGCTGCTGCAAACGGACAGGTGATAGTTACGCTCTCCCCTTGCGCCCGCAGCCTGTCAAGGACGCCGCCGAGGAGCCTTGCAGCGATCCCCCTACCTCGAAACTCGGGGAACACCGATGTCGCCAGCAGGGTGATGTGGCTACCCGTCTTGCTGTAAACGACCCCAGCGACGGTCACACCTTTCAATGTGGCCTCGTAGATACCGACCTCGCTGTTTTCGGTGATGATCAGGTCTTCCATATCGGGCGTCGTCGGTGCCGACGGATCCGTGTCTGCACCGTCTTGATCCAGGCCGGTCAGGGTGACCATGCCCTCAGCGTTGTCTGCCATGCTGCCTCCTAATCGTTCGTCTGCCCGGCGGCCGGAAGCGCCCGAACAGCCGGATGAAGCGTTTCTTCTACGGGGTGACGGTGTCACCGAGGTCCCAGATGGCGCCCGTCTGAAGGGCGTCCGCGCCGAGGAGATGGCTGAGCAGGGCGTGGGCGGAGTCCTGCGCGGCGATCAGCCCACCGGAGTCGTACCTGCTGACAAAGCGGTCGCGCAGGCCGGCACCGATGCGTTCGGGATCCTGCTTGCGGATCCAGCCCTGCATGGCGGTGTCGACGCCCCCTGGCCGGTAGACGTTGACCGTCACACCCGTCCCGTCGAGTTCGGCGGCGAGATTGCGACTATGGATTTCGAGAGCAGCTTTCGTCGCTGCGTAAGTATTGCCACCGATCATTGAGCCAGGGTGACGGACGACGCTTGACGAGACGTTAACGATGCGACCCCACCCAGCCTGCGCCATCCGTGGGGCGAGTGCAGCAGTAAGCGCTGCGGGAGCGATCACATTAAGCTCAAACGCCTGACGTAGCTGGTTTGGGCTGATTGTGCCACTGGCACCGAGGGGTTCTACAGTGGCTGCGTTGTTGATCAGAACATCAATTGGGCCGCCAGCCAGCAAGTCGTCGATGGCGGTGGCGCGCTGGGAGTCGTCGGCCAGATCGGCAGCCACGATGCGAACTTCAACAAGCGGAGAACTCGCCCTAATGGTGTTAGCGGTCTCATCGAGCTGGTCTGGGGTGCGGGCGAGAAGAATCACATCAGCTCCAGCCTTGGCCAGCTCAGTCGCAATCGCCGCGCCGATGCCCCGGCCAGCACCGGTGATAAGTGCCGTCTTGCCAACAAAACCAGCTCTCATGCTTGACGGTTCCTTTCACGGGGTATGGAGCACGCCCTCACCCAAGCCGCATGGCGCACCATGCGGTCCGAAGAGGAAAGGCACAGCAGATGTCACCTGCGCCCACTTAGTGAGCGTCGACCTTTCGCCCCGTCTTACCAAAAGACCTCAATCGCGTTCGTCCTCCCCGGGCCACAGGTACCACAACCCGTCCGATGAACTTTGTAAGACCTCGTGCTCTGGCGCCGCTAACGCTTCAACAAACGGAAATGAGAGGCGAACGGACATGACTAACACCGATGATGGCAACGGCTTCGAGAATCCGGCCGATGACTACGGCTTACTTCCACCCGACGAGAGCCTCGACACCGATGAACTCGGCGACGATATAGACGAAGCGGGATACTCACCGTTGGATTGGCGCCCAGCCGAACTCTCCTGGGGGTTCACACCGCGCGAGGCGCGGTCCCACGAGCCTCTATCCGCCCGCCTCGCCCGCGAGATCCCCGAGGAGACAGAAGAGATCATCGGAGATGGCATCGGAGACACCACTGACACGGACGGGGAGGTCATCGATGACCAGGTGGGTTCGGTCCGAGCTGGCCGTCTAGCCTGGGCTGCACCGGCCAGCTTCGACCCGGCCGCGGACTACTGGGCGAATGACGTCGGCATTGACGGAGGCGCTGCATCAGCGGAAGAAGCAGCGGTTCACATCGTCCTTGATCAGGACGACCTGGACTGACGTGAACATCCAACCAAGACCAAGTAGGGCACGGTCAAGATACACGTAGCAATCACAGTGCCCTTCGGCCCACTGAAGCATAGGAAATCGCGCCAATTCAAATCATCGGCCGCGTCCTGATTAAGTTCGCACAACCCGTAAGGAGACACTGATGCCGTTGCTCAACCCGGGGGACCCATTCCCAACTCTCACGATAAAGCAGCCAGGTGGACAGACACTTGCCCTTCCTGATGCCTTCGCTGGCAGCTTCGGTGTGGTGCTGTTCTATCGCGGATCGTGGTGCCGCTACTGCGTTGAGCAACTGCGTGCATTCCAACGATCCGCTGTCCGTCTCGCAAGAGCAGGTATCAAGGTAGTTGCACTGTCAGCAGATGACGAGAACACTACGAGAGAACTGATTGGTATGTACGGTTTGACCTATGCCATCGGTCACGGTGCCGATGCAATGGAAATTTCGGAGACAACGGGTGCATTCGTCAGCCTCGACCCTCCCTTCCTGCAGTCGACCGGGTTCGTGCTCGGCCCGTCTGGAAACGTCATAATCAGCGTCTATTCCTGCGGAGCAATCGGGCAGCTTATACCGGACGACGTACTCGAACTAGTCAGTGACCTAGCTGACCACCCGGAGCTACTCTGAGAGCCCGTTCGTCAGCGCTCATTTCTATGTGCCTGCGCCGTTGATCACAACTACTTCGCGCCGCGAAGCAATGGCGCAGACATGTCCAACACTCCAGGGCACGCTGTACTCGCAACGCCGCATCGCCCCGAGGAGGCACTTGACTACAACTCTTCCCCACCCGCGCGGTAAGACCCTGCGGCCTGGGGTCGCTAACGATCTGCAAACCTAAATGCCGTGCAGGCAGGACTGAAACCTGGAGGTGTCTGATGAAGGCAATTGTGGTTATGGATAAGGCCGCGGGAGCGGCCGGGATGGCGCTGGTGGAGCGCCCTGAGCCGTCGGCAGCGATAAACGACGTCATTGTCGAGATTCATGCATCGGGGTTCGTCCCCACGGAGGTCGAGTGGCCCTCGACCTGGACCGATCGCGCCGGCTGTGATCGAACACCGTCAATCATCGGGCACGAGTTGGCTGGTGTGGTGACCGCGCTCGGCTATGGCACGACGGGGTTGTCTGTGGGGCAGCGGGTGTTCGGTCTCTCAGACTGGCATCGCAACGGCACCCTGGCGGAGCGTGTGGCGATCGAGGCACGCAACCTCGCGCCGCTACCGGGTGATGTCGACTTCACGGTGGGCGCGAGTCTGCCCATCTCGGGTCTGACCGCGTGGCAGGGGTTGTTCGTCCACGGCCGCCTTCAGCCCGGGCAGACCGTCCTCGCACACGGCGCGGCCGGCGCAGTCGGATCGATGGTGACGCAGCTCGCCCGCGAGGCTGGCGCCTACATCATCGGCACCGGGCGCGGCCCCGACCGGCAAAAAGCACTCGACTTCGGCGCCCACGAGTTCGTCGACCTCGCCAACGACGAGCTCAAGGACGTCGGTGGAGTCGATCTGGTATTCGACGTGATCGGTGGTGACATCCAGAAGCAGTCCGCGGGCCTTATTCGAGCTGGAGGCACACTGGTGACAGTCATCGGACCACCCGAGGCGCGGCCTGCCGACGGCCTGGCGGTCGACTTCGTTGTCGAGTCTGATCGTGGACAACTGGGTGAGATCGTCCAGCGGGTGCGGGACGGAAGACTGCGCACAAACGTCGGCACTGTCTCGGCCCTCGACGACGCCGTCGCCGCCCTCAACCCCACCGAGCGCCGCGTAGGGAAGACGATCATCCGCGTTCGTCCTTGACGCGCGTATTCCGGACATGAAATCAACGTAGGGACACTTTATGAACAGCCCAACAGAACCGACCCGGTACACCTTCGAATACCCCGACGAGGCCGGATACCCAGACGGTAAAGGCACTCTCACTCAGGACCAGATAGTCCTCATCGACGAGTTGATCGATGATCCACATGCCCCCGCATTCGACTTCTACGTTGTGAAGGACGAGAAAACCAGCAGCTACGAGGCAATCGTCGGCGACGCCCAGATCGTTGGGCTGACCTACAACGTTGCCGACGACGACCGACTCGTACTGCTGGACACCTCGGTGTTTCCCCATTTCCGCAAACAGGGCATCGCCACCGAACTGATCCGACGCGTCCTGGACGATGTTCGCGTGCAAGGAAAGACGGTCACCATCATGTGTCCAATTGTGCGCACCTTCATCGAGCGCAACCCTGAATACGCCGACCTCATCGACCCCAAGCATCCGGGCGTGTCCATAGCATCACGCCGGTCCTAACCAACCGACTGATGCACTGACAGAAAGTACGATAATGACGACCAATATCGAGGCCGAGGCAGTCACCCGCGAAGAGAACAATGCAGCACTCATCGCTGCTTTGGACGAGACCCCACTCAGTGAAGTCGAGTCCAGGTGGGAGCTCGATGTCATCAACGATGCCGAGCGCGGTCGCTGGATCGCGACCCTCGGTGCCGACGCGATCGCAGAACTCCCGTATCGGTTCGTTGGCGGCCGCGTCGTACTGTTGACGACCTGGGTCGACCCCGCCTACCGCCACAATCGAGTGGCGACAGAACTCGTCGCTCGCGTGCTGGATGAGATCCGTGAAAGCGGGAGGAAGATCACCATCATCTGCCCGGTCGTGGGTGAGTTTATTAACCGCAACCCGGAATACCTGGATCTCATCGACAAGGTCCATCCTGGCTCCGGCGCGTACCCACACCGTGAACGCGAGGAAAGTCAGGATGAGATGCAGATCGCCGCGTTCGAATCCGATTTGGCGTAGCCTTCCCGCAGTCGCCCAACGGATCCGAGATGGTTGGCGCGAATGAGTATAGGTAACGTCCCGGCCCTGGCGATGGTGAGGGCGCTCCAACTTTGCCGAAAAGGATTAGGGCAAGACCATCATCCGGTTCGTCCATGACACGGATACAACGGAGCCTGTCTCGTTACGTCGAATCGGGTGCAGGCTAGGTGTTCATGGGAAGAGGTAGTCAGATGAAGGCGATTGTGGTGACGGATCAGGCCGCGGGAACGGCCGGGATGATGCTGGTGGAGCGGCCGGAGCCCGTGACGGCCGAGAATGATGTCGTTGTTGAGGTTCATGCGTCGGGGTTCACTCCTGGAGAGTTGACGTGGCCTGGTACCTGGGCCGATCGGCGTGGCAGGGACCGAACACCGTCCATCCCCGGTCACGAGCTCGCCGGCGTGGTCAGCTTGCTCGGCTATGGCACGACGGGGCTGTCTGTGGGACAACGGGTGTTCGGCATCACGGACTGGACTCGCGACGGCACCCTGGCGGAGTACGTGGCCGTCGAAGCTCGCAACCTAGCTCCGCTGCCGGGTGATGTCGACTTCACGGTGGGCGCGAGTCTGCCGATCTCGGGCCTGACTGCGTGGCAGGGACTTTTCGTGCACGGCCGCGTCCAGGTGGGGCAGAGCGTCCTCGTGCACGGTGCAGCTGGCGGGGTCGGATCGATGGTGACGCAGCTCGCCCGAGAGGCGGGCGCCTACGTCATCGGCACGGGACGAGCCGCTGACCGGGAGACGGCACTCGACTTCGGCGCGCAGGAGTTCGTCGACCTCGACAGCGGCTCACTGGAAGACGTCGGTGGAGTCGATCTTGTCTTCGACGTCATCGGTGGAGACATCGGGAAGCGGTCAGCGGGCCTGGTTCGAGCCGGAGGAACCCTGGTGACCATCGCCGGCCCGCCCGAGGCTCGGCCAGCCGACGGACTGGCAATTGATTTCGTCGTCGAGGCCGATCGCTCCCAACTGAGCGAGATCGTCCGACGGGTGCGAGACGGACGGCTGCGAACGAACATCGGCAATGTGGCCACTCTCGATGATGCCGTCGCCGCCTTCAACCCGACCGAGCGGATCAAGGGGAAGACGATCATCCGCATTCGCCCGTAGAGCTATGGAGATTGTGAGCTCGAGAGTTAACCCCCACAGGCGAAGGCGAACGTTCTGCGAAAACTATTTGAGCTGCGAAAACTAGTCTTTATTCAATACACCGCTGGCCCGCACCCGCCGAGGCTAGGACGCTCGTCCGCGGACCTGCTGTCGGTCTCATTAGGGAAGCCGTAAGCCCGAGCAGCAGGGACAGCCAATGCCGGAGAATGCGCGCGAGGGGCACACTCCGACGCGCAGCGGCTGGTGACTGGGAGGAGAGACTGAGATTCCGGTAGGCCCCGGCGATTCCGGCGGTTGTGAAACCCACCAATGCCGGCATTAGGTCGTGAGCAGGAACCCGTCTTACCTGCTTTGCCGATGGCATGACCAGAGGCGCAAAACTCGTCTCCGACCACATCGGCCCCGACCGCGTCACTGTTCTCGGGCACGTGGCCGCTGCCGAGAAGCCGCGCCCCGTGCTTCAAGCACACCGCGATGGTGTCCTTCTTGATTGCGAGGTTCGCCAGCAAGGTGAAGGTTACGGCGATTTTTCTCCTCGCCATGAGGAGCGCCAGCGGCAAACCGGATGCCCACCTGTCCTGACTCCCCGGCGAGCAATATCTCGCCGCCGTCGCTTTCGAGAGGGCGGTTCAAAACAGTTCCCCAGAACTCAGCGTCGCGCTGCGGTTCCCGGCTGGCGCTGGCATGACTGGGGCGGCGCATCGTGAACCAACTCTTACTCGCACCCACGGCGAACAGTACCGCGATTACCGGCGCAATGTTCCCGGGTGGTGGCCGCGGCTCACCCCGTGGCGGTCGCATACCGAGCGCTCGTGAGGCGCGGGAGCCTGCGCATGGTTCAGTGCGCGCTCGCCGCACGCTAGTACGCTGGGCGAAGCTGACATATTCGGATGGTGCGGGATGGGACGGACAGTGCCCACGTTTCGGGAACTCCACTACATGGATGCGACACTCGTTCTGCCCAATGCCTGGGACGTCGGCTCGGCTTTGGCGTCCGACCGCCAGAAGCGAACCGAGAACGACGCTTCCCGCGCCCATTCCTACCATCGACATCTTGAACATTTTTCTCGCCTTCAAACTCGAGCACCATGCTCGACGGCCGGGATAATACGCCGCCCGACTCCAACCTGACCGGAAACGGTTTCGCATCGCCCTTCGTTGGCCGGTTGACATACTCGCCGGCTGTCGACCGCGGCCTGCGTTTATGAGTGGTCCTGCATCCCGTGGCCGGCGTGGCTCGGGCGGCGCCTGGACGCCAGTTGGCTTGCCTGCAGCAGGAGGAGTACGCCGAGTGCGGACCAGGCCAAGAACATGACCACGAGGCTGATGTCATGCCATGGGTCCTGTTCGATCGCGAGGGCGCCGAACGAGGCGACCCCTGACAGCAGGAGCGTCTGCCAGACACCGGGAGCCGGCGAGCGCCTCCTGAGCGACAGACCCCATGTCACCGGGCCGACCGACAACAGGAGCAAGCCGAGCAGGAAGACGACGAACGTCGCCTCCAGTGGAGACCCCGTCAGCAAGGACGTGACCAGACCGACCAGCCCGGAGACGACCAACAAGCCTGCACCGGACACGGTCATGAGCGCGCCGGCGCGCGCCGGCCTCGTGAGACGGGCCGTCTGTGCGCGCAGACTCCTCACCGCGGCAAGGAGCAGAGCGAAGCCGGCCGTGGCTGTGAGCAGAAGTAGCGCGAACACCGGCATGTTCGTGACCGTGCCGTCGTCACGTTGTGGGTTGAACAGCCACTCCCCCTCCACGCCGACGATCATTAGGACTCCTGAGGCGGCCGCTGCTCGACCCGTCAGCTGGACACTCGATACCATGACGAACTCCCTTCAACTCCGGCGTCCGTCGCCGGTCCCTCGATGGTAGGGATGCCGGGTACCGCGCGTCGTCAGCACTGATGACGGTCTTTGGGTCCCCCGCGTGGCGCACCCAAAACGGTGAGCATCATCCGCAATGTGGATGTGCGGCCGCCGCGCAGTCACTACCGTGGGTGCATGCCCCGTGCGCGCCCGCTGCTGCTGCTGATCGATGTCGTCGTCGTGCTGACGCTCGCGGTCACGGCGGTTGCCCAGCTCTGGGTCTCGCCTCCGGCGGAACTGGTGGGCGGCGCTGCGGTGCATACGGTGCTGGTTGCGGCGTTCTCGCTTCCGCTGCTCGTCCGCCGTAGGTTCGCGGTGACCGTCTTCGTGACCGTCGCGGCTTCGGCATGGTTGCAGTTCGAGCTTGGTGGTGGGCTCGGTCAGCCCTTCTTCGCCGTGATCATCGCGTTGTACGCGGTGGGTGCGCACGGGTCGCGACCGTTCACCTTCGTCGGTCCGGCGGCCGTCGTACTCCAGGCGATCCTCGCCGACATCCCGCGGCTTCGGGATGGCGCTCGCTGGGACGAAGTGGTCCCGGTGTGGTTCATCCTGTTCGGCGTCTGGGGATTCGGCCGATGGATGGGCCACCGCGCACAGGCCGCCGTGGCGTTGACCGAGCGAGCCGAGGCGGCAGAACGGGATAGGCACGAGCAGGCCGCGAGGGCCGTGGCCGAGGAGCGGGCTCGTATCGCGCGCGAGCTGCACGACCTGGTCGCGCACAGCATGGGCGTAATCGTGATCCAGGCACAGGGCGCGCAGCGGGCGCTCGACACCTCTCCCGACCGGGCACGCGAGGCGCTTTCCTCCATCGAGACGGCAGGCCGCAGCGGCATGGCCGAGATGCGCCACTTGTTGGGTCTGCTCACCGACGGTGGCGCAGACGCAGGCACGGTGCCGCAGCCGACCCTGCACGAGGTTCCGGACCTCGTGGCCCGGCTGAGGACGACGGGTATGCCGGTCGAACTCCGCGTCGAGGGCGCCGTCAGGTCGCTGCCCGCTGGGCTCGAGCTGACCGGGTACAGGATAGTGCAGGAGGCCATGACGAATGCCATGAAGCATGCGGGACCGGTCCCGGTCAACGTGCGACTGCGGTACGAGCCGGACTGGCTCGACATCGAGGTGACCGACCAGGGACCGACCGACAGCGTGCAGCCGATCAACGGCGACGAGAGCGGCTCCCACGGACTCGTGGGCATGCGCGAGCGGGTTTCGTTGTACGGCGGCACCATCGACACCGGTCCCACAGGCGGGGGCGGCGGCTTCACGGTCCATGCCCGGATCCCGCTGGAGTGGAAACCCGTATGATCCGAATACTGCTCGCCGACGACGAGGAGCTCGTCCGCACCGGCCTCCGGATGATCCTCGATGCCGAGCCAGACATCATCGTCGTCGGGGATGCCGTCGACGGTGCTGACGCCGTCTCGCAGGCCGAAGAGCTCGCACCCGACATCGTTCTCATGGACATCCGGATGCCTCGCTTGGACGGCCTCGAGGCGACCCGCCGGATCGGCGCCATGAAGTCCGGCCCCAAGGTCGTCATCCTCACGACTTTCGACCTCGACGAACACGTTTACGCCGCGCTTGCCGCAGGTGCGAGCGGGTTTCTACTGAAGGACACACCTGCGAGCCAGCTCGTCCACGCGATCCGCGTGGCAACTGCAGGCGACGCGTTACTCGCACCGAGCGTGACGAAACGGTTGATCGCGCGGTTCGCAAACAGTCAGCCGCCCCCGCGACCACAACTCCCACTCGATCTCACAGCGCGCGAGACCGAGGTCCTCGGCCTCATGGCAGAAGGGCTCTCGAACGCCGAAATCGCAGGGCGACTCGTCGTCGGTGACGCCACCGTGAAGACGCATGTCGCACGTGTCCTGGCCAAGCTCGGCGTCCGCGACAGGGTGCAAGCGGTCGTGCTCGCCCACAGGTCCGGGATGGTCAGCTGACCCCACGGCGATCGATAGACGCAGAAATCCCTCCCGATAGTCTTCGGAAGGGAATACGTGTCGAGTTTTGGGACGGTTTTTGGGACGACCCAAGTGTGGGCTGTTCCAAGAACTCAAATAGCTCCGGAATTGCTGGGGTGATTTTCTCACCTGAAAAGGACTTTCCTCCACGGGGTGTCAGATTTTCCTCTAAACCGCGATGCTCATCCGATAGCCATCGGCTGACGACCTTCTACTTCGGCCGCCAGAGCCGGGATGGTCAAGCGATGGAAGCCCGAGCAGACCGCCGAGGATCAAGAGGCTGCAGGGTTGGACCCGCCACGCGCTCAACTCACCGCCGGACAAGGTCTACGACGCAGCGGACGGCTAGGGTCACCCGTGGACCGCTGGCACGCCGCCTCAGACGGTGAGCAGAGTATCGGCAAGGGACTCTGAGATGGAGTCGATTGCGCCCGAGTCCATCGCGAGCTTCTTAGCGTTGACCCATAGCTGATGTCGCGCCTCATCCGGTGAGATTCGCCAGATGCGGGCAAGGTGTTGTTCGATGGCGGACGTCGCCCCCGGAACTCCTGCTCGAACTTGCTTGGCCGGAAAATCTGTTTCGGACAGGACTCGACCACGCGGCATGGCCGCAACAAGGTTTTCGTTCATGGCGCTATTGACGGAGAAGTACGTGCCCATAGCGGCTGCGCGCGCGACTTCCTCAGCAGCGCCGAGGAACCAGTGGAGGATCATGCCCGGGTGAGGATGACGTTCGATGAGGTCAAGGACCTCGCTGGTGCGTCCTGTTGAGTGAACCGAGATGAATACTGGCTGGTCGGCGCAGGCATCGAGGATATCGACCAGTATCCGTTCCTGCTCTTCACGAGGGCCCCGCTTGTCAAGACCTACTTCGCCTACAAGCGCGAACCGAGGAAGTAGCCGGCGGAACGTGTCGGGGTCGTAGCCTTTGCGGGCTGTAGGAACGCCAGGGTGGACTCCGATGCCCCAAGTCAAATGGCGGTCATTGCGATCGACTACTTGGGCCGCCTCCGACAGGCTGCGAGTTACGGCGAAAACGTGCGTGTTGCCGAGGGTGGCGAGTTGACTGCAGGTCACGTCGGGCGCGACGTGGGCGTGGCAGTCCAAGCTCGGGAGCCCGCGATGGTCTGCCGTCATGGGAGATCCAGAAGTGCCAGTTCGTTGAGGCCTCGTTGCACGAGGTCTTCGGCGCGGTCGAGGTCGTAATCGGGCGGCCATGTTCCGGAGTCGATGGCGTTGGCATCAACTCCAGCCTCGATGGCGTACCTGACCGCCTCGATGTCACCTCGGCGAGCCGCGATGAGGTTCTTGAGGTTCGTTTCATCGATGGCCTGGAAGAGATATGGCGTGGTATCGAGGATGCTTGCTTTGACGAAGGTCGCCCGGCGAACCATGCATGGAACGCAGAGACCGCAGTTGAGGTTCGGAGATCCGGCGAACCAGTTCCCGTCGAGCTTGCTGCACGACAGGGTCTTCGCTGCTGCATCCTCCCACCCGGCAGGCGGGTGGGTGTCACGGACGCTCTCCATCGCTTCGCCTTTGGTCATCCATTCGAACGGGTTCGAGATGGTCAACTCGATGTCGAGGGCAGCGAGGATATGGGAGACTCGTCGGAAAGTTTCGGGGTGGGTGGAACGTGTGGAAAGAGCGCCGCCGCGATTGGGGCGCAGCGGCAGGTTGATTCCCGTGTAGCCGTTTTCGGGAACGATCAGATTCTTCGACCCTGTACTGCATGCGACCGCGACCCCGAGGCTTAGAAACATGAAAGCTCGGCTTCGGCTGCTCGGCTCACGGCGTCGAGTGGCCTGTGCGAGTTGGAGTCGCGTGTAGGAAGGCGCGGGGACGAAGGATTGTGCAAGCCAGGTTTCGACAGCAGCCTGTGCGCCTCGGATTGAAGTGGCCGTGTCTTTGTGCCCAACGAATGTCGGAGTCGTGCCGGATTTCAGGAGTTGGATTGCGCCAAGGTACGAGTCGAGCCCGCCGCTGAGTAGGCTCACAGGACTGCCGCCTCCGATCTCGAAGGTGTTCTCGAAGCTGATTTCGGGCGCAGTTGTGACCGTGAGGTTCCAGTTGTCGCCGGTCAGCCAGCCAAGAAGGTCAGCGGTGGTGTCTAGGAGTTCATCTGTCCATGCGTCGGGCGCGAGTACTGAGACGTGCAGTGCGATATCCCGGCTGAAGCGGACACCACGTTTCGTGCTGCGATCAGCCATGTACGCGCCGGCGGCAATGTGAACGAGGTCTGCGACCTCACGGCTGATGCCTTGGAGAGGCGCTAGGTTCCAGGCGAGGTCCGATACGACGGATGTCGTATGGCCCGGCTTCGAGGGCCACTTGAGGGGCGCGTAGCCGTCGACGTCCGCTCCCTCGTTGCCCTGAGCCTGCAATACGTAGGCGCCGGATGTCGGCATGGTTATTCGCCCTTCAGGAGTCGCAGGACGTCGGCGCTCATCTGCCGGGCAACTTGGTGGAAGTCACGCGTGGAGACCGTGCCGTATCTGCCTAAGTCGAGCCTGCTCACTTTGGCCTTGACCCATTGCCGAAGGCCTGTCTCGCGCTGATGCGCCTGCTTGGCCGTAACTGTGTTGGCGAGGATCTGATCTCGTAACTCGATGAGGCCGAGGCGGACGGTGAGTTCACCGATGAAGTCTCGGATGGACACGAGACCGGGAATGCTTGCCGCCCCGGGGCCGCCGGCGAGTAGCGCCTTGATTTGTTCGAGGGATGCCTGCCGCATCGCCTGTTCGTCGGGGTGGCCTGCTTGCCCGATCGCTACGTCAAGGATTCGGGCATAGCGCATTCTAGGCGACAGGGCATCGAGGTCATCAAGGGTGAGACCGTACTCCGCCAGAGCGGCGGCATCGCGATCACGATACGCTGCGGCCGCCCCGATTGCGCTGCCGCCACGAGCAGCCTGGGAGGTAACTCGACGGCCACCGCTCGATGAGCCTCCCCCGGCGCCTCCAGTCCCACCGCCACCACCTGCTCCTCCGCGGCCGCCTCCGCGGCGCGGAAGTGTCGCAGACAGTGGAAACGTGGGAACCGAGGGGCGCCTGGCATCGGGGTCTTCGCCGATGAGAGCGGCGGCGATCGCCGAGATCAGCGGGTCGTACGCGGAATCGCTCCCCGCGGGCGCGATGTCGGCGTCAGCCGTGTCACTCCCGCCGCGCGATGAGCTGCCAAGGGAAGTCCACTGATCCCTTACTTGACCCCAAGCGGCCGCGCCGCTTCCTCCGAAGGCCCCATTAGTGCCCATTGGAACTCTCGATTTCGATCTTGGCGGCCTCTGCCACCATGTTGTCGATTCCGTCCTCGCGGGCCAGCCTTTGAATTATCGGCTGATAGTACGACTTGAGCTCGGCGCCGTTCATATTCACGACGGTTCCGGTTGTTAGTCGATGAAGTAGTTCGCCAGCGCCCTGGATTACGAGGTCCACAAGACTAGGCGTCTTGTCGGCCCATTGGACCGTCATCTCGAAGAGCACGTCGAGGTCTTCTAGACGCCTGCCCTGCCTCAGGGCGAACTCCATAGCGGCTCGTTGCTCTGTTTCGCTCAATGCGGTTAGTTCCACCAACGCCGCTGCACGCGCAGCGGTGCCATTGCCGAGAAGACCGCCGATCAGCCGGATCACCGCATCACTGGTCTCTTCTCCGGCGCGCACGTTCAAGAGGGAGGCAGCGAGGTCAAGATAGAGACCAAGATCCAGATCAAGGCCGGCGAGTGACGGTTCACTTGCAGCCCAATGGCGAGACTCCTCGTTGATATTCTCCGGACGGTTGGCGTTCTCTTCGCCATGCGCCCAGGCTTCCCACGCGGTAAGGAGCGCGGGTCGGTCCGACCTCGCAGTAGCGGCGAGAGCTTCGAACGAGGGTCGGTGGAGATCTTCGAGCAGGAGCATCTTCATCAGAACCGAGGGCGTGATCGTAACTTTTCGGGATCGCGCGACCATTGATCGCACTCCAAACGCGTTCAAGAAGCGTTTGATCTGCCGGGGGTTTGCCAATCGGTCGGAGGAGAGTCCTTCGCCCAGCTGCGCTGAGAGGTCCAATGACTCCTGGCTCGGCTTCCAGTCCAAGCTAGCCAAGTCGCCCAGCAGGGGGGCTAGGCCCTGCTGTCTTCGACTGGAGCAATGCTTCGCTAGTGCTTCGAGTTGAGGTCCGGTCGCACCGTCGGTGCGCGAGAGTAGAAGGCCGATGTAGGCTTCCGCGTCTGCCGTGGCGAGTCTAGGAAGCGTTACCGGGAGTTGGACGATCTTCTCCAGGTATCGGGTCGCGAATGCTCCGCTGCGGTTTGTCTCGCCGAGGCTGACCGCGATGGAGTCGCGCACCATCTCCTGATCAGCGGCTATGACAAAGACCATTTTCGGCACGGCGAGGAACAGCTTGATGCCTTCAAGCGTCGCCATGACCGCGGGCGGCAGGCACCTGTCAAGGTCGTCCACCAGGACCACGACGCGGTCAACCTTCGGAAGCCCGCTGACCAGTGCATTGAAGCCATCTTTGAAGCCAGCCATCGACTTGTCATCCGAGCGACCCCTCGGCTTGAAGGCATCGATCAACTCGTCGGGCTTCCACTTCATCGTGAGCGCTCCTTTGCCAAGAGCGAGGCCCACGCGCGTCCAACTTATTCGCTTGACCAGATCGGTGATGCGTCCCGCAACCTTCGCGTCTGAGTCGAAGGTTGAACCAAGTTGATCGAGGACTTCCGCAATGAGCGAACCGCGAACGTCGTCGTGGTTGTCGTATTGCCAAGGATCAGTTCGAATAACCACATAGCGGCCAGCCGTCTTTAGCTGGTCCTCCAATAGATTCAGCACTGTGGATTTGCCGCCGCCCCACGGACTGTGGACTCCTATTGCAAGGGGGTCGACGTCGGCCGTGCCAATCGCTTCGAGGATAGGCTCAACGACTGCGTCAAAGCCAAGAAGATCCACGAGGCTTGGGTTGTCATCCCACAGCTTGAGTTTCGTCATTTCAGTCATCAGTTGTCACCTCGGGACGTCAGACGCTTCATTGAGTGGAGCCGCATAGACCGTGTCGAGTCCCAATCGCTGCGCTCCGTTTCATTTCTGCGACCTTATCCGCCTCAGTGGCCCAACCGTATCGGCGACCACCGATGCAAACCAGCGATGAGTCCGCAATGGCTAGTTGGGGGAACTGGCCGCCGTCTCGCGAACACCCTAGTGGTTAGGCGCTGCCATAGCATGCGCTCCGTCGACCTCGTGTCGATGTTCGGCTCTGCCTGATGATGACAGGGAGTACTAGCCAACACGCCAAACTCGCGCGAAGTGGGCCAATATGATTCCATGCCGGATACCCCGCAAGCTTGCCCTTGCATAGACGCGCACAGACGATTAATGGATGTGCATGAGGATATCCATCGCGCAGCTGAGCACTATCACGATCAACATGAGTTTCGCCGCTACCTAAACTCAGCACTGCAGAACGCGCGAGGTGTCACTTTCCTATTGCAGAAGAGGAAGGCCAAATGGCAGAACTTCGACGAGTGGTACGGGGCCTGGGTCGAACAAGCCAAGCTTGACGATGTCCTAACCTGGAGCGTTAGATCGCGGAATCGCATAGTCAAGGAAGAGGATCTCGCGACGTTCAGCGTGGCCGAAGTCGCGATTTATGGCGAAAGGCTAAAGGAAGCTGAAGACGTGTTCCTCGCGCCTGCAACCGCTAGCGCAGAAGACATTCTACGAATCGTTGTTGGGTCCGCACCGCGTCGGCCGGACGCATCAACCTCAAGTCCGCCTCGATTCAATGGTTCACTTCGGATATTTCGCAAATGGATCGACTCAAAACTACCGAACGTCGAATTGATCGCCGCGCTCCGGGTGGTGCATGAAGGGGTAGCGCTCATCGTCGCGGAGGCTCATCGTCAAACCGGAGTGTCCGCTTGCGCGGCACCCGCGTTCGCTAGGGAGTGCGTGACCTCAAGGATCGATCCGGGGTTGAGGTGCATTCCGCCATACGTCCACGGATCAAATATCTTCCTAGACGGTCGAACGGGACATGTCACGGAGCCTTCGTTTGCTGTGGTGGAGTACGACCCCGAACTCGCCGCCCTCGCTGTCCAGCGTTACGGCACTGATCGCAAAGATTTCAACCACGGGCCCATGAACGATCTGGAGCCGAGACTACGCACCTCGCGCGCCATGCTTAGGTCTGACGGATTTGCGGCTCAGTTCCTCATGTTTTATCGAGGGCCAAAGGTCATCTCGTTTGCTCCAGTCCGTTTCAGTTCAGAGCAGCCGCGCGAGGTGAAAATACAGATGGCAATCGAAGCCCTAAACGGGGCAAAGTACGATGGGGCGATGCTCGTCTCCGAGATGTGGCTGGGACGGGGCGGGAAGGACGCGGAGGTCGTAATCCCGCCGATTCCGCCGAAGAAGCCAGCCGAAAGATCCGATGTGGAATACGTGCACTATGACCCGGATCCAGTTGGCGGACGAAGGGAGGCGCTCAGCGTTGTCGCCCTGTCGGCCTACGAGCCTCCGCGCCAGATGCTGCAGGTCTTCAGGCGCACTAGCAGCGGGTTTGAATTCGATGAGCCTCAAGTTGTCGAAGGCTGGTCAGGTGTTCCTTTCATGCTCAAACCAGTCGTGCTCGGCTTCACCCCGGATCACACCTGAGTCGGGCGGGTCGCAATTACGTTGGCGCCAAGGCGATAAAATTCCTCCCGTCTAGGCACCCCCGGCATTCAAACAAGGCACCAACTCGAACTGCGATGCTGACTTCGCTCCTTCGATGCAAACCCATCGAAACGCTCACTAAACGGAGCGAGCTGTCCACGAGTCGCGAATATGGAGACTCCGTTAAGTCAGAATCGTCCGTGGCCGCAGGGCACGAGTTCCAAGCCGATAAGACCTCATACGTTGCGCTAGCCCGTCTCGGGCGATTAGTCGACTGTGTCGGCCTCGCCCTGTGAAAGCGATTCCCAGGGTGACCACGGTCCGGCAGACGGTAGTGCGGTTCGTGCGAGCTCCACCCGCTCACCGGGCAGGTCATCGCTGCGGCTGCGTCCGGATCGCATCCCGACACCGGGTTCATCGAGCCGGTATTCGACCCATGTGCCCGGCCAAGGATCGAATCGCTCGGAGTAGCCGCCTGATACGACGGTGCGCACTGTCCATTCGAGTTCTTCCGCCAGACCCGTGACATCTTCATCGCAGGCATCACAGCCGCACACCGGGAATTGAAAATCGTGGAGTGCACCCGCGTGAAGATACACACCCAGGAACCGCGTGAGAACAAATGTCAGCGGGGCCGCTGTCGGGGTGAGAGGCACAACCCGTACTGCGCGAATAACATCATTCGGCATGTGGAGAAGGTCGGCCGCTGCGCTCGGGGTCTGCTCGACCGTCACCTCGAAGTTGTCTTGGAGCCATTCGATGAGCGCGCCGGCGACCGCGTGCAGAGGCGCGAAACGCTGCAGATTACTAACACGCGAATACGCGTCGTCAGGCGGAGACGCTCCTCCCCATCGGTTGCCGTAGTCGATCGGGCTGCCCTGCTCGTCGCGGTAGGTCTCCACCGGGAGCACGGGGCGGCGGTACTCGTTCATGTCCCCACGCTAGCCGCCACCACTCTCTTCAACGAGCAAGCTTCCAGCTCGTAGCAGAGACTTCATCGGAGTCACCCCGGGCTATTCGACCTATTTAATTGCACCGGCGAATCCGATAGCGATGTCGGCATGTCCGTCGACAGCGTTAGAGCGTCACGGTGGACATCGCCCCTCTCTCTTGTTCGGTGGGCGTCGGCTCGCAGCCGACTCAATGTCGGCGGGGCGCGCCAGACTCTGGTAGTTCTTGCTTACCTATATGGTTCGAGGGGACTTGACGCTGCGATCTATTGCGGCCGTTCCACACCGCAGAATTCCGAGGGCGTTTCGACGTCGAACAAACTGGAGACTGAATCGTCATGACGTTTTTCAAAGCAAGGGTTCTGCTCTGGCCTCTCCTGCTGGTCATCGTGCTGGTTGTCGCAGGAATGGGCGCAGCCTTCACGTTCGGTGGATTCAACGCCCTCGCTCTTGGCTCGCTGTTCTCCAGCAGCTCGAACGAACGAGATTCGCAGGTGATTCAGTCCGTCACACGCCAGCAAGAGGTTGCCCTGCTCAGCCTTCACATCCAGGGTGTCGATAGGCACGAAAACAATGGAGAGATTTTCGGCATCGCCGTGCCCGCGAGCGAAAAAACGACGCTGATCCAGTACAAGTTCGACGCAAAGCTAGGCATCGATGGGTCACAGGTGAAGATCAACCCAACCGGACCAGGGTCGTTTAGGGTGACTATCCCTGAATTTATTGGCATCGGCTACGACGATCCCGTGTTCGAGGACCCCATAGAGAGCAACAACCCGCTCAGCTGGCTGGCACCGCCAGCGGTTCAAACTCGCATCATCAACAACATTCTCAGCGACGAGAACAAGCAGAAATACATCACCCAAAACGAAGCAGCGCTGAAAGAGCAGGCCCAAGTGTTCTACTCCGGAATCATCAAGAGCATCGATCCCGAGATCACCATCGAGTTTGAGTTCGCAGGGTAAACGCCCGCAGCGCCCCATCTCGCCCCCTCCACTCGCGCGCAGCACAGGATCGGGCATCCCATTCGTGGTGTGACACCTATAAGGCATCCCGCAGACCAGTGCTTGAAAGCGGCAGGCTTGAAAGTCTTCCGGTTGACAGGCGGTTTCGAGCCGGATCGGTTCCAACCGGTATCGAGGCGCTATGAGGCGTCGGGATAGCAAAGCCTTCAGCCAAGGTGGGCTAGTTGTAGATCCAGAAAGACATCGTCAGTCGAGTTGCCGCTACCCGCGAGCGGGCCGCGGACACGCTGATTCGTGCCGGCATGTTGCGCCGCCTCGTTCCAAGCGATATCGCCACAAGGCCGAAGCGGGGTATCTGCTCCTACATATAAGGGGTGGCGAGGATGGCCCTCTTTGGTCAAGTCACCAAGAGACACCCGAGACGACGTCCAACAGATCAGTTGAGGACCATGCGCAGGCGACGGCGACGACGTGGGCCCTAAGGTGAGAGAGAACCCACGAGCGACTGGAGCGATGAATGGGCAACGAGATCGAATTGGTGAGCGACGGCGACGGTCTCGTGGCTCTTGGCGCTTCAGCCGACGTCGAACGGTTCTTGCTATCGACAGGACTGGACCAGGCTCCGACGCGGGAAATTGATCTTCATCGGCTCTGGTCATTCTCTGGCACAGGCGCGACGGCCGTCCAAGTCGGCGCGAATATCGCAGCGAATTCAGGACGTTGGGTGAAACTGACCGCTAGATCCGCCGAGGCCGTCAAGAAATACGGGTTGATGCCAACCAAGTCCCCGGGCGTCAGTCACGCAATGATCGGCGATCCCGGCGATATCAAGCAGTGGCTCCAGATCGTGCAAGCCCCGTCCATATTGCTTAGTGGACCGTTTGCCCTAACAGCGCTTTCCACGATGATGCAGCAACGCGCGATGCAGCAGCAGATGGATGAGATCGTCGAGTATCTCCAGGAGATCAATGAGAAGGTCGACGACATCCTGCGGAATCAGAAAGACGCCGTGCTGGCAGACATGATCGGGGTCGACCTGATCATCGACGACGCCCTGACGGTCCGTGACCACGTCGGTCGGGTCTCTGAGGTCACCTGGTCGAAGGTTCAAGCGACTGGGATGACACTCGCGCGCACGCAGGCATACGCGCTTCGCCAGCTCGACACGATCGCCGAAGAACTCAAGAAGAAAGCCGACCTCGGTGAGATCGCAAAGGCGACCGAGGAGGCCGAGCCGAGGATTCACGAATGGCTTGGAGTCCTCGCCCGCACGGTTCTGCTCCAGGACGGCGTCTCGATACTCGAACTTGATCGGGTGCTCGATGCCACACCTGATGACCTGGAAACCCACCGACTCGGTTTGAGCAGGGCCCGCCAGAATCGTCTTGAACTCATTGCTCGCAGCACGGCGCGCATTCTCTCCCAGATGAACGAGACCGTCCAGCGCGCGAACGCTGCGGTGCTTCTCAACCCGTTCGATTCCCCCGCCGCGGTAAAGTCGAGCAACCAAGTCGTGGTCGGCGTACTCGATTTTCGTGGACGGCTTGGGCTTGAGCTAGGTCACGAGCCCAAGGTCGCAAAGCGCTGGGGTCAGGCCGTTGCTGAGGTGCGTAATAAGGCTCTTGCTACGGCATCGGTAGGAGTCTCTGCCGCCGGGCGAGTTGGAGTCGAAACCTTCGATCGGGCTACAGAAGCGTTGCGCGCGGTCGATATTGACGGGGATGGTATCCCGGATATACAGCGGGCAGTGGTTGCTGCCGAGAATGCCAGCGCCGCGGTCAAGGGTGCCGCTTTTGGTGTTACTGGCTCGATTGGCTCGATGCTGAGTCGCAAGACAACCGAGAGGGCCTCCTCCGAGAAATCGACCTCAGAGACCACTTCTAGAGAGACTTGATCCTCCCCGGGACCCAGATGTTTGTCGAAAGCATCGGTCGCGAAGTGACCTACTCCGTAGAGACGGAATGCTCTTCCCACGCCTTCACGTACCGCCGCGACCAGTCGCGGTGATACCTATGGCGGGCATCTCCGGCACCAGCAGCGATGAGCGCGGGGTACGAAGAAACAAGACCGTCCCAGCCATCATCGTGTCGGCGAAGAGGTGACGGCCGCTGAACTTCGCCGTCCGATTTCCGCGTATTGCAGGCAGCGTGAAGCGTTGTGAGGTTTTCAAGCACGTTCAGACCGCCTCGGCTGTGCGCGACGACGTGGTCGGCTTCCGGAGCCATCGCCCAGAACACTGGGTGGATATGGCCACGCTTGTAGTGAATGTCGTAGGGCAGCTGCTCGGGAAACAGGTCGTGAATTGCGACCAAGATGCACCGCGGGACTGCCCGCCCGCCGCAGGCTGTGCACCGAAACCGATCGCGAACAAAAACCTGAGCGCGGAGCGTCTCGTTCCGCAACCGAGTGCCAGCGACCACTTCCCTGCCCGGCTGGGCACCGAGCACCCTCAGATTTCCCATCCAGATCTCACCGGCAATCGGCTCAAGCGCACCGGTAGCATCCTTCAATGATCCGGCTCGAACCGCAGCGACCGTGCTGTTGAGGCAAGTCGCGTACCGATCGATGTCGGAGTCGTCGAACCTGAAAATGTCCACCATAAGGCCGAGAATACAAGAGTCTCGCCTCACCACTCCGCGCCGCTCTTGGCACGTCCAGTACGGTGGGCGTTATGACGCTCGACTTGTCGTTCCTTGAGGTTTCGTTGTCGCCAGCACGGAGTGTCCCGCGGCCGGTCAATGTGTACGACATCCTCCGTGAGGGGTGGCGGGAGACCCGTGTCGATATGACAATGCAGTTCTTCCTTGACCCCACTGAGCGCCATGGCCTCGGATCCCTCGTCATAGACGCTCTTCTGCGCCTCCTCGACGGAGCACCAAGCATTGACCCTGGCGGTCACAGCAGCAAGAGGCTGATCGCAAAGGACGCGGAAGGCTCTGACGCGTGGGAGATCGCCGCACAGGTCGATTTCATCGACGTGTACGCGGCGAACCCGGATCTGGGGATTGCGCTCGTACTGGAGAACAAGATCGGCCACGTGCTGAATAACCCTCTGAGGAAGTACGCGGAGTTTGCCCGAAACGACGGTTTCGACACAGTACTTGTGGCGGTGCTCGCCCCCGAAGCGCGAGAGCACATCGACCCAGCACAGAAGAACTACTTGTCTAGGGCTGTTACATACGCCGAGCTAAGCGCTGAGATCAAGCGTGCACCAGAGTTGGTCGAGTTCCTGATGAGCCCCGGAGATCGGGACCAGCGGCGCAGCCTTGACCTCCTACAGCAGTTCATCGAAGCCCGACACGGGGAGACAGAAATGACAGACCTTGAAGATGAAGCACAGCGGCTCGATGAGTGGCGGCGCATCCTCGAAGAACACAGGCTCGCGATCACCGCGTTCGAGGAAGCGCGCAGCAGTATCGGCCGCCTCATTCGCGATCGAAGGAAGCGGATCGAACCTCTGATCGCCGATCGTCTCGAAGCGCTGGGCCTGGAGACCGGATGGGAAGCGCACGGTGGCATCCGAGAAGAAACCTGGAATGCATACCACTTTCAAGCCGCAGATTGGACTGTCGAGCTCAAGTTCTCAGCCGACCCGTCCCGCCCGATGATCTACGTCTATGACCGACGTGGACTCACCTACAAGGATTCCACCATAGAGCCGCTCGGCCTGACTTGGACTGACAGCGAGGAGAAGATCGCCGACGCCTTCATCGAACGTGTTGTTCAGATTCTCGATCAGGTGAAGGCTGGTACCCGCCTCGCACCCGGCGGGTGAGACGCGGTGCCACGGCAACTGAACGCGTCAACGAACACGTTCCCGTACTCCACGTCCGGGCACAAAGCTTCTCGTCAAGTTGGTGATCGAAAGGTACTGACACTTGGCACGGCGATGGATCGTCTCCCAGCCCAATTCCACTTCGTGTAGCGACATGATTAGAAGACCCGAAGCGGCTCGTCACCACGTCAATGACGTACCCCGCAGCTAGGGTTACCACCATGAGCATCCGCCCGATTGATACTTCGTTCGATTTCAAGACGGAGCCAAACTGCAAGCTGGATCCAGACCGGCGCAGCCCTACGTTGCAGCGGTACCAGAGGCTCTTGTTCAGCAAACCACTTCCAACGGGTGCGATGTTTACTCTGTCGGAGAAGACCTCCGGCCTGGACCGAGTGCTCCGACATGAATCGGACTTGGGTGCCTTCGAACTGTCGAGCGACACGATCCTGAACTCCAACAAAGGACCCCTCAACTCCTTTTACGAGCAGATGCCAGCGGAGGTCAATAGTGCGTGGCATCGGAGCTCGATCGGTGCTCGGTTATTGTTCCCGAGCCTTCAAGTGGCTGGGAAGCGGACAATCAATCAAGAGCGAGGAATGAGCAGAGCAATTCGGGACCGCTTCGATCTCACCCTCGAAGCGATCCGTCGTCACTACTTGGGTGTGGCTTCGCCATTGGCCGACGTGCTGGCTCGGCACGGCGACTTCTTCACACTGTTCGAGACCTTCAAGGGCTACGTGCAGTTCTTTCTTCTCGACGACCTGGTCAGCCACCAAGGGGCGGTCCGCTTCTACCTTCCGTTCGATGGCTACGAAAAGCCGCCGCTGCCCGCAACCTTCGACGAGTATGTCGCCTTCAGAGAAGCGCAGCTCGATTTCCTCGCCGCGAGAACCACTCGCATTGAGGCCTACCATGCGGCCCATTTGATGCCTGCGGTGCCGGCATAGGCGGCGGCCCCAATACTGCGCGGATAGAGCCGCTTCCGTGGTGGCGCCGAGAACATCTCAAACGTCCGGGGCCAGCGCTCCGCGGTACGATTCCCCCGTCGTTTGCTGCCTGCGCCGCTGGCTTGGCGACCAGAAAATGGCACAGGTCCCCCGCTACGACCGCTTGCCGCTACCGGGTGCGCCGCCCTGTACGAAGCGCACCGCAATGTAAGTATTTATCGTCGAGCTCTTGCGCTTGAGCTTTTTGTCCTTGGCGATTCCCTTCGTCAGCTTCGTCCGTTGCTCTGGGGTCAGTTTTTTCAGCCAGTTGTTCGTGGGCTTCTTAGGCGCGTATGAACTCCGGGCCGCCCGTGATGTGAAAGCCGCGGCCGAGACTGCGGCCAACCGGGTCAAGATCGAGGCGTTCCGCGCCGAGAAGGCGCTGCGCCTGGACCAGACACGCGAGGTGGGCAGGCTGTTCCGCGCCGCGTTCCGCTTCGAGACCGGGGTACTCGGTCCTATCCCGCGCGACGCCGCGGCGCTCACCGCCTGGACGTCTAAGGCGGCCCAGTACTGGAATGCAGGTGCGGGGCAGCCAGAGGTAGGGCCAGATCTGGTAGAGGCGGCGCGGGATCTGCTTCAGCGCAATGTCGTGGCAGCGGGGCACCCGGTAGAGGCGTCGGCCAAGGTAGCTGCCTTCGTATTCCGCGAACCTGTCGTCGTCGCAGCGTAGCTCCGGCCTCGCAAGCTCGGCCCCGCGCTCTCCACGCCATCCGCGCCGCTGTCTGCCTGCTGACGTCCCGGCTGCACGGTGCTGCTCGCTCGCCCCAGCGCCTGCGCAGCGACCCCTGCCCTCGCCAGGCTCGGGCCCGCTGGCGCAACGCCGACCGTTCCGCGGGCGGCCCGCCTTCGTCACGGTCCTACGTTGCTGATTGTTTGCTCGCCGGCCGCTGGACGGGCCCCGCCCCCGCTGGTGCTCGGCCCCGCTGATGAAAGACCAATCACCTCACCGAGAGCAAGCGTCACGTGTCGGGTAGAAAGTCGTGCCCCTCCGCCATACTGATCCCATGATTGATGAGCCGAGCGCAGAACCACCACTACTTTCTTCTTGGTACGAAGCCGAGTTACTTGCCGGTGTTCACATGCGACAGCTCGGGTTTTCTGACGCATTGACCACTGCGGGCGGTGCTGACGGTGGAATAGATGTAGTTGCTACGGGAGCGGTCGCTCAGGTAAAGCACTATTCGAGTGCCCCTATCGGGTCCCCCGCCATACAGCGACTACACGGTGCTGCGTTGGGGAGGCGGGCGATCTTCTACTCGTTGATCGGGTACACCATGGCGGCAAAGCGGTTTGCGACGGAGGCTGAGGTGACGCTCTTCTCCTATGACCTCATGGGCGTGGTCCGACCGGAGAACGACTCGGCAGAGCTATTAGTCGAGCACCATCATGTGCCGGTTGATGTGAGCATGGCTAGTGAGTCGCGGCTCCAATTCATCGCCGAACTTTCCCGGTTCGGCCAGGGTGTGATTGATTCCGGGACTGTGGTGCTGAACGTCATGCAAAACCTGATGATGACCGATCTGGAGACAATCCAGAACGGCCAGGAGGGGCAATACGTCAGGCCCGAGAATCTGCCAGAGATAACGGCCGAGATATTTGCGCTTCAAGAGTCGATGCAGGAAGTGGGGCAGGACGAAATGCCCATTTCCCAGGCAGTCCAGGCGATTATCCGGCTTGAGGGACGCGTCCAAGCACTGTCGCAACGTTTCGGACTGTCCTACGAGGACATGGCGCGAGTGGGCGCCTCGTTGAGGGCTGAGGGCATTCTCGGATCTGATGCAGTCGACCTCGAAACAATCGTCATGCAGCGGATATCAGAGCAACGCGATATCGAGGAGTGAAGAGCGGGCAGTCTTAGCGATTAGCCCCGTTGCGGGAGCCGGGACGGGACCGTTGTGGCGGCCGACTCCCCGTCGGCTGGCAGCTGGCGAGGCGTGGCTGGCGCAGGCACCGGTGTTGCCCAGGGACGCTGGACGTGGTGACTCACACCGGTGGTTGCTGTTTCTTCTCGTCCTTTAGTGCCGTGCTGCCGTATTCACCCGGGCCGCAAATTTCCGGGCCTCTGCGCCCTTCTTCGGGTTGACGTCGACGGCCCACGCGTATTCGCTGCCTTCGACGATCAGGTAGAGCTCTCTCTCGTCGATGCTCCCTTTGACAAGCGCTCCGATGATGGCGCCGACCGGACCGAATAGCAGCCCACCGGCTACCGTCTGGGTGAGAGACGTGCGCTCTCGAATCTGCCCCGCCGTCTCGACTGTGGCACGTGTGCTGCTCACTGCCTGCATCTCCACGCCGTACGTGATGTTGCCGTTGCGCACGCTGACGCCGGCGAAACGGAATGAGTCTGAGGAACTGCCGGTTGTCGCCGGGCGTGCCTCATATTGCGCGGATGCCTGCCCGGCCTCCCGGGCGAATCTTTGAAGAGCTCGGCTCGGCGTTTCACCCTCTGCGACGATCACCTCCTGGCCGGTCTTCGGGTCGACCACTCTTGGGCGATTGTCCGGAGCTTCCGGCTCGTCGGCCGGACCATGCGGCGCGGACCATCGACGCCGCTCATGCGCTTCAAGTGCTTGGCGCCGGGCCTTCGTCGAAGTGCGGGAGCTCCACAGGAGCAGAGCGACGACAGCGACGACCGCAGCTAGCAGCAGAAATTCCATTGGTTCTCCGAGCGGTCGATTAGCTTGACCGTATCGCAACGGCGTAGAGCACAAGGGTTAACTCGTCGCCAGAGTGACGCGTCGCGATAGTGTGGCGCCCATGTTAATCGCTGGCTCCGTGGACCTCGCTGAAGTGCTTGCCAAGTTGTCAGAACGGCGCCCAGTGTTCCACTCCGAACGCGACTTCCAGTTCGCGTTCGCCTGGCAGGTTCAGCTGACCGGACCGGAGATCGAGGTTCACCTTGAAGTCCCGCAGCGACCGGGAGTTCACCTCGATCTTGAGTTCGTTTCTCCCGACCGGAAACGCACCACGGGGATCGAATTGAAGTACCGCAAGGGGTTCTGGGCAGGTCCGGTTGGCGGCCAGCAGTTCCGCCTGACCGCTCAGAGCGCTCACGACCAGGGCCGGTACGGGGTCGTAAAGGACATCTCTCGCATCGAAGAGTTTGTGCGCGATCGCCCAGGGTCCAACGGCGCCGTCATCGCGTTGACCAACGACAAGACTTACTGGAACCACTTTCCGGACTCGACAGCGATCGACCACGACTTCCACATCCACCACGGTGCGGTACTGAACGGCGACCGTAGGTGGAACCGTCCACCGGCAAGCGATGAGCACGCGACGGACTTGCGGCTCATGGGCACTTACGAAATGAACTGGTCGGAGTTCTCCACCTTTGGCGAGGATGGTCGATTGCGGGCACTTGTCGTGGAAATTGCTAGCGCTCCCGCTGGCGCCAATTAGCCCGCAGGTGGCGGTGAGTCACCTCGGCGATCACGCGCCGCTGCCGGGGCAGTGCGCAGGCCCCCAGCATTGGGGCGCTCGTCTGGTCGGTGCAGGTGTGCCAGGGCGATAGCCTCTGGGTTGGATTACCGACTGCGTCACCTGTGGAGGAGTAGGAACTGATGAAGCTCTACGACAGGGGAACTGGCACGTGCTTCAACCCGCCGATGTACACTACCGCGGCACATGCCCTGGAATTCTGGTCAAGCGTCGAGATCCCAGACGCGACTATTGCCAAGGCCCGGCGCTTGTTCAACGAGCAGCAACGCAAAGACTTCCTCGACCACTTCCAGGCACTGACCGAGCAGCATCTCAACGCATGGACGACGGCGAACCCCCGCCCCAAACACAGCGACACCAAGCAAATGAAGTGGGAAGCGGACCGCGAGGCGGAGAAAACCAGATTCACCGAAGCCGAAGTGGCCGCTCATTCAGAAGGCAACAAGTTTTTCCACAGCGAGAACCCTCAAACCATGGGCTCTATCGACGCGCAGCAGGTGGTTCGTGCTTGGTTCATGCTCAGAAATGGACCCCATCCCGATCGATTCCCCGACGAATCAGCGAAGTTGGACGATCACCTGATCGAGATCTACGACGGCAGCGAGAAGGCTCTTCCGCTCGTCAAGAAGTACCGCCTGTACAGGTTCGCCGATGAAATCAAGAGCGTTCCGAACCCTGCAGCCGACGCCATCCACCAGATGCATGATGCTCTGGCCGAGCTACTGATCGGCCTGTCGCAGGACATTGACCGCTTGGCTGAGGTCGTCGAATCGGACTAGCCCTCCGGGCTTTGCGACCGTTGCGACGTCGATGCGGGCATCCGGCGGTTCGCCCACTTTGAGCGAAAGAGATCTAGCCGAGGCCGTCGAGCCCATTCAACAGGTTGTCGACGTCTGTGCTGATGGCGTCGTCGGCGATGCGGTCGCGCTCCGCCTCGATGCGGCGCTGAAGGTCCGCCTCCGATTCGCCAGGGATGGCTGGGACTTTGAATTCACTGGGCAGGTTCGTCATGCGGGGCTCCTTTGCCTTGGTTGCCGAAGCCTAGCGAGTGGACGCTCGCTACCTGGGCCGTGCGCTTGAACGGTATCCGCGCAAGCTCTAGTATCGAACATATGTTCGATCAAGGTTTGGAGTGAGAACTATGCCCCACGTAGTCGATGCCGTCGCAATCAGCCTCTCCCCCACAGGTGTTCCACGTTCTATCGGATGGCAAGGGCGCGAATATCTCGTATCAGATATGCCGACACAGCTGGAGATAAATACCGCGGCCCATGAGGCATTTAACGCACCCGCCGACGGCTGTCACCGGCTGGCGCTTCCAGGCTACGTCCGACTCGGACACGCTGGTGTTCGATGTCGTACGCGATCGGGACGGGTGGACGTTGCTCGATGTCTACGTCTAGTGCCGCCTGAGCATGGGCCAAAATAATCGCTACCCGGGGCATGGCTTAGACCGTGCGATAGAGGCAGTAGTCGTGCGCGCCAAGCCGATCAGTCTCAGTGACGCCGAGCTTGACTTAGAGAACCACCCGCCGCGTCGCGCCGCCCAACCGATTCCGGTCCGCGCTTGTTTCTGCTTATGATTTCGATAACTCAGACAAGAACAGGGTCGGGGAAGACCTCATCGAAGAAATCATTATTCCGGGCAATCTGGCGACGCCGACCTTTACGTTTGTCGTCGAGAACGGCAAGGTAAAACTCGCCGACGTCATTCGCGGCGGAACCTAACGAGGCGGGACCTATCCGCCTAGCAGCGTCCGTTTCGCCGCAGCGAACTCGGCGTCGTCGAGAGCCCCCTCACGGTGCAGTCGGCTGAGTTCCGTGATCTGGCTAGCTATCGATGTAAAGGGCGCAGGCTCTGCGGCCGCCTGTTGATTTCGGCCGTTCCGACGCACAAGCAGGATGACTCCGCCCACGATCGCAGCCACACCGATCACCATCAAGACGATGGCCAGTGCTCTAAGCGTTCCAACCGCCGCAGAGCAGTCGCCGAGCACGTCGAACCATACGTCGCGCGGTATGAAGGCAGAGCCGCAGGGCTCCCGCTCGAAGAAACCTGCACCAACGCCCAAGAAAAGTGCGACGCCACCACTAGCGATCAGAATTAGAGACGGTGCTGGACCCGGACCCGGGGTGGAGAGTGCGTCGCGGACAGGCATCGAGCCGTCGTTATCAAAGAGGGTCATGGCGCGAGCTTAGCGGCGACCGTTGGTGTGGCAGGCGTTCTGGCCGGCTGCGGGTTAGGTAGGCGCATTGGGCGGCCAGGAGACGTCCCGGGATGCGACATGAAGCGGGCTGCAGGAAGCGGGTCGGGGTTTCGGGACGGGGCGGGCCGCTGGTCGGCGAGGCGATCAGAGCGCCGCCTCTGAGCTGACGGGGAAACTGCGGCTAAGTAGGTGGCGGGGCATCCGGGGCCGGTAGCCGTGGTAGGACCACTCCGGAGGTCCCGGGTAGTTGCGAACGCCCTTAGAGGAAGATCGGCGCCACACCCTTTCGCGGTGGGCCGGTGTTCGCGTAAGGAGCCCGATTCATCGTCTCCATGAATCCGAGAATCAGCGCGCTCTCGATCAGATTGGCCTCACCTTCGGGAACTGCCTTCCATGCAACCAGCAGACTCTCGACGTCGTCGACCTGCCAGATGAGTTTGCCGCCGTGGTGGTTCGAACCTCCGGCCAGCCCGTGGCGCCGATATTCATCGATCCGCTGGGCGAGACCTTTTCGCTTGCCCGACTTCGACGGTTTGCGCAGCGGGGCCTTGCCGAAATAGAGGAGCTGACAGTTCTCGACCCAAAGCTCGGTCGCCTCGGCTGCGGTTCGGGCCAGGCGGTGCGGAACCGGGCGCACGTCATCGGTGAAGGTCGGGGTGGCCGTTGACTCGCGGACTATCGCATAGATGCCCTCGACGTCGTCCCCTGTGCCGATGACATCGGACTTAGTCCAGGTTGAGAGCGGGACGAACCCGACGAATCCGAAGCGGCGCAGGTCGCTGATCGAGTAGGGCATGGGCGGAGCTTAGCGAAGCGCGGTCTACGAGCGAATGACCATCTTCGTGTCGTCCGAGAACTCCTGTGTGCTGTCGTCTTCGTTCCAGACGACTCTGAACGCCGGTGTCGGACCGTTACCAGTCGCAAGAGCGACGAACTCAAGGTAGTCCCCAGGACGAACATCTCGCGGTGTCGATGACTCTGGTTGGATGAAGCCTGCGGGTTCTGTGATGTCCACGAGAACCGCTGAGCGGGCGACTTTCGTGCCCCTATTGTGAAGGACCCACTGCACGCCCCGGACGTTCTCGTACATCCATGAAACTTCCGGTTCGGGCACCAGTGACAGTGCAATCTCGTTCGCTTTCTCCTGCGCCTCCGCTTGCCTGACGAACGCCAGATTTGCCTCCTTGCTTAGCCGGACCGCTTCGTCGCGGGCTGTGCGGGACTCATCGCGGGCAGCCTCCGAGTCAGCCTTCGCGGCGGTTGCGATTCGCGCCTGGACGACCGTGGCCACGGCGGCTGCGCCCGAGACAATCAAGACACCCAAGGAAATGATCAGCGCGGCAAGTTCCATGGCCGAAGCCTAGATACACCGGACGCTAGCTTCCGTCCTCGGGACCAATCCCCTGCTGCATCAGCTCTTCTTGAGCGGTCTTCGTCAACTGGCGAACAAGCGGCACATAACCTTCCACTTGGCGTAGTCCAACGCTGCCACTGACCGCAATGCTCCCCAGCATGACTTTCCAAAGCACCTCCAATTCGGCGGCGGATAGCGGGCCGAAGCGATCCACGAGATCTTGGCCGAGTTGCTCCATGCGTTCGGCGCGCTCCTCATAGGCAGCCTGCTCCGCGGCGGCGGCGCGGCGCTGATCTCGGCGTTCGATGGCGTTGGAGATTAGCCACCAGGGCAGTACGAGGAAGACCACGACGAGCACCCCGATGAGGCCGATTCTTTCGAAGTCCATAGTCGGAGCCTAGTGGTGAGGCATGTTCGATTCGAGGTGCACCTGCTGGTCCGGGGACACCGATGCGTGATATGCGCAGGCGCCGCGCTCATAACGTCTGTAGCCGCATTGCGGCTGCCACCCGACAAAGCGTTTCGTTCTGCCCGGGTGCACTCCCAGTAGAAAAAGGTAATACCCGTAATGAATATCTCCAAGCTCTCCCTCCGCGCCGCCGCAGCTCGTCAGAAGTTCGCATCTGCCAAGGCCCGCGGTTTCAAGGCCACAGCCGCAGAGACCGGTGCCATCGACCTCGCATCCATCATGGTCGGTGTACTCGTCATCGGAATCGTTGGCGGCGTGATCGCCGCGACCGTATTCGCGGTCATCCCCTGGTCGCAGGATCAGGCAGCACAGCAGGCGCTCTCAGCGGTGAGCACGAGCCAGTCAGTCGGCTACGCCGGCTCCAGCTCTGAGGGCCTCGGCGCCTACCTCGACAAGGCTGGGCTCGTGAACAGCACAGGGACCAGCATCGCCGCCGACGGCCTGCAGGCCCGTCGGTCTCGTACCGGTCTCGGACCGCAGCGGATTCGTTTTCCATGCCAGCGAGCCTCGTGTCTTCGAGTTTCGTGTCACCGTTTTTGGCGGTGATGGGTACCGGGTCTCGGTCTCGGACGTGACCGTCGTGACCGCCGGGGCTGCTGAGGCGGAGCCGGAGGCGTTCGGTCCTTCCGATGACCGGTTCAGAATAGACGCGCTCGGCATCGATGCGGAGCTCAAAGCAATGTCGGTGAACTCGGAAGGGCGGGTCAACCCGCCCACGGCCATAGACGTCTATGCCATCCGCGGCTATGGAGACCCTCGCGTTCTCGACTCAGGCACGATTTATCTGGCTGTGCATAGTGGCCGTGGAGGTGTCGTGGGCAACAAGCTCGTCGATGCCGCGGGCGCGGCAATTGCCGTCGAGCCGGGAACGCGGGTCATCGTTGCAGGGGCGCCGTTTGTCGTCACGGGGTCGGCTGTGGTCGACAAGAACGGGCTTACCTCAGATGACGAGATGTGGTCGGGCAAGCACGACCTCATCATCTTCACCTGCCTTCCAAGCGGCTCCAAGAGCGTCGACAACGTGGTCATCGTCGCCCAGCGGGCGTCGCACGGTCCACGGTTTACAACTGGCGGACAAGCCCTGGCACCGGCCCAAAGGGTTACCGGGTCGGCGGGTACATCCGGTACCGGCGCTCGGTCGTTGACCTGTGGCTCGAAGGGGAGGCCTCCTAGTGGCGCGCCAATCACTCGGCCTCGGTGCTGTCCGACACGGAAAAATCAGTACCCGCCCCAACCGGCGCAGGGGCGGTTTCGTCGCCCAGTGCCGGGTCAACGGAGGCAAGGGCACCCAGGTGGTTACTGCCCAGGGGCAATCGGAGCTCGAAGCCGAGGACGCTCTCCTCACCAAGCTCAACACCTGGGTTCCGCCGAAGAAGCGGCGGGCGGAGAAGGTCGGGCCAGATGGTGAGATTCTCGGCCCCGAGGTAGACGTCGACATCGAGGAGAGCGTGGCATCGACCACGCTCGGCGAGGCCACCCGGCTGTGGCTCGCGGAGGTCTCCGCCGACACGGACCGGAAACGTCAGACGCGCGACTACTGGCGTCGAGTAGCCAGGCAAACGGTACTCAAGGACGAGAAGCTGGCGTCGACCGCTCTCTCTGATGTCACCGCCGGGCAGCTGAACCGATACCTCAACAAGGTGAAGATGAAGACTCCGTCGCAGGCGAAGAAAGCCAAGATGCTTGTCCGCCAGGTGCTCGAAGCCGCAGTCCTCGACAACGCAGTGCCCTACAACGTTGCGCACAACATTCCGAAACCCAGAAGGAAGGCAAGGGCGGAGCGACGTGAGAAGGTCAAGGCCCTGACCATCGGCCAGTACTACGAGTTCGCTGACGCCCTGGAGCGCTGGGTTGAGGAACCGAAGAAGCACCGTAAGGGCGGTGCGCCGAGGGACGCGTCTTATCTTGTGCGCGACGACACTGCTGTGTTCGCCGGCACTGGGCTACGGCACAACGAGGCCCTGGGCCTTCGCCCGCAGGACGTGGACCTACAGTCGGAGCCCCCGACGATTACCGTTCGTGGAACCCTCGTCGAAATCCGGGGCTACCCGATTGCCTACCAGGAGGAACCGAAGACCGCGGCGGGTGAGCGGGTCATCACCATCCCGGCCACAGTGGCCGCGGCGCTGCGCCGCCAGATGGAGATTAACCAGTCTCCCGACTTCGTGTTCACAACCGGCCCGGAGAAGCCGGTGTCGGAAAGCCACATCACGCGCACCTACCGAAAGGTCCGGCCGGAGCATCTGGACTTCCTCACCCCGCAGACGTTCCGGCGCTCCGTCGCTACGTGGTTGAAGCAGGCTGACTCCACGGCAGCGGCTACCGCGCAACTCGGCCACGAGGATGAGAGCACCACCGAGGAGTTCTACATCCAGCAGCAGGAAGAAAGGGTTGGTCGACAATTCGGCGACCTTGGAAGGCATCCTCAGAGGCACAGAGCCAGGGGCCTAAGCGGCGACCAAAACGGCGACCGGCCAAAAACAGAGCAAAAGCCCTGGTGAGAATTCAGTCTCCCATCAGGGTTTTTCGTGTCGGGCTGACAGGATTTGAACCTGCGACCCCGTGACCCCCAGTCACGTGCGCTACCAAGCTGCGCCACAGCCCGTGGCTTGTTGCTGGAGTTTCACTTGGTCTCGGCAAGCTCGACTGGTCTCGACAAGCTCGACCCGCCTAACCGACCACCTCGCGGCTCTCTGGCAACTGGACAAGCTTACCTAATGAAGCGAGCCCTCCGCGCGCGCTACCGCTGCAGCAGGGCGTCGAGCCCGACCGCCATGGCGGCGGCCAGCCGGAAGTCGAGCCGGGCATCCGGAACCGTCACCGTGTAGCGGTCGCGCAGCGAGAACTGGCGCTCACTCGACATGACGACCGCACCTGTCTGCTTGTCCGTGAAGTCGAAGTGAAACGCCAGCGGAACCTCAACGAAGCGGCGGATGATCGCCACCGCCTGGTTGCGCTCCTGGCCGCGCGCCTCGATGCCCGGCCCGCCAAGGTTGAAGGTCGAACGCAGCAGGCTCGCACCGAAATCCTTCTGGAACCAGCCCAGCGACTGGCCGGCACCATCCGTCACGTCGTAGACGGCTGCCAGATCGAGCGCCTGCCGAGCCTTGAACGAGAACACCGCCTGCGTGCGCGCCTCATCGGCGTAAAACGTGACCTGCTCCTTGAACGCCATCCGCTTCTGCTGGGCGATCGCCACGATCCCACCCTCAGACCCATCGGCATTCGCCTCACGAATCTCGTAGCGGTTCACCATCATGGTGATCCGCTGCTTGACGAAGAAACGGTCGCGGTGCTGGACGTCGGTCATGCGGTGGTGCCGCAAATGAGAACGATTCGGGTTGTCATGCTCGTCAGAGTAGCGGAACGGACGCCGCCTACTTGAACGACTCCCCAGCTGCAGCCATCGCCACCAGCGATGCCGGCGGCTCGAAGTGCGGGCCGTACGACTCCGCCAGTTCGCGCGCACGCGCCACGAAGCCCGGCAGCCCTCCCTCGTACTGGTTGATGTACTGCAGTACACCGCCCGTCCACGCGGGGAAACCGATTCCGAGAATCGAGCCGATATTGGCATCCGCTGCGGATGTCAGCACGCCGTCAACCACGCACCGCACCGTCTCCAGGGCCTCAGCGAACAGCATCCGCTCCTGCAGGTCGATCAACGGAACGTCGACAGAACCCGCGTTGAAAGCGTTGCGCAGCTCCGGCCACAGTCCGAGCCGCCGCCCGTTCTCGTCGTAGTCGTAGAAGCCCGCGTGGCTGGAGCGTCCCTTGCGGTCGAGTTCGAGCATCCGGTCGACCACGGTGGCAAACGGATGCGCCACCCAGTTGGCGCCGGACGCCTCCGCCGCATGCTGCGCTTCCCTGGTCAGCTTCTGGCCGAGGGTCAGCGTCAATTCGTCGAGCAGCTGCAGCGCGCCCACCGGGTAGCCGGCCTGCGTCGCCGCCTGCTCCACCGTCGCCGGCTCGACGCCCTCGCCGACGGCCGCAACGGCCTCCGCGATGAACGTCATGATGACGCGGGTCGTGAAGAACCCGTGCCCGTCGCCCACCACAATCGGCGTCTTGCGTATCTGCAGCACGAAATCGAAGACCTTCGCCAGCACCTCGTCGGAGGTGTTGCGTCCGCGCACGATCTCCACCAGCGGCATCTTGTCCACCGGCGAGAAGAAGTGGATGCCGATGAAGTCCGCCGGGCGGCTGACGCCCTCCGACAGCAGCGTGATCGGCAGGCTGGACGTGTTCGACCCCAGCACGGCATCCGGCCGCACGATGTCCTCAATCTCGCGGAACACCTGCTGCTTCACCTCCACCCCCTCGAACACGGCCTCGATCACGATGTCGACGCCATTGAAGTCCGCTGTATCAGCGGTGGGGCGGATGCGTGACAGCAGGGCTTCAGACCTCTCCGCCGTGGTCTTGCCACGCTCGAGAGCCTTCCGCTCCAGCCCTTCGGAGTAGGCCTTGCCCTTCTCTGCGGCTTCCAGCGTCACATCCTTCAGGACGACGTCGATGCCCGCCTTCGCGGAGACGTACGCGATCGCGGCGCCCATCATGCCGGCGCCCAGGATGCCCACTTTCGTGGCCTGCCACTTGGGCTGGTCCTTCGGGCGGCTGCCGCCGGAGTTGATCTTCTGCAGGTCGAAGAAGAACGCGTTGGTCATGTTCTTCGACACCTGCCCGATCAGCAGGTGCACGAAGTAGCGGGTCTCGATCATGCTCGCGGTATCGAAGTCGACGTGCGCGCCTTCCACCGCCGCAGCCATCGCGGCGCGCGGGGCATCCAGCGGTGCACCCTTCACCTGCTTGCGCAGGTTTGCCGGGAACGCGGGCGGGTTCGCGCCCAGCGCCGGGCTCGTCGGGGAGCCGCCGGGGATGCGGAAGCCCTTCTCGTCCCACGGCTTCACCGGGGCCGGGTTGGCCTTGATCCAGGATCGTGCTCTCTCGTGCAGCTCCTCCACAGTGTCGACGACCTCGTCGATCAAACCGAGTTGCTTCGCGTCATCCGCGCCGTACTTGGTGCCGGACAGGATCAGTTTCGTGAGCGCATCCTGGAGTCCGATCATCCGCACCGTGCGGGTGATGCCGCCCGCGCCTGGAAGCAGGCCGAGGGTGATCTCGGGGAAGCCGAGTTGCATGTTCTTGGCCCGCAGCGCGATGCGGTGGTGGCAGGCGAGGGCGACCTCGAGGCCGCCGCCGAGGGCTGCGCCGTTGATTGCGGCGACGACCGGGATGCCCAGCTTCTCGATGCGGCGGAACTGGTCCTTGATCTCGGTGAACTCTTTGGTGAGGCTCTCCACGTCTTCGCGTTTGCTCTGGATGAGCAGCGCCAGGTCGCCACCGGCGAAGAAGCTGCGCTTCGCACTAGTGAGGATCACGCCGGTGATCGACTCGCGCTCCGCTTCCAGGCGGTCGATGGTCTCGCCCATGTCCTTGGCGTAGCGGTGGTTGAGGGTGTTGACGGATGCGCCGGGGTCGTCCATCGTCAGCGTCACGATGCCATCGGCGTCCTGCTGCCAGGCGAACATGTTCGTTTCGTTCTTGATCAAGCTGTCGCCCCTGTCTTCGCTCAAGCTGTCGTTCATGCTGTTGCCCATCAGGAATCCAGCCTTTCGATGATGGTGGCGATGCCCATGCCGGCGCCGACACAGAGGGTGGCCAGGCCGTAGCGCTGGTCGCGACGCTCCAGCTCGTCGAGGAGCGTGCCGAGGATCATCCCGCCGGTCGCGCCGAGCGGGTGCCCCATGGCGATCGCTCCCCCGTTCACGTTCACCTTCTCCTCCGGAATGCTGAGATCGCGCATCCACTTCATGACCACCGCGGCGAACGCCTCGTTCAGCTCGAACAGGTCGATGTCGTCCACCGTGAGGCCCGCCTTGGCGAGCACTTTCTCGGTGACCGGGGTGGGGCCCGTGAGCATGATGGTCGGCTCGCTTCCGACCACCGCGGTAGCGACGATGCGGGCGCGCGGACGCTGCCCCATCGCCTCGCCGGCTTCACGGCTGCCGATCAGGAGAGCGGATGCGCCGTCCACGATTCCGGACGAGTTGCCACCCGTGTGCACATGGTTGATGTGCTCGATCCAGTGGTACTTCTGCAGCGCAACAGCGTCGAATCCAGCCTGCTCCCCCATGGCGGCGAAGGCCGGCTTGAGACCCGCGAGGGACTCGACGGTCGTGCCGGGACGGCGGTGCTCGTCGTTGTCTAGCAGGAGCAGCCCGTTGATATCGCGAACGGGAATGACCGAGCGATCAAAGTGGCCCTTTTGCCAGGCGGCGTCGGCCTTCTCCTGCGAGGCGACGGCGAACTCGTCGACATCCGTTCTGGTGAAGCCCTCGACCGTGGCGATCAGGTCGGCACTGATGCCCTGCGGAACGAAGTAGGTGTCGTAGGCGGTGGTCGGGTCCTGCGCGAACGCCCCGCCGTCGGAGCCGATCGGCACCCTCGACATCGACTCGACGCCGCCCGCGACAATGAGCGAATCCCAGCCGGATGCCACCTTCGCCGCCGCCATATTGACCGCCTCGAGACCGGATGCGCAGAAGCGGTTCACCTGCACGCCGGCAACCGACTCCGGCAGCCCAGCGACCATGGCGGCGGTGCGGGCGATATCGCCGCCCTGCTCGCCGACCGGGGAAACCACACCGAGGATCACGTCGTCGATCAGGTTCGGGTCCAGGTTGGGATTTCTCTGCTGAAGCTCGGTAAGCAGGCCAGCAGCGAGGTCGACGGGCTTCACGCTGTGCAGCGAGCCGCCCCTGTTTTTGCCGCGCGGAGTGCGCAGCGCATCAAAGATGTACGCGTCATTGGGCATGCCACCAGCTTATGGGTGGACTCTGGGAGTGCTGGCCTGCGCTGGTCCGGCTTTGCACTTGCCTGCCCGTTGAGCGTCCCGAATGCCGCCCGCGAGCTGACCCTATTCAGCAACGCCAGTCAAATGGCGGATGATCGAATCCGCGAGCTCTCTCGCCTTTCCATTGGATCGGCGCCGCGCCCCCCGCTCATCAGGTCCCCACCTGGGGTCGTCGGAATTCGATTCGCCCACAGCCGCCCACCGGCGCAATTGTTCCACGATGAAGACCCAGGTGCTCGGGTCGAGCGTGATTTCGAGGTAATCGTCAAGGGGCGGCCAGCTGCCCCACCCGTCGGCCTTCCGTGGGTGTCGACGAGCCTGCGCACCACCCGCCTGACGGATTCCACGTCCGAGCTGCACGACGTTGGTGTCGCCACCGACGGCTTCCATCGCAATCGTGTTGTCGATGGTGGCATCAATTATCAGCCAGTCCCGAACCTGCATCGTTATCTGAGTCCCTGGCACGGGTTCACAGTAGCAACGTGGCCTTTACCACGTGCCCCTATTGTCATCACGCCAACGCCAACCCAAGGCACGGTGCCGTCACAATGGCTCTCCTCAGCCAACGTTCGATAGCGTGCGCTCATCGCGCGTCTTCTCCTCCCCAACCCCGCTGGTTCCCTTTATCCACAGCAAATCTGTGGATAAGAAGTACTCAAAAACACTAGAATAAACCTTCGAATGTGGGAGAATAAGAGCATGTCCCAGTTCACCGATTCCCTCAGCAGCATCGCGGCCGCCGCCGCCCTGCTGCCCCGGGATTCGGTAACGCTGGCCGGCCTGCCCGAGGACGAGTTGCTGGCCATTCCGGCCTTGTTCGCGAACATCACCCGCCAGCTGGAACCATCGATCGCCGCCACCGCCGGGGAGATCGCCCGCCGCTCCAGTTTCGAGTTGGGCTATGCCGGTCTGGCGCAGAAGACCGGGTTCCGCACGGCGGAGAAACTGGTGCAGCATTTGACCGGGTCGACCAGCCGGGAGGCGGTCAAGCTGGTGCGCACCGGGGGGATCATCCACGAGGCGGAGATCCTGACCGAGGCCGAACGCACCGGGGAGGTTTCTCCGGAGTTGACCGAGCCGTGGCTGGCACCGGTCGGCCGGGCGGTCGCCGCCGGCACCCTGTCGTTGGATGCGGCCGAGGCGATCCGGGTCGGCCTGGGCACCCCCACCGACGACATCACGGCGAACCTGCTCGCCGAAGCCGCCGCCCACCTGGTCGATCTTGCCAACCCCAACCCGGCCCCGTCCGACCCGGATGCCCCGGTCTCGGATCCGTTGAATGCCGACCAACTATTGAAGCGGGCCCGCGCCGTGCGGGATGAACTGGATGAGGCGGGGATCGCCGACCGGGAGAAGGCCCGGCACCAGGCCCGCTCGTTCAAACGGTACCTGCGCGGCGATGGGATGACCGTCTACACGTTGCTGGCGGATCCGGAGAACGCCGCCTATGTGGACGGCATCTACGACGCGTTGACCTCACCCCGCCGCGGCGGTCCGCGGATGGTCGACCTGAACGATAAGACCCGGGCTGAGGCGATCGAGACCGACCCGCGGAGCACCGAGCAGCTTGCCTTCGACGGGGTGATGGCGGTGTTGCGGATCGGCGCCGACACCGACGCGAAAACCGCCACCCGCTCCGTCCTCGGCACCCGGCGGCCCGCCGTCCGAGTCCTGGTCACCCAGACGAGCCTGCAGTCGGGCACCGGGCACGGCCGGATCGAAGGCCAGACCGCCCCGGTATCGATCGAAACGGTCGAACGCCACCTCTGTGAGTCCGGGATGGTACCGGTCAGCTTCGACCGGGACGGCCAATGCATCGACCTCGGCCGGGAACAACGCCTCTACAGTGCCCTGCAACGCATCGGCCTGGCCGCTCGGGACGGTGGCTGCCGGTGGCCCGGCTGTGACCGCCCCGCCTCCTACACAGAGGCCCACCACATCAACCACTGGGCCCGAGACCACGGCAAAACCGACCTCGCCGACGGGATCCTGCTCTGCCGGCACCACCACATGCTCCTGCACAACAACCACTGGGACATCACCCGTGACGGCGGAACCTACTGGCTGCACCCACCCACCAGCATCGACCCGACCCGCACACCCAGGCTCATGCCCCACAATTCCGCCGCCCTGGGCGACCTCCAACGAGAACACCGGCGCACAGGGTAGAGCTCTGCCCAACGGGAGGCCATGGACGCAGGTTTCGGCAAGCTCAACCGGCAGGGCGCGTTGAATACTCAGAGCTGGGACCGCAGCTGCGGCCACGATTCCTCGAACCGCGGGTGCAGCGGCAACCGGCTCACCTCATCGAGCGAGACCCACTGCAGGTCGAGGCTCTCCGGGTCGGCGATCACCGGCTCGAAGGGGCGCACCGCCCGCACCGCGACCGTCGTGTACGACCAGTAGCCCAGGTCGAGCACGGTCTCGAACAGCAACTCGCAGGCATCCGCCGGAACCGACGCCTCCTCCCCCGCCTCGCGCAAGGCCGCTTCAACCGCGGATTCGTGCTCGTGGCGGGCACCGCCGGGAAGGCCCCAGGTTCCGCCGAAGTGGCTCCACACTGCCCGATGCTGCAACAGGATGCCACGGTCAGCGTCGTGAACGAGAAGGCCGGCAGCACCGAACCTGCCCCAATACTTCGACCCATCCGGACCGTGAACCCAGGCATCCCCGGAGTCGCGCGGCACGATCGGCGGCTTTCGGGTCATGCCTCCAGCTTGTCACGCGATTCCGCGTGTCGAGCGGTCACGCCAGCAATTGCCCAGCAAGAAGCTCCAACGCCTTCACCCGCGCCGGTGCCGAAGCCCTATCGTCAGACTCATGGGCGGACAGCCCGGGAACGACCATCACCTCGTCGACACCGAAGGACTCGGCAAGCGAGCGGATGCGCGTAGCGGCGGCAACCGGCTCGTCGATCACCCAGCGCTCCAACATGCCGTCGACCAGCTGCTGCTGGGCGGGCGCCAAAACGTTCGCGGCTGCCTCCTCGATGGTGGCGAGTGGCCCGAGCGGTTGACCGCTGCGCAGGCGCGCCATCTGCTGCAGCTGCGGCAGGGCGGCCGCCGTCGCCTCCGCCGCCGTGTCTGCGACGGACACGTTGAGGGTGAGGAAGGTGCGTGGTTCCTTCAGCGCGGTGCCTGTCAGCTGCGTCGACGGCACGAATCCATCGCGGTAGAGGGCGAGGATGCGCGCGGTGCCCTCCCCGGAGAAGTGGTGGGCAAAGACATACGGCAGCCCGAGCGACGCGGCCAGGCGTGCCGAGTACTCGCTGGAACCGAGCAGCCAGAGGTCGGCGGTCGATCCCGCCTGCGGGGTAGCGCGCAGGCCGTAGACCTGACCGGAAGGCAGACGCAGGTTCGCACCCGCGGGGTCGATCAGGGCGGCGATGTCCTGCACGTTCTGCGGGAAGGCGTCCACATCACTGGTGGTGCCGGTCATCCGCAGGAACGAGGTGATCACCGGGTCGCTGCCCGGCGCGCGACCTATCCCCAAATCGATGCGACCGGGGAAGGCCGCCTCGAGGATGGCGAACTGCTCTGCCACCACCAGGGGCGCATGGTTCGGCAGCATGACACCGCCCGAACCCACCCGAATGCGCTGGGTCTTCGCGGCGAGAATGCCGATCAGCACGGCTGGATTCGTTGATGCCACTGCGGGCATATTGTGATGCTCCGCCACCCAGTAGCGCCGGAACCCCAGTTCGTCCGCGCGCTTCGCCAGGGTGATGGATGCCGCAAGCGCGTCCGCCGAGGACTGGTTGCTGCGAACGGGGATCAGGTCGAGCACGGAGAGGCTCAGCGGAGTAGTCATCGGTTAAGCCAACCACGGACGAGCACAGGTATTCCGGGTCCCAGCTTTAGCCTGTCGACGCGACATGCAATCCGTGGGGTTTCGACAAGCTCAACCAGCTCAACTTAAGTTGGTCGAGCTTGTCGAGACCACAGAGGTGGTTAGCGCTTGCGCTTCTCCCGCACTCGCATGTTCACGTTGATGGGGCTGCCCTCGAAGCCGAAGATCTCGCGCAGGCGCCTGGTGATGAACCGGCGGTACTGCGGGTCGAGGAAGCCGGTCGTGAACAACACGAATGTCGGCGGGCGACTGGTCGCCTGCGTCCCGAACAGCACACGCGGCTGCTTGCCGCCGCGCACCGGGTGCGGGTGCTCCATGGTGAGTTCGGCGAGCAGGGCGTTGAACTTACCGGTCGGAATCCGGGTGTCCCACGACTCCAGCGCCAGCTCGAGCGCGGGCACCAGCTTCTCCAGGTGTCGCCCGGTCTTCGCCGACATGTTGACCCGTGGAGCCCAGGCGACGTGCGAGAGGTCCCGCTCGATCTCCTTCTCCAGGTAGATGCGGCGTTCCTCGTCGAGCAGGTCCCACTTGTTGAACGCGAGCACCAGCGCACGACCGGATTCGAGCACCAGGTCGATGATCTTGAGGTCCTGCACGCTAACCGGTTCGGTCACATCGAGTACGACGATGGCCACTTCGGCCTTCTCCAGCGCGGCACTGGTGCGCAGCGAGGAGTAGAAGTCGGCACCCTGGGACAGGTGCACACGACGACGGATGCCGGCGGTGTCGACAAAGAGCCACACCTTGCCGCCGATCTCGACCTGCTCGTCGACCGGGTCACGCGTGGTTCCGGCGAGTTCATTGACGACAACGCGTTCCTCACCGGCCGCGCGGTTCAGCAAGCTCGACTTACCGACGTTCGGTCGCCCAAGGATGGCGACACGGCGGGGTCCGCCGACCTCATCCTTGGCAACGGCAGACACTTCGGGAAGCACGTCCAGCACGTGGTCCAGCAGGTCGGCGACACCACGCCCGTGCACGGCGGACACCGGCCACGGCTGGCCGAGCCCCAGGCTCCACAGCACGGTGGCGTTCGGCTCCTGCCTGACGTCGTCCACCTTGTTGGCGACCAGGATGACCGGTTTCTTCGTCTGGCGCAGCATCCGCACCACGTGCTCGTCGGTTGAGGTGGCGCCGACGTTGGCGTCGACGATGAAGAGCACGGCATCCGCCAGTTCGACGGCGACCTCCGCCTGCATGGCGACGGATGCGTCGATGCCCTTGGCGTCCGGCTCCCACCCGCCGGTGTCCATCAGCGTGAAGCGGCGCTCGTTCCACTCGGCCTTGTAGGCGACCCGGTCGCGCGTGACACCGGGGGTGTCCTCCACGACGGCTTCGCGGCGGCCCAGGATGCGGTTGACCAGTGCGGACTTGCCGACGTTCGGCCGACCGACAATCGCCAGCACCGGCATCGCCGGCAGGTAGATGACCGCATCCGGGTCCTCGTCGACAGACTCGAGGATGTCGAGGTCTTCGTCCTCGAGGTCGTAGTCGCTGAGCCCGGCCCGCAGCGCGGAAGTGCGGATCTCCGCATCCTCCTCGTTGATGGCGGCGATGCGCTCGGCGAGCTTCTCATCGAGGGCGGGGAAATCGTCCTGGTCTGACATGGGGAAGGTCCTTTGCGGGGGTTCAACCAGCGGTTGAACGGATGAGGTCGACCACCGCCTGGATGGTCGCGTCGAAGTCGAGGTTTGTTGAGTCGATGGTGGTGACACCATTCGCGGCGTTCATGAAGTCGATGACCCGGGAATCCTGGTTGTCCCGGGAAGTCATCTCCCGGCCGGCATCCTGGGCCGACTGGCCGACGATCTCGGCGGCACGCCTGGCTATTCTAGCTTCCTCGCTGGCTGTGAGCAGAATCCGCACCGGGGCATCCGGTGCCACCACCGTGGTGATGTCCCGCCCCTCGGTGATCACGCCGGGGCGGGCGCCGGATGCGATGACGTCACGGAACAGCTGCACCATCCACGATCGCACTTCGGGCACCCGGGCGATGTTGCTGACCACGGCCGTGATCCGCGGTTCGCGGATGGCCTTCTCAACGTCGGTGTCTCCCACCCGCACGTAGTAATCGTCGGGGTCGATTCCCAGGTGATAGTCGAATTCCGGAAGCAGGCGGATGATCGCGTCGGGGTCTGTCGTGTCAATTCCGTGCTCCAGCGCGAGCCACGCGAGGGCACGGTATGCAGCACCGGTGTCCTGGTAGTCGTAGCCGAGGGCGCGGGCGGCCGCCCGGCTGACGCTCGACTTGCCGCTGCCCGCCGGCCCGTCGATGGCGACGGCGATGCGCCCGGTCACAGGTAGGCTCCGGCGATCTTCCAACCCCGCTGCTCGAGTTCGGCGACCAGCTTCTCTTCGGCTTCCGGCAGCACCGAGATCTCGGCCAGGCCGATCTGCGCGCCCGGGGAGTGCTCGAGCCGCAGGTCCTCCATGTTGACCCCGGCCTCGCCGATCTCGGTGAGCAGTCTGCCCAGCTCGCCCGGGGTGTCGTCCACCTTCACCACCAGCTGGGCGAACTTGCGGTCCTGCCCGTGCTTGCCCGGAAGGCGGAGAGCGCCGGTGTTGCCTGCGGACATGGTGTCGGCGATCGCCCTCCTGGATCCGGTCGCGGTGGGGTTTTCCAGCGCGGCGATCACGCCGTCCAGGTCGCTGCGGAACTCCTTGAGGATGCCCACGACTGGTGACGCGTTCGCGCCAAGGATCTGCACCCAGAGTGACGGGTCGCTGGAGGCGATCCTGGTCACATCCCGCAAGCCCTGGCCGGTGAGGGCCAGGGCGGCGTTGCTGCCGTCGCGCAGCCGCACGGCCATGAGCGTTGAGATCATCTGGGGAACGTGCGACACCAGCGCGACACTTTCGTCATGGCTTTCCGCAGTCATCTCCACGGGTACAGCACCCAGGTCGAGGATCATGTCCTCGATCGGCGCCGCCCGCTGGTAGCTGATGTCGTCGTGCCCGGCGATCACCCATGGTCGGCCGATGAACAGGTCGGCGCGGGCGGCGATCGGGCCACCGCGTTCGCGGCCGGCCATCGGATGCGTTCCCAGGTAGCGGCTGAGGTCGGCCCCCAGGTCGCGCAGGTCGGCGAGCGGTGCCGACTTGACGCTCGCGACATCCGTCACCAGCGCATCCGGGTAACGGGCCAGTTCGCGGGCGACCACCTGAGCGGTGACATCGGGGGGCACGCAGACGACGATGAGTCCTGGTGCATCGTCGATGCCCGGCAGTCGCCCGGCACCGTAGTCGATGGCCAGTTGCAGGGCGGAAGGCGACGCGTCATCGAGGATGACGTCGACACCGTGCTCGCGCAGCCCGAGCCCGATGCTGGTTCCGAGCAGGCCGCTTCCGACCACCCGCACCTGTTCCTTCAGCCGTCGCTCAGGCATCACGAGTCCTCCGTGTCAGTGTTCGGCTCGCCGCCGGATGGCGTGCCGCCCGCCTGCGCGTTGCGCGAGATGGTGAGCAGCTCCCCGAGCTCCGCCTTGGTCAGGTCACGGATTTCGCCGGGCGCCAGGGTGCCCAGGTGCAGCGGGCCGAACTGCCTGCGGACGAGGTCGATCACCGGGTGGCCGACCTCCTCCAGCATCCGCCGCACGATGCGGTTGCGTCCGGAGTGCAGGGTGACCTCGACCATGGTCTCGGTCTTGCCTGCGCTGAGGATGCGCGCCTTGTCGGCGGTGATCGGGCCGTCCTCGAGCTCGACACCGGTGGTCAGGCGGCCGACGGTCTGGGCGGACATCCGCCCCTGAACCTTGGCGATGTATGTCTTCATGACACCGAACGACGGATGCGCCAGAACGTGCGCCAGTTCGCCGTCGTTGGTGAGGATCAGCAGGCCGGAGGTCTGCGCATCCAGCCGCCCCACGTTGAACAGCCGCTCCTCATACTTCGATACATAGCGCTGCAGGTCGGGGCGACCGCGCTCATCCTGGAGCGACGACACGATGCCGACCGGCTTGTTCAGCATCAGGTAGCGACGGCTGGTGTCCAGCTGGATGGCGACGCCGTCGACCGAGACCAGGTCGCTCTCCTGCACGCGGCGGCCCAGCTCGGTCACCACCTCGCCGTTCACCTCGACGCGCCCGGCGCTGATCAGGTCTTCGCTCACCCGGCGTGAGGCGACACCGGCGGCGGCCATCAGCTTCTGCAGGCGGATGCCGTCCGGCTGGTCTGGATCATTGGAGGACATGTGTTTAGAGGACATCGTCGAACCCGTCCGAACCGTCGGTCAGCAGCGGCGAGATCTTCGGCAGCTCGTCGATCGAGTTGATGCCCAGCTGCACCAGCATGAGGTCGGTGGTGGCGTAGTGGATCGCCCCGGTCTCACTGTCGGTGTACGCCTCGGTGATCAGGCCGCGGCCGAGCAGGGTGCGCACGACGGAGTCGACGTTGACAGCGCGGATCGACGCCACAGCACCACGACTGATCGGCTGCTTGTAGGCGATAACCGCCAGCGTCTCGAGGGCGGCCTGCGACAGCCGGGTCGGGTTCTGGGTGAGCACGAAATCGGCGACAGCCTCATCGTGCTCTGGACGCACATAGATGCGCCATCCGCCCCCCACCTCCCGAAGCTCGAAGCCGCGGCGGATGCTGCCCTCGACACCATCGAAGTCGGCGACCAGCGCCTCGATGGCGCGGGTGACTTCCTTCACCGGCGCGGACAACGCCGTGGCCAGGCCGATGACGCCCTGCGGCTCGTCGGCCACCATGAGGATCGCCTCCAGGCGCCGCTCGATATCGCTCCCCGCTACAGCCGGCACCGCGGCCCCGGCATCGGTGAGGGTGGAGTCCTCGGTCTTCACAGTCTCAGTTCCCATAGTCCGTTCCCAGATTAGCGAGGCTCTCCTCTGACCACTGTTCGGCCGTCCAGCGTACGGTCAGCTCCCCCAGCGGTTCCAGCTGCTCGAAGGCCAGGTAGTCGCCGCGATACAGCTCGAGGATGGCCAGGAATCGCGCGACGACGACACCCTTCACGTCGACGCCGGCGACCAGTTGCCGGAAAGTCAGCGGCTCACCGCGGCGCAGTTGCGACACGACATGTGCCGCCTGTTCGCGGATGCTGACCAACGGTGCGTGCAAATGGCCGAGCCCAACGCTCGGCAGCTCCCGCGGCGCCATGGCGAGGGCCGCGAGGGCGGCGAAGTCGTCCAGGGAGAGGGTCCACACGAGCTCCGGAGTCTGCCTGCGGTATTTCTCCTCCAGGCGCACCGAGCGCACATGCCTCGTCGACTCTGTGGACATCCGGTCGCCGAACCAGCCCGACGCCTCCTTGAAGGCGCGGTACTGCAGCAGGCGTGCGAACAGCAGGTCCCGCGCCTCCAGCAGTGCGACATCCTCAGCATCGACCAGCTCACCCTGCGGCAGGAGGCCGGCCACCTTGAGGTCGAGCAGCGTGGCGGCGACCACCAGGAACTCGCTGGCCTGGTCGAGCTCCTCGTGACTGTCCAGTCCGCGCAGGTAGGAGATGAATTCGGTGGTCACGATGCTCAGTGACACCTCGGTGATGTCCAGCTCGTGCTTGGAGATCAGGGAGAGCAGCAGGTCGAACGGCCCGTCGAAGTTGCCCAGCGTGACCGAGAACTTGACGGCCTCCGGTACGGCCGGGGCTGTCTCTTCGGCGGATGATGCTGCCTGGGTCGGTTCGGCTGCCGTCACGGCCCTAGGCGACTGCGCCACGGACGATCAACTCTCGAGCGAGCTGACGGTAGGCCTCCGCCGACGGGTGCTCCGGGGCGAACTGGGTGATCGGGGCGGCTGCCACCGAGGCATCCGGGAACTTCACGGTGCGGCCGATCACGGTCTCGAAAACCTGATTACCGAAGGTTTCGACAACACGCTCCAGCACTTCGCGGGAGTGGAGAGTGCGGGAGTCGTACATGGTGGCCAGGATGCCGTCAAGCTTCAGCACCGGGTTCAGCCGGTCGGTGACCTTCTCGATGGTCTCCACCAACAGGGCGACACCGCGCAGGGCGAAGTATTCGCACTCCAGCGGGATCAGCACGCCGTGGCTGGCGGTGAGGGCGTTGACCGTGAGCAGGCCGAGTGACGGCTGGCAGTCGATCAGGATCACGTCGTAATCGCTGCTGACCTTCCGCAGCACGCGGGAGAGGATCTGCTCGCGGGCGACCTCGTTGACCAGGTGCACTTCGGCGGCGGACAGGTCGATGTTGGCCGGGATCACGTCGAATCCGGGCGTCGAGGTGTGCTGGATGGCTTCCGCCGGGTCTTTCACCGTGCCGAGCAGCAGGTCGTAGATGTTCGGTACGTCGTGCGTGGGAACGCCCAGCCCGGCCGACAACGCGCCCTGGGGGTCGAAGTCGATGGCAAGAACCCGGCGACCGTAGTCGGCCAGCGCTGCGCCCAGGCTGATGGTGGTTGTCGTCTTGCCGACGCCGCCCTTCTGGTTGCAGAGGGCGATGATCCGCGCCGGACCGTGACCCTTCAGCGGCTTCGGTTCCGGGAAGACGGTGCGCGGGCGGCCGGTCGGACCGTTGGGTACGGTAACGGTCTCAGCGTCGAACCCTTCGAGTTCTACTGTGTCCTCGCGCTTCGTGCCCATGCGCAAGATTCTATCCGCGCTCTCCTGATCGCCATTTCACCACGCGCGTGCCGAAATCAGGTCACTTCGACCATAGGTTGAAGGTTCAGCTGCGGCGAGCGCGCGGGTGCGCCTGCGTGTACATGTCGCGCAGGGTGTCCGCCGTCACGAGCGTGTAGATCTGGGTCGTTGCAACGGACGAGTGGCCGAGCAGTTCCTGGACGACACGCACATCCGCCCCGCCCTCCAGCAGGTGGGTCGCGAACGAGTGGCGGAAGGTGTGCGGTGAGATCTCCACGCCGATCCCCGAGCGTTCGGCCGCCGCCTTGATGATCAGCCAGGCGTTCTGCCGTGACAACCGCTGGCCGCGCATTCCGAGGAACAGCGCAGGGGTTGCTGCTCCGCGAACCGAGAACGCGGGCCGAGCACGCACCAGGTAGGCGTCGAGAGCCGTTCGAGCGAAGCTGCCGACCGGAACCAACCGCTGCTTGCTGCCCTTACCGAGCAGGCGGACCACATCGGATGCCCCATCCTCGGTACCGAGCACGTCGTCCACGTTCAGCGCGACCACCTCGGAGATGCGGGCGCCGGTGGCGTAGAGGAGTTCGAGCAGTGCCTTGTCGCGCAGGGATTGCAGGTCGTCGCCGCCGGTCGCATCCAGCACCCGGCCCATCTGCTCCACCGTGATCGCCTTGGGCAGCCGCTGCGCCAGCTTGGGCGGCTTCGTGTCGGCCGCGACGTTCGCCTCGGCAAGGTTCTCGTCGACCAGGAACCGGTGGAAGCCGCGCACCGTTGAGAGCATCCTGGCCATCGAGGATGCCGTCAGCGCCCCCTCTGGGCGGCCGCGCAGGTCGGCGGCGAAGGCCGTGACATCCGCCTCGCTGATCCCCTCCGGCGTGGTCACACCGCGACCGTCGAGGACGGCGAGGTAGGCGGCCAGGTCGCGACGGTAGGCGGCGACAGTGTTCACGGAGAGCCCGCGCTCGATGGTCACGTGCCGCAGGTAGTTGCTGACCGCCCGCTCCAGCGCAGTGGTCCCGGTGGGTATCGGACTGCCGTCCACGAGGTTCAGTCCCGGAGCTTCGGATGCCGTGGCCAGGGTGCGTCAATGCTGCCGTCCGGGCCAACACCGCTTGAATCAGCATTGCCGAGCCCAACCCACCCGCGGCCCCGCATGGCGTGCGCCGTGAGCAGTGCGATGCAGGTGATCGCGTTGCCGATGCGACGGTCGAGCACCGCCTCGACTGCTTCATCGAGGCTGACCCAGTGAAGCTCGATGTCTGCTTCCTCGCTGTGGCGGGCGAAGGTGGGCGTCGCGCTCAGCCCACGCGCCAGGTACACCGTGATCGCCTCACTGCTGCCGCCGGGCGAGGTGTAGAACTCGGTGAGCAACGCCCACTCGGAGGCTTCGAGGTCGACCTCCTCGGCCAGCTCGCGTTGCGCGGCTACCAACAGGCTCTCCCCGTGGATGTCGAGCAGCCCGGCCGGAAGCTCCAGGTCGCGCATCCCGATCGGGTGGCGGTACTGCCTGATCAGCAGCACGCGATCCTGGTCGTCGACAGCGAGCACCGCGACGGCGCCCGGGTGGTCGACGAACTCGCGAACCAATTCGCCAGCGCCGTATTCGTCAGTGCCGTACTCGAACCGTTCCCGCTTGACGTTCCAGACCTTGCCTTCGAAGGCGGCTTCACTCGAGAGCACCGGTGCCGCGAAGGGCTGGTCTTCGAGTGTTGTCACCCTAGAAACCGGCCGGCTCGGCGAACTCGGCGGCGTTCAGCTCAGCGCTGCTCGGCCGACCGCCCTGAGACCCGGCGCCATCCACCTCGAACAGGCGACTGGCCTCCTGCCGTGCAAGCGCGGCCGAGATGAGCCCCCGGAACAGCGGATGCGCACGGTTCGGCCGTGACCGCAGTTCCGGATGCGCCTGGGTGCCGACATAGAACGGGTGAACGTCGCGCGGAAGCTCGACGTATTCGACCAGTGTGCCGTCGGGCGAGGTTCCGGAGAAGGCCATCCCGGCATCCGCGATCTGAGCGCGGTACACATTGCTGACCTCGTAGCGGTGCCGGTGGCGTTCGGAGATTTCGGATGCCCCGTACAGCTCTTCGACGATCGAGCCCGGTACCAGCGCGGCTTCGTACAGCCCCAGGCGCATGGTGCCGCCAAGGTCTCCCCCGGCGATGATGTCGACCTGCTCGGCCATGGTGGCGATCACCGGGAACTCGGTCTCCGGGTCGAACTCGGATGACGACGCTCCGGTCAGGCCGACAACGTTGCGTGCGTACTCGATCACCATGCATTGCAGGCCGAGGCAGAGCCCCAACACCGGAATGGCGTTCTCCCGGGCGAACTTCAGGGCACCCAGTTTGCCTTCGATGCCGCGAACGCCGAACCCGCCGGGAACGCAGATGCCGTCCAGGCCGGAAAGGTTGTGTGCGGCGCCGGTGGGGGTCTCACAGCTGTCCGAGGGAACCCAGCGGATCTTCACCTTCGCCTGCTGGGCGAATCCGCCGGCCTTCAGTGCCTCGGTGACCGAGAGGTAGGCATCCGGCAGGTCGATGTACTTGCCGACCAGCCCGATGGTGACCTCGTGGCGCGGCTCGTGCACCGCTTCGAGCAGCTGCTCCCAGCCGGACCAGTCGACGCCGTTGGCCGACAGGCCGAAGTGCTCGATGATGTAGGCGTCCAGCCCCTGCGAGTGCAGCAGCGTCGGGATGTCGTAGATGCTCGCCACGTCGGGGCAGTTCACCACGGCCTCCGGGTCGACGTCGCACATGAGCGCGATCTTGCGGTTCATCGCCTCGGGGACCGGTCGGTCGCTGCGCAGCACGATCGCATCCGGCTGGATACCGATCGAGCGCAGTGCTGCGACGGAGTGCTGGGTCGGTTTGGTCTTCTGCTCGCCGGCAGCACTCAGGTACGGAACCAGGGAGACGTGGACGAAGAAGCAGTTGGCCCGGCCGATCTCGTGGCGCACCTGGCGTGCGGCCTCCAGGAATGGCAACGACTCGATGTCGCCGACGGTGCCGCCGACCTCGGTGATGATGACGTCTGGTCGCTCACCGGTCTCATCCGTCTCGGTGGCCTGCAGGCGCATCCGCCGCTTGATCTCGTCGGTGATGTGCGGGATGACCTGCACGGTGTCGCCCAGGTACTCCCCGCGACGCTCACGCGCAATCACCGTCGAATAGATCTGACCGGTGGTCACGTTGGCCGCCTGGCTGAGGTTGATGTCGAGGAAGCGTTCGTAGTGCCCGATGTCGAGGTCGGTCTCTGCACCATCGTCGGTGACGAACACTTCACCGTGCTGGAACGGGTTCATGGTGCCCGGATCGACGTTCAGGTACGGATCCAGCTTCTGCATGGCGACTCTCACGCCGCGCGCCGTGAGCAGATTGCCCAGACTGGCTGCGGTGAGCCCCTTGCCCAGGGACGATACGACGCCCCCGGTGACGAAAATGTGCTTTGTTATGCCCGTCTGAGAAATGTCCACCACGGGGTTGCAGTCTATCACCGGGTTTCGCGCGAACGTGAGGCGCGGCGCGCTGGGGTTATCCGACCAGTTGAACGCCTCGGCAAGCTCGGCTGGTCACTTCGACGGGCTCAGTACAACGCTCGACGAGCTCGACCCGCTTAAGGGGTTCGACCCGCCTGAGGATTAGGAGACTCGCAGCTCCAGCAGTTCGCGGGCGTGCGCGAGTCCGCTTTCGGAGTCCGGCAGCCCGGAGAGCAGCCTGGCCATCTCGGCCACCCGCTCCTCCCCGTCCAGCCGGCGGACGCTGCTCGCGGTCACCTGCCCGTCGCTGTCTTTCACGACGCTGAGGTGGTTGTTCGAGAACGCCGCGACCTGGGCGAGGTGGGTGACGACGATCACCTGCGCCGTCTCGGCCAGCCGGGCCAGTCGCCTGCCGATCTCGATGGCGGATGCGCCGCCCACGCCGGCATCCACTTCGTCGAAGATGAAGGTGGGGACCGGGTCGCTGGCGGCGATGACGACTTCGATCGCCAGCATCACGCGCGACAGTTCGCCGCCGGATGCCCCGCGACCCAACGGGCGCGCCTCAGCCCCCGGGTGCGGCTGCAGCAGGATCGCCACCCGGTCACGACCGCTGAGCGAGTAGTCGTCCCGAGGGTCGACCTCCACCACCAGGCGGGCGTCCGGCATGGCGAGGGCGGCCAGTTCGGCACTCACCTGTTCGGCGAGGTCGGTCGCATAACGGCGGCGGATGCCACTGAGCTGCTCCCCGAGTTCGGCGATCCTCGTTCGGTCGGCCTCCACCTCGGCGCGCAGCAGCTCGATGCGGTCGGAGTCGTTGTCCAGTTCGAGCAGCCGCCGGCTGCCGGTGTCGAGCAGTTCGATGGCGTCGTCGATGCTCGGACCGTACTTGCGCGCCAGGGTCGCCAGTTGTGCCCTGCGCTCCTGGACCAGTTCCAGTTCCCGTCCGCCGTCGGCGTCGAGCCCGGAGAGGTAGCTGGAGAGCTGCACGGCCAGGTCGGACACCACGAACGAGGCGTTCGCGACCGACTCAGCGATCGGAGCCAGGCTGCTGTCGTGCGAGGCGACGCGCTCGAGTTGGCGTCGTGCCGCATCGAGCAGGCCGACGACATCCGCTCCGCCGGCATCGTCCACGGTGTCTGCTGAGATCAGGCTGTGGGCCTGGGCGGCAGCCATCCGCAGGTCTTCCAGGTTGCTCAGCCGGTCGGAGCGGGCGGCGAGCTCCTCGTCTTCGCCCCGCCCGGGCGCAACCGCTTCGATCTCCTCGATGGCGGCGCGAAGTTCCTCCGCCTCCCGCGTGCGACGGTCCTGTTCGGCGATCAGGACATCCAGTTCGCCCTGGTTGGACTGCCAGCGGCGGTACACGGCCTGGTAGTCGCCGAGCACCCCGGCGAGTTCCGCGCCGGCGAATCGGTCGAGCGCGTCACGCTGAGCGGTCGCACTGCGCAGCCGGATCTGGTCGGACTGACCGTGTACGACCACCAGGTGCTCACCGATCTCGCTGAGGACGCCGATCGGGGCGCTCCGTCCACCGACGACGGCACGGCTGCGGCCCTCAGCGGAGATGGAGCGTCCGAGAATGAGTTCTGCACCTGCTGCGCCGGCGTCGTCCAGCCCGCCGCCCGCTTCGACGACACGGTCAGCAACGGCGCCCTCCGCTGAGACCAGCCAGCGGCCTTCAACGTCGGCACCGCCGCTCCCCTGGCGAACGACAGCGCTGTCGGCGCGGCTGCCCAGCAGTAGCCCCAGGGCGGTGACCACCATGGTCTTGCCCGCACCGGTTTCACCCGTCAGCGCGGTGAAGCCCGGGCCCAGCGGCAATACGGCATGCTCGATCACCCCGAGATTGCGTATCGAGAGCTCTTCGATCATGGGCGGGGTGCCTGAGTCTCGTCGAGGGCGGACTCTTCCGGCCCGACGGGCCCACGCCAGCCGGTCACCGGAAGGTGGAACTTGTTGACCAGCCGGTCGGTGAACGGTGCCTGGTGCAGGCGGGCGAGCCGCACCGGGATGGGCGAGCGACGCACAACCACGCGGGCGCCGCGCGGCAGGTCACTGGTGCGCCGGCCATCGCACCACAGGACACCGCTGCCCTGCGTACGGTCGAGCACTTCGACGGCGAACACGGAGTCTGGCCCGACCACCAGCGGCCGGGCGAACAGCGCGTGCGCGCTCAGCGGCACCAGCAGCATGGCGTCGAGGCTGGGCCAGACCACCGGACCGCCGGCGGAGAACGAGTACGCAGTGGATCCTGTCGGGGTCGACATCACCACCCCATCGCAGCCGAACGATGACAGTGGACGGTGGTCGACCTCGATGACGACCTCGAGCATCCGCTCGCGACTGGCCTTCTCGACCGTCGCCTCATTGAGCGCCCAGGTGGAGAACACGACTTCAGCGTTCACCTTCACCCGCACGTCGAGCGTCATCCGCTCTTCGACCAGGTAGTCGCGTGCGACGGCACTCTGAACCGTCTCGGCGAGCCCTGCGCGCTCACTCTCGGCGAGGAACCCGACGTGGCCGAGGTTGACGCCGAGCAGGGGGGCGGATGAGCCGCGGGCGAGCTCTGCCGCGCGAAGAATGGTGCCGTCTCCGCCCAGCACGATGACCAGTTCGAGGTCGCCGAGCCTGACCGGATCGTCGAGCACCGCAATGGAGGTGAGCTCAGGTGCCTGAGCGAGGATGTCCATCCGCTCGGCGGCAGTGGTGACCGGGATGACGCCAGCAGCCACCAATTGGCGGCAGACCGTGGCGGCGGCGAGCAGCGAGTCGTGCCGTCCGGTGTGCGATACGACCAGCATGTGGCGCGCACCGTCGGGTGCGGGCGACGGCAGGTTCTGCGCTGCTGGCACGTGGCTCCTCCTGCTGATTTGTCGAACGGTGGCGGGGCGCGGCAACACTGGTGAGCCGGCTCAGCGGCACAGTTCGGTGACGCGGTCTAACCATTCTGTCGGATTGCTCCCGGCAGCGGCACTCAGCCAGACCAGATACTCGCGGTTGCCCGCCGTTCCGGCGATTGGTGAGGGGATGACCCCGGCAGTGGGAAGGTCGAGGTCCCAGGCCGCCCAGAGCACGCCGGTGACGGCATCCGTTCGCAGGCCTGGGTCGTGAACGATGCCTTCGCGGATCCCGGTGCGCCCGACCTCGAACTGCGGTTTCACCAGCAGCACGTAGTCGGCGGTCAGGCCGACGGTCGCCACGACGGCCGGCAGCACGATCGGCAACGAGATGAAGGAGAGGTCGGCGACGACAAGCTGGACGTCAAGCGGATGCCCGGCAGCAGCCTGCAGCGCGTCGGGTGTCAGCTCCCGGGCGTTGAACCCCTCGATCACGCTCACCCGGTCGTCGCGGCCGATCAGCGGGTCGAGTTGCCCGTGTCCGACGTCCAGTGCCACGACCGACCGGGCGCCGCGCTCCAGCAGCACCTGGGTGAACCCTCCGGTGGACGCTCCGACATCCAGCGCCTGCCGACCGTCGACCTGTACCGGGAAGGCGTCCAGTGCCGCGCTCAGCTTGTGCGCCGCCCGGCTGACGTAGTGGTCGATGCCGACGACGGCGAGCGACTGGTCGTCACGGACCGGGGTGGATGCCTTCACGACGGGCGCTCCGTCGAGCGTGACGAGCCCGTCCGCGATCAGCCGTGCGGCCTGCGTGCGCGAGCGCGCCAGCCCGCGAGCGGCCAGGGCGGCATCCGCTCGCTGGGTCTCGGCCGGCTCGGCCTTGGCGTGTGCGCTTCCCCAGCCGTCAGGCATGGCGTTGTGGACTGTCTCCGCCTTCGAGGGTCGACCGCAGCCGGTCGTGGATCTGGGTGAACGCCGACGCCCGGGCGTCCAGTGGCTGGTCCTCGATCACGCGCAGCTGTGAGACGAGGCCGTCGACCTGGTCGATTTCGTTGCCTTCAGCGCTCATACCGCCACGTTACCCGACAGTGGGAGCAGGCCCGCGATGGCGTTCCGTGATCTGCACGCTGTCACTCGTAGAGGCCAGGCTCGACGTCGAGCACGTGGATGGAGCGCCCCGAACCCCAGATTGCGGCAGCGCCGGCCCGCAGAAGGTCGATGCGCCGGTTGCCGGCGCGTTCGATCCGCACGGTCGTCTCGGACATCCGCACCCTGGATTTTCCGACGGTGACCAGTCTTGATCCTGAGCGGTCCACCGTCTCGGTGACCTCCGGGTATGGTTCGTGCAGTTGGCGCAGGTCGTCCACCACGAAGGTGGGGCGGGACTTGGCGTCGGCCGCGAGTACCTGCTTAGGACCATCGACGCCGGTGAGGACCAGCACGGATGCGATTCCCGCCCGATTCGCGCCGAGGATATCGGTGTCGAGGCGGTCACCGATGAACAGCGGATGCGATGCACCGAACCTCATCGCCGCCTCCTCGAAGATCGGCGTCTCCGGCTTGCCGGCAACCACCGGCAGGCGCCCCACGGCGAGGTGGACGGCGGAAACGAGCGTGCCGTTACCCGGTGCCAGCCCTCGCTCCTGCGGCAGGGTCCAATCGGTGTTGGTCGCCACCCAGGGGATGCCGGCACCCGCGCTGCCGCGGGCGCCGTTGCTGCTTGTGCTGCCACTGCCCAGTGCGAAGGACGCCTCAGCCAGGTGCTTCCAGCCGACGTCCGGCGAGAACCCCTGAATCACGGCCGCCGGGTTGTCCAGGGCGGAGTCGGTGACCGCGAAACCGGCTCCGGACACCGCTGTGGTGAGGCCCTCTCCCCCGACCACCAGGATGGTCGACCCGGCCGGAACCAGGTCCACGAGCAGCCGCACGGCAGCCTGCGGCGAGGTGACGACGTCTTCCGGGGCGACGGTGAGGCCGTAGCCGTTCAATTGGTCGGCAACGGATGCCGGTACTCGGGAGGCGTTGTTGGTCACGTAACCGACGCGCATCCGTTCGGCCGCCCGGTTGATGCTGTCCACCGCGAACGGCACTGCGCTCGAGCCGGTGTAGACGACGCCGTCCAGGTCCACCAGCAGAGCGTCAACACCGTCCAGCGGGGTGCCGCTGAGCGAGTCCTTACGCCTCATCGGGCGTGGTGTCTTCGGTGTCCGGTTCGGAGTCCTGTTGAACCGCTGCCGGCTTCTCTTCAGCAGGGGAATCCTCAAGCTCCTCCTCGAACACCTCTACCGAGTCGTCTTCCTCGTCCGGGTTCCACGCCTCGGCAGCGACATCCGCCCGGCGGTACCAGTCTGCGGCGTCAGCGGCACGGCCCAGGTCTTCCAGTACGGCGGCGTACGCGGCGAACAGGGCGGCACTGTAGGAGTACGCGGTGTTGGGGTCGAGCTGAGGGATCTGCAGCTCGGTCAGTGCCGAATCCGTCTGGCCGAGATCGAGCCGAGCGCCGGACATGGCGATCGCCAATTCGACCTGTACGTCAACGGGCAGTGTCTCCCGCGGCACGGAGCGACCGAGCTCGAGTGCCTTGTCGGGTCGGCCAAGCCCGCGTTCGCTGTCCACCATCATGGGGAGTTGGTCATTCAGTCCGGAGATCCGGCGGTAGGTGCGCAATTCGCGCAGTGCCATGGCGAAGTCGCCGATCGTGTACGCGGCAATGGCCAGGGTTTCCCGCACCACTGCGATTCGGCCGGCGCGACGGGCAGCCGATACCGCGTGCTCGTAGGCGAGCTTCGGGTCGGTGTCGATCAGGCGGGCAACCATCACCAGGTGATTGGCCACGCCCTCGGCGTTGTCCTTGCTCAGGGTCTTCAGCTGGGCCCGGGCAACCCGGTCCAGCTGGTTCGGCGTGACATCTTCCGGGATCTCCGGGTCATCGTGACGTGACCGCACCGACTTGGTGCCGTAGGGGTCGCGATCCTCAGGAGTCTCCCGCTGGCTCGCCGACCGGTCGCCGCGTGCCGGTTTCCCGTCGCGGGTCCAGACGCGCTTCTCGTCGGCACCCTTCTCACCTGGACGACCACGGCCGGCTCCGCCACGCTCAGGACGTCCACGGTCTGCTCCACCGCGGTCGGGACGCCCGCGATCAACTCCACCGCGGTCGGGTCGATCCCCGTCGCGCCATGGACCCCGGTCGCCCTGGGGCGCTCCACGAGCGGGACCCTTGCGGTCAGGGCGCTGTCCGTCCGGCTTGCCGCCTGGGCGGCGGTCGCGGTCACCTGAATCGGTCACGGTTGCTCCTGTTGAGTTTGTTGTGCGGTGCTGGTCGTGCGGGTTCCGGTAAATGGGCGTGACCCGTGGGGTCTCGATGCTTCGACAAGCTCAGCACAGGCCTCGCTTCGCTCGCGCGACCAGCCTAAGGCTCGACCCGCGGAAGACTCGTTAAAAGCGAAATGGCCACCCGCTGCGTTCAATAAACACAGTGGTGGCCATTTCTAAATATTGTCCGGCGGTGTCCTACTCTCCCACAGGGTCCCCCCTGCAGTACCATCGGCGCAGAGAGTCTTAGCTTCCGGGTTCGGAATGTAACCGGGCGTTTCCCTCTCGCTATGGCCGCCGAAACTCTATTGATTTATCAATCAGTTCGCGGACAATGCGCTCAGCCCTGGGCTGAGGATTGTCAGCAGTTCCCGACCGTAAATCGGGAACCACAAAGTGGACGCAAGCACGCAAATCGTTCGTATTCACGAAGAATAAGTTGTTATCAAGTTATCGGCTTATTAGTACGGGTCAGCTCCATGCGTCGTTAGTCCGCACTTCCACACCCCGCCTATCAACCCAGTAGTCTAGCTGGGAGCCTCTCGACCTAAGTCATGGAAATCTCATCTTGAAGCTGGCTTCCCGCTTAGATGCTTTCAGCGGTTATCCATTCCGAACGTAGCTAATCAGCGGTGCTCCTGGCGGAACAACTGACACACCAGAGGTTCGTCCATCCCGGTCCTCTCGTACTAGGGATAGATCTTCTCAAATTTCCTGCGCGCGCAGAGGATAGGGACCGAACTGTCTCACGACGTTCTAAACCCAGCTCGCGTACCGCTTTAATGGGCGAACAGCCCAACCCTTGGGACCTACTCCAGCCCCAGGATGCGACGAGCCGACATCGAGGTGCCAAACCATGCCGTCGATATGGACTCTTGGGCAAGATCAGCCTGTTATCCCCGAGGTACCTTTTATCCGTTGAGCGACAGCGCTTCCACAAGCCACTGCCGGATCACTAGTCCCGACTTTCGTCCCTGCTCGACTTGTCAGTCTCACAGTCAAGCTCCCTTGTGCACTTACACTCGACATCTGATTGCCAACCAGATTGAGGGAACCTTTGGGCGCCTCCGTTACTTTTTAGGAGGCAACCGCCCCAGTTAAACTACCCACCAGGCACTGTCCCTGATCCGGATTACGGATCTAAGTTAGATATCCAATATGACCAGAGTGGTATTTCAACAATGACTCCACCGACACTAGCGTGCCAGCTTCACAGTCTCCCACCTATCCTACACAAGCCACACCGAACACCAATACCAAGCTGTAGTAAAGGTCACGGGGTCTTTCCGTCCTTCTGCGCGTAACGAGCATCTTTACTCGTAGTGCAATTTCGCCGAGTTCGCGGTTGAGACAGCTGGGAAGTCGTTACGCCATTCGTGCAGGTCGGAACTTACCCGACAAGGAATTTCGCTACCTTAGGATGGTTATAGTTACCACCGCCGTTTACTGGGGCTTAAATTCTCAGCTTCGCCTTGCGGCTAACCGTTCCTCTTAACCTTCCAGCACCGGGCAGGCGTCAGTCCGTATACATCGTCTTGCGACTTGGCACGGACCTGTGTTTTTAGTAAACAGTCGCTTCCCACTGGTCTCTGCGGCCATACGGCGCTCCGGGAGTAAATCCCTTCACGCTTCAGGCCCCCCTTCTCCCGAAGTTACGGGGGCATTTTGCCGAGTTCCTTAACCACGATTCTCTCGATCTCCTTGGTATTCTCTACCTGAACACCTGAGTCGGTTTGGGGTACGGGTGACTAAAACCTCGCGTCGATGCTTTTCTTGGCAGCATAGGATCACTGATTTCCCCCTTGCGGGGTACGCATCGTGCCTGGGCCTTATATGGGGGACGGATTTGCCTATCCCCCGGCTTACACACTTACACCGGGACAACCATCGCCCGGCTCAGCTACCTTCCTGCGTCACACCTGTTAATACGCTAACCGCACCAGAACGGGGTCGAGCGTTAGGCCGGAAGCTTCACCCCGAAGGGATCCGTCATCCGGATTAGGACTCTTAGCACTACTGGATTGGTTTGGGCGGTTTTTCGTCAGTACGGGAATATCAACCCGTTGTCCATCGACTACGCCTGTCGGCCTCGCCTTAGGTCCCGACTTACCCAGGGCGGATTAACCTGGCCCTGGAACCCTTGTTCATTCGGAGGACGGGTTTCTCACCCGTCTTTCGCTACTCATGCCTGCATTCTCACTCGTGTGGCCTCCACGGCTGGTTTACACCGCCGCTTCGCTGGCCACACGACGCTCTCCTACCACTCCGTGCGCCTGGACACCCTTGCGGATGCCTAGCTAATACACGAAATCTACAACTTCGGTGGTGTGCTTGAGCCCCGTTACATTGTCGGCGCGGAACCACTTGACCAGTGAGCTATTACGCACTCTTTCAAGGGTGGCTGCTTCTAAGCCAACCTCCTGGTTGTCTATGCAGCTCCACATCCTTTTCCACTTAGCACACGCTTTGGGACCTTAGTTGGTAGTCTGGGTTGTTTCCCTCTCGACGATGAAGCTTATCCCCCACCGTCTCACTGCTGCGCTCTCACTTACCGGCATTCGGAGTTTGGCTGACGTCAGTAACCTTTTAGGGCCCATCGGCCATCCAGTAGCTCTACCTCCGGCAAGAAACACGCAACGCTGCACCTAAATGCATTTCGGAGAGAACCAGCTATCACGAAGTTTGATTGGCCTTTCACCCCTATCCACAGCTCATCCCCTCCATTTTCAACTGAAGTGGGTTCGGTCCTCCACGCGCTCTTACACGCGCTTCAACCTGGCCATGGATAGATCACTTCGCTTCGGGTCTAGGACATGCGACTGAATCGCCCTATTCAGACTCGCTTTCGCTACGGCTTCCCCACTCGGGTTAACCTCGCCACATATCACTAACTCGCAGGCTCATTCTTCAAAAGGCACGCTGTCACCCCTACTAAGGAGGCTCCAACGGTTTGTAAGCAAACGGTTTCAGGTACTATTTCACTCCCCTCCCGGGGTACTTTTCACCTTTCCCTCACGGTACTTGTCCGCTATCGGTCTTCTGGGAGTATTTAGGCTTATCAGGTGGTCCTGACAGATTCACACGGGATTTCTCGGGCCCCGTGATACTTGGGATACTTCTCGCGCCATTGGAACATTTCGACTACGGGGTTGGCACCCTCTATGACTGGCCTTTCAATACCATTCGTCTATATTCCTTTGTAACGCTTGCAGTACGGCAGTAACTGCTGAAAAGTCCCGCAACCCCGACCATGCAACGCCTGCCGGCTATCACACATGATCGGTTTGGCCTCTTCCGATTTCGCTCGCCACTACTCACGGAATCACTGTTGTTTTCTCTTCCTGTGGGTACTGAGATGTTTCACTTCCCCACGTTCCCTCTACCCGCCCTATATATTCAGGCGGGAGTCACTGGGTCACATTGCTGCGCCCAGCGGGGTTTCCCCATTCGGAAATCCTCGGATCAAAGCTCTATTATCAGCTCCCCGAGGCTTATCGCAGATTTATACGTCCTTCTTCGGCTCCAGAAGCCAAGGCATTCACCGTTTGCCCTTAAAAACTTGATGACAAAATTTGCACAAAGACCCAGCAGTTGCATTGAATAAACAATGCAATTTTGCTAGATCATTGAATAGACATCACAAAGTCACCCAGGACAAGTCCTGAGTTCGTTTGCGAGTCTAAGATGCTCGCGTCCACTGTGTAGTTCTCAAATTACGGGCGGTACCCCTTCGTCGTCGCAAACGTGCGACTCAGACCAGGGTCCGAAGACCGTGACACCCGAAGATGTCGTCGGTCCCGAGATTCCAGTCAGCCCGAGGTTCCCCTCGTGCCGGCCCGGTCCCTCAGGACCCAACAGCGTGCAGAAGACCAGGCTCGCATCCGCTTCCGTTCCAGTCATCCGAAGATGACGTACTGAGAGGCAAGATCCTTACCTGGTCACAATGTCAATGTTCCACCCATGAGCGCCACCGGAGAACGTATGTCTCCGAAATGGCTACGAGGTCAATAGCGCTGTATACAGACGCATCCTCGAGTGCTCCTTAGAAAGGAGGTGATCCAGCCGCACCTTCCGGTACGGCTACCTTGTTACGACTTAGTCCTAATTACCAATCCCACCTTCGACAGCTCCCTCCTTGCGGTTGGGCCACTGGCTTCGGGTGTTACCGACTTTCATGACTTGACGGGCGGTGTGTACAAGGCCCGGGAACGTATTCACCGCAGCGTTGCTGATCTGCGATTACTAGCGACTCCGACTTCATGAGGTCGAGTTGCAGACCTCAATCCGAACTGAGACCGGCTTTTTGGGATTCGCTCCACCTTACGGTATTGCAGCCCTTTGTACCGGCCATTGTAGCATGCGTGAAGCCCAAGACATAAGGGGCATGATGATTTGACGTCATCCCCACCTTCCTCCGAGTTGACCCCGGCAGTCTCCTTTGAGTTCCCACCATTACGTGCTGGCAACAAAGAACGAGGGTTGCGCTCGTTGCGGGACTTAACCCAACATCTCACGACACGAGCTGACGACAACCATGCACCACCTGTATACCGACCTTGCGGGGCGACTGTTTCCAGCCGTTTCCGGTATATGTCAAGCCTTGGTAAGGTTCTTCGCGTTGCATCGAATTAATCCGCATGCTCCGCCGCTTGTGCGGGCCCCCGTCAATTCCTTTGAGTTTTAGCCTTGCGGCCGTACTCCCCAGGCGGGGAACTTAATGCGTTAGCTGCGACACAGAATCCGTGGAATGGACCCTACATCTAGTTCCCAACGTTTACGGCATGGACTACCAGGGTATCTAATCCTGTTCGCTCCCCATGCTTTCGCTCCTCAGCGTCAGTTACGGCCCAGAGATCTGCCTTCGCCATCGGTGTTCCTCCTGATATCTGCGCATTCCACCGCTACACCAGGAATTCCAATCTCCCCTACCGCACTCTAGTCTGCCCGTACCCACTGCAGGCTGGAGGTTGAGCCTCCAGTTTTCACAGCAGACGTGACAAACCGCCTACGAGCTCTTTACGCCCAATAATTCCGGATAACGCTTGCACCCTACGTATTACCGCGGCTGCTGGCACGTAGTTAGCCGGTGCTTTTTCTGCAGGTACCGTCACTTTCGCTTCTTCCCTACTAAAAGAGGTTTACAACCCGAAGGCCGTCGTCCCTCACGCGGCGTTGCTGCATCAGGCTTGCGCCCATTGTGCAATATTCCCCACTGCTGCCTCCCGTAGGAGTCTGGGCCGTGTCTCAGTCCCAGTGTGGCCGGTCACCCTCTCAGGCCGGCTACCCGTCGTCGGCTTGGTGAGCCGTTACCTCACCAACTACCTGATAGGCCGCGAGTCCATCCCAGACCGAAATTCTTTCCAGCTCCTAGCCATGCGGCTGAAGCTCGTATCCGGTATTAGACACCGTTTCCAGTGCTTATCCCAGAGTCTGGGGCAGGTTACTCACGTGTTACTCACCCGTTCGCCACTAATCCAGCCAGAGCAAGCTCCGGCTTTCATCGTTCGACTTGCATGTGTTAAGCACGCCGCCAGCGTTCATCCTGAGCCAGGATCAAACTCTCCGTAAATGTTTGATTGCACACTCCACACGCTAAAGATTGCTCCCTAGCAGCGCAGTGGCACATCTAGTGTGTCAAGCCGCCGGAATGGGCGGACATGGCACAAGTTTGAAACTGACAAGAACAAATCATTACTGACTTGCTTGTTTTGTTTATATCTTTTCCAAAGGAATCTCCTGCATTTCGCCTAGCTAGAAACTAGGTTCAATGCACGAGGTTTTTGGCATTTGACATTGTGCACGCTGTTGAGTTCTCAAGGATCGGACGCTCCTGGTGCTTTACCTTGCGGTTCGGCTGCCAGGGCAACTTCTCTAACTTACCACTCTGAATCTCAGTGTCAAATCGACCCGCCGGCTTCTTTCGAAGCCGCCGATCGGTCGCCTGACCGAGCCCCAGACAGCGCAAATTATCTATCTCGAACTGTTTGGGAGAGTGGGGTATTCATCCTATGCCTAGATTCACGCTCATTCAAGATGAGATGTGGATCAGACCGGATTTAGTCCCTCTTGAGGCCGGTAAGCTCTTCCGCTTTCCGCACCTTTGGGGTGACAAGTAAGAACTTTACGCGGCGGGCCGGGGCGTGGCAAATCTGCCGCCATCCCGGGCGTGTCGCCGCCCGCTTTCCTTATTCCACGGGGGTTTCGGGCGCAGGGACCTCGGGTACGTCGCAGTACTCGACGTACCAGGACTCCACCGTGGCGAGGTCGTTCTGCGCGTGCAGCCCCAACAGGTCACCCGCGCGGTTACTGGTGCCCAGGGCGTTGGCGATGTTGACCACTCCTGCCACTCGGGCGGAAATCGCTGCGGTCTCTTCGGCGATGCCTTCGGGTGCCACGGCGGCGAGCTCTGCCCAGACGGCAGCGTAGTTCGCGATGGCGGCGTTGTAGCCTTCCGGCGCATCCACTGCCGGCCACCCGTAGTCCGGGTCTGCCGTCGCGTAGATCGTGGGGTGTGCAGCAAGTACGCCGCAGAACGGTTCGCTGGCGACCTCGACGAGCTGATGTGCCCGCTGATCGGCCTTCAACGCGGCCAGCTGCTCCGCCTTCTCTGTCTCGGACGCCCAGACATACGCGCCAACGCCGGCGAAAACCACCGTCATGACCAGGGACACACTGATCGCCGCGCGAGCCAGGTCGGACCCCCATCCGCGTAGCTGCTTGCCGCGGACCAGGGCGACGATCGCGGTGATCAAGCCGATCGGCGGAAGGATGACCGCCATGACCAGCGCGGCGACATCGAGGCCGGCCAGCCCGGAATGCCGTGCAGGCGGCATCGGAGCCAGCGGGCCGAGCCGCGGATGGCCGGGACCGGAGAAACCACCGGGCGGCACATAAGGCTGGGCCGGGACGGGAGCGCGCACTGCCGCGGCGACGTCAACCGGACCCTCAGAGGATTGCCTGGACCTCCGGGAGTTGCCGAAGCTCAGGAAACGCCTGGCCCGATGCGCCTCGTTGGACGGCTCCGCGTCATCCGTATTCGGGTCGTCGTGGTCGGGCGCACCCGTTCGGGGCGCATCCGTTCGGGGTGTTATCGGGTCCAGGCTCGCGGGTGCTGCGCTCATCGGTACCGAGTTCGTCGGTACATGGTGCATCGGTACCGAACCCAGAGGTTCCGGCGATATGGTCGACGCCGGCATGGCCTGCGCCGGAAGGGAAGCCGTCCAGGCTCCGGCGAACAACTCTTCCACCGGCGTCAGTTCCGGCTCACGCAACTCCTCGACGGGAACGCTCGAGCGCGCGGCAGGAGGTTCGGTCGGGGCAGTGGACCGCTCGGGCGGCGGCTCCGAGCTGCGGAGGCGCTTGCGGTCGCGTTTGAGGGGTACGTCGAGACCTGGGCCTGAGCCCGGCGTCTCACCGCGTGTCTGATCGTCCACGAACTCCCCTAGATCTTCCAGCCCACATCATAGTGATCGAACTCAGCGTCACCTGACAGTGACCCCCGCCAACGTCTTCTTGCCTCGCCGCAGCACGGCGGTCCGGCCGTGCAGGAGGCTGCCCTCCAGCGTTTCCGCGGCACTGGCCACCTTTCGGTTGTTGAGGTACACGCCACCCTGCTCGATCGCGCGGCGCGACTCCCCCAGGCTCGCGGTCAACCCGGTGTCGACCAGCAGCTGCGCGACAGTGGCGTGCAAGCCAGCCTCGATCGTGGGCAATTCCGAAATCGCAGCGTCCAGGGTCGGCTCATCCAGCGTGGTGAGGTCGCCCTGCCCGAACAGCGCCTGGGCAGCGGCAACAGCGGCAGAGGTCGCCTCCTCACCGTGAACGAGAGTGGTCACCTCGTGCGCCAGGGTGCGCTGGGCCTCGCGCTTGAACGGCTCGGAGACCACAGCATCCGCCAGCCGTTCGATCTCCGCCCGGCTGAGGAAGGTGAACACCTTGAGGCGGTCGATCACATCGGCGTCGTCCGTGTTCAGCCAGAACTGGTACAGGGCGTATGGGCTGGTGAGGTTCGGGTCCAGCCAGATGGCGTTGCCTTCACTCTTCCCGAACTTGGTGCCATCCGAATTGGTGACCAGCGGAGTGCCGATGGCGTGGGCGGTGCCGCCGTCTGCCTTGTGAATGAGGTCAGTCCCACTAATCAGGTTGCCCCATTGGTCTGACCCACCGGTCTGCAGCACGCAACCGTATTGGCGGTTGAGCTGGAGGAAATCGAAGCCCTGCAGGATCTGGTAGCTGAACTCGGTGTAGCTGATGCCCTCGCTCGAGTTCAGCCTGGCGCTGACCGCATCCTTCTTCAGCATGGTGCCGACCCGGAAGTACTTGCCGACGTCTCGCAGGAAGTCGATCGCGCTGAGGGAAGCGGTCCAGTCGAGGTTGTTCACCAGGCGAGCCGCGTTGTCCCCCTCGAAACTGAGGAACCGGGACACCTGCCCCTGCAGGTAGCCGACCCACTCGGCGACCGTGTTCGCGTCGTTGAGAGTGCGCTCTGCGGTGGGCTTGGGGTCGCCGATCAGGCCGGTCGAGCCTCCCACCAACCCGAGAGGCTTGTGTCCGGCCAGCTGGAGGCGCCGCATGACCAGGAGTTGCACCAGGTTGCCGAGGTGCAGGCTCGGCGCGGTGGGGTCGAACCCGCAGTAGTAGACGATGGGCGGCCCGGCGAGCAGTTTCTTCAGTTCGGACTCATTGGTCGAGACATGAACATGGCCACGCCAGACGAGTTCATCCCAGACGTCGGCAAAGGACTCGTCGTTGCGTTGATGGGCAAGGGCAGCGGATGGGGGTGTCGACACGGGTTACAGGGTATCCGAGGTTGTCCGAGTACCGTCTTCACGCTGCCATCGATCAAGGATGGAGACTTACTTCACGAAGGTTAGGCTTTAAGGCTTGATTTGGAGACGTTAGCGATGTAGCCTTGTTTAGCCGCAGTACGGTGTGCAGGCTTGATGCTGGAGGTTCCATGTTCGTCATCTCAGCCGACCAGAAGTCGAGTCGGACCACTAAAGACCTCGTCGGCCATTGGCGTGAAGTCCTCAACGACGACTACTCGGAAACCCTCACCCTGCCAGCCGACCGCAACGCCGGTGACGAGATACAGGTGCTCACCGACGACGCCGCCACCGTGCTGCAGATCGCCCTCCGGCTCGCCCGCAGCGGAAACTGGAGCGTCGGGATCGGGGTGGGCGCTGTGCGCCGCCCCTTGCCCGCCGAGACGCGCGAGGCATCCGGACCCGCGTTCAACGCTGCCCGGGATGCGGTGAGCGAGGCCAAAAAGCGTCCCACCCGCTTCGCGGTTCGTGCCGACGCCGCCGGCGAAACCGCTGACGCCTGGCCGAACTCCCGGGATGTGCAGAGCGTGATCGACCTGCTGCTGGAGGTCCGCAAGAAGAGGAGCCAGCAAGGATGGGAGCTCCACGACACGTTGGAGACCACGAGCACCCAGGCAGAGGCCGCGCGCGTTCTGGGGATCACCCCGGCCGCGGCCAGTGCCCGTGCATCCGCCGCCGCGCTAAAAATCGAACGGCAGGCGTTGCCGACCATTGTTAGGCTCCTCCACAACCTCGACCGGGTAACCGGGCCAACCGAAACCAAGGAGCACCCATGACGACATGGCTGGCGATCCTCTACTGGGTGGCCCTGTTCCTGTTCACCGGGGTGTCCCTGACCCTGGCCATCCTGGCGTGGAACGCGAAATCGCACTGGCTGATCGGCGGAGCCGCGGCCGCCCTCCTGGCTGCGATCATCGTGGCTGCCCTTCCCGGCCCTGGCAGTACACCCATCCTCTCGGTCCTCCTGAGCCTCGCGGGAGTCGCTCTGGCCGTCGTCGGCGGTGGTCCGGCCGCGACCACCAGCCTGAGGCTCGCCACCAGGGGCAGCGTGCCGAACGGCCCGCACGGCGGAATCCTGGTCGAATCCGAGCCTCGAGAGGTGTTGCGCGGGGGTCTCGCGATCGGGCTGCTCGAACGCCTGGCCGTTGCGAGCACCATCGTCGCCGGACTCCCGGCTGCGCTCGCCGTCATCGTGGCCGTCAAGGGCGTCGGGCGGTTCACCGAACTGGATGCCGCAGAAGCCAGGGAGCGTTTCATCATCGGCAGCTTCGTCAGCTTGATCTGGGCAAGCGCGAGTGCCGCGGTCGTCGTACTCGCCCTGAACTAGCTGGGTCGCCCTCCCCTGCGGCATCGACAACACCCGTTGTCAGGGGACGCTGACAGGGTGGGTACATGACCGACGCGACCCGAGCATCCGCCCTGACCATCCTGCGACGGCTCGTCGGGTCGGATACCGCCGACTTCCATGACGGGCAGTACGAGGCAATCTCGACGCTGGTCGACGACCACCGCCGGGCCCTCGTCGTGCAGCGCACCGGCTGGGGCAAGTCTGCCGTGTACTTCGTCGCAACCCTGCTGATGCGCCAGCGCGGCGCGGGACCGACCGTGCTGGTCTCGCCCCTCCTCGCACTCATGAGGGACCAGATCGAGGCGGCCGGCCGCGCAGGGGTTCGCGCGGTGGCCATCAACTCCACCAACGCCCACGAGTGGGCTGATGTGGTGCGACAGCTGGACCAGGACGAGGTCGATGTGCTCCTGGTCTCGCCGGAGCGGCTCAACAACCCGCAGTTCCGGGAGCAGCAGCTTCCGGCGCTGGTCGCACGAATGGGCATGCTCGTCGTCGACGAAGCACATTGCATCAGCGACTGGGGCCACGACTTTCGGCCGGATTACCGGCGGTTGCGCGACCTCATCGGCCAGCTGCCTCCTGGCATCCCCGTGCTCGCCACGACGGCGACAGCCAACAGCCGGGTAGTGGCGGATGTCGCCGACCAGCTGGGAGCTGATGGAACTCACGTCGTCACCATCCGCGGCCCCCTTGCTCGCGCATCGCTGCGCCTCGGCGTGCTGCGCCTACCGGACTCGAAGACACGCCTCGGCTGGCTGCTCAGCCACCTCGACCAGCTGCCAGGATCCGGCATCATCTACACCCTCACCGTGAGTGCGGCGGAAGACACCGCACGCCTGTTGCGCGACGCGGGCCATGCCGTGCGTGCCTACACCGGGAAGACCGACACGGGCGAGCGTGAGGAGTCCGAGGGCATGCTCAAGCGCAACGAGGTGAAAGCACTCGTCGCCACCAGCGCGCTCGGGATGGGTTTCGACAAGCCGGACCTCGGTTTCGTACTGCATCTGGGCGCACCCTCATCACCGGTCGCCTACTACCAGCAGGTGGGACGCGCCGGCCGGGCAACCGACAACGCCGACGTGCTGCTGCTTCCCGGAAGCGAAGACCCCGAGATCTGGCGCTACTTCGCCACGGCCTCGATGCCGGACCGCGAACGGGCGGAACGGGTCATCGCCGCACTGGACCGGCAATCAGCCACCTCGACGCCGGCGCTGGAAGCCCGCGTGAACATCCGTCGCACACCGCTCGAACTCCTGCTCAAAGTGCTCGATGTCGACGGCGCCGTTCAACGGGTTCAGGGCGGCTGGATCTCCACCGGGCAGCCATGGACCTACGACGCCGAACGCTACGAGCGGATCGCCGCAGAGCGCGTTGCCGAGCAACGTCACATGGTCGACTACGAACGAGGCGACGGTTGCCGGATGGAGTACCTGCAGCGATCACTCGACGACGAGACCGCGGCACCGTGCGGGCGTTGCGACAACTGCGCCGGAGCCTGGTACCCGACGTCCGTCGAGCCGACCGCCGCCGCTTCGGCAAGCGCCTCCCTGGACAAGGTCGGTGTACCACTTGAACCGAGGGCGCAGTGGCCCATGGGTGCGGATCGGCTCGGTGTGCCGGTGAAGGGCCGCATCAACGCCGACGAGCGGATGCTGGAGGGCCGGGTGCTCGCCCGGCTCACCGACCTCGGCTGGGGCGGCACCATGCGGGAACTCTTCGCCGCGGGCGCGGTCGATACCGCCGCTTCCCCCGCCATGATCGACGCCTGCGTGCGGGTGCTGGCGGAGTGGGGGTGGGCGGAGCGCCCGGGTGCCATCGTCACGGTGCCCTCCCGTACGCATCCGCTCCTCATCGAATCAGTGGCTGCCGGCTTGTCAGCGGCGGGGCGGTTGCCCCACCTCGGCTCCCTCGAACACGCGGGCGGCGGGCCGAGCGGTGAGCCGGGCGGCAACAGCGCGTACCGCCTGGCTGCCGTGTGGGACCGGTTCGCTGTCCCCCAGGACCTGGCGGACGACATCCGGACCCTGGAGCGGCCCGTCCTGCTGATCGACGACCTGGTGGACAGCCGGTGGACCATGACGGTCGCGGCTCGTACGCTGCTCCAGGCCGGCGCGCCGGCGGTGCTCCCGTTCGCCCTGGCAGTGCGCGGGTGACCGCGGCTACCGCAGCTTCGGCGAGTGCCGCTTGTACGGCGAGACGCTCTTCTTCCCGGGAACCCAGAAGCGCCACGGGTAGTCGTCTCCCCCGCCCGGCCCGGACAACCCGGTGCGGGGGCCGGTGAGGAAGTCGCTCTCCTCGTCGGCCAGCTGAAGCCGGATGCGACCCGTCTCCAGGTCCACTCCCCCGTCTCTCAGCGCAATCCCCATCGCGACCGTGAGCCTGGCCGGCCCGCGTGCGAGGTCTGCATCGTTGCGCGTCGTCAGCCGTCGGCTGCGGGCCAGCTCGATGCCCTCCACCACCTCACCGGCACGCAGCAGGAGGCCGGATGCCGTCCCGTCCGGTGAGCAGACCACGTTCGCGCAGGTGTGCATGCCGTAGGTGAAATACGTGTACAGGTGCCCGGGCTCGCCGAACATCACCGCGTTCCGGTTCGTCTTGCCGCGGAAGGCGTGCGAGCCCGGATCCTGCGCCCCGAGGTACGCCTCGACCTCGGTGATTCGAATGGCCACCCGGCCCTCCGGCGAGTCAGCGGTGAGAGTTGAACCAAGGATGCGCGGGGCCACCTCCAGGGGAGAACGCGCCAGGAAGTCACGATCGAACGACATGCCGGCCCTACTGCCCCTGGACCAGGACGCGAACCCGTTCGGTGAGCGCAGCGAGCTGCTCACCCACGCGCTCCGGGGCGGTACCGCCTGCCCCGGTTCGGGACGCAATGGACCCGGCAACCGTCAGCACCGAACGCACGTCAGGCGTGAGTAGCGGTGCGACCTGGGCGAGTTGTTCGTCACTCGGCTCGTGCAGTTCCAGCCCGTTGGCCTCACAGAACGAGACCAGTGCACCGCTGATCTCGTGCGCCTGGCGGAACGGGACCCGCTGGGTGACGAGCCATTCCGCCACGTCAGTGGCCAGCGAGAAGCCCTGCGGCGCCGATTCGGCCATCCGTTCGACATTGAACCTGAGCGTTGCCACCATGCCGGTGAAGGCGGGAAGGAGCACTTCCAGGGTCTCTACCGAGTCGAAGACCGGCTCCTTGTCCTCCTGGAGGTCGCGGTTGTAGGCCAGCGGGAGGCCCTTGAGGGTGGTCAACAGCCCGGTCAGGTTGCCGACGAGCCGACCGGACTTCCCGCGAGCGAGCTCAGCGATGTCGGGATTCTTCTTCTGCGGCATGATCGATGATCCGGTCGAGTAGCCGTCATCCAGGGTCACGTAGCCGAACTCGCGGGTGTTCCAGATGATGAGCTCTTCGGCCAGGCGAGAGAGATTGATGCCGATCATCGAGGCGATGAAGGCGAACTCAGCGACCACGTCGCGGCTGGCCGTCGCGTCGATCGAGTTCTCGGTGACACCGCTGAGGCCCAGGTCGGCTGCCACCAGTTCCGGGTCGAGGCCGAGCGAGCTGCCGGCCAGCGCACCAGCGCCGTACGGCGACAGCGAGGCCCGACCACGCCAATCACGCAGCCGTTCGATATCCCGCACCAGCGGCCAGGCGTGGGCGAGAAGGTGATGGGACAACAGCACCGGTTGGGCGTGCTGAAGGTGAGTGCGGCCCGGCATTGCAGCGTTCGGATGCGCATCAGCCTGGGCGGCGATCGCGTCGATCAGGTCAACCACCAGGTGACCGATCGTCGACGCATGGTCGAGCAGGTAGAGGCGGATGAGCGTGGCAATCTGGTCGTTGCGGCTGCGGCCGGCCCGCAGCTTTCCACCCAGCTCCGCGCCGGCGATGGCGATCAGGTGCCGCTCCAGCGCCCCGTGGACATCCTCGTCGGACTCCTCGGCCGTGATACTGCCATCGTCGATAGCCGCGGCGAGGGTGTTCAGCGCTGCGAGCATCCGCTCCTGTTCCTCGCCGGTCAGGTAGCCGGCGGCCGCCAGCGCTGTCGCGTGGGCGCGGGAGCCGGCGATGTCGTACGGCGCCAGTTGCCAGTCGAAGTGGGTCGACTTGCTGAGCCTGGCGAGCTCGGGAGACGGACCGCCGGAGAAACGTGCGCCCCAAAGAGAGCCGGCGTTGGTGGTGTGGTTGGAGTCACTCATGTGTTGATTCTTGTCCTGTCTCGGCAAGCTCGACTGGTCTCGATACTTCGACAAGCTCAGCACAGGCCTCGCTCCGCTCGCTCGACCCGCTCTTCTCCAGGAGCCAGAGCAGGAGGGCCTTCTGGGCGTGGAGGCGGTTCTCCGCCTCATCCCAGATAACACTCTGCGGCCCGTCGATGACGTCTGCCGTGACCTCGAACCCGCGGTCGGCGGGCAGGCAATGCAGGAACAGCGCGTCGGGGTTGGCCAGCGACATCAACTGCTGGTTGACCTGGTACTCGCCGAGCAGGGCGACGCGTTCGGCCTTCTCCGACTCCTTGCCCATCGACACCCAGGTGTCGGTGACGACGACATCCGCACCGGAAACCGCCTTCACCGGGTCTGTGTAGAGCGTGACGGATGCGCCGGTCTTCTCGGCGGCCTTCCTTGCCGAGGCGACGACGGCATCCGTCGGTGCATAGCCTTCCGGCGACGCGACTCGCACGTGCATCCCGGCTGTCGTACCGGCGAGCAGGTAGGACTGCGCCATGTTGCAGGCGCCATCGCCGAGGAATGCGACGGTGAGCCCGGCGAGCGTTCCACGGTGCTCCCGGATGGTGAGCAGGTCGGCGAGCAGCTGGCAGGGGTGGAAATCGTCGGACAACGCGTTGATGACGGGCACCGTGGTGCCTGCCGCCATCTCCTCGAGCCCGCTCTGCGCGAAGGTACGCCAGACGATGGCCGCGACCTGGCGCTCGAGCACCCGCGCCGTGTCCGACGGGGTCTCCTTGCCGCCGAGCTGACTGCTCTCGATGCCGAAGATCAGTGGAACCCCGCCGAGGTCGGCAATCCCGGTGGCGAACGACACCCGGGTGCGAGTGGACGACTTGTCGAAGATGACGGCAACCGTCTGTGGGCCGGCGAGTGGCTTTTGGGAGAAGCGGTCGGCCTTCAGCTCCAGTGCCAGCTCGAGGATCTCCGTCTGCTCGGCCTGGGTGAGGTCGTCGTCCCGAAGGAAGTGCCGGGTCACGGTGTTTTTCACTGTGTTTGTTTTCACTGTGTTTGTCTTCATTGGGCCGCCTCCAGGGTCGCGGCGAACAGTTCCAGGAACTCCGCCACTTCGTCGTCACCGACGATGAGGGGTGGCGCCAGGCGGATGCTCGACTCGTTGGCCGCGTTGATGATCAGCCCTCGCTCCAGGGCTGCCGCCGACAGCTGCTTGGCGATCGGGTCGACCAGGCCGATGCCGATGAGCAGTCCTTGACCGCGCACCTCGGTGACCAGCGGCGAGCCGAGAGCCCGGATACCGTCGCTCAACTGCTTGCCGCGACGCTCAGAGTTGCCGATCAGGTCTGCACGTTCGATCTCGTCGAGTACGGCGAGCGCGGCGGCGGTGACCAGCGGGTTCCCCCCGAAAGTGCTGCCGTGGTGGCCTGCCTGGTACAACCCGGATGCACGGCCGAAGGTGACCAGCGCACCGATCGGAACACCGCCACCCAGCCCCTTGGCCATGGCAACCGCATCCGGAACAATGCCGTGCTTCTGGTAGGCGAACCAGGCGCCGGTGCGTGCGATTCCGGTCTGGATCTCGTCGATGATGAGCAGGGCACCATGCTGGCTGGTCAGCTCACGCGCCCGAGTGATGAAGCCCTCCGGCAGGTCGACTACTCCTGCCTCGCCCTTGATCGGCTCGAAGATGAGGGCGGCGACCGTGTCGTTGATCGTGGCCTCGAGAGCCTCGAGGGTGCTGTCGATGTGCTCAACGCCGCCGGGCATCGGACCGAATGGGTCCTGCAGCGCCGGCTTTCCGGTCAATGCGAGTGAACCCATGGTGCGGCCGTGGAACGAGTTGGTCAGCGAGATGATCCTGGTGCGCTTGCCGCTGCTGTTGAGCCTGGCGAGCTTGAAGGCGGCTTCCATCGCCTCAGCCCCGGAGTTGCCGAAGTAGGCCCGCCCTTCTGCTCCGGCCCCGGTGATCTGCTGAAGCCTGGCGGCCAGGCCGATCTGCGGCGGGGTCGCGAAGTAGTTGGAGACGTGCGAGAGCGTCGCGATCTGGTGGGACACGGCCGCCACCAGCACCGGATGCGCGTACCCGAGTGAGTTCACTGCGATCCCACCCAGGAAATCGAGGTACCGCTTGCCGTCAACATCCCAGACGTGGCAGCCCTCACCACGCTCCAGCACCGCGAGCGGGCGCGAGTATGAGCCCATCATGACGTCGGCATAGCTATCCCGGTAGGCGTCGCTGGTGACGGGCAGGCTCATGAATTGCTCTCTTCTGCTGATGGGGACTGTGCTGGTCTACTGAACTGGTCTGTACCTGCCTGGTCGGGCACGACTTCGGTGCCGACGCCTCGGTCGCTGAAAATCTCCACCAGGGTGGAATGGGGAACGCGGCCGTCGATGATGGCGGCCTTCGCCACTCCCCCGACGACAGCATCCAGGCAGGCGGTCATCTTCGGGATCATCCCCGCTTCCAGGCTCGGAAGCAGCTCGGTGAGTTCTGAGACAGTGATCTGAGAGACCAGGGAGTCGCGGTCGGGCCAGTCACGATACAAGCCGGCGACATCCGTCAGCATGATGAGCTTCTGAGCGCCCAGGGCGACGGCGAGCGATGCGGCCGCTGAATCCGCGTTGACGTTGAGCGCCTGGCCGGGCTGGTCGGCGTCCGGAGCGATGGACGACACCACAGGGATCCTGCCGGCGGCGATCAACTCGCGCACAACATCGGGGTCGACAGCGTCGACATCGCCAACGAATCCGAGGTCGACCGGCTTGCCATCGACCACCGTTCCCCTCCTCCGCCCGGAGAACAACCCGGAAGTCTCTCCGGACACTGGCACAGCGAAGTCCCCGTGCTGGTTGATCGCCTCAGCGAGCTGGTGGCTGACCTGGCCGGCAAGGACGTCCCTGACTACGTCGATCGCCTCCGGGCTGGTCACCCGCAGGCCGCCGCGGAACTCACTGGCGATGCCGCGACGATCCAACTCGGCCGAGATCTGCGGGCCACCACCATGGATGACGACAGGGTGGATGCCGACGTGGTGCAGGTACACCATGTCTTCCGCGAACGCCCGCTCCAGCTCGCGGTCGACCATCGCGTTTCCGCCGAACTTGATGACGATGACCTGGCCGTGGAAGTGCTTCAGCCAGGGAAGTGACTCCACGAGGGTTTGCGCCCTCGCGGTGATCTCCTGGCTGTTCGGTGAGTCGGCCATCAGCTGGAGTACGCGCTGTTCTCATGCACGTAATCGTGCGTGAGGTCGTTGGTCAGGATGGTGGCCGTCTCATTGCCGGCGTTCAGAGCGATCTCGAGATGAACCGCTCGGGGGGTGAGATCGACGAGTTCGCGGGGCTGGTCCGGTTCCCCGGCGTGGCACACCCGGACCCCGTTCATCGACACGTCGACGGTGTACGGGTCGAACTCTGCCGACGTGGTGCCGATGGCGGCGAGCACCCGTCCCCAGTTCGCGTCGTTTCCGAACATGGCCGCCTTGAACAGGTTGTTCCTGGCCACTGACCGGCCGACCTCGATGGCGTCGTCTTCGGTGACCGCCCCGGTCACCTCGATGGTGATCTCGTGGCTGGCGCCCTCGGCATCCGCCATTAACTGCTGTGCGAGGTCGGTGCACACCTGGTCCAGCGCGCTCTGGAACTCGTCGAGGGGTGGGCGGATGCCCGAAGCGCCGGATGCCATCAGGGTCACCTGGTCGTTGGTGGACATGCAGCCGTCTGAATCGAGCCGGTCGAAGCTGAGCCGGGTGGCCGCCCGCAGTGCCGTGTCGAGGTCGTTCGCCTCGAGCACGGCGTCGGTGGTGATGACGACCAGCATGGTTGCCAGTCCGGGGGCGAGCATGCCGGCACCCTTGGCCATGCCGCCGATCGACCAGCCGCTGCCCGACGAGACGGACATCTTGGGGTGGGTGTCGGTCGTCATGATGGCCGTGGCGGCATCCGTTCCGCCGTCAGCGCTGGCGGCGGCCGCTGCAGCGCGCACGCCGCCCAGGATCTTCTCGCGGTCCAGTTGCAGTCCGATGAGCCCGGTCGAGCACACCAGCACGTCGCCGGCCGACACGCCCAAGGCGGACGCAGTCTCCTCGGCGGTGGCGTGCGTCACCTGGAAGCCTGCGGTTCCGGTGAAGCAGTTGGCCCCGCCGGAGTTGAGCACGATGGCCGAGGCGACGCCGTCTCCGATCGCCTGCTGCGACCACAGGATCGGGTTGGCCTTGGCGCGGTTCACGGTGAACACGGCGGCGGCGGCGTTCAGCGGACCCTGGTTGACGACGAGGGCGACATCGAGCCCACCGGAGGATTTCAGTCCGGCGGCAACTCCGGCGGCGGTGAATCCCCGGGCTGCGGTGACGCTCACGGTGCGACCCCGTTCGTGGAAAGTCCGGCAGTCTCGACCAGCCCGAGCGCCACGTTCATCGACTGGACCGCAGCACCGGCTGTGCCCTTGACCAGGTTGTCGATGACCGAGACCACGATCACGCGGCCGACCGCTTCGTCGATCGCCAGGCCGATGATGGCGGTGTTGGCGCCGAGCACGTCAGCGGTCTTGGGAAACTGGCCCTCTGGGAGCACGTGCACGAACGGTTCATCGGCGTAGGCAGACTCCCAGGCCTCGCGTACCGCCGCGGCGCTGACGCCTGGGGCGAGCTTCGCGGTGGAGGTGGCGAGAATGCCGCGGGACATGGGCACCAGCACCGGGGTGAAGGAAACCGTGACATCAGAGCCGCCGGCCGCGACCAGGTTCTGGATGATCTCCGGAGTGTGCCGATGCGTGCCGCCGACGGCATAGGGCGCTGCTGAACCGTGGATCTCACTGGCCAGCAGGTGCGGCTTCAGGGCCTTCCCTGCACCGGAGGTGCCGACTGCGAGAACCGAGACCAGGTCATCCGCCTGGATCACACCCGAGCGGATGCCCGGGGCGAGCGCCAGCGTGATGGCTGTGACGTTGCAGCCGGGGACCGCGATCTGGCCGGCCCCCACCAGCTTGCCGCGCTGGGTGCCGCCATCCGCCAGCAACAATTCGGGAAGGCCATAAGCCCAGGCGCCGTAGTAGTCGCCGCCGTAGAACGCCGCCCAATCATGCTCGCTGGTCAGCCGGTGATCGGCGCCGCAGTCGATGACCAGGGTGTTCTCGCCGAGCTCGGCGGTCAACTCCCCGGACAATCCGTGCGGCAGCGCCACGAAGACCACGTCGTGTCCGGCAAGGTTCTCCGGCGTGGTATCGACGAGGGTGAGGTGATCGAGGGACCGCAGGTGCGGCTGCACCTGGCTGAGCGGCTGACCGGCGTTCGAGTGCGCGGTGACAGTGGTGACGGTGACGTCGGGGTGGCCTGCAAGAAGTCTCAGGACCTCCCCGCCCGCGTAGCCGCTTGCGCCGGCGACGGCGACGGAAAGAGACATTTCTCTACCTTAATGCGAGTGAATGGACAGGAGGCCGGAGGCGGCGACGCTGCGTGACCTGCTGACAGAAAAAGTCAGCGGCGCGGCGTCGCCGAAAGTCGGCGCGCACGCAGAACAGCTGGGCGACGGTTGCCCATAATCGTTCCGCGAAGGTTGTCCACGGATTCAGATTAGCGGCAGCCGCACGCAATTACGAAATCCGCGTGTGGATCAGCACGCATGGATCAGCACGCGTGAATGAGCACAGTGAGATCACTCTCGCAGAGTCGCCCCGAAGCGTTCGGTCGCCAGGGCAACACCGGCCAACTTGGCTTCGGTTGCCTCGGCGGCTGTCAGCGTGCGATCCCCGGCTCGGAATCGCAGGGCGAAGGTGAGCGACTTGTGGTCGCCATCGACGCCGGACCCGCGGTAGTCGTCGACCAGCCTTACCTCTTCCAGCAGGTCGCCCGCTCCCTCCGCGACGGCCGCTTGCACGGTGCTGGCGGGGATGTCGCGTGACACCACGAGGGAGAGGTCCTGGGTGGCCGCCGGGTACGACGAGATCGGCTTCGTCGCCACCTCGCGCATCCCGCTGTCGATCAGCACGTCAAGGTCGAGCTCGAGAACAGCGACCACGCGCGGGAGGTCGAGCTCGTCGGCGATGGACGGCAGCAGTTCCCCGGCGATTCCCACCACGGTGTCACCGGCATACAGTTCGGCGGTGCGGCCGGGGTGCATTGCCGGGTGATTCCCTTGCTCGACCCGCAGGCTGGCGCCCACAGCGGCAGCGAGTTGGTGTGCCGCCGCAACAGCATCCGCGACGGATGACGGGACCGGGCTGAGCGCCGGCTGCTTGGATACCCGGTCGCCGAGGAACAGCGCGCCGGCGTGCCACGGCTGGGGTGGAATTCCATCGTTCAACTCGGACAGGCGTTCGTCACCCGGATGCTGGTTGCCCACCGGCAACCGACCGCTGCCGTAACGACGATCGGCCTCTGGGAGGAACACCATCCCGACCTCGAACAGCGCCAGGTCGGTGAGGCCCCTGGACAGGTTGCGGCGGGCGGCGTCGAGCAGGCCGGGAAGAACGGTCCGGCGAAGCAGCGCCACCTCGGCGTCGAGCGGGTTGGCCAGCTTCATCGCCGGGGCGTCGCCACTGAACATCCGGTGCGTGGATTCGGAAAGGAACGGGTACGGCTGCACCTCGGTCAGTCCGTTCGCCGCCAGCATGTTCGCCACCGACCGGCGCAATCGCTGCGACCGGGTCAAACCGCGCCCGGGAGGGGCGACCGGGAGTACGGAGGGGATGCGGTCGTAGCCGACGATCCGGGCGACCTCTTCGGCAAGGGTGGGCTCATCGGTGAGGTCCGGGCGCCAGCTCGGCGGTGTCGCCTGCAGCCCGCCGTCCACGTCTTCCAGCTGGGCGCCGATCGCCTCGAGCGCCGAGCCGATCTCCTGGTCTGTGTAGTCGACCCCGACGAGGGCTGAAACGAAGCCGTCGCGGAGCACGATCGGCGTGGGCGCCGACGCCTCGAACAACGATGACCCGACAGCGTCGATGGTTCCGCCTGCCAGTTCGACCAGCAGCTCGGCGACGCGGGCGGCTGCGACGGCAGCGACCTTCGGGTCGACGCCGCGCTCGAAGCGCTTGGAGGCCTCACTCGGAAGCTTGTGGCGCCGCGCGGAGCGGGCGATCGAGATCGGGTCGAAGTTCGCGGCTTCGATGAGCACCGACGTCGTCGTGTCGGAGATCTCCGTGTCGGCACCGCCCATGACTCCGGCCAGGCCGATCGGGCCGGACCCGTCGGTGATCAGCAGGTCTTCTTCGTGCAGCTTTCGGGTCTGGTCGTCGAGGGTGACCAGTGTCTCCCCGACGTTCGCCCGGCGCACGGTGATGCCGCCGGTGAGCTTGTCCAGGTCGTAGGCGTGCGTCGGCTGGCCCAGTTCGAACATCACGTAGTTGGTCACGTCGACCGGCAGGGAGATGGACCGGATGCCGGCCAGGCGCAGCCTGGACGCCATCCACGACGGCGTCGGCCTGGTCGGGTCGATGCCGCGCACGACGCGGGTCATGAACACCGAGCAGCCAACCTGGCCGCGCATCGGGGCGTTGTCTTCCACGGTGACGGTGAATCCGGTTGCCGGGGTTCCGGCAAGCTCTACAAGCGAAGTCCGCAGGGCGGGGTCGTGGAACGCTGCTCCGGTCGAGTTGGAGTATTCACGCGCAACGCCTCGCATCGACAGGGCGTAGCCGCGGTCCGGGGTGACGTTGATCTCGACCGAGTAGTCGTCCAGTCCGAGGAGGCTGATGGCGTCTAAGCCGACCTGAGGATCAAGTCCGAGCTCGGTCAGGCGGAGGATGCCATCGTGCTCATCGCCGATGCCGAGCTCCTTGACGGAGGCGATCATCCCGTCGCTCACGTGACCGTACGTCTTGCGGGGGAGAATCGGGAACGGTCCGGGCAGCACAGAGCCCGGAAGCGTCACCACGACCTTGTCGCCGGCGAAGAAGTTGTGGGCGCCGCAGACGATTCCCCTGATGTCGCCCTGGCCCACGTCAACCTGGCACCAGCGAATGGTCTTGCCGTTGGCCTGCGGCTCGTCGACGAACTCGACGACCTGCCCGACCACGATCGGACCGACCAGTTCACTGCGGTGGATCGCTTCTTCTTCCAGGCCGACGCGAACGAGCGCCGCCTGGATGTCTTCGGCCGTGGCATCCGCCGGAATCTCGACGAATTCACGCAGCCAGGAGATCGGGACGCGCATCAGACCACCATTCCGAACTGCTGGGAGAAGCGGATATCGCCCTCGACCATGTCGCGCATGTCATTCATGTCGTTGCGGAACTGCAGGGTGCGCTCGATGCCCATTCCGAAGGCGAAGCCCTGGTAGACCTCGGGGTCGATGCCGGCCGCTCGAAGCACGTTCCGGTTGACCATGCCGCACCCGCCCCACTCCACCCAGCGGGCGCCGCCCTTGGCATTAGGCTGCCAGACGTCCATCTCGGCGCTCGGCTCGGTGAACGGGAAGTAGTTGGGGCGCAGGCGGATCATCGCCTCGTCACCGAACATGGCGCGGGCCAGGTGTTCGAGGGTGCCGCGCAGGTGCGCCATGGTGAGGCCCTTGTCGATGGCGAGGCCCTCGATCTGGCGGAAGACCGGGGTGTGCGTGGCGTCGAGCTCGTCGGTGCGGTAGGTGCGTCCGGGCGCGACGACGTAGACCGGCAGCGGGCGCTCCAGCAACGAGCGGATCTGCACCGGTGATGTGTGCGTGCGCAGCACCAGGTGCGCGTCGACCGGCTCGACGAAGAAGGTGTCCTGCATGGCGCGGGCCGGGTGGTCCTCGTCGAAGTTCATGGCATCGAAGTTGAACCACTCGTTCTCGAGCTCCGGCCCTTCCGCGATCTCCCAGCCCATGCCGATGAACACGTCGCTCATCTGCTCCTGCAGCAGGGTGAGCGGATGGCGGGCTCCCGGCGTCCAGCGGCTGGCCAGCGCCGTCACGTCCACGGCCTCGGCGGCGAGCTTCTCGGTCTCCTCCGCGGCCAGGATCGCGGCTTCCCGCTCGGAGAACGCCTGGTTCACCCGCCCGCGGGCCGTGCCGATCAGCTGGCCTGTGGCCGCCTTCTCGTCCTTCGGCACCTCGCGCATCAGCGCGTTCAGGCGCGACAGCTCGGATGCCTCGCCGAGGTGAGCGGAACGCACCGCCTTCAATGCGGCGGAGTCGGTCGCCGTATCGATGGCCTCGAGGGCTGCGGCAACCGCGGCGCCGACGTTCTCTTCAGTAATAAGTGGGGATGCAGACACGAGGCCCAAGTTTAGCTGGGACTAGACGCCCGCTCCGCCGCCCGCATATCCGCTTCCCGGCCCGTCCCCCCGCAGCGGGAGGATGAGCGCCTGAGTGCCATCCGCTCCGGGAACCTTTGGTCCGACGGTCGTGCTGCCGAGCTTGGGCCCGCTGCGACGTGCAACGAACCGTGCGATCCACGACACCGTGAGGTTGATCGCCAGGTACATGGCCAGGCCGATGATGAACAGGGTGAACAGGTAATTGTTGCCCAGGAAGTTCTGCAGGTTCTTGATGGTGCGCGACAGTTCGCTGTAGGCGACGACGTAGGCCAGGGAGGTGTCCTTCAGCAGCACAACCATTTGAGCGATGATGATCGGAAGCATCTGGCGGAACGCCTGCGGGAACTCGATGAACACGCGAGTCTGCACCGGGGTCAGTCCGACCGCCAGGCCGGACTCCCGCTGCCCGCGCGGCAGGGACGCGATTCCGGCACGCAGCGCCTCACCGATGAGGGCTCCGTTGTAGATGGCCAACGCGGTGACGCCGGCCCAGTACGCCCCGGTCGAGAAGACCAGGAAGATGAACAGGATCATCAACAGCAGGGGCATGCCGCGGAAGAATTCGAGCAGGATCGCAGTGGGAACTCGGACCCACCGGGACCGGGCGGTGCGTGCGAACGAGAAGGCGATGCCAACGACCATGGCGAAGAATGCCGCCACAGCAGCCATCCGCAGGGTGTTCACCACTCCCTCGAGGAATTGCTGCCAGAGGAGCGGCTCTGAAACGATGTCCCAGCGCGACGGGGCGAACATGCCCGGCGTCTCGTTGCCGTTCGCCGAAATCCGCGGTGCGGCCAGCGTCAGGATGATCCAGGCGAGCAAGGCGACGATGAGAACGGCCCCGACAATGGAGAAGATCCGGTTGCGGCGACGAGCCTTGGGCCCCGGCGCGTCGTAGAGAACACTGGCACTCATCGCAGCACCGCAACTTTCTTCTCGATGCGTCCTGCTATCTGTCCGAGCGGGATCGTAATGAGGAGGTAGAGGGCTGCGGCGTACAGAAGAACCGGAATGACAGCGTCACTCTGGTCCCGTGCCGCACGGTTTGCTGCCCCGAACAGCTCCACGACGAAGAAGATCCCCGCCACCGAAGTGTTCTTGGTGAGCGCAATGAAGACGTTGATGAGGGGTGGCACGACCATCCGCACGGCCTGCGGAAGCACCACCAGGGAGACTGTTTGGCCGAAGTTCAGCCCGATGCTGCGCGCGGCCTCAGCCTGTCCGATAGGCACGCCGTTCACTCCCGAACGGACCGCTTCGGCGACGAATGGCGAGGTGTATGCCGTCAGCCCGATGCAGGCGAGGACGAAGAAGTCGAGGTCGACCCCCAGGATCGGGAGGACGAACGCACAGAAGAATAGAACCAGCAGGAGCGGGATATTGCGCAGGATCTCCGTGTACACGGTGGCGAAGGTCCGCAGTGTCGGAATTGGCGAAATCCGCATCGCCGCGATGAGTACCCCGACGACGAAGGCCCCGATGCCGGAGATGATGAGCAACTGGAGCGTCGCGAGAAGTCCCTCAAGGTAGAGCGGCGTGCTCTCGATAATGGCGTCCATCAATCACTTCCTGGTGGGCAATACGGTGGTGCGGTATGCCGACCCACACGGGTTTCCCCGGTGGGTCGGCATCCCGACAACTAACTAGTAGCGGTTGACAGCCGGCGGCTCAGGGGTCTTCAGGACCGTGCCAGCGGTCTTCTCCCAAGCCTCAGCCCAACGGCCGTCCTCGTAGATCTCCTCGAGGACATCGTTGATCCAGTTGCGGAACTCGGTGTCATCGTGAGCGAGGCCGATACCGTACGGCTCCTCGGTGAACGGGTTGCTCAGAACCTCGAACTCGCCGGGGTTCTGGTCAGCCAGTCCGGCCAGGATGACGTTGTCGGTCGTCACGGCCACCACCTGGCCCGAGCGCAGCGGCTCGAGGCAGTTGGAGTAGGTGTCGGTCGTGATCAGTTCGACGCCGTACTCGAGGATGTTCTTCTCGGAGGTGGAACCGGCGACGGAGCAGACCGGCTGGCCTTCGAGGTCCTCAGGACCCTTGATGCCCTCGGGGTTGCCCTCGAGAACCAGGATGTCCTGGCCTGCGTTGTAGTACGGTCCGGCGAAGGAAACGACTTCCTTGCGCTTGTCGTTGATCGTGTAGGTCGCGATGACGATGTCAACCTCGCCGTTCTCGATGAACGGCTCGCGGTTGGCCGAAACGGTCTCAACCCACTCGATGTTGCCTTCATCGATCCCCAGCTCTGAGGCGATGATCTTGCCGATCTCGACGTCGAACCCGACCGGGTTGCCATCGAGGCCCTTGAGACCGAACAGCGGCTGGTCGAACTTGGTGCCGATGGTGATGCTTCCGGCTTCGTTCAGATCGGCCATCGTCGTGCCGGCCTCGAACTCGATCGTCTCTTCCGGCGCCGCGGGAGTTTCCTCCGCTCCGCCGCCCGCACACGCGCCGAGAGCGAGGATGCTCGCGGTGGCGATGGCGGAAATCATTAGACCCTTTTTCAGTCTCATGGTTATCTCCTAGATTGCTGGTGCTCTTGCTGTGGCAGTCCTTACCCGCTGGGTTAGTGGGTAAGTATTTTCGAGAGGAAGTCTTTTGCTCTCGGCGTTTGGGGGTTGGTGAAGAACTGTTCCGGTGTCGCCTCTTCGACGATCTCACCGTCGGCCATGAACAGCACGCGATTGGCGGCCTTGCGCGCGAAGCCCATCTCATGGGTGACGACGACCATGGTCATGCCGTCATGTGCCAGCTGCACCATGACATCCAGCACCTCACTGATCATCTCCGGGTCGAGGGCGGAGGTCGGCTCGTCGAGCAGGATCAGCTTCGGCTCCATGGCGAGCGCACGGGCGATCGCCACGCGCTGCTGCTGGCCGCCGGACAGCTGGGACGGCATCTTCGATGCCTGGTTGGCCACGCCGACTCGGTCCAGCAGCTCCATGGCCCGTTTGTCGGCGGCTGCCTTGGATGTCCCGCGAACCTTGCGCGGGCCGAGAGTGACGTTCTCGAGAACGGTCTTGTGTGCGAAGAGGTTGAACGACTGGAAGACCATGCCGACGTCGGCGCGCAGCCTGGCAAGGCCCTTGCCCTCCTCCGGCAGCACGTTGCCGTCGATGGTGATGCTGCCGCTGTCGATGGTCTCGAGCCGGTTGATCGCCCGGCAAAGGGTCGACTTGCCGGATCCGCTCGGCCCGATAACCACGACAACCTCGCCCTTGGCGACGGTTGTGGAGATTTCTTTCAGCACATGCAGGTCGCCGTAGTGCTTGTTGATGCGGTCAATGACCACCAGGGCGTCACCGCTGTGTGAGGGCTGCATTCCGCAAGCATAACCACAATGCGAACACCGCAGCCAACCGACCCGGACGCCGTAATCGACCTGTGATGAGGCCTGGTGTTAAGAACGCTGGGCGAACGCCGATTCGTAGAGGCAGACGGATGCTGCGGTCGCCAGGTTCATCGATTCCGCCTTGCCGTAGATGGGCACCGTGATGGCCAGGTCGGCGGCGGCAAAGTGTTCGTCACTGAGCCCGCGGGCCTCGTTTCCGAACACCCAGGCGGTCGGCCGTGAAAGCACTCCATCGTGGCGGGCCTGCAGCAGGTCGGAGCCCTTGATGTCGGCGGCCAGCACCTGCAGGCCGGCGCCCCGGGCACGCTCCAGCACCGTTTCGAGTTCCACCCCGGTGGCGACCGGCAGGTGGAAGATCGACCCGGTCGTGGCCCGCACCACCTTCGGGTTGTAAAGGTCGACGCTGCGACCGGTGAGGATCACCCCATCGGCCCCGGCAGCATCCGCGGCCCGGATGATCGTGCCGGCGTTCCCGGGGTCCCGGACCTCCTCGAGAATGACCACCAGCTTCGGGCCCTCGCCGTCGGCATCCGCCCGCAGGATGTCCTTCACGGAGACCGGGAACTGCCGGCACACCGCGATCACCCCCTGCGGCGTCACCGTGTTCGCCATCGAGTCGATGACCTGCTCGGTGCAGAACTCCACCTCGAGCCCGGCTGCTACCGCGGCGACGGACAGGTCCGAGTAACGCTCCAGCGCGGTCGGGGTCGCGAAAAGCTCGACCAGCAACTCCGGGCGGAACGCGAGCGCTTCGGCGACAGCCTGGGGGCCCTCCAAAAGAAAGTGCCCGGTCTCAGACCGGGCATCTCTCTTGGCGAGCTTGGCCACGCCGCGGACACGAGGTGAACGCGGGTTGTCAAGCAATGTCGTGCTCCAAACTCAGGCGGAAACCCTCGGTGCTGAGGTGTCAGCGGGAAGGGCGGCCTTGGCCGTGGCAACCAATGCCGCAAACGTCTTCGGCTCGGTGATGGCCAGGTCGGCCAGGATGCGACGGTCAACCTCGACGCCGGCCAGGTTCAAGCCCTGGATGAAGCGGTTGTAGGTGAGGCCGTTCGCGCGGGATGCGGCGTTGATGCGCTGGATCCACAGGCGACGGAAGTCGCCCTTGCGGCTGCGGCGGTCGCGGTAGGCGTAAACGAGCGAGTGGATGACCTGCTCTTTGGCCTTGCGGTACAGGCGCGAACGCTGGCCGCGGTAACCCTTGGCGCGCTCGAGGATGACCCTGCGCTTCTTGTGGGCGTTGACAGCCCTCTTGACTCTTGCCATGTTCGTATTCCTCTGGTTCCGGTCGGCTTACTTGCCGAGAAGCTTCTTGATGACCTTGGCGTCGGCCTTGGCCAGCACCTGGTCGGTGTTCAGGCGACGCTTGCGCTGCCCGGACTTGACCTCCAGGTTGTGGCGCATACCGGCCTGCTGCTTCATGATCTTGCCGCTACCGGTGACCTTGAAACGCTTCTTGGACCCGGAGTGGGTCTTCTGCTTGGGCATTTCTCTCCTTGTTTACTGTCGTACTGGTCATCGTCATGGCACCGAGAGGGCCGACGAAATTCGTGGGTCAGCTTGCCGCTGTGGCCTGGTCTGCCGACTCTTCGCCGGCATCCGTCGCAGGCTTGGCGGCCTTGGCGGGCTTGTCGGCCTTCTCGGGCTTGTCCGTCTTCTCGGCTGGCGCATTCGGCTTCTCGGCTGGCGCATCCGGTTCGCCGGAGGAGTTCCTGGACTTGCTCGGCGCCTTCTTGGCATCCGTCTCAGCCTTGACGTCGGCCTTGGTCTTGAGCGGGCCGATCACCATGACCATGTTTCGGCCATCGATCATCGGAGTGGACTCGACCGAGCCGAACTCGGCGACGTCCTCTGCGAACTTCTGCAGCAGGCGCACGCCCTGCTCGGGGCGGGACTGCTCGCGGCCACGGAACAGGATCATCGCCTTGACCTTGTCACCGCCCTTGAGGAAACCCTCGGCACGCTTGCGCTTGGTCTCGTAGTCGTGCTTGTCGATCTTGAGACGGAACCGCACCTCTTTGAGGATGGTGTTGGTCTGGTTGCGCTTGGCCTCTTTCGCCTTCTGCGCGGTTTCGTACTTGAACTTGCCGAAGTCCATGATCTTCGCGACGGGCGGCTTGGAGTTGGGAGCAACCTCAACCAAATCCAGGTCGGCCGCTTGGGCAAGGCGAAGGGCCTCCTCGATGCGGACGACGCCAACCTGCTCGCCCTGTGGGCCAACGAGACGAACCTCCGGGACGCGGATTCGGTCATTCGTTCTGGGATCGCTGATGCGTTTCTCCTCGTACTGTGGCTTCACTGTGGCCGAACTGCCGACGGATGCCGACAGGCGACGAGAGGAGAGAATTTGTGCGGGCAATCACTGCCGGCACAGCACCCTGGTCTACCTCAGCGCACTTGCGTGCACGTCGGCGGGGTGCCAACTACCCGGTAACCTTGAGGTGTTGATCAACACGTGTTGGTGAACGTGTGTTGATGAACAACGCAGGCGGTCAAGCGCGGGTGGGAGAATCTCCACTTGTCGTTCCGAAACCTTTGACGGCCTCGGAGCCCGCACGAGTCTAACAGAGGAAGCTCCATGAGTGATACCGGGTACGCACACGCACATTCGGACGATGAGTCTCGCGAGAACGAGGCCGCCCGCGACATTGCGGACGTGCCGGCGATCGAAATCATCAACACCGCGGCGGTGCACCTGCTCAGTGCCGCAGCCATCAAGTGCGGCCTCGCCGACGACCCGGAGAACCAGCTCGACCTCGACGAGGCGCGCAAGCTGATCAATGCGCTGGCCGGCCTGATCACGGCGGCCTCCCCAGACCTCTCCGACTCGCACGCGCGGCCGCTGCGTGATGGGTTGCGCTCGGTGCAGCTGGCGTTCCGCGAGGCGTCGTCTATTCCGGATGCGCCTGGCAAGGGTCCCGGGGAGAAGTTCACCGGCCCGGTCAGCTAGCCGCAACCAGCTTTACGGCCAAGGAGTCAACGCGGGCGGCGATCAGGTCGCTGGCAGCCCAGCGCGACTGCAGGCGTTCCAGCAGACCGGTGAGCGCCGACTGGTCCAGGCCCGGCTGAAGCGCCAACTGGACGATCAATTCAGGACCCCGCAGTGTCGCATCCGGATCCCCCGCCGCCAGCCTGATGGCGACGACGGCGGACTCGCTGCTCACACTGCGCTCGAACTCGGCAGCGACCTCGGCATCACCGTGGCTCGGAGCCCACGGCAGTGATTGCGCGATCGCCCAGAGCGCTGGCCGGCGGATGACGAACTCGGTCTCCGAGGTGGGGTCGAGCACGACCAGGTCGGTTCCCTCATCCGCTGCGGCGAGCGCCACCCGCACGCCGTCGGCTGGGACCGGTCGCGCGGCCGGATTCCAGTGCTGCATGGCCGCTACAGAGCTGAACACCGGCAGGACATTCCGGCCGTCGGGGCCGGAAACCGTCACGATCGACAATTCGGCACTCTTATCGACAGTGACACCGTGGTCGTTGACGCCGGACTCCCCCAGCGTTGCCATCAGGGGAATGAGGAGCCTGACCGCCCGCACGGCATCCACGACGACCGCTTCATCGCCGCCGCGCCCACGGAACCGCTGCAGCGCCTCCACCAGCGTGGGCGGAGCCGAGCCGTCATCGTCCGCGAAAGCGGTCTCCCCGAACGAGCGGCCCTCCCAGGGCTGGCCCGCAGAGTCGGTGGCCCTGCCGTGCTGGTCGTGCATCAATCGCCGGCGATGTCGAGCGCCTCAGCCAGCGTGAACGCCTTGTTGTAGAGCGCCTTGCCGACGATGGCACCTTCCAGACCGAGGGGAACGAGTTCGCGCAACGCTGCGATGTCATCAAGGTTCGAGATGCCGCCGGAGGCGATGACGGGCTTGTGCGTGTGGTCCATCACCTGACGGAGCAGGTCGAGGTTCGGGCCCTGCATGGTGCCGTCCTTGGTGACATCCGTCACGACGTAGCGGGCGCATCCGGCTTCTTCCAGGCGGTCCATGACCATCCACAGGTCGCCGCCATCCTTCGTCCAGCCGCGCGCTGCCAGCGCGGTGCCCCGAACGTCGAGGCCGACGGCGATCGCCTCGCCGTACTCGGAGATGACGTGGGCCGACCACTCGGGGTTCTCCAGAGCCGCGGTGCCCAGGTTGATGCGCTTGGCGCCGGTCGCCAGCGCGGCTTCCAGGGACTCGTCGTCGCGGATGCCACCGGAGAGTTCGATGTTGACGTTGTTGCCGACCTGGCGAATCACCTTGCGCACCAGGGCGTGGTTGTTACCGCGGCCGAAGGCGGCATCGAGGTCGACCAGGTGGATCCACTCGGCTCCCTGGTTCGCCCAATCGGATGCCGCGGCAACCGGGTCGCCGTAGCTGGTCTCGGTGCCGGCCTCCCCCTGGGTGAGCCGCACCGCCTTGCCGTCGGAGATGTCGACCGCCGGAAGCAGGGTCAAACTCGGGGTGGTGTTGAACTCAGACATGAGTCGCCTTCTGAAACCGATGGGTCATGCGCGATGTGCGGGCAGCATATGCTCCGCGCGCTGGACAAGCTATAGATACTACTCATAGTTGTGGGCGTCGGGAACTCACAGGTTGTCGATCCAGTTCTTCAGCAGGCGGATGCCCGGCTCCCCCGACTTCTCCGGGTGGAACTGGGTGGCGGCCAGCGGTCCGTTCTCGACCGCGGCCAGGAAACGTGTTCCGTGCTCCGCCCACGCCAGCTTGGGCTGCGGAAACGGTGCGGAGACCTCCAACCGCCAATCGTGAGCGGCGTAGGAATGCACGAAGTAGAAGCGCTCACGCTCCAACCCGGAGAACAGTACCGAGCCCTCATCCGGGTGTACGAGGTTCCATCCCATGTGGGGCACCACCGGTGCCTCCAATGGCGCGACCGTGCCCGGCCACTCGCCGAGGCCTTCGGTCGTGACCCCCCGCTCGACCCCCTGCTCGAACATGACCTGCATGCCGACACAGATACCCAGCACAGGACGACCGCCGGCAATCCGGCGCTCGATCAGCTCGGGCCCGCCAACGGACCGGAGCGCCGCCATGACGGCGGAGAATGCGCCGACCCCCGGGACGAACAGGCCATCGGCCTCCGCGACCTTCCGGCGGTCAGCCGTGAGTTCGACGCTGGCACCGGCCAGCTCCAGGGCCTTGATGGCGGAGTGGATGTTGCCACTGCCGTAGTCCAGGACCACAACGGAAGGAGTAGACAATCGAATCCGATCAGCTGGTGAAGCGGACGCCGGTCAGAGGGCGCCCTTGGTGGATGGCACGCCGGAAACTCGCGCATCCGGCGTGATCGCCTGACGGAACGCGCGGGCGAAGGCCTTGAACTCCGCTTCGGCGATGTGGTGCGGGTCGCGGCCGGCCAGCACCGTCAGGTGCACGGTGATGCCGGCGTGGAAAGTGATCGCCTCGAAGACGTGACGAACCATGGACCCGGTGAAGTGCCCGCCGATGAGGTGGAATTCGAACCCGGCAGGCTCACCGGAGTGCACTAGGTAGGGACGCCCGGATACATCGACGACCGCCTGCACCAACGCTTCGTCCAGCGGCACCAGGGCGTCCCCATAGCGGGAGATCCCTGCCTTGTCGCCGAGTGCAGAGCTGATCGCCTTGCCGAGGACGATTCCCACGTCTTCCACGGTGTGATGGACGTCGATTTCGACGTCACCACTGGCGCGGACGGTGAGGTCGACCAGCGAATGCTTGGCGAACGCCGTGAGCATGTGGTCGAAGAATGGCACCGATGTCGACACATTCGAGCTACCGGTACCGTCGAGATCGAGGGATAGTTCGATGCTCGACTCGCTCGTCTCCCGCGAAAGCTGGGCGGTTCTGGTCGGTTCACCCATTCGGCTGTCCTCTTTTCACTATGCAAGTCTAACCAGCGTGCGCGTGTGTTACTCCCTGCCGACAGCGGCGCCGAGTCCTTCGATGGCGTTCAGGAAGGCGCTGGTCTCCGCCTCGGTCCCCGCCGTCACTCTGAGGTGGTGCGGGATGCCGAGGTCACGGATGAGGATGTCCTGCTCGAGCAGGGCGGTGAACACCGCGTGCGGGTTGGCGACGCCACCGAAGAGCACGAAGTTCGCGTCGCTCGGCCACACCGTGAAACCCAGCTTCGGAAGCTCTTCGAGGAGGCGATCGCGTTGGCGCTTGATGTCGTCGACCATCGCGAGCATCTCGCCGGTGTGCGCCAGGGCGGCGACCGCGGCCGCCTGCGTGAGGGCAGAGAGGTGATAGGGAAGGCGAACCAGGCGGATGGCATCCGTCACCGCCGGGTCGGCGGCCAGGTATCCGACGCGGGCCCCCGCGAAGGCGAACGCCTTGCTCATGGTGCGCGACACGATCAGCCGCTCACGGCCGGGAAGGAGGCTGAGTGCCGTTGGGCGCTCGGCCGGGGCGAACTCGACGTACGCCTCGTCCACGACGACCACGCCCTCGGTCGCCTCATAGGCCGCCTCGATCGTCTCCAGGGACAACGGCGTTCCGGTCGGGTTGTTGGGGGCGCAGAAGAAGACAACGTCGGGCCGGTGCTCCTCGATGGAAGCGACGGCGAGGGCCGGTGAAATCTCGAAGTCGGCTGCACGCTCGACGGCGATCCACCTGGTGTCGGTTCCGGCGGCAATGATCGAGTGCATCGAATAGGTGGGCGGGAAACCCAGGACACTGCGACCCGGCCCGCCGAACGCCTGGAGGAGCTGCTGGAGAACCTCGTTCGACCCGTTCGCCGCCCAGATGTTGTCGCGGGTCAGGCCGTGGCCGAGGTATCCGGCAAGGCTGTCCCGCAGGGCAGTGAACTCGCGATCGGGATAGCGGTTGATGCCGAGCACTGCGCCGGCCAGGGCCGTGACGATGTCGTGAGCGACCGCCTCAGGAATCGCGTGGGTGTTCTCGTTGACGTTGAGAGCCGTACGAACGGCCTTCTGCGGTGCACCGTACGGCCGCAGGCCGCGGAGGTTGTCGCGGATGGGGAGATCATCAAGGGAAGCCACCCTGCCATGTTAACTGTGGCCGGGAGCGCCTTTCGTCGTGCCGGGTCGGGCGGCTCGTCAGTGGCACGTACTCAGCGGTACGTACTCAGCGGTACATGCTCAGCGGTACATGCTCAGCAGTACGTAGCTCAGCGGTACTGGTTCGGCAGCGCCAATTGCTGCCCGGGGAAGATTTCCGCACTCTCCAGCGCGTTCACTCGCAGCAGCTGGGCAACCACTTCGCGAATATCCTCGCCCGGCGCCACCTCTTCCGCGAGTTGCCAGAGCGACTGGCCTGCCTCCACAGTGACGTAGGTCGTCGACCCCTCTTCCATGGTCGCGGTCGCCATCCCACCGTTCAGCGCGAAGGCGAGAGCGGCGAGGACGAGAGGCGTCGCCGCAAGCGTGGTGAGCACGGTGCGCCCCCTGCGGGTCAACCGCAGCCGGGAAACCGGAGTGGCGCGGGTCGTGCCGGCGTGGAGGGTGTCGCTCATCATCGTGGCCTTCCTGTTACGCATTCGGGTAGCTGTTACGCGTTCGGGTGCTGTTACACATTCGGTGGAGCGGGGCTGAACTTCGGCATCCGGTGCTCGGCCGGGAGCACCGGATGCGAAGCTGTGTTCCGAACATACATTCGATTTCTCCCACTTTCAAGCCCCAGTTTCGATATCTGACCAAAGAACCCGCCGACACACTCGAACAAACCTTTGCTTATCCGCCAGATCGCGGATACAGTTTCGATTGTCTGAACACCACACAAGCAGCAGCCACTGACATTCAGATCGAACCGTCGACAGAGGAGCCCCAGATGGACGACAGCACACCCCGCGCAGTACCGGCCCCCCGGGGAACGACCCGTCGTCGAAAGAGCCTGAGCGAGAAGCAGAAGGCCATCCTCGAGTTCATCCAGCGAGCAGTGGCCGGACGGGGATATCCGCCGAGCATGCGTGAGATCGGCGACGCCGTCGGTCTGTCCTCCCTGTCGAGCGTGACCCACCAGTTGAACCAGCTGGAACTGAGCGGCTACCTTCGCCGGGATCCCAATCGGCCCAGGGCGCTCGAAGTGCTGATCGACCTTCCCGGCCGCGACGCGGGCGCCGTCGAGTCAGATCACCCCACGCCGATCGGTGACGCCGCCATGGTGCCACTCGTCGGCCGCATCGCTGCCGGCATCCCGATCACGGCTGAACAGCAGATCGAAGAAGTCTTTCCGCTGCCACGGCAGCTGGTCGGCAAGGGCGATCTGTTCATGCTCAAGGTCGTCGGAGACTCCATGATCGACGCCGCCATCTGCGACGGTGACTGGGTCGTCGTACGCCAGCAGAAGACCGCAGAGAACGGCGACATCGTTGCCGCCATGCTCGATGACGAAGCCACCGTCAAGGTGTTCCGTCAGCGCGACGGGCACACCTGGCTGCTGCCGCGCAACAGTGCTTTCGAGCCGATCGTCGGCGACTATGCCGAGGTGCTCGGCAAGGTCGTTACGGTGCTGCGGTCCCTGTAGCCGAGACGGTGAACTCGCGCAGCAGCGAGGCGTCGGCCGCGTTCACGAGCACCCGAACCCGGGTACCGGCTTCCTCGTAGTCCGTCGACAGGACGACAGCGCGATCATGCATTGACGACACCACGTCGCCGCGTTCGTACGGCACGAGGAGCGTCAGCTCGATGGACGGGGATGGTAGTTCTTCGCCGATCCGCTCGAGGAGTTCATCGATACCCTCGCCGGTGCGCGCCGAGACGAATACCGCACGCGGTTCCAGCCCGCGCAGCAGCAGCCGCTGGTCGTCGTCAGCCAGGTCGCTCTTGTTGAAGGCGACGATCTCCGGGATGTGACGTGCGCCGACCTCCCCGATGACATCACGCACGGTCGCCAGCTGGCTCGCCGGGTCGGGGTGCGAGGCGTCGACAACGTGCACGATCACATCAGCATCTCCCACCTCTTCCAGCGTGGAGCGGAACGCCTCGACCAATTGGTGCGGAAGGTTTCGAACGAAACCGACCGTGTCGGTGAGGGTGTAGCCGCGTCCGTCCGCGGTCGTGTTCCGGCGAACGGCAGTGTCCAGGGTGGCGAACAACGCGTTCTCCACCAGCGCCCCCGCGCTGGTGATCCGGTTCAGCAGCGAAGACTTGCCGGCGTTGGTGTAGCCGGTGATGGCGACCGACGGAACCTCGTGGCGGTTGCGGTTGGCGCGTTTGGCCTCCCGCGCAGGAGCGAACCCCTTGATCTGCTTCCTCAGGCGCGCCATGCGGGTGTGGATGCGACGACGGTCGAGCTCGATCTTGGTCTCACCTGGACCACGGCTGCCCATTCCCGCCCCGGCACCACCCACCTGGCCACCGGCCTGCCTGGACATCGATTCACCCCAGCCGCGCAGGCGGGGAAGCAGGTACTCGAGTTGGGCCAGTTCGACCTGCGCCTTGCCCTCCCGGCTCTTCGCGTGCTGGCTGAAGATGTCGAGGATGACTGCAGTCCGATCGATCACCTTGACCCTGATGACGTCTTCGAGCGCACGCCGCTGGCTGGGTGCCAGTTCACCGTCAACGATCACCGTGTCAGCACCGACGGCCGCCACGACATCGCGAAGCTCGATCGCTTTGCCTTTACCGAAGAACGTGCTCGGGTCGGGGGTCGCGCGCTTCTGCAGCAACCCGTCGAGCACGACCGCGCCGGCCGTCTCGGCAAGCGCGAAGAGTTCCCGCATCGAGTTCTCGGCCTCCTGCGCGTTGCCCTGCGAGTAGATCCCGATAAGCACGACTTTTTCCAGGCGGAGTTGCCGGTACTCGACTTCGGTGACGTCTTCCAGCTCAGTGGACAGGCCGGCGACGCGACGCAGCGCCTGGCGGTCCTCCCGGTCGAATTGGTCGCCATCGGCAGAAAATGGCTCCGCTTCGGCATCCGCCTGCAACGCCTGGGCGCCGGAGGTGAAAATGGCGTAACCGGACGAGCGCGAACCCGCGTGGGCAAGCACCCGGTCGATCACATCCTGACTCTCGTCTGGTTCTACTTCAGTCATCGGGTTAACCCTAGCTCCTGGTATTTCGATAAGTTTGCCTTCATGTCCAATGAGCATTACTTCTCCTCCACCCCGGAGAGTGAGCTCAAGCTCCGCCACATTTCGGTCGTCCTCGCTGGGCGGCCGGTTGAGGTGACGACGGCCGGGGGAATCTTCTCGCCGGAGCGAATCGATGCCGGTACCCAGGTGTTGCTGGCCAACACCCCGCCCCCGCCACCCGGCGGAGACCTGCTGGATCTCGGCTGCGGCTGGGGCCCCATTTCGTTGAGCCTGGCCATCGACTCGCCACGCGCCACGGTGTGGGCGGTTGACGTGAATGAGCGGGCACTGGACCTGGTGCGCCGCAACGCCGAGAAGCTCGGCCTCACCAACGTCAACGCTGTACGGCCCGAGGATGTTCCCGCCGACATCGGGTTCATGTCGATCCGCTCCAACCCGCCGATTCGAGTGGGCAAAGCCGAACTGCACAAGATGTTGAGCTTCTGGCTCCCCCGGCTGGAGGTTGAAGCGGACGCCTGGCTGGTGGTGCAGCGCAACCTCGGCTCGGACTCGCTGCAGCGCTGGCTGGAAGGCGCCCTTCCGGAGGGTTTCCCGGTGTCGCGGGCGGCGACGCACAAGGGATATCGAGTGCTGAAGGTGCGACGGCGCTGAAAGCCGCTTGCCGGGCGCTTTGACAGGCTCGGTGACCGTCAGGCGAGGCTGAGGTCGCCCTCATAGACGAGCACGGCCGGACCGCTCAACGAGACGTGCTCGCCGTCTTCGGCAGCCCACATCCGCACGCCGAGGGTGCCTCCCGGTACGTGCACCTTCCACTGGTTGGGCGCCCCGCTGCCCGCCCAATGGCGGGTGGCCAGCGCTGCGGCAGCCGCCCCGGTGCCGCACGAAAGGGTCTCCCCGCTCCCGCGCTCATGCACCCGCATGGTGATCGTGCCGACGCCGTCCTTCACCATCGGGTCAGCCGGGACGACGAACTCGACGTTCGCCCCCTCGGCTGGTTCCGGGTCGAGTTTGGGAATGTAGGAAAGGTCGGCGGATGCCAGCTCCTCCTCACTGGACAAGGCCACCACCACGTGGGGGTTGCCGACGTTGATGCCGAGCCCAGGGCGGGCGACACTGAGGTTCCTGGCACGCACCAGGGCATCCCCGCCGTCAAGGGACCAGCGCCCCAGGTCGACCTGGAAGCCTTTCAGGTTGCGCTGCAGGTCGCGAACTCCCCCGCGAGTGCCGATCGACAACGTGTCGGTCGGATCGAGCTCGACCAGCCCGTTCTCGACCAGGTATTGGGCGTAGACACGGATGCCGTTTCCGCACATCTCAGACGGTGTTCCGTCTGCGTTGTGGTAGTCCATGAACCATTCGGCGGTATCGTCTTCGGCCAGGGAGGCCTCACCCTCCGGGAGGCTTCGTGACCGTACCGCCCGGATCACCCCGTCGGCTCCGACCCCGAAGTGGCGATCGGCGATGGCAGCCAGCTGGGCCGGCGTGAGGTTCAGTTCCCCGTCCGGGTCGCTGAACAGCACGAAGTCGTTGCCGGTGCCGTGGCCCTTGGTGAAGTGGATGTCTGGCATGCGCCTAAGGATACTGGTGGGTGGGGGCAGCGACGGCGGCGAAGGCCTGCTCGACGCGTGCCGGGTCATCATGTTCCAGCCAGGTCGTGTTCGGGTATCGCTTGAACCAGCTCACCTGGCGGCGCGCGTATTTGCGGGTCAGGGCGGCCGTCTGCTCGATCGCCTCGGTTTCGCTCATTCCACCGGCGAGCTGTTCCATGGCCTGGGCGTACCCGATTGCCCGCCTCGCGGTGATCCCGCGTTCCAGTCCGAGCGGGATGAGGCCTTCGACTTCGTCGAGCAGGCCGGCGTCCCACATGTGCCGCACCCGCGCATCCAGCCGTGCCACCAATTCCGGTCGCGGTGCGCTCAGCCCCAGCACGATGGTGTTCGGGTGCCAATGTGCGTTCTCGTCCGGCAGGCCGGAACCGAATGGCTCGCCGGTCAGCTCGATCACCTCGATGGCGCGGACGATCCGCCGGCCGTTGTGCGGCCCGATGGCCTCTGCCGCCTGCGGGTCCAGGGTGCGGAGTCTCTGGTAGAGCATGCCGGGTCCGTGCTCCGCCAATTCGCTTTCCAGCCGAGCCCGCACGACCGAGTCGGTTCCCGGGAACTGGAAGTCGTAGATGACCGCCGAGACGTACAGCCCGGACCCTCCCACGAGGATCGGGGTATTCCCACGCTCGATCACGCGTGCAATGGCGGCACGGGCATCCGCCTGGTACCCGGCGACGCTCGCCTCCTCGGTGACGTCGAGCACGTCGAGGAGGTGGTGCGGGAATCCGCGGCGCTCGTCGAGCGGCAACTTGGCGGTGCCCACGTCCATTCCGCGGTACAGCTGCATCGCGTCGGCGTTGACGATCTCGGCCGTGCGCCCACTGGCCGCAAGGTGTTCGGCCAGGCCGAGGGAAAGCTCCGACTTGCCGGTGCCGGTTGCTCCGACGACGACAACGAGTGGAGTCGCGGGGTCCGGCTCCCTAACGCTCACCGTCGGCCGAGTCGTAGATCGGGGTTGTCGCCACGCGCAGGGTCGGAAGGCCGAGCGACACCCGCCCCGGAGTGGAACTCTGTGGCGATGCAGCCGGAACGGCGCAGGAGGCGGCCTGAGCGCGGTCCCAGGCGTCTCCGGCTGTGGTGCGGCGAGTGTGGAGCGATGTGCCGTCGACCGGGTCGGCGATGAGATAGAACGGCTTGGCATCCGTGACGGTCACCGTGACCACGTCGCCTGGCCGTGGGGCTGCGCTCCCGTCTGGCACGGAGAAATGCACCAGCCGGCTGTCTTCGGCACGCCCGCTCAGCCGGTGGGTTGCGGCATCCTTGCTGCCCTCGACCGAGACCATAACGTTGACGGTGGTGCCGACGAGCTTCTGATTCTCTTCCCAGGAGATGCGGTCCTGGAGGGCCACCAGCCGCTCGTAGCGTTCCTGGACGACGGCCTTCGGCACCTGGTCGGGCATGGTGGCGGCCGGGGTGCCCTCGCGGATGGAGTACTGGAAGGTGAAGGCGGAGGCGAACCGTGCCCGCTCGACGACGTTCAGGGTGTCCTGGAAGTCCTCCTCGGTCTCACCGGGGAAGCCGACGATGATGTCGGTGGAGATGGCCGCGTTCGGGATCTTCGCGCGGACGCGGTCCAGGATCCCCAGGAACCTGGTCGACCGATAGCTGCGGCGCATGGCCTTCAGCACGCGGTCGGAGCCAGATTGCAGCGGCATGTGCAGCTGCGGCATGACGGTGGGGGTTTCGGCCATCGCGTCGATCACGTCATCCGTGAAGGCTGCCGGGTGCGGGCTGGTGAAGCGGATTCGCTCGATGCCCTGGATCTGGCCGGCCGCGCGGAGGAGCTTGCTGAAAGCCTGGCGGTCTCCGAATTCGACGCCGTAGGAGTTGACGTTCTGCCCGAGGAGGGTGATTTCGATCGCACCGTCGTCGGCGAGTGCCTGGATCTCGGTGAGGATGTCACCCGGGCGACGGTCTTTCTCCTTGCCGCGGAGGGTCGGGACGATGCAGAAGGTGCAGGTGTTGTTGCAGCCGACCGAGATGGATACCCAGCCGCTGTGCGTCGACTCCCGTCGGGTGGGCAGCGTGGACGGGAACGTTTCGAGGGATTCCAGGATTTCGAGTTGGGCTTCACCGTTGTGCCTGGCGCGTTCGAGGAGGGCCGGCAGCGATCCCATGTTGTGGGTGCCGAAGACCACGTCGACCCAGGGGGCCTTGGCCAGGATGACGCCCTTGTCTTTCTGGGCGAGGCAGCCTCCGACGGCGATCTGCATGCCTTCGTGTTCCCGCTTCACGGAGGCGAGGATCCCCAGGTTGCCGTAAAGCTTGTTGTCGGCGTTCTCCCGTACGGCGCAGGTGTTGATGACGACGACATCGGCCTGCCCGCGCTCAGCGCGGACATACCCTGCCGCTTCCAGCGAACCGCTCAGTCGCTCGGAGTCGTGCACGTTCATCTGACAGCCGTACGTGCGCACCTCGTAGGTTCGGGGTGCGTCCAGGGCACCGGCTGATACCCGGGATAGTTGTGCGCTGGGGACTGGGGCTAACTGCGTCATGATGCGCCAAGCCTAACTTGCGGCTACCGGAACTGGACGCCGCTGCCGCGCTCCCCCAGGGCGACCGCGGCAGCGGCCTGCACCACTGAGGACGAGTACCCCTTGCGCATGAGGAAGCCGGTAAGCCGGCGTTTCGCGGTCGCCTGGTCGTAGGACGACAACGCCCGCGCCTTCTTCACCGCCAGCTCGTTGGCTCGTTCCTGTTCGGCGTCGTCGTCGCTGTCTTCGGTCTGGAGGGCGGCGTCGATGAGGTCCTGGTCGATGTGGCGGCGGCGGAGTTCTGCGATCAGCGCCTGCCGCCCATGCCCCTTGCGCTCACGACGAGTGCGCACAAGAGTCTCGGCAAGCGCCGCATCGTCGATCAACCCGACGCCCTCGAGCCGCTCTACCTCTGCTGCGATGACCTCTTCGGAGAGGTCGCGCGAGGTCAGCAGCTTCTCGATCTCCCAGCGGGACATATTGCGCCTGGTCAAGCCGTTCAGGCTCACGTTCTCGGCGCGACGACTCGCCCGCTCGGAACCCTGGGGCGCCTGGGGGGGCTGCCCATCGGCGCCGTGAGGCGTGGACTCCTCCGCCGACGGTGCGAACGCTGCGGTGCCTTGGTCGTATGTGCTTTGGTCGCTTGTGCCCTGGCCAACTCGGGGGCTGGTCCCGAAGAGATAGGTCACCGGAGCGATCGTCTCACCGTCAGCGTTGCCACCATCAGCGGAGGTTGTCACGCTCAGGCGCCCTTGCGGTCTGCCAGCTTCGCGGCGATCGGGCTGACCCCGCCACCTTCCAGCGCGGCGGCCTTCGCCTCGGCTTTTGCCGCGGCATCCGTTGCAGCCTGCGCAGCCTTGGCGGCCTTCGCTTCGGGGGTGAGCCCCAGCTTGGTGAGGATCTTGTCTTCGATCTCCTTGGCGACTTCCGGGTTCTCAGACAGGTAGCGGCGCGAGTTCTCCTTGCCCTGGCCCAACTGGTCGCCGTCGTAGGTGTACCAGGCGCCGGACTTGCGGACGATCTCGTGCTCGACCCCGAAGTCGATCAGGCTGCCTTCGCGCGAGATGCCGATTCCATAAAGGATGTCGAACTCGGCCTGCTTGAACGGCGGAGCCATCTTGTTCTTGACCACCTTGACCCTGGTGCGGTTACCGACCGCGTCGGTACCTTCCTTGAGAGTCTCGATCCGGCGGATATCGAGGCGTACGGACGCGTAGAACTTGAGAGCCTTGCCTCCCGCTGTGGTCTCCGGACTGCCGAAGAACACGCCGATCTTCTCACGCAGCTGGTTGATGAAGATCATGGTGGTGCCGGTCTGGCTGAGGCCACCGGTGAGCTTGCGAAGCGCCTGCGACATGAGGCGCGCCTGGAGGCCGACGTGGGAGTCACCCATCTCACCCTCGATTTCCGCGCGGGGCACAAGGGCGGCGACGGAGTCGATCACGATGAGGTCGATGGAGCCGGACCGCACCAGCATGTCCGCGATCTCCAGGGCCTGCTCACCCGTGTCGGGCTGCGACACCAGGAGGGCGTCGATGTCGACACCCAGCTTCTTGGCGTACTCCGGGTCGAGGGCGTGCTCCGCGTCGATGAAGGCGGCGATACCGCCGGCTCGCTGGGCGTTCGCAATCGCATGGAGGGTCAGCGTGGTCTTACCCGATGACTCCGGACCATAGATCTCCACGATGCGCCCACGCGGAAGCCCGCCGATGCCGAGCGCGACGTCGAGCGCCACCGAGCCGGTCGGGATGACGGCGACGGGGGCGCGCTCATCACTTCCCAGGCGCATGACGGATCCTTTGCCGAATTGCCGGTCGATCTGTGCGAGTGCGGTGTCGAGCGCCTTCTCGCGATCAGTTGCTGATGCCATTTCTTCTGCTCCCTGGGAGTCGTGGTTGGTCCGCCTATAGGCTGCCGCTGGCACTGACCGACCGGTGAAGCAAGGTCAATCAGCGTGTGCGACAAGGCATTGTTGGCAGTGTCGCTAACGGATCCGACAGTACGCTCGGCGTCCGACATTGAGGCGGATCGACGTGCCGACTGTGCACAACTCGTTTTCGACTGCTGCTAGGAGGGAGCCTAGCGAACATCCGAAGCCATGTTCGAACATCTGCTCACGGCGTGTCGAAGCGGCTGATTGCGGATATCGGCGCGAGGTCAGCCGGGCGGAGTCGTGAGCCGACCGTGCCAGCGCTGGGCGGGCACATCGGAAGCACGGCACAGCGCAACCCAGATCTCGCGCGGCGCCTTGCCAGCGCGGATCGCCTGGTCGGCGGTCAGCCCACCCATTTCGGTCAACACGAGGTCCTGCGTCAGCGTACGGCCGTAGGCAGCGCCGAACTCATCGTCAACGGCAGCCCGGAACTCGCTGAGCCGCACCGGCTAGCGGGTCAACACGTCGGCCGCGAAGCCCGACGCCGTATAGCCCGAGAGCAGGTCATCCGGAACGCTGTCCGGAATGACATCGAGGCCCTCGAGAACTGCGAGGCGGTCTCCTACCTCGCGCATGATGACCGAAATGGGGGTGTCCAGTGCATCGGCCACCGAGGCGAGGATCTCGGAGCTGGCTTCTTTCTGCCCGCGCTCCACCTCGCTGAGGTAACCCAGCGCAACGCTTGCCTTGCCTGCGACCTGACGGAGGGTGCGCCCCTTCTGCAGGCGGAAGTCCCGGAGTACGTCCCCGATTTCTTGACGAACGAGAACCATTGGACCCTCCCCAAATGTTCAGTGACTGAAAAGCATACCGTTTCGAAAACTCTAGCCAGTACAGTCTGTGCGGACCTTGTGAATACATAGGCTGTAACACGATCGTAGTGAGGTCTATTCCCGGGCCGCCGCTGCTGCCGAGGAGTCGGCGAGCTGCTTCTCCACCTGGGCCTGCCGGCGCTTGAGCCACAGTCCGACGCCGAGGAGGACGATGAGTGCGACGTAGGACACCGCGGCGAATGGGCTGGTCACCAACGCGGTCAGATCACCCTGGCTGATCGCGAGCGTCTTGCGCAATTGGGTCTCGGCCATCGGCCCGAGGATGCCACCGATCACCATGGGCGCAACCGGGTAGCCGTACCGCCTCATCAGGAAGCCGACCAGGCCGATCACCAGCAGGATGAGCACGTCCAGGTAGTTGAAGTTCATGGCGAACGAGCCCAGCGCAGCGAAGAGCATGATTCCGGCGTACAGGTATGGCCGTGGCACCTGGAGGACCTTCACCCAGATGCCGACCAGGGGAAGGTTGAGCACGAGCAGCATGACGTTGCCGATGTAGAGGCTCGCGATCAGTGCCCAAACCAGCGCGCTCTGGTTCTGGAAGAGCAGCGGGCCGGGCTGGATGCCGTACGACTGGAACGCGGAGAGGATGATCGCGGCCGTCGCGGTCGTCGGCAGCCCCAGCGTGAGCAGCGGTACCAGCACGCCGGCGGCCGCAGCGTTGTTCGCCGCCTCGGGACCTGCAACGCCTTCGATCGCGCCCTTGCCGAACTGGGCCTTGCGCGCCCCCTTCGCGAGGCGTTTCTCCGCGGCGTAGGACAGGAAGGTTGCGACGTCTGCACCACCGGCCGGGATGGTTCCAATCGGGAAGCCGATGGCGGTGCCACGAAGCCAGGGCCGCCAGGAGAAGTTCCAGTCCTCCTTCGTCATCCAGTTGCGCCACCCTTTGCTCACCGGGATCACCGCGATGGCACCGCCCTTGAGCCGGGATGCTACGTAGAGCGATTCTCCGACCGCGAACAGTCCGACGGCGATCAGCACGACGTCGATGCCATCGGCAAGAACCGGCAGGCCGCCGGTGAAGCGTTGCTGCCCGGTGAGGACCTCGGTACCCACCAGCCCGAGGAACAGGCCGAGCGCCAGCGAAACCATACCCCTGGAAACCGAGCTGCCCAGAAGGGCGCCCACCGTCATGAACGCGACGATCATCAGCGCGAAATAGTCGGGTGGGCCGAGCGTCACGGCCCACCGCGCCAGGATGGGCGCTAACAGGGTCAGCCCCACGGTGGCAACGCTGGCGGCGACGAACGAGCCGATCGCAGCGGTCGCCAGCGCGGATGCGCCTCTCCCCTTCCTTGCCATCTTGTTGCCTTCGAGGGCGGTGACGATCGAGGCCGACTCCCCCGGTGTGTTCAACAGGATCGAAGTCGTCGACCCGCCGTACATCCCCCCGTAGTAGATGCCGGCGAAAACGATGAGGGCGGCCGCCGGGTCCAGCGTGTAGGTGATCGGCAGCAGCAGCGCCACCGTCATCGCCGGACCGATCCCCGGCAGGACGCCGACCGCTGTGCCGACGAGCACGCCGAAGAACGCGTAGAGGAGGTATTCCGGCTGGATCGCGGTCGCGAAGCCGGCTAGTAGTGCGCCGAAGTTGTCCATCAGAGGAATGGCATCCAATCGAGGAGTGGCCCGGCAGGCAGGGACAGGCCCAGCAGGCTGCCGAAGATGACGTGGATGGTGAAGCCGAGCGCCAGGCCGATGAGGGCAGCGCGCCACAGCTTGCGCGCGCCAAGCGCCCAGGCTGACCCGGTGAACAGCAGCGCGGCGGCGAGCGGCCACCCGATGATCCCGATGAGGTAGGCGTGGATGGTGAAGAATGCGACCAGCTTGCCGACCGTCACCCAATCGGTCGGAACGGTGCCGTCGACGTCTTCACCCTCCTCGGCCTCACCCAGGCGGCCGCGGCTCACGCCGATGACTACGGCGACTGCCGCGATGATCAGGATCGCCCCCACCAGGTAGGGGAACGCGCGTGGGCCCAGGGTGTTGCTTGAAACCGGGACACGGATGAAGCCGGCCGCCACCACGACGTAGATGCCAAGCGCGGCACACACCAGGGAGAACAGGTACTCGCCGACCGGCAGCGACGGTCGTTCACCGGTGGCGGGAGCAGGGTACCGCTCGTCCGGCGGCAGGATGCCACCGGACGAGCGGGAGGACAGCGGATTCATCAGCTAGCCGATCAAGCCGATGTCCTTGAGCACGGCCGTGACGTCCGTGATGTTCTCATCGAGATAGGCGTCGAACTCGTCTCCGCCGAGGAAGGCGTCAGCCCAGCCCTTGGTCTCGAGGATGTCCTTCCAGGCCTGGGTCGCCGTCAGTTCGGTGACGAAGGCCACCAGCTTCTCGCGGTCGGCGTCGCTGATGTTCCCGGGTGCGATGACACCGCGCCAGTTGGTGATCTCCAGGTCATAGCCGGACTCGATGATCGTCGGCACGTCGGGGAGCAGATCGCTCGGCTCCGCACTCGATACGGCGAGCGCCCTCAGCTCCCCAGCCTTGACCTGCTCGGCGAACTCGCTGATGCCGGAAATTCCCGCGGACACCTTGTCGCCGAGCAGCAGCGTCACCGCTTCTCCACCGCCGGAGTTGGGGATGTAGTTGAGCTTGTCGTTGATGTCGGCTGCGCTCTGGCCCGCCTCCTTGAGCAATTGTGCGGCGAGGATGTGGTCGACACCGCCGGCCGAACCGCCGGTGATGGTGACTTCCTTCCCGTTCTCGATCATGTCGTTGACCAGGTCTTCCAGCGTCTCGTAGGGAGAACCGGCAGGCACGACGATCACGCCGGCCTCCTCAGTGAGCCTGGCGATCGGGGTGGTGTCCTCGAGCCGCACCTGGGAGCCGTTGGTCTCCACCGCGCCGACCATGACGAAGCCAGTCAGCATCAGGGTGAGCGGATCGGTCTCATTGGCAAGGGATGACAAGCCGATGGTGCCACCGGCTCCGCCGATATTGGTGACAGGCGCCGATGAGACGAAGCCTTCCTGCACGGCCACCTCGGCGAGCGCGCGACCGGTCTGGTCCCAGCCGCCTCCGGGATCAGCCGGCACGATGATCCCGAGGGAGCTGATCCCTTCTGCTTCAGCCTCGCTCCCGGCATCCGGATCCGCTGCTCCTGCGGCGCAACCGGCCAGGAGCAGCACGGACGCGCCCGCCACTGCGGCGAGCACCCCTTTCCTGCCGCGGTGCTGTGATGTGGTGAAAACTCGCATTGCTCCTCCTCGAGCTGATGTGCGCTGCCTCTCCGGGGGCCCCGGTATGCGCAATGGCGACGTTCGACAGGCTAGGGATCGCCCGCCCAGCGGGGAACGATGCGGAAGTACTGGTTGTTTTGGTCGTTCTGGACACAGATCACCCATGACCGGATATCGCGCACCACCCGCCGCGTCCGTCACACTTGTCAGGTGATCCGGTCGATGAAGCTGCGCACGCAACTGCTGTTGCTGCAGTTGGCGATCGTGCTGGTCACTGTTCTCGGCACCGGCCTGGTGGCCAGTTGGCTGCAGGAACAGCAATTGCGCGACTCGTACCGGGACCGGATGATCGCGGTCGCCCAATCCGTCGCAACGCTGCCGGCCATCATCGACGCGCTCGACGACGCGGAGCCGAGCGAGACCATCCAGCCGATCGCCGAAGTGGTCCGCGAAGCATCCGATGTCACCTACGTCGTGGTGACCGACGATGCCGGGATCCGCTACTCGCATCCGAATGCCAGCCGGATCGGCGAACGGGTGTCGACTGATCCGTCGATCGCCCTGAGCGGGCAGATCTACGTCGGCACGCAGACCGGCACCCTGGGGGAATCGTGGCGGGTCAAAGTGCCCATCATCGCCGGGGACAGCGTGGTCGGAGTCGTGTCGGTCGGAATCCTGGAGTCGGACCTCCGCAGCGACTACCTCGGAAACGCCACCTGGCTTTTCATCACCATCGGGGTCGCCGCCGCGTTCGGCGTGATCGGCGCGGCCTGGGTGAGCTCCATCATCCGCCGCCGCATCTACGGGCTCGAACCGGATGAGATCGTCGGACTGCTCGAGGCTCGCGAAGCCATGCTCCACGGTGTGCGTGAGGGGCTGGTCGCGCTCGACGAGCGGGGCCGGATCGCGCTGGTGAACGATGCCGGTGCCCGGCTCCTGGGACTCGACAGCCAGCAGGACGTCGTCGGTCGCGCTGCCGAAGAAGTACTCGACGCCGAATTGGTGCGGATGCTCAACGAGGAGGATTCCCAGCAGCGCCTGGTTCTCTCCGGCGAGCGGGTACTGCTGGTGCAGCGCGATACCGCCCGCATCGACGATCGCACCATCGGCTCCGTGTTCATCCTGCGGGACAACACCGAACTGCACGCCCTCATGCGTGACCTCGACGGAGCGCAGAGCCTCGCCGACGGGCTCCGCGCCCAGGCGCACGGGTTCGCCAACAAGCTGCACGTGATCAGCGGGCTGCTCGAGCTCGGCCACATCAACGATGCCGTCGCATTCATCGAGCGGGTCGGAGAGGGCGGCACGCTGTCCAGCGTGACCAGCGCCACCGGCATCCGCGACCTGGAGATCGCCGCCCTGCTGCTGGTCAAGCAGACCAGGGCGCACGAACTCGGCATCGGTGTGGAAATCGCCCAGGAGTCCGTGCTTGCACCGCTTACCTCCCACGGCGACTCGGACCGGATTCGTGACGACGTGCTGACGGTCGTCGGCAACCTCGTCGACAACGCGGTGGAGGCGTGCTCCAGCGGTGCCACCATCACGGTCGCCATCATCGAATCCGAGGACGGCATCCTGATCCGTGTCACCGACACCGGACCGGGAATCCCGGCGCGCCTGCGCGAGCGAGTGTTCAGCCCTGGCTTCTCGTCGAAACCGCCCGGGCCAGGACGGCTGTCGACGGCCCGCGGAATCGGATTGACGCTGGTGCGCCGCATCGCCCGACGACACGGCGGTGACGCCGTCGTCGCCGGCTCGCCGTCGGGAGGCACCGACATCACGGTCCACCTGCCGTTCCAGGTCGACTCCCGAACCCGGGTGCCGTTGCTGGAGGGACGTCCATGAGCGCTCCCCTGCGAACGCTCATCGTCGATGATGATTTCGCCGTGGCACGGATTCATCGCCAATTCGTGGATGCCCATTCCGGGTTCCAGGCGGTTGGCGAGGCCCACAGTGGCGCGGCCGCGCTGGAGGCGATCGAGACTCTCGACCCAGACCTCGTGCTCCTCGATGTCTACCTGCCGGACTTCTCCGGCCTCGAGGTGCTGAGCCGATTGCGGCTGGAGAGGGCCAGGTACATCGAAGTCATCGCCGTGACGGCCGCGCGCGACCTGGCCAGTGTGCGTGAAGCCCGTGCGAACGGCGTGCGCCATTACCTGGTCAAGCCGTTCACCGCGTCAGCGCTGCGTGAGCGGCTGGACGACGTTGCCCTCCAGCACGCGAAACTGCACAGCACCAGGCGTGGTGAACCGCTGGACCAGCACACCGTCGACGACATCCTGAGCGGGGTGCCGGCCCGGCGTCCTTTGCCGCCGAAAGGGCTGTCTGCTGCCACGCTGGAGTTCGTCACCGACACGCTGCAAGCAGCATCCGGCGACCTGTCAGCGACCGAGGTGGCGGAGATGATCGGAATGTCCCGGGTCGGCGCGCGCCGCTATCTCGAGCACCTGGCACACACCGGCGTCGCAACGGTGGAGCCTCGTTACGGCACGGCCGGCAGGCCGGAACACCGCTACCGCGCGAAGCCCTGACGGCGGGTCAGTGCTCGCTGATCAGTGCTCGCTGATCAGTGCTCGCTGATCAGTGCTCGCTAACCCTCGCGTAGACCTCGTTGATGGCGAACTCGACCACCTGGCGCCTGATCGATTCGCGGTCCCCCTTGAGGGTTAGCGGCAACACGCGCACATCGCCGGTGATGGACACCCCGATGAACACGGTGCCGGCCGGATGCCCGTCCTGCGGGTCCGGACCTGCAACACCGGTCGTCGAGACGCCGACATCCGCTGCCACCCCACCGACCGCGAGCACCTCCCGAACGTGCGCGGCCATCTGCATGGCAACGTCCGGGTGCACGGCGCCGTGAACGTTCAGCACGGCGGTGTCGACCCCCAGCAGCGTCTTCTTGAGTTCGGTGTTGTAGGCGACAACGCCACCGAGCACGGCGGCGGATGCGCCGGGAGTGTTGATGAGTTCGGCGACGAGGAGTCCGCCGGTCAGCGACTCGGCCACCGCTATCGTCATCCGCCGCTCGATGAGCAGCCGGATCAGGTCACGTCCTGAGGTCACTGCGCCTGTCTTCCGTGGCGCACGGCCTTGACCAGGTAGTCGATACCGCTGAGCACGGTGGCGATGACCGCAGCCGTCATCAGGGCGCCATTGACCCAGTGCATCCAGTCACCCAGGAAGGTCCACAGCGGGGTGAGGAAGAACGCGATGGCCACGGCCTGCAGGATCGTCTTCAGCTTCCCCCCGCGCGAGGCGGGAATCACCCGGTTGCGCAGCACGGCCATCCGGTAGGCGGTGATGCCCAATTCGCGCACCAGGATGAGCGCCGTCACCCACCAGGCCAGCTCGCCGAGGATCGACAGGCAGACCAGCGCGCCGCCGGTCAGCAGCTTGTCGGCGATCGGGTCGAGGATCTTGCCGAGGTCGGTCACCAGGTTCTGCCGCCTGGCCAGGATGCCGTCGACGCTGTCGGTGGCGATGGCCAGCACGAACAGCGCGGCCGCCGCGTAACGGATGAGACCGAGCTCTCCGTCATCGAGGAACAGCAGCCAGAAGAACAGCGGTGCGAGGAGGATGCGGATGACCGTGATCAGGTTGGCGAGATTGCCGTTGCTGGCTGGCGTCTCCCCCGAGCGCACGAACCGGCCCCGCAGGGCTTTGGGAGCTTCCACGATCAATCCCTGTCGGTCAGGTTCCAGGCGTCCTCGTCGGAAGAAACCTCCACCTCATCGTACCCGCTGGTCGATTCGGCGACCGCGTCGGCACCGTAACGGTCGGCTGGTGGCTGCGCGGCTGGCGGGGCGGTGGCGGGGGCGGACGGCGCAGTGCCGACGTCCCCCCGGAGCCTGGCCAGGACATCCGCCAGCTGCTCGGGCGCGACCAGCACATCCCTGGCCTTCGAACCCTCGGACGGCCCGACGATCTCGCGGGACTCGAGGAGGTCCATGAGCCGCCCGGCCTTGGCGAAGCCGACCCGGAGCTTCCGCTGCAGCATCGAGGTCGACCCGAACTGGGTGCTGACGACGAGCTCTGCCGCTGCAAGCAATACCTCGAGGTCGTCGCCGATGTCGGCGTCGATGTGCTTCTGCTCTGCTGCCACTGCGACGTCCTGGCGGTACTCCGGCCGCGCCTGCCTGGTCACGTGCTTCACGACAGCGCTGACCTCGGCCTCGGTCACCCAGGCGCCCTGCACCCGGATGGCCTTCGAAGCACCCATCGGCAGGAACAGGGCATCGCCCTGGCCGATCAGCTTGTCGGCCCCCGGCTGGTCCAGGATGACGCGGGAGTCGGTCATGCTGCTGACCGCGAACGCGAGGCGGCTGGGCACATTCGCCTTGATCAACCCGGTCACCACGTCGACGCTCGGGCGCTGGGTCGCCAGCACCAGGTGAATTCCGGATGCCCGGGCGAGCTGCGTGATGCGGACGATGGAGTCCTCGACATCGCGCGGGGCGACCATCATCAGGTCGGCCAGCTCATCGACCACCACGAGGAGGTACGGGTAGGCCTTGAGCTTGCGCTCGCTTCCGGGCGGCAGCACGATCTCGTTCGCGATGACGGCGGCATTGAAGTCGTCGATGTGCCGGAATCCGAAGCTGGCGAGGTCGTCGTACCTCATGTCCATCTCCTTGACCACCCAGGCGAGCGCCTCGGCGGCCTTCTTCGGATTGGTGATGATCGGCGTGATGAGGTGGGGAACGCCGGCGTACCCGGCCAGCTCGACCCGCTTCGGGTCGATCAGCACCATCCGCACTTCCGATGGCTTCGCCCGCATCAACAGCGAGGTGATCATCGAGTTCACGAAGCTGGACTTGCCTGAGCCGGTCGAGCCTGCCACCAGGAGGTGGGGCATCTTGGCGAGGTTCGCGACGACGAAACCGCCCTCGACGTCCTTGCCGAGCCCGATCGTCATCGGGTGGTGGCTGGAAGTGCTGGCCTTGGAGCGCAGCACATCGCCCAGCGACACGATCTCACGGTCGGTGTTCGGAATCTCGATGCCGATGGCGCTCTTGCCGGGGATCGGCGACAGGATGCGCACCTCGTTGCTGGCGACGGCGTAGGAGAGGTTCTTGCTGAGGGCGGTCACTCGCTCCACCTTGACCCCGCGGCCGAGCTCGATCTCGTACCTGGTGACGGTGGGGCCGCGGCTGAAACCGGTGACCTTGGCATCCACCTGGAACTGCTTCAGCACCTCGGTGATGGAGGCGACGACATCGTCGTTGACCTGCGACCTGGCCTTCGGCGGGGTCCCTGGAGCCAGGGTGGATGCTGCCGGCAAGCGGTAGGGAGCGGTCGGCTGCTCCGCGGCAGCCGCAGCGCCGAAGTCGCCGTGCCCGCCCTTGACCGATGCCTTGTCGGAGAAGCCGGGGAGCAGTTCCTCCTCCGGTCCCCCATCGTCACGGATGCCGGTCGGGCCACCAGTCTCGACCTCGCCGGTGAACTTCTTGACGGCATCCTCGGCCTTGATGAGGTCTTCGATCAGCTCGACCCCGAAGTGTTCGCCGTCCCGGCTGATCACATCCGTCCGGTCACTGTCGCGGCCGATCACCGGGCTGTCGAATGCCGGGTCGGTCTCGCGCTGGGACTTGTTCCTCCGCCACCAGGGAAGGGTTGCGGCCTCCTCCGGATCGATGCCGAGGTCGCCGAAGGTTCCGAAGGTGCCAGTCTCGGCGTCGGTTGCCTTCTTCGCCGCCCGCTCATCGGCATCCGGAAGCTGGGCGCCGAACAGGTAGTTGTACAGCTCGCGCAGGCGGTCGCCGATGCGGTTCGGCGGGGTCTTGGTGATGATGAACAGCGAGAGCAGCAGCCCCAGGATGAAGACTGCAGCAGCACCGGGCGCGGTCAGCACGGTGATCAGCGAGTTACCGAGGATCCAGCCGATGATGCCGCCGCCAAGGGCCAGCGCCCCGCCCGGCTGGGGTTGCCCGCCGAAGACGTGGCACAGGCCGCTCACCGAGACCAGCAGCAGGCTGAGGCCCACGCCGATGCGCCCGTTGTCGTCGACGGACGACGGATGCCGGAACAGCCAGATCGCGAACAGCAGCATGATGACCGGGAGCGCGAAGGCCAGCCGGCCGAACAGGCCGCCGAAGGTCCAGGCATCCAGCGCGATGGCAACCGGGTCGCTCGGGTTGAACCACTCGACGAACGCTCCGGCAACGGCGAGCAGGAAGATGAAGAACGGGACGCCGTCGCGGCGCTCATCCTTCGACAGGGTTTCGCGGCCGAACAGCCGTGCCGTGGCACCGACGGTGTGGGCCAGGCCCAGCCAGGCGACCGTGAGCAGCCCCGGCTCCGCCGCCGGAGGTGTCTTCTTCGCCGGTGAGCGGCGCGCCGGAGTCTTGGAGCCGCGGCGCGCAGTCGTGCTGCGGGCACGCGAGTTCGAAGTGGTGCGCGTAGCCATGGGCTCCACGGTACCGGGGTGCGCCGTCACCGGCCGGTTACTCGGTAGCGTGTCTGTGCTCAGGTCAGAAGCGGATGGCGTCGATCACCTTCACCTGCACGGCCACGATTGCCGGGAGCAGCCCGGCGAGCGCTCCAACCGCGGTCGCCGCACCCAGCCCGATCAACGCCGCCTCGATCGGGAACGGCGGAATGTCCATGAGCCCCTGCGCCAATTGCTGCAGTACCCAGGGGTTGGTCACGATGAGGATCGCCGCAATCACCCCGATCACTCCGGCCGCGAATGATGCGACCACGCTTTCCATCATCACCGAGAAGAAGACCCGCCCGGCCGTCGCGCCGAAACTGCGGCGGATGCCGATCTCCCGAATGCGCTGCCGGACGGTCACGAGCGAGATGTTGACCAGGCCGAGTGCTCCCAGCAGCAGTACGAGCGCCGCAATCCCGCCGATCAGCAACTTCATCGGAAGCAGCGGGTCCTCGCCGCCCCACGCCGCGTAGTCGTGGCGGTTGACGTCGACCTGGAACCCTTCGCCCAGGGCGCCGGCGACATCACGCTGGATCAGCGGTGTCAATTGGTCGGACAGCTCCGGCGGAACCCACATTTCGTAGTTCGGCGGGTTCGCGGCGACGACCGCCGGCGTTGTCACCCGTTCGTATGCCGAGTTGAGGATGTACCCGCGGGCAGCGTCGTACTGCGACGACGGGATGACGCCGATGATCACCGCGGTCACGGCGGTGTCGCCCACGAGCTCGATGGTGGGGTGCGTGCTCAGCTCCGGAGACCCCAACCGCTCCATCAGCAATGAATTGACCACCAGCGCAGGCGCGAGCCGATTCTCATCCCGGTCGGTGAACCACTCGCCGTCACTCAGCTGGACGCGGTGCATCGTTCCATAGGAGACATCGACCCCCTGCACCTCGAGCGGGCCAACGCCGTCGACGAATTGCGCGCTCAGCTGCATCCAGCGGTTCGCCCCGGCATGCCCGATCTCATAACGCTCGACCACCGTCTCGAACGCGTCCCGAAGCTCCGGTCCGCCGGCCGGCATGCCACTCTCGGGGTTGAACGCGGAGATGCTCAGGGTCGCTGGGCGACCACTGCCGCGCTCCATGCTCTCCGTTGTGGCTTGCTGCACCATCCCGCCGAGTCCCACCACCGTGGTGATCGCGGTGACGGCGACACCGACACCGATGAGGCTCAGCAGCACCCTCGTCTTGTGGATGCGCAACTCTGCCCAGGCCTCGTCAACGGCGCCGACCAGGCCGGTGAGCATCCGCATCACAGCGACACCTCCGGGGCGGCCATGGCCAGCACGCGGCTGACGTCGACGGGCGCGAGCACTCCCTGGTCGAGACGGTAGTGGCGCCGTGCCAGGGCGGCGACGTTGGCGTCGTGGGTGATGGTGATGAGTGCGGCACCCGATTGCTCGGCCACCTCGTCGACCAGGCCCATGATCGACGCGCCGGTTTCGATATCGAGCGCGCCCGTCGGCTCATCGGCCAGGATCAGGCGGGGTCCGCGCACCAGCGCACGGGCGATCGCCACGCGTTGCTGCTCGCCTCCCGACAACTTCTCCGGCATGGAGGCCATGCGCTCCCCCAGGCCCACGCGCTCCAGCATCTCCGCCGCCAGTTGGCGACGCCGCCAGAACTGCTTGCCCGTCGCATAGAGGAGCGGGGTGACCACATTCTCGAGGGCGGTGCGTCCTGGCAGCAGGTTGAACTGCTGGAAGATGAAGCCGATGTCGGTGCCGCGGGCACGGTCGCGGGCCCTGGCGCCCAGCGAGGAGACCGGCTTGTCGTCGAAGATGATCCGCCCCGACGTCGGGGTGTCGAGCAAGCCGAGAAGGTTCAGCAGCGTGGTCTTGCCTGAACCGCTTCGTCCGACGATCGAGACGTGGTCGCCGACGGCCACCTCCAGGTCGACTCCCTTGAGGATGTGGAGGTCAGGGGCATCCGGAAGCTCGACCGAACGGGTCACCGCCTCCAGGTGGAGGAGGCTCATCCGCCGATCCCGCAGGCCATCCCGCCGGGAATCGGGTAGCAGCCCTCTTCCATGCCGCCGGGAACCTCCTCGGCGCCCGGCACGAATTGCAGGATGAGGTCGCCCTCAGCCACGCCCTCCTTGATCTCGACTGAAATCCCGTCGTTGAGCCCCAGGGCCACCGGGCGCAGTTCGGTCGCTCCATCGGGGAGCACGACATAGACGTTGCCGGTCTCACTGGTGCCCTCGACCGCGGTGATCGGTGCGGTGAGCACGTTCTCCGCGATGCCACCGGCGATGGTGACCTCGGCCCCGAGGCCCGAGAAGACGCGAACCTCGGCGGGCACCGCACAGCGGAGCGTGGTACCGGAGGCGGTATCCCCGCCAGCTGAGACTGCACCGGCAAGCGCGCTCGAGATGGTCAGGCCCGTACAGGTGAATGGTGCCGGGCCGCCGAGCACCTGCACCTGGGCTTCGGTCGGCTGGTTGAGGAGGCGATACTGCTGTTCCGGTGCCAGCGTTGCCGAAATGTGGAAACTGGGCGGTGCGATCTTGGCAATCGCCTCACCGATCGTGGTGGATTGCCCGACGATCATCGTCACGGAGGAGAGGGTGCCGGACACGGGCGCCGCCACCTTGATATCGCGTAGCCAGGATGTGCCGTCGTCGCGCATCACCTGCTCGCGGATGACGAAGAGCTCAGCACCGGCATCGACCCAGGCGCCCGCCCCGGCGTTGATGGTTCGCAGCACGCCGGGAGCCGTCGCCTTGACCTCGACGGCCTCATCTGCGGCGACGGTGCCCTTGAGCACGACGTCGTTCTGGATGGTGCCGAGGGCGATGGGGATCTGCGGCTCGGTGATGGTCGCCGTCGGCACTTCCGGATCGCTGGTCTGAGCAACGTCACCGAAGAACGCGATCTTCACCAATGCTGCAGCGATGGCCGCAAAAATAATGATCCGGATGATCGGAAAGATCCATTTGCGCCACACGCCCACAGGTGCCCCTCTTGTCGGTTTAGGAGAACCCTATCGGCGCACCGGACACATCCTCATCAACCTGGAGGATGAGTTGCCGTTCACAAGTGGCAGTTTCTGCCACTTTTGATACACTTGAGCCATGGTGACTCAACGACAGGCTGCGGCGGCCCTCCGGGCATCCGAAGACTGTGCGCAGTTATACATCCAGTTCGGCAGCACCGACCTGGTGGCCGCGGAGATCGCCAAGCGGATCGGGACTGCCGAGCGCACGTTCTATCGGCTCTTCCCGCGCAAGCGGGACACCATCCGGCCGCTGCTCGACCGGGCCGGCGCGGTGATGGCCGCGAGCATCCGCGAATCAGTGGACCTGTCAGTCGAGCAATCGCTGGAGCAAGCATTCCGCGAAGCGTTCGGTGGAGCGCGGGAGGAGCAGACCCGCAAGCTGTTCCCGCTCATCTTCCGTGATCAGGGCATGTGGGCGGTTGTACTCCAGTCCGTACACGACGGCGAGGCCACCACGCGACCGGCGATCGCCGACCGGCTCGCGGTTCCGGCCGACAGCATCCAGGCGAGGGCGGCAGCCACCATCTTCGTCTCGTCGATGCTCATCAGCCTCGAAATCATGGTGCAGCACGGAGCCGATCCATTCGCAACATTCTCTTCAGTTCTCGCCGCGGCAACAAGCAACCCGCTGCGGCAATCAAAGAAAGGCAGGACCCCATGAATAAGCTCACGGACAAAGTCGCGATCATCACCGGCGGAACCAGCGGAATCGGACTGGCAAGCGCCGAGCTCTTCGTAGCCGAGGGCGCGAGGGTCGTGGTCGGCGACATTCAGGACGACCTGGGCGCAGCGCTCGAGAACAAGCATCAGGGCAATCTGGTCTACATCCACACGGATGTCACGGACGACGCGGCGGTCGAGAAATTGGTCGCCACCGCGGTCGAGAAGTTCGGCAAGCTCGACGTCATGTTCAACAACGCCGGCGCGGCGGGCGATCCTGCCTCTCTGGTGGACCTGAGCGCTGACGGGTTCGACAAGACGCTCGGACTCCTGACCCGGTCGGTCGTCTCCGGGCACAAACATGCCGCGCGGCAGTTCCAGAAGCAGGGCACGGGCGGATCCATCATTTCCACGGCGAGCGCCGCAGCCATCCAGGGTGGCTGGTCGTCGGCCGGCTACACCATCGCCAAGCATGCGGTGGTCGGGGTCGTGCGCCAGGCGACAGTAGAGCTGGCTCCGCTGGGCATCCGCTCGAACGCCATCGCGCCCGGGATAATCATGACCCCGATTATGGCGCGCTCGTTCGGGATTCCTGCGGAGAACGCCGAGGAGTTCGAAGCACTGCTCAGTGAGCGCCTGGCGGACAGCCAGCCGATTGGCCGAGTGGGCCGGCCGGAGGATATCGCGGAGGCCGCTGTGTTCCTCGCCAGCGACTCGTCATCGTTCATCACCGGCGTGACGCTGTCGGTGGACGGCGGCGCAACTGCGGTCACCCAGAGCGGCTTCGCCGGGATCGCAGCCCAAGCGGCGACCGACTTCCAGGCGCGCAGCTAGCCTTCCGCGGTGATGGGCTGTCGCAGGGAAACCTGCGACAGCCCCTCTGCTCTGTGGCTAGTTCGCTCCTACGCTTCGATCACGACTGGCACGATCATCGGACGACGCCGGTGCTGCGTGTTCACCCAGCGCCCGACAGTGCGTCGGATCACCTGGCTGAAGGCGTGCGTGTCGCTGGTGCCGTTCTCGGCCGCCTCGGTCAGTGCCTTGATGATCATCGGCTTGACCGCCTCGAATACCTGCTCGTCCTCGGCGAACCCGCGTGCCTGCACCTCCGGACCGACGATCACCCTTCCGGTCTGGGCGTCGATGGCGACGAAGATGGAGATGAAGCCCTCCTCGGCGAGGATACGGCGATCCTTCAGGTCGGCATCCGTGATCTCGCCGACAGTCGAGCCGTCCACGTAGACGAAGCCGAGGTCCAGCTGGCCCACGACGGTGGCCTGACCATCACGCAGGTCGATGACGGTACCATCTTCGGCGATGATGGTGTTCTCTTCCGGAACGCCCGTCTGGATCGCCAATTGCTGGTTGGCGACGAGGTGGCGGTATTCACCGTGCACCGGCAGCACGTTCTTCGGCTTCAGGATGTTGTAGCAGTACAGGAGCTCGCCGGCGCTGGCGTGACCGGAGACATGCACCTTCGCGTTGCCCTTGTGAACGACATTGGCGCCCAGCTTGGTCAGTCCGTTGATCACGCGGTACACCGCGTTCTCGTTGCCGGGGATCAGGCTTGAGGCGAGGATGACGGTGTCGCCCTTGCCGACCTCGATCTGGTGCTCCCCATTCGCCATGCGGGCGAGGACGGCCATCGGCTCGCCCTGCGAACCGGTGCTCATGTAGACGATGCGGTCATCCGGCAGGTCGGCGGCCTTCTTGGCGTCGATGAGGATGCCCACCGGCACCTTCAGGTAGCCGAGGTCGGCGGCGATTCCCATATTACGGACCATCGAGCGGCCCATGAAGGCGACGCGGCGGCCATTTGCCTGCGCGGCATCCAGCACCTGTTGTACCCGGTGAACGTGGCTGGAGAAGCTGGCGACGATGACGCGACGCGGAGCCTTGGCGATCACGGCTTCGAGTACCGGGCCGATGTTCCGCTCGGGCGAGGTGAAGCCCGGAACGTCGGCGTTGGTGGAGTCCGGCAGGAACAGGTCGACGCCGGCCTCCCCCAGCCTGGCGAATGCGCGCAGGTCGGTGATGCGGTCGTCCAGCGGCAGCTGGTCCATCTTGAAGTCACCGGTGTGCAGGACCAGGCCGGCAGTGGTCTTCACCGCGACGGCCAGGGCATCCGGGATCGAGTGGTTGACCGCGACGAATTCGAGGTCGAACGGGCCGAGCTTCTCGTGCTGGCCCTCTTTCACGCTCAGCGTATACGGGGTGATGCGGTGTTCCTTCAGCTTCGCCTCGATGAGCGCGAGCGTGAGGTTGGAGCCGATCAGGGGGATGTCCTGGCGGAGCCTCAGCAGGTAGGGCACAGCCCCGATGTGGTCCTCGTGCCCGTGGGTGAGCACGATGCCGACCACGTCGTCCAGGCGGTCCCTGATCGGGGAGAAGTCGGGGAGGATCAGGTCGACGCCGGGCTGGGTCTCTTCAGGGAAGAGCACGCCGCAGTCGATGATCAGGATCTTGCCGTCGATCTCGTACGACGTCATGTTGCGCCCGATCTCGCCGAGGCCGCCGATCGGGATGACTCGGAGGGTTCCGGGGAGCAGTGGGGCTGGATCGAAAATGGGAGAGTTCATGGCATCCTGTGTGGTGTTTCGGCCGGTTGGCCGTATTGATAGGGCCGCTAGCCCTCGGTTTAAGTTGTAGTCCGCTCTGCGCCCATCCGGGACTCAGCGGGTGGTGCCCGCGATCTTGGGAAGCGCTCCACCTGCTGCGGCGTTGCGATCCGGGCGGAAGTTGCTGAGGTCGAGGCCCGCGATCTCGCCGACGAGGGCGAGCTCGTCTTCGATCATCGCCGCTTCGGCGTCTTCGGGGCCGACCAGGGGAAGCCGTACTCGCGGTGATCCGATCCTGCCGAGCCCGTGGAGGATGTACTTCGCCGCGACCGTGCCGGGCACGTGGGTCATGACCGCGCGCACCAGGGGTTCGAGCGCCTGGTGAGCCGCCGTCGCGGTGGCCAGGTCGCCGGCGTTGACCGCATCGACGATGTGCCGGTACGGGGTCGCCGCGATGTTCGCCGTGACTCCGACCAGGCCACTTGCACCGATTGCGAGGTGGGGCAGCACGTTGGCGTCGTCGCCGGAGAAATAGAGGAGGTCGGTCTGGTTGAGCACGCGGCTGACCTCGCTGAAGTCGCCCTTCGCATCCTTCACCGCGCGGATGTTCGGATGCTTGGCCGCGCGCAGGATCGTCTCGTACTTGATCGGGATCCCGGTGCGGCCGGGGATGTCGTACAGGATGACCGGAAGGTCCGTGGCATCCGCAATCATGCGGAAGTGGGTGAGAACGCCGGCCTGGGTCGGCTTGTTGTAGTAGGGCGTAACGATCATGACGCCGTCGGCGCCGGCCTTCTCGCTCGCCTGGTAGAGCTCGATCGCGTGGGCGGTCTCGTTCGATCCGCCCCCGGTGATGACCTTGGCCCGCCCGGCGGCGACAGATACAGCGACCTCGACGAGCTTGAGCTTCTCCGGGTCGGTCAGCGTGCTGGTCTCGCCGGTGGTACCGGTGACAACGATGCCGTCGGCGCCGGCGTTGATCACGTCATCGATGTGCTTCTCGACGTCTGCCCAGTCGACTTCGCCGTCAGCGGAAAAAGGCGTGACCAGGGCGACAAGCACCTGGCCGAATGGATTCTCGCGACTCGACACCATTACAGGTTACCGGTCGCCGTAAGCGCGTACTACCTGCTCCGCCTTCGGCGGAATGCAGCGTTACCCCGCAAGCCGACCGAGATCAGGGTGGCACCTGCCATCCCCAGGAGCGTCAGGATCATGAGCATTGCGGAAAACCCAACAGGGGAAGCCGACTCGGATCCCAGGATCACGACTATCAAGACCTCTCCGCTCACCACCCTTTCGCCATCGAGCAGAAGAACGACGATGCCGAACACCGCCACGAGGAGCCACGTGGCGGAGAAGGCGAAACCGATGTACGGGTTACGAGGACGGACCTGGGCCGCCGTGGGCTGGTCATTCATTTGTGGGGGCCACTACCGCCGCGCGTAGCTGAGGTAGCGGTACTGGATCCCGGTTCGGGAGGCGTGCCATCCGCTTTCCGGCTCAGTCGAGACCTGGCGCCAGGACTCGTCGATGGCTGGGGCCGTCGTGTCGCCGTCGAACCGGTCGCGAATCTGCGTCACCTCGAGGCGGTCTGCCCGGTCGATCGCGGACGCGAAGACCTGAGCGCCGCCGATCACCCAGACCGTGCCTGCTTCGGGCTCCCCCGCTGCCAGCGTGATGGCCTGCTCGACCGAGTACGCGACCTCGGCGCCATCCGCCCGCCAGTCCGGGTTTCGGGTGACCACGATGTTGCGCCTGCCCGGCAGCGGCCGGAACCGCTCGGGGAGCGCGTCCCACGACTTGCGCCCCATGACCACGGGACTGCCGAGTGTCAGTTCTTTGAAATGGGCCAGGTCTTCCGGCACGTGCCAGGGCAGCGCGCCATCGCTGCCGATGATCCCGCCCTCGGACTCGGCCCAGATCAGGCCGACGCCTGGCTGCGTCATACGGCTACGGCGGCGCGGATGGCCGGGTGGTGCTGGTAGCCCTCGACCTGGAAGTCCCCGAAGGTGTAATCGAAGATGCTGTCGCGCTCCGTGGTGATGCGCAGCGTCGGAGCCGGGTACGGCGTGCGGGTGAGCTGCTCGGTGACCTGCTCGACGTGGTTGTCGTAGATGTGGCAGTCTCCGCCGGTCCACACGAAGTCGCCGACCTCGAGCCCGGTCTGGGCTGCGACCAGGTGGGTCAGCAGGGCGTAGCTGGCGATGTTGAACGGGACCCCGAGGAAGAGGTCGGCGCTGCGCTGGTAGAGCTGGCAGGACAGCTTGCCGTCCGCGACATAGAACTGGAAGAACGCGTGGCACGGAGCGAGCGCCATGTTCGGGATGTCTGCCGGGTTCCAGGCGGAGACGATCAGGCGACGCGAGTCCGGTGTCTGCTTGATGGCCTCGATGACCTCGCTGACCTGGTCGATCTGCTCGCCGCTCGGGGTCGGCCAGGACCTCCACTGCACGCCGTACACGGGGCCCAACTCGCCAGCGGCATCCGCCCACTCGTCCCAGATGGTGACGCCGTTCTCGCGCAGCCAGCCGACGTTGCTCTCACCGCGCAGGAACCACAACAGCTCATAGGCGATCGACTTGAAGTGCACCCGCTTCGTGGTGATCAGCGGGAAACCCTCAGCGAGGTTGAAGCGCAGCTGGCGGCCGAAGACGCTCCTCGTGCCGGTTCCGGTGCGGTCGGACTTCTGCACTCCGTTGGCCAGCGTGTCACGGAGGAGGTCTTCATAAGGCGTCGCGATGGTCACAGGTCCCACATTACCGCCGGGCCGCCGACGAAGGGCCCAGCGGCGCCGGGCCCGACCGCGATCAGCTCCGGCCCTGCCGTTCCAACGCGATCGCCCGCCGGATCGAATGCCGAGCACGACGGCGATCACCGCTGGCATCGTAGGCCAGCCCGAGCCTGAACCAGGCACGCCAATCATCCGGATGCTCTTCGACCTCGCTGCGGTAATGCGGGAATTCGGCGTCGGCGGCTGCACGCTCCGGGCGACCGCTGCTGCGCTTGGGCAGGTCGTCGACGGGCAGTTCGCCCTCGTCACCCAGCCGGTCCGCCAGCTTCTCGCTGCGCAAGCCGAACGCCAGTTCTGCAACCATCGCCCAGGCGCCGATCAGGGGAAGCACCAGCAGCGCAACGCCGACGCCCCTGGCCAGCAGGTCGTCCGCCGAGATCAGGCTGAAGGACAACTGCGCAACCGCCACCAGGTAGAGCAATAACAGCGCGGACATGACGATGACGCCCAGCTTGGTGCTCATCGGTCGCTGGTCCGTCCTGGGGTCAGGTCGATCAGCGATTCCAGTCCGACAACCACCCCGCGGGCGTCCCTTGCTGCGGCCAGGCCGAGGAGGATTCCGGCTTCATACGACTGCGGCGACGTGGTCTCGTGGCGCAGGGTTACGAGCTCTCCCGCCGCGCCGAACATCACGTCCTGCCTGGCGATCACCCCGCTCATCCGCACGCTGTGGATCGGAACGCTCGACACCTGCTGGCCGCGAGCGCGCTGGTCGGTGTGCGGCGCGGCTACCGGGCCGAGCGATGCGCGGGCGAGCCCGATGAGTTCAGCGGTGCGCACGGCTGTGCCGGACGGCGAATCGACCTTGCCTGCGTGGTGTGCCTCGATGATCTCGATCGAGTCGTAGAAGCGGGCGGCCATTGCGGAGAACGCGCTGACCAGCGCAGAACCCAGGGAGAAGTTCGGGATGATGACCACGCCGACCTCCGGAGAGCCCTCGAGCGTTCGGCGGAGCGAGACGATGCGCTCGCTGGACCAGCCAGAGGTGCCCACGAGCACATTCATGCCCGCGGTGATGGCATGCTCGACAACCCGCGGGCTGACCGCAGGATGCGTGAAGTCGACGACGAGGTCGGCGCCGTCCAGGTCACTGAGCTCACTGGTGGACGACAGCGACGCGACCACCTCGAAGTCCGCTGAATCGTCGATGAGCTGCGTCACCAGCCTGCCCATGGTTCCTGTCGCGCCGGCGACGGCGACCGTGGTTGTCATGGGCCCCAATCTACCAAGGGCAGGGCCCGCCAAGGGCAGGGCCTGCCAAGGGCAGGGCGCCGCTCGGGTCAATAGGGCTGGTCGACCGGCATGCCGGTGCGCAGTTCCACCGGAAGGTGTCCGAGGTCGTTGTGGGTCACCAGCTCCGGTGACTTGACCGACCGGACGCGGATGATCGTGAGGCCGCAGTTCGCCTGGTTGATGCCCATCCAGCGCCAGGCCGGTGCCTCGAATACCTCGCGGACGAACCAGCCGATCACGAAATTGTGCGTGATCAGCAAGGAGTGCCGGTCTTCGATCGATGGGGTCATCCACTCGGAGACCGCATCCGTCATCTGGGCCTTGCCAGCCTCGATCTGAGCCTCGGTCACCGACCCGAAGAAGGACTGGAAACCGGCAGGCATGTCGGGCGTCGGGCCGGAGGGGATGCAGTCGAAGAGAAGGGCCGACGGAATGGATTGCACAGCCGTGAGGCTCTCGGTGACGATACCCGCGGTGGCAGCGGCGCGCTGCAGGGGCGAGTGCCACACACCAGTGAAGGGGACGCCGCTCAGCCGATCCGCGATCAGCTTCGCCTGCCGGGTTCCCCGCGGTGAAAGCGGGCCGTCCGGCAAGCCGTGTTGGGCGTCCTGCTGCTCGCCGTGGCGAACCAAGTAAAGGAAATGAGACATCGTTGTCCTGGTTTCAGCCGCTGAACGCGGCAAGGGTGCTTTCCTCGACGCTACCAACTGCTGCCATCGAGATCGGGTGGGCGGCCAACTCGGTGGCCAGGTCCTGCACTTCGCGGGCTGTCACCAGGGACAGCCGACGGAGGGTTTCATCGAGGTCGATGAATTCGCCGAGGGTGATCTCGGCGCGCCCCAGCCGGGACATGCGGGTGTCCGAGTCTTCCAGGGCGAGGGCGGATGCTCCTCCCATCTGCCCGACGGCGCGCTTCATCTCGTCGTCGCTGACGCCGTGCTTGCCGAGGCGGCGGAACTCGTCGATCATGAGCTCGGCGACCTGGGCGGCCTTTGACGGCGAGCATCCGGCATACATGCCGAACATCCCGGCATCCGAGTAGCTGGGCGAGAACGAGTAGACGGAGTATGCGAGCCCGCGCCGCTCGCGGATCTCCTGGAAGAGGCGGGAGGACATCCCGCCGCCGAGGATCGAGTTGAGCACCGACAGGGTGTTGCGCCGAGAGTCTGTCGCGGCCAGTCCCGGGACGCCGATCAGGAGGTTCGCCTGCTCGATGGGCCGCTGGACGACCACCAGGTCGCCGCCCTGACTGAACAGGTCCTGCCCGGCTTCGCGGCGGGCGACCGGCGACGCTTCCACCGAGAGGTCCCACCCTGCGCTCAGCAGTGACCGCTCGACCTGCGCGACGATGGCGTCGTGTTCCACCGCGCCGGCCACCGTGATCACGAGGTCCTGGGCGCGATAGTTCTCCCGATAGTGCGCCCAGACGGCGTCCCGCGACACGGCATTGATTGTTGTCGGGTTCCCGCCGATGGGGCGACCGAGCGGATGCGCTCCGAACACCACTTCATACAGGCGCTCGTTCGCGACATCGGTGGGGTCGTCATCCGCCATCGCCAGCTCTTCCAGGATGACGCCGCGCTCGTTCTCGAATTCGTCCCGATCGAGCAGGGATGAGGTGACCATGTCGGAGAGCACCTCGACCGCCATCGCCACGTCTTTGTCCTGCACTTTGGCGTAGTAGCAGGTGTACTCCTTCGCCGTCATGGCGTTGTGCTCACCACCGACGGCGTCGAAGCTGACCGCGATGTCGAGGGCGCTGCGGCTGGCCGTGCCCTTGAACAGCAGGTGCTCCAGGAAATGGGTCGAACCGTAGGTGTCCGGATGCTCGTCGCGCGAGCCGACCGCGACCCAGTAACCGATGGTCGCGCTGCGTGCGCCCGGGACCTGTTCGGTGAGGATGCGGACCCCGCTGGGGAGCACGGTTCGACGAACGAGCGAGTCCCCGGATGCCGTGAAAGAGAGTTCTGGAGTGTCGAGGGGGAGCTTCGGTGCGCCGTTCATCAGACCGAGCCTAGGGCACCCAAAGCGTGCTCCTGGTCGGGTCAGAACACCTGCAAGAGCCTCGATGACCCCAAATTGTCCCCCGTTTATGAGGACAAACAACTCTGTCTGTCCCCCAAGCGAATGCTAAAGTTCTAACCGTTGAGCAATCAACTCCACCACCCGAAGGTGGATGCACCAGCCCGAGTCGGATACCCCTCCGAACCGGGCGCACAACCCGAAAAGTACAACAATCGCGAACCCGAATCGCGCAGGTGCCTGGAACGGTATGCCCGTACCGAACCGACACCGACCAACGGCTCGAGAACACCTAGCCGAACTGCCCAAGGGAGTCACGCTGTGACGGTTATCGACAATGTCACCGCACAGCGTGACCCCGCAGCATCCGGAGGCAACTCCCCGAGTACATCCGGGGGCGCACCTGACGCCGCTCCCCACGGTGGGGTGGGCGCCAAAGACCGGATCATGGCGACCGCGAACGAGTTGTTCTATCACGAGGGCATCCGCGCGGTGGGCGTCGACCGCCTGATCAGCGAATCGCGGGTCACCAAGGCGACGTTCTACAAGCACTTCGGCGCCAAGGAGACCCTGGTCGTCGGCTACGTCAATGCTCGGCACGACACCGCGCGTGAGCTGCTCGGCGAGCTGGTCGCCTCCTCGGCCACCACCGAGGACGCCATCCACGCCATCGTCGACAACATCGTCGACCAGGTGCGCAGCCGCCGATTCCGCGGGTGCGCGTTCATCAACGCCGCCACTGAATTCCCGGACGGCCACCATGTGGTCCGCGAGGTCGTCGCCGCACACCGGGACTGGTACACGGCATTCGTGGCAGACCTGCTCCGGCGTCTGGGCCACCCCATGCCGGGTGACGCGGCAGACGAATTCATGCTGCTTCGCGACGGCACCATGTCGGGCGGATACGCCAGCGACCCGATCGCGGCAACCGCAGCCCTGCAACGGTGCGTCAGCCGCCTGCTGCGTGAATCAGGTGCACGCGAAACAGGCAACTGATCTGAGCGTGCCTCACCGCGAAAGGCGGTCGAGTTCCGATGTCTGCTGCCGGGTGAGTTGAAGCCTGACGGCTGCCATGACGTCGTCCACCTGGTCCGGGCTACTCACGCTGACGATCGGCGCCGTCACATTCGGCCTGGTCAATAACCAGGCCACCGCGGCCGCTGGCATCGTCACGCCCAGTTCTGCGCCGATTCTCCCCAGCGCGGTGATCAGTGCCGGCCAGCGCTTCGGTGGCAGGGAAGTCTCGATGCCCTGCCTCCTCAGTCGAGCCACCTCGTGCTTGGTGTGCGGCCTCCCGGCAAGTACACCACCAGACAGCGGCTGGCGCGGCATGAACCCGGTCTGCTGAAGGGCCGCGATGCGCGCGACCTCGGGCTCGTACAGCGCGCGATGGGTAAGGCTGTACCCGCCCTGGATCGCCACCAGCGGCGATATCTCCGACTGTGCGGCGATAACGCGGGCCTCGATCAACTGGTCTGCCGTTGGGGCGGAGGCTGCGGCGTAACGCACCTTGCCTGCCCGGACGAGGTCGTCGACTGCAACCAGCACCTCGTCAGCCGGCGAGCGCGCATCCAGCCGAATGGACAAGAGGTCCAGATGATCCGCCTTCAGCCGGATGAGTGATGCATCCACTTCCTGAACAATGGTCCGCGTCGGGTCCTGGGACAGATCCTGGTGGTCCCCGACAGTCGTCCCGACCATCACCCCGGTGTGCCGACTCCGTCTTCTCTTCCAGTTGCCCACCGCAAGTTCCGCTCGTGCGTCTTCGTGCGAACCCGTTGCATCGATGAAGTTGCCACCCAGGTCGATGAACCGTTCGATGACGCTTGCTGCGCCGCGATCATCCACCGACCGACCGAAAGTTCCGGACCCCAGGGCGAGCGGGAACAGGTGCAGCGCCGACTGCCCCAGGCGCCTGCCCCACAAGTCGAGCCCGTGCGGCGACTGGGAGGCCGGGAGTACGGCGTTCGGCAGCAGCGGTGTTGGCGCGGTCAGTGTGCTGACCGCCTGCAGGCGCGGTTCGGTCGGCTTTGAATCCACAGCACCCTCGCTTCGTTATCTAGCAGAGTGCCCGGGGTAACCGTCGGGTGGCCATTCGCTGGACTGGCACGACGATCGCTTCGGGTGAGCACTCGTCATTAATGGCGAGAGTAGTCCGCGGTACCGCGTTGTGTACGCGGAATTGGCGAATCGTTACTTTTCTCGAGGCTCAGCGCTCGGAGGCGCGGTCGAGGATGGAAACCTGGTGGCGGGTGAGAGCGATCTCGCCCTGCCCGGCCAGCTCGAGCAGCTGCTCAGCGCTCTTCACCTGGATCGCCGTCGCCATCACCGCGGGTTTCGTCAGGGCCCAGGCGATCGCGATGCGCCCAGCGGACTCATCCTGCTCGGTCGCCACCTCGTCGATCGCATGCAGCACCCTCGTGCCCACCTTGCCGACGTGGTCCAGTGCTGCTTCGAAGAGCGGGGACGACGGCTGGTCCTCCTTGGTTCGGAAACCGCCGGAGAGGAAACCGCCCGCCAGGGGAAGCCTGGCCACGACGCCGATGCCGAGTTCATCGACGACGGGTGCCAATTCGCCTTCGAACTCTGTGCGCTGCATCAGGTTGTACGCGACCGAGATCAGCCTGACCGGTGGGTAAACGGCGGTGTCGGCAAGTTCATTGATGTCGCGAAGCCTGGCCGCCGGATACCTGCTCACCGCCAAGTACCGCACCTTGCCGGAGCGCCGGAGCATGTCAATCGCCTCGAGCGTCTCATCTATCGGCGTCGCCTCATCGATCCCATCCAGCGTCAGGAAGTCGACGTAGTCGGTCTCCAGCCGCTGCAGTGACCCTTCCGTCGCGCGCACCACATTCCGGGCGGACAGCCCGGGTGAATCCGGGTGCCGGCCGATCTTCGTGGAGAGCACCACTCGACTGCGGTCGGATAGACCAGCGAGCCAGGCGCCGATCATGACTTCGCTGCGGCCCCCCGCATAGTGGTCGGCTGTGCTCACCAGGTTGCCGCCATAGTCCGCCATCGCGTCGAGGATTCTGGCCGTCTCCTCGACGCCGGACGCCCACCCGAAAACGCTGCCATCGACGGCGAATGGGTGCACTGCGATGTCGGTCCCCGGTACCTTGCGCAGTCGGACGTTCACCGATCACCGACCTCGGTCGATGCTGCGAGCATGTGCAATGGCTTCCGGTGTGTCACTGAAAACCCTCCCCGCGTTCTCAAGCCGGCTCAGCGCGCCGAGTGCTGTCAATACCCGCCCATGACCGGGACGGATACCGGAGAGTAGCACGATGATCCCCCGCCGTTCGAGACGCGAAATGGCATCATCGAGCATGGCCGCGCCGGTGGCGTCGATAGTACTCACGCGACTCATTCTCAGGATGATGACCGAGACATCCGTCACCTGGGTGAGTTCCAGAAGGAAGCGATGGGCTGCCCCGAAGAACAGCGGCCCGTCCAGGCGGAATGCGATGATGTCGCGCTCGAGCGGCTCACCCGCCCTGCCCCCTTCATCCAACGGCACCTGCTCCAGGTAGGCCGCCCGCGACACCGACCGGAGGGCCAGGAGGGCGGCGACGATGAGACCGACCACCACCGCCGTCACCAGGTCGATCGCCACGGTCACGCCGAAGGTGAGCACCAGCACAATGGCGTCACCTCGCGTCGATCCGAGGATGCTGCGGATCGCGCCCACCTGCACCATCTGGATGGTCACCGCCAGCAGCACCCCGCCGAGCGCCGCCATCGGGATGGCGCCGACCACCGGAGCTGCCACCATGACGAACACCAGGAGGATAACCGAGTGGCTGACGGATGCGAGCCTCGACCGCGCCCCGCTCCGCACGTTGACCGCAGTCCTGGCGATCGCCGCCGTGGCCGGGACCCCGCCGAAGAATGGGACGACCAGGTTCGCCAGCCCCTGCCCGAGCAACTCGCGGTCGGGGTTGTGGTGCTCACCCACCGTCATTCCATCGGCGACCGTCGCGCTCAGGAGGCTCTCGAGGGCCGCCAGGGCCGCAATCGCGAATGCCGACGGCAGGAGCGCGGCCAGGAGGTTCGGGTCGAAGAAGCCCGCATCCGCCGCCGGGATCCCAGCCGGAAGGTTTCCGATGATCTCGAGATCGAAATTCAACCACTGTGTCAGCGCCGTGGCGATCGCCACCGCGACCAGTGAGAGCGGAATTGATGGCTTCCATCTGGCACCCAGGAGGATAACCGCTGCAACGCCGAGCGCGATGAACAGTGGCACCGGATCCGGGTCGGCCAGGTAGCGGATGACCGCGTCGGCCGCCACTGCCCACACCTGGGCCTGGTCGCCAGCAGCAACGCCGAGCATGTTCGGTACCTGTTGCAGGGCGATGACCACGGCGATGCCCGCGGTGAACCCCTCCACCAGAGAGGTCGGCAGGTACCGCACGTACCGTCCGAGTCGTGAGACGGAGAGCCCGATCAGGATCACGCCGGCCATCAGCCCCACCTGCAACAGTCCGGCCGCGCCGAACTGGTGCACCACCGGGATGAGCACGACAGTCATCGCACCGGTTGGCCCGGAGATCTGCACATTGCTGCCGCCGAAAACGGCGGCGATGATGCCGGCGATCACCGCTGTGGTGATGCCCGCCTGGGCACTGAGCCCGGATGCCGCTCCGAATGCGAGGGCAAGTGGTAGCGCGACGATGGCGACGGTGAGGCCGGCAAGGAGGTCTCGCCCCGGCGCCTGACGCGCTCGCGCGAAGTCCGCCTTCCCCGGCAGCAGGCCGACGAGAAAATGTGCCTGGGCCCCGAGTCGTCGTCTCACTGCTTCTGCTCTTCGCCGACCTCGAGTGCGGCAAGGAGGGAACTCGAGGTCTGAAGTGAAGCAACGATCAACTCGCGTGCGGTGGCCAGCAGTGCGGCGATGCCGGGGTTCTGCACCGAGTAGTAGATCGTGTTGCCGTCGCGCCGGGTGACCACGACGTCGGATCGACGCAATACGGCGAGCTGCTGAGACAAGTGCGAGAGGTCGACGTCGAGCGCCGCCGCCAACTCCCCGACCGACCGCTCGGCCTGCACCAACAGCTCAAGCGCCCTCACGCGGACCGGGTGGGCAAGCGCCCGGAACAGTTCAGCCTTGACCTGCGCGATGGGAAGGGACGATTCGACCATCCTCCAACTATATAACTATTCCTATAATTTGTTAAATAGTCGAGAAGACCCGCTGGCATTGCCGGGTCGATAGTGGCACGGTTGAAGGGTGTCCGAATCGCAGAAGGTAACCAAGCAACCGGCCCTGACCACGGCATCCGGAGGCATCTGGCTGGTCGTGGCGGGGATCATCGCGTTGTTGAGCCTGATCCTGCTGTGGCTCATGCGGGAGCTGGAGCCTCTCGGCGCATCCGTCACCGGCATGGTGATCATCGTCGTTGCCTACCTGGCCATGCTGGCCATCAGGTACGGCGTGCGGGCGCCACGGGTACGGCTGTGGAGCCTCGCCATCCTCACCATCGGCATTGCCATCACGTTCATGACGGTCGCCATCATCATGGTTTACGCGGCCTGACGCGCAGCGGTCCAGGCAAGCAAAAGGGCCCACCCCCGAGGGGAATGGGCCCTTTCGTCTTACCCGCAGCCTGGCGAGAGGCTACGGGCAGACCTGGCGCTCCTAGCCTTCGGCCGGAGCCTGAGCGTGCTCGCCGGTTGCCGCCGAGCTGTCGGTGTCCGCCGCTTCGGTCTCATCCTGGACCGGGGCCAGCGACAGCTTGCCGCGGTCATCGATCTTGGTGATCTCGACCTGGATCTTCTGGCCGACACCGAGCACGTCTTCGACGTTCTCGACGCGCTTTCCACCGGCAAGCTTGCGCACCTCGGAGATGTGCAGCAGGCCGTCACGGCCGGGCATGAGCGAGACGAACGCACCGAAGGTGGCGATCTTCACGACCGTGCCCAGGAACCGCTCCCCCACCTCGGGGTTCAGCGGGTTCGCGATGGCGTTGACCGCCATGCGGGCGGCCTCAGCAGATGGGCCGTCAACCGCACCGATGTACACCGTTCCGTCATCCTCAATTGAGATGTCGGCTCCGGTGTCATCCTGGATCTGGTTGATGTTCTTGCCCTTCGGGCCGATCAGCTCGCCGATCTTGTCGATCGGGATCTGCACGCTGATGACGCGCGGCGCGGTCGGCGCCATCTCGTCAGGAGCGTCGATCGCGGCGTTGATCACCGAGAGGATCGCCGTGCGGGCTTCCTTGGCCTGCTTCAGCGCGCCATCGAGCACCGACGACGGGAGCCCCGCGAGCTTGGTGTCGAGCTGGATCGCGGTGATGAACTCGCTCGTACCGGCGACCTTGAAGTCCATGTCGCCGAGGGCGTCCTCCGCACCCAGGATGTCGGTCAGCGCCGCGTAGCGCGTTTCGCCGTCAACCGTGTCGGAGACGAGGCCCATGGCGATGCCGGCAACCGGGGCGCGCAGCGGCACACCGGCATTGAGCAGGGACAAGGTGGATGCGCAGACGGAGCCCATCGACGTCGAACCGTTGGAACCGAGAGCCTCGGACACCTGGCGGATCGCGTACGGGAACTCCTCGCGGCCCGGCAGCACCGGCACGAGGGCGCGCTCGGCGAGGAAGCCGTGCCCGATCTCGCGACGCTTCGGAGAACCAACCCGGCCGGTCTCACCGGTCGAGTACGGCGGGAAGTTGTAGTGGTGCAGGTAGCGCTTCTTGGTGATCGGGCTCAGCGAGTCGATCTGCTGCTCCATCTTCAGCATGTTCAGCGTGGTGACACCCAGGATCTGGGTCTCGCCGCGCTGGAAGATCGCTGAACCGTGAACGCGCGGGATGACCTGAACTTCAGCATCCAGCGGGCGGATGTCGGCCAGGCCGCGGCCGTCCATGCGGACGCCCTCGGTGAGGATGCGGTCGCGAACGATCTTCTTGGTGACCGACTTGTAGGCGGCAGACACCTGTCCGTTGGCAGCCTCCGGCAGTTCCCCGGCGGTGACCTTGGCGGCGATCGCGGACTTGACCTCGTCCTTGAGCGCGTCATCCGCGCCCTGGCGTTCCGTCTTCGCGGCGATCTGGTAGATGTCCTTGAGGCGGTCGAAGGCGAGGCCGGCGACAGCGTCGTAGGTCTCCTGGTCGTACGCGGTGAAGACCGGGAAGTCCTGGATCTCCTTCGCCGACTGGGCTGCCATCTCGGACTGCGCCTTGGCCAGCTGCATGAGGAACGGCTTGGACGCCTCAAGGCCCTGGGCGACGACGGTCTCGTCGGGCTTGGTGGCGCCGGCCTTGATCAGGTTCCAGGAACCTTCGGTGGCCTCGGCCTCGACCATCATGATCGCGATGTCCTCTGCACCATTGGCGTCGGTGACGATGCGACCGGCGACGGTCAGGTCGAAGACAGCCTCTTCAAGCTGCGTGACGTTCGGGAACGCAACCCACTGGTCTGCGCCGTTCGAGTTCGGGATGAGCGCCATGCGGATGCCGGCAATCGGGCCGCTGAAGGGCAGGCCGGAGATCTGGGTCGACGCGGAAGCCGCGTTGATGGCCAGTGCGTCGTAGAACTCGCCCGGGGCGATACTCAGGACGGTGATGACGATCTGAACCTCGTTGCGCAGGCCGTCAACGAATGACGGGCGCAGCGGACGGTCGATCAGGCGGCAGACCAGGATGGCCTCGGTCGATGGGCGGCCCTCACGACGGAAGAACGATCCGGGGATCTTTCCGGCTGCATAGGAACGCTCTTCGACATCGACGGTGAGCGGGAAGAAGTCGAAGCCCTCACGCGGGTGCTTGCCGGCGCTGGTCGCGCTGAGCAGCATGGTTTCTTCGTCAAGATAGGCAGCGACGGCACCCTGTGCCTGCTGGGCGAGGCGGCCGGTCTCAAAACGGACCGTACGCTTGCCGAACTTGCCGTTATCGAGAACGGCTTCGGCGAATTTGATTTCTGGACCCTCCATAAAGGGTGTCTCCTTTGTTTTACGTCGCAACCCCGTATTGGGCCGCGACTCATCAAGGAGCAGGAGCGGGTTCGATGACACGTAGTCCTGGACAGGCGTCCGGCTGTGTACGTGCGAAGGTCCCTAGAGTGGGGCGCATGTCTGGCCAACAGTAGAAATCCGCCAGACCTCGTGTCTGGAAAATCACCACCGGTGACCAGCGTCTTGCCGGCCTGCTCCATAGGTTGCTCAGTATTAAATTGTGCTCAGTTCAATGTGACTGAGCGGATGCCCTTGGGCAACCTCGTAGAGCTTACCAGTCTCCCCTTGTAGCGCCTAGCGTCATCGCGGCGCGCCGTCCTGGTCGGGACAGCGACACCGCGACAACGTCAGCGACCACCGCTCAGCGGCGGCGAAACAGAACCGCGATCGAGATGGCCAGTGGCCAAAGCGCGAACGCGAAGATTCCTGCGTAGAACAAGGGGTCGACCGCCAGTGCGGCCCAGGTCAGGGCGCCGAACGCGAGCCCCAGCCATCCCACCCAGGCAGCGAGGGCGCGGGTACGGAGAATCACCAGCGACGCCGCAACCATCACCGCGCCCTTGACGACGAAAGCAGCTGTACCCACCATGTCTCCAACTGCGCCGAGTCCCCAATACGAGATAAGGAGGGTGTCATCGAGTGCGGCGAAGTCGCTGAAGGCCAGCGAGCCGGTGAAGCCGGCGGCGATAAGCAGCCAGGCCGCGCAGAGCACTCCGCCACCGAACACGAAATCGGCACCATAGCCGGTGTCGGCGGATGCCCGGCGCAGCACACCTCGAAGGTGGGCACTGAAGAACGCGACGGCCGTCGCGGCGACCGCAAGCAGGAGGGAGTAGACCTGCAGCGCGTCACCGGATGCCTCCAGGTACTCGCGTAGACCGGCGGGCGAGGTGTCCGTCGCGGGGTCCGGGGCCCAGGCGGCGAACAGCAGGGCGGTGACGAGTGCGCCGCTGAATGCGCCGAAGGTGATTCGTCGCTTCGATCGTGGGTGCGTCGGCCGATCGGCCTGGGTTTCAGCAGGGACTGACATGGGTTCTCCGTTCTGCACGGTCACGGTGGCCGCACCCTTCGAGACTCGCCCCTGGCGTCGGGTGGCCGCGAGTGGCATCCGTCCTCATCGCGTCCTCATCAGCACGACGGCTGTCCCGGGTAACCGGCGGCGAAGTCGGGACGAACGTCCCCTGTGCCGGGCGAGGTTCACTCATAGACTGACGCGAAACCACCGGACCACGCCGAGGATCACATGCGACAACGCGTTCGACACGCTCCGCTCACTGCGTTCGCGATCACTGGCGCCCTCATCACCACCCTGATCGCGGTCGGTCTCGCCGAAGGGGAAACGCAGCTCTCCGACCTGATCTGGCTCAGCAGCTTCGCGGTGCTCGCGCTGATCGGCTCGGTGATCGTCGCAGCCAGGGCACGCAACGCCATCGGCTGGGTTTTCGTCGGCTCAGGCGCGGCCACCATGCTCGCCGCGATCATGGGTGAGCTTGCGAGTGATGGCTGGGTGCTGCTGGCATCTCTCGCGCTGTTCGGCATCGCCTGGGTCACCCTCACGACGCTGCCGCTTCTGCTGTTCCCGGATGGGCGCATCCGAGACCGGCTGGGACGGTGTCTGACTTGGGCGGTCGCTGTGCTCGTGCTGGCTCTCCTGGTGCTGGTCGCGGTGAATCCGGATGAGCTGGTACCGGGCATCGCATCCCCACTGGCCGTTCCGGCGTTTGCCGGCGTCGCGAGCGCCGGCATCGACCTCCTCCTGGTGGCCAGTGCACTCGTCACCCTGACAGCCGCAACCGCGCTGGTGCTGCGCTGGCGCGGCGCAGCAGGCCAGTCGCGCAGACAGCTCTCCTGGTTGGGCCTTGCGGCACTGCTCATCATCGCCCTGGTGGTCGTCGGATTCTCGCTTGGACTGGCATTCCCGTCGCTGGACCCGGCCGTTGGTGCCGTTCTCGAAGGATTGCAGGTCGTCGCTCTCCCGCTCGCCACCGCCGCGGCGGTGCTGGATGCCAGGTTGTTCGACATCGACGTGGTGTTCAAGCGGTCGGCGGTGTACGCCGTCGTGACTTCGGCCGTGGTCGTCGTGTACGCAGGGGTGCTCTGGGGAGCGACCAGCCTGATCGGGTTCGAGGCATCGGCCGTGGCCACTCTGGCGGCGAGCGCCATCGTCGCTGTCGGGATATCGCCGCTCAAGGATGCCGTCACCTCGCTGGTTGAAAGGCGGCTGTTCCGGGACCGGAGAAACCCCCAGCGCGCCTTGACGGCTGTGGCGACCGGCGTCGGAGCTGCCCACGAACCGGACGAACTCGTTGCCGCCGCGGTGGCGCAGATCGGGGAGAGTCTCCACCTCGGATACGTCGGGATCGAGTTGGATGGCAAGCCCGGATCGCACTGGGGTGACAGCACGGCGGAACGCGCAGGGTTCGATCTCATCGCGTTCGGCACCCAGTTGGGCCGGCTCACCGTCGCTCCACGAAATCGCGGTGACTCGCTGACGCCGGCAGATCTCGCGGTCGTTGCCGCCCTCACCCAGCAGCTTGCGCTTGTCGCGCACGCGGCCACGATGAGCGAGTCCCTGCAGGCGTCACGCGCGGCCCTGGTCGTTGCGCGTGAAGAGGAGCGGCTGCGACTGCGCCGAGACTTGCACGACGGGCTCGGGCCAACGCTTGCCGGCATGACACTGCAGGTGGATGCCCTCGTGGACTCGGTCGCGGCCGACGCCGAAGCCGCCGCCGACCTCGCCCGGCGGGTGAAGCAGTCGCTGCAGGGTGTCATCGCCAGCCTTCGCCGGAACCTGGACGGCCTTCGCCCGGCGGAGCTGGACCAGCTCGGTCTCGCCGAATCCCTGGCCGAGCATGCTCGTTCGCTCTCCGCCGGCGGGCTGCCGGTCGAGTTGGTCTTCGCCCCGCTGCCGAGAATTCCCCCAGCCGCCGAGGTTGCCGCCTATCGGATCGCGACTGAAGCGCTCGCGAACGTCGTTCGCCACGCCGGTGCGACCACGTGCACGGTTCGAGCACACGTCCTCGAGGGCATCCTGGTCATCCGCGTCGACGATGACGGTCGCGGGATCGACACTGCGGGAAACGCGTCCAGGGAGGGGGTCGGAGTGCCATCGATGAGAGCACGCGCGGAGGAGATCGGTGGTCGCCTGCGCATCACCGAGCGTTCCGGGGGCGGAACGACGGTGACGGCGGAACTGCCGCTGGCGGTGATCGTGCAGTGATCACCGTCCTCGTCGTCGACGACCATCCGATCGTCCGTGACGGTGTGAGCGCCGCGCTGGCCAGAAGCGAACTGCGAGTCGTCGCTGAGGCCGCAACTGCGGGCGAGGCCGTCCGCCTGGCCGTCGAACACCGGCCGACTGTGGTGTTGATGGACCTCTCCCTGCCCGACTTCTCCGGCATCGAGTCGACCCGGCAAATCCTTGAGAAGGTGCCGGACACCGCAGTCGTCGCATTCACCATGTCGGATGACGACGCATCCGTTTTCGCAGCGCTTCGGGCAGGCGCGATGGGTTACCTGGTCAAGGGCGTCGGTAAGGAAGAACTCGTGCGCGGAATCGAGGCGGTTGCTGGAGGCGAGGTACTTCTGCTCGGGCAGGGAGTCGCCAAGCGCGTGCAGGCGCATTTCGCCGGCCTGCCGGGCAGCAATACTGCCGTCGACGCCGACGATGGTGTTCTGGATGCGGCAGGGCTGACGCCGCGCGAGCGGGATGTGCTGGGTTTGATGGCCGAGGGATGGGGTAACCAGACCATCGCTGCCCGCCTGTTCCTCTCGCCCAAGACGGTGCGTAATCACGTGTCGACCATCATCGGAAAGCTGCAGGCGACCGATCGTGGCGAAGCGGTGGTGCGGGCTCGCAAACTTGGCTTCGGCACTGCCCGCGCCTGATGCCCCCTGGATGATCGCGGTCTCAGCTCACCGCATCGAACGCCTCCCTCCGCCAGGCGACCACCTCGTCGTCGATGTCATTGACCGTGGACAACTCGAGGTGGTGCCTCCACACCTGGTCGCTGTCCTGCGCGCATGGGCCCGAAACATCCAGTTGTGGACACCGTGGACGAAATTTCGACGTTTCTTTCGCGGCGGACGCGCGTCATATCGCCGGACAGCCGCCTCGCTGTCGATACGCTGATGCGCGTCAGAGAGGACTTCGAATGCGAGTTGGAATAGTGCGGGAGAGCCGCGCAGGAGAACGACGGGTGGCGGCTACGCCGGAAACCGTCGCGACATTGGCGGCGCTCGACCTGGAGGTCATCGTCGAATCCGGTGCTGGCGTGGAATCCGGGTACGCGGACGGAGCGTACGAGGCTGCCGGGGCATCCGTCGTCCCGAAGCTCGAGTTGGAGACGCTCGATGTCTACTGCCATGTTCGCGCGTTGTCTCCAGCGGATGCCGCCCGGCTGAAGGAACAGGCGGTGACGATCGGGCTCGCCTCCCCGGCATCCGAACTCCCCACCGTCAGTGCTCTCGCGGCACGAAACGTGACGTCGTTCGCGCTGGAGCTGCTCCCCCGCATCTCCCGCGCCCAATCGATGGACGCGCTCAGCTCCCAAGCCCTGGTGGCCGGCTACCGCGCCGTGCTGGAGGCGGCCACCCGGTTCCCGCGCTTCTTCCCCCTGTACATGACCGCCGCCGGAACCATTCCCCCGGCCAAGGTTCTCGTGCTGGGCGCCGGCGTCGCCGGGCTCCAGGCCATCGGCACCGCCAAGCGGCTGGGTGCCCGGGTCTCAGCCAACGACATCCGCCCGGCATCCGCCGACGAGGTGAAGTCGATGGGCGGCACCTTCATCAACCTCGATCTCGACGCGGCTGAGAGCGCCGGCACCGGCGGCTACGCCCGAGCGTTGAGCGACGACCGCGCGGAGCGTCAGCGTCAGCTGCTCGCACCCCACGTCGCTGCTGCAGACATCCTGATCACCACGGCTGCCATCCCCGGCCGGGCCGCCCCCCTGCTGGTCACCGCCGACATGGTGGCCGGGATGCGCGCCGGATCCGTGGTGGTGGATCTGGCCGCCGAGAGCGGCGGAAACGTCGAGGGCGTCGTCGCAGGCAGTGACGTGAAGGTCGCCGTCGACGGTGGTCACGTGACCCTCGTCGGCCTCGCGGATGCGCCGTCGGCCATCCCGACGGACGCCTCGCGCCTCTACGCGAAGAACGTTTCCAACCTGCTCACCCTCATGATCGCCGACGGTCAGCTGGCGCTGGACTTCGATGACGAGGTCATCGCCGGCGCCTGCCTCACCCACGAAGGCACCGTGCGCCACGCACCGACCGCCGAAGCCCTGGAAGGACAGAAATAATGGATGCTGTCACGCTCTTGACGGTGGTTGTGCTTGCCGTCTTCGTCGGCTTCGAGGTGGTCTCCAAGGTGACCAGCAAGCTGCACACGCCGCTGATGTCCGGTGCCAATGCCATCCACGGCATCATCCTGATCGGTGCGATCATCGTCGCCGGCCAGACCGGCGATCCCCTGCTGCTCACGGTTGCGCTGATCGCCGTGGTGCTCGCAACAGCGAACCTGGTCGGCGGCTTCGTGGTCACCGACCGGATGCTCGAAATGTTCCGTGGCCGTAAGAAACCGGCCTCTGCCTCGTCGGAAGGTGACGCCAAGTGAACATCCTCGCTCCCGAGATCACCGCGCTCGCCTACCTGGTGGCCGCAGTCTGCTTCATCCTCGCCCTCAAGGGGCTCAGCTCGCCGCAAAGCGCACGTCGCGGAAACCTGATCGGGGCCGCCGGCGCCGTACTGGCCGTCGTCACGGTGTTCCTGTCGATGGAACTCGACAACGTGGTGCTCATCATCGCGGCCATCCTGGTGGGCTCGGCGATCGCCGTTCCCATCGCCCGCAAGGTGCAGATGACCCAGATGCCGCAACTGGTTGCGCTGTTCAACGGTGTCGGCGGCGGCGCGGCCGCACTGGTCGCGGTGCTTGAGCTCGGGCACAACGAGGACCTCTGGGTTCGGGTCGCAATCGTGTTCACGATGCTGGTCGGTGCGGTGTCCTTCGCGGGCTCAGCAGTGACGGTGTTGAAGTTGCAGGAACTCATCACCACCCGCCCGATCCTCTTTCCGGGGCTCGCCTGGGTCATGTCGATCGTGTTGCTCGCCTCGCTCGCCGCCGGCACACTCGTGGTCATCACCGGGGCCTGGTCCTGGGCCGTCGGGCTCCTGCTGCTCGGGCTGGTTGCCGGAGTTCTCCTGGTTCTGCCGGTCGGCGGGGCGGATGTGCCGATCGTCATCTCGCTGCTGAACGCCTTCACCGGTCTCGCCGTCGCGGCATCCGGTGTCGTGCTCGGCAACGTGCTGCTGCTCGTCGCGGGAACTCTCGTGGGTGCCAGCGGAACCATCCTGACCCAGGCGATGGCGAAAGCCATGGGCCGAAGCGTCAGCGGGATCATGTTCGGCGCCTTCCGCGGCGGTTCCACTGCCGGGTCCACAACCGTCAGCGACCGACCGGTCCGGTCCTCGTCCGCTGAGGACGTCGCTGTTCAGCTCGGCTATGCGCAGCGAGTGGTCATCGTTCCCGGCTACGGCCTGGCCGTTGCACAGGGCCAGCACACCATCGCTGAGCTGGCCGAAGCGCTGGAGGAGCGCGGCATCGACGTGACGTTCGGCATCCACCCGGTGGCCGGCCGGATGCCCGGCCACATGAACGTGTTGCTTGCCGAGGCGAACGTGCCGTACGAACTGCTCAAGGAACTGGATGAGGTGAACGCCGAGTTCGCCCACACCGATGTGGTGCTGGTCGTTGGCGCCAACGATGTGGTCAACCCCGCGGCGAAGACCAGTGCGGGATCCCCCATCTACGGCATGCCGATCCTTGAGGTCGGACAGGCCGGCCAGGTGGTGTTCCTCAAGAGGTCGATGCGGCCAGGGTTCGCCGGAATCGAGAACGAGTTGCTCTACGACCCGAAAACCGCGCTGCTGTTCGGCGACGCCAAGGCGTCGCTCACGCAGGTACTCGGTGCGGTGAAGGCGTTGTAACGCGTCAGTCGATCACGTAGGAGCCGGTCGGGCTGAACGAGGCGTCGAGCGCGAACGGGTCACGGACTTCGCTGGAGCGGGTGGACGCCTCGACCAAAGAGGCAAGCTCTCCGGCAGCGCGCTCCACCCGGTCGTGCAATGTTTTGACCTTGTCGGCACCGCTGCCCCAATCGGATGATGCGGCGAATACCCCGGTCGGTGCGACGATCGCGTGCAGGTAGGTGAACAACGGGCGCATGGCGTAGTCGAGCACCAGCGAGTGCCTGGCCGTTCCCGCGGTGGCCCCGATGAGCACCGGCATGTCGACGAGCGCCTGGTTGTCGATCACGTCGAAGAAGGACTTGAACAGGCCGTTGTAGCTGGTCGTGAAGATCGGAGTCACCACGATGAGCCCGTCGGCAGTGGTCACCTTGTCGATGACCTCCTCCAGCGCTGGGCTGGGGAACCCGGTCAACATGTTGTTGGTCACGTCCTGCGCAGTGTCCCGCAACTCGAAGGTCTCGACGGTGACGTCGTAACCCTTCTCGACCAGCCGGGACACGACTGCGTCGGCCAGGCGGTCGGCCAGCATCCGCGTGGATGACGGCTTGCTGAGCCCGGCGGAGACGACGGCGATCCGGCGCTTTTCCTTGACAGCGCCCATTACTTCACCCCTACGTTCTTCTCGGCGGCCGCGACGGCTGCTGCCGCATTCGCTGCCTTCACTGATTCGTGGGTCGGAGCATCCGGAACCTCGGCCGGGCGGTTCTTGGCCATCTCCTTGCGCAGCACCGGAACCACCTCGCCGCCGAGAAGGTCGAGCTGCTCGAGCACGGTCTTCAGCGGAAGTCCGGCGTGGTCCATCAGCCAGAGCTGGCGCTGGTAGTCGCCGACGTAGTCGCGGAAACTGAGCGTGCGGTCGATGACCTGCTGCGGGCTGCCGACGGTCAGCGGAGTCTGCGAGGTGAACTCCTCCAGGCTGGGGCCGTTTCCGTAGACGGGTGCCTGGTCGAAGTACGGGCGGAACTCGTTCACCGCGTCCTGCGAATTCTTTCGCATGAACGCCTGGCCGCCGAGGCCGACGATCGCCTGCGCTGCCGTGCCGTGGCCGTGGTGCTCGAACCGCTGGCGGTAGAAGCCGACCATCTTGGCGGTGTGGCTGCCCGGCCAGAAGATGTGGTTCGAGAAGAATCCGTCACCGTAGAACGCGGCCTGCTCGGCGATTTCGGGGCTGCGGATGCTGCCGTGCCAGACGAAGGGCGGCGTTCCGTCGAGGGGGCGCGGCGTTGACTGGAAGCCTTGCAGCGGCGTGCGGAACTGGCCTTCCCAGTCGACGTAGTCTTCGCGCCAGAGCTTGCGCAGCAGGGCGTACTTCTCGAGCGCGAGCGGGATGCCCTGGCGGATGTCTTCGCCGAACCACGGGTACACCGGTCCGGTGTTGCCGCGGCCCAGCGTGAGGTCCATTCGTCCACCGGAGAGGTGTTGCAGCATGGCGTAGTCCTCCGCCAGGCGCACCGGGTCGTTGGTGGTGATGAGCGTGGTCGCGGTCGACAGGATGATGCGGTTGGTCTTGGCGGCCAGCCAGCTGTTGATCGCCACCGGGCTCGAAGGGAAGAACGGCGGGTTGTGATGCTCCCCCATCGCGAAGACGTCGAGGCCGACCTCTTCGGCGTGCTGCGCGATGGTGAGGACGTCCTGCAGACGCGATGCATCGGTAGGTGTCTTGCCGGTGGTGGGGTCGGTGGTGATGTCACCGACGCTGAAGATTCCGAACTGCATCTGCCGATTGCCGGCAGCGGGTGTGGCGTTCATACGCTCAAGCCTTTCTATGCGTTTGCATATACATTGTATGCCAACCCGGTCGCATCCGAAACTATTCCCTTCATTTCCCCCAGCACACTCCCAGCCCTCGTCCCGCACGACTCAGGAGCTTCACCGCTCACCTGCGTATGGTCGGATTCATGCGCCTTACACTTCCCACCCCTGCTGATCTGTCCGAGCTGACCGACCACCGCGATGAGCCCAGTGTCAGCATCTACCTGCCGTCGTCGCCGTTGCCGACCGAGACCGATGCGGTCAAGATCGCTCTCAAGAATGCCATCAATGATGCCGAGGCCCAGCTGGCCGAGATCGGTATGCCGAAACCGCGGATCACGGCGTTGGGCGACACCCTGCGCGCCCTCGAATCGGACCGGGAATTCTGGCAGAACCAATCCCGCGCAATCGCCGTCTTCGCCGCCCCCGGCGTGATGCACGCGTTCCGGTTGGCGAACGATCTCCAGAGCCAGGTCAGCGTCGGGGACCGCTTCGACATCGGCACCCTGCTGCGGTCAGTGACTTTTCCCCACGGCGGTTTCGTGCTCTCGGTGACGGAGGGCGATGTGCACTTGCTGGAGCTGTCGGCCAACCAGCACCCCGTCGAACTCGACCTTCCCGGGCTGCCCGCCGACCTCCACACGGTGCTCGAGTACACGACGACGAGCGGTCGGTTCGACCGCGAAAGCGCCGACGGCGCAACCGGGCAGAGGATCGAGCAGCAGCGCTACTGTCGATTGGTGCAGGACGCCGTGCTGGACCGCATCGGGGACACAGCCTTACCGCTCGTCCTGGCAGCAAGTCGTGCGCTGGAGCCGGCATATCGGGAAATCAACAGCTATCCAGGGCTGCTCGATCGCGGAATCCAGGCGAACCCCGAGTCGTTGACGATCGACGAACTGGATGCCCGCACGCGGGAGATCCTCGACGGACACTATGCCGCTGAATTGAGCCAATGGCGGGAACTCTTCGGGACACAACACAGCAACGGCCTCGCCACCAGTCAGCTGGGCGAAGTTGCCAGGGCGGCCACTGCGGGAGCAGTGGACGGGCTGTTTTTCGACATCGACTCCACCCTGGAGGGAACCATCGACGACGTCGGGGTGGTCCATTCCGCCGACGCGCCTGGGCCGACGACCTACGGCATCGTCGACGAGGTTGCCGCACGGGTACTGCGCAGTGGCGGCACCGTCAAGGCCGTGCGCGCGGCCGACCTCCCGGACGACTCGCCGGTGGCCGCAACCCTGCGCTACGCGCTCTAACGATCGGGCACAGCCCTACAAGCTGAGAATTGAGTGCAATCGGAGGTCGCCGACCCGTTCTCGCCCGCCCAGGCCCTCCAGCTCGAGAACAACGCCGACGCCGGCGATCGTGCAGTCGGCCCGCTGCAACAGCCGGGCAGTGGCGTTGACGCTTCCGCCGGTGGCCAGCACGTCGTCCAGGATGAGCACGCGGCACCCCGTCGGCACATGCCCTGGCTCGATCTCGAGAGCAGCCTCGCCGTACTCCAGCGAATACCGCTCGGTGATGACCGGCCCGGGAAGCTTGCCTGCCTTGCGCACGGCAATCACGCCCGTGCCAGCGCGATAGGCGACGGCGGACGCCAGAAGGAAACCTCTGGCCTCCACCCCGGCGACGGCGTCGAATTGCCCGGCAAAGGCATCGCCGAGGTTGTCGACCACCGCGGCAAAGCTCCGAGCATCCGCCAGCACCGGCGTGAGATCACGGAACAGGACCCCCTTCTCGGGGAAATCGGGAACAGTGGACAGGCGGGAGGTCACAGCCGAAGCGGCAGATTCTGGCACAAGACAACGTTACCGAACGCTCGACGGGGCGCCCGCCTCCGCGCAAACCTTGAAGATCCATGAACTTGGCTGCACCTTCAGGGCCTCCGGCGTAGCGTGAATGCATGATCCCCGCAACGATTCCGTCCACGACTCAATTGACCGAACTGACAGATCACCGGGATGACGCAAGCGTCAGCATTTACCTGCCATCGTCCCCCCTCCCCACCGAGAACCAGGCGATGCGCCTGGCGTTGAAGAATGCAGCACGGCAGGCCGGCACACGACTCGAAAGCCAGCAGGTGGACAAGGTCGTCATCGACCGTGTCCTTGACCTGGTCTCGGAGCTGGACGATGACCCGGAGTTCTGGCAGAACCAAGCGGAGGGCCTCGGCATACTCGTCGCGCCGGATGCCCTGCACGCTTTCCGGCTGCTCTACCGCGTGCCGGAGACGGTGGTCGTCGGCGACCGTTTCCGGGTCGGACCCCTGTTGCGCTCCCTGGGAACGGCGAATGCCGGTTATGTGCTCGCCGTGACGGAAGGTGACGTCTGCTTCTACGGGATTGCCGCCGGGAGCCGGCCGATCAAGCTCGACCTGGCGCTGCCGTCAGATCTTCACAGCGTGCTCGAGCATGCCGACAACGATGGGCAGGCCGACCGCGGTCGCGCGATGGGGTCCCACGGCCAGCGCATCGAGCAGCAACGGTACTGCCGCATCATCCAGGACGCGGTTCTCGAGCAGATCGGCGACAATCGGCTCCCGCTGATCCTCGCTGCGTCGAACGACTTCGGGCCAAGCTATCGCTCCGTGAACACTTACCCGGCACTGCTTCCCGAGGGCATCGAGGTGCATCCGGACTCGCTGAGCCGGGACGAGCTCGACACGAAGGCGAAGGCCATCCTGGAACAGCACTACCGCCGGGAGCTGGTGCAGTGGAAGGAGTCCTTCGGCACCAAGCGGAGCCAGGGACTTGCCACCAGCAGGTTCGACGACGTCGCCCGCGCGGCAACCGCCGCCGCGATAGCCACGCTCCATTTCGATGTGGAGTCCAGTATCCAGGGAACGATTGACGACCAAGGTCAGGTGACAAAGGCGAGCGAACAGGGCCCAGACACCTACCCGCTGGTCGATGAGATCGCATCGCGAGTGCTGCGCTCCGGTGGCGCCGTGATGGCGGTACGGAACAAGGACCTCACCGATGGGTCGCCCGTCGCCGCGGTCCTGCGCTATCCCCTCTGAACGGGAACGGGTTGAATAGAGAACGGGCCGCCACCCGAAGGTGACGGCCCGTCCTTAAGAAGGCAAGAGTTCTTGCTAGCGGCGCAGTCCGAGACGCTCGATGAGCGAGCGGTAACGGTTGATGTCCACGTCGGACAGGTAGCCGAGCAGACGGCGGCGCTGGCCAACCAGCAGAAGCAGGCCACGACGTGAGTGGTGGTCGTGCTTGTGCTCCTTGAGGTGCTCGGTGAGATCCTTGATGCGCTGGGTCAGCATTGCGACCTGCACTTCGGGGGATCCGGTGTCACCGGGCTGGGTTGCGTACTCTTCGATGATCGCCTTCTTGACATCTGGTTCGAGTGCCATAAATTGATCCCCTTTTCTCTCGTTGCGCGGTGCTGGTCGCCGAATGCGCCAGCTCTCTTTATCCGCGGCCGTTGAAACGGCAACCTTGAGAGTTTAGCACCACCGGGGCGGGGGCTGGAGCTGGACGCTTGGACACGAACTTCGGCAACTCCCGCGTGTCGTACCGGGTTATCTCAAGCTGAGGTTGAACCTTAGTTCACCACTAGTAACACCAGTACCATGCGCACCATTCTGTGAAGAGTCTGCAACGGTCGGATCTGAGAGGCGACACCATGGCCAGGCACCGCGAGATCACCACCTGGAAATTCTCCCGCGCCCGCCACCGCGCCCCGGGATCGGTGGAGCAATTCGTTCAGCGGGGCCGCCACGCCCTCATCGTCTCCCTCGCCTCGGTCGTGCTCGCCACCGCGCTGGTGACGTGGGACCCCGCCTTCGAACAGCACATCTAGGCGCGCGCGCTCCCTCGACCCGGGACGCACGGCGTGACAGGATCGACGCATGGCTTGCACCATCGTTCCTCCATACCTCCTGCTGCGGATCGCCGAGACGAAGGAACCCCACCTCGCCGAGGCGGCAGCTGCAGCGCGCCGGGCGTTACTGCACGACATTCCCTTTCGCAGCATCCGCCGAATCGCTCCAAACGTGCCGCCGACGGGTACAGGTTCGGGGCTTCAGCGCACCATCTCGACCGCCGACCACGCTGAGACGCTGCCCGGCCGGGTCGTTCGCCGGGAGGGCGAAGAACCGACCGGGGATCCTGCGGCCGACGAGGCGTACGCCGGCCTCGGCCACACCTACGACCTTTTCAGCACCCAGTACCAGCGCACCTCCATCGACGACCGCGGCCACCCGCTGGACAGCACGGTGCACTACGGCGACGGATACGACAACGCCTTCTGGAACGGCGAGCGCATGGTGTTCGGTGACGGCGACGGGCAGGTGTTCACCCGGTTCACATCATCCCTGAGCGTCATCGGGCACGAGCTCGCCCACGGGGTGACGCAGTACACCACCAACCTCATCTACGAGGGGCAGTCGGGGGCGCTCAACGAGTCGGTGTCCGATGTCTTCGGCGCCCTCGTCGAGCAGTATGCGAAAAAGCAGATGGCGGATGCCGCGAGCTGGCTCATCGGGGAGGGCCTGTTCACCGAGCTGGTGCAGGGCAGCGCGATCAGGTCGCTCAAGGCACCGGGGACGGCCTACGACGACGACGTGCTCGGCAAGGACCCGCAGCCGGACAACATGAGCGGCTATATCGAAACGTTGGACGACAACGGCGGAGTTCACCTGAACTCGGGCATCCCGAATCACGCCTTCTACCTGGTTGCCGCCGAACTCGGCGGGTTCGCCTGGGAACGGGCCGGCACCATCTGGTACGACACCATCACCGCAGGAACACTTCCGGCGGACGCGGACTTCAGCCGATTCGCACAGGCGACGAAGGATGCCTCTGTCGCACGCTTCGGCGACGGGTCAGCCGAGCATTCAGCGGTGGAATCCGCCTGGGAAACGGTCGGGGTGGCCTGATGCGCATCACCGTCATCCGAAGCGGGGGCTTTGCCGGACTCAGTCGCCAGTGGAGCGTACGCGTGGAAGAGCAGCCGGACGAGGAGCAGTGGCGAGAGCTGATCGACCGCCTGCCCTGGGACCGGGAGACGGCAGCGCCCGATGAGCCCGACCGGTACGTCTACCGCGTGCGGTGTGCCAGGCGGGAGACGGTGATTCCCGAGCGTCGGCTCGACGGCCCGTGGCGCGAGCTAGTCGAGAAGGTGAAGGATGCCGGTGCGGCGGAGGCCCCCGGTTCGCACAAGGGCGACGCCCCGGCCGGATAACGTGGGGACATGACACGTATTGCCCTCATCACCGGAGCAACCGCCGGTCTCGGCGCAGAATTCGCCAGGCAGCTCGCCGCACAACGCTGTTCGCTGGTCCTGGTCGCACGTGACCGCGATCGCCTGCAGGCAACGGCTGCCCAGCTGACCGAGGAGTTCGGCGTGCCGGTCGAGTTATTGCCGGCCGACCTGGTCACGACGGCAGGACTCGCCGCAGTCGCGAACCGGCTGGCAGACACCGTGCAGCCGGTCGACGTGCTGGTCAACAACGCCGGCTTCGGTCTCGTCACCACATTCCACGAGAGCCCGATTCAGGATGAGAACCGCCACCTCGACCTGCTCGTCGGCGCGCCGATGCGGCTTGCCCACGCGGCCCTCGGCCAGATGGTTCCCCGCGGTACTGGCACCATCATCAATGTCGCGAGCGTCGCCGGCTACACGCCCCGGGGCACGTACGGTGCGGCCAAGGCGTGGGTGCTCAGCTTCAGCCGCTGGGCGAACATCCACTACCGCCGCAGCGGCGTCACGGTGACGGCGGTCGCGCCCGGTTTCGTTCGCACCGAGTTCCATCAGCGGATGAAGGCCAGGACCGACAATATTCCGGGAGCCCTGTGGCTCACCCCCGAGCGCGTGGTCGCCGACGCGCTCCGCGGTGCAGCGAGGGGCAAGGCGGTGACGGTGCCGAGTTTCCGCTACAAGGTCATCGTGGCGCTCAGCCGGGTGCTCCCGTCACGGTTGGTGGCGGCGGGCGCCCTGCGCGGGCGATAGCAGGAGGCGGTCGCCGGCACCGGGCAGTCGCTAGAGCGGCGCGTTCGTCACCAATTGCAGGATGCCGATGGCGACCAGCGTGCCGGTCAGCGCAACGGTGGCTCCGATCGCCCAGACGGCGCGGATGATGCGCGCTATCGTCACGTCACGGCGAACCTGCTCGAACTCGGCCCGCTCCTGCTCGCTGACCTCGACGGCGGCAGCCACTGGCACGTCCGGCCACGTGCTCTCGAGTCGTGCGTACCCGGCCAGTTCGGCGACCATCGCCGGGTCCAGCTCACACTCCCTGGTCTTCAGCCAGGTGGTGATGGATGCCGCGGCGACGACGAACACATCCTTCGGCAGGCTGCGCACGTCAAGCGATCCCGGGTCGATGACGGCGATGATGGTGCTGGCCCGCACGCCCCGGCCGGCAGCCGCCTCCAGCATCCGCTCGACGTGGCCGACCACTGCCTCCGCCTGGCGGATGTGCTGCACCCGATGGCCGTCGACGACGAAGGCTCGACGGCTGACCCAGACGTTCTGCCTGGTGTGGTCGTGAATCGCAACCGAGAAGACCCCGGCTGGTCCGATGATGAGGTGGTCGACGGTTGAAGCGCCGGACGAGAGCCCGGCTGCTGTTGACGACTCAGCCTCGTCGGCCGGCGCCGGCGCCGGCCCTGGCAGTCCGTGCAGCACGCACCACTCCGGCCCCAGCCGGTGAAGCCCGGCCACGACCTCCAGCTCGCCGACGGCAGCCCAGAACCAGTGCGCGCCCGACGCCGAAATCGGGCTCTCCCCGAACAGCCGGGAACGGATGCCGCGGGGTGGAAGCGTGCGATGCACGTGCAGGAACTCGCGGATGGCGACCTGCGCGGGCGCCCGCAGGGCTACCGGGGCGCGCGAGTCCTCGCGGGATCCATCGAATGTCATGGGCAAAGGTCCTTGAAAGGGCCGCGACAGTGCGGGGCGCGACCGCATCCACCGTATTGCTCCGCCGGCCGGTGGGGACATCCCCACAACGGGGCAGCACGAAACCGCAGACGGTCTTGATTTTCGCGGACGACAGGCGCAGGCTGGAGGTAGATCAACTCATCGCCCGGAAGAGCCGCACCAAGTGCCGCACCGGGCGATGAGTCTCTTAAGACTCGTTCAACGTGGCGCGGAGGAACTGCGCGACATCATCGACTTCTTCGGCCGAGATGGAATGGCCGATACCCGGGTAGGTACGGGCGGTCAATCGCGACCGCGACGGTAACCATTGTTCGGCGCGGGCCATCGCGGACTGCGGGATCACCGGGTCGGCCGGGTCCCTCCCCCAGAACACCGGCGGCAACAGCTCGGGCAAGCGCGAGTCTGCCGGTGCATCGCCGGGCACGATGAAGCCGGCCAGGTTGACGTAGCAGGCGAACCGGTCGGGGTCGTGCCGCATGAGGTGGGTGGCCATCGCGCCGCCCTGGGAGAAGCCGGCTGCAGCGACCGGTCCGGTCGGCGCGACCCGATCGAGCCATTCCAATACGGCGATCGCGGCAGCGTCGACGCTGGCGACCGGCGGCTCCCCCGGAGCACCCGCCGCGAACCAGGTGTGGCCGCCACCGTCGAACCGCAGCGGCGCACGCAGCGAGGCGTAGGCGTACTCACCCGGCAGGAGCGGGATGAGGCCGGCGAGGTCCTGTTCGTGTGAACCGCGCCCGTGCATGAGCACCACCAACGGTCGGTCGGCCAGCTCTTCCCGGGGAAGAGACCAGACGACGAGCGAGTCATCGATGGTCACGGTTTCAGTCATGTCACGCCTCCAGGGGTCCGAGCAACGCTGTCGCCACGGTTTGATGAACGGAATCCTCGTTGCTCGGGTGGAAGCCTCCGGCCAGCACATCCCGATACAGCCGGCCGAGCTCGCTGGCGGTGAAATAGCTGGAGCCGCCAGAGACTCGAATCGCCTGGTCGACCACGAAACGCGCGTTCTCGGTCGCCCGCAGTTTCAGCCCGGTCAGCTTGCGGAACCACTGGGTGCCGTGGTCGACCACGTCGTCGACGTCGCGGGCGATCGTCTCCAACTGGGGCACGAACCCGTCGAGGGCGATCGCAGCATCGGCGACCTTCCAGCGCGTGTCCGGGTTCTGCGCCCCGGTCAGCCCGGTCTTCCTTGATCGCCTGCCCGACGCGTTCTCGACCGCGAGCTGCAGTGCGCGCTGGGCGATGCCGGTGTACACCGAGGACAGGAGGATCTCGAAGTTCGCGAAGATGGCGAAGACCAGCGGGTCGGCACTGGGTCCAGGGTCGCGGAACCCGAACACCCGCTCCGGAGAGGCGATCGCGCCGTCGAGGCGCGTGGTGTTGCTCTGGGTGGCTCTCATGCCGAGAGTGTCCCAGTCATCGAGGATGGTGACGCCGGGCGCCGCGCGGTCGAGGAAGGCGTGAACGAGTTGCGGATGCTCGGCATCCGCGGCGTCGAGACCGAAGACCCCCAGCCGGGTCCAGACCGGCGAGAGGCTGGTGAAGATCTTCGTGCCGGTGAAGGCGTAGCCGCCGTCCGGCTGCCGCCGGGCATCCGTCGCACTGTCGAACAGCACCAGGTCGTTCCCCGGCTCACTGATGCCGAACCCGAAGATCTCCCCCGACGCCGCCTCGGTGAGCACGTAGTCGAGGCTGTTGTCGCCGCGATCCCTCAGCGCCTTCGCGATACCGGTCCAGATGAGGTGCATGTTGACCGCCAACGCGGTCGCCGGTGCTGCGGCGGCCAGGCGCGCCTGCTCCCGGGTGACCTCGAGCAGGCTGAGGCCCGCGCCGCCGAGCTCGGTGGGAACCAGCGCCGCCAGGTAGCCGGCAGCAGCCAACGCCCGAAGGTCCTCGGTCGGGAACTCGTTGTCCCGGTCGTAGCCGGACGCCCTGGCATGGATGCGGTCGAGGAGGTCATCGCCCAGCAGCGACTGGCCGGGCGTTGCGGTGAGGGAGGAATTCACCCTTCCAGCATGTCATGCCGGCCAGGCGAGCCTCTACGACAGAATGAGCGGGTGAGTGTTGACTACCGACCGCTGTTCGCTCCGGTGAGCCGCGACGAGGTCGCGCAGTTCAAGCAGATGTCGCGCGCCACCGGCCAACCGTGGGCGCACGCGACCTCCGCCGCGACCATCTTCACCGTGGTGATCGGTGTCGTCGTAGCCGTGGTGATCTTCGGCGTGTTCGCCACGTCGCTTCCGGTCGCCGTCGCCTCGTTCAGCTCCGCCGGCGCGGTTTCCCTGCCATTCCTCATCGCCCCGGTCGTCCTGGTGGCGATCGGGGGCTACACGGGGTATCGGTACTTCCGTCAGGCATCCGGGCGCTGGGAAAGCCTGCTCCGCCGCACCCGATTCGCGTCACTGAACCAGCTGGCCTATTCCACCGGAACCCGGAACCCGTCTTATCCCGGCCTCATCTTCTCCCTCGGTGACGCTCGGCAGACGTCGGACAACTACCACTCCCTCACCCGGCCGCAATTCGACCTCGGAAACTACCGCTACACGACCGGGTCAGGGAAGGAGAAGACAACCCACACCTGGGGGTACCTCGCGGTACGTCTCGATCGGAAGCTTCCGCACATGGTGCTCGACGCGAAAGGGAACAACAGCATCCTCGGTGGGAGCACACTGCCCACCAGTTTCCGCCGCGACCAGAAACTCTCCCTGGAGGGAGACTTCGACAGGCACTTCACCCTGTACTGCCCGCGCGAGTATGAGCGAGACGCCCTGTACGTCTTCACGCCCGACCTGATGGCCCTCCTGATCGATGAGAGCGCGGCCTTCGATGTCGAGATCGTCGACGACTGGATGTTCATCTATTCGGTGCAGCCGTTCGCCCTCGATCAGGCAGGACCGGTGCACCGGATGTTCCGGATCATCGACACGGTCGGCGCCAAGACGCTGCGCCAGACCGACCGCTACGCGGACGAGAGAATCGGCGACAGCACAATCGACCTGGTCGCTCCCCTCGGCCAGAGGCTCAAGAAGAGCACCACCGTTGCCAGTGTCGGCTTCCTCATCGTCTTCGCCTGGATCGCGTTCAGCTTCGTCCGCGCCTGGCTGTAGACCGGCCTGCTCTAAACCGGCTCAGCTTCAGGCAGCTCGCCGACCAGCGTGAGCCTCTGCGTCGGCCTCGTCATCGACACGTACAGGGCACCGGCCCCACGCTCGCTCTCGGCGACGATCCCCGCCGGGTCCTGAATGACCACGGAGTCGAATTCCAGGCCCTTCGCCTCCTGCGGGCTGAGCACCGTGATGGGCGTCATCAGGCTGTCCGAGCCGAGCGCCACCTGATCCCCATACTCCTCGCGGAGCCGGTCGTAAGTTGCCCCGGCCTCGGCGACCGGTGCGATCACGGCCAGGGTGCCAGTGGCATCCAGCTTCCGATCGATACGCACCGCCTCCACCACGTCACCGGCCTGCATGATCGGCCACTCGCTCTCGCGGACCGACCTGGATCGCGTGACGGGCAGCCCGTGCTCGATCGCCCATCGTTCCGCAGCATCCGCGATCTGGCTCGGGGTGCGGTAGTTCACGGTCAGTTCCTCCAGGCGCCACCGGTCGGCCTCGGGTGAGCGGCCCAGCAGCGGGCGCAACGCTTTCTCCCAGCTGGGGGCGGCGGATGCTGCGGCGGCCTGGGCAATGTCGCCGACGATCGTGAACGACCGCAGCGGGCTCCGCCGCAACAGTACTCGCCACTGCATGGGCGACAACTCCTGCGCCTCATCGACCACGATGTGGCCGTAGGTCCAGCTGCGGTCACCGGATGCCCGCTCCGAGGTGGTCGCGGTGACGCCGGACTCCGCGAAGTTGGCCGCGAGGTCTTTCGCGTTGACCATCCCGCCGACCTGCATGTTGGCGATGGCGGCCTCGGCGTTCTCGATGTCGCGCCCCCGCTGCAACTTCTCCTCGCGCTTGTGGGCGGCATCCACCACGTCGTATTCACCGAGGTGCTCTGCCGCCTCATCGAGCAACGGCACGTCGTCGATGGTGAAGGGTGCGCTGCGATCGCGTCGAAGCAGGGCGCGCTGCTCGTCGCTCCAGCGTGGGGTCAGCTCGGCCAGCCAGTGCGGCCGTGCGTAGAGGTCCTGCAGCAGCTTCTGCGGGGTCAGCGGCAACCACGCAGTGTTGAGCGCCACCCGCACATCGTGTGAGGTGCGCAGGTCTTCGCGGAGCATCGGATAGTCGCTCTCCTCGATCGAGTTGCCCTGCGCCTTCAACTGCTCGGCCCACTGCCTGGTCAACTGATTCAGAGCGCTCTTGACGAAGGCGACTCTCGCCTCGTTGTGCGGCTTGTGAGAGTTGCGCGCCTTCGCGATCGCCTGCTCGATCGTTTGCGGCTGCAATACCACTGTGTCTCCGCTGACCTCCAGCGACTGCGGCCCCGCCGGTACCCGCTGCCGCGAGCGAACCGCCCTCGACACCAGGTCGGCCATCATGGTGCGCCCCTTCAGCAATGAGACCTGCGGGACATCCTGCACCGTCGCATCCACTTCCGGGAACAGCTGGCCGACGCTGGCCAGCACCACCCCGGTCTCACCGAGGGAGGGCAGCACGGCTTCGATGTAGTTGAGGAACGAACGGGATGGGCCGACGATGAGCACCCCGGAGTTCCGCAGCCGTTCGCGATGCGTATAGAGAAGGAAGGCGGCGCGATGCAGGGCGACAGCCGTCTTACCGGTGCCCGGCCCGCCCTGGACCACCAGGATGCCCTTCAGTTCCGAGCGGATGATGCGGTCCTGTTCGGCCTGGATGGTCGACACGATGTCGGACATCCGCCCGGTGCGCTCAGCGCTCAGCGCCGCCAACAGGGCTGACTCACCCTGCAGGTGTTCTACGCCATCGCGGTCGAGCAGGCTGGGGTCGAAGATCTCGTCTTCGATGCGCACCACATCCTTGCCCTGGGAGATCAGGTGGCGCCTGGCGCGGATCCCGAGCGGCGTCGCTGCGGTCGCCTGGTAGAACGCGCTGGCCTGCGGCACCCGCCAGTCGAGCAGGACCGGCCGCTGGTCCTCGTCGCGCAAGCCGATGCGTCCGATGTAGTGGTGTGTCGCGCCGTCTTCGTCACCATCGTTCAATTCGATCCGGCCGAATGCCAGGCGTTCGGTGACCTCCCTCAACTGGACGATGCGGTCCTCGTAGAGGCGGGCAAAAGTATCGCGCTCGCTCCTGGCCTGGTGGTGACCGCCGACGTTGAGCGCCCGCACCGCCTCCAGCTGCCGTTGGGCTTCGCCTTGAAGCTGACCCAGCCGCGCATAAAGCCTGCGCACGTAACCTTGCTCGTGCTCCAGATCGTTGTCGATCACTAAACCGCCCTCGAAAAATTCCAGCACACTAGCTTAGCTGTGCTTGCCGAACGGTGGCCGCGGACAGCGCGTCACCGTCCGTGACGGCCGGTTCAGTCAGTGGCGGATGCCGGTCAGAGCTGCTGTTCGCGAAGAATCTGCAACGCGCGGTTGACCCGGTCGCTGAGACCGGCCACCCCGCGGCTCGTGCGTCTCTCGAGCTCGTCCAGGGTCTTCACCACTTCGGCGCGCTGCTTGCCGTTCACCAGCGCCCACGACGCCCGCGCCCGCAGTGAGATCCGGGCACTCCGGATGGCGAGGAAGATGCTGGCAGCAGGAATGAGCACGGCGGCGAATCCCATGACCATCGCACCCCACGCGTTCTCCGCGTCACCCAGGCCGGTGATGATGGCCACCCAGATCGCGGCGAGCGCCAACACCGCCAGCGCGATCGGAATGATGCGCAGGAGCCGGGCGATCTTCTCGTGCCGCACCGCCTCGCGCTCATCGATGACCCGCAGCTCTGAGCGCCAGGCGTCGACATCGGCCTTGGTGAGTTTCCTCGCCTGGGCGTCACCGATTGCGAACCTGAGCAGGGCGTACGACTGGATGTCCCTGGTCAGCAGGGCAACGGTGGCGACAACGGTGACCGACACGACGAGGACGACGACGGCGAGCGCGAGCAGGATGCCCACCACCACCAGCACGTCGCGGTCGAAGACGAGGCTGGCAGCCAGGTCGATGCCGAGGGCGAGCGCCAACGCCAGCAACGCCGCGGTGGGTGCCACCCAGAACAGTTCGTGGGCACGCCGCCTGGCCAGCTGTCCGGTGCTGGTCCTCGCGTTGCGCAGGTCGAACCAGGCTGTTCCCACGTCGGCGATCTGGAACAGCAGCCCGCCGAGCCACAGCGCCACCAGCCACAATGCGATCTCCCAGGCCATCGTCACCAGCGTTCCTCCAATATGGCCTCGATCTTCGCTCGGGGCGGTATGGACGATACGGCACCCAGCTGTTCGACGGACAGAGCCGAGGCCGCGGTCGCGAAACGGACGGCGTCCGGAAGGTCCCGGCCTTCGGCCACCGCAGCGGCGAATGCGCCGCAAAACGTGTCGCCGGCGCCGGTCGTGTCCACCGCGTCGACTGGCGGTGGGGTGACGGTTGCCACCAGCGCACCGGCCTGGAAAAGCTGCGCGCCACGGGCGCCCAGCGTGACGATCACGGTGTCCACTTGCGCTGCAAGCGCCGATGATGCGACTGCCAGGTCGTCGCTGCCGCCGATGAGGCAGGCTTCGTGCTCGTTGACGATCAGGTAGTCGAGCAGCTCGATCAGCTCGTCGCTGAGGGAGGCCGCCGGTGCGGCGTTCAGCATGACGGCGCAGCCGGCCGCCTGCGCGGCGGATGCCGCCTGCACCACCAATGGGACAGGCAATTCGAGCTGCATGAGGAGCACCCGCGCGGAGGTGATCGCGTCCCGCTCCGGCCCGGTGAGTTCGGTCATGGTCGCGTTGGCACCGGATGCGACGACGATCAGGTTCTCTGCGGCCCGATCGACCAGGATGAAGGCCTGGCCGGTGTCCCGGTCGGTGCGGCGGACAAGCCCACTCGACACGCCCGAGGCTGCCATGGCATCCGCCAAAGAGTCGCCGAAGGTGTCGGTGCCGAGCGCTCCGATGAAAGTGGTGGGCGCTCCGGAGCGCGCCGCCGCGACCGCCTGGTTGAGTCCCTTGCCGCCCGGGTGGCGCTGGGCGCTCTCGGCCAGGAGGGTCTCGCCGGGGGCCGGCATCCGCTCGAGCGTGAAGACGACGTCCATATTGGCGCTGCCGACGATCACGACGCGTGCAGGATGCTCGGAGCTCATGTCAACGAGGATACCGGCGTACCATCTCGGCATGACCCGAACCAGTCAGCACGGCAAGGCCTATGAGCGCGAAGAGACCGAGAGCGAGCGGCTGGATCGCAACTGGAACGAGATCCTGCAGGAACTCCGGGTCACCCAGACCGGAACGCAGATCCTCACCGGGTTCCTGCTGACTGTCGCCTTCCAGAACCGTTTCACCGAGTTGGACGGCGTTCAGGTCACGCTCTACCTTGCGCTGGTCGCGGGCGCGATCATGACGACCGCGCTCGGCCTGGCCCCGGTGAGCCTGCATCGGCAGCTCTTCCGGAAACGGGCCAAGGACGAGATCGTGAAGATCGCCAACAGCAGCCTGCAGTTGACGCTCTTCGGCATCGCCCTGGTGCTCAGTGGTACAGCCGCGCTGATCTTCGATGTCGTCGTCGGCAGGGCCGCCGGGATCATCGTCGGCGCGGTGACCCTCCTCATCGTCCTCGTGCTGTGGCTCGTCGTCCCGATGGTGCGCCGCCTGCGTCGCGAACAGCGCAACACCGGGGTCGAGAGCTAGGTGACATCTACTGCTGGCCGTCTACTGAGGGTCGGCTACGGCTGTGGAGTGGCATCCTCGATGACATCGATGACACCGGTCACCGGAACCAGTCCGCTGAGACGCTCCGGCCGCAGCACCCGCTTGACCTCTTCCTCCGTCATCAGGCCGTTCTCTACAACGAGTTCCGCGATCGACGCGTTCGTGGTGAGTGCGGTGTGCGCCAGCGTGGCTGAGGCCGTGTAGCCGATGTACGGGGTGAGAGCGGTCACGACGCCGACGGATGACTCCACCTGGGCAGCCAGACGCTTCTCGTTCGGCGTGATGCCGTCGATGCAGTTCACCCGCAGCGTGTAGCAACCATTGGTGAGCCAGGCCAGCGACTGGAGGATGCTGTGGGCGATGACCGGCTCGAAGGCGTTCAGCTGCAGCTGTCCAGCCTCCGCAGCGGCCGTCACGGTCGCGTCGGCTCCGATAATGCTGAAGGCGACCTGGTTGACGACCTCAGGAATGACCGGGTTGACCTTGCCCGGCATGATCGACGACCCCGCCTGCTTGGCTGGGAGGTTGATCTCGCCAAACCCGGCCTGGGGACCAGAACTCAGGAGACGCAGGTCGTTGCAGATCTTGGAGAGCTTGACGGCCGCCCTCTTCAGGTTGCCGCTCACCGTCATGAACACGCCAACATCGGAGGTGGCTTCGATGAGGTCCATTGCGGTGACGGTCTTCACGCCGCTCACCTCCGCAAGGTGGCGGCAGACCGCCTCCGCGTACCGGTGGTCGGTGGTGATACCGGTGCCGATCGCCGTTGCACCCATGTTGATCTCACTGAGTAGCGGCATGACCTCGGTCAGGCGGTCGTAGTCCTCGGTGAGGGTGTGCGAGAAACCGGTGAACTCCTGCCCCAGGGTCATCGGGACGGCATCCTGCATCTGGGTACGGCCGACCTTGAGGATTCCCGCGAACTCGTTGCCCTTCGCTGCGAACGATCCGGCGAGGAGGGCGTGTTCCTTCAGCAGTCGCTGGATGCTGAGGATCATCGCCAGCTTGATCGATGTCGGGTAGACATCGTTGGTGCTCTGGCTCCGGTTGATGTCGTCGATCGGGTGCATGTGCTCGTACTCGCCGTGCTCCTTGCCGAGCAGCTCGAGTGCACGGTTGGCGATCACCTCGTTCACGTTCATATTGGTCGAGGTGCCTGCACCGCCCTGGATCACGCCGACCAGGAACTGGTCGTGGTGCTTGCCTGCGATGAGCTCATCGCACACCTGGTCGATGACGTCGGCCTTCGCCGCATCGAGAACGCCGAGCTCCTTGTTCGCGCGGGCGGCAGCCTGCTTGACCTGGGCGAGGGCCACGATCAGGTCCGTGTAGACAGAGATCGGCCGACGGGTGACCGGAAAGTTCTTCAGCGCCCGTGCCGTGTGGATGCCCCAGAGGGCGTCGCGGGGAACCTCCATCGATCCCAGGGAGTCGCGTTCGACCCTCGTCGGACCTCCCCCAGTTGTAGGGACACCCTTGACCGGTTCCGATTCCGAATAGGGCTCTGTTGTGTTCACGTTGATTGGCTCCGTCGCCTGCTTGGTGGTGGGTAAATGACCCCTCCAGCCTACCAACCCCGGATGCGTCACCAACCGCAGGAGATTCACCGAGAGCCCTCAGTCGGACGCCAGAAAACTGCGTATAGCCACGCAATTCCGCGGTAATTCAACGCCAGACGGTGTTTCTGTTGCGATCGCGCCGGAGGCGGTCCGCGGTCTGGGTGCCGCGATCGGTTGTCCCCCGCCACGTCGACGCTGCTTGGTGCTCGGGCTGCCCTCCCGTCAGCCAGACCTCGAAGACCGTCCGGAAGCAGCCCTCCAGCCGACGCCCCCTGTGCGGGGGCGTCACCCGGACCGGGGGCAGATATTCCTGCCGAAAACTACCGGCCAGCCGTTACTATTCGATAGTTGCAGTTGTATTCCTCTCGTTTTTTCTTACGGGAGTGAATGTGCTGCACAGCGGCATTCCACGTGGGGATGGATTGTGAGCGGCTCGCCAATATGGATGAGTCGCCGGGACGAGAGGTCAAAGCCTTGCTAGACGACGACATTGTGACGGTGCCCGCAGGTTGGTACCCGGACCCGATGGGGCTGCCGCAGCTTCGCTGGTGGGACAACTACGCCTGGACCGAGTTCACGTCCGCGGCACGCACCCCCCTGATCATGCAGGACGAGCCCAAGCTCGCCTACGCCGACGACGACCTTCCGTCGCGCCGGTCCCAGCGCGAGCAGCGCCAGCAGGACGGCAACCGCCAGCAGAGCGGCAACCCGGCGGACCTGGCCACCACCCTGCGCCAGCTCGAGCCGCCAAAGCCGCAGAACATCGAGCTGAGCCAGCCGGCGCCGAACATCGCCGACACGTCCGTGCCGGCCGGCCCCACTGCAGAACAGCTCCACGAAGAGCAGCGTCAGGAGCAGTACCGCCAGGAGCAGTACCGGCGCGAACAGCAGCAGGAGCAGCAGCGCCAGCAACAGCAGTACCAGCAACAGCAACAGCAGTACCAGCAACAGCAACAGCAACAGCAACAGCAGTATCGTGCGCCCGAGCCCGAGGTCGACCCGTTCGCCGAGTTCCTGAACGAGCCTTCCGCACCCCGCGACACCAGAACCCATGGCAGCTACCCCGAGCAGCCACAGTTCGGTGCCGACGCCTTCACCGAGCCCGCATTCGACCAGTCGCTCTACGCCGACCAGGCCGCCTCAGCGGGCTACGGGCAGCAGCAGCCTGCCGCCCAGTTCGCGCCGCACTCGGCCAGATTCGGAAACGAGCACGACGCATCCGCCCAGTTCGGATACGGACAGCAGCGTCTCGGCGTTCACGCGCCGCTCGCGTACACGCCGTTCGTCTGGATCATCGCGATGATCCCGCTCATTCAGCTGGTGGGCATCCTGCTCGTCGTCTCCGCTGTCGACGTGGCCATGGCGCTTCCCTTCCTGGTTGCCATCGGCGTCGGCCCGTACATTGCAGGCATCCCGCTGGCCCTCGCGGACCAGCGACAGCTGATGCGCATGGGACACCAGCGGCCGGCGCACTGGGCCTGGTCGATCCTGACCTCCCCCGCCTACCTGGTGGCTCGTGCCATCGCGGCCAGCCGCGAGCACGGCAAGGGATTGACCCCGCTGTTGGTCTGGGCCTCGCTCAGCCTGCTGCAGGTCGCATCCATCATCGCGGTACCCGGCATCCTCATCTCAGCCATGCCCGCCGTCTTCAGCGCCGAGGTCGAGGAATCCATCGAGGCGGACTCCGCCATCGCGGGACGCGAACTCGCAGTCGATTGCCCGGCCACGCCGCCGGTCCAGATCGGCGGAACGTTCAACTGCACGGGCGTCCTCGCCTCGACCGGCGAAGAAGTCGGCATTGTCGTGCGACTGCAGCGTGCCAACGGCTGGATCGACTGGCGCGTGTACGGAATGGTGTGGGAGAACGCCACCCCGGCGGGCGCCAGCCCGGATGCCACCGAAGACGCGCCGACCGATTCACTCGAGGGCGACGCTGTTGAGGGTGAAGCTGTCGAAGGCTGACCAGAACCGCGCTACTGAGCAACGTGAAGAAGGCCATCCCGCTGGGGTGGCCTTCTTCACGTCACGGCTACAGTAGGGACGGTGGATGGCGAAACCGGTGCGTGGCTGAGCGATCGGGAACGCCGAAGGCTGACCCGGCTCCCCAGTGATCGCGCCAAGGTGGCCACCCTGGCCAGTACCGGCCTCATCGCCGCGTTCATGCAGACGCTTGTCACCCCGATCTACCCGCACCTGCCCGCCTTCCTGGACACCACTCCAGCGGATGCGTCGTGGGTGCTCACCTCGACGCTGTTGGCAGCCGCAATCGCGACCCCCATCGCCGGCCGCCTCGGCGACATGTTCGGCAAGCGTCGCCTGATCCTGACCCTGCTCCTCATCATGACCGCCGGGTCGATCATCGCGGCGCTCTCCAACACGCTCATCCCGATGGTGATCGGGAGGTCACTTCAGGGAGTCGGGCTGGGAGTGATCGCTCTCGGCATCAGCGTGCTGCGTGACATCCTTCACCCCAAGCGGCTGGGTGCCGCAATCGCGCTGGTCAGCGCCACCCTCGGGGTTGGAGGTGCCGTCGGCCTGCCGATCGCCGCCGTCATCGCCGAGAACTTCGACTACCACTACCTGTTCTGGCTGGCAACGCTTCTCAGTCTGGGGGCGTTCGCCCTGGTGCTGGCCATCATCCCGGTGAGTACGCTGCGCACGGGTGGGAGGTTCGACTTCGTGGGGGCGGTGGGCTTCGGCATCGGACTCGTCGCCATCCTGCTCGCTATCGCGAAGGGCAACGAGTGGGGCTGGCTGAGCCCCGTGACCCTCGCTCTGCTCGGCGGCGGAGTCGTGGTGTTCATCGCGTGGACGTTCTACGAGCTGCAGACAACAGATGCGCTGGTCGACCTGCGGGTGGCCGCCCGCCGGCCGGTGCTGCTGACCAACCTGGCCTCCATCTCGGTCGGGTTCGCCTTCTTCGTCACGGCGGCCTCCCTGCCGATCCTGCTCGAAGCCCCGGCGTCGACCGGTGTGGGGCTCGGCCAGAGCCTGCTGGTCGCCAGCCTGTGCCTGATGCCGAGCGGGCTGGTCATGTTCTTCATCTCGGGCACCGCCGCCCGGCTGTCGGCCGCGCGGGGGCCGCGCACGAGCCTGGTGCTGGGCGGCATCATCCTGACGGTGAGCTTTCTCGTGGGCTCATGGCTGATGACGGAGCTGTGGCACGTGATCCTGCTGTCCACCATGGTCGGCTTCGGAACGGGATTCGCGTACGCCGCCATGCCGACCCTGATCATGCACTCCGTACCGCCCACGGAGACGGCCGCGGCGAACGGGCTCAACTCGGTCATGCGCACGCTCGGGTCGACGGCGGCCGCGACGATCGTCGGAATCATCCTGTCCACCCAGGTACAGGTGGTCGGCGGCATCTCGGTGCCGACGCACGAGGCGTTCCGCCTGACCTTCCTGCTCGCAGCTGGCGTCTCGCTGGTCGGGTCGCTGATCGCCGCGTTCATCCCGCGACGGGAGATCCGCTACGAGGACACGGCGAGTATCCCCGTCCAGCGCAGGCCTGAACCCTGATACCGGATCCGGCGCTGACGCCACCGGGCAGGAATGGCCCGTTAAACGGGCCTGGGTGGCGGGGCCGAAAGCGGTGATCGCCGATCTGCGGATATACCCCCGTACTCCGCGACCGACTCTCGCCTAGCCACCGCCACCCAGCTGCCCCCGTGTTGCGTGATAGTCACAGTAGCCCCGTGCGCCCCAGAGGTTCTGCCCCCAAAACGCGGGTCAGCTATATAGGGGACACTGCGGAGGCTCGATTCCGCCCTATTCTGCGGCGTCCATCGCCTGCTCCAGCAGGCTGACCAGTGCATCCAGCTGCACGTTCGACGCGTCGACCACGTCCTCGTCCGAACCGTCGAGTGCGCGTGCCGCGAGGCCCGCCTTGCTGTCGATGAGCTCGGCGATCTTCGCGTCGATGGTCTGGGAGGCGATAATCCGCCACGCGGTCACCGGCTCGGCCTGACCGATGCGGTGGACCCGGTCGATGGCCTGGGTCTGCTCGGCCGACGTCCAGCTCAGTTCGGCCAGGACGACGTTGGATGCCGCCTGCAGGTTCAGGCCGACCCCTGCTGCGGTGAGCGACGCCACCACGACGGAGACTTCCGGGTCGTTGTTGAAGGCGTCGACCTGGGTCTGGCGGAACTTCGCGGTCTGGTCGCCCCGGATCGACACGGTCTTGAGCCCTCGTTTGGCCAGGACCTCTTCTGCCGTGTCCATCACGTCGATGTGCTTGGCGAAGAAGACCACCTTGCCGACCGAGCGGGCGAGCTGCGCGGTGTAGTCCGCGGCGAGCACAGCCTTGGCCTGTCCGATCTTGCGGACCATGGTGAAGACGTTCTCCCCCGTCTTGGCAGCCTTCGACTCGTCGAGTTCCGCCCGCGCCACCATTCGCATGAGTTCCGGGTGCCGGTCGCTGTCCCCGGCTTCACGGCTGAGGTTCGGCGACGACTTGACGAGAGCGTTGTACCTGGCGAGCAGGCGCTGCCCCAGTTCGAACTCGGCCTGGCGGATGCTGCGCCCCAGGTCGTCGTCGAGCTCCACCGGCAGGTCGGCGATGCGCTTGGCCGGCAGGTTGGCGGCAACGTCCAGCTTCTTGCGCCGGACGATTCCCATATCGATGACCGTCTGGCGTGCTTCGGCGAAGAAACCGAAGTCGGCTGGGGTCAGCCCGTTCTCTTCCAGTGCTTCCATCAGCGCGGCGGTCGGCTTCTCGCCGTCGATCCAGCCGAGGAACTGCCAGATGGCCCTGAAGTCCTCGATCGTGTTGATCAACGGGGTTCCGGTCAACGCGATCATGAGCGCATTCCGGTGCGACTTGCGGATGCTGTCGGCCAGCGACAGCACATGCTTGGAGCGCTGGGACTCGCGGTTCTTGATGAAGTGGGCCTCATCGACCACCATGCCCTTGAACCCGAGGGTCTTCAACCAGCCGACGTGTCGATCGAGTACGTCGTAGTTGACGATGACGACGTCGGCATAGGCGTCAAGGTCCTCACCGGAGCCGTGGATGACCGTCGCGGTCTTATTGGGCGTCCACAGCTGCACCTCGCGGGCCCAGTTCATCTTGACCACGTTGGGCACGACCACCAGCAGGGGGTAGGAGCCCGTTACCGAGGCGGCGAGCAGCGCCTGGGCGGTCTTGCCGAGTCCTGGCTCATCCGCCAGCAGGTAGGTGCGGTGGCCCTCCCGGGCGCTGGCCACGAACGCCGCCTGATGGTTGAACAACGTGAGGTCGTCCGGCACGGCACGGTCGGCCGGCGCAGGCTCCGGAAGGCCCATGCTGGCGACGTTGCCGCCTGAGCCGTACTCGAAGGCCCGGAACAGCGGCTCGAGCAGCTCCCAGTTGGCCAGGCGCCTGGCCACCGGCTTCTGCTTGACCGGCTGGCTGAAGTCGGGCGCCAGGAACGGGTTGCTCAGCTGGCGGGAGATCACCGATTGCGGGACGACCTGCTTCTCGGCGGCCACCGTAGGTTCAGGGGCCTCGGATGCGATGATCAGCTCGTCGGGGCTGAGTTCGGCACCCGAGGCCATCAACATGTCACGACGGAGCTTTCGTGCGGCGTCGGAGATGGTGGCGTCCTCCGCGAGGAGGGCGATCAGGGATGTGTCCCGCGCTGCCGTCTTGGCGAGGATCGTGGCAACACCGTCGAGGCGCTTGAGGGTCTCCACCCGCTCCGCGTCGGTGAGGGAGCTGTCGTTTTTGGCGTGCGCGCGCTCCTCGCGCATGAGCAGCGCGATGACCTGGAACTTGGTGCGGTTGGACGGCCCGACCTTGCCGCGCTCGGCGGCACCCTCGATCTCGCGAACTGCGCGCGCGAGCACCGGGATGAGTCCCACGTCGTCTCCCGGACGGGAACGACGATGCGGCGCCTTGCGTGAGCTTGAACGACGCTGGGTCGTCTTGCCTGACGCGGCGTTGCCGTGTGATTGGCCGGAGCGGGCCATGATCCTCCTGAATCAAGTGGTGTCACTGCCCCCTGGCAATGACAGCGCCGCATCCAGTGGATGCGCTCGATCGGCCTGACACTGCACAACAAGATCAGCGGCCTGCCGATGGGCGGCGATTCCAGACTCAAGCAGCGCGTGAACCCAGACTGTGTAATCGTTTGAGAGTGAATACAGCCTGTGCAATACGGTCGAGACGGTGATCGGAATCGTCAGCGCCCACCCAGTTTAGAGCATCCGCGCCGTAATTGCTTGAACGCGTCGGCGTGGTCACCAGGCGAGTTGCCGCGCTCTAGCCCAGGCGCTTCAGGTCGCGCAACGCTGGGCCCTCCAGCCGGGCACCGGTCGCGGTGAACCGCGAGCCGTGGAGCGGGCAGTCCCAGCTGAGCTCAGCGTCGTTCCAGGAGAGCACGCCGCCCAGGTGCGGGCAGACGGCCGACACCCGATGCACTGCACCATCGACCCGGCAGGTGCCGACCGGGCGAATTCCGTCGTGGGTGACGGCACCGGTCGCCTCAGGCAGCACGGGAAGAAGGTCACAGGTCCAGGCCTTCCAGTAGCCGCGGGCGAAGTGAACGGCGACCGAGGCGTTCGCCCCCAGGAAGGATCCGACATCCGCAGCGCTGGTGACTCGATGGTGGAGGGTGCGCGCCCACGGCAGGTGCCCACCCAGGATGTCCGCCGAAAGCGTCAGGGCTGCCGCCACCGCGTTGGCCATGCCCCACTTGTCGTAGCCGGTGGCGAGGAAGATGCGTCCACGGCCGCGGGGCAGCCAGCCGACGTATGGGATGCGCCCGACCGGCTCGTAATCCTGGGCGGACCAGGAGTGCGTGCGCTCGGCCCCGGGAAAGTTCTGGAGGGTCCAGCGGTGCAGGTCGCTCACCGCCGCCTTCGGCGACGGTGACCGCCCGACAATGTGGCCGTTGCCTCCGACAATCAAGTGTTGCCCGCTTTCCACCGGCACGGCGCGCAGTGACCGGCCCGGGGAGTCCACCGAGACGTACATGCCGGCGGGAACCGGTCCCGGCACAGTGAAGGCGAGCGCGTAAGAACGCTGAGGGACGACCTTCGCGAAATAGAGCCCGCGGTCCAGCACCGGAATGCCGGTCGCCAGGATGAGCTTGCCGGCAAGCAGGTCACCCCGGCTGGTGCCGACCACGGTGGGGTCGCCCGCTCTGGCGCGAGTCAACCTGGTGTGTTCGTGGATCACGCCGCCGCGGGCTTGCACGTCGTTCGCCAACTCGGCAAGCACATCCATCGGATTGATCTGCGCCTGGTCCGCCAGGCGCACGGCGCCGTAGGTCCGGTAGGGCAGCTCATCTGCGGCGGCCATGGTCGCGTCGAGTCCGAGGCGACGTGCCGCTCGCAACTCGCGTTCGACCACTCGAGCGCCATCCGGGGTTCCCGCGTAGCTGTACGCGTCGCGGCGCTGCGTCGGAATTCCGTGGTCGTCGCAATAGCGGAGCAGCCACTCCATGCCCTCGCGATTGGCCTCTACGTAGGCACGGCCGACGCGAAGGCTCTGGTGGCGCAGGATGGAGCTCAGGCGGGTTCCGTGCAGCAGGCTGACCTTCGCTGTTGTGTTGCCGGTGGTGACCGCGCCAACCTCCCGTGCCTCGATCACGGCAACCGAGAGACCCGAGCGTGCGAACAGGAGTGCAGTGGTGAGGCCGGTCAGGCCGGCGCCCGCCACCACCACATCGAAGCGTCGACCCGCCTCGAACGGGTTGCCGAGCGCCTTAGGGCGCTGGTAGCCCGGCGTGGTTTGGGTCGGGTCGAGCCACAGCGACGTCATCGTCGACGATTCAGTTGTGCTTGTCATGCTGCACACGGTAGTGCGCGGCGGTGTGTCGAGCATCCGCTCTCAGCGTTCTTTGACGTCAACTGCTGCGGAGCGTCAGCTGTCTTTGCGGGGAACCTTGATGAACACGCCGGATGCGATGAGCACGAGTGCCGCGACGAACTGGATGGCGACCCAGCCCTGCCCGTTCAGCTCGATCACCCAGGCGGGGTTCCAGATGACGGCGATCGGCCCTAACCCGATGAGCCACCACCAGGCGCCAGACTGCCACGCGTAGACGGCGACGATCACTGACAGGATGCAGACACCGAACCGGATGAAGAGGTAGGCGTCCGACTCCAGGAGCGCGAGACCGGCGAACAGCACCAGGGCGGCGAGGATGCCTGGCGCCAGGGCCGGTCGGGTGAAGTTCGGCGTCGTGGCGGTAGGCATGCCACAAGGCTATGGCAGATGGTGTCCCCTAGAGTCGGCATGTGACCGCGAACCAAACCGCAGCCGACTCCCGGGTGATCGCCCACCTTCAGGAACTCGTGCGCATTCCCACGGTGTCCCAACTCGATGAGACCACCACCGATTGGACCCAGTTCAGCCGCTTCATCGAGACGTTGCCGACGTTGTACCCGCTCGTCCACGAAAGCCTGGAGCGGGAACTGGTTGGCGGATACTCGCTGCTCTATCGGTGGCCCGGACGCACCGCCGGCAGTCCGTCCGTGTTGATGGCCCACTACGACGTGGTGCCGGCCACCGCCGACGGCTGGACGCATCCGCCGTTCTCCGGTGAGTTGACGAACGACGACGCCGGCACGCCGGTGATCTGGGGACGCGGAACGCTGGACGACAAGGGGTCGCTGGTGGTGACGCTCGAGGCCGTCGAGGCGCTGCTCGGCGAAGGCTTCACACCGGAGCACGACGTGTACCTGAGTTTCGGGCACAACGAGGAGACGGCGGGAGACGGCGCCCAGGAGATCGTTGACCTGCTGGATGCGCGCGGGGTCGTTCCCGCTTTCGTCCTGGACGAGGGCGGGGCCGTCGTGGAGGGTATCTTCCCCGGTGTCGATGACCCGATCGCGGTCATCGGTGTGGCAGAGAAGGGCATTCTGACCCTGACCATGACGGTCGACCAGAACGGTGGGCACGCGTCCACCCCGCCGAAAATGACGGCGACAGCTCGGCTGGCGAAGGCGATCGTCGCCTTGAACCGCAAGCCGTTCCGGGCGGGGTTTTCCGCCACCAACCTGGAGATGATCCGGACGCTGGGTGCGCACGCTCGCCAACCCTTGCGGTTCGCGTTCACCCGGCTGTGGCTGACCCGCGGGCTGCTGCTCTGGCTGTTCCGGCGCCTCGGCGATGAGACCAGCGCGATCGTGCGCACCACGCAGGCAGTCACCCAGCTCTCCGGAAGCCAGGCGTCGAACGCGCTGGCCGAGCGCGCGGTGGCGACCGTGAACATCCGCGTTGCCGTCGGGTCGTCGGTGGCGGATGCCGTCGAGCATGTTCGCCGCGCGGTGGCAGACCCGGCTGTGCGCCTCGAAACCCATCAGCCGTCGGAGCCTTCACCGGTCTCCCCCACCACCGGCCCGGCGTGGGAGCGATTGCGGGGCGCGGTGGAGGCTACCTACCCCGGCACGATCGTGACGCCGTACGTCATGCTCGGTGCCAGTGACAGCAGGCACTTCACCCGCATCAGCGAACACGTCTACCGCTTCAGCCCGTTCGAGATGTCGAAAGACGAGCGGGGCACGCTGCACGCGATGAACGAGCGCATCACCGTGTCGACGTTCCTGCGTGGGATCGAGTTCTACCGGAGGCTGATCGGCGGGCTCTGAGTTCTCGCTCGGTGGTCTCGATACACGTTCTCGCTTCGCTCGCCCGCACTCGACCCGCAGAACTATGATTTTTCGCGTTTGCTGTCGCGTTTTCGTTGTTTCTGTTTTAGTCGTTCGACGTGCCGGGTGGGTGATCGGCTGGCGGGGTGCC
>NZ_JBTMWX010000002.1:0-833634 GCF_054489245.1 Homoserinimonas sp. A520 | reverse complement strand
TGGCCAACAGTTCCTCTTCGGGCAGGCCGGCCAGGGTCGCCGAATCCCGCGGCAGTAAGGCGGCGGCCGCCGCGATGCTGCTGAGGGAATCGGTGAACTGGGACATGCCACTATTCTCTCACATTCGAAGATTTATTCTAGCGAATGTGAGTACTTCTTCTCCACAGATTTGCTGTGGATAAAGGGAAGCGAGCGGGTTGTGGAGGAGAAGACGACGGAGTGGGCGCGGGCGCTCAGACGCCGATCTCCTGGTAGGCCGCGAAGAGGAGGCTCTGGTCGGGCCCCGCCAGCACTGTCGGCTTCGCGAGGTCGTCCAGCACGATGAACCGGAGCAGGTCTCCCCTGGCCTTCTTGTCGCGCTTCATGACGCTGAGGAGCGTGTTCCACCGGCCAACCGGGTAGGTGGTCGGCAGCTGGAGGGACTCCAGGATGCTCCGATGCCGGTCAACGACCTCGTCAGACAGCCGCCCGGTCAGCCGAGCCAGTTCTGCGGCGTACATCATGCCCACCGCGACCGCTGCACCGTGGCGCCACTGGTAGCGCTCGGAATATTCGATGGCATGGCCGAGAGTGTGACCGTAATTCAGGATTTCACGGGCGCCGTGGTCCCGGAAATCCTCACTGACCACTTTCGCCTTCACGCCGATCGACAATTCGATCACCCTGAGGAACTCGTCGCTGTTGGCGTCGGTCACCGTGTCGACATCCCGCTCGATCAGGTCCAGGATTTCGGGCTCAGCGATGAAGCCGCACTTGGCGATCTCGCCGAAGCCGGCCAGAATCTCCATCCGGCTGATCCCGTCGAGCGTGTCGAGGTCGACGAGTACGCCCACCGGCGCGTGGAAGGCTCCGACCAGGTTCTTCCCCTCATTGGTGTTGATGCCGGTTTTCCCCCCAATGGCGGCGTCAACCATGCCGAGCGGCGTTGTGGGCACCTGAATGACCCGGATGCCACGAAGCCAGGTGGCAGCGACGAACCCCGCAAGGTCAGTGGTCGCGCCGCCGCCGAGGCCGATGATCACATCCGACCTGGTGAAGTCGGACTGCCCCAGCACCTGCCAGCAGAAGGAGGCGACTTCGATTCGCTTCCCCGCCTCAGCATCCGGGATCTCGGCGAGGAGTGCCTCGTAGTGTTCGTTCAGCGACTCCCGCACTTCGGCGGCACGCGCAGCGAGCGTTGGTGGGTGGACGATCAGGACCTTTCGAGCATCCGGCCCGATCAATTCGGCGAGCTGGGACAGGATGCCACGGCCGATCAGCACGTCGTAGTCTTGCGCTCCCCCGGCCGTCGTTCCCGCCACGGTGATGGTTTTCGTCATCGGTCTGTCATTCCTGTCATCTCGGCCCCTGTAATCTTTGCGTTCGTCATACGTGTGTTTGCATGTCCGCGTTCGCCCACTCCGCGACCTCGTGGGCGATCGCCGTGATGGGCCTCGCCGATGTGTCCCAGGTTTTGTTCGCCAGCGCTTCGTAGATACTGCGCCGTGAGTCGACGAGGCGTTTCCAGGCAGCCAGCCGATCCTCGGTGATGTCGGCAGCGAGCAACGGACGAGCGCTCTGACCGCCGATTCGCCGCGCTGCAGCCTCCGCAGTGACCATGAGCAGGGCGACCCGGTGGGAGCGCAATGCCTGTTGCGTTCCTTCGTCCATCACGGCCCCGCCGCCCAGCGACACGACGCCGTCCGTCTCCAGCGACCGGGCGACCACTGCCCGCTCGATCCGGCGGAACGCCGCCTCGCCGCTGGTCTCGAAAATGCCGGCGATCGGTCCATGTTCGGCCACGATCGCGCTATCGGTGTCAACGAACCCTAGCTGCAGGTATTTGGCGATTTTCCGGCCAATACGCGATTTTCCGGCTGCCGGCGGGCCGATCAGTACGACAACGGGACGGGGCGACATGGTGCGGTTACGCGAACGGGCCGGTCGAACCGGTCGTCTTCACGGCATCCGGAATGGCTGCCAGGTATCCGTCGAGGTTGCGTGCCGTCTCGGCAACGGAGTCTCCGCCGAATTTTTCCAGCACCGCGTTGGCCAACACGAGCGCCACCATGGCCTCTGCCACAACGCCGGCTGCAGGAACAGCGCAGACGTCTGACCGCTGGTGGTGAGCCTCCGCCGCCGTTCCGGTTGCCACGTCAACGGTGCGCAAAGCACGCGGAACCGTCGCGATCGGCTTCATGCCTGCGCGCACCCGAAGCACGGTGCCGGTGCTCATACCGCCCTCGGTGCCACCCGCCTTGTCCGTTGACCGCATGATCCCCCCTTCGCTCTGGAAGAGTTCATCGTGCGCCTCTGAGCCGCGCCTGGTCGTGGTGAGGAACCCGTCCCCCACCTCGACGCCCTTGATTGCCTGGATGCCCATGAGCGCCGCTGCCAGCTGAGAATCGAGCCGTCGGTCCCAGTGGGTGTACGAACCGAGGCCGGGCGGCAGGCCGTAGGCAAGCACCTCCACGACCCCACCGAGGGTGTCGCCGTCGTCGTGCGCCTGATCGATTTCGGCAACCATGGCCGTCGTCGTGGCCGCATCGAAGCAGCGCACCGCATTGGCGTCCAGGGCCGTGACGTCGGCTGCGGTGGGCAGGCGGGCGCCTTCCGGGACCCGCACGGTACCGATTGCCAGGGTGTGACTGACCAGGCGGATGCCCAACTGGATCAGGAACTGGCGCGCCACAGCCCCCAGGGCGACTCGTGCCGCTGTCTCCCGGGCGCTCGCACGCTCCAGGACGTTGCGCGCCTCATCGAACCCGTACTTCTGCATGCCGACCAGGTCGGCGTGGCCGGGGCGAGGCCTGGTAAGCGCCGCTCCGCGCCCCTTGGGCAGCGTTTCGGGGTCGACCGGGGACGCGCTCATGACATCGACCCAGCGTGGCCACTCGGTGTTGCCGATGCGAAGGGCGATCGGGCTGCCCATGGTCGCCCCGAAGCGCACCCCTCCGGAGATGGTGAGTTCGTCTTCCTCGAACTTCATCCGAGCGCCGCGGCCGTAGCCGAGCTTGCGGCGGGCGAGGTCGGCCCTGATGTCGTCAATGGATACCGGAACGCCGGCAGGGAGCCCCTCGAGGATGGCCACCAATTCCGGGCCGTGCGACTCACCTGCGGTTAACCAACGAAGCATGTATGAATCCTCCCACAGGCGCGATGAGGCTCAATCCTGCGCGAGCGGCCCCATACTGGCTCGCATGGCTCCCAGCACCTTCTGCTCGTCAGGCAGTTCGGTTTCCGGGTCTCCGGTGACGAAGATGCGCACCTGGACGAGTGCCTGCTCGATCAGCAACTCGGCGCCCGAAATGACCGGGGCGGAGACGCTGGTCCAGGTCTGCGCCAGCGTGGTCGGCCACGGGTCGTAGGCGACATCGAACAGGACCGATCCGCGCCGAACGTCCTCGGGAAACATCACGTTGACCACTGCACCGTTCGGGATGGTGCTGATCACAGCATCCGGATGCCCGACATCAGCCGTGACGTCGGAGAACGACCACAACTGCACGTCCATGTCCAGCTCGGCTGCCAGGTGTTCGAGAGCCGTCGCCTTCGACGGGGTGCGAAGCCAGAACCGGGCGGAGGCGGCACCCAGCCGGGCCGCCGCAACCAGGGCGGACGCCGCAGTCGCACCGCCGCCCAGGATCACGACATGGTCCAGCCGGTCAATGTGACTCGCCGTGAAGGCCCTGGTCATGCCGGCTACGTCGGTGTTGAACCCGCGACGGGTCCCACCGTCGAGAAGAACGGTGTTCACCACGCCGGTCAACTCAGCGACCTCGTCGAGGGTGTCGAGAAGCGGGATCACCTCGCGTTTCAGCGGCATTGTCAGCGAGACGCCCCGCCATTGCTGGTCCCGGGTGTCCAGGAACTCGGCCAGCCGGTCGCCGGTCAGCTCGATCGCCTGATACTCCCAGGGAAGCCCGAGCGTGTCGTAAGCGGCCGATTGCAGCCGCGGAGACAGTGAATGGGTGATGGGGCTGCCCAGTACCGCGAGCTGCCTCGGCGTCCCGCTGAAACCAGTTTGGATACTCACGGGCCTAGTCGCAGTTCGGGCTCTGGGTCTCGCGGCACCACTTGCGCAGTTCCTCGACGGCCGCATTGTGTTGGGCATTCGTGTTGGTGAATTTGGTCTCCCCGGTCTCCAGGTTCACGGTGACGAAGTACAGCCAGTCTCCAGCGACTGGGTTCATCGCTGCTTCGATCGCCTGATCACCGGAAGCCCCGATCGGCCCGATAGGCAGCCCAGGATGCTTGTAGGTGTTGTACGGGTTGTCATCCGCGAGTTCTTCCTTCGACGTGAAGACGGAACTCTCCAGCCTCTCGCCGTGCTTCCAGGCGTAGCCGTAGTGCGAGGTGGAATCGAATTGGAGCAGCATGCCCTGGTCGACGCGGTTCTGGATGACTCGCGACACCTTGTAGAAGTCGTCCGGGTTGGAGCCGGCTTCTCGCTGGATCAACGATGCGATGGTCAGTACGCGGTGGCGGTCTTCCGCCGCAACACCGGCCGCGTCCAGGGACTGGAAGGTGCGCGCGACCAGCGTGTTGATGACGCTGGCCGTATCCACTCCGGGGTCGAAGGTGTAGCGGGCGGGGAAGAGGTAGCCTTCGAGGCTCGGCGCCTCGGCCGGAACACCGTAGGCAGCGGGGTCTGCCACTGCAGCCTCGTAGTCTTCGCGCGCCAGCCCGGTCCCCTCAATCAGCGCGTCGATCGTCTGGTCGACACTCCAGCCTTCCTTGATGAGAACGGATGCCTCGATCTTGTTGGCCGGGTCCTGAAGGGCTGCCAGCGCGGCTTTGGCGCTCATCTCCTGTTTGAGCTGGTAGTGCCCGGGGAAGAACACCACTTGGGGGTCCTGTGCCAGCAGCAACGTGTAGAACGCCTCGCTGGTACGCGTCACGCCCGCCTCTGTGAGCGCTGCCGAGATCTCTTGTCCACCGTCGCCGCTCTTGATCACCACGGTCGCCTCGCCGTGGCCAGGGCCCTCATAATCGATCGGCAGTTCCCAGCCCATGACTTTACGGATCTGGTCTTCGTAGTTGGCCCAGGCCCAGGATGTCGCCACTGCGGCACCGCCGAGCAGCACCACGACGATGCTGAGCGCGATTATCCAGCCCCTGCCTCGTCTTTTCTTCGGGGCACCCCTGCCATCGCGCCCGCCCGATCCTCGACGCGGCTTCGCTGCGGGTCGATCCGGCCGCGCAGCCGGCTGACTCGGCGGTGCTTCCGGTGCCCTGCGGCCTTCTGCCTCCCGCAATTGCCGGCGGCTCTGGGGCTGCTCCGTCCCCGCAGGAACCGGCTGCTGGTCAATCGGCTGCTGGTCAATCGGCTGCTGGCTGGGCGGCTGCTGGCTGGGCGGCTGCTGGCTGGGCGAGGGGTCGGCTGTGAAGATGTCGTCCCAGTTGTCACCGGGTCCGTTCGAATCTGGCGCCACGCTTATGATCCTTCGTCCGGGTCAGCGAGCTCTCCGGGGGGACTTCCCGCCGAGCGCTCGAAGTCGAGGGCATGCTGCAAAATTATCACTGCGGCGACCTGATCAATCACTGGGCGCGAACTCCTGGAGTTGCGTCCGGAGGCGCGCAAAGCCTGCTGGGCGGTCACCGTCGACAATCTCTCGTCAACAAGTCTTACCGGAACTTCCACCCTGGCCGCCAGTTGGGCCGCGAAGCCGACCGCATCATCCGTCGACGCCGTCCTGGCGCCGGACAGCGACAGCGGAAGGCCCACGACCACCTCCATCGCCTCCAGCTCGGCAGCCAGTCCGGCTATCGCCGCCAGGTCACCCTCGCCTCGGGACACCGTCACGACCGGGGTTGCCAACATCGCGTGGGGGTCGCAGCGCGCTACGCCGATGCGTGCCTTGCCGACGTCGACTCCGATGCGCACTCCGGGTCGGAGCACCTCAGCCCCTCAGTGCGTCGCGGATGGCCGTCAGCGCTTCCGGAATGGCGTCAAGCCGTGACCCGCCGCCCTGCGCAAGGTCGTCCTTGCCGCCGCCACCACCGCCCAGGATGCCGGCAGCCGTCTTGGCCAATTGGCCCGCCTTGGCGCCCCGGTTTCGGGCCGGCTCGTTTGCTCCTACGATCACCGCGGGCTTGCCGTCGATGCTCGCGGCCAGGGCGACAACGCCCGCTTCTGGCAGCCTGCCCCGCACGGCGGTGACGAGCGACCGCAGGTCATCTGAGGAGTTCAGGATGCCGACGTCCTCCGTCACAACCGTGAGCTCGCCCATCCGCTGGGCACCCTGCACGAGCGCCGGTACGCGCTCGGAAAGCGCGGCAGACTCGTATTCGGCGATCTTCTTCTCCGCGGTCTTCAGGCTCGCCATCAGGTCGGCGATCCTCTCCGGGAGTTGTTCCCGCGGCGTCTTCAGGTTTGCGGTCAGCTGGGACACGATCGCCCGCTCGGTCGCGAGATCGCGGAAGGCGTCCATGCCGACGAGCGCCTCAACCCGTCTGTTCGCTGAGCCGACGGATGATTCGCTCACCAGGTTGACCAGGCCGACTTCCGCACTGCGCGAGACGTGCGTGCCGGCACACAGTTCCCGTGACCACGGACCGCCGATGTCGACGACCCGGACCGTCGTGCCGTACTTCTCCCCGAACAACGCCATGGCGCCGAGGGCCTTGGCCTCATCCAGCGGCATGATGCGCGTCTCGACCTCGAGGTTCTGCCGGATCGCGTTGTTGGTGATCTCCTCGATCTCGCTGCGGGTGGCAGGCGACAACGCCTGGTTCCAGCTGAAGTCGAGCCGCATGAAGCCGGCCTTGTTGTACGAACCGGACTGGTGGGCATCCGGCCCCAGCACTTCACGCAAAGCCGCGTGGATCAGGTGCGTAGCCGAGTGCGCCTGGGTTGCCCCGCGACGCCACTTCGGGTCGACCACCGTTGTTGCTTGGTCACCAACCGCGACCTCACCGCTGGTCACCTGAACCCGATGGCTCACCAGACCCTTGACCGGTCGTTGCACGTCGAGTACCTCGAGGTCGAAGCCGGGGCCGACGATCGTGCCGGCATCCGCCTCCTGGCCACCGGATTCCGCGTAGAGCGAGGTCTCAGCGAGGATCACCTCGGCGATGTCGCCGGCAGCTGCACGATCCACCGATAGTCCGTCGACGATGAGGCCGAGAACGCGGCTCTCGGTCTGCAGGTACTCGTACCCGGTGAAAACGGTCTCACCCTTGGCGCGGAACTCGCCATACACCGAGAGGTCGGCGAGCAGCGTCTTCTTCGACTTGGCGTCGAGCTTCGCCTTGGTTCGCTGCTCCTGCATGAGCGTGTCGAAGGCGCCGCGGTCGACGGTCAGACCGGCCTCCTCCGCCATTTCCAGCGTGAGGTCGATCGGGAAGCCGAAAGTGTCGTGCAGCAGGAACGCCGTGTCTCCGGCCAGTTCAGCCGCTCCGGCCTTCTTCGTGTCCGCCACCGCGACATCCAGGATCGTCGTCCCGGTGGCGAGCGTCGCCAGGAACGTCTCTTCCTCGGCATAGGCGAGGCGGGAGATCCGGCCATAGTCGTGACCGACTTCCGGGTACGACGATTTCATGGCGTCCCGGGATGCGGGGAACAGTTCGGCGAAAACAGGCTCGTCAACGCCCAGCAGCCGCATCGCACGGACGCTGCGGCGGAGCAGCCGGCGCAGGATGTAGCCACGGCCCTCATTGGACGGCCTCACGCCGTCAGCCATCAGCATCAGGGCGGATCGCACATGGTCGGCAACCACACGCATCCGCACGTCGTCGCCGTGGTCTGCACCGTACTTGCGGCCGGAGAGTTCAGCGGCACGGTCCAGGACGGGGCGCACCTGGTCTATCTCGTAAAGATTGTCGACTCCCTGCTTGACGAACGCGACCCGTTCGAGGCCCATACCGGTGTCGATGTTCTTCTTCGGGAGTTCGCGCACGACACGGAAGTCGGTCTTGCTCTTCACGTCGTCGAGCAGGTACTGCATGAACACCAGGTTCCAGATCTCCAGGTACCGGGTGTCGTCCACTGCGGGGCCGCCGTCCGGACCGTACTGGGGGCCACGATCGAAATAGATCTCCGAGCAGGGGCCACCGGGGCCGGACTGGCCGGTGTGCCAGTAGTTGTCCGCAGCGCCGAGCCGCTGGATCCGTTCATCCGGCAGCCCGGCTATCTTCTTCCAGAGCGCTGCCGCCTCGTCGTCATCCTCGTAGACGGTGACCCAGAGGTCCTTCTCCGCGAAGCCGTAACCGCCGTCGGCCTCGCTCGAGGTGAGCAGCTCCCAGGCGTAGGCGATGGCCTGCTCCTTGAAGTAGTCGCCGAAGGAGAAGTTGCCGTTCATCTGGAAGAACGTGCCGTGCCTGGTGGTCTTGCCGACCTCCTCGATGTCGAGGGTGCGGATGCACTTCTGCACGCTGGTGGCGCGCGGGTACGGAGCCGGGATGAGACCGGAGAGGTACGGGATGAAGGGAACCATGCCGGCGATCGTGAACAGCAGCGTCGGGTCGTCGCTCACCAACGAGGCTGAGGGGACGACGGTATGGCCCCGCCCAGCGAAGAAGTCGAGCCAGCGTTGACGAATTTCAGCGGTTTGCATGGAGTCCTGTAGTGGTGGACCGGGCAGCGCCCGGTCGCAATGATCGGTTGGTTGCGGGAGAAGCGGTCAGTCCTGCACGCGCTTGGAGAGGTCGGCGATGGTCTCCTCCGCCTCGGCCACCGCTGCACGCAGCTCAGCCTCGCGGGACTTGTAGCCGTCGATAACGGCCCCGGTGAATTCGCGGGCAACCGAGTCGACGTCCTCGAAGAATTGCCGGCCCTCCGGAGTCTTGTTGATCTGGTGGGCGGCGACGAAGCCGATCCCGGCACCGAGAATCAGCAACAGTAGGTTCTTCATGAACGTGCTCCTCATTGGTCTGGTGGATGCTGAAAGCTTACTTGCCGAGCGCTACTCGCCCGAAGCGGGCGGAGATGCGCCGCCCGGGGACGCGAAAAGCGGGCCACCATCCGGTGACCCGCTTTCGGCTCAAGTGTTGCGAAACCCTAGCGGGCTGCGTAGTACTCGACGACGAGCTGCACTTCACAGGTCACCGGGACCTCGGCGCGCTTCGGGCGACGCGCGAGGCGCACCTGCAGCTTGTCGAGCTCAACCTCGAGGTAGCTCGGGGTCTTGGGCAGGAGGTCGACGTGACCGCCGGCTGCCGCAACCTGGAACGGCTCCATGCCCTCGCTGCGGGCGTGGACCGCGACCAACTGGCCGGGCTTGACACGGAACGACGGGCGGTCGACACGCTGGCCGTCGACGATGATGTGACGGTGCACGATCATCTGGCGGGCCTGCGCGGTGGTCCGGGCGATGGCGGCGCGGACCAGGATGGCGTCGAGGCGCATCTCGAGCAGCTCGACCAGGTTCTCACCGGTCAGGCCCTCGGCGCGACGAGCCTCCTGGAAGACGATCTTCAGCTGCGCTTCGCGGATGCCGTACTGGGCACGCAGGCGCTGCTTCTCGCGCAGGCGGACAGCGTAGTCACTGTCGGTCTTGCGCTTGGTGCGGCCGTGCTCTCCCGGAGGATACGGGCGCTTCTCGAAGCCCTTGGCGGCCTTCGGGGTGAGCGGGATGCCCAGTGCCCGCGACAGGCGGGTCTTGCTACGTGTACGTGACTTGGTAGACACGGTTTCCTTTCAACATGCTTTCATCGGTCTTCTGACAGGGATTCGCGCACGCGGATGCGACCCGCGAAAAATAGAAGAGGGATGGTGTCGCGGGCCGGTTCGGCTAAAGAACCTGGTTCCCGGGAAACACAATGCCCCTGGGAACGCTGCCCTTGAGCATTGGAGTTGCTGCAGCCGTGCGCAACTCCCGCTCTAGACGGAGTAAATAGTATCACTTGCCCCGGATGATTCGCCGCAGCTTCTCCCACCGGGCTGAGATCTCCCGCTCATGCCCGCGCTCCTGCGGACGGTAGTACTGGCGGTCCCGGAGTTCGTCCGGGAGATGCTGTTGCTCCGCGACACCCAACTCGGAATCGTGCGGGTAGATGTAGCCCTTTCCGTGGCCGAGTTTCTTCGCCCCCGCGTAGTGGGCGTCACGCAGCGGTTTGGGGACGCGTCCGAAGTTGCCTGCCCGGACATCCGCAATCGCTTCACCGATCGCCAGGTAGGAGGCGTTCGACTTCGGCGCTGTCGCCAGGTAGACGACTGCCTGGGCGAGGGGTATCCGGCCTTCCGGCATGCCGATCAGCTGCACGGCCTGGGCCGCGGCGCTGGCGATGACCATCGCCTGCGGGTCGGCCATGCCGATGTCCTCCGATGCACTGATGATGATGCGCCTGGCGATGAACCGCGGGTCCTCCCCCGCTTCGATCATCCTGGCCAGGTAATGCAACGCGGCGTCCACGTCGGAGCCACGGATCGACTTGATGAAGGCGCTGATCACGTCGTAGTGCTCATCGCCATTGCGGTCGTAACGCAACAGGGCGCGGTCGACCGCCAGCGCGACGGTTTCTGCGGTGATCACTGGACGGGCGGAACCAGCGACCGAGGTGGCGGATGCTGCAGCGGCTTCGAGGGCCGTCAACGCCCGGCGCGCATCACCGGACGACAGCCGGATCACATCCGCACGCGCCTTCGGATCGAGGTCGACCTTGCCGTCGAGGCCCCGCGGGTCGGAGACGGCGCGGTCGATCAGGATGCCGAGGTCGTCATCGCTCAACTGCTGAAGCGTCAACAGCAGCGAACGGGACAGCAGCGGCGAGATCACCGAGAACGACGGGTTCTCGGTTGTCGCCGCGACGAGGATCACCCACCCGTTCTCCACCCCAGGCAGAAGCGCGTCCTGCTGCGCCTTCGAGAACCGGTGGATCTCGTCCAGGAAGAGAACGGTGGAGACCCCGTAGAGGTCGCGGGACGACAGTGCCGCCTCCATGACCTCCCGTACATCCTTGACCCCCGCGTTGACAGCCGACAGCTCGACGAACTTTCGCCCTGAGCTGTGGGCGATGGCCTGCGCCAGGGTCGTCTTGCCCGTTCCCGGCGGGCCCCAAAGGATCACGGAGACGGATCCCTGAGTGTCCGAATCGGCGGATGCCAGGCTCACCAGCGGGGAGCCAGGACCCAGCAGGTGCTTCTGTCCGGCGACCTCGTCGAGGCTGCGCGGGCGCATCCGAACGGCGAGTGGGGTCGCGCCGCCGCGTAAACCAAGCTGCCCGTCCACCATGCGCTCAATGCTACGGCCACCGCCAGACACCCCCGTGTTGTCAGGTCGGCTAAAGTTCTTGGGGGCAGCAGGCACCCTGCCAGCCAGGCGCTATCGACCACGCAGTATCGACGACCACGCACTATCGACGGAGGACAAGTGGCACCGAGCAAGACAGCCGAACGCGATGCACGTGCGGCACGGGACCGCCTCCGCCGCTACAACGCCAGGCAGGCGGTGTTCTCGCACACCGTTCGCCGCCGTGTTCGGGACAACGTCATCTGGGTCGTCATCGCCGTCCTCGTCATCACCCTGGCCACCGTGACCCAGGTTCTGTACTTCACCGCCGGCCCGGGGGCCCCTGAGCCTGCGCCGGTCGAGTCGGCTGATCCGGTCGATCCGGTCGAGGAGGGCTCGAATGCCGAGGCCGTGCCCGACCCGTCTCTCGCCGAGGCGCGGACCTGGACCGGCGAACTCACTCTCAATGACGTCGCCCTGGGCATCCAGCTCGACGGCGCAGCAGCACCGCAGGCGGTCTCCGCTTTCATTGGCGACGTGCAGAGCGGTTACTTCCCCGGCAAGACCTGCCACCGCCTCACCGATAACGGCTTCTTCGTCCTCCAGTGCGGCTCGATCGACGGTACCGGTTCAGGGGACCCTGACTACAGCTACGGCCCGATCGAGAACGCGCCGGCCGACAACGTGTACCCGGCCGGGACGATCGCCATGGCGCGCGCCGGCGGCGATGCCTTCAGCAACGGCCACCAATTCTTCATCGTGTACGAGGACACCACCATTCAGGCGGATGCTGCCGGCGGCTACACGGTGATCGGGCAGGTGACCTCCGGGCTCGACCAGCTCATCGAGCAGATCGCCAGCAAGGGCGTGGCCGATGGGGCGCACGATGGCGCACCGGTGGTTTCGACGACGATCACCGGCGTCAGCGTGGAATAAGGAATTGTGGAATAGGCGGGTGCAATAGGCTGGGCACCGGCCATCAGCAGCAATCGGCTCCGGTAAACAAGGTGAGACTGTGACTACGAACAACCAGGAATCATGGGGCCGCGTCGATTCGACCGGCACCGTCTTTGTACGCGACGGCGACGTGGAACGCGAGGTCGGGCAATTCCCCGACGGCACGCCGGAAGAGGCATTGGCGTACTTCCAGCGGAAGTACACCGACCTTGCCGGACAGGTGACCCTGCTCGAACAGCGCATCAAGCGTGGAACGCCCGCCGCCGACATCGCTTCAACAGTGGATGCCCTCCGCAAGACGCTGGAAACCGCGAACGCTGTTGGCGACCTGGCATCGCTGCGTGCCCGCCTGGATGCGCTCGGCGGCGCGGTTGGCGAACTCACCGAGAAGCAGCTCGCCGAGAACAAGGCGGCGCTCGACGAAGCGGTAGCGGAGCGCACCGCGCTGGTTGTCGAAGCGGAGAAACTCGCCGCACGGGATCCGGCGAAAGCCCAGTGGAAGTCGGTCAGCGCCGAATTGGACGACATTTTCGCCCGCTGGCAGAAACACCAGCAGGATGGCCCACGGCTGCCGAAGGCGGAGGGCAATGAACTGTGGAAGCGGTTCAGGGCCGCACGCACCACGATCGAGACGCACCGCAAGGCGTTCTTTGCTGAGCTCGACGCCACGCACAAGCAGGCGCGCAACCAGAAGCAGGAACTGGTCGAGAAAGCCGAGGCGCTCGTCCCCCAGGGTGTTGCCGGAATCCCCGCCTACCGCTCCCTTCTGGAGGCGTGGAAGGCGTCCGGGCGCGCCGGCAAGAAGTTCGATGACGCGCTCTGGGCCAAGTTCAAGGCAGCCGGTGACGCCCTGTACTCGGCGAAGTCGGAGGTGGACGCCAAGGACAACGAGGAGTTCGCTGCCAACCTGGACCTGAAGCTCGCGCTGCTGGCCGAAGCCGAGCCGCTCCTGACCGAGACCGACCGGTCCAAGGCACGGAACGCGCTCGCTTCAATCCAGACTCGCTGGGACCAGGTCGGCAAGGTGCCGCGCGACAAAGTGAAGTCGGTCGAGGACCGCCTGCGCAAGGTCGAGACCGCGGTGCGCAAACTTGACGATGAGCATTGGCAGAAGAACAATCCGGAGCGTCAGGCGCGCTCGGAGGGGCTGGCCAGCCAGCTTCACGACGCAATAGCGAAGCTGGAGGAGGAACTCGCCGCAGCCCGCGCGAGTGGAGACGCCAAGCGCATCGCAGAGGCCCAGGAAGCCCTTGACGCACGCAAGGCCTGGCTGGGAGCGATCGGCTCCTGACCCGGCACCTGCTCACAGGCGCGACCGGCAGCCGGTTTCCCACAAATCGCAGGCTGGAGCTTCTCGCCGCTCAGAGGCAGCCCACCATGGGTGCATGACACCTCGCCTGCCCGCCGTGCTCTCCCCCGCCGACCTGCCGATCGCGGAATTGTCTGCCGCGAGGCTCGATGGCGACCTCTTCGCCATTGCGGACTGCTTCAGCCCAGTCGACCTTCCCGAGCAATCAGCCGATCGTGCGCAGGCGGCTGCGCAGCAGCTCTCCGGAAGAGTGATCGTGGAACGGCTGTCCGCAGCGTGGGTGTTCGGTGTGATGGACTCACCGCCCAGCGAGCACCAGTTCTGTTCAGCAGCGGATGCCCGGGCAAAGCCGTCCACGCTCCGCAGGCTCGTCGTTCGTGAGGTCGTGATCGATGACAATGAGATCGTTGTGCTCGGCGGAGTTCGCGTGACCTCACCACTGCGCACCGCCTGCGACCTGGTCAGGTCAAGTTCCGGGTTCGATGTGCCCCTGCAATTGATGGTGCTGCGGCTCCTCGGCCTGGCCGGGGCATCCGTCGAGGATTGCGTCACCCTTCTGGATCGGCGCCGTAATCTCCCGGGGAAGGTGCGAACACTGGATCGCTTGCGGTCCCTGGCGTTGCCTGCGGTATCAGCCGTTGCTGACGCGGTAGACGTCGTAGACGGCGTCGATTCTCCGCACCGCGTTGAGCACCCTGTCCAGGTGGGTGGTGTCTCCCATCTCGAAGACGAACTTGCTGAGCGCCAGGCGGTCGGATGACGTGGTGATGGTCGCCGAGAGGATGTTGACGTGGTGCTCGGACAACACGCGCGTGATGTCGGAGAGCAGTCCGGAGCGATCGAGCGCTTCCACCTGAATCTGAACCAGGAAGACGCTGGTCGACGTTGGCGCCCACTCGACCTCGATGATCCGCTCGGGCTCCTTCATCAACTCAGCCACGTTGATGCACGAAGCCTGGTGCACGGAGACGCCGGATCCGCGCGTGACGAAGCCGACGATGTCATCACCGGGGACCGGCGTGCAGCACTTGGCCAGCTTCACCAGGATGTCGGGTGCTCCCTTGACCAGCACGCCGGAACCGCTGTCGTTCTGGCGGCGGCGGCGGCCTTTGGCCGGGATGGGGATGTCGGAGTCCTCGTTCTCCGAGTGCAGCGAAGCAACGACCTTCTCCAGTACCGACTGGGTGGACACATGGCCTTCGCCAACGGCCGCGTACAGGGCGGTGACGTCTTCGTAACGGAGGAGCGCGGCAACCTCGTTCAGCGAGTCCTGGCCCATGAGCTTCTGCAGCGGGAGGTTCTGCTTGCGCATGGCCCGGGCAATGGAGTCCTTGCCCTGCTCCACCGCCTCATCACGGCGCTCCTTCGTGAACCACTGTCGGATCTTGTTGCGTGCCCGAGTGCTCTTCACGAAGGTGAGCCAGCCCTGGCTCGGCCCGGCATCCGGGTTCTTCGAGGTGAAGACCTCGACGACGTCACCGCTGCTGAGTTGGCTTTCGAGCGGGACGAGGCGCCCGTTCACCTTTGCCCCCATGGTGCGATGGCCGACCTCGGTGTGCACCGCGTACGCGAAGTCCACCGGTGTCGCGCCGCCCGGAAGGCCGATCACCTTGCCCTGCGGGGTGAATACGTAGACCTCCTTGGCGCCGATCTCGTAGCGTAGCGAGTCAAGGAACTCCCCCGGATCCGAGGTCTCGGCCTGCCAATCGGAGATATGGGCGAGCCAGGCCATGTCGGTGTCACTGCCCAGCGGCTTGAGGACACCCTTGCCGCTCACCCGCTCCTTGTACTTCCAGTGGGCCGCCACGCCGAACTCCGCACGGCGGTGCATCTCTTCGGTGCGGATCTGGATCTCCACGGCGCGGCCGTTCGGCCCGATGACGGAGGTGTGGAGTGACTGGTAGAGATTGAACTTCGGGGTGGCGATGTAGTCCTTGAACCGGCCGGGAATCGGCGTCCACCTGGCGTGGATAGACCCGAGCACCGCATAGCAGTCGCGAACCGAGCCCACCAGCACCCGGATGCCCACCAGGTCGTAAATTTCGTCGAACTCGCGTCCGCGGAGCACCATCTTCTGGTAGATCGAGTAGTACTGCTTGGGCCTACCGGCCACTTTGCCCTTGATCTTCGCGGCCTTCAGGTCTTCACGAACAGCGTCGATCACCTGCTGGAGGAACTCGTCGCGTTGTGGGGTGCGCTGCTTGACCAGGTTCTCGATCTCGAGGTACAGCTTGGGATGCAGTACGGCGAATGAGAGGTCTTCCAGCTCCCATTTGATGGTCTGGATGCCGAGGCGGTGCGCGAGCGGAGCATAGATCTCCAGGGTCTCCCGAGCCTTGCGCGCCGCGGACTCGGAGTCGACGAAGCCCCAGGTGCGGGCATTGTGAAGGCGGTCTGCGAGCTTGATCAGAAGCACGCGGATGTCTTTGGACATCGCGACGACCATCTTGCGCACTGTCTCCGACTGCGCACTGTCTCCGTACTTCAGTTTGTCCAGCTTGGTGACGCCGTCGACCAGCATCGCGATCTCGTCGCCGAACTCGTCGCGCAGCATGTCGAGCGAGTAGTCGGTGTCTTCCACGGTGTCGTGCAGCAGCGCGGCGGCCAGCGTCTTGGGGCCGATGCCGAGTTCGGCAAGGATCTGTGCCACCGCAACCGGGTGGGTGATGTACGGTTCGCCGCTGCGGCGAAGCTGTCCGCGGTGCGCCTCTTCTGCGCGCGCGTATGCACGCTCGATCACGTCGAGGTCGGCCTTGGGGTCGTTCGCGCGGACCTTCTTGAGCAGGATGTCCATGCCGCCGGACGGCTGAGCCCTGGAGAAGATCCGGGGAATCAGGCTCCGCCTGGCGACCGGGCTTGGCGACGTGACCTCTGTCATATCCCCTCCTCCGGCTTGCTCACTCCAGAATACCGTGGCAAGGGTGGAGGTCTGACCTACTCGGCGCTGGCAGTGCGAAGCGCGAGTGCGCGCGCGGTCTGCTTCTTGATCTCCGGCTCGTTCTCCCTCAAATGGGCATAGATCGGGGCACCGATGAAGATGGTCGACGTGGTACCCAGGATGATGCCGACCAACAGTGCCAGCGAGATGTCCCGCAGGGTGTCGGCGCCGAGCACGAACGATCCGATGAACAGGATGGCGGCAACCGGCAACGCGGCGACGACACCGGTATTGATGGAACGCACCAGCGTCTGGTTGACGGCCAGGTTGACCGCTTCTCCGAAGGTCTGACGGGACTCTGGCCCGAGTTCCGCAGTATTCTCGCGGACCTTGTCGAACACCACGACAGTGTCATAAAGGGCGAAGCCGAGGATTGTCAGGAAGCCGATGATCGCGCCGGGCGTCACCTCGAATCCGGTTGCCGCGTAGACACCGGCGGTGATCACCAGGACGTTGATGAGCGACAGGAGTGCGGCGATGGACATCTTCCAGGTGCGGAAGTACATCGCCATCATGATGACGGCGAGTGCGAGGAATACGACGAGGGCGCGCACGGCCTGGGCCGTGATGTCGGCGCCCCAACTGGGTCCGATGAAGGAGGCGGTCACGTCGGCAGCTGGGATGTCGTAGGCCGCGGCGAGGGCCTGGGCGACGCTGTTGGTCTCGTCGTCGGTGAGCTTGTCGGTCTGAATGCGCAGGCCACTCGCCCCCACGGACGTCACATGGGCGACCTGCTCGGGGACCACGCTTTGCACGGCATCGATCGCCGGCTGCTGTTCGGGATTGGCGGCCTCAGTGATCTGGAACTGGGAGCCGCCCCGGAACTCGATGCCGAAGTTGAACCCGTTGATGATCGGAATCACGATGGAGATCGCCATTCCGATGATGGCGATGGTGTACCAGATGCGGTACTTGCCGACGAAGTCGTACGACCGCTTGCCGGTGTAGAGGTCGTTTCCGAACTGAGTGAGATTGGCCATCAGGACTACTTCCCCCTGGAGGATGCGTTCGAGCTGGACTTGGCCGCGGATTCCGCAGCCTTTCGCTCAGCAATGGTCTGTCGGCGCACCGCTTCTCGCGACGCACCCACGAGCTTCGGCGATTTGGCAATGGGTGCGCGGAACTGGGCGCGCCCTCGGTAGACCGCTCCCAGGGCGTGTGGATCTAGCCCGCTCAGCTTGTGGCCGTTCGAGAAGAACGGGGTGGTTGCGAGCAGTTGCAGCATCGGGTGCGTGAAGACCACCACCACGAGCACGTCGATCACCGTCGTGATCCCCAGGGTGAGGGCGAAGCCCCGGACGTTTCCGATCGCCAGTACGAAGAGCACGATGGCCGACAGGAGGTTGACACCCTTGGCCGCCAGGATGGTGCGGAGCGCCCGCTTCCAACCGGCTTCGACCGCGCCCACCAGGCTCTTGCCGTCACGCAGTTCATCACGGATGCGCTCGAAGTAGACGATGAAGGAGTCGGCGGTGAAACCGATCGCCACGATAAGGCCGGCGACCCCGGCCAGTGACAATCGGAACCCCATTCGCCACGACATGATGGCTATCACCAGATAGGTCAGTACGGCGGCCACGACGAGCGACGCGACCGTGACGGAGCCCAGCAGGCGGTACTGGAACAGCGAGTAGATGACCACCAGGAACATTCCGATGAGTCCGGCGATGATCCCGCTCGAGAGCTGCGTGTCACCCAGCGTTGCCGAGATCACTTCTCTGCTCTGCACCTCGAAGCCGATCGGCAGCGCGCCGAACTTCAGTTGGTCGGCGAGTGTCTTCGCGCTGTCCTGGGTGAAGTTTCCGCTGATCTCTGCCTTGCCATCGGTGATGGCAGCATTGGTGGTCGGGGCGGTGATGACCTGTCCATCCAGCACGATCGCGAACTGGTTGCGAACACCCTCGAGCGTGATCAGCCTGCGAGTGACGTCGGCGAACGCCTCGGCGCCTTCATCATCGAAGTGCATGTTGACAGCCCACTGGCCGGTGGTGACGCCCTGGCTGTTCATGGCCAGCCCGTGACTGGCATCCGAGATGTTTGCGCCGCGGACCTCGACCGGACCAAGGATGAACTTCTGTGTGCGCGTGTCATCACAGGTGATGAGCGGTTCCGCTTCCGGAGCCACGTTCGCGCCGGCTTCGTCGAGGCTGTCGCAATCGAACTTGGTGAAATCGTCGAAGAGCTTCTCGGTGATCCAGCTCGGGTCGCTCGCGTCAGTCGGGCTGGCGGTCGGTGTCGAGTTCAGGGTCGGTTCTGGAGTCTCCTCAGCACCGGGTTCGGGGGTAGCGGTCGAATCCTCGCCGTCCTCCCCCATCTCGGTGGTCGTCGCGGCGTCGGTGTAGAGAACCGGGCGGAACTCGAGCTTGGCCGAAGACTCCAGCCGGTCGAGGGTCTCCTTGTCGGGGACGCCCGGCAGGGAGACAGTGATGTTCTGGGTTCCCTGCGTTGCGATTTCAGCCTCAGCCACACCACTCGCATCGATTCTCTGGCGGATGATCGACACGGCTTGGTTCAGCTGTTCTTCCGTGACCGTCTGCCCACTCTCGAGCTGCGGCGCAAGCACGATCTGCGTGCCTCCCTGAAGGTCGAGCGCCAGCTTGGGGGCCCAGGAGGCACCGCTGCCCCAGAGGATTCCCGCACCGTTGATGGCGATGAGACCGACGATGATGACCAGCAACCAGGTCAGTGCACGCCAAGCCTTCTTGACCGGGGTCGATCTTGCCACCTGGTTACTCAGCTTTCTTCACGTCGGTTGCACCGCGCAGGCGCAGACTCTCTCGGGCCACATTCATTGGAGAACTTTTGGCGGCAGGTGCCGCCGGACTCACAACAGGTTAGTGGTTACTCGCGGTCTTTCTTCGCACCCTTGCGAGCCGGCTTCACCGGCTCCTCCTCGATGCGCTCCCCGAACTCGGGGGCTGTGGTGTCTTCGGGAAGAGCCTCGATGACGGCGTCGTCCTCGGCCGAGACCTCGGCATCATCGGCGATCACTTCTTCTTCGACTGCCTTGAGGATCGTCTGGCGGTGGATGCGAAGCACGGTACCTGGGGTGGTTTCGATGAGTGCGATGTTGTTCTCATCGTCAATCGAGATGATTGTTCCGTAGAGACCGTAGTTGGTCATGATCTCCGTGCCGGGGAGCATTTTCTCCTGGAGTTCGGCAGCCTCAGTGCGACGCTTCTTCGCAGTGCGGAACTGCATGAAGACGAACAGGCCCAGGGCGACGACGACGATAATAAGAAACGGATCCATGACGGGACCTTCCAAAGCTTGAGGGGGATCCAGTCGGCGGGCAGCGCTGTGCACAACTGGCAAGGTTCAACTATAGATCATCGGTGAACAAGCTATCCGTGTGGCGAACGAGCCCGAAATGCTTCCAGGCCAGGCTCGTCGCGACTCGGCCACGTGGCGTCCGCGTGATCATGCCGATCCGCACCAGGAATGGCTCCACCACGGATTCGATGGTCTCCGCCTCCTCACCGACCGACACCGCGAGCGTGTTCAGGCCGACCGGTCCGCCGTCGAATCGGGTGAGAATGATGTCCATGACCGCGCGGTCAAGGCGATCCAGTCCCAACTCGTCCACGTCATAGAGTTCCAGCGCCGCGTGAACAGCGGTCAGGCCGTCGTCTCCGTGGACGAGGGAATAGTCCCGCACCCTGCGCAGCAAGCGGTTGGCGATTCGAGGTGTTCCCCGGCATCGCCCGGCTATCTCAGCGAGTGCCGACCTGTCGATGGGCAGCTCGAGCAGCGCAGCTGCACGCTGCAGCACCATCTCCAGTTCCGGCTCCGAATAGAACTCGAGGTTCGCGGTGAAGCCGAAGCGATCGCGCAGGGGGTTTGGCAGAAGCCCTGAGCGCGTCGTTGCACCGACGAGGGTGAATGGTGCCAGGTCCAGTGGGATGGATGTTGCGCCAGCGCCCTTGCCGACCATGATGTCGATCCGGAAGTCCTCCATCGCCAGGTAGAGCATCTCTTCGGCAGCGCGGGCCATCCGGTGGATCTCGTCGATGAAGAGGATCTCCCCCGGCACGAGGGAAGAGAGCACGGCTGCCAGGTCGCCGGCGTGCTGGATTGCCGGGCCACTGGACATGCGAAGCGGCCGGCCGCTCTCCTGGGCCACGATCATGGCGAGTGTGGTCTTGCCGAGGCCGGGAGGCCCTGCCAGCAGGATGTGATCGGGGGTACGATTCTGCATCTCGGCTGCCCGCAGCAGCAACTCGAGTTGTGCCCGCACCTTGGACTGTCCCACGAATTCGGCCAGCGACTTGGGCCGAAGGGCACCTTCGAAGGCGAGCTCGGCTTCGGATTCGGGAGTCGGGCGCACCACCGCGACGGCCGGATCGTCCTGGAATTCCGAGGGTGTCATGGCGTCTTCACCTCGCCGCGCTGAGCCGGGCCCAACTGGGCCAGGGCCAGGCGCAGCAGTGCGGGTACCGCATCACGCTCCGCCGGCGAGGCGGCGGTGATGGCGTCGTCCACTGCCTGCGTTGCGACCCTCTCCGACCAGCCGAGGCTGACCAGGGCTGCGAGCACGCTGGACCCGGTGGAAGTGTCGGATGCGGTTCCCTGAGGGCTTGAGACTGCCGCGACGTGGAGCTTCCCAGCGAGGGAAAGCACAATGAGCTTGGCGGTCTTCGGGCCGATCCCGGATACCTTCCGGAATGCGCCGTCATCCTCAGTGGCGACGGCGGTAGCGATCTGCTGCGGGGACATCGCGGCGAGAACGCCCATCGCCGACTTCGGGCCGACACCGGTCACCCCACGGAGCAGGTCGAACACTGTCAGTTCCTCGGCCTCCCGGAACCCGTAGAGTGCCAGGTCGTCTTCCCGCACGATGAGCGCCGTGTACAGACGGGCTTCGGCTCCCAGCTGAACGGACAACGCGTGCTGCGGTGTGACGGTGATCGACAGGCCGACGCCACCCACTTCGACGGCGACCGTGGAGCCGACCGCGGCCAATACCGGGCCGCGCACAGAGGAGATCATGGCTCCACCCTACGAGCGGCCGCCGACTTCGGAGCCTTACGCTCCGCGGCGCGCCACGCCCGTTGTGCCGGGGTCAGGGACGAGTTCGCGGAGGGGCCAGCCTGCGCCGTCCCCAAATTCCAGCCGTGGCAGATGGCGAGTGCAAGAGCATCCGATGCGTCGGCAGGAGTCGGCGGCGTGGCCAGTCCGAGAATCCGCGCGACCATTGTTGCAACCTGCTTCTTGTCGGCCGATCCGTAGCCGGTGACCGAGGCCTTCACCTCGGAAGGCGTATGCAGCCCGACGGCCAGCTCCTGCCTCGCGGCCAGCAACAGGACCACCCCGCTGGCCTGCGCCGTCCCCATCACCGTTCTCAGGTTCTGCTGGGCGAATACCCGCTCCAGTGCGACGGCGTCAGGACGGTACTCGGCAAGGAGGCTTTCCAGTCCGGCACCGAGTCCCAGGAGCCGTTTCTCCAGGTCGAGTTCCGGATCCGAGCGGATGACGCTCACGTGCACCAGCCGCGCCTTGCGGTTCGGTTCGACGTCGATGACACCGACACCGCAGCGGGTGAGGCCGGGGTCGACTCCGAGCACTCGGAGTGTCATGGGTGAAGTCGCCTAGTCCTCGTCAAGCTGGGCCTGGACTTCGGGTGAAACCTCGTAATTGGCGAAGATGTTCTGCACGTCGTCCAGGTCTTCGAAGGCGTCGATCAGCTTGAAGACCTTCCGGGCGGTCTCCAGGTCGAGCTCGACGTGCAGGTTCGGCACGAACTCGGCCTCGGCGGAGTCGTAGTCGATCCCCGCCTCCTGCAGGGCGGTGCGGGCAGCCACCAGGTCCGTCGGCTCAGTGATCACTTCAAAGCCGGCTCCGCGGTCGATGACTTCCTCAGCACCGGCATCGAGAACAGCCATCAGGATGTCGTCCTCGGTCACCGTGTCGGTCTTGCTGATCGAGATGACGCCCTTGCGGTTGAAGTTGTATGCGACGCTGCCGGGGTCGGCCATGGTGCCGCCGTTGCGGGTCATCGTCGTGCGCACCTCTGCAGCGGCGCGATTCTTGTTGTCGGTGAGGCACTCGACCAACAGCGCGACGCCACCCTGGGCGTAGCCCTCATACATGATGGTCAGGTATTCGACGGACTCGCCGGACAGCCCGGCGCCGCGCTTGACGGCACGGTCGATGTTGTCGTTCGGAACCGAGGTCTTCTTGGCCTTCTGGATCGCATCAACGAGGGTCGGATTGCCCGACAGGTCGGCCCCGCCCATCTTCGCAGCGACCTCGATGTTCTTGATCAGCTTCGCGAACGCCTTGGCGCGCCGCGAATCAGTGATGGCCTTCTTGTGCTTGGTGGTTGCCCATTTGGAGTGACCTGACATGGATCACATTCTACCCAGCCGGCAACGACGGGCCGGCGCATGGCGGTGCGATCAGCTGCGCCGGCGCACCTTGTCGAGGAAGTACTCGTGGAACCGAGTTTCGCCGGTCATCTCGGGATGGAATGAGGTGGCGAGCAGGTTTCCGCTCTCGGCGGCCACCACGCGCCCGTCGTCGAGGGTGGCGAGTGCTGTCACGCCTGCCCCGAGCACCTCCACCACTGGTGCGCGGATGAAGACGGCATGCACCGGGGTGTCCCCCACCGCCGGCACGTCCAGGTCCACCTCGAACGATTCGACCTGCGACCCGAAAGCGTTCCTGCGCACTTCGATGTCGAGACCGCCCAGCGTCTGCTGCCCGTCGATTCCATCAAGGATGCGATCGGCCAGCATGATCATTCCGGCGCAGGTTCCGTAAACCGGCAGACCATCACTGATCGCGGCACGCAACGGGCCGGCCAGGCCGAAGGTCCTGGACAGCTTGTCCATGACGCTGGACTCGCCGCCGGGAATCACCAGCCCGGCCACCTCAGCCAGTTCCTCCGGCCGTCGTACTGGGCGTGCATCCGCCCCCAGGGAACGCAGCACGGCGATGTGCTCGCGAAAGTCTCCCTGGAGCGCGAGCACACCGATCGTCCCGGGTACTGCTGCAGTCGTGTTCGTAGTGGGACTACCAGCCACGCTCGGCGAGCCGGTGCGGTGCGGCCAGGTCGGACACGTTGATTCCGACCATCGCCTCTCCGAGACCGCGTGAAGCCTCGGCGATCACCGCCGGGTCGTCGTAGAAGGTCGTCGCCTTGACGATTGCCGCTGCGCGCTGTGCCGGGTTGCCCGACTTGAAGATTCCCGAACCGACGAACACGCCGTCGGCTCCGAGCTGCATCATCAACGCCGCGTCGGCCGGGGTCGCAACCCCGCCAGCGGTGAACAGCACGACCGGCAGGGTGCCGGTCTTGGCGACCTCGAGAACGAGTTCGTACGGTGCCTGGAGGTCCTTGGCCGCGACATACAGCTCGTCGGTGCTGAGGGAGCCGAGGCGGGCGATCTCGCGCTTGATGGTGCGGATGTGCTTGGTAGCCTCAGAGACATCGCCGGTGCCGGCCTCACCCTTCGAGCGGATCATCGCAGCGCCCTCGTTGATGCGGCGCAGCGCCTCACCGAGGTTCGTCGCCCCGCAGACGAACGGGATGGTGAACGGCCACTTGTCGATGTGGTTGACGTAGTCGGCCGGGCTGAGAACCTCTGACTCGTCGATGTAGTCGACGCCGAGCGACTGCAGAATCTGTGCTTCGACGAAGTGGCCGATGCGGGCCTTCGCCATGACCGGGATCGAGACGGTGGCGATGATGCCGTCGATGAGGTCGGGGTCGCTCATGCGGGCGACGCCGCCCTGCGAGCGGATGTCGGCTGGGACGCGCTCCAGGGCCATGACGGCGACGGCGCCCGCGTCTTCGGCGATTTTCGCCTGCTCAGCGTTGACGACGTCCATGATGACGCCACCCTTGAGCATTTCGGCGAGGCCGCGCTTGACGCGGTTGGAGCCGACCGTGTTGGTCTCGGCAGCGGTGGTGCCGTTGTCGGGTGAAGTGCTTGTGGTCATGCTGCTGATTCTACCTTCGTCGTGTGGTGGGGTTCTGCGGTGGGAAAGGGGCTTGCGGCTCTAGCGGGGCCAGGCCTGGGCGATCTCGTCGCGCACTTCTCCCAGCAACCTCGGCACGGCTTTCGTGCGGGCCACGATGGGGAAGAAGTTCGAGTCGAGCGCCCACCGCGGCACGATGTGCTGGTGCAGGTGTTCAGCGATCCCTGCGCCGGCGATCCTGCCCTGATTCATGCCGAGGTTGAAGCCGTCACACGAGGATACCTGTCGCAGCACGCGCATCGCCGTCTGGGTGAGGCTACCAATCTCGGCAATCTCTTCGCTGGTCGCCTCGTCATACATTGCAACATGGCGGTATGGGCAGACCAAAAGGTGACCCGAGTTGTACGGGAACAGGTTGAGCAGCACGTAGGCGTGCTCACCCCTGGCAACGATCAGCGCATCCTCGTCGGCTTTGGACGGTGCGAGGCAGAACGGGCAGGCATCCTCTTCCGGCTGCTGGCCTTCCTGGATGTAGACCAGCCGATGCGGTGTCCACAACCGCTGGAACGCGTCGGGTACCGCGGCAAAGTCGGCACCGTCTTCGACCGCGATGCCGGTCTCCGGGTCGATCACCTCAGACCTGCGCCTTCGTCTCGATGGATTCGCGGATGCGCGCGATCGCGTCGGCCACCGGGATCCCGTTCTCCTGGGTTCCGTCCCGGAACCGGAAACTGACCGCCCCGGCTGCGCGGTCGTCTTCGCCTGCGATGAGCTGGTAAGGCACCTTGGCCTTGGTGTGGGTACGGATCTTCTTCGGCATCCGGTCACTGGAATGATCCACTTCGGCCCGCACGCCGACAGTCTTCAGCTGGTCGATCACGTCATCGAGGTATGGGCCGTACTCTTCGGCGACCGGAATCCCGACAACCTGCACCGGCGACAGCCACACCGGGAAGGCGCCGGCATAGTGCTCCAGCAGGATGGCGAAGAAACGCTCGATCGATCCGAAAAGTGCACGGTGGATCATGATCGGACGCTGCCTGGACCCATCGCGGTCGGTGAACTCGAGGTCGAAACGTTCCGGCAGGTTCGGATCGACCTGGACCGTGGACAGCTGCCACTCGCGTCCGATCGCGTCGCGAGTCTTGAGGTCGATCTTGGGCCCGTAGAACGCGGCCTCGCCTGGAACCTCGGTGAGCTTCAGCCCACTGCGCAGGGCGACCTGGCGCAGGGCATCCGTGGAGCTGTCCCAGAACTCCTCCGAACCGATCCACTTGTCCTTGTGGTCGTCTTTCATCGACAGTTCGAGCTCGAACTCGGTCAGGCCGAAATCTCGCAACATGGAGACAACGAATTCGAGGACCTTCGCGACCTCATCCTGCAGCTGGTCAGGGGTCACGAAGAGGTGCGAGTCGTCCTGGGTGAAGCCACGCACCCTGGTCAGTCCGTGCAGGGCACCGGAGAGTTCGTTGCGATACACCGTGCCGTTCTCGGCGAGTCGCATCGGCAGGTCGCGATAGCTGCGTCCACGCTCCTTGTAGATCAAGATGTGCATCGGGCAGTTCATCGGCTTGAGGTAGTAGTCAGAGCCCTGCCGGGTCACGTTGCCCTCGGCGTCCCGTATCTCGTCCATGTGGATGGGAGGGAACATGCCGTCCTTGTAGGTGACCAAGTGATTGGACTGCAGGAACAGGTCAGCCTTGCTGATGTGCGGGGTGTAGACGTAGGTATATCCAGCCTCGCGATGACGCCGCAGGGCGTGCTGCTCGATCTCCTGGCGGATGATCCCGCCGCGAGGGTGCCAGACCGAGAGCCCGGAACCGATCTCCTCCGGGAAGGAGAAGAGGTCGAGCTCCTTGCCCAGCTTGCGGTGATCGCGGCGGGCGGCTTCCTCCATCCGCTCCTGATACGTACGCAGCTCGTCCTTGCTGGGCCAGGCCGTTCCGTAGATGCGCTGGAGCTGCTGGTTCTTCTCCGAGCCGCGCCAATAGGCGGCAGCCACCCTGGTGAGGGCGTATCCGTTGCCGATCATCCTCGTGTTCGGGAGGTGCGGTCCGCGGCACAGGTCTTTCCAGAGCGTTTCGCCGATCTTGGGGTCGACGTTGTCGTAGATGGTGAGCTCGGCACCGCCGACCTCGACCGACTCGTTGCTTGTACTGAGCTCCGTCGAAGTGTCGCCAGTCTGGTCGGTCGCACCTTTGAGCCCGATCAGTTCAAGCTTGTATGGCTCCTTCGCCAGTTCCGCCCGCGCCTCGTCCTCGGTCACGACGCGACGCTGGAAACGCTGGCCCTGCTTGATGATGCGCTGCATCGCCTTGTCGATCGCCTTCAGGTCTTCCGGCGTGAATGGCTCTTCCACGTCGAAGTCGTAGTAGAAGCCGTCGACGATCGGGGGGCCGATGCCGAGCTTCGCGGTCGGGTTGATCGCCTGCACCGCCTGGGCGGCAACGTGCGCTGCGGAGTGCCGCAGGATGTCCAGCCCGTCCGGAGAATTGATGCTCACCGGCTCGACGGCATCCGTCTCGGAGACGGTCGTCGCCAGGTCTCGAAGCTCCCCGTTGACGCGGATCGCGACAATGTCGCGGTCGGTGAATAGGTCGAATCCGGTTTGCTGGCTGCTCATTCACCCAACTTTAGCGGCGCTTGCGCCGGGGGCGGACGCGTCAGTCGCTGCCGAACTTCCGTCGCTTGATCGCGCCGATGATCACCGACACCAGGCCGAGGCCGAAAAAGGTGGCGCCCAGGATGACGCTGAGGGTCTGCCAGACGCTGGACCCCTGCACGTTGCCGGTGGTCGGAATGGTGGATCCGACGATGAAGATGACGATTCCGATGATCCCGAGCACCAGCATAACGATGCCCCAGGCCAGCCATCCGCTGCCTGAGGAACGTTTCTGCATGCTCTCGATGCCGGCCATGCGAGTCATTAAACTCCTATATGGCCAGAATGGGAGTGGGAACAGAAAGGGCCCAGACCGGAGTCTGAGCCCTTTCATCTGCTGTGGGCGATACTGGGATCGAACCAGTATCGTGTATGCTGATATAAGATCCAGAACGCGATGCTTGCCCTTGTTTTCATTGATTGAACGGGATCTCCGATAAGGTCAGGAGTGGTCAAGAAGTACCACGAAACCCCATAACGAGTACCACGCTAGTACCACGACAAGGAGAACCCATGGCTCGCGAGTCCTTCGGAATCATCGACACCCTGCCAAGCGGGAATCTCCGCGCCCGATACACCGCGCCCGACGGGAAGCGTCACTCCGCACCTGCAACCTTCAGGACACGGGGCGCGGCTCGCCACTGGCTGGCCGAGCGCAAGGTCGAGATTGCATCGGGCAAGTGGGTGCATCCCGACGTAGTCGCCGCAAAGCAGGCTGAGCGGACGGTCACGCTTGAAGAATACGCCGGCAAGTGGGTCACGACCCGTACGAATAGTCGGGGCGAGCCGCTGCGCACGCGCACACGCGAAGAGTACGAGCGGATGCTGCGGTCGCCTGGAGCGAAGGGCGCCGACAGCAAGGGTGGGCCTCTCGCCGAACTCCTCCCCCTAACCCTCAGTGCCATAACTCCGGCCAAAGTGCGTCAGTGGCGCGCTGGCCAACTCGCGACTGGCAAGGCCACGCAGACGAGCCGTGCTTACGGCCTGCTGAACTCGATCATGGCGACCGCAGTTCAGGATGGCATCGCCGACGTAAACCCCTGCCAGGTCAAAGGCGGGCAGAGCACGAACACCGGGAAGAGCGTCATTCCCCCGACGGACGAGGAACTCGAGGTTATCCTGTCGACCATCAAGCCCGAGTATCGGGCTCTCGTCATCGTCGCCGCCATCGGGGGCCTCCGCTTCGGTGAGGCGACCGAGCTGCGAGCAAAGAACGTGAAGGTCGAACGCAGCGAGAGTGGCGCTGTCTCGGCCGTCCGGCTGACCATCGCCGAGGCCGTCGTGAAGACGAGTGCCGGGAGGGTCGTGGGCGGCACCAAGAGCGCGGCAGGAGTCCGCACCCTCTCGATCTTCGGAATAGACGCCGAGATCATCGCCGACCACATGCGGGACAAGATCGGCGCCGCATTGCTCTTCCCATCCGCTGATGGTGTTCGTCACCTAAGCCAGAGCACCTTCTGGCGCCACTGGCATAAGGCAGTCGTTGCTGCGGGCCGTGAAGACCTGCCATTCCACGGCCTCAGGCACTACGCCGGCACTCGTTACGCCCAGGTCGGCGCGACCGTGAAGGAAACAATGGCCCGCCTCGGTCACTCTTCCGAGAAGGCTGCGATGCGTTACCAGCACAGCGGCAACCGCGACGACGAACTAGCAGCGCGCATGAGCCGCCGCACGACCGCATAGACGGCGAACGGGCCTAAAGTCGCTGCCAGTCCCCCGCTGTCCGTGGCGTACACATTCCACACATTCTGAAGCTCCGACGAATGTGTACCGCCATATCCCCGGAATCAGGCGGTTGTGCACGGATTCTTAGGTTGTGGCGGTACACATTCTCTCGCCGCTTCAAATCAAGATTCATGTCCACCCGTACGCGCGTAGGTCAATCATTCACAGATGCACGAGTGTGCTGTACACATTCATGCACTCTCTCGTTCGGCATTCGAGCGCTCGGATATAAAAGTTTCTTTAACCCACCAGGTACACCGAAATTGGGCACAAATGAGGCCAATAACCCTGATAACTCCGGCGAAACCGTGTACCTACACCTGCTGCCTCATGTAGGTACAACGACCAGGTACACGCTGGCCTACGTATCGCTTCTCCAGACCGCAATCGTCCCGTTCCGGCTTCGGCGAACTGAGCAGCCGCCGGCACACTCCGATGAAGACAATCCTTTCAAGACAAACAAGGCTTGTCTTTATTGCGTTCCGAACAAGCGTTGTCTTCGTTCGCCCAACGAGGTGACGGGCCAGTGGCGTTACGACCAGGCCGTCGAGGAGTTGTCGATCCTTTCGCGCTTGCCAATGTTGGCGTCGGGCACCCGCCGTATCTGTCCACCCGCGAGTGTGTGGCGCAACGCTGGGGACGTTCTATGAGGGTCGTCGCCAAGTGTCGGCTACATGTCGGGCTTCGTCGTGTCGTCATCCGAGTAGGCAGCTCGCGACTCGTTGTCCCTGCGTTCTCGCTCAGCTAGGAGTCGCGCGTTTTTCTCCTGTGATCTGAGATATTCCGCTGAGCGGTATTCCGGGTCGTACGTCTCAGCAGACCTCGCGTCACTCCGGAGCGGCGAGAGGTTGAAGTCCGCGGACGATAGCCTGATCGCTGTATCGACGACGAAATGGTAGCTCGCCCGATAGTGATCGTCGGTGAGATCTTCAAATCGGACGCGAACGTGTGGTCCTCGCCCGGCATGCGACATGTCGGTGTGCACGGGCGCAACGGCATCGAAGTAGGCGTATCTACTGAGGTCGACTCCGATCGAAGCCAGACGCAATCGCTCGTCGAGCGATTTAACCCAAGACGTCAGTTCATCGAGTGGTTTCTCCCAGCCCCAGTTCTCCACCGAGTGGAAGTGGGACGCCCGAGGCTCCACATTGAAGATCGTTTTCCACCCGTCGACGCTCTTGCGATTGGCGTAGTCATCAACGACGACGTCGAAGGCCGACCTGAGGTAAGTCATTGCGCCTGTCAGATCGCTTGCCTTGTGTAATGACTCGGCCATCTCGATGAAGCCGCGTGCGTCCTCGTTCGGGATGAAGACGAGCATCGACACAAGATCGAGCTCGGTGCCGAAGCCGTGTCGGACAAGCTCGTACACGATCGTCACGGCGACGTCCTGGTGCCGACGCAGAGTCTCGTCACGCACTTGATTGCCATGGTGTTTGAAGCCGACGCGTGCGTTGTTCAGGGCGATCGCCGCCGATCTCAGACCTGTCAACTCGTTAGGCGACCCAAGTTTCGCTACTACGGCGTCGAAGAGCTTGTCGAAATCGCTCTTTGCTTTCACGTCGGCTCGCACGTGCTCACCGACTGCGCCCAGTGCGGACTCGACAACGTCTTGCATCGCGTTGATCGCGAGGGTGTTGATAGGGGATGGCTGCTTGACCAGCTCTGCGGCGTTGAGTAGTTGATATCGAATCAGGCTAAGACGCTCACCTTCGGCAGTCGTCATTCCCGCACCGATGGGTTCGGTTGAGCTCATGTCGTTTACCGTAGCCGACGATCCGTCATAGTTCGGGTTCTTCGCCGCCGCCCGACTCGAACCTCGTCGTCAGGTCACCTCTTGCCCCAAGCGTGGCGACTAGTCCATTCTCAGATCATGCACTCCACTGTCACCCGAGTGACGCGAGACGTCGCCCTTGTCGTCGCCGGCTTTGCGGCCCTGGCCTTAGTCGGGTGCGCGAGCGGGCAGATCTCGCCGCACGACGAGGCATCCCACGCGGCAGCTCGGTCAGCGGTCGCCGATCTGTCCAGGGACTTGTACCGCCACGGCACTGACGTCATCGACGACTACGCGCGCTGGGCGGACACGGACACCAGGCGCGGAGGCGTCGAGCTCATCGGGTACGAGGCATACCCGAACGCCGTGCACGGCGACCCGTTCGGCGCACTTCAGTTCCGCGCCACGGTGGAGTTCGCGCGAGGCGGCGATCCGTACGTCGCGTGCTTCGAGTCGGAGTTCGACTTCTGGGGCGTCGCGACCGGGGACAGCGGCGTCTGGGACGATGACGCGGCATTGGCCCACGACATCGAATGCCCTCCCGACGCTCGGCGCATTCCTCCGCCCGTTGACGCACGCACGGTGCACGTTGTGCCCGAGGGCACGGAGGCGCTCGTGCTCGAGGTGCTCACGAACGCACCGCTGGCGGCATCCGCCGACGACATCGTCGCTCAGATACTCGAACGAATGCCGCATCCCCAGGGCGAGCGCGAGGCGCCGTTCGAGCCTCGAGCACTGGTGGTCGGCGGCGACATCGGTTTCGCGATGGGTGACGCCGACGACTGTTTGCTGGTGAAGCGTGACTCAGAAGGTGTGGTCATACTCAACGTGCCTGACATCCTCTTGAAGCCGGGCGAGCTTGGCTGCAACCCCGACACCGCACTGCGGCCGGGCGACCAGCTCCGCTCGCCGCACTGACAGGTGCACCGGGTCGCCAAATCCGTCTTGGGGAACCCGTAGGTCTCGCCTGGGTCGTTCACGCCTCGGGCGGTGCTTATCTGAATACGGTGCCTCACGCCCCCGTGGGGCGCCAAGCTTCATTCTCTTGCGCATTCGGGTTGCACAAGAGAGTGAAGCCCAAACTTCAGGCTCGGCGTAGGCTGCCCCGCATGGACGATACGCTTGGGTCCGTCGACACCCCGAACTGCCCCGAGTGCCTCGCACGACTGATCGCCGGTGGCACCGAGGAGCACCCTTACTGATTCTGCCCGCAGTGCCAGGTCGCGCGGCTCAGCTAGATACCCGCGAAATTCCGAACACTGCAGCCAGGAGCCACCCGGCCACAAGCCACACGACAACCGGTGTGAAGCCGAGGACCACGGCCCAGATCGCGTGCTTACGCCGCAACCCGCCCATCCGGTTCGCCATGTATATCCCGATGAATCCGAAGATGATCGCCAGCAGTCCCGGAATGAAAGCGAGCAGCAACATCAGGGTTGCCGACGGTGTCAACAATCCGATGACCGCAGCCACGACGCCGAGGATGAGTCCGGCGAGCGCGAGCGCGTTCGTTGGAGGTGCGATTTGCCTTGGAGCTGTCATGGTCGAATCATGGCAGGTTGTCGCACGCCTGACATAGCATCAACAGCTGCAGAGGCCGGCTGCTCGATACGAAGTGCATCATGGCCGGTCAGTCGAGCCGCTCGAGCTACAAATCACCGCGCGAAATCTCGGGACCATCGCCAAGTTCCATCGTGATTTCTCCCCGCTGGAAGACTGGCAGGAGCAATGATTGGCCCGACACCTTCGCGGACATCGTCATCACTGCCTCACGGATGAACGGGTACAGCTGCATTAGGGCCACGTTGTTGACGAACTCTTGCACCGTCGGCTTTTCAATCGCCAGCGTTTCGCCTGATTCATATTCGGCCGCAACGTCAACGACGATGTCAACTGACGCATCCTGCACATGCAAGCGAAGACGAACGCCCAGTTGTGGTCCAACGTGTCGAATCCGGACGTCCCACGAAGCATCTAGCGATACCTCAGTGGAGTCGTCCTCACCGGAATCATCAACGAGGGTTTCCTCCTCGCGCAGCCGCGAGGACACTTCATAAAACGTGATGCCGGAAAGATTGACTTGTTCAACCATCTCCTGGATGGACACCGTCTTCAGGGTCTCGTTCTTCACGACACACTTCTCCACCCAGTCCGAGGCGCCGCCGATGCCTTGCGGGTGCTGAACTGCAGGACGCCCTGAGCCGCCCAACCCTCAACTCCGGCGAGGTCGGAAGCGTTGGTCTCCACGACATGCGTCACAAGTGCACCCACCCCGAGCGCATAGCGGCGGAGCGTGGAAAGCTTTGGGTCATTGTCGTAGCGCTCGAACGATGAGATCGTAGCCTGCGTCACTCCCAGCTTTTCTGCCAACTGCGTCTGCGACAATCCAGCCACTTCTCGCATCCGGATCAATTGTTCCAAGAGGTCGGCATCACTGTCTGCCAGGAGCCTCGCAAGGCGCTCTGTCTCAGTCTCCGAGCCAAGATCCAACGCATCGGTAATAGAAGCCATAGACCGCAGTCTATAGCTGATTAGTCATTCTGCAATCCCCAAGACTCCGGGTGACCACTGAAGTACCGCTGTGACGCAACCTGTATCTCAGTATCCTGCGCTTCCGTAGTTGTCTTCTTGTGAATATGCAGTCCGACAATCGTCGAGCCGTTGGCGCGACGAAGCCTCTTCGGTTCAACGTGGTATGCCCGAACCCGAAGCTCGAGCGCTTCATCGAAGTCCGGACCGAATTCGAAACGCCACCGGATCTCGAACATTTCGAATCGGGTCTCGGTTTCCATCGGACCTTTTACGTTGTCGACGGGCCTGAGCCGGCCGTTCTGCGCCCGAATAATCCGTGAACGAAACTCTCCGATAAATCGGTCACGGTCGACGTCGCCGATGCCCTCAGAGGCCAAGATCGATCGGAAGGCGGAGATTAGGCTTGGTTCGTCGTCCAACTGATACCAGTGGTAAGCAATCGGTGCGCTCAGTGGGTCGCAACAGATCGATCGTGATCCTGATCGGTCGAGCTCGGACGCCATTTCTCCATACTAGGGAGTTGCACCTACATGGCGGCGATGGCAGTGCCTGGCCACGAGCGCAGGGCCTATCTACCGAATGTCATCGCAGCGTGGAGCCGCAGCGCCGAATAAGCAGTGTTGGCCGTCCGATCCCCACCCACGGTGAACACTCCGTCGCGCTCGCTGAAACTGCCACGAGGTCCCCAGTCGTAGGTCGGCGACTGCTTGTACTCCACGAGCCAGTCGATCTCACCATCCGGGCCTTCCCCTGGGCCCGGATACGCGCGAAACGGAAGACCCTCAAATTCACCCTGAACGCCAGGGCTGCTATTGAAGGGTGCCATGCCCGCCTCTATCTGCGGGCCACCGCCCAGCAACAGGGTCAAGCAAGAGAATTACACCAATGACCCGACGGCGGTGACCTCATGCCCAAGAACCAGCTCATCAGCCCCTGCGCGAACGCATCAGTGACCGGTCAAAGCCTCCGTACGCGCGTGCGTGCGCCGCGCCTGTAGGCGAAAACCGGATGGATGTCGAACGTTCGACACGGGGCCATCACGTGCGCGCGCGTCGCGCGTATAAGCGAATTCCAACGTCGATCAGTCGACGCCCGTCCCGCGCGCGCATGACGCGCGTGTAAGCGAATCACACCCATGTTCGAGCCCAGGTCGACCTGCGGGGACTACCGCTCCTACAGGGTTAGACGCCGATCCTCCGGCTTGCGAAGCGGACCCGACTCGATGTCACAGCCAGTGCACTTGATCAGATACTCACCCTGACCCAACCGCTGATCGGTATTCCGGGTAGCCACAGCAGGGGAACCACACGTAGGGCAAGAGATATTCACGGCAGAACCTTTCATCGCACCCACAGCGAACCTGAGAGTGACTCCACCGTAGACCCGAGCACAGACAACCCCGAGGCCTGAGCCTCATCCACAAGCGTCCAGGCGACCCCCTGGACCGTCACCTACCTTCTGGTGGACTTTGGTGGCGAGAACGATGTCATCGCGGCGGATCTCATTGAGTGCCAGGCCGACGACTTCCTCGCGAGCCGGCACCGTTGTCAAACCGGGGGCGGTCCCCTGTACCCGATAATCGCAGCTATCCCCACTTAGACGCGCACTGAATCTCAGACCTATGAATGTGGGACGATTCGGGTCCGAGCGGACACTCTTTAGTGTGATGGATTTTTCCGAGAACATCGAGGCCGCGTTGTGGGAGCGCACGGGCCGCGACGATGGCGACGCGTTTGGCCTCCTGTTCGATCTTCATCGCGATCGCGTCTACCGGCGGGCGCTCGGGTTGATGGTGAACACGCACGATGCGGAGGATGTTGCGGCGGCTGCGTTCTTCGAGCTGTGGCGTAAGCGCCGAACGGTGCGGCCGGTCCAAGGATCGGTCCTTCCGTGGCTGCTCGTAACGACCGTCAATCTGTCGCGTAATGCTCAGCGGTCGAGTTCGCGGTACCAGCAGGTTCTTAGGACGATGCCGCGGACCGAAGCCGTTGCAGCGCCCGACGCAGAGTCGGTCGAGACTAAGAGACGCCTCAGGGACTCGCTGCAGCGCCTTTCTCCTGTCGACGGTGCCCTGTTCATACTGACCGCGGTCGAGGGCCTGCCGCTGGCCGAGGCCGCCGAGGCCGTGGGACTCAAACCGTCTAGTGCGCGGATGCGACTCCACCGCGCTCGGGTGCGACTCCGCGTCGATCTTCATGACCTCAATCCGACCATTCAGCCTGCCGTTGAAGGGAACTACTGATGAGCATCACCGAGATGGACGCCGAATTCGCCCGAGGCGTACGAGCTGAGCTCGCCGCGATCGGCACCAAGGACAGCCGCCTGCAGCGACACCAGCGTCGCGCCCGCGCTGTCGCAATGAGCATCAGCGCAGTCGTCTTGCTCGGCGCCACCACCGGCGCCGCCGTCATCATCAACAACCTTCCTGGGACGACCACCGTCGCACCTCTGGGGAACATAGTCACTGCCACACACACCGGCACCGCGAGCATCGACCTCAGTCCCGCCCCGGCCAACGCGACCGTCGTCGTCATCGATCTGACCTGCGTCAGCGATACCGGCAGGGTCTCCCTGCTTACCGTCCCGAGCGCGGGCTCCGAAGGACCTGGCGGGGTTGAGGTGAACTGCACGAGCAACGTGGGACGGACCATCCACATCGAGGATGGCCTGCTTCCGACAGCCGGCACCACCTCAATCACGATCACCGCGGACCCGGGCACAACCTGGAACGCCACGGCCCAGTACGCCACCTCAGCGACAACGGACTGGGGAGTCAACCCCAACGGACAGACCTACGGTGTCCCCAACGTCAACGGTGTCCCCGACCTCACCGCCGCCCAAGCAACAAATGGGGAACAGGGCTACGTCTACGCCGAAGAGCTCTTGGCTATGGATCACGAGGGCTTCATCGACGTTTACGCATCCGACGGCACCACAGTCGTTGGCCAGTTCCCGATCGGCATCGTCGCCAACATCCCAGTGGGCGACACCAAGAACCCACAGGGCGCGACGACCGGGACCGTCGGCGAATGACGGAACCACGCCCCGACGCAATCAGCCTGGGAACTACCCATTCGATCGACGTCACCTGGGCACTCAGCACGGCATCCAGCGGGCAGGACCCGCATGGTCCTCGTATCTAGCCTGCCTCGAGTGCGGGGCCCACTGAAGAAGCTCGCCGCCGACAATGCGCGCCGTGCTCGCCGCAGCTCGCTCCTACGTGAACGCATGAGCACAGTGAATGGCGCAACGGTACCGGAGATCGTTGACGACTTGCGCCTGGTGCTCGGCTCGAAGCTCGTGGCATACATCGCCGGTGTCTCGGAGACTCGCACGGTCCGAGAGTGGGCCGAGGCTGCTCGCCGGCCGACACCTGCGGCCGAGGATCGGCTGCGCCTCGCACACCGGATTGTGGCGCTGATTGGGAAGAGCGAGGGTGAGAGCATCGTGCCCACCTGGTTCCAGGGCATGAACCCTCAGCTCGGGGATCGCTCACCGGCGCGCGTGCTGCACGAGGATAGCTTCGACGAGGCGGGTGCGCGTGTCCTCGCCGCGGCGAACGCCTTTGTCGGAGCCTGACTGCGATCATCCGGCTCCCTGTCGCTGCCGCCATCACCGGTAGTGGCTCAGTTGATGAGAGGTCAAGGACTTTCCGCTGAATCTGAGACGATTTCCCGTGCTGTGACATTAATTGGTTATGGAGCGACAAATCTCGGGCAGTTCTATTCCCGGGTCAGGAGACCCACCTGATTTGGTTGACGACGGTGACCTGCTCGCCCTAATCACCCTCGGTGACACTAGGGCTTTCGCGCAGTTGTACGAACGCCATGTGGCGGCCATCTACGCGTATGCAGCCCGATTGCTGCAATCCCGCGAGGAAGTTGAGGACTCGGTACAGGAAACATTCGTTGCTGCCTGGGAGAAGTTGCCTGACATACCTCTTGTCGGCAGCTCCACACTGCCCTGGTTACTTGTCACCTGCCGATACAAGGCTTTCAATCGAGGCCGAAGTTCCAACCGTCGGCAACGGCACGAAAGACCGCTTGTCGATGAATGGGATAAGTCCATGGCGCCATCCATTACGGATCAGGTCGAAGCTACTGAACTCATGAGCCTGCTTGCCTCTGCCGTTGAGAGGCTCTCCGAGATCGACCGGCTCGTGTACGAGCTTTGCATCCTCGACGGCTTTACATACGACGAGGCGGCTCGTGCACTCGGCGCAACTACGGGAGTTGTTCGGAACAGACTTTCCCGCCTCCGGCTCCGCCTGCGAAACGAACTCAAAGTATTGAGAGGGACACGATGAAAGGCCAAGGAGTTACCAGCCTTCCCGCCGCCGAGGACCTACGCCTCATGCTGAGCGACGTTCTCCTAACCATCGACGGCAGGAGGCAGCGCAAGACGCGACTGCATCGAATTGTGACTTTCGGGACCATCGGCATTCTTGCACTCGGAACTACCGCAGGTGCAATAGTGGTCACCCAAGCGACGCAGGCGCAGATGAATATGGTGGACTGCTACCGAAGCCCCGACTTGAACTCGGAGTACTTTTCGTCCGTCTACTTGCCCGCCAACGAAGCTGCAGAAGTCGTCACGCCAGTGGACGATCGAACGGCCCTCGCCATCGACATGTGCGCCGCCGGCTGGCGCATAGGAACCTTTGAAGCAGAGCCTGCAGAAAGACAACCTGGGCAGACCTTCTCGATACCGGAATTGGTCGCATGCGAACTTCGTGACAGTCGCATCGCAGTCTTTCCATCGGAGAGGCCCGCTAAGGAGCAGTGCCTCTCACTCGGCCTCGCAGTGCCGCAATAGCCGTTCTGCGACCGCCACACCCACGGGTTCAGACGGAACGGACGTGGAGTGGATGCTCGATTCCGGGTCCGCTGAGGCCCGGGAGGCGATGGCCGTGAAGGGAAAGTGCCAACCGGGCAACAGCCCGCCGCTGACCGTCACGATGGATGAGAAGGTCGCGACACTGCCGTTCTCGTGTAGTGCGGGAGCCGCTACCTGGGTCAGCGACACAACGGACGCGAGTGCTTGCATGATGATTGAGTTGAGCACTACGTTGCAACTGTTGTTGGTGCTATCTCGGTAGCTTGCGTGGTAGCAGAGACGATAGCCTGAAATTCCTTATAAACACAGGCAACGTAGCACGAGAGATAGCCTAAGAAGTAGCACGAAAGCTAGCATCAGTGACAATACGAACCGTAGCTACTTCGATAGCGACGGTTCTCATTGACAAGAGTGCAACGGTGGCAGTGATCGTGGTTATTTCCCGTGTCGTGCGCGTGCCAGCATCTTCAATGGCTACCCTCTCAACGAACGCTGAATCCAGCTGAGACGGCACACGTAAAAACGGCTGCGAAGAACCCGCCAAGGACGAGCGAACGCGTTGTCGATGTCGAGCAGTCCATGGCTGTCATTGAGAAGGGCCAACAGCTTGCCGGCCACTATCCGAGCACTGAAGATCTCGGCCGAGCCCGCCGTGTGCTCACCGGGGAGCTGACCCCGGAACGAGCGCGGGCGGAGATGCATGTCGCGCTACGCGAGATCGCCGCGGAAGACCGGCCATGAACGGGGACGTTCACCGCAGCGCGCACGGCCAAGCCGTCGCTGCTGCGATCCCCGAGATCCTCGGCCGCCTACGCACAGTGCTGGGACGTGACGTTGTGGCGGTGCTCGTCAAGCGGACGCCGCGCGCCGTGACCCGGTGGGTGGCTGGTGAGGTCCAGCCGCCTGCGCGGGAGGAAGACCTGCTCCGCGACGCGTTCGAAATCACCCAGCTGCTCAGCGAGGTGGAAACGAACGAGGTCATCCGGGCCTGGTTCATGGGGATGAACCCCCAGCTCGGGGACGAGTCTCCAGTCGAGACCCTGCGCGAGGGGCGCGTCCGCGACGTGATGGCAGCGGCGCGGGCGTTCGTGGATGCCGGCTGAGCCGCGCCTGGTCGACGCCGAGAAGCGGAGGTGACCACGGCCGAAGGAGAGCGCGTTGTACGTGCGTGGTTCATTCGGTGGCAATCCTTGGCTTGGCGGCGGCCGCCTCGGTCGAGTCCTCCGTTCTCCCCCTCGCGATCACTGCGATCGAAGCCAGTGCAATCCGCATGGTTGGGTCGGCTTGGCTCATTCGAAACTGCCTCCGCGCGCGAACTGCGCTGCTGGGCATTACCTGAGTCGATCATCGACGAGGCAAAATAGAGGTTATGGAAATCCAAGTGCTCCACATCGAAGACTGCCCCAACTGGCAGGAAGCTGGGGCCCTCGTCACTTCGGCCCTCAAATCACTCGGGCGCGACGACGTTGAAGTGAGTTATCAACTTATCGAAGACCCTGATGCTGCGAACAGAACCGGGTTCGCGGGTTCACCGACGATCGTGGTCAACGGATCCGACTTGTTCCCTTCCGATGGCCGCACAAGCGATCTCGCATGCCGGATCTATTTCACCCCACAGGGCCTGGCAGGGCTCCCCACGCAGGCGCAAATCGTCGAATCCCTGGCTGCGTCAATGTGACGACAGCCTGTGCCAATGCACCTGCTTGGTCGTACTCTCACGCGACGCAAACTGCACGCGCTGGGCGACACCTACATCTGTCGACGATGAGGAAAGCGAAGGCAAGGCCATCGTCCCCACCTGGCTCCAGGGCATGAACCCTCAGTTCGGGGATCGCTCCCCGGCGCGCGCGCTGCACGAGGACAGCTTCGACGCGGCGCGCGTCTTGGCCGCCGCGAACGCCTTCGTCGGCGCCTGATGCCGGGCACGGGCTCGCCTTCCCCGGCGCTACTGCAGGCTGGGGAGAAGCCAGTTCTGCGCAAGACCTCCGAGCGGGCTGAACGCTGAGCCCTTCGTCCGCTTGATGTTCTGGCGCGTGCCGATGTCAGATCGGGCTTCGTGCAGACCCGGGCTACCCTCTCAACTCGAGAGAATGACGTCAATGCCGCCGACGTTTGGAAGTATTCTTGGCGGTGAGCCGTCGTTGTCGTAGGGCTAGTATGGCGGTCGCGGCGGCAATGATCAGTACCGCACCGATTCCGAACATGAGCATGAGAGTGTTACTGCTGTCGGGCGTGACCGTTTCTCCGGCGCCTGCTTCTGGGAAGGTGATGTCAGCTGTCGCTTCGTGCTCGATGAGCCCGCTCTTGAGCTTGAGCGTTGCGGACCATGGTCCGTTGGGAACGTCTTTGTCCATGGTCACCGTGACGTTGCCCGTCTTTCCTGGCGCGATGGTCGATGACTCATCGAGGGAGAAGGGTCCCGCAGTCAAGCCGCCTGGACCGCCTTCGAGAATCAGTTCACCAGAGATGTCAACAGCCCGTCCGCCGGTATTCGTCACGGTCGCTACCAGTTCTGGATCCCCATCGGCATTGCGGTTCGCCGTCAGTGACTCGATGGTGAAGTCGGCGGGTGGACCGTTTCCCGGGCCGACAGAAAGGTAGACACGGACGCCAGCCCTGCTGGCGCTGACTATGTTGCTTCCTTCGGCCGACTCGGAGCGTACTTCCGCCCAAATAGCGGCGTATTGCTCGCCCTCCGGAGCATCCTGGGGTACCGCAATGGTCACCAGCACGTCTGCACTTTCACCCGGGGCCATGTCCAGTTGCGGACGATCCACGGAAATCCACGTGGTCAACTCATTTTGTGCGGCGCCATCTTCGCCATGGAATGCATTGCCCTCGATTTTGGCGGCGCCAGCGTATACCTGGACCGAATGATTCGACGTGGTGTTGTTCTGAACCTGAACGCGGCGCTCAATAGTCGTTCCGGGGGGCAGGTTGTCGATGATGTAGGAACGCGCGCGTGGGTTGTCCTGGGTTGCTGCTGGAACATCGAGGAGGCGGATGCCAATGCCGCTCTCGTCAGCTGCGGCGCTGAACACTGACGCGTCGGCCAATGCAGGCTGCGCCAGCGCTGAGGCTGGTACCGCCGGGAGCAGGAACAGGAAGATCAGGCCGAGCGCGGCAGAAAGTTTATGGGACACGTGGTTTGTCAGTTCCTTAGGAATCGGCACTGGGAACACACTAGCGGGGACACTCGTTTCGAGTGCCCCCGCTAACGCTCCAGACTTACAGGACCGAGTGGGTCAGCGTCGCCGTGTAGTCGTTTGCGGCCAAGGCGTCCGAGGGGACGGCCAAGCTGACAGCGCCATCCCAGGTAGCGGTGTTGTTGCCGGTAACGGCGCTGGCGACCTGAACGTTGCCGGACCCGCCGGTTGCGTCCGACTTGGTGGCCGTCGCGGTGCCGGTGACGACCGCAACCGTGGGCGCGTAGCTGACGTTGGTCGCAGCGATCGTCAAGGTTGGGTCCGCCGTGGACGCGAAGGCGGTGATCGAGATGGAGGCGGTCCAACCGACGGTATCCGCAGTTTCATCGGTGACGGCGACGCCGGTGAGCGTCCCCGTGGCGGTGGCGCCCGGCTGCACGCCAGTCAAGGCGAGGCTTGCTGGTGCGGTGACGCTGAGGACTCCGCCCTGAACCTCCACGGTGGTGTTTGTGGTGTCGGTCGCAGCCGAGGCAGGGAACGCGACGGTCGCGGTCAGGGCGGCGGCGCCGACGAAAGCGAGGGTGATACGAGTGATATTGCGCATGATGTACTTTCTGATCTGTGGATGGATGAAATGCCAGCGGAAGCCAGCTGTCAGAGCGACGCAACCGTAAATTGCGACCGCCCGGCGACAATGTGCACTCGACGCCAGAAAAGCGAACCCGCACCTCGGGGATAAGGGCACGCCGGCGTCAAGAAGTAATAATGAGGATTATGGATTCGATGAGCGCCTGAGCGCTTCGCCCACCTCATTCGAGTCTGCGGGGGCAAACGGCAGCGATGCGGGGCGACTATGGCCCACCAGCTACTCTCCGTTCAAGTCTGGTACGAGCGCCCTCCTATGCCTAGCCCCCACAAAGGGGTACAGGGCCGGGGTACGTAGCGCGGGGTCGTCGTCGCTCAAAGGACGGACTTCCACGCGCCGTCTCTGACCAATGCATTGGCGCGCCGGCGGGCGAGCCAGTCGTTCGTCTTCCTCAAAGGCGTAACGAACGCATCACCAGTGCCCGATTGGAATATCGGCAGGACTTTGCCGCCCACACCGACGGGCATCCCGATCGACCCGCGATCGCCTTCCTTTCCAGTTGTCTATTTGCGGATCTTGTAAGAGGAAGCTGTACCCCGATATGGGGGTTGTGGAGGTCTCCGTTTTCGATGGACAATCAACGTACCCGAGCGCCTATGGTCTGGCCCCTTCCCAGACACGGCGAGATACCGCAGATCGTGGCTTGCACGCGACGCAGGTACCAGGCATCCGCCTAAAACTCTCTCTCCGCAGCGTTGCTAAAGGGTTCATTCTTGCTGTCCGATTTCGCGTGCGCCACCGCGTTCCCACCAACCCTGTTGCCCCGGACTCTTGGGCGGGCCAACACGTGACACCGCGCACCCCTTTACCGACCTGCCCACAGTGTGGGCGCACCGTCTGGACCGCCAGGAATGCCTTCTTCGGCATCGGACTCTCCGTCCACCGCTATGTACGGGTGTGTTCCGAGTGTTACTGGACCGAGTTTGTGCGCGGCAGGCCGGACAGGGTCGACGGCGACAAAAATACTGCACCGCCACCCAGGTTTCTCGTGTTCATCCACCTGCTTTGGAATCGAACTTTCGGCCGCAGTGAGGCACCGTGAGTCCCCGGCCTGCCAGTCCCATCTGCAACCGACCAACAGTTTTTGTTTCCACTGCGCTGGCGACGAGTCCACGAGGAGTCAAATGAGAATATTGCTGAAGACGGCTACGCGGTTCCTGTACGCGCGAATGCTGGCCGAGTCATCCTCGGCACCGTATCCGTCGGATGCACCGCAGGCACATGGCAGCGGACCAAACCCAGATCGAGTGCTCCTGATCGGCACAGGGCCTGCGGCAGGAAGGGGCGTGGTTTCCCATCAGATTGCGCTTCCCGGCCGACTGGCAACTGAGCTGTCGCACATAACTGGTCGCGGTGTGGACACTGACGTCATGATCAATAAGAAGCGCGGCATCAGCGCGGTGAATGGCGCACTGGACGGACTCGACCTGAGGAAATACGACGCAATTGTGGTGACTCTGGGCGCAACCGACGCGTTTGCCCTGATCCGGCCAGAGCGTTGGGCTGAGAAGATGATGGGATTGCTGAACCGGATTCTGGACGCGTCCGCACCCTCCACCGTGGTCGTCATCGCCGGAGTCCATCCAGCCACAGCGCCGGGCCAACACGGGCACATCCGATCCCGCGTCGATGAGCATGCCAGGATGCTGAACCGCATCACCCAACGGATCTGCGGTCAAATAGATCGAACCAGTTTCGTGCCGCTTCACTCCTCGACGCAATTGCTAGAGCCCCGTCGGACTTCCGATATCTATTTGGCATGGGCACAGCACATTGCGGGATGCCTTGCGCCTTCTCTCTCAGCGGTGGCATCCCAGCCGGACAATGCTTCGAATGCGCCCCGTGAACTGCGGATCCAGCCCCAACCTGTCGCCGAAAGGCAACGCTCCCTGGCCGATCTCGGCATCGCGGAGACCGGGCCCGAATGGCGATTTGATCGTGTCGTCGCGCTAGCCCGCGCCTACTTCGACACGCAGTTCGCAGCGTTCGTTTTGAGCGACGGGCACAGGGTGTCTTATAAATCCAGGAGCGGATTTCGCGGCACTCCGCGAATCGCCAAACTGGTCTCGGCAACCATAGACACCGCAGTGCCCTTGGCAATCGCAAACGCGAGAACGGACCAACGTTACAAGCCGTCCATCCTTGCAACCTGCGCCGACGTTGGCTTCTACCTCGGATATCCGATCGAGTCACCGGCCGGCTACCGCGTCGGTGTCCTTTGTGTGTTCGACCAGACTCCCAGAGTTACCCGCACCGCGGACAACATCATGCTTCGGGACCTGGCCATGACGCTCCAACGAGAGCTGTGGTCCCAAGCGGAGGTAGTAGAGAATGTTTGAGCAGGTCCACAACCCACAGCATCCCCAAGCTCAAGAATCCGACGACCATCCAAGCCTGACCATCGCCGGCTGGTACGCATTGACGCAAATTCAGGCTTGGGGATTGCTCGTTTGGCACCCGAGACAGGACAAAAAAACTGCCTTGGTTATCCTCAACGACCCGGCTCGAACTTCCCTAAACCCGCGAACAGTCAATCTCTTGATCGCGGCATGCGTCTTGACCGAGGTAGAAGGAACTCTGGTTGTAACCGACACAGGCATCGCGGCGCTCAACGACCGACCGCAAGTCAAGGCACGAATGCGCGCAACAGGTGTCATCTAAAGGGCATTCCTAGTAGGGCTCGTCACCGAAGCCCAGTCAGGTAAGGCCGGTGACTCGCGGACCGCGTCTTATCCGCCGCCGGAGGTCTCCGAGGGCAGCAGTTCGGCGGCCATCACCTGATTCCGCCGGCTCAGCCTGCATCCTGTGCATCTCACCCGCGACAGCGCGGGAGCGGCGGAGCCCGGCGCCCCAAGGCGATGAAGCGACTCATCTTTGCCTACGAGCAGTGGCACAAAGTCGCCAAGCCGAGGGGAGCACGTCGCACGAGTGTGGTTCATTTGCGCCGTGATCGCGGCAGCGAACGCCTTCGTCGGCGCCTGATGGGGGGCACGCAATTTCTTGTCGCCGTTGCTGTCGTCGACAGCCCTGTGCTGGACCCGACACACGCGTTTTTGAGTGCACTTCTACCCGAGATTTAGTGCGCGATACGACATACAATTGAGCTATGACACCCACGGTGACATCCGCTCAACGACCGGGTCTGCGCGCGTATGAAGACTCAGTCCGGCTCCCGTTCCCTGAGCTGGTCTCGCGACTTCGGGAGATCCTCGGAGTGCGGCTGGTGGCCTACATCGGCGGCGTGAAGTCTGCGCGATCCGTCTCAACGTGGGCTGAGGGCACAGGGGCGCCTGGTGAGGTCGATCGTGAGCGGCTGCGTCACGCATTCCATGCTGCAGCACTGCTGAGAGAGCAGTACGACGCGACGACGGTGCAATCATGGTTCAAGGGTATGAATCCCTCGCTGAATGACGACGCGCCGGCGCACGTTCTACACGGGGTTGACCCGCTGAAAGGTGCCCGAGACGTGATCGCCGCCGCAAAGGCGTTCGCGAACATCGGATGAGCGGACAATGACGTCATGCAAACACTCCCGATCTCGGCAGTCCAGAATCAGCTAAACGAGCTCGTCGATGCTGCGAACGTCACGCGCGAGCAGATCACGATTACCAAGAATGGCTCACCGGTTGCTGTGCTGGTTGGCGCTGACGAGTGGGAGTCCCTCCAGGAGACACTCTTCTGGCTGTCCCAGCCCGGAGTGAGGGACTCCATCCGCGTAGCGCGTGCTGAGACCGCCTCTGGTGAGGGCCTCTCCGAAGAGCAGATTCGCTCTTAGTTTCGGCAGCCTTCGCGAGCTGGACGTAAATCAAAGGGTGACCGTCAACTTCTGGGTACGCGGCCACCGGCACCACTGGTTGCAGCTGCACGGAAGAGGGCCGACAAGCTCGGGATGACGGTCAGCGACTATCTCATCACGCTGCTCGCCCGAGATCTCAACCTCCCCGAGTTCGCGCCCAAGCCAGACGATGCAGGCATGGTCGACGACGCTTTCAGCGGCTGAGCGCCACCAAATGACCCCACCGGCTGTAGCCGGAACAGCGCTTGATAAAGTTATCAACGGCCAAGTGCTTTGATAAAGTTATCAGCGGCGTGGCTTTACGGTGGTTATTCGGTGGGAATACAGGTAACTTTCGGTATGTACGCCCGTAGTGTTGCCGGAGACGCCAGAGAAATGAGGCCCCAGTGGTCAACCAGACAACAGAGACTCCCGCGGCCAACACCGCCTATGAGCGAACGATTCGACTCGGCATCCGAGAGATCACACGGCGCTTGAACGCTTGCCTGGGCGGGACGCTCGTCGCCACACTTGCAGGATCGAAGGACACCAAGGCTTCGCACAGGTGGGCCAAAGAGGGCGGCCCCCAGCCGAGACCTGAGGCGATCAAACGACTCACGTTTGCCTACGAGCAGTGGCAGAAAGTCGCTGAAGCCGAGGGCGAGTATGTCGCCCGGTTGTGGTTCATCGGGGCCAATCCCTGGCTCGGCTACGACACCCCCGTGAACGCGATCCGCGAGGACCGCCTCAAAGAGGTCGGCCACGCCGCGCAGGCCTTGGTCGACGACGCGTTCAGCGGCTGAGCCCGCCATGAGTGACTTCCAGGACATCCACGACGTCGTCCGCGAGCTGAACGCAGCCCTTGGCCCGACTCTCGTCGCAGCGCTGTCCGGGTCGAAGGACCGAAGCCTCCCCATCCGGTGGGAGAAGGCCGACGGCGCCGAACCTCGCGCAGAAGCGGCACGCCGGCTGACGTTCGCGCACCGCCAGTGGAGACTGCTCGCTGCCGCGGACGGAGAGCACGTCGCTCGCCAGTGGTTCATCGGCGGGAACCCGCATCTGAGCGAGAACACCCCGATCACCGCAATCCGCGAGGATCGCCATGGCGATGTCGCCAATGCAGTTGAGTCGTTCATCGCCGACGCACATGCACGTACCGCAAGCCCAACCCGGGCTGTTGACCAGGCAGAAGTCGAGCGCCGGATGAGTTTCGCAGATGCCGCTTTGGGGGTTGCTGGCCACCAGGTCACTGACCCCATTCTGAATGAACTGGCTCGGCAGACCGCTGGCGGTACGCTCACGACCGAAGAGGCAATCGCTCGTGGCCTCAAGCACATCGACGCCCGGTAACGGTGGCCACGAAGTTTCGTGCCTGGGATGACAATTTCATCTCAGGCACCACTGTTTGCGGCCGTCTGGACTTCCGAATACATTCCGAATACCGTGGCCACATGATCCTGAGCAACGAACCTCGCATCACGACTCGGCGCTCATCTGACCTAAGCAAGCACTCGGCCGATGTGTTCGCCGAGGCCGAGAATCACATGGTCCAGATCACTCGCCGCGACGGTGAGCCACTTGTGCTGATGTCTCAGCGCGAGGCCGACGCCCGCGCGGTGCTGCTGCAATTCGCAGCAGACCTCATCACTGTCACGCTCGATGATGAGGGCACCCTCGCATCACGAATGGCCGACCGGTTCCCGTGGATGCTGGCGTTGTCGCCGGAGGATCAGGCAAAGTGCGCGCAGGATCTCGTCGACGCCGCTCGAGCGTCGTTCGCCACGGGACAGCCCCACCTCGCCATCGCCGAGCTCACCTCCTGGCGCGAGACGGCAACCGCGATCGCTGCTGGACTCTCAGGCCACCCAGGCGCTCGTCGATGACTCTCACAATGATTGAGCCCGCCGAGGATTGACATATATAGTCCGCAATCGGACCATATATGTATGTCCTTGTCCACTTCGCAAGCCGCGGCAGAGCTCGGCGTCACCGCCCGGCAGATGCGGCGAGCCGCCGTCAGCGGACGCATCGTTGCCGCGAAGTCCGGGGCGGCCCACGCATTCTCTCCGCGTCAGGTGCAGGCGCTCGAGCGGACATCTCATCGGGGCCGTGACTGGACAGAAACCGCACAGCGGGCCGCTCTTGACCTGCTCGCCGACGGAAAGACCGCTGAGCTCACGAGCACAGAACGAAGCCGACTGAAGCGGCGCATTCGTGACTCTGAGGTCGGAGCACTTGCCGGCCAGATCCTCCGAGGCCGCGTCACGCTGAGACGAGCTGCAACTGACGAGACCAAGAGTCGTTTCGTTTCGGTGCTGGTCAGTGAGCTTGGCCTCTCCGCTGGAGGCGGGCTCGGTGTTCTGGTCGCCAAAGATGCTGCCCGCGAAGCCCGAAGGGCTCGTCTGGGACTAGACGACTCGGGAGACATTGCTGTCGTTGAGGGCGACGAGGCGCATCGCAAGGTTCTTGAGGCTTTGGCTCTGTACATGTACGGCGATGCGCGCGAAAGCTCAGCCGCGGCCAAGTGGATTGCAGCTGCTCAGGATGCCGTATGAACGACGCCCCCTGATCAGCGTCGACGCTCGATCCAGCAATTGGGAAGAGTCGCCCTGGCCATCAGCTTTCGAGCTAGCGCGCCTACTCCCGCAAAGCTCGTGGACGCTGGTCGGTGGTCTCATGGTGAAGCTGCATGCTGAGCTCGCTGAGTTACCAGCCCCGCGCACGACAGTCGATGTGGACTCGGCCCTCCACCTCGAGACCCAGGCGATCACTTTTGCGGAGGCAGCGGCAACCCTGCGCGTGGCTGGCTACGTCCTGGATACATCCACCAAGCACGCTTATCGCTTCGACCGAGGAGCTGACCGGGTCGACGTCATGTGCTCGGACCGACAGTCCATCTGGCGACGACACAGGTACCAGGGGCGACCGCTGTTCGGGATACCCGGAGGCACCCGCGCGCTCCAGCAGACCATCAACGTGGACGTGATGACCGGCGCCGACGCGGTCAGACTCGTCATCCCCACACTTCGTGGTGCCCTCGTGCTGAAAGGGGCTGCCTATCTGGCGGACTCCCGGGATCGAGGCTGTCACGCTGAAGACGCAGTGGTCCTTCTGGCGTGTATGGATGATGCCAGCGAGGCGCTGCTCGGGCTGAGCCAGCAGGGCCGTCGGCGGGTACGCGCACTTGTCAAAGTACTGACCGAGCAGACGGCGCCCTGGGCCAACCATGATGCCGTCGTTCAGGCGCTTGGTCGGGAAACACTCGCTGAGCTAGCCGAACTGCTCGGCAGGTAGTCATAAAGCGGTGACGCCAAGGCGGCTCTCGCGGTGCTCGTCAGGCCCCCGATGTCCGAATCTTGCAGGAAGGCCCCGACATGCCCCTCTCCGCACTGTTCCGAGACGAACGCATCGAGTCATGGAGCATGACTGCTGACGAGTGGGTTCAGCTCAAGCGCGACTACCGGACCTCTGGTCTCGTCATGACATGCGGCCATGACGGTATCCCGAAGACCAGCCGCCTCGGCACCCAGTTCTTCGCCCACAAGTCAGGTGTCGACTGCCAGCTCCACGAAGGCGGCCCGGAGTCGCCGGAGCACCTGGCGACCAAGGCGGCCGTTGCCCGTGCTGCGCGCGAGATCGGCTGGGAAGCCATCATCGAATTCCCGGCTGCCGACCGCTCGTGGATCGCCGACGTCTTAGTGTCGAACGGCGAGCGGATGATCGCCATCGAAGCTCAGTGGTCGCCGCAGTCGCTGTCCGACTTTGAGCGCCGCCAAGCTAGGTACCGGGCGGCCGGGATCGAGTGCTTCTGGCTCACGGCTCCGGCCAACTCTCTGAACGCGTCGACGGTGCCGCACTACGAGCTGGCAGGCGACATCGACAACCTGCAGCTGTGGATGCCCGTACTGCCGAGCCGACGGAGGTTTGCCTTGGAGCAGAGCATCAAGGACATCCTGCAAGAGACCATCTCGCCGGTCGCCGAGTTCGTGGCCACGAGCGCCGCCATCAAGACACAGATGTCCAAGTGCTGGAACTGTGACCGGTGGATGTCGCTATGGACCGTGCTCGAGCTGGACCTGGAATCACGCTGCGGCGAGAGCACGACACTGACGTGGCGAGACCCATGGCCACTGTGGGCGCCGCGCAGGCACGAGCAAGCCATTGAGGCACCGATCCGAAGCGCATTCGAGAAGAGTGACCTCCCGGCAGCGGCGACGCTGAAGCTGAAGCTGAAGCGTAGCGACATCGCCGAGACCAGGTACGTCGCAATGAACTGCCCGTCGTGTGGCTACGTCCAAGGCGACGGGTTGATCAAGTGGCACTGGGACGCCAGCCAGTTCACCATTCCGTTCGGCGCAGGCCTGCGGCTGCCCTTCACTGACCACGTGCGCGCGCGACGGCACGTCTGCCGCGACATCGGCCGCGGACGCTGCTCCCAGGAGCCGACGAGCGACTCCGGCTATCCCGACGCTCTTCTCTACCCGCCGGCACATGAGCACGTAGAGATCGACGGGTACCGCGAGGAACGGGATGGGCTTCCTCCGCGCGGGTCGAAATGGCTCCAGGAAACCCGGTAGTGATCCACCAGGGTCCCCCTGGCCGAGGTTTTGCAATCCTCGATCGGCGGACTGGTGATGGGTGCATGCGACTCGCATTGGACTCGAGCGCCACTCACGTTGTCCTCCTAACTGCCGACTATCCGACGATGCCTCAGTAGTGGTTTGATTGTGCTCACCCGGAGCTGCTAACCAGCAGTCCACTGATCTGCGGATCAGTGATCGGGTCACGAAATGATCGGAGTTGATCTTGAAAAAGTGGACAAGTAAGGCGCTGGCTATCGCCGGTGCACTCGCACTTGTGCTGACGCCCACAGGCGCAGCGTTCGCTGACCAGAGTGCTGCTGACCAGAGCGCCGCAGACAAGGTTTCTGCAGACAAGTCACATCCTGTGCCCTTCACTGAACCTATTGCCGACCACTTGATCATCGATGGGGAGAAGGTCGCCGTCACAGTGATGGAGCTTCCCCCTTCGGGCCCGGTGGAGATCATCGGCGCTGGACCGTCACAGTTGGCTGAGGTCGTAAGCGGCGAGATCGTAAACGGCGAGGTCGTCACCGACAACCCCGTCGCCGCCAAGAGCCTGACCGATGTCGCGCCGATGGCTGCCTGTAGCTGGAAGAACTGGGTAGCCCCTGCTGGAGGTGCCTACTACCAGTCGGTCGCCGGTTGCTACGTGATTGGCGCGAGCACATCGACACAGGTCGGATACAACATCTCGATCAACACGTCCACAGTTGCTGGCGCCTGCGGCCAGGCTCTCGGGTACAAGCTCGTCCCGGGCAGCAACGGCTCGTACTACTACGCCGGGTACTGGCAGGCCCTCGGATGCAAGAACCCTGGACAGCTCATTCAGGGGACCGTCAACTGGGGCAACGTTGCAGCGTCGAAGCGGGTCTTGATGGCCTCCACCGGCGGCATCGCCGGCTCGTCAGGACAGTTCCTGTAGCCGAGTGACGCTTAGTCTCAAAGCAACAGTGAGTGCCGCTGCCATCCTGGTGGCGGCACTCACTGCGTGCTCTAGCCCAGACAGCCCGTTTCCGGGGCAACCCGCCGACGAATCACAACCTGCGCCTAGCCGGCTCGAATTGGACTCCGTCTCCGACCTGGCCGGATCGTTCACCTGTGACGAGTTGTACATGCTCGAGGACGACATGTACTTCTACGATCGCATGAAGGGCTTCGACTGCTTCGAGGATGGCGAAGTCGCACTACTCTTTCGCGCATACCAGAACAGCGAATCACCGGGCCAAACACTCGAGATGCTGTTGGGAGTCGTGACAGAAGATCTCCGCCTCATAACTGACGCGAATTGGGTGGCCGTCGGAACTCAGGAGAACCTGCGGACCATCCAGGGCCTTGCAGGCGCGAGCACACAAGACTCCGGAGCACTTCCGGCTGCTGTGCCCCTGTCTGAGCGGCAGTACGCACTCAACTTCTGCGTCGTTACAGGGAGCACCATAACCGTGAGCCTCCTGGACCAGACTCCGGTGGTCGACTCATCCGAAACGTACCCTGGGCTCCTCTCGGTTGCTGAGGCAGTTACCGACAGGATCAAGAAATCCGATCTCCCCGCGCACCAGCGCACCGTCTATGGGCTATCGCAGTTCGGTTCACCCATCAAGAACTACTGCGAAGAGATCTTCCCGCTCGCGGGATAGTCGAGAGGGCTTTCATCTGCCCGAATGAATGCTGACCCATGAGCGGAGTACTCGTCGGGCCGGCGCCTCGGTGCCGGGTGGATCACCCGACCCAGGTAGAGATCCTGGATCGATTCACCGGCACTAGCGATCGGACCTCGGGCCCTCTCCCGCCGCTTGCTGGTGAGATCACGCACCAGTCGAACCGCGTACCCCACGGTGATGGTGGCCCACAGGATCCAGGCGAAGGTGGTGAGTGTTTGCGTCGCGACGACTCGACCGCCGAACATGTTCACGCCGGCGAGTAGGACAAATCCGATGACCACCGCCGTCAGCAGCAGAATGTTCATTGCTCTTCGTGTAGTTAGCCACCTCATCGAAACGTCACCTACTTCTTCGGGGTCAGTACTGCATCGTATTCTTCGATTGTACGCGCGCACCCCCGGTATGGCCCTAGGTCGTCCCCAGCGTCGGAACGGAAGGTCGACCGCTCTAACTAGTCGACGATCTCGAACTGATCGCCGAACTCCTTCGCCGTCAGGGCATCCGTCGCCACTATCAGCACTGCCCCATCACGGAGGAAGACATCAGACGGCCCCGCTTCGAGCTTCCCGCTTGCCAGGAACTCGTCCATCGCTCTCTCAGATGATGCCTCGTAGAAGAACACCAGCTTCCCGTTCTCGAGAGGCGTGCAGATGCCTGTCTTGGTGAGCTCAGGACCGACCGTGAATTCCGTGATCGAACCGTCGGTGCCCGTGCCATCGTCGACCTCGCACCCGATCTTGTCGAACACCCTCTCGATCGTCATCCGATCTGGCTCAGGCTGAGGCTCGGCAGTACAGCCGGCTAGCGATGCGCCGAGAATGACGAACGCCGCGGCAACCGTGAAAAGACGCAAGGAGGACCCCCTGTCGTGTGTGGTAGTGCCCACCTTAGTGGCCGTCCTCAAGTACCCGACGTGACGCGCAGTCAGAGACGCAACTTATCGGCCTCCGATGGCCAAGTGAGACCATGGTCTTCCACGCATCGAACCTCTGCTTCCCTTTTTTCAGCTCAGCCGCATGTCACTTCAAGGGGCGGTTTTCTATACCCGATAATCGCACTTATCCGCACTATCGGCCTTAAGAGCCGCGACGGCCTTAAGGCTCGAATCTGGCGATAGTGAGCTTCTCACAGGGTGTTACGCGCTTCGCCAGGAGTACGTCGACGCGGTGTTGATTTCGGTTCGCACGACACATCGGCGGCTGACCGCCATGAGATCGCGAGCATCACTCCGGTCGCTGAGACGTCGGAAATCGAGTGCTCGTACGGGAACGCTCAACGGGACAGCGACCTCAAGCGGATCCGCTTGCGGGTCCATAGGCGTTCAGGGGGCTTCGCCCGCGCACTGGGTCCGCAGCGTGCTTCAGCAGGGTGGCGTTAGACGCGCCTCTAAGCACATGGGGCCGAGGGGCGCGTCGATCTGTGGAGTCTCAAGCCCTTGCTTCGCGAGATGCTCCCACGGGGCCCACGCGGACGCGTCGGAGAAAACCGATAATCTCAGTGCGTGACTGATACTGGCCGAGCTTCTTGGGTGCACACGCCCACGGGGGTGATCATCGTCAACGGCGTCATCGCGGCTATCGTCGGGGCGGTGACCGGCTGGGTACTCAATAACGCCAGCTCGATTCCTTGGGATCGCGTTCTCTGGATCGGCCTCGCGGTTGCAGGTGCTGCGTTCATCGCCTTGTCACTGCTGGTGAAGCGGTTGCGCGAGATGATCTGGCGACGACCCGTCGTGTGGGTGTGGTCCCTACGTCCCGTCACCGCACGCCGCCACGCCCGCGAACTCGCGGCAGCTGAAGAGGCTCGGCGTGCGCTCGCAATGCGTGCTGACAAAGCCCTGGACCAAATCAGAACCTCGCTTCAAGGCGTCACTCTCCAATTTGCGACGCAATTGGGTGATAACAAGCAGCGAGTCGACCTGGTCGTGAAAGCTGTCGAGGATCTGGACAAGCATCTCAAGGCGATCAATGACAGATCGGCCGCGCTCACCATCGACCAGAAGTCGAACGCTCCCGCGACTCCCGCCGCCGAGAAGCCATCTCAGTCGGAGGTGCTACCCGCTTCCCCCTTACCGAGGTGGCGCCTGATCCACCCGGATCGACGTGACGATGCGCAGGCCGCAGACGGGCAATTCCTGCTGCAGAATCTCATCGACGGCAGCATCGCGAAAAACGTGCGCATCGAGAACACGGGTGAAGGCTATTTCGAGTTCGAAGATGCTGCGTTCTGGTCGGACATGTCCGGAAAGAAGTCGAACACGTTCGGCGGCACCATTGCTAAAACCGAGCCGTCGGGCAGTGTCCAGCTTCGAGTGAGCTACCTCGACTACCTCGAGAGGGAACGGGACGTCCTTTTCTTAGTCAACCGAGACGGCAGCGTTCGGCAACGAACCGACGAAGAGCGCACGCTGTACATCTGAGCGACCCAATGCAGGCGAGAGGGCAACGCCTTCGATCAGCCTCGCGACTATCAAGGGACAGAACTACGGGTTGAAGCTCGGGCACCCAGCAGTGGACCTCGTCGAACTGCGCGGGGCCTTGAATCGAACCTTCTCAATGGTCGCCATTGGGAGATACATACGGTGAAGGCGCTAGCCTCTGCCCATGACACCAACTCCGACGTCGCCGCCGCCCGAGAGCGCGACCGGTGCGCCGGCGTGGCCCGCCGACTGGAGCCAGTTCATCCCAGATCTGGACCTGAACCGCCCTACGACAGGGACGCGCCGTGGCACGCCGTCATCCCCCAGCATGTCGGCCCGCTCCGAGAAGATGGCTCGATGGACGATCCTCGCCTAGATCAGCGCCGTGAATGGAGCGGCGAATGGTGGCTCCCGGAGGCGCCCGAACAAACCTTCGGCGGCGTCCTCACCTACGAGCCCGGGAAGGAATTGAGCCTCCGTCTGATCGGTGGGTGGCGGTATACCGATCCGGTCGAACCGTTCCCGGGAGTCCGCTTCGGGCGAGGTGAATACCGCCGCTGGCCGATCATCCACGGCCGAACGGGCGAGACGCCGCTGACGGTCATAGACGCCTGGGTGGTTGAAGCGCGGGGCGGTGACGACGACCGGCCGGACGGGCTCAGCATCGGCGCGATGACGCTCCTCGTTGATCTCCACCTCGATGCGGAGAGCGACCGGGCATTCATCTCTGGCTGGGTGACGACCGAGAACCTCAGCGAGTGGACCCGACGAACTGGTTTACGCAATGACCGAGCAGCCGGACTGAAGGCTGAAAGGCTCGAGCCGTTGGAGGCGGCGACAGGCGACCTGACAGTTCGACTCCACACGCTGTCGTCGCACCAATCATAGAGTCGGAAACGGGACGGCTACCACGTTCAGCATTGGGAGCAGGCGGCGATGGAGTTCAAGTCGGACACGCCTCGGCCGATGGATGACTTCTTTGAGCCGATGGGAAGTGTGAGCGACCTCATGACGCTGTCGACGCTCGCGCCCTGCACCGACATCACTGTGCGTCTCTACACTCCTCCTATTCCGGGCCGATATCCCGAGGAGCATGTCCTCGCGACCGCCCCGCACAAGGTTGACGTCTATCAGTACCGGACGCTGACGCCGGAGCCAGCAGCCGGTGCAGCTATCTGGATCGACTTCATCATGAGTCGCGAGGACAAACCGTTCGAGGATTTGATCCCGCGGTGGTTCGAACTCCGCGCGATGTTCAAGGCCGCCCTCGACATGGTGCTTGGACTCACGTACCTAACGGACGGGTATTTGCAGACCCGAGTGGTGAGCGCGGTCTCGGCGGCCGAAGCCTTCCATCGCGCGCTCAACACGTCGCCGCCTCTATCCGACGCGGAGCACTCCAGCCTGCGAGACGTGCTGTTCGCCGCCGTGCCCGGCCAGTACAGGCAGTGGCTGCACGATAGGACGCGGTATAACCAACCCACTCTGAGGGAGCGCCTGGTCGACCTCGCTCGCCGCCCGGGCCCGTTCATGAAGGACCTCGTCCCGAATCCCGACTCCTGGGCCAAGGCGGCCGCGCACTCGCGCGATGGCGTCGCCCATTTCGGCACGGTCGGCCACTCCCGCTACGACGAGCTTCACGCGATTGTCAGAGTCACGGCCGCAGTCGTGACCATGAATCTCCTCGGCGAGCTCGGGATCTCTCAGGACCGGATGCTCCGGGCGCTCCATGAGAACCGCGACCTACGCTGGACGTGCGAGCTTGCGCGCGAGCACTTCGGGGAGGCACCCGCGGTCGAGGCGGCGCGCTAAGCCGGGTCGATGTCCGACTCCTCTACGGTCGAGTCGGCACCCGCCAGCGGCACCGTCTGTGCGCCAGATCCCGAAACTGGAGCGGAGTCCTTCAGTGCCCACCACGGCTTGTGTGCTCAGGCCGCGCGGCGGCTTCTCAACGAGCGTCGCCCGCATAGGGATCAATGATCGATACAGTGGAAAGTAAATTCACCCATGGCGACCTGACGCCTGCGAACGGAGCCTCGTTGACCTCCTCTTCATCCCCCGCAGTGGCGTCGTTCGGGCGCGTCGGATTCTGGCGCGGCGGCTCCCTTCTCACCCCCGAAATGACCTCCGCCATCGAGCGGCTCGGCTACAGCACGGTATGGATCGGCGGGTCCCCCGATGCCGACCTCGCCTTCGCGGAACGGCTCCTAGACGCGACCGAGCACCTCACGGTAGCCACCGGCATCGTCAATATCTGGAAGTCGTCAGCCGAAGAAGTCGCGGCATCCTTCCACCGCCTCGAACGAACACACCCAGGTCGGTTCATTCTCGGGATCGGCATCGGACACCGTGAGGCCCTCGGCGAGCAATACCAGAAGCCGTACTCGGCACTCGTCTCCTACCTCGACACACTCGACGCGGAAGGCGTGCCCGCCGAGCGGCGCGTGATCTCGGCACTCGGACCGCGAACCCTGAAGCTCGCCGCGGAACGCTCCGCGGGGACGCACCCCTACATGACCACGCCTGCACACACCCGTTTCGCGCGCAGCATCATCGGCCCGGGGCCCCTTCTAGCGCCAGAGCAACGACTCATTCCTAATACGGATGTTGCGGCAGCCCACGCGACGGCCCGCTCATTCCTTTCCCGCTACCTCTCGCTCTCGAACTACCGCCGGACCCTCGAGAACCACGGCTTCACGGCCGCCGATCTTGAGGATGGCGCGACTGACGACGCAGTCGACGCACTCGCGCCCCATGGCACATCGAGTGAACTGGCCGCCGCTGTGCAGGGGCACCTAGATGCCGGAGCCGACCATGTCTGTGTCCAGATACTCCCGGCGCGGGAGGACCCGCTGGCCGCGCTGGAGTCGCTGGCAAGCGAGCTGGGCCTCCGCTGAACACTCGCAGAACGGCCGAGAGCCCGCCGCCCGGTCCCGACCAGATCTGACAGCTGAGAAGGTCTAGCTTGGGCCGATACGCATCCCGTGACCAGCGTGTCTGTACGTGATCCGTTGCGGCGACCCTTGCCGGGACACCTGGGTTGTCTGGAAAGCGGATCCTCGAACGGACACCGGAACACTCTCTGGTCAGATTTCGCGCGCCTGCCGCCGCCACTGTGCGGTGCGGATCACGTTGACGATGTCGCACCCAGCGCGATACGCAGTTCACCTTTCGCTCGTTGGTAACGGCCTCTCGCGGTTGAGGCAGGGATCCCGACCACTTCCGCTGCCTCCGCGATTGTCAACCGCTCCCAATGGACGAGCGTCACAATCTCCTCAAGGTCTGGCCCGAGGCGAGCGATCGCGTCCCGAATTTCCAAGTTTTCGTCGGCGGACGGAGCCGTCGACTCGATGGAATGTCCACGGATGCGGTCTGAAAGTGCCCATCGACGACGTTCCCCGCGACGGTGATTGAGCAGTACTCCGCGCGCCACCCCGAACAGCCACATACGTGCGCGCTCGGAATCGGGCGGAACATCGTTAACCCGACGCCAGGCAATCACGAATGTTTCACCCAGAAGGTCGGGGGCGTCCTGAGCACCCACCCGACGCTTGAGATACGAAAGCAAATCGACCGAGCTCTCCTCCAATGCCCGTTCAAGAAGAGCCCTCGGACGAGTCCGGATCTCGATCACTCGGCTACGCGGACGCACTGGATCTCCATATTCGTGCTCCATTGAGCTTCGCTGAGCCCAAGCGTGAACGCTTCCGCCCGCAGGACGTCACCGAGCGCGTCATAGACGGCCGCAACATAGACATCATCCTCAGAAGGACCTTCGGGCGGACTCATCACATCCGAAACGCTACCGTCGGGGTTCACAGCCACCATCGACACGCTAGTGTCACGACCCAACACTTCCCGGATTGAGCCGTCGATATCGGCCGCCCCGATCGCGTCCATCGCCCGGAAATGGTCGGCGAGGTCTCGGTCGTACACCGTGGCCATCTGACCGTTTTCGTTGACGTTTGTTACATCGAGCATCTGCACGCGGGCTTCGCATTCGCGGTCACTCGGCAATGTGAACGGGTACACCACATCAGGGTCCTGCGCCCATGGCGCCCAGTTGAACATGGTCGTCGCAACAGCAGCACTCGCGCCGCCAACGAGTAGCACCACGAGCCCTGCCCCGACCACAATTCGGGTTGGTCGCCTCCGCGGGGGCAAGCTAGCCTGCCTCGCCTCGGACGACATCGAAGCAAGCTCCCGCCGGAGCTTTGGGTTGGCGTCCACTCCCGGGGGTGCGGTGCGTTCCAGCAAGGTGTCGAGCGGGTCCGGCGTGTCATTCATGCGTCCTCCTGAAGGGTTCACTACCTGACCTGTCCGACAGAGCGCGAAACGTCCACGACGCCGCCAAAAGACCTACCGGATCGCCTCCGGCCGCTTGCCGTCGGCGGATGCCCACGGACGACAACCAGGGCCACCCGCAAGTCGGACGTCTTGCGGGAGGGTTTCTGGCCGCTCCCCTCCTGGAATCTGAGGCGCCCGCAGCTTGCTCTGTACTGGTCGCCGTCCGTTATGTTCCAATGCTGTAATCGAAGCACGCACGTTCCATCTCGACTTCGCTAGAGAGGCAGCGCCTGTGATCGAATCCGCAACTTTCGTGATTAGTGCATGGCACCATGTCGTGGACTTCGTCATAGCGCCCTTTCCTCCGGCAGACCCCGTAGCTGCCCTGCAGACGGCGATGCGCGGCGGGATGCAGGAGTCTGCGCTGATAGTGCCGCTGGTTTCCACCGGCGTATATGCAGGTCCCATTGATTTGACTGTCGAGGTCCTCGACGCGAGGCCGGAGGCAACCCCGCCAGAGTGGGAAGACATCCACGAGCTGTCCCTGATGCTCCCGGAGGGACGGGCCTACTTCAACCGGTCGGCAAGCTTCGAGAGAAAGGATGTCGGGACCATCATGGGTGATGAGAAGGGCAGCTATCGTGCGCGGCTCCACGCCAGCGGCCGGGACGCAGCATATGACGGGGTCGTGGAGTCACCCTTCGAGCGGCACTTGGTCCAATTCTGGAAGGAACCGCCATCACCGGTGTCTGTCTTGTCCTCGCAATCACAGGGCGGCAAGAGTCTGCCGCGTTTCATCGAGATGTGGCAGGGGCCTCCCACCGCCACGAGCCCCACCGAACCACGCCCCATAACCCGCGAGTCACGGGCCGATCGGATGTACTGAGCTGTGATCACAAATGTTGTCGCGTGACAGGCCAATCCGGACATATTGCCAAGTCCGGACACGCCAACTGCGCGTGAATCGGGACGGGAGTTTTCAGGAGTCTCGCCATCGAACTTCGGACACTACATCGTTAGCGAGTCGACGGCCCGAGGGCAATGCGAAGTCGGTATCGCTCGCGCACCAGCCACACATTTCACAAGCCGAACCTTCAACGGGACGCTGTGCGATCCCACCCGATCACGCGAAGGCTTGGAGGAGCTAGCCGCTAAGCGGGGTCTAACTACACGAAAAGGCAACGAATTCGAAACGATCCGCGCGGACCGTTGATGATCTTCTACACACACCTGAGATAGTCGGGATTATGCCTCTCGTTTCAACTTGGAGAACTCCATGACGGTCGCCCGGCGTCGCGGCTGGTGGTTCGCGATCGGCGCTGCCAGCGGTGGCGCGGTCGTTGCGACAACCGTGGTCATATGGACATTCGTGCCGGTGGCATGCACCACAGTGGGTTACGAAGACATTGCACCAATCGAACTCAGCCTTCCCGCAGGGCTCAGCGACAATGCGGAGATTGCGGCGTGCTTCGATATGAACTGCACAATGGTTGTGTTGAAGTCCGACGACGCCGGTAACTATGCTGTCCCGCAGAAGGCGCCATTCCTCGGGCCTGGCGAGACACTGCCTGTCAGCACGACGGGGGTCCGTGTTGAGGTGCGCGACGGCGGTAAGGTCGTCGCCGATAACCGCTTCGGGATCTCAACGGTGTCGGATGCTCCGTTCTGGTCCCGTTGTCCCGCCCCGTTCCACTACTCGCCCGTCACCGTGGGTGGCTGACTCCAGGGTGCCAGGGGAAATCGTCCGAGGGACGGTTAGCGGAACCTTCAACGGTGCAGGAGGTAGTCGGCCACGCCGCGCGGGTTCGACAGTGCGATGAGGTGACCGCCGGGCACAACATCCGGCTCAAGGCTAAGGCGATCGCGCGCGATTCCGCGCTGGAAATCGAGTGGGAAGAAGCGGTCCCCTCCGCCAGTGAGCGCCCGGATCGGGATCCCTCAACGCGACAGCGCAAAGCACTCCGTACCGGGGAAATTTGGACATCAGCCTTGGTCGCATCAGATCCGCATTGGCTTCCTGGTGCATGAGGCCGCGCTAAGCAGATTTTGCCGCTTGGCTTGTTTCATTCGCGGCCGCGGCTTCAGTCACCGTGGTGCCTAGGCGGCCCCGATATGAGTCTGAACGCTTGGCGGCGCTGGTAGACGACGGGCTCAATTATTTTCAGGTCGCATAGGCGATCCAATGCCAACCCGGTAGCGTCTTCAGTCGTTGCCGCTAGGTCTATCGTGGACAGAAGATCAACAAAAGACCTCCGAGCCCCGCCCCTGTAGTTGTAAGCGACATCGCGTAGAGCATATCGATACAGGCTTCGATTGATGATGATTCCAGCACCGTCGTCAATCGCCCGATGTGATCTTCCGGGTTCGCCATCCATCTCAATGATTCTCTGGCTGTGGCTGCCGAAATAGTCTGAGGATTCCTCTCCGAGACGGTTCAACGCTTCTTCTTGGACGTCCGGATTATAGAGCGCCCGCAGGATACCGCTGGCTTTCCTCTGGGCCATAGTGGATGCGAGGTACCCGAATACGATGACAATGACTGCTACCCAAAACAGTGGATAAAACATTGCCGATGGGAGTTCCACGTCGCCAACGTTGAAGTAGGTTCTAAGTCCGTAGGCGGAAAGTATTAGCGCACCGACCCCAGCGAACGGTAGTGAGCGTGCTTTAGTAAAATCGGCCGATGCCTGGGTGGCTGTGACTCTGACGTTTGTCCTCATGGTCAAGGTTGGATCTGGACGTGACGGCGTGACAATCGGCTCCTTGGCAATGTTCTTTTGGAAGGCCTCCATCATCTGGCTCACGAGTGAGACGGGTACTAGATCTGTAGATGAGGACGCCCCTGCTTGGCTAGTCCCAAGAAGTTCACCGCGAGCCTCAATGAGAGCAAGTTGTCGCCTGTGTTGCTCAGGGCTGGGTTGGGGCACTTGTAGGTCTCTGAGCTCGACATTGATAGCGCTCAGGAGACTTTCTTTAGTGGGCTCAGCTCCAGGACCGAGATCGATTCCCAGTCGCGCAGCAAGGTCAGGTATTCCAAGGAGGGGCATCCTTGAAACTTACTCTGCGCTGGTCCGAGCCGACATCGGGTATGTCGATGGAAACTTCGAGGTGCTTCTCGGTTCAGAAAGGGGGGCCCGCAAGCCAGACGTCTAGCGGGAAACGGATGCGTCCGGAAGCCGATCCCTCAGCGGACGAGACGACTTGCATCAGTCTTGGGGACGATGTCGTGGTCAGGGCTGCGCTCTATCGCGCGGGCGGACGGATTCGAGTGCGAAGGGTGGGAGCAAGTGGGGCATACCGATACGCTCTCGCTATGGAGACCGACGAGAACGTGCGACGCAAGGCGCTGCTGCGCGAGCTCTCAGAGGTCGAGAACCGCACGATGTGGAGCGCGCAGGGCCAGTTCGAGCAGGCGAAAGGCTGGCAAAAGCTCAACCTCTGGCTCGGGTCGCTCGCGGCAGGATCAGCTGCTGTGTCGGGTGCGCTGGTTCTCTCGTCGTCCGGACTGGACATCCTCGGCGGAGTGCTCGCGCTCTTCGCAGCTGCCGGGGGCGCAGTGCTTACAGTCGTGAATGCCTCTCAACGCGCGACGGCGGCGACGGCCGCCGCAAACGCCTACCTTGAGATCCAGAATGCTGCCCGCCGGGCGCGTTTGGTCGACACCCCGTGGATGGACATCGAGGAAGGTCGAGCCATCCTGCAAGGCCTGACGGAGCGGATGGATGAGCAGAACAGGTCCGCCGAGCCCATCTCCCCTCGGGCTCACCGGAAGGCAGGGCGCAACATCAAGGCCGGCGGGCAGACGGCGACTTTCGACGAGCTTGCCACCAATGCCTGAGCGGACGATTGCGACTGCGTTCGAGGCTCTGCTGTCAAGGAAGGTACCGACGGATGGCGAGCGGTCAGCCGCCGCTCAGCACCGCGCATCCATCGAGAAATCACTCTCGCAACTGGAGAACTTCGGACTACGAGAAACAGGGTCGTTCCGTCACGGAACAGCGGTACGAGGGCACTCGGACGTTGATGTCCTCGTGAGCCTCGGCGGAGGTCGACCTGCAAGCTCCGACACCGCGCTCGAACGCGTGCGAAGTACTCTTGCGCAGTCGTTTCCGCTGACACCAGTGCGCGTCAGCCGTCCCGCTGTTGTCGTGAACTTCGCGAGCGGCGCCGAGCGTTGGGAGGTCATTCCCGGCTACTATTTGCGCGCGAGCGGCGACCACGTCGTCTACAGCATTCCCGCTCCGGGCGGCGGGTGGATGGAGACCGCACCGTCCGCGCATCTCTCGTATGTAACGGACGTGAACCGATCCCCCTCCGGCGGCGCAAAGGGCCTTGCTCGGCTGATGAAGAGCTGGAAGTACGCCAATCCGAGCGGCGTGAAGGTCTCGTCGTTCTATCTGGAGATGCGAGCCTCGCAACGAATGGCGGGAGAGTCGTCGTTCATTCCCTACCTCGACTTTGCTTACTTGATCCGCGGCCTCGCCAACAACGGGCTGGCTGACATGAACGACCCCACCGGGCTCACGGGTCGGTTCCGTGCGGCATCAACGGAGTCCTACCGCTCGACTGCCGTGGCGATGCTAGCCGCCGATGCAAAGCGCGTTGCGGATGCCATCGAGCTAGAGAAGGCCGGCAGACGGTCGGCAGCGTTCACGAAGCTCGCCTACGTCTTCGTCGGTACGACCTTCCCGTCGCAGTTCTACTGACGCCCCTGCGGCGTGGTCGCCCGGTCAGTCATCATCGCGAAACTCGCTGCGCGCCTCGTGCCGTATGGGGAGGCTCGGTGAACACTCCCTCTCGAACACTGGGTTCCGCGCTGCGTGTGCACGTGTGGTGCCCGTAGGGCCCGCCCGTAAAGACTTCGCACTCACCTACCTCAAACGCGACAATCACCTGAGGCATCACTGGCACATATCTCACCGACTCCGCCCATATGGAGACGAGGTCGGAAGGCGACATGGTTCAGTTGTTTAGATTCTGAGATCCAGCTTCGCCATCATCGGCCTTGTTCATCACTTGGACGAGCTCACGATGGAGACGAGGGCAGCCGTCTGGAATCATCGGCGCTACCCGATTATTCAAGCCTCTGCCGAGATCAATTCGTCGCGGTGCAGGTGTCGGTTCGCAGCGTTAGAGTGCGTCCATGAGAATCTTTGGCACCCCGGACGCAGAGTATTACGTCTCCGATCGTGTTGCTGAGTTGGTCGACACGCTGTCCGCAGAACTCTCAGCAACGGGGTGCTCCTGTCGCGTGACAGTCCCGGCGCACATGCTCGACCAGTTGCGCGAAAGCTACGTACGCGACCACTGGGCCGAGATTCTACTTCCAGCACAGATCAGGTGGGGTCGCACGGAGTCTGCTCTTGAGCCCAAAGAGGCCAGCAGCGCTGTCTTCCAGATTGCTGCCGCGCTGCACGAACTCGCACCGTCAAGTCACCCTCGCGTGGAGAGTCCGTACGTGCCCGAGGGCTCGGGCGAGTCCCGCAGCGACTCCTGGGACTATGTGCGAACCGTGACCGTGGATGGGGTCTAGACCATGTGTGCGTCGTATGGTCTGGATCCGCGTGAAGGTGACTACAAGACCCTGACCCGTTTGATGGACGAGGAGTCACTTCGCAGCCTTCAAGAGTGGGTCAAGAGGAACGAGCGCAAGCCGGTGCGGCCTACCGGGAGGAACCTCCGGAACCTGAATCCGATTGTGCGTGACGCCGGAGATGGTGCGCGTCTTGAGCTTGGTTGGTGGGGCTACTTGGCCAAGGGCGAGCCCGTGAAGTGGCCGACAATCAACACCAAGTCGGAGAGGTTGAAGGAACAACCCGGCACAGCCAACGGGCGTGTTCTGGTGCCGGCCACCGAGTGGTGGGAGAAGCAGAAGCCGTCAATGCAGTGGTTTGACTTCGCGACCTCCGAGCTGTTCTTTATGGCTGCCGTGACGAGGGGCGGCACGCCAGCGGGGGGAAGTCCTGTCACGTGCTATTCGCTGGTCATGCAGCCCGCACGCTCCGATCTGGCTCACCTTCACGACCGGATGCCGCTGCTCATCCCGGAGAGCTTCTACGGTGAGTGGCTTGACCCGGGCCAGGGCGGAAGTCGAGAGCTGATTGAAGCAGCGATCGCCGCCGGCCAAGAGGTCAATGAAATGGTGCGAGCTGCATCGAGCACGGGACCGGACCTGACGAAACCTACCCGCCAAGGCCGCGGGGATGCGACCCTGGACTTGCCTGGCTTATGAGGTTCGTGTGCGCTGCTGACGCTGCGCCCCTGAGCGTCCGGTAGTAGCCGATCAGCTGACGATCGGCCCGTGCAGATGCCCAGGTCACTACCCGATATCCGATCTCGTCACCCTTTCGAATGATCCGGATAATCCCGTAGCACTTCTCCATCGAGTCGACCATGTACCAAACGCCCGGCTCAGGCTCCCTCGCGGCCATGATTGGATGCCACTTCGGCTCCGACGTTCGTGCTCTTCGAGCGGCCGTGTCGAGCGCATCCTGACGAGAGTGCCGCATAGTAAGAAATCATCCTTTGGCGTGTCGCGAGGTTGGTCGTATGCTCGTTAACTCTCGAATGTATGTTCGAATGTTTGAGGAGTCAAGAATGATCGCAACCACCGACACCGTGGCCGTCTGGCTCACCGACGGCACCCCTGATCGACTCGTTTGGAACGGCAAACGATTTCGGGTCAGCGACCGCCCCACGCCGCTCGAGGATGAGTTCTATTGGGTCACTCACCCGCCAGCCGGAATCGTCGGATGGCGATTTCAGGGCACAACCGAAGATGGGACAACTCGCATGTTCGACATTCGACAGAACGGTGGTGGATGGACGCTCGTGCGGGTCTACGTGTAGGTGCGTGGATGCGACGTCCGAGTCCGGAGGCCCCAATCCGCAGGCTCAGAAAATACGTCCTAAAGCAGCTCGCACCGCGAATTTCGCACTCCTGAGCCCGCGCAAAAAATGCCTCAAACTGGCTTACGAGCAGCGGACGGCATGGCGCTTGGCGAATTGGTGGACGCTATTCGCTCCTTCTAATCGATGAGGCAGTCGTCAAATTTTCCCGGTCGTGCAAGACGGTCCGCAAACCGTCAGTATCATTCACCTCACTGTCTGCCAGGAACTCGAAGTCGGTATCGGGTAACTCGGGGGACTCATTGTTGTCTACTGGTCTGAGCATGGGCCGATGCTATCGGGCCTCGATCTCGACCTGTTCGAGTTATCCACAGTGACGCGGCGCGCTCCGGTGATCCTCTCGAAGGCCCTCCGTCAACTCTGTCAAATGGGATGGCGGCCGGACCCTGATTGACACATATTCGGCGGATTCTCGACCTGCTCGATTGGGTACACCCCGGTTGACAGCCCGCCGATAGGCTCGAACCATGCGCGAGGGATCAGGTTTCACCAGTCAACAGTGGTTCACTGGGCTACTCCCAGAGGTCACCTCTGCTCGCCGTGTCCTTGCCTCGGCCGACCGCCTTCTTCGGCAAGAAGGAACGCTGGAGCGCGACCTCGACGCTGTGCTTGCCACCTATTCGATCGGTGTAGAGCGTTTGATGAAGCTCGCGCTCGGAACTGCGGCCGTGTCCCGTGGCGAAGGGTGGCCCAAGAATATGGGTTTCACGCGAGATGGTTGGGGTCACGCGCTCGACGAGATGGACGCCCGGCTGCGTGACACCCTCCGAGAGGCCGTGGCCGAGGGCGACTGGGAGCACAAACGGCTTCTAGATTCGTGGATCTGCACTCTGGACAACGATCCAGTCTGGACTGCTGCGATCCAAGCGCTCAGGAACTACGCGGACGCCGGTCGCTATCACCACTTGGACCAGATCCGAGGTGGCGAGGTTAAGTCCCGATCGTCGCGCGACATGTGGGAAGAAGTAGAGCGAGCAGCGATCGACAGCGACAAGGCGCTCTCGGACCTCTATAAACGTGCACTCGACGGCGATGACTTCGATTCGTTTGAGTTAGTTCTACGCGGTGCGGTCGCGGACGCGATCAACCGCTGGGTGAGCATCATCTGCCTGTTCGGGTTTCACGGGGTCCTCGGAGAGGATTGGCGTGTCATTGGCGCCGACGCACTACCGGATGACGCGCTACCCGTGCGCTCGTTACCGGGGTGCGAAGGAACCTAGAAGGGAATTTCTGCCTGGATTCGATCCAGTCCATCTGGGGAACCGCCGAACCGGTCCGCTCTCATAGGTCGAAGGTCGTCTGGGAGCGCCATTCAGCGATGAATCTATCCGCGAGCGCTCTTGACGCTCCTCGGCCCTGGCCCTCTTCGCGGAACATGTTCGCGACAGATTTGCGGAAGATCCGCTGCCAGGCCGCCTCGAATCCCGTTGACGGAAGCTCCACGAGAATACGTGGCTGACCGTCGGTGCTCGTGAACGTTGAATCGACGTCGCCCTCAAGTAAGTACATGCTTCTCGCTCGAAGGATGTTGTCGATGGCACCCGCGAACTTGGGGAGCTCGAACCCGATTAGGAACTCGGTAGCCACCGGTCGCTCGAACTCGAGTTGGAGGCGCACGACGTCCGAGCTTCCAAGCGCGGTCGCCCATTGCGATTTGCAGTCACCGGCGGGTGTGTGTGCGTGTGCACGGATGAGCTCTGTGATTTCGGGGTGGCCCGTCGCATCGACCATGATTACTGGAATCAGCCTTCCACCGGCCGTGTCAACGTTGGCGATGGCTGCGGAACTGGTGGCCGGTACTACCCGATCTCGTGGGGATCGCTGCACTCTCATGAGGTGGGCGTCCTGGCATTAACTATCTCAACAGGTATCTCGCTTTTGTTCTCGAACGTGTCGGTGAAGATAGCCACGAAGTCTCGCGGCCTCCGCCCTTCGAGGAGCCCCACCGCAGCGAAGAACCTGACATCTCCTTCGAGACTCGTCCCCGCAGCGATGGTCGCGGGGAGGTTGAGCGCACCGTCGGCGTCAAGGCTATGGAGACGCAGCGAGACGAGGCTGGCGTCAACCATGTACCGGATTTCCAGCTCACCGGATGTGATCGCATTACTAGCGTCGGTTGGGTTCTTCGCTCTTACGCGAAAGGTGTACTCGGTGCCGAGGTCCGTCGTGACCGACGAGCTCTCCAGGTACGTGATCACGACCTTAGGTTGACGACGAGCTTCTTGGCGCCTCGTCGCGTTGAGTGAGCGGATCGCCGTAATGAGTCCACCAAAAGCGATAGCTGAAGTGACCAGCGACCAGCCAAGCGCAAGAACGCTGATCTTGATTGCGGGCTCGGCCGCGAAGAACCAGTCGACGGGATTGAGCGCGGGATTCATGTGCGTGATCCTCCGAATCAGTAAGCCACCGCTGCGCGGTCGTAGGCGAACCTGGCATCCGACTCGGCAAGGACCTTCGCTCTCACCTCGGCGAGCTTGAAGTCGAGCACGCGGAGCTCGCCATCGATCCGCGAGATCGACTCGATCCGGTGGAACCGGTCGCCATAGACCTCGGCGAACCTAGCCATGCCGTGAAGTTTCCAAACAGCGTCAGGCAGCCAGGAGCCATGCGGGTCGACGATGCTCGCTCGCACACCGGACTCGGTGTCGACGAAGAATAAGAAGTCAGGCCGCAGCGTGCGCCAGTCCCCATGGCGGTCCTGGTAGGCGATGCTCATGGAGTCACGCCCGCCGGTTGGGTTTCGGTACCACGCGAGCATGTCGCCGTGCGAGATCTCCGTGTCCAGCACTTGAATCTCATCGGGGTTTAGCTTCCCGACAGGAAACATGCCCTTTTCATCCGCGAGCAGATGGAGCGGACGTCGCTCGAGCAGCTGCGTCGACTCGCCAACGGAGCGCTTCATCTCCTCCTGCCGGTTTCTCGGTAGTGCCATCGAGATCAGCTGCGGGTCCGTGCTCATGGCGGTGATCTCGGCGTACAAGCTCTGGCGGGACTCGGACAGCGCCTTGATAGGGACGCGATGCTGGTTCAGCCATTCTGCCGAAATTTTGTCGGCCGCCTCGTCGAGCGCGGGCCGCGTTTGCGGCAGCATCGCCAGCGCAGCTACGCGGACGTGGGCGTCGCGAAGCATTTCCTCGTCGTCAATGTTCCCAGCGAGATGGTCGATGTATGTCCGAGCGATATCCGGCGTGATTGTACGCGCCCCATTGCGATATGAGTCTTGTATCGCACGGTCGTCGGCGACCTCCATCCAAGCGTCGTCCCGTCGGAGTCCGTGACGTGCGGAGCCGTGGAGGGTCGCGCCTGCGACGGTGAGCACGTCCGTCTTCGCCTTCTCCAGCTCGCTTGGGTATTGGGCTGCAAGCCCGTTTAGAACGCCGTGGAGCCGCTCGTGAGCGATCTTGCCAGCTTCCGGTACCAGCCGGTCCGCTGCAAGCGCGTGCGCCAGCGAGGTCAGCCGCTTGATCGGGTTCGCGTGCTTGCGAGGGAGCGTCTCCGCGGGGAGTTCAGTGAACAGGTCCCACACCTCGTGAGGCACGCCACTGTTCGGCGTCATGAGCTGCGGGTCAATGAGGACACGCTGCCCGGCTTCGCTGCCCCCGATCAGATCGTTGCCCATGATCTTCTCTAACACCAGGCTGGCAGTGGCCTTATTGAAGCGCGGCAGGATGCACTCGACGCTGTTCAGGAGGTTGTCACCCTCGATTCTGCGGGCGAGAGGACTTCGAATCATGCGGCCGAGAAGTTGCGTGATGTGCGTCTCGTCCTGCGCAGGACGGAACGACACCATCACTTCGGCGCGGGGGCAGTCCCAGCCGGTGCTGATTGCGTCCTTCGCGAGCAGCACGCGGACATACGTCGCGTCTTGGACGCGCTCAGGAGAGATGTACGGCACGCTATGCGGTCCGAACGTCTGCGCGGTGTGGTCGCCGAACACGTGAGCGAGCGAGTCCGGCTCCAGCTCTGGCCATTCGTCGCGAATCACATCGATTGCCGAGGACACCTCCGCTGGGGAAGGCTTGTTCGGCACTTGCAGCACCAAGAGCGGTTTGACCGGCTCGGGGTCGTCCTGTGCTCGAGCGTACTTCGCCCACGCATCGGAGAGCGCCTTGACTTTGCGAACGCCGCGGCGCAGAAGCACGGTGTTGAAGTCGCCCGTCTCCGCTGGGAAGTCGAGAATGATGTCGTCCTTGAGAAGACCGGACTCCTGGATGCGCATGGGGTCGACCGTGATCGTTCGGAGGTGAAGACGGTTTTCCTCCACCTGAGCCGCATGCATCGCCTCCTCGAAACGCTGCACTGTCGCTGAGATGCCCCACACGATTGGCATCGGAGGCACGCCGCTTTGGCCGTTGATAAGGCGCTTCACTATCGTCGGCGTGTCGGAGGCGCTCTTGCCCATTCCCCTGTGGGCCTCGTCGAGGACCATGTAGAGCGTGAGCTTTTCGTCCTCGATCGTGTTGCGCAGGGTGTCCCAAAATGTAAACGGCACAGTGTCGGGGTGCGCCTCGATGCCGGAGAGCACGTTCGAGTCGTCGTGCCCTCGCACGAGCAAGCTGTTTCGGGAGAGCTTCGAAGTGTTGAGAAAGTAGACGTGACCGGCCTGGAGCTTCGGGTACCTGAACGGGTGTTCGACGGTGACAAGGCGGTTCCGAAGCCGGTCAGACGCCTGCTCGAGCCGGTGCCGCGTCTGCTGGTTTAGCGACGGGTCGTCGCTAAACCACAGCACGACCGCGCCAGGATCCGGTATCACGTCGAAGTCGTCGCTACCCCAGAAGAGCGCCTCGATCACGGCAGCTGCCATTACAGTCTTGCCTGAGCCGGTTGCCGCAGTAAGTGCCACAGACCCGACGCGCCTGCGTGCGCCGTGGTAGATCTCGCGCGCGTCAGCGAGCTCACGCAGAGTGTCACCGACGGCGTCAGATTGATAGTCCTTGAGTGTGAAGCGCATCAGAAGTCCCCTGTGCTCTCGCAGTTGCGGAGGTAGTCCTCGTAGAGGCGCACAGTCTCAATTCCCGAGATCTCGTTCGCGACCTGCTGGTAGCGGCCCTCGTCGTCCGTGACGATATAGGCGATGCGCAGATCATCCATTTCCTGTAATGCAGCCACGAACTCGGAGGCCTGATCGAGGTCCTTGAGGATGCCGTACGTGTCGGCGACCTCCCAGCCGTCGGGTACGGCTTCGATGCGGTTGCCGGTGGCCCCTGCCCGAAGCCAAAGCATCGGCGCGATGGCGGCGAACGCACGATCGTTGCTCACCGTCCACGGCGACTCGTAAGTCAGCGTGAAAAACGCAGCGTTCTCCTCGAACCCGTCGGCCATGTTGAACTCGTCGGCGAACTTATAATCGCCCTTGATTGGCTCGCCGTCTGGTGTTGTGCCTGTGATTGCGGCGCGAATCCGCGGCTTAGTCACGTACTCGCAGATCCCGTGTTGCTCCCAGGCAGCATCGCCAGGTCGTAGTTCCTGCTTTCGCAGCTCGATTTGCTCCTCGGCGGAGACTTCGTTGTTTGTCACAAGGATGCACTGCCGTCGCCCGTTGTCTTGACGGTTGAGGCGCATGACGGCATGAGCTGTAGTCCCGGACCCCGAGAAGAAGTCGACGATTACCGCGCGAGGCTTGTGAGCGACGAAGAACCGAAGGACGTCCTCGACGGCGTAGAGGGACTTCGGGAATGGGAATCGACGTCCTGGCAAGATTCGCGCCAGCAACGCAGACCCAAATGTGCTTGCGTCGTGGGATGGGATATCCCACTGTGTGCCAGGAACGAGGGCGGTCCGATACTCTGAGTCGTCGACAATGACGGACCCGTCCGGACGGTGCCCGATGACGGGGTATGTGCCGTCAAGGACCTTTTTCTGCTCGCCAGAAGCCAGATGATAGAGCGCCATCCCTCTTGGCGTGAAACCACCCAACCGGACAAATCCCTGGCTGAGAGCGTTGCGCAACGACTCAGCATTTCGTCCCCAGGTTCCGTGCGACCCGTCCTGCCGAATTGGCCAGATCGCAATAGTTCCGGCGGGCGCCTTGACCGATTCAATATTTGCATCCGCCGAAATTTCATCACCAACTGAGTGAACTGAGGACCCATCCTCATGCACGTACAGCGGATAGAAGAGGTTTGGCCGCGCCACGCGGCGTCCGTTGTCGCCTCGCCGTGAAAGCTCTTGCCAACGTATACGGTCTTTGCGCTTTCCAGAGGTCTTACCGAACCAAGCCGGATCCAGCACCAGTGGCGAAGGGGCTGCCTCGCCGAAGTAGACGAAAAAGATGTACTCGTTGCTGCGCCCGAACTCGCCTCTTCGCGCAGAGCTCGCGGGATTGATCACCGACGAAACCATCTGGATGCGAGCCTCGGGGAAGGTCTGCTCCAGCAGCAGTCCAAGTCGGAGGTACTCCTTCTCATCGATCGTAACGATGAGCACCGAGTCGTCCGGTTTCAGTAGTCGCTTGGCGATCTTGAGTCGCCGCTCCATGAACGCGAGCCACTTCGAGTGCCTGTATAGATCGTCGCCCTCTACGTAATCGTTGTTGTATTTCCAGTCCCGAGCCCCCGTGTTGTAGGGCGGGTCGATGTAGATCGCATCTACCGCGTGCTCGTGTGTAAAGGTCAGCTGCTCGAGGACGTGGAAGTTCTCCCCGTTAATGACTGTGTGAAACGGCTTGTCTCCTCCGTGCTCCACTGTGTCGTCCGGTCTCAGGCCCGGGTAGATCCGGTCGCGGAACTCGGCGACTAGCACGAGATCGTCAAGTGGCACAGTGGCCGTCTCATCGCCGGCCTCGTCGAGGAGCGAGATCTCCGCACGCTCGCCTGTGATCGCCTCGACGCGCCACAGACGCTGGTCGCCGCGTGCGGTCGAGCCCCGGGGAGTGAGGACGCGTACCTTGCTTGCCTTGCGGGTCTTGTGCCCCGGAAGCTCGACTGCCTCGGGAGCGTGGCGCTCAAAGTTGAGGCCGAAGGGAAGTCGCTTCTGCAGCGGCCGGAGCTCTGCCTCCAGGTCCTCACCAAGCTGCGGATCAAGCTGTTTTGCAGCGCGCAAGAGGTCCGATAACCGCGACAATGAGCGTCCCCCTTTACGTAACTAAAGTTCGCCAACTCATGCAGACGTGGGCGGCGAACCTGATGCCGATCCTATCGGAGCGCGAAAGTGCTGGAAGAGCGCCATGGCCTAGGCACAGATCCCTCTGAACTAGCGCGAAACGCCTAGCCCCAACGTCGGCTGCTTCGAAAGGTCTGCGGAGTTGCTGTACTCGTGACTCGGACCGAGCTCGAAAGAGTGACGCGGGGAGCCTTACCATGCTGCCAAGCTGATCGAATGAGCTACGAAAGCAACCCACAGGCGTGGCGTGAACGGCTCAAAGCCAAGCTCTCGCCGGAGCGCGTTCGTTCGACATTGGCGTTCGCCGGTCTGTACCAAATGGTGCACGAAATGCTCAAGCGCACCGTCATCGAGGACGTCAAGGGCTTTTACGGACACAGCCCGCTAGACGACGGCACGTGGCTTACGGGCGAGCACGGGAAAGAGTCGTACAAGCGGGACGTGCTCGCTCTGGCGCCAAATGCACCGTTTCGCGCGTCTCTGGAATGGCTACGAACTTCGGAGGCAATTACGTCGACACAGGTTGCCCGGCTAGAAGAGATCTACGATCACCGTCATGAACTGACTCATGAACTCGCGAAGTTCATCGTCGACGTCGATTCAGAGCCTGATGTCGACCTACTGACGGATGCCGTTCAGATCATGCGCGATATCTCCCGCTTCTGGGTACAGGTCGAAAAAGACATAGGGACGTTCGACGACCACGGCGACGTCGATGTCAACGACGTCCATCCCGGGTCGCTGCTTGTCCTCGACATGTGTATCCAGGCCTACGTTGGTGGACTCAACCTGCCGGCAGCGGGAACGAGCAAATAGCGGGCTCCTGCTTGGTGCGGTTCAAAGCTCGCGTGGGGTCCGTCGCCCCGACTCAGTTGCAGTTTCCGCTCGACTCCCGGCATTTCAGGGGATTAGGCCCCGCTTATCCAAATTGTGCATTGCCTGATCTTGAGCGAGGAAGATACCAGCGATGTTCTCCACCAAGTTGTTCTGTTGCTCGCCAGTGAGTGCTTCCCATCGCGGTCGCTGCCCAGCTGTCGCAGCCGACTGCTGATCCGCCAGGCACCGGGCTGTCTCTTCTACGAGATTCACACGAAACACGGACCACTCATCGCGCCAAGTTGCTTCAGTCATTCGTTCCTCTTGATTGACCCGGATGCCCGGCATCGCCGACAACGGAGACACGCCAGCAAGGTACAAATTTATCGAGCAATTCATTCGACCAGTAGTCCACTCATATGTGAGCAAAATCGTGCACAAGGTGGACCTGGTCACGCTCACGTGGGCACGCTTTATGCCGGCAACAGCACTCGAAAAATGCTTCACTGTGCTCGTGGAGAAGTCACGTGGTGGACGTCCGTCAAAGGGTAGGCGGCAACTTCTTGGCACGCGCCCGCCACTTCCGCTCGCAAAAGCCGCACGTAACCGAGCCGACGAACTTGGGATGACCATGAGCGACTACCTGGTGACGTTGATCGCTCGAGACTTGAATTTGCCGCCATCCGCACTGCCTCAAAAAGAACAGCGCCAAGACGAATCTCCCAGCCATACTGAGGTTCTCGAGGCCTTCCAGTACCTCATGGATACGATCCAGTCGGAAGGCAATGGCGTTGAACTGGTCCTTCGGGTGGCTGTCGACCTGATCCAGAACGCCGGCACCCCCACTCACGCACCGTTCGACGCGCAGGGCACCCAGATCGAGTCCGGAGACTTCTCCGCCGAGTAGTCAAGTCTTGAGTCGGGCACCACGGCGGAGTTGGCGCCGCCGTTCGGACAGCGACACAGCGAACGCGTCAGAACGCCCGTCCACGTTCAGCGGCAGCGAAATGCCTGCCAGCAGTTCACTCTCGAGCTCCCAAGGCTCGTCATCCACAACCCAACTGATACGGGCGTGCTCGTTCATCCAGCGGGTGAGCTCAAGTTCGCCCTCCGGACCCCAGTTCAAGCGGCCACGGTGCATTCCGAGGGTGAGTCCCAGCTCGTCCAGCAATAAGACGCCGAGACTCAACCGGAGCGTCGATCGGGAGGCGTCCTTCCTTGCGTGCGTCGTCAGACGGGCACGGAGTCGACTGGCGCTCTCGATGCCGGCCGAACTCGGCTTCCGAGGAGCGATCCCGGCGTACAGTAGCTCGCGTCCTTCTGCCATGGCGTACCCGTTGGTTGGGACAGAAAGGGCGCTCGGGGTAAACCACCAGGCGTAGACGCCCTTCTCACGGGGAGCTGTATGAACGTCGACGAGCTTCGTGAGAAATTCCGGAGATAGGACACGGCCGGCGTTCGACAACGGGTTCACTGTGCCGCGATTTCCGCGTGAGCGTTGTCGACTTGCTTCTGAAACGAGGGCACCCAGCGCGTGAGTGTCGGGAGGTCGTCCCATCGGACAATCAAGGTGAAGCCTGCCTTCCTCTGCTTCCCGATGTTCAGTAACTCGACTCGGACAACGAACGGAATCTCCAACGTCTTGAAGTGCGCGCTGAGCTCCGGAATTCCCGCACTCCATTCCGTTGAGGCTCGCTGACTTCGCCAGATGCAGAAGCCAAAGTCAGGCTCGAACCACATGTAGCTCCTGAGGTTCAGCGTGCCGACGAGTTTCCGTTGGGCGGTGCGTTGCTCGGGGGTGAGGGCCATGCGCTCCACGCTAGGGGACGTTCGGCCGACGCGACGGGAGGCGCCACGAGGGCCGGCACCTCTCGTCGGACCGAACCTACTGACCGGGGACGTAGACGTTAGCCGCCCAAGGTGGGTCGCTCGGCGCTTCGTTTCGCCTCGATCATAGCGTCGTCTGCGACGAGTTCCGATCGGATGCGATCGCGACGATGCTGCCGCTTTCGCGCCGCTGCGAGATGCGGATCGACTCCCCGAGAGTTCCTGCCCGGCTCGTCGAGGACTGAACTGGTCCCGTCGACCAGCTCCGCGCCTGTCTGCTGCTCCGTTCCCACCGAGACGTCCGTGGGGGCCTCCGCGACCTTTGGAGCGCTTACAGAGGGCTCCTGGGCCTCCTGGGCGTGCTTCCTAAGATTCGCGGGCCTCACCTCAAGCGCCGCCATCGCCTTCGTCGGTTGCTCGGACGCTGGATGAGTCACTGTCTCAGCCTTCTGCGCCATCTGCGCCTGATCGATTGCCTTTGCCGCCTCCTTTTCCCGGAGGTACGCCGAGATCATCCGGTCGCTCTCGACCGTGATCTGCGCGTTGGCCTCTTCCAGCGATGCCTGCACTTGTTCCTTCCACAAGCGCGCCGACTTCGCGCGGCGAGTAGAACGCCGGGGCACAGGAACTTGGGAAGGAAGGACGACAGGCTGCTGCGTCGCGTCGAACGCTGCGGCGATGGCGTCGTGCGTGAACTCCGACGACAGCGCCGAGGCCTTGCGTCTACGGATGCGGTGCTTCGGCGTGGTCGTGTCCCGCATTTTGAAGGTGAACCCCACGGAGGTATCCCCCGGTTGCTTTCCCGCGCGGTTACGGCTCTTGACCTTGTGCTCATCGGTGACCAGCTCAACGCCCCGAGCATGACACGCCGCCGTGAATAGGGCGGTGAAATGCTCCATGCTCGGCGAGGGTGCGGCCAGGGTCTCGACCAGCGCCTCGACCTTTGCCTCGGCACACAAATCGCCGAGCTGCTGCTCGTACTCGGGTAGTTCGCTCCGCCTGGTGGCCCAGGCGTCAGTCGGTTGCTTCGGCTTCGCTTCGAGCACCTGCATCCCAAGGTCGACCATCAGCTCATCGTTGGCCTTCTTCACCTGCCAGTGCACACGGAAATCACGGAGCGCCTTGCCGGTCCCTGTGTCGTGATTGAGAACTTTGATGTGGGCGTGTGCCGCACGACCTTTGCCATCGGCGTGCACCACGACCAGACATGGAGAGTTCGGATGCATTTTCTTCGCCAGCATGAAGCCGGCATCGCCGACTCGTTGAAGATCCGCCCGGCTATCCACGTCGAACTCCTCGGGTGAAAACGACAGCACGTAGCTTTGAGCTTTCACCTTCCGGCTGTTCTGCCTGGCGAGCTCGTCGCCCAAGGCCACGAAGTCCTCGACGCTCGGAGCGTCGCAATAGAAGCCCGGCGCGAGACGGTTCGTACCCGCGACCTTGTGCTTCTTCTTCTTCGCACCGACACCGAACACCAGGTAGTCAGCGCTTGCGCGGATGTCATAGTCAGACTTGACATCAGTGACGCTCATGGCTGCCCTCTCCCACCGAGCACACCGATGGCCTGCGCAACCTGCTCAGCCAGCGCCTCGACCACGGGAGCGAGCGCCCCGAGGTCGAGCACGCCTTGGTGCGAGGCTCGCACGAGCTGATTCAGGTTCACGCCCACACGCTTCACCTCGACGCGCGTCGCATCGATGACAGCGACCTGCTCTGGCGTAATTGCCGGCGAGGCCGCCGATGCCCCTCCCTCGTCGGGGGCACGCCCCTCCATCGTGCTAGCCGCGGCGCAAGCCGCGCCGCGCACAAACGCCGAGGGAGCGAGCCCGCGTCGTCGAGAGACGCGCTCCACCAAAGCGAGTTCAGCGTCGCTGAACCGCGTGTCGATGCGCTGGTGGCGTGACTCCGGCGCCCGTTGCCTCGCAGCTCCACCGCTCATGGTGACACCTCCAAGGTCGGAGCATTGAAACGGGTTGTCTCCAAAGAAGGCAAGCAGGCACTCTGTCGGACATCGCTTCGCTCGTCCTCCAGTGCGCCGCTTGCGAGGGGCAGGGCTGCGCCCTTCCCCTTCGATCCCCAAACCCGAAGCACGGCATCGCGCCCTGGTGCTGACGCACCCGAGCACTCGCCGCGCGCAATCCACTGACCGCCCATTAGAGCGCACCTACGACGCCGCGCCCGCTGTGGCGAGCGTCGGCATCGCCGCTGCTGACCATCTCAGCACGCTGAGCATCAGCAGGCGGGCGAGGCAGGCGTCGAGCACGATCAGCTCGCCTGACCGCCTCGGCATCGAGCTGCGCCCGAGCCTCGGCACGTAGCTTCTCGTAGGCGCTCGGGTGCTGCTCTTGCAATAGCACGACGACGCGCAGGTCGAGCGCCTGCTGCTGTTTCCGCTCGCGCTCACGCAAGCCACGGAGCTTCCTCTGCGCAGCTTCCTTGACTGCTGCAATCTCTTCCTCGATGGTACTCATTAGGTCCTCTGTTTCGTCTTGATGATTGCTGATGAGCCCCTTCGGAGGGCTCGGTCATGGGGGTCACCCGAACATTGCGTAGTCGATCGGCAAGCCGGCAGCCTGATCTCGTCGGACCTGCTCATACACCTTCTGTTGGCGGAAATCCTTGAAGTCACCTTCAAGGCGATGGAGGTCGAGCATGCGATCGAGGTACACGTTCGGATAGCGCTCGCGCACATCACGAGCGGTCATTCGGCCCTGCATTACGTCGAGCCGAATCTGGCGAACGTTGGGCGTCGTGGCATTGCTTTCCCGCGCCGTCAGCGCATTCACCTCCGCGCGCCAGTCGAAACCCTCGGAGGCGAACACCTCCGCGTCTGGATAGAGGTACTTGCCCAGGTCCTGCTGGCTTTGATGCTCATGCGTCAGATAACGCACGGCCCGGGCGAAGGAGCCCGTATCGCCGCTCTTGCCGACGAGAGGCTTTACGATGGCGGGCTTGTCGAAGTAGTCCTTGACCTGGTCGACCGTACGTCCGTCCTTGAGTTCCACGAAGGCGTGCGCGTGAGTCGCCGTGTCGGGATCCTTGTCGTGAACTATGCCCGCATAGCGGATTACGTTCCTACGGTCGAAGGCCGTCTCGATGTCGATCCTTCGGATGAAGTTCGAAACCACCGAGAGGCGACGGGGGCGCTTGGGACCCTGTGATTCTGTTTCTGCTATCTTGACCATGTGAAATTGGTTCCTTGAAGGGATCACGAACGCCCGATACTCGACATGTCGGGCGTTCTTCTTTTGGTGGGCGAAGCGCTGGCGTTCTAAGCGGCGTCGGCGAAGAGTTCGCGGAGGGAGCGCTCGCTAACGCGCACAGTGCGGCCCTTGCGAAGAGGGCGGAAGGTTTTCAACTCGCCCGCGTCAATCATGCGTCGGACAGTCTTAAGACTCACGTCAAGGCGTTCGGCCACATCGGGCAGAGAGTAAGCACGCAGCATGTCGTCTGCGAGCGGTTCATTCATAGGGTGTGTTTTGAACACAGGTCATCCTTGCTAAGCGATTATTGCTTTTTGCAAGGGACCACCGGTGAGCCATCTCAGGCTCAAGCTCCGCTGTGTGCCCGGCTGGCACGCGTCCTCAAGTGTTGGCCGCCTTTGGCCCGCCCCGTGTTGATGTCTTAAGGGCAATGTCTAGAGATTCCGACTTTAGCCGGTTGACCGCCTATGGCGTCATCTGACACGCCGACATCTTCGACGGGTACCACGCTGGTACCACGGAGTCGTTGCGGAGTGCCGATAAATGCCAAAAACCCCCGGTTTCCCGGGGGTTTTTCTGTGTGGGCGATACTGGGATCGAACCAGTGACCTCTTCCGTGTCAGGGAAGCGCGCTACCGCTGCGCCAATCGCCCGGCGCTTGTTTCTACAAGTTGTTGAGTGGAGGTGGCGACGGGATTCGAACCCGTGTGGACGGCTTTGCAGGCCGCTGCCTCGCCTCTCGGCCACGCCACCATGGTGGGTTCTCACACGTTGCTTTGCTGCACGTACCGTTCTTTCGCTGGTGTGATACTTCACTCGAGCGGATGACGAGATTCGAACTCGCGACCCTCACCTTGGCAAGGTGATGCGCTACCACTGCGCCACATCCGCACTGCTCGCATTTCTGCGTGCTGCATGACTCTAGCCGATTATTTCTGGCATCGCCAAACCGTGACGGGTGTCGCGCAAAACCTGTGGCAAGATTATGGGCGCGGGCGATTGGCGCAGTTGGTAGCGCGCTTCCTTCACACGGAAGAGGTCATCGGTTCGAGTCCGGTATCGCCCACTCCGCTTCGCGTCTCCGCGGCCTTCCACCGGCTACCAGGGCCAGGGGAACCGCGACCAGCACGCAATACACCACGCACACGATCACCGCTGTGCCCTGGGCTACCGGCAGCGCGAACGAGCCGGTGTAGAAGAACCCGCGGGTGGGTTCGAGCAGCCCGATCATGAGAAGCCCGGTTGCTCCCCCGACGAGGTTCGTGATGGCGATAGCCCCCGCCAGGGAGAATCGCGCAGCCGTCTTCCTGAAGGCGATCACACTGGCGATCGTGCCCGCGAGGAGTCCGGTGATCCCGGCCGTGGCCGGCTCCAGGAAAGCGCAGGATGCCGTCGCAGCGGCCAGGCCGGTGATCAGGCCGATCACGGCACCATTCGTGCTGTTGCGCCCCCTGAGCATCCGCTCGAGGATGACCGCTACGACCAGGGAGGTTCCGGCGAGCACCACGCTGTTGATGACGATGGTGAGGACGAACGGGTTCAGGTCGAGCTCCATGACCATCAGCCAGCCGATCCACAGCGCGGCGATGCCGGCCAGGAGCACGGGCCTCGGCCAGCTGCGCGGGATACGTGGCGACCCCTGGCGATCACGATGCGGAATGAACAGCAGGATGGCGAGTGCGCCGACGCCGCCCCCGAGGTGGAACGGGATTGCCCCGGCGAAATCGTAGGCGCCGACCGCCTGCACGTACCACGCTGTCTGCCCGCCGAAGATGCCCCAGGCGACTGGGATGAACACCAGGAGCAACCAGCCGGCCGCGAAGATCGCAGCGGATGCGCGGCTGCCGCCTCGGTGCACCACGGCCGCCGCCTGCACGAGGGTGGCCGCAGCGCCCGCCAACACGAGCACCGCGACCAGGACGATTGTGCCAAGTGCCATAGCTGCCCTCCAGGTGAATCCGCCTGAAGACTAGCGAAAGATCGCCGACGCCGTTTCATTCTGAGACGTCCGTGATCACTGATCACCGTTCAGGCGTTCTGGATGGCGTAGCCTTCTTCGCCGTGCATGACCTTGTCGAGCCCGGCAAGCTCGTCCTCGTTCCTCACCCGGAAGCCCATCGTCTTCTCGATGGCGAATCCGAGTGCGAATGCGACAGCGAATGAGTAGGCCAGCACGGCGGAAGCAGCCACCAATTGCACCGTGAACTGTCCGAAGTCTCCCCCGGTGAACAACCCGGTACCGGTGGCGAACAAGCCGAGGTACAGCGTGCCGATGAGGCCGCCGACCAGGTGGATCCCGACGACGTCGAGCGAGTCGTCGTAGCGGAACCGGAACTTGAGTTCGATGGCCAGCGCGCAGGCGGTCCCTGCCAGCAGACCGAGGAACAACGCCCAGCCGGGAGTGAGGTTGGCGCAAGCCGGAGTGATCGCCACCAATCCGGACACAGCACCGGATGCCGCTCCGACCGCAGTCGCTTTGCCGTCCTTGAGCTTTTCAACCACCAGCCAACCCAGGATGGCTGCCGCCGTCGCACCCAGGGTGTTGACAACGATCAGACCAACCCCGGCCAGGCCATTGGCGAACTCCGCACCGGCGTTGAACCCGAACCAGCCGAACCAGAGGATCGCGGCGCCGAGGAGCACCAACGGGACGTTGTGGGGCTTGTGCGCACCCTTCTCGAAGAGCACGCGCTTGCCGAGAACCAGGGCGAGGGCCAGGGCTGCAGCCCCCGCGTTGATGTGAACGGCGGTGCCGCCGGCGTAGTCGATCACCGCGGGCAGCCCCAGCACTTCGCCGAGGTTGAGGATCCAGCCGCCACCCCACACCCAGGCGGCCACGGGGAAGTAGACGAGGGTGGCGAAAAGCCCGGCGAAGAGCATCCAGGCCCCGAACTTGGCGCGGTCTGCGATGGATCCGGAGATCAGCGCCACCGTGATGATCGCGAACGTGGCGCCGAAGGCGGCACCGATCAGCGTCTCATTGTCCGCAGATCCGAGGCCGAAGTCGCTGAACGGATTCCCGGCGAAGTCGCCCGGGTGTGCGACGGCCGACATATTGAACCCGTAGAGCACCCAGAGCACCGCCACCAGCGCGAGCGAGCCGAAGCTCATCATCATCATGCTGACCACGCTTTTCGCCTTCACCAGTCCGCCGTAGAAGAAGGCGAGCCCCGGCGTCATCAAGAGCACCAGGGCTGTGGCCGTTATCGCCCAGGACAGTTCGCCAGAATTCATGGTGTGCACCTCTCGTCGGTTTGGTGCACTCAGTGTCCGGCCGGGACGTTTCCGGTACGGCGCACGAGTGTTTCCGCGCTGTTACGAAGGTCGGCGCCGCGTGAACAACGTGTTTCGGCAGCAAGAGGCCGGGCCGGACCCGACGGCTATTCGGCGTCCTGGGAGGTCAGTGCGATCATCCGTGACACTGCACGGAGGTACTTCTTCCGGTAGCCGCCAGCCAGCATGTCGGCAGCGAAGACCTGGTCGATCGGGATCCCGGTGGCGATGATCCGGACCTGGGCGTCATACAACCGGTCAACGAAGGCGACGAGCCGCAGGGCATCCGTCTGGTTCCTCAGCAGGTGCACGTCACGGAAACCGACGGCTGAAAGCCCCTCGACCAACTTCACATAGCGGGAGGGGTGCACGCTCGACAGGTGCCCCAGCACGGCGCCGAACGAGTCGACGGTGATCGCGCCCTCGACCTCGGCGACCGCCGCAGCGAACTCCTCGTTGCTGAGCGAGATCGCGCTGCCAGAACGGTCCCGGTGCCGGTAATCGATGCCGTCCACCCGCAGCGTGGTGAACTGTGCGGCCATCGCATCGATTTCGCGGAGGAAGTCGACCGCCGCGAACCGGCCCTCGCCAAGCGCGTTGGGAGGAGTGTTGGAGGTGGCCGCTACCCGGGTGCCGCTGCCGATCAACTCGGAGAGCAGCCGGGTCATCAACCGGGTGTCGCCCGGATCGTCGAGTTCGAACTCGTCAATGCAGATCAGCGTCGCACCGCGCAGGGTCTTCACGGTTTCGGCGTAGCCGAGTGCGCCGACCAGGGCGGTGTATTCGATGAAGGTGCCGAAATACTTCCTGCCCCTCGCCAGGTGCCAGAGGGCCGCGAGCAGGTGGGTCTTCCCGACGCCGAATCCACCGTCGAGGTAGATGCCCGGTTTCGCCTCCGGGGACTTCCTCCGCGAGAAGAATCCCTTGCTCGATGTCGTGGCTGCAGCGGCGAAGTTCCGGATTGCGGCCACGGCCGCGCCCTGTGACGGATAGTCGCGGTCCGGTCGGTAGCTCTCGAGGGTCGCCGTCTGGAACTGCCGGGGAGGGGTCAGGTGGGCGACGATCTCCGCGCCGCTAAGCTGAGGACTGCGCTCGAGGATACTCGCGGGCGGCCCTGGCTGGTCGGCGGTCAAGTGTGTGGCCTTGTCTCTTTCGGCGATTGCTGCTGGCGGATTCTCGTTCGCGATCATCCGCCCACTGGCTTCCCGTCACACATCGACGCTGGCCGCGCCATCGGGCGACAGAAGGCATAAAGTCGAAGTACTGGGATATCTCCCAGCTTAACCCGACTATTCACTGCATTAATTCGCACGCCGTGAGCGTGCACTGGAGGAACAAGATGACCATCGAGGTCGACTCATCCGCAAAGTTCGCTGAGTACGCCCACCCGGAGCGCCTGGTTAGCACTGAATGGCTTCAGGCTCACCTGAAAACGCCCGGCCTGGTCATCGTGGAGTCGGATGAAGATGTGCTGCTGTACGAAACCGGGCACATTCCCGGCGCGGTGAAGATCGACTGGCACACCGATCTCAACGACCCGGTGCAACGCGACTACATCGATGGGGAGCGTTTCGCCGAGCTGATGATGTCGAAGGGCATCAGCCGCGACAGCACTGTCGTCATCTACGGCGACAAGAACAATTGGTGGGCCGCATACGCCCTCTGGGTCTTCACCCTGTTCGGTCACGAGGATGTCCGTCTCGTCGATGGCGGGCGGGTCAAGTGGGAGGCGGAAGGACGCGAATACACCACTGAGGTCCCGAAGCCGGCTCGCAGTGAGTACCCGGTGGTGGAGCGTGACGACTCGACAATCCGTGCCTTCCGCGAGGACGTCCTCGAGCACTTCGGCAACCCGCTGATCGATGTCCGGTCACCGGAGGAATACGTCGGCGACCGAACCACCGGCCCCGGCTACCCGGAAGAGGCGACCCTCCGCGCAGGCCACATCCCGACAGCCAACAACATCCCCTGGGGCAAGGCGGTGGCGGAGGACGGCACTTACCGGCCACTCGGCGAGTTGAACGCCCTCTACCGTGACGGTGCCGGCCTGGAGGACGGCGATGACGTTATCGCCTATTGCCGGATCGGCGAGCGTTCTGCACACACCTGGTTCGCGCTCACCCACCTGCTCGGGTTCGAGAACGTGCGCAACTATGACGGTTCGTGGACCGAGTGGGGCGCAGCGGTGCGGGTTCCCATCGTCCTCGGTTCAGAACCCGGCGAACTGCCAACGAAGTAGTCAAGGCGCGCGGGGGATAATGGAAGCACCATGGTGAACCCAGAAGCAACCACCGATCCACTCCCCCGCGCCCTGGCCGAAATCCGGGACGAGTTCCTCGCGCTCGACCAGCCGGACCGTCTCACCCTGCTGCTCGAATTCGCGAACGAGCTGCCCGATCTGCCTGAGCGGTATCGCGACCACCCCGACCTGCTCGAACGGGTCCTCGAATGCCAGGCGCCGGTGTACATGTTCGTCGAGATCGACGACGACCGGGTCGTGCACCTCTACGTGACGGCGCCGCGGGAGTCTCCGACAACCCGCGGCTTCGCCTCCATCCTCGCCCAGGGCCTCGCGGGGCTCACCGACACCGAAGTGCTCGCCGTTCCGGACGACTACCCCCATACGATCGGGCTCACTGCCGCCGTGAGCCCGCTGCGGCTGAGGGGGATGTCGGCACTGCTCGGACGAACCAAGCGCCAGGTCACCGAGAAGATGGCCGCCTGACGCCGCCCGGATCGCGCAGCCAGTCAGTGATGGCACTCCGCCACCGTTCCTCGTCGTAATTCCAGAGCCGGGTATGCCCCGCGCCGGCGAACGGCACATGGGTGACGATGTCAGGCCGAAGACCGGCCAGCGCCCGCGACCCCGTTGACGGGACGAACGTGTCGGAGTCGCTGTGCATCAGCAGGGTGGGCAACGACAGTTCGGCCGCCCGTGCCACGAAGTCGAGTCTCGCCAGGTCGATGGCCGCCGCCTGGCCGGTGAACCGCCTTCCCCACCCGCTGCCGATGAGCCGGTACGCCGCGGCGCGGATCGGCCCGGGGATACGCAGCGCGCCGGCCTGGTGGTCAAGCACCCGGATCCAGTCGACGACAGGAGAGTCGAGGATGACCCCGCGCACCACCCGGGACAGCGGAGACCTGGTAACGCATTGCAGCACCACCGCGCCGCCCATCGACCAGCCCATCAGCACAACATCCGTTGCACCTCGCGACAACGCAAAGCTGATTGCCGCCTCGACGTCCTGCCACTCAGTATCGCCCAGTGCGTACCGGCCGTCGCTGCTGAATGGGGCCACGCCGTCGTTGCGATAGGAGATCAGCAGGGAGGTATAGCCCGCGCGGTGGAACACCGGTACCGAGCGGAGCGGCTCCCGCCGGTCTGCGCCACGGCCATGCACCTGGATGACCCAGCGTCCCGCAGAGTCGGATGCGGGCACCAGCCATGCAGGCGCCGGCCCCAGGTCGGTCTCCACGACCACGTCCTCGAACTGCAGTTCCAGGTTCTCCGGCGACTCGAAGTACGTTCCGCTCACCCGGGTCCTGAGCCCCGGCCGAAGTGTCCCGCGCTCCTCCGAGATGAGGCGCCTGGTGACCGCCCCAGGCGCGATCGCGGTGATCTCCCCCACCTTCGCGTAACCGCGGCCGCCGGAGAAGTACAGCGAGTAGCGACCCGGGACCGTGGCATCCGGATGATCGCTGAGGGTGATGGTTCCGGCCTTGCGATCCACTCGCCGCACGACCACGTCCTCCGGCCGGACGCCGACCGGGATGATCACCAACCTGGCGACCCGCAAGGTCACGATGAAGGCGGCGACGGCGAGACCGAGGAGTGTCGCTGAGAGGATTGCGGGAAGGGCAAACCACCATCCGATGCGCCCGACGGCGTGCCTGCGCGAATCTCCCACGGTCAAACTTTAGTCTTCACGAGTGTCCGAAACTGCTGCAGGGCCACCCGTGCCCTCACCATTCGACGAAGCCGTGGCTTCTGTCCGCCGCGCCGCGCCGCGAACCGAGCTCAACGTCTCGGAGATTCCCGCCCCAGGCAACCTGGCACCGTACTCGATTGCGTTAGCCGCAGACGTCTCTCCGGCTCCGCACGGAACAGACTCCGATCTCGGCACCGGCCGCTTCATCCTGCTCTACGACCCTTCCGCCCCGGAAGCCTGGGGCGGTGTTTTCCGGGTGGTCTGTTTCGTGCAGGCACCACTGGAAACCGACATCGGAATCGACCCGTTCCTGGCCGATGTCGCCTGGTCCTGGCTGGTGGATGCGCTGGAGGCCAAGGGGGCGCGGTACGCCGCTGCCTCGGGCACCGCGACCAAGATCATCTCCACCGGTTACGGCGAGCTGGCCGATCAGGGCGACGGTGCGCAGATCGAGGTTCGGGCCTCCTGGACGCCGACGGATGCCGATATCGCCTCACATGTGGAAGGCTGGGGTGAGTTGTTGTGCATGCTTGCCGGGCTTCCGCCCGCTGAAGGAGTGAGTTCCCTATCTGCTCGAAGAGCCGGACGTGAGTAGCGCCCACCCCCCATCGACGCCTTCACGCGACCACGCTGTCTTCACGCCGATCGATACGCGCCAGGGCTACCTGGACGCGGTTGCCGCCATCTCCGCAGGAAACGGGCCGATCGCGATCGACGCTGAGCGGGCATCCGGTTTTCGCTATTCGCAACGCGCGTACCTGATCCAGATCTTCCGCCAGGATGCCGGTACCTTCCTGTTCGACCCTCCAGCCGTCGGTGACTTTGCCGAGCTGAACGCGGCGATCGAGGGGGCGGAGTGGGTGCTCCATGCCGCGAGCCAGGATTTGGCCTGCCTCCGCGAGGTCGGACTGCAGCCGACGAAGATCTTCGACACCGAATTGGGAGCACGCCTGGCCGGCCTGCCGCGCGTCGGCCTCGGCACGGTGGTCGAGTCGCTGCTCGGCATCCATCTGGCGAAAGAGCACTCAGCGGCCGACTGGTCGACCAGGCCGTTGCCGTCTTCCTGGCTGATCTATGCCGCCCTCGACGTTGAACTGCTGGTCGACCTGAGAGATGCAGTCGCCGCACTCCTGGAGACCCAGGGCAAGTCCCAGATCGCTGAAGCTGAATTCGATGCCGTACTGCATCGGGAACCGCGCGCCGGTTCACGAGGCGAAGGCTGGCGGCGGTTATCCGGAGTCAGTTCGATCAAGGGGGCAAAGAACCTGGCCGTGGCACGGGAACTGTGGGAGACGCGGGATCGGTACGCCCAGGAGATCGACACGGCGCCCGGCCGGTTGGTCCCCGACTCCTCCCTGGTGGCGGCCGCGAAGGCGCTCCCCGCAACCAAGCGGGACCTGGCCGCGCTCAAGGAGTTCAACGGCCGGGCCTCTCGCTCTGAACTGGATCGCTGGTGGGCCGCCATCGAGGTCGGTGCCGCCAGCACCGATGTTCCCCAGTTGCGCACCAACGGCGACAGCCTGCCACCGGCAAGGGCCTGGTCGGTGCGCAACCCTGAAGCGGATGCCCGGCTGAAGCTGGCCAGGACGCGACTCACCGACCTGTCGGCCGAACTGAGCATCCCCATGGAGAATGTGCTCACGCCCGACCTGCTGCGACGCCTGGCCTGGAACCCACCCGAGCCGGCGACACCATCGGCCGTCGGAGTGGAACTCGGCAATCTGGGCGCCCGGCAGTGGCAAATTGACGCAACCGCACAGTTGATTGCGGAAGCCTTTGTGGATGCGGGCCAAACGACTGAACCGCCTGCGGAATCAGCTTCGTAGGAACAGTCAAAGGATTCTGTCGGCAAAAACGCCCAGCCTAGGATCGGAACAGACCTGAAACCTAGGAGGCATTTGTGGCCGAGAGACATGAAGTCGTGTTCGTCGACGGGGTCCGCACCCCGTTCGGCAGAGCCGGCGAAAAGGGAATGTATTGGCAGACCCGGGCGGACGACCTCGTCGTCAAGGCCATGACGGGCCTGCTCGAGCGCAACCCGAGCCTGCCTCTGGACAGGGTCGATGACGTCGCGATCGCAGCAACCACCCAGCAGGGCGACCAGGGACTGACCCTGGGCCGCACCACGGCAATCCTCGCCGGACTGCCGCTCTCGGTGCCAGGCTTCGCCATCGACCGGATGTGTGCCGGCGCCATGACCTCGGTGACGACGCTCTCCGGTGGCATCGCCTTCGGTGCCTACGACGTTGCCATCGCCGGCGGCGTCGAACACATGGGGCACCACCCGATGGGTTCCGGTGTCGACCCGAACCCGCGCTTCGTCGCCGAGAAGCTGGTGAACGCTGAAGCCCTCAACATGGGGAACACTGCGGAGAAGATTCACGACCGCTTTCCGAGCCTCACCAAGGAGCGCTCAGACCGGTTCGCGCTGGGGAGCCAGCAGAAGCTCGCTGCTGCCTACGAGGCGGGGAAAATCCAGCCAGACCTGATTCCGGTCGCCATTCGCAGCGGTTCCGGATGGGGGCTCGCCACTCGTGACGAGGCTCCCCGCCCCGACACGACCATGGAAGGGCTGGCCGGGCTGAAGACCCCGTTCCGTCCACACGGCCGGGTCACGGCGGGAAACTCCTCCGGTCTCAACGACGGCGCCACCGTGAGCCTGCTGGCGAGCGAGACTGCCGCCAGGGAGCTCGGGCTCACCAGCAAGATGAAACTGGTCAGCTTCGCCTTCGCCGGCGTCGAGCCGGAGATCATGGGGATCGGCCCGGTGCCTTCCACGGAGAAGGCACTGAAGAAGGCCGGCCTGGGCATCGACGACATCGGGCTGTTCGAGTTGAACGAGGCGTTCGCGGTACAGGTCCTGTCACTCCTCGACCACTTCGGCATCGCCGACGATGACCCCCGGGTCAACAAGTGGGGCGGCGCGATCGCCATCGGGCATCCGCTCGCCTCGTCTGGTGTGCGACTGATGATCCAATTGGCTCGCCAATTCGAGGAACACCCCGAGGTGCGCTACGGGCTCACCGCCATGTGTGTCGGTCTCGGCCAGGGCGGATCGGTTATCTGGGAAAACCCCCACTACGACGGAAAGAAGCGCAAATGACTCTCGAAATCACTGCAGCATCCTTCGACGAGCTGCGCGCACGATCGGTGGACGAGGTCGTGAGTCACTCCCTCGTTCGCGATGTGCCCATCTCCGGCGGCAAGACGCTCGCCCTCATCACCCTGGACAACGGCCGGGATCACACCCGGCCGACCACCCTGGGCCCAGTCACCCTGCTCGAGCTGGCAGAAGTGCTGGATGCCCAGAAGAAGCGTGCCAGTGCAGGCGAGATCGCCGGCGTCGCCGTCACCGGTAAGCCGTACTTCCTTGCCGCGGGTGCCGACCTGAGCAAGGTCAGCGACATTCCGAGCAAGGACTTCGCGAAGAAGATGGCGCAATTGGGCCACTACGCCATCGGCAAGCTCGGAACCCTCGGCGTGCCGTCATTCGTCTTCATCAACGGGTTGGCGCTCGGCGGTGGACTCGAGATCGCGCTCAACGCCGATTACCGCACGGTGGACAGCACCGGCGCGGGAATTGCGCTGCCGGAAGTGTTCCTCGGAATGATTCCCGGATGGGGAGGCGCCTACCTGCTGCCCAATCTGATCGGGATCGAGAACGCGCTCAAGGTCGTCATCGAGAACCCGCTGAAGAACAACAAGATGCTGAAGCCACAGGAGGCGTTCGACCTCGGGATCGCGGACGCGATCTTCGACTCCACCAGCTTCCTGGAGCGTTCCATCGCCTGGGCCGACGGCGTGCTGTCCGGTTCCATCACGGTCAAGCGTCCGAATGAGCCTGGCAAGATCGAGCGCGCGGTGAAGTGGGATATCGCAATCGGCATGGCCCGCAAGATGCTGGAGAGCAGGATCGGCACAGTGGCGAAGTCGCCCTATGCTGCGCTGGACCTTCTGCAAGCCGCCAAGAAAGTGGATCAGGAAGCGGCATTCGCGCGGGAGGACGACGCCCTGGCCGAACTCGTCTCCGGTGACCAGTTCGCGGCGAGCATCTATTCCTTCAACCTGGTTCAGAAGCGCGCGAAGAAGCCGGCCGGGGCCCCGGACAAGTCGCTGGCGAAGCCGGTCACCAAGATCGGCGTCGTGGGTGCGGGGCTGATGGCCCAGCAGTTCGCCCTGCTGTTCGTACGTCGCCTGAAGGTTCCGGTGGTGATCACCGACCTCGACCAGGCGCACGTTGACAAGGGCATCGCCTACATCCACGGTGAGATCGACGCGCTGCTGGCGAAGGGCCGCCTCTCACCGGACGACTCGAACCGGCTGAAGGCGCTGGTCACCGGCACTACGGACAAGTCAGACTTCGCCGACTGCGATTGGGTGATCGAGGCGATCTTCGAAGAGCTCGAAGCGAAGCAGAACGTGTTCGCCGAGATCGAGAAGCACGTCTCCGACACCGCCGTCCTGGCCACCAACACCTCATCGCTGTCGGTAGAGCAGATCGGCTCCAGGCTGAAGCACCCGGAGCGGCTCGTCGGCTTCCACTTCTTCAATCCGGTCGCCGTCATGCCGCTGATCGAAGTCGTGAAGACACCGAACACGGATGATGAGACCCTGAGCACCGCGATGGTCACCGCTGCGAAGCTCTACAAGAATGCGGTGATCACTGCGGATACCCCCGGCTTCGTGGTGAACCGAATTCTCGCGAAACTGCTCGGCGAGGCAATGCATGCCGTCGACACCGGAACGCCGTTCGCGGTCGTCGACAATGCGACCAAGCCGTTCGGGTTGCCGATGACCCCGTTCGAACTGCTCGAACTGGTCGGCCTGAAGGTCGGAGCGCACGTGCTCGACACGCACCACGCTGCCTTCCCAGAGCGCTTCTTCGAGAGCGAGAACCTGCACCGCCTGGCTGAGCACGGCAAGATCTTCGAGCGTGACGGCAAGGGCAGGATCAAGGGCTACGACAAGACCGCAGAAAAGATCGTTGCAGGTGGGCCGAGTTCCCAGAAGAAGGCCCCGATGACAGGCGAGGAGATCCTGCGCCGGGTCGAAAACGGGCTGGCCGACGAGATCCACCGGATGCTCGAAGACGGGGTCGTCTCGGCGGCGGAAGACATCGACCTCTGCCTCATCCTGGGCGCCGGCTGGCCGTTCCAGATGGGCGGGGCAACGCCATACCTCGACCGGGTCGGAGCTTCAGAACGAGTGTTCGGCGCGACCTTCCACAACCCGACCATCAGCGGAGTCGCCTGACACCAGGCCGCCACCCGGCATTCAGCAGTCGCCTGCTCAGCTTCCGGGTGTGATCCGCTCATTCAGCGTGATCGCATCCGGAAGCTGGCGGGCGATGGGAATCTTGCTTCCCAGCACCTGGGCGACCACGTCGCGCGCGATCGCCTGGGGAGTCAAGCCGACCTGCTCCATGATCTCTGCACGCGAGGCGTGGTCCAGGAAGGCGTCGGGCAGGCCGAGTTCTGTCACCGCAGTGTCGACACCCGCCGCACGCAGATCCTGGCGGATCCTGGTGCCCACTCCCCCGACTCGTACCCCGTCTTCGATGGTCACGACGATGCGGTGATCCGCGGCAAGCTCGATGATGCTCTTCGGCACTGGGACGACCCAGCGGGGGTCCACAACCGTGGCGCCAATCCCCTGGGCGGCCAGCCGTTCCGCAACCTCTAGACCGAGTTCTGCCATCGGGCCGACGGTGACGATCAGCACATCCTTGTGGGCGGCTTCCCTCAGGACATCAACCCCGTCGTGCGTCCGGCGCTCGGCGTCGAAATCCTTGCCAACGCTGCCCTTCGAGAAACGCAGGACAGTCGGGCCGTCATCCACGAGGACTGCCTCAGCCAGTTCCTCGCGCAGGCGCGGGGCATCACGGGGAGCAGCCAGTTTGATGCCGGGAATGACCTGGAGGATCGCCAGGTCCCACATGCCGTGGTGGCTCGGTCCGTCCGGGCCGGTGACCCCGGCACGGTCGAGCACGAAGGTGACGCCGGCCTTGTGCAGTGCGACATCCATCAGCAGCTGGTCGAACGCCCGGTTGACGAACGTCGCGTACATGGCCACCACCGGATGCAGGCCGCCGAAGGCCAACCCGGCGGCCGAGGTCACTGCGTGCTGCTCGGCGATGCCGACGTCGAACACGCGTTCCGGGTGCTTGGCGGCCAGCTTGTGCAGCCCGGTGGGCCTGAGCATGGCAGCGGTGATGCCGACGATCTTCTCGTCGCCATCAGCGAGACGTACCAATTCGTCAGCGAACACCGAGGTCCAGGACTCCCGGCCGGGCTCACCAAGCGGTTCACCGGTCTCCGGGTCGATCTGCCCGACAGCGTGGAACTGGTCAGCCTCGTCGAGCATGGCCGGCTCGTAGCCCTTGCCCTTCTGGGTGATCACATGGACGATCACCGGGGCGGAATACTTCTTCGCCTGCCTCAGAGTCTCCTCGAGGGCACGGATGTCATGACCGTCGACAGGGCCCAGGTACTTGATATCGAGGTTCGAGTAGAGCGCGGTGTTGTTGGTGAACCGGCTCAGGAAGCCGTGCATCCCACCACGGACGCCGCGGTACACGGCACGGCCTGGGCCGCCCAGCCGATCGAAGAACTTCCGGCTGGACGCATGCAGGTCGCGATACGACCGCCGGGTCCGCACGTCGTTCAGGAAGCGCGCCATGCCGCCGATCGTCGGCGCATAGGATCGCCCATTGTCGTTGACGACGATGACCAGGTTGCGGCTGTTGTCGTCACTGATGTTATTCAGCGCCTCCCAGGTCATGCCGCCGGTGAGTGCGCCATCACCGACTACTGCGACGACGTGGCGATCCTGTTGACCGGTCATCTCGAGGGCGCGGGAAATTCCGTCGGCCCAGGAGAGCGAACTCGACGCGTGAGAACTCTCGACAACGTCGTGAACCGACTCCGAGCGCTGCGGATAACCGGCCAGCCCACCCTTGAGGCGGAGACGGCTGAAATCCTGCCTGCCGGTGAGCAGCTTGTGCACGTAGGACTGGTGACCGGTATCGAAGACGATCGGGTCACCAGGCGAGTCGAACACGCGATGGATCGCAATGGTCAACTCGACAACGCCGAGGTTCGGGCCGAGGTGTCCCCCAGTCTTCGAAACCTCGGTGATGAGGAACCGCCTGATCTCACCAGCCAGCTCGACGAGCTGCTGCCTGGTGAGAGCGTCCAGGTCGCGTGGGCCGTGAATTGTCTCGAGTATGCCCATCTTGCGAGCCTAAACCAGCGACCTCAAAACATACTGGAGGATGCCACCGTGGCGGTAGTAGTCGGCCTCACCCGGGGTGTCGATGCGTACCACTGCGTCGAACTCAACGGTCCCCTTGCCTGCCGGCGAGTGCTCAGTCGGTTCGGCAACCACGTGCACCGACTTCGGCACGCCACCATCGTTGAGCGCGGTGAGCCCGGAGATGCTGATCTGTTCGGTGCCATCGAGTCCGAGGGTCTCCCAGCTTTCGCCGGCCGGGAACTCGAGCGGAACGACGCCCATGCCGATCAGGTTCGACCGGTGGATCCGCTCGAAGCTCTCGGTGATGACCGCCTTGACGCCCAGCAGGCTGGTTCCCTTGGCCGCCCAGTCACGGGATGATCCTGAACCGTACTCCTTGCCGGCCAGCACCACGAGTGGCACCCCTGCGGCCTGGTAGTTCTGGCTGGCGTCGTAGATGAACGCCTGCGGAGCATCCGGCTGGGTGAAGTCGCGCGTGTAACCGCCCTCGACGTTGTCGAGAAGCTGGTTGCGGAGGCGGATGTTCGCGAAGGTTCCGCGGATCATCACCTCGTGGTTGCCGCGACGCGAACCGTAGGAGTTGTAGTCCTTGCGGTCGATGCCGTGCTCGCTCAGGTAGTGACCAGCCGGGCTCTCACCCTTGATCGATCCAGCCGGGCTGATGTGGTCGGTGGTCACCGAGTCGCCCAGCTTGGCCAGCACGCGAGCACCGGTGATGTCGGTCACCGGAGTCATCTCGAGAGTCATGCCGTCGAAGTATGGGGGCTTCCGTACGTACGTCGAGGACTCATCCCACTCGAAGATCCCGCCGGCAGGCGTCGGTAGTGAACGCCAGCGCTCGTCCCCATCGAAGACGCCCGCATACTCCCGGGTGAACATCTCGGAGTCGATGGAGTTGTCAATGGTGCGCTGCACCTCGGCGGCGTCCGGCCAGATGTCCTTGAGGAACACATCATTGCCCTCGGTGTCTTGGCCGAGCGCATCCGCTTCGAAGTCGAAGTTCATCGACCCGGCGAGGGCGTAGGCGATCACCAGCGGGGGGCTGGCCAGGTAGTTCATCTTGACGTCCGGGTTGATCCGACCCTCGAAGTTGCGGTTTCCGGACAGGACCGCCGTGACGGCGAGGTCGTTCTCATTGATGGCCGCGGAGATCTCGTCGGCGAGCGGTCCGGAGTTTCCGATGCACGTGGTGCAGCCGTAGCCGACGGTGTAGAAGCCGAGGGCCTCCAGATCACGGTCGAGGCCGGACTTCTCGTAGTACTCGGTGACGACCTTCGATCCGGGGGCCAGGGTGGTCTTGACCCACGGCTTCGACTTCAGGCCCTTCTTGGCGGCGTTCCGCGCGAGCAGGCCGGCCGCGAGCATAACTGACGGGTTCGAGGTGTTGGTGCACGACGTGATGGCCGCAATGGTCACCGCCCCATGGTCGATGACGAATTCATCGCCACCGTCCACCGAAACGATGCTCGGCTTGGACGCCGTCGAAGGCGAGTGACTCTTGTGGGTGTGGTGGTGGTGGCTCTGCTCACTCTCCGGAGTGTTTCCGGGAGGGTCGGATGCGGGGAAGGACTCGGCCACCTGCAGGTCGACCAGGTCGTGGTCGATGGTCGCGTAATTGTTGAGGTCGCTCTCGAACTGCGCCTTCGACCGGTTCAGCTCAATGCGGTCCTGCGGGCGCTTCGGGCCGGCGATGGATGGAACGACCGTGGCGAGGTCGAGCTCGAGGTATTCACTGAACGCGGGCTCGACCGATGGGTCATGCCACATTCCCTGCTCCTTCGAGTACGCCTCGACCAGCTGGACCTGCTCCTCGCTGCGCCCGGTCAGGCGCAGGTAGTCCAGCGTGACAGCGTCGATGGGGAACATGGCGGCGGTCGAGCCGAACTCCGGGCTCATGTTGCCGATCGTTGCCCGGTTGGCCAGCGGCACCTGGGCGACGCCTGCACCGTAGAACTCGACGAACTTGCCGACCACTCCGTGCTTCCGCAGCATGTCGGTGATGGTGAGCACGACATCCGTCGCTGTCACGCCGGCCGGAATGGAGCCGTTCAGCTTGAAGCCGACCACCTTCGGGATCAGCATGGAGACTGGCTGGCCGAGCATGGCCGCCTCGGCCTCGATACCGCCGACGCCCCAGCCGAGAACGCCGAGGCCGTTCACCATGGTGGTGTGCGAGTCGGTTCCAACCAGGGTGTCCGGGTAGGCCTGGAGCACAGTACCTTGTCCTGAGCCCGTCGAAGGGACCTCACGCGTGTAGGTGACGCGGGCCAGGTACTCGATGTTCACCTGGTGCACGATGCCGGTGCCTGGCGGGACGACTTTGAAATCTTCGAATGCGGTCTGGCCCCACCGGAGGAACTGGTAGCGCTCTCCATTGCGCTCGTATTCGAGTTCGACGTTGCGCTCCAGTGCATTGTCGCTGCCGAACAGGTCGGCGATCACGGAGTGGTCGATGACCAGTTCAGCGGGGGCGAGCGGGTTGATCTTGTTCGCGTCGCCGCCGAGGTCGGTCATGGCCTCGCGCATGGCAGCGAGGTCGACGATGCAGGGCACACCGGTGAAGTCCTGCATGATGACGCGGGCAGGCGTGTACTGGATCTCGGTGTCCGGCTCCGCTGCGGGATCCCATCCGGCAACCGATTCGATCTGCGCCTTGGTGACGTTCTTGCCGTCTTCGGTGCGCAGCAGGTTCTCCAGCAGCACCTTGAGGCTGTACGGCAGCTTCGCCGAGCCCGGTACCGCGTCGAGCCTGTAGATCTCGTAGTCGGTCGACCCAACCGTCAGTGTCTTCTTCGATCCGAAACTGTTGACTGACGACATCTGTCGACTCCCTTGCTGAACGTGATGGCTGCAAGCCTAAGACAGTGCGCTGCTTTGGGCCAATGCCGCTACCGGCTGTGCAGTTGCGCCAAAAGTATCTTGACGTCGAGATAAATATACCACTCTCACCCGGGCAGGGCTGAATCACCGGAGGTCGTGTCGCCGCCCAAAGCCGGCCGCGGATAGACGGTGCGCACCAGAAGCCAGGTCACCCAGACCATCCCGGCGTACAGCGGGACACCCATGATGAGCTTGGTCGCGGCGAGCCATTCGGTCTGGCCGGACAGGTACAGCGGCGCCTGCACCAGCAGTCGCGCCGAGAACAGGCCCACCCAGAGCCAGGTCGCCAGCACCAGCACCCGTCTTTTCTGCAGATTCTCGCGCCATGCGGTTCCCTCGTTGGCCAGGAAACCGACGATCACCCCGATGAATGGCCACCGGAGCGCGATGCTGGTCAGCAATACGACGACCGAAACGACGTTGATGATGAGCCCGGGGAGGAAGTTGTCCTCCGTGCGTCCGGTCAGCATCGCCAGGACGGCGGAAATGCCGACCCCGAAGAGGCCGGCGAAGGCCAGCGAAGCCGAAGTCCTGGAGATCAGCCGGATGGCGACGAAACACAGCGCGACCGCTACCGGTGCCAGCACCGACATCACCAATTCGTGCGTGATCGTGTAGACCACCAGGAAGCCGAGGCCGGGGAGGATCGATTCGATCAGCCCACGGGTGCCGCCAATCGCCTTCAGCAGGGAAGACGCACGCGGAACCTCGCCCGGAGCCAGGTGCCCGATCGATGACTTTCGAACGGCATCCTCGAGGCTGGCCCTGATGGCATCCTTCGCGGTCTCCGGAGTGTCCGCTGCCGGTTCGTCCACGGCTCTCACAGCTTGGTCGCGGGTGCGACCTGATCAGGGGCGCTGCCGGTCTTCGGCATGTGCAGGGGAATCAGGTCTCGCGGAGGCATGGGAGTCGAACCGCGGACGACAACGATACTGCGGAAGAGTTCCTCGATCTTCGCGGCGGCCTCCGGCTTCGTCGCGCCCTCACCGGCGATCACGCCGCGGAGAAACCACCGAGGCCCGTCAACGCCGATGAAACGGGCCAGCCGCTTGGTTCCGGGTTGCCCGGGGGCAGCCGCAGGCACCTCGGCGAGGAGCTCAGGCCCGAAAGGCCCAGTGGTGAGTTTCGTCGTGCCACCCTGTTTGGCGATCTGGTCACTGATCTGCTGGCGGATCTCGTGCCACAGGCCGGTGGACCGAGGAGCAGCGAACGGCTGCACCTGCAGTGTCGACCCGGCATAGTCCAGTCCGACAGCCACCACCCGCTTGCTGCCCTCCTCGACCTCGAGCCGTAATTGCAGGCCCTCGCGGGGAACGATCTTCACGCCGCCGAGGTCGACGTATGGTCGGACGGCGTTGGCCTCAGCCTCATCGAGGGGTCCTGCCTCCGCCCGGTCAGCAGGGGCGGACTTCGCCTGGCGCGCCGCTGCGTCCTGGTCGTCGATGGTGCCCTCGATGTTATCGCTCACGCGTGTTCTCCTTGCATAGGTTCACGGTACCCGGTGGACCCGAATCCCGCCTGGCCACGCTGGCTTCCGGGAAGGGAATCGACCTGGATGAAACGCGCACGACTGACCGGGGTGACGATCAATTGGGCAATCCGGTCGCCCACCGCGATCGAGTATGGCTCCCGCTTGTCGGTGTTCAGGATGGTCACCCTGATCTCGCCGCGATACCCGGCGTCCACGGTGCCCGGGCTGTTGACGATGGTCACGCCGTGCTTGGCCGCGAGCCCACTTCGAGGAACGACGAAGGCCGCGTAGCCGTCCGGCAGTGCTATCGAAACACCGGTTCCGACGGTAGCCCGCTCCCCCGGCGCCAGCACGACAGCCTCCGCCGCGACCAGGTCGGCTCCGGCATCCCCGGGATGCGAGTAAACGGGCAGCATCCCGCTGGCAATGAGTACTTCGACGGTTTCAACCACGAGACGAGGGTAGTGCAGAACCACTTCACCGGCGCGCGCACGCTGCAGGGCGATCATCTGATCGAATAGGGCCATGACCTACTACCGAGAACGCCTCTGGCCTTCCCCCTGGATCTACCTGTCGCTCGGCCTTGTCATACCGGCTTCGATACTCGTCTTCATGCCGATCAACCCCGTGGTCGGCGTCCTCACCGGTGCTGGACTGTACCTGGGTTGCGCCGGCCTGCTGACGGCGACAGCACCGACCCTGCTGGTGACAGACCATCAATTGGTGGCCGGTCGTGCCTCCCTGCCACTGAGCCTGGTTGGCGAGGCGACCGGGTTCGAGGGCGCAGAAGCCACCCTGGAGCGAGGCCAGCGCCTCGACGCCCGCGCCTGGCTCCTGATCCGCGGCTGGGTGGGGCCCGTCGTCAAGATCGTCGTCTCCGACGAGTCAGACCCCACACCCTATTGGCTGGTTTCCACGCGTGATCCGCGGGCTTTCATCTCGGCGATCACGACGGCGCAGGAGTCAGCGGCGTCGTGACGTGCGCATTGTCGAGCTGAACGCTCCGTTCAGGCAGCGCACTCGAGGCAGATCGCCCCGAGCTTCTCCTGATGATCGATCTGGGAACGGTGCTTCACCAGGAAACAGCTGATGCAGGTGAACTCGTCGGCCTGCGGAGGCAGCACGACAACGTCGAGGTCCATGTCGGACAGGTCAGCGCCGGGGAGTTCGAACCCACCGGGGTTGTCGGCGTCGTCGGCGTCAACCACCCCTGACATCTTGTCTGGGACGCGCTCCTTCAGTGCCTCGATGCTTTCAGAATCATCGTCGGTCTTACGAGGTGCATCGTAGTCGGTTGCCATGCCCATCCAGTTCTGGTTTGTGCCGACATGTTCGTATTCGGCGGCGACAGTTTGCATCATCCGGTAGTGAATTGCAAACCACTGTGAGACTCCCGGGAATGCTGCAACAGACCGAACTTGCGGCACGCCCGAGTTATTCCCGCCCGGATGATGAATCACGTGACAATCTAGACCCGAACATGACGGCCGGAAAGGCGATCAGCATGCAAGACCTGAGAGTCATCGGAGTGGAGAACGGCTCACTCCTGGTCACGTCCGACGACGGCGAGCACTACCGCATTCCCATCGATGAGGTGTTGCAGTCCAAGATCCGCCAGGCCGCACCGGCTGCGGGCAACGGGCGCAAGCTGTCTCCCCGCGAGATCCAGGCGCATATTCGCAGCGGAATGTCCGCTCAGGACGTCGCGTCGATCACCGGAGTGGCGCTCGAATACATCGAGAAATTCGAAGGCCCCGTTCTCGCCGAGCGTGAGTATGTCGTCAGCGCTGCGCTGAGCGTCCCGGTGCACACTGCGATGGAGACTGATCCGCTGGGCGAAGGTTCGACCTTCGGAACCGTCATTCGCGAACGGCTCCACGACCTGGGCGCCACCGGCGAACGCTGGGCGAGCTGGAAAGAGCAGGGTGGCGGCTGGGTCGTCAAACTCGCTTTCACCGCCGAACAGGTGGATCACGACGCCCGCTGGCAGTTCGACCCCAAGAAATCCGCACTGGCACCACTGAACGGCGACGCGGTGACGCTGTCGCAGCAGGGCGAGCTGGCTGGTGCATTGATCCCACGGTTGCGCGCCGTCAGCACCGAAGACCGGGTCCCGGACAACTCCCGCTTCGACAGCGGCGCCTTCACGGAAGAAGAGCTTTCCGGGCACGACACGGCACCCTACGTCGACCCGTTGCCGTTCAATCGCGGGGGTCACTCTGCTGTGGTTCCCGGCGCCATCAATACCGGCACCACCGGAACGACCGCCGATGGCGAAACCGCTGAACTGGGTCACACCGCAGACCTCCTTGAGGCCCTCCGTCGCCGGCGGGGCGAACGAGAATCCGCCGCCTTCGATGATCAGGATGACGCGCGCTCGGCCCACCCGTCGACCGGCAGCATCCGCGTCATCGATGTGCCACTCGATGACTTCTCAGCTGGCGACAGCGCTCCAACGCCACCACCGGCAAGTTCGGCGGCGCCACCGGCCGATGCGCATCCCGGCCCGACGAGGGTCGGCACGCCCAAGCCGGTCGTGTCCCTCTCCAGGCCGGGCAAGAAGGGCCGGGCGGCAATGCCCAGCTGGGACGACATCGTCTTCGGCGCCAAGTCTGACGACGACCTTTAGTCGACCGGAACGTGAGCCGACGCCTTCAGGCGAACGCTCCGAACCGTAATAGCGGCACCAGCTGCTCGTCCAGGGTCATCGAACCATGCTGTCCGATCATGGTGCGACCGGACGCGCGCTCGTCCCTGCCGTCGTAGTAGGCGATCGACTTGCGCGCGGCGACAAGCAGGTCCCCGATACGCGCTTCGACCTCGGCGTGAACGGATGCGCCGAACCAGCCAGCCGAAATCGCCTCGGCCCGGGTGGCGACCCACGACCTGCCGGACTCCGACTCCCGCCACCGAGAGGTGACCGTCTCGCGGAGAGGAGTCGAAGCATCCGGTTCGAAATGAAGCTGCAGGCAACGCGGTTCACCGGCGACATGGCGGATGCCGTCCAATAGTGCGGGATCGGAGTCGAAGAGCACATGGTTGTGAGCGGCCACGTCGATGACCCCGTGGTCCGCGGTGAGGATCAACCCCTCACGACTGCCCAGCGCTGGCGCGAAGGCACGCACAGCCGCGTCGAGCTCTTCCAACCGGTCAGCCCATTGTGCCGACTGCCACCCGTGCTTGTGCCCCGCCTGGTCGAGCTCGGGCACGTACACGTAAACCAGCGCACGATCGTGCGAATCCAGGATGCGTCGGGCCTCCGCCAGCCGTTCCTCCATGGAAACGGCGGCCCGGTATTCGGCCCCGCGCAGCACGGCATGGGTGAAGCCGGTGTTGCGGTAGCGTTCGACCCCGACCGCGAAGGCGGGCACACCGGCATCCGTCGCCCGCTCGAAAATCGTCCTGCTGCGCTGCCAGGTGGCCGGATCCAGCAGCGCATCCCACCCGGTGAGCTGGTTGACGATCCGGTCATGCTCGGGGTCGAGCACGGTGTAGCCGATCAGCCCATGCACTCCGGGCTCGTCCCCGGTGGTCAGGGATGCCAGCGCCGACGCCGTCGTGGTCGGAAAACCGGCGGTGGCCGTCGTGCCTGCGTTCAACAGCGGCGCAAGAGTACGGGCGTGACCCGCGGATGCCCTGAGCACGGATGCCCCCAGCCCGTCGGCGAGGAGCACCACCGTTTTGTCGACCGGCGGCAGCGAGAGCGGGTTCGCCTCACCAGAGGTGGCGGACAGGCAACTTCGCAGAACATCGGCAAGGCTAAACCGCACCGATTTAGGGGCCGATAGCATGAGGGCAATCCTATGACTACACCTGCATCCACGATTCCCGAAGACTCCGGTGAACGCATCGACGTTGTCGATGTCGCCTCTGAAATGGAGGGCTCGTTCCTCGAGTACGCGTACTCCGTCATCTATTCGCGCGCCCTGCCTGACGCACGTGACGGCTTGAAGCCTGTCCAGCGACGCATCCTGTACCAGATGACCGAGATGGGGCTGCGGCCCGACCGGGGCCACGTGAAGTCGGCCCGAGTCGTCGGAGACGTGATGGGCAAACTGCACCCGCACGGCGATGCCTCCATCTACGACGCCATGGTGCGCCTCAACCAGCCGTTCATCATGCGGGTTCCGCTCATCGACGGACACGGCAACTTCGGGTCGCTCGATGACGGCCCGGCCGCACCCCGCTACACCGAGGCCCGTCTGGCACCCGCAGCCACGGCATTGACCGCAGACCTCGACGAAGATGTCGTCGATTTCGTGCCCAACTACGACAACCAGCTGACCCAGCCGGAGGTGTTGCCCGCTGCCTTCCCCAACCTCCTGGTCAACGGGGCGAGCGGCATCGCGGTCGGCATGGCCACCAACATGGCCCCGCACAACCTCATCGAGGTGGTCGGGGCGGCCAGGCACCTGCTCGAGCATCCGGATGCCTCCCTCGATGACCTGATGAGCTTCGTCCCGGGTCCCGACCTGCCTACCGGTGGCACCATCAGCGGCCTGGAAGGCATCCGTGACGCCTATGAAACCGGGCGCGGAAGCTTCAAGACGAGGGCCAAGGTGTCGATCGAGCCGGTCACGGCCCGCAAGACCGGGTTGATCGTCACCGAGCTGCCGTTCATGGTCGGCGCCGAGAAGATCATCGAGAAGATCAAGGACGGTGTCACGTCCAAGAAGCTCAGCGGCATCTCGGATGTGACAGACCTCACCGACCGCAAACGCGGGCTGCGCCTCGTGATCGGCATCAAGACCGGGTTCAACCCGGAAGCGGTGCTCGAGCAGTTGTACAAGCACACCCCGCTGGAAGACCAGTTCAACTTCAACAACGTGGCGCTGGTGAACGGCGGCCCCAGGACCCTGGGTCTGCGAGAACTGCTGCAGGTCTATCTTGACCACCGCATCTCCGTGACGACGCGGCGAAGCCGCTTCCGGCTGGCGAGGAAGCAGGAGCGCCTGCACCTCGTCGAGGGACTATTGGTGGCCATCCTGGATATCGACGAGGTGATCCAGGTCATCCGCACCAGCGATGATTCGGAGCAGGCCCGCACCCGCCTGATGGACGTTTTCGACCTCAGCCACGTGCAGTCCGAGTACATCCTCGAGTTGCGGTTGCGCCGCCTGACCAAGTTCTCCCGCATCGAGCTGGAGGCCGAGCGCGACCAGTTGCGTGCTGAGATCGCTGAATTGGAGCTGCTGCTCAGCGATCCGGTTCGGGTACGTCACCTGGTCTCGCACGAGCTCGAGAATGTGGCCGAGAAGTACGGAACGCCGCGTCGCACCATGCTGACCCACGCGCGCCCCAGCGTCGCAACGGGTTCATCGAAACAGGCGGGTTCGTCGAAGCAGGCACCCATTCTCGAACATGCGGATGTTCCATGCCGGGTGATCCTGTCTACCACCGGGCGCGTGATCCGAGTCGACGTGAGCGACGATGCGGATGCACCGGCTCGCGCCTCGAGGCGGAGCAAGCACGACGCGATTCGGGCAAGTGTCTCCACCACCAGTCGAACCGAGATCGGCGCTGTCACGTCGACCGGACGGCTGATCCGCCTCTCGCCCGTGGACCTCCCGGTGCTTCCCGGAAACTCGATCCAGCTCGCTGCCGGTGTCACGATCGCGGAGTACCTCGCCATCGACACGAAACGTGAACGGGTCGTCGGCCTGGTCTCGCTCACCGCTGAGGAACCGGTAGCCCTCGGAACCAGGCAGGGTGTTGTCAAAAGGGTGGTGATGGCGGATGCGCCGCACCGGCCAGACTTCGAGATCATCTCCCTGAAACCCGGCGACGAGGTCGTTGGCGTGGTTCAGGGCTCGGACGACGATGAGCTGGTGTTCGTCACCTCTGACGCTCAGCTGCTGCGTTTCCCGGCGACGGCCGTGCGCCCTCAGGGGCGAAGCGCCGGCGGCATGGCGGGCATCAAGCTCTCGCCCTCAGCGGAGGTCATTCACTTCACGGCGATCGCTGACGCGAGCGACTCCGTCGTTGCGACAATCTCCACCTCTGCGGCGACCATTGCCGGAACCGACCCCGGGCGCGCGAAGGTCTCGCAGCTGGCCGAGTTCCCGGCGAAGGGTCGCGCAACGGGCGGCGTTCGCGCGCACGCCTTCCTCAAGGGTGAGGACATGCTCAGTGTGGCGTGGGCGGGACCGGCTCCCGCGTTGGCCGTGGCCTCCGACGGTGCGCCGCGCTCACTCCCCGAGGCTGGCGCCAAGCGTGACGCGTCCGGTACACCACTGGATGCCGTCGTCGGCTTCATCGGCCACGAGCTGTAGGTTCGGCTGCCCGTTGAGCCAGTACAAAATCGTGGATACGCCAGAGGCTGTCGCCTCAGCAATCGAACAGCTCCGCGTTGGAGGCACGCGCCTAGTGGTCGGGATTTCTGGGTACGCAGGCTCCGGAAAGTCCACTCTCACCCGAGACTTGCTGGCCCGCGTTGACGGCTCCGTTCGCATCCGTGGCGACGACTTCTTGGATCCGACGCGTTCTCACCACCGCTCCGCTGACTGGGATGGCGTCGACCGCATTCGGCTGCTGCGGCAAGTCATCGTCCCATTCCGTTCTGCGCAAAAGGGCTCATTCCAACGCTTCGACTGGAGCACTCGAACGCTGGCAAACCCGGAGCCGCTGCCGGATGCCGCCGTCCTGATCATCGACTGCATCGGGCTGTTCCATTCAGACCTTGAGGGAGCGTTCGACCTGACAATCTGGGTTGACGCCGAACCGGGAATTGCCGCGCAGCGGGGCAGAGAGCGCGACCATGACCTCGGTCGGCAACACGACGCCCTCTGGGAGGACGTCTGGGTGCCAAACGATCGCGACTTCGATGAAACCTTCAAGCCGCGAGAAGTGGCAGACATCATTTTTCTCGCCAATTGAAGCGAGTTTCCCAACCCTTCTTCTGCTTCGCGCATTGTTCCGTGGGTCGCTTGTGCATATGCGTGCGCGCTGCAGCGTTCGGCTAGCGGCGCCCGTGGCGCCCCGCAGATCCGTACACGCACCGTGGAACCGAGCGCGGACCTGCCGGGAGGTCGATCGGCGGAAGCAGCCGCGCTGTCGTTTGAGCGTTGCGCCGCGACGAATACTCCAGCGCACCACTCGAATCACCGCGCCGGCGACCAGGGGCAACCTGTCAACCAGTGAGTTCGACCCGCGCGTGCAAGAAACACCTACGAAGGGAGTGGGACGGTAGGCGACTGATGCTAGACGTCGATGCGCTCGCGCGAGAGGTCGTTGGAACCGGCAACGATGAACTCCTTGCGGGGGGCGACATCGTTGCCCATCAGGAGCTCGAACACCTTTTCCGAGCGCTCCGCATCCGTGATCTCCACGCGGCGAAGGGTGCGGTGGCTGCGATCCATGGTGGTGGTGGCCAACTGGTCGGCATCCATCTCCCCCAGGCCCTTGTAGCGCTGGATCGGATCCTGGTACCGCTTCCCCGACTTCTTCAGCGCAGCCAGGACGCCCTGCAGCTCAGCCTCGGAGTAGGTGTAGACCGTGTCGTTCGGCTTAGTGCCCGGGTTCATCACGACCACCCGGTGAAGCGGAGGCACGGCGGCATAAACGCGGCCGTCGCGGATAATGTCCGGCATGTAGCGGAAGAACAGCGTGAGGAGGAGCGTCCGGATGTGCGCACCATCGACATCCGCGTCGCTCATGATGATGACCTTGCCGTAGCGGGCGGATGACAGGTCGAAGCTGCGACCGGATCCGGCACCGATCACCTGGATGATCGACGCGCACTCGGCGTTCGACAGCATGTCCGAGATGGAGGCCTTCTGAACGTTCAGGATCTTCCCGCGAATGGGCAGGAGCGCCTGGTACTCGCTGTCCCTGGCCAGCTTGGCGGTACCCAGGGCCGAGTCGCCCTCGACGATGAACAACTCGCTGTTGGCGACATCGCTGCTGCGGCAGTCGACCAACTTGGCCGGCAGGGAGGAGTTCTCCAGCGCGTTCTTGCGACGTTGGGTCTCCTTGTGGGCTCTTGCCGAAACTCGCGACTTCATCTCGGCAACGACCTTGTCGAGCACCAGCGCGGCCTGCGTCTTGTCGTCACGCTTGCTGGAGCTGAACTTCTCAGCCAACGCCTTGGCGACGACGGATGAGACGATGTTGCGAACCGCAGGAGTCCCCAGGATCTCCTTGGTCTGCCCCTCGAACTGCGGCTCCGGGATGCGTACCGTCAGTACGGCGGTCAGGCCGGCAAGCATGTCGTCCTTCTCGAGCTTGTCGTTGCCGACCTTGAGCCGGCGCGCATTGACTTCGAGTTGGTTTCGGAGGAACTTCAGCATCCCGGCCTCGAAACCGGCCTGATGGGTGCCGCCCTTCGGCGTGGCGATGATGTTCACATAACTGCGGAAGACGGTGTCATATCCGGTGCCCCATCGCAGCGCAACGTCGACCTCGCACTCCCGGTGCAGTTCAGTCGGCACCATGTGCCCCTTGTCGTCGAGAACGGGGACGGTCTCGGTGTACTGCCCGGTGCCGGTCAGTCGCCAGATGCCGGTGAGCGCCGGATCTTTGGAGAGGAACTCGACATACTCGGCGATCCCACCGTCGTAGCGGAACGATTCCTCGGTGGGCGGGCTCTGGCGGTTGTCGGTGATCTCAAGGCCCAGGCCTTTCACCAGGAATGCCGTCTGGCGGGCTCGGGCGACAAGCTCCTCAGTCTGGAATGTCGCACCCTTCGTGAAGATCTGCGGATCCGCCCAATAGCGCACCCGCGTGCCGGTCACGCCCTTGGCAACCTTGCCGACCACCCTCAATTCACTGCGCTTCTCGAACGGGGTGAACGGGGAATCCGGGCTCGGCTCCCCCGAGTCGGCGAACACCCCGGGCTCCCCGCGATGGAAGGACATGGCCCAGGTCTTGCCGCCGCGGTCGACTTCGACGTCGAGCCTCGCTGACAGTGCGTTGACGACGGATGCTCCGACGCCGTGCAGTCCACCGGATGCCGCATACGATCCGGTGCCGAATTTTCCACCGGCGTGCAGCTTGGTGAGGACGACCTCCACGCCGGACAACCCGGTTTTCGGCTCGACATCCACCGGGATGCCGCGGGCACGGTCGCGAACCTCGACGCTGTCATCCTGGTGCAGGATCACCTCGATTTTTTCCCCGTAGCCGCCTAGCGCCTCGTCGACCGAGTTGTCGATGATCTCCCACAGGCAGTGCATGAGGCCGCGGGAATCGGTGGAGCCGATGTACATTCCTGGTCGCTTGCGGACCGCTTCAAGGCCTTCCAGGACCGAAAGGTGCCTCGCCGAGTAGTCCGAGTTTGTCACTGATTCTCCTTAGTGCGACCGAGCTGCGCACCGCCGAAGACCGCAGGGAATGGCGGCTGGGCGGGCGGTGTTAAGACTAGTGAGCCGCGCAGACAACCTTCGCATCCGACACCCGTCGGCCGAGGGTTTCCTACGCGGTCAGCGAAATGCGCCCGCCGCCTCACCCATCCTGCGGCAAGGCGTGCTTGTATAGATGCACGGAAGTTAGTCGTCAAGAAAATTGGAGGAGCAACGTGTCCCACATTGCACCCGGAACCACAGCTGTAGACGAGCTGGCCTCCGCCCACGAGCTCACGGCGTCAGACCGCTGTGACAGTTGTGGAGCCCAGGCCTACATTCGCGTTTCCATCGGAAACAGCGAGTTGCTCTTCTGCGCTCACCACGGCAAGAAGCACCAGGAAAAGCTGGCTGCGGTTGCCACCGAGTGGCACGACGAGTCAGCACGACTCCTCACCGAGGCGCGCGGCTAGAAAGTCCGCCCAGGGCCACAGCCGTTACCGGCCGGTGACGACCCGCGGGATCGTCGCCGTTAGCCGCGTCACGATTTCTTCACCGATGGTGCCCATGCCGTCAGCCCACTCCTGAAGGGTGGGCTCGCCGGCTGAGCCGTCGCCGAAGAGCGTCACGGTGTCACCGACTTCCGCAGCCCTTCCGGTCACGTCGATAAGCGTCTGAGACGGGTCGACGCGGATCACCGGCACACGGTGCCCACCGATTGCGACCGTCACATTGCCAGCAGCGTCGGCAAGGATTCCGGATGCGCCACCAATCGGCAACTCGCCCAGCACCCGGCCGTCTTCCTCCCTGATGCGATGAATCGGCGCGCGCAGCGTCATGACCGGTCGAAGCCCGAGCTCTGCCGGCCCAACTCCTCCGCCGGGAGCTATCCCGTACAGGAAGGCGCCAACCCGCACCAGGTCGAACCGGGCATCCGCCCTCGCGTAGGATGCTGCACTCGCGGCGACATGGACCACCACGTCGCGAACACCGTGCGCTTCGGCGATCGACACTCCGCTCTGGTGCTCGGCGATGGAGCGGCTGTCGTCATCATCCGTTTCCTCGGCCAGGTGCGTCCACAGCCCGGCGACCTTGACCAGCCCATCGCGTTCGAGCGCTGCCGCCCGTTGCACGAACCGCTCCCACTCAGCCGGAAGCACTCCAGCCCGGTGCAGGCCGGTATCGAGCTTCAGGTGGATGCGTGCCCGGGTCCCGGCTGCGGCGCCGGCGGTGGCCACGCGCTCCAGCACCGCCTCATCGGTGACCCCCAAGTCGATTCCGGCCCGAATGGCCTCGGTAAGGTCGTCACCACTGTCGAACACCCACGCGAATACCATTGCGTCCGGAGCCCGGCGGCGCAACGAGAGCGCCCCCGGAAGGTCCAGCGTGCCGAACCTCGTCACGCCTTCATCGAGGAGTACGTCTACAGCGGCGTCCACCCCATGCCCATAGGCGTCGTCCTTCACGACGGCGAGCAGCGCTGCCGGCGCCACTCGATCACGCAGCAGGCGCACGTTGTGGCGCAGAGCATCGACGGACACGAAAGCGGTCGCCTCGGTGATCCTCATGTGGCCACCACCCTGCTCACGCGATGGTCCAGGCAGGCGAGAACGCTGAACGGATGCTCGCCAACCGACTCCGCCCACTCCGCCAATGGGATCTCGGCAGAAGCCGGGTCGCCAAAGAACGTCACCCTGTCTCCGGCGGCAACGGAGGCGTCTCCGGCATCGATCACCAGGACATCCATCGCCACCCGGCCGACAATCGGCATCCGCACGCCGCGGGCGGTGACGGATGCCCGGTTTCCGGCTTTACGGGGAAGCCCATGCCCGTAGCCGATCGCCACCAGGGCGAGCGTTGTCGGTGTCGTGGTGCGGTAGGTGTGGCCGTAGGAGACTCCGGCACCTGGCCCCACTCGTTTGACTGTCAGGACCTCGGCATCCAGTCGGGGTGGATGCGTCTCCAGGGACTGCACGACGTTCGACACGGCAGCATCATTCACGGCTGCATTGTTCAGGGCGGCGGATGCCAGCAGTGAAGACTGCCCGGCGGAGAGGTGGAGGGCACGGGCGGAGAAGCTCACGATCACCCCGTCCCGCCTGCCGTCCAGATTCCTCCACTCTACCGCCCCGTATGATTGGGGGGCACGTTGTGATGGTGGCCGATGGGAGACACACCGCTGTGAAATTGAAGAACCTGGGTGTGAAGAGTCGCCTTCAGTACCTGTGGCGTCGGGCCCGTGGCTTCGACGCCGCTTCTCTGACGTCCCGGGCGAGCGCAGTCGCTGCCGCCCATGGCAAGGCGACGCCGATCATCGTTGTGGACATGCTCTGGTCTGCCGCCTTCCGCAACGTCGCGTTCCAGGATTATGTCGACTACGACTTCGCCATCCTGACGCGTGCCGAGCGTGCGACGTACATGACCCACTCCATCTCCAACCACATCGCGATGAAGTACGACCACCCCGATTACCGCGAGGTCTTTCACGACAAGACTGCGTTCAACCGTGCGTTCGACGCGTACCTCGGCCGCGAATGGCTCGACGTGAGCTCTTCTTCGGTCGATGCGGTGCGCGAGTTCACGCAGCGCCACGGTCGGGTGATGGGCAAGGTTCCGGTCAGCGACTCCGGCCACGGCGTTTCACGCTATGAGGCGGATGCGATCAGCGACTGGGAGGCCTTCCGCAGCGAGCTGATCGCCAAGGGGCAGACCCTGCTTGAGGAGTACATCAGGCAGCACCCCACGCTGGCGGCCGTTTGCCCCGGTACCGCGAACACCACCAGGGTCACCACGTTCTTCGACGGCGACAAGACCCATGTGCTCTCCATGGCGCAGAAGTTCGGTCGCGGCGAGGCAAGCGACCAGCAGACCTTCGGCGGCTTCTACACGATGCTGAACCTGGACGGCTCATCACGGGGACGCGGCTACGACTCTCACGACAGCGTGCACGAGACGCATCCGGAGTCCGGGGTGTCGATTCCCGATTTCCAGCTGCCGATGGTCGACGAACTGTTCGAGTTCATCGACCAGGTCGCCCGAGTGGTGCCGCAGATGCAGTATGTCGGCTGGGATGTCGTCATCGGGGAGACCAGGCCAATACTGGTCGAAGGCAATTGGGCGGCGGGCGTGTACGAGAACAAGCCGAGCGTCACCGGCATCCGTACTGGCAGCCTGCCGAGGTACCGCGAAGCGATCGGGTTCTAAGCGGGGCCTACGCCGTGCGGCGGATGATGCCCATCGGCGTGCTCTCGCGCCCCTGACCGAGGGGGTTGTCCAGCAGCAGCCGCTCCATGGCGCGGGTTCCGGCGCGGTCCATGGTGGAACCGAGCACATTCCCGCCCAGGTCGTTCATGTCGACGATCAGCACATCGACGTTCTTGCCGATGGCGTCGCGCAACTCGCGTGCGACGTGCGTCGGGCGATCGGGGGCGAGCACCACGTGCGAGTTGTATGGCGGGATGGTTCCGCTGGTCGGTCCATCGATTCCCCGGGCCTTGGGCCCGGCAACCCGATAGAAGTCGCCACGCCGGCCGAACAGCTTGGTCACCGCGGCGACCACGGCAGCAAAAAGGATGCGAGGGGTACCGCACTCTCGCAGCGCCATCTCCATGGTCTGCGGAAGTCCCAGGCCGATGCCGTTCGGGGTCTTGGTGACATGGTTGGACAGCCAGGTGGCCAGCTTGCGCGGCTCAATGGATTCCGTCGGAAACGAGCGACCCTGTGTGATGGCCACGATCTTCTCGGTCACGAAGAGAATGTCGCCGTCTTCCAGGCGGTCGACGGCGAAGTCGGTGACGACATCCGTGATGTCATCATCACTCAGCACCAGCTTGGTCTTGATGGGAATTCGCTGGTACCGCACGCCGTCCTGCACCGCTTCGAGCTGTTTGCCCGCGTTCGCCTCATCGGCCATCCCGGCGCACCTCTCTCCTGACCGCTCGCACCAGGCTTCTGCCTACTCCAGGTAGTCGCGCAGCGACTGGGAACGTGAAGGATGGCGGAGCTTGGCCATGGTCTTCGACTCGATCTGGCGGATGCGCTCACGCGTCACGCCGAAGGTGTCACCGATCTGGTCCAGGGTCTTCGGCATGCCGTCGCCGAGACCGAAACGCATCCGGATGACGCCCGCTTCGCGCTCGGACAGGGAATCGAGCAGCGACTCCAGTTGCTTCTGCAGCATGGTGAATCCGACCGCGTCAGCAGGCACGACAGCCTCGGTATCCTCGATGAGGTCACCGAATTCGCTGTCACCGTCTTCGCCGAGCGGGGTGTGAAGGGAGATCGGCTCGCGACCGTACTTCTGCACCTCGACGACCTTCTCCGGGGTCATGTCGAGTTCGCGGGACAACTCTTCCGGGGTGGGCTCGCGACCGAGGTCCTGCAGCATCTGGCGCTGCACGCGGGCGAGCTTGTTGATGACCTCGACCATGTGCACCGGAATGCGGATGGTTCGGGCCTGGTCGGCCATGGCGCGGGTGATCGCCTGGCGGATCCACCAGGTGGCGTAGGTCGAGAACTTGAAGCCCTTGGTGTAGTCGAACTTCTCGACGGCACGGATGAGCCCCAGGTTGCCTTCCTGGATGAGGTCGAGGAACTGCATGCCGCGGCCCGTGTACCGCTTGGCCAGCGACACAACGAGGCGGAGGTTCGCGCCGAGCAGGTGGCTCTTGGCCCGCTGCCCGTCCTTGGCGACCCACTGAAGTTCACGCCGGGCGGCGGGCGACAGCTTGTCGGCCTCGTTGGCCAGCTTGTCCTCGGCGAACAACCCGGCCTCAATGCGCATGGCGAGTTCGACTTCCTCAGCCGCGTTCAGCAACGCGACCTTGCCGATCTGCTTCAGGTAGTCCTTGACCGGGTCGGCGGTGGCGCCGGTGATGGCGGCGGAGTAGACCGGAACTTCGTCTTCGTCGTCAACGAGCGACAGTACCAATGCGCCGGTCGGGAGGGCTTCGTCCTTACTGGTCGACTTGGTCTCGTCCGAGTCGTCGGCGTCGTCGTGCTCGTGATCCGTCGCCTTCGACTCGTCTTCATGCTCGTCGGCCTTGGCCTTGGCCCTGGCGCCGCGCTTGGCCGGCGCTTTCTTGGCGGCCGGCGCCTTCTTCGCGGGAGCCGTCTCCGCCACAGTCTCAGCAGGCTCCTCGGGCGCAGCCTTCGTCCCCTTCACGGTCTTGGGGGCAGCCTTCGCGGCGGTCTTGGCCGCAGCCTTCTTGGCCGGCACCTTCTTGTCAGCGGGAGCCTCGTCCTTGACGGCAGGCGCAGCCTTCTTCGTCGCAGCAGCCTTGGGCGCAGCCGTCTTCGTCGTAGCCGTCTTCGTCGCGGAAGCCTTGGCCGCAGCTTTCGTCTCCGCCTTCTTAGGGGCGGTCGCTTCCGGCGTCTGGTCCGTGGTGTCGGTGGTGGTCTTGGTTCGGGCAGCCATACGGTTACCTTTCATTCGGGTCGAAGCGCTGAGTCAGCCGCGAGGCAGTGGAGCAGTGCAGCGTCGTTGTTTGACAGCATCGTTTTTGGACAGCACCGTTTTTTGACAGCCTCGTTTTTGGACAGCATGAAGACCCATGTCAAGTCCTGGACATGCGCGCACTTCGAGTGCCGTCACTCCAAGACCATCAAACGGGTCTTGTCAACAATTATTGCATGCTTTGACCGGGCTTCCCGCCACGGCGCCGACGCTTCCATTCTCTAACCCATACAACCCACAAGGGGGCTACCTGTATTCCCTCTTCCTCGTGAAGGAGGCGTCGAGTGCGACGCCTGGCGTGCAGCATGGCAGCGATACCGGCCCCCACCACCACGAACTGCACGAGGAACGCCACGCGGAAGCCCTCCCACGAGAACAGCTCGTCCGGCAGTCCGGTCGCCATCCGCCAATGGTTCATGAGGTCGAGAATGGTCCCGATGAGGAACATGATGACGAAGGTGGCGAGGAATCCGCCGACGTTGACGATTCCAGTGGCGGAGCCCAGGCTTCGTTGCGGGTTGAACTGCCGCGCGAAGTCGAAACCGATCAATGAACCGGGGCCGCCGACGCCCAGGACGAGGATCAGGATACTGACCAGCCACAGCGGAGGCTCGGTCGGCCAGGCGAGGACGACAGCCCAGGCGGTCAACATCATTGTCACGGCGGTCAGGACCAGGTTCGACCGGCGCAACGGGAACAGTGCGGACAGGAGTCCGAGGATGGGGCCGGCGACCATTCCAGCCACGACCAGGAGGGCAAGGAGTCCCGCGGCAAGCTCGTTCGAGTAATGGAGTGCCCCCACCATGAACGGAAACCCCCAGAGCAGAGCGAAGACCGTCCCAGGCGATTGGGTGACGAAGTGCGACCAGAAGCCGAGCTGTGTTCCCGGCCGTCGCATGGCTTCTTTCAGCTGGCGTATCGACTGCCGGAAACCCCGGGCATGTTCTGCCGGGTTCAGCTTCTGCGGGCTGTTGGCGACGAACACCAGAACGATTAGGAGGACAACCGCTGAGGCCACGCCTGCGCTGGCGAACGCGGTGGTCCACCCGAATCCCTGAAGCAGCCAGGAAAACGGGACAACCGAAAGGATCTGGCCCAACTGGCCGATGTTCCCCGTCCACTGCGAAACCTGCGGCAGGATTCGGCCGGAGAACCAGAACGAGAGGAGCCTCAGCACCGATATGAACGTCATGGCGTCGCCGGCGCCGACCAACAGGCGGCCGAATAATGCGAAGCCGAGGTCCGCGGTAGACGCCAGCATCAGCTGTCCGGTCAGCATCAGCACGCCGCCGAAAACGATCAACACCTTCGGTCCGACCCGATCGAGAACCATCCCGACGGGCACCTGCAGCGCGGCGTAGACCACGATCTGAATGACGCCAAGGGACGAGAGCAGCGAAGCAGAGATCTCGAACCGTTCGATGGCCTCCACCCCGGCGACCCCGAGGGATGAGCGCTGGAGCACGGCAACCATGTAGGCGGCTACCGCAGCCCCCCACACCAGCCACGCCCGCGACGAATTCACGGTTAGAGCCTAGGCGAGACTCCAACGGCCGAATGCCGGTCACACCCGGTGTTAGAGGTGGTCCTCCGACGAGCCGTTGTCTTCCCCGTGCCTCCTGGTGGCGAGGAATTTCTCGAGCTCCGCCGCGATCTCATCGGCCGTCGGAAGCTCGCCGTCTTCATCCGTCAGCGGGGACCGCATCGGGTTTCCCGCCATATACGAGTCGTGGCGTTCCTCAAGAGCGCCGACCAGTTTGGCGAGTTCGGGGTTCCCCTCAACCTGGGCATCGATCTTGGCCACGAACTCGCGGCCCTCCTCACGAAGCTGGTCGGTCGGGAAGAGCAGCCCGGTAGCTGCCGACACCCCGTTGAGGGCGGCAACCGCGGCATCGGGATACTCAGTGTCTGCCAGGTAGTGCGGGATGAGCAGTACGATCCCGGCCGTGGGGAGTTCGGTGTTCTGCAGGCGGTACTCCACCAGGTGCATTGCATTGGACGGAACCTGGGTGTGCGGCTTCCACACCGACATCGCGTCGATCAACTCGGTGCGGTTCCCGCTCACTGTGACGCCGATCGACCTGGTGTGGGGCACCGGCATCGGAATCGCATGGACCCAGGTGGCGGATGCGACGTTCAGCCCGTCGATGAGCTCGAGGACTGCGGAGGTGAAGCGTTCCCACTGGAAGTCGGGCTCGTAGCCGCTGAGCAGCAGGAATTGCTGGCCGATCTCATCCTTCACCAGGTACAGCGCCAGCCTTGCCGGCCGGTAGTTGGTGAGGTGGTCCTGGTCGAAGTAGATCGTCGGCCGGCGGGCGCGGTAGTCGAGCAGCGAATCGTTGTCGAAGGTTGCGACCAGCCGATAATCGAGGCTGTCGGTGAGATATTCGGTGAACTGGGTGACCGCAGAGCCGGCGTCGGCGAAGCCGGTCAGGCCGGCAACGAGCGGAAGCCCCTCCGGGACGACGAACGCGTCGTCCTCCCACTCGAACAGGCCCTCTGGTGTAAGCATGCATTCACTCTAACCGCGGGTAACTGGGCACTTCGGCTGAACCGGCCGTTAGCCGAACGCCGTCAGCGAACAGCCGTAGCATGGGGCACATGACTGTGCCTGCGCTCGCCGTTTCCACCCAATCCCCCACCACCATCAGTACCGACGTCCTGGTCGTTGGAGTACACGCGACGGATGATGGCCCTCGCCTGGCGACCGACCTTCCCGAAGTCGCTTCCCTCGCCCCCCAGCTGGCCGCTATGGGCGTGTCGGGCGGCAAGGACGAACTCACCCGGCTGCCCGGGATCGGCTCAGCTGCGAGCGTCGCCCTGATCGGGCTCGGGCCGGGCGACGTTTCGCCCACCACACTCCGCTACGCCGCCGGTTCAGCCGCGCGCCAGCTTGTCGGCGTCGACTCGCTTGTGATCGCGCTGCCGATCAGCACCGACGCGGATGCCCTCGCCGTCCTCGAGGGTGCCGGTATCGGCGCGTACTCCTTCACCCGGTACCGTCACGCGTCGAAGGAGAAGACCAAGGTTCCCGCGACCACGATCACCGTCCACTCCACGCTGGAGACCGCAGGCACGATCGTTGACCGCGCCCTTACGGTGAGTGAGGCCACGCACCAGGTGCGCGACCTGGTGAACATGCCGCCGCTCGACCTGTACCCGGAGACCTTCGCTGACGCCGTCATCGAATACGCGGAAGGGCTTCCGGTGGAGGTGGAGGTGCTCGCGCAGGATGAGCTGACAGCGGGGGGCTTCGGCGGATTGCTCGGGGTCGGCTCCGGCTCCCCCCGTGGCCCGCGCCTGGTGAAGATCAGCTACCAGCCGGCAGGGGCTTCCAAGCACCTCGCCCTCGTCGGCAAGGGCATCACCTTCGACACCGGCGGGCTTTCCCTGAAGCCGCCGGCCTCGATGGTCGGCATGAAGTACGACATGACCGGAGCCGCAACCGTCATGTCGACTGTGCTCGCTGCCGCCCGGCTCTCGCTGCCGCTGCGGATCACCGGCTGGTTGTGCCTGGCCGAGAACATGCCATCCGGAACGGCCATCCGACCGAATGACATCCTGCGGATTCGGGGCGGCAAGACGGTCGAGGTGCTGAACACCGATGCGGAGGGCCGCCTGGTCCTGGCCGACGGCCTGGTCGCAGCCGGTGAAGAGCATCCGGATGCCATCATCGACGTGGCAACACTGACCGGGGCCGCCATTGTCGCGCTGGGCAACCGCTATTCCGGCGTCATGGGTTCCGATGACCTGGTCGGCAGCGTGCTGGCGGTTGCCACCGAAGCGGGCGAGCCGATGTGGGGCATGCCCCTGCCCGAGGAGCTCCGCGCGTCGCTGAACACGGACGTCGCCGACATCGCCAACGCCAAGATCGGCAGCACGGCAGGCGGAATGCTGCTCGCCGGTGTCTTCCTGCAGGAATTCATCGGCACAGTGTCAGAGGATTCCTCCGACCGGATCCCCTGGGCGCACCTGGATATCGCCGGCTCCTCGAACAACGGTGCCGGAGGTTATGGCTTCACCGGAAAGGGCCCGACGGCGGTAGCGGTGCGCACGCTGCTCGGCGTGGCAGAGGAAATTTCTCGGGCGTAGTAAGGTTTTTTGGGTACGAAACTTCCCTGAATCAGGCCCGGGCGGATCAGCCATGGGGTCACGCAGAAACCTGAACCACTAGGAGTTGCCGGGTGTCCGAACAGAATTTTGATGTTGTTGTCGTTGGTGGCGGAAGTGGCGGTTACGCTGCAGCCATCCGCGCATCCGAGCTCGGTCTCTCGGTCGGCCTGATCGAGAAGGACAAGCTCGGCGGCACCTGCCTGCACGTCGGCTGCATCCCCACCAAGGCGCTTCTCCACGCCGCAGAAGTAGCGGATGTCTCGCGCGACTCCGCGAAGTACGGCGTCAAGACCGCCTTCGAGGGCATCGACATCGCCGCAGTGACCGCCTACCGCGAGGAAGTGGTCGCCAGCAAGTACAAGGGCCTCGGCGGCCTCATCAAGGCCCGCGGCATCACCGTCATCGAGGGTGAGGGCAAGCTCGTTGCGCCGACCACCGTCGAGGTGGCTGGAAACCGGGTCACCGGCAAGAACGTGATCCTCGCCACCGGGTCATACTCCCGCTCGCTCCCCGGCCTCGAAATCGGCGGGCGCGTCATCACCTCGGAGCAGGCACTCGAGCTCGACTTCGTTCCCAACAAGGTTGCCGTTCTCGGCGGCGGCGTCATCGGCGTGGAGTTCTCCAGCGTGTGGAAGTCGTGGGGTGCCGAAGTCAGCATCATCGAGGCCCTGCCGCACCTCGTGCCCAACGAGGACGAGGCGATCAGCAAGCAGTTCGAGCGCGCATTCCGCAAGCGCGGCATCGAGTACTCGCTCGGGGTGCGCTTCCAGAGCGTCACCCAGGATGAGAACGGTGTCGTCGTCACGCTGGAGAACGGCAAGACCATCGAAGCAGAGCTGCTTCTGGTGGCCGTCGGCCGCGGCCCGTCAACGGCAGGCATCGGGCTCGAGGATGTCGGTGTGGAGACCGATCGCGGATTTGTCACCACGAACGAGCGCCTGGCCACCAACCTGCCGAACGTCTACGCGGTCGGCGACATCGTGCCCGGCCTGCAGTTGGCTCACCGCGGCTTCCAGCAGGGAATCTTCGTCGCTGAGGAGATCGCCGGACTGAACCCGCAGGTCATCGCCGATGTCAACATCCCGAAGGTCACCTACTCCGACCCCGAGGTCGCGTCGATCGGCCTCACCGAGGCGAAGGCGAAGGAAGCCCACGGAGCGGACAACGTGTCGAGCTACGACTACAACCTCGCCGGCAACGGCAAGAGCCACATCATCGGAACCTCAGGGCTCATCAAGGTGGTGCGGGTCAACGACGGTCCGGTGGTCGGGGTCCACATGATCGGTGCTCGCGTCGGCGAACTGATCAGCGAGGCCCAGCTCGCCGTCAACTGGGAGGCATACCCCGAGGACGTTGCACCGTTGATCCACGCCCACCCGACCCAGAGCGAAGCGCTCGGCGAGGCGTTCCTGGCCCTCGCAGGCAAGCCTTTGCACGCGATGTAGCCCGAGCGCCGACGCGCACGAGGGGCAACCCGACGGTGAATCTCTGCCCGTTTCATGGCAGCCAGCCGCAGGCAAACTAAGCTGAACCCAACAACACTGCTATAAGGAGCAACCCTGATGAGCCAATCCGTCAACCTCCCGGCACTCGGTGAGAGTGTCACCGAGGGCACGGTAACGCGCTGGCTGAAGAACGTGGGCGACCACGTCGAGGTCGACGAACCGCTGGTCGAAGTATCCACCGACAAGGTGGACACCGAGATTCCTTCGCCGATTGCCGGTGTGATCGAGCAGATCCTCGTCCAGGAGGACGAGACCGTCGAGGTTGGCACCGCTCTCGTCACCATCGGAGATGGAACCGCCGGTGGAGCAGAAGAGGCGCCGGCAGCCCCCGCAGAGGAGGCGCCGGCAGCAGCCGAGGCTCCCGCTGAGCAGGCACCAGCAGCCGCCGAAGCGCCGGCTGAGGAAGCAGCAGCAGCTCCTTCCGAGGAAGCACCAGCCGCAGAAGCTCCAGCCGAAGCGGCACCAGCAGAGGCACCCACCGAGGAAGCACCTGCCGCCGCTGAACCCGCCCCGCAGGAGGCACCGGCTGCACCGCAACCGGCAGCGCCACAACCAGTAGCCGCGGCGCCGGCAGCTCCAGCCGCTGAGCCCCCGGCCCAGGAACCAGTCCAGGAGTTCCTGCCGTCATCAGTCCCATCGGCCGTGCCCTCCAATGACGCTCCAGTCCCAGCCGCCGCGCCGGAAGCTCCCACTGAGCCGTCTATCGTGGCGAATGCCGGCTACGTGACCCCCCTGGTTCGCAAGCTGGCCAACGAGCGTGGCATCGACCTCACCACCGTGAGCGGTACCGGCGTCGGTGGCCGCATCCGCAAGGAAGACCTCACGGTGGCTCCCGCACCGGCTGCGCCGGCTGCTGAGGTGGAGGTGTCACCGCTGCGCGGAACGACAGTTCCGATGTCACGCCTGCGCAAGATCATTGCCGAGCGCGCGGTTGCGTCGATGCAGGCATCCGCCCAACTCACCTCCGTGGTGGAGGTGGACGTCACCAAGGTCGCGACCTTCCGCGATCAGGTCAAGGCCGACTTCCTGAAGAGCACGGGCAACAAGCTGTCGTTCCTGCCGTTCTTCGCACTTGCCACCGCCGAAGCGCTGAAGTCGTACCCGATCGTCAATGCGACGATCGATGGCGACAGCATCGTCTACCCGGCCCAGGAGAACATGAGCATCGCCGTCGACACCGAACGTGGCCTGCTCACGCCGGTGATCAGTGACGCTGGTTCGCTCAACCTTGCCGAGCTGGCGGCTCAGATCGCAGATCTGGCCGCGCGCACCCGCGACAACAAGCTGACCCCGGACGAGCTCAGTGGTGGAACGTTCACGCTGACCAACACCGGATCCCGTGGGGCACTGTTCGACACCCCGGTGGTGTTCATGCCGCAATCCGCGATCCTGGGCACCGGAATCGTCACCAAGCGGCCCGTGGTCGTGACCGCTGAGGGAAGCGACTCGATCGCCATCCGCTCGATGGTCTACCTGGCGCTGTCCTACGATCACCGCATCGTCGATGGTGCGGATGCTTCGCGCTTCCTCGTGCAGGTCAAGAACCGCCTCGAGGCGGGCGACTTCGCGGGCGACCTCGGAATCTGAAGAGACGGCATCTAAAGAGACGGCATCTAACCAACGAACGGTGCAGGGCCTTCCAGGAGGCTCCTGATCCGCCAGCCAGCCTCGGTCCTGATCATCATCAGGACCGAGGCTGTGGCGTTTCCAGAAGGTTCACCGAGCCCTGGATCCACAGCCAGCAGTACCGTGTCGCCCATACGGTCGATGATGCTAATGCCGCTTCCCGCGAAAACGTCCTCGTCAAGCTCACCGCCGTCCTCCACGCCCTGGATGCGGGTGGCGTCCGCGTGCCAGGCAGCGGAGTCGGCCTGGTGCACGGTATCGAGACAGAGGATCGAGCGTTCTCGCAGGCATTGCTCACGGCGTTCCAGCAACGCCACTGCGGCGGCAACAGGATCGTCACCGGCGGCGACGCTCGGTGCGACTGGTTGTACCGGAACCGTCAGGGCATCGACAGTGGCATCGGCATTGCCGGCTCCTGGTGCAGCTTCCGGTACCTGGGCCAGGGTGATTGCCACGACTACGGCGAGAAGTCCGCTCCCGGCTACAAGCCAGACGCGCCTCCTGACCCGCCGGATCGCGTCCACCGTGCCGGCCAGACGGTCGACAAGCCACTCCGGTAGCCTCTCCGCCTGGCGAGCCGTCCACTCGGCTGCTCCCGTACGCTCCGGTGCGTCGACCACCGGGCTGACAGCTCGGCCCACCTCGAACCGGTGCGGAACCACAGCCTGCGTCGCGTCCGGGCTGAAGTTCACCGGGACAGCGTCAGAGAACGCGAACAGGCCGCGCGCCAATTGTGCCGGGTAGCCGGGGACGCGTCGTTGTTCAGCCACCCAGGCGGAGAAGTCGCCGGCACGCACCGCCGGGTCGACCACGCGGGCGAGCACCGACCTGACCAGGGCCGTCAGAGCATCCAGGTCGGTGGACACTCCGGCATTCGCATCGAGTTGTGCCGGTGTGATGGGCTGCCCATCACCGGGCGTGATCACCGTGGAGGCGCCGAACCCGCTCAGCACGGGGGCGCCCGTGGCGTCGAACAGCACCGCAGCGGGCCCGATGCGCCCGTGAGTCACACCCAGCCGGTGCAGCTCAGTGACCGCGGCGACAAGCGGGGCGAGTATGGTGACGGCCTCCCCCGCCTCCAGCGAACGCCGGTCCGCGAGCAGGCGAGCCAGCCCGCTCGGCTCCAACCGTTGCAGGATGAGGCTCGGGGTGTTCCGGGGCCCGGTGGCAAGGTCGAGGAGGCGCACGATGTGGGGGTGACCCAGGCGGCTCAGCGCGGTGATCTCCGCGTCGATGGCCTCGTCAGGGGTGCCGTCCTTGAACACCTTGACGGCTGCCAGCTCCGGTGTGCCATCCGGCCTGCGACCGGCGTGCCCCAGGTACACGTCTGCGCGGCTGCCCGAGCCGAGTCTCCGAATGATGCGATATCCGCCGATCGAGTCCACTCCCCCACCCTGAAGGCATGCCGCCGTCAGACTGGCTGCTCTACGGGACTGGTGAACTCCTCCTGCTTTGGCGACGCAGTGAGGAGAAGAGGGTGCGTGAGGCCGTATCCTTATGGGTATGGCCCGAACTAAAGACAAGGCACCCAAGCCGCCCAAGGAAGACGGTCGTCTGAAGCAGATGTACCGGGTCTTCCAGATGACCCGCCGCTACGACCCGAACTCCGTCTGGTGGATGGCGGGGGGCTTCGCGCTTCCCTTGATCCTCGGTGTCGTGATCGGTATCGTCACCTCCGGCGGTGCGGTGTTCCCACTGATCCTGTGGATCGTCTCAGGTCTGATGGCCGGCGTGCTCGCCTTCCTGATCATCCTCGGCCGGCGCGCGGAGAAGGCCGCCTACTCCCAGATCCAGGGCCAGCCTGGCGCCGTCGGCGCCGTGCTCAAGAGTTCGCTTCGGCGAGGCTGGACCGCCAGTGAGCTTCCGGTCGCCGTGAGCCCGAAAACCCAGGATGCCGTCTACCGGGCGGTCGGACGCGGTGGCGTCGTGCTGATCGCCGAAGGACCGAAATCGCGCACGACGAAGATGTTGGACGAGGAGCGTCGCAAGGTCGCGCGTATCCTTCCCAACGTCTCGGTGCACTTCCTGCACGTCGGGCCGGATGAAGGCTCTGTGCCGCTGCACAAGATCCCATCGACGCTCGGCAAGTACAAGAAGGCACTCAACAAGGCGGAGATCTACGCGGTCAGCAACCGGATGTCGTCGCTCACCAAGGGCAGCCTGCCGATCCCCAAGGGTGTCGACCCGTTCAAGGCGCGCGCGCCGAGGCCTCGCTAACGCGTCAGCGCCTCACCAGCACAGTTCCCGCGATCTTGTCGTGGAGTCCACGCTGGTCTGAATCCCAGATCAGTGGCGGAATCACCGCGCAGACCAGCACGGTGCGCACCACCGGCCGCCACCAGCCGATCCAGCCGCCTGTGATGGGCACAACCCTCAGCCCGACGAGAAGGTGGCCGATGCCGCCGGCGACGAGCGTGATGAACACGATTTGCGTGATGGCGAAGATCAGGGTGGATGCCAACCCGTTGTACTGGAAGAACACGGCTGACAGCAGGGCGGCCAAGGCGAAGTCGATGGCGAGTGCGGCAATCCGCCGGCCCGGACGGGCCACCGATCTGGGGCCGGATTCGGGAAGGCTGAGCCGCTCTCCCGGCCAGCGGGGGGAGGCGCCGGTAGGCTGGGTAGTGGTGGAGGGCATCCGTCAATCCTATGAGAACCGGCTGACGTAACACCGCCGAAACATTTGCGACACCGCCGGGAAATCCCGTGCCGCTAACCTCCCCACGTGGCTGCGAACGCAGTTGCATCGACAACCAGGACCAGTTGGAGTTCAACCACATGTTCACTGATTCAGCCGAGGTACTCCAGTACATCAAGGACAACGATGTGAAGTTCCTTGATATCCGCTTCACCGACCTGCCAGGAGTGCAGCAGCACTTCAACATCCCGGCATCGACGGTGGACGAGGAGTTCTTCACCGTCGGCCAGCTCTTCGACGGCTCGTCGATCCGGGGCTTCGCGTCGATCCACGAGTCGGACATGCAGCTCATTCCTGATGTCACCACCGCTTACATCGACCCGTTCCGCGTCGAGACCACGCTGATCATGCTCTTCGACATCTACAACCCGCGGAACGGCGAGATCTACGCCCGCGACCCGCGCCAGGTGGCCAAGAAGGCCGAGAAGTACCTGAGTTCGACCGGCATCGCCGACACCGCGTTCTTCGCCCCAGAGGCAGAGTTCTACATCTTCGACGACGTTCGCTACGAGACCAGGCAGAACTCCAGCTTCTTCTCCGTCGACTCCGAAGAGGGCGCGTGGAACAGCGGGCGCGTCGAAGACGGCGGAAACCTCGCCAACAAGACGCCGTTCAAGGGCGGCTACTTCCCGGTCAGCCCGGTCGACAAGCAGGCTGACCTGCGCGACGACATCTGCCTCAAGCTGATCGATGCCGGACTCATCCTCGAACGGTCCCACCACGAGGTGGGTTCCGGCGGGCAGGCCGAGATCAACTACCGGTTCGACACCATGGTCACCGCGGCAGACGACATCCTCAAGTTCAAGTACATCGTCAAGAACACGGCGGAAGAATGGGGCAAGACTGCCACATTCATGCCGAAGCCGCTGTTCGGCGACAACGGATCGGGCATGCACGTGCACCAGTCGCTGTGGAGCGACGGTAAGCCGCTGTTCTACGACGAGAGCGGCTACGGCGGCCTCAGCGACCTCGCGCGCTGGTACATCGGCGGACTGCTGAAGCACGCCCCGGCTGTTCTGGCGTTCACCAACCCGACGCTCAACTCGTTCCGTCGTCTCGTCCCCGGTTTCGAGGCTCCGGTCAACCTGGTCTATTCGGCCGGCAACCGCTCGGCTGCCATCCGCATCCCGATCACCGGTACCAACCCGAAGGCGAAGCGCATCGAGTTCCGGGCACCGGATGCCTCGGGCAACCCCTACCTCGCATTCGCGGCCCAGCTGATGGCCGGCCTGGACGGGATCAAGAACCGCATCGAGCCTCATGAGCCGGTCGACAAGGACCTGTACGAGCTGCCGCCTGAGGAGGCGCGGAACATCCCGCAGCTCCCGGCGTCGCTCGAGGCAGCCCTCGAGGCTCTGGAGGAGGACCACGACTTCCTGCTCGCGGGAGGGGTGTTCACGATGGACCTCATCGAGACCTGGATCGCGTACAAGCGCGAGAAAGAGATCCTGCCAGCAGCCCAGCGGCCGACTCCGATCGAGTACGAGCTGTACTACGGGGTCTAGCCTTCGACAAACCGGGCCAGTCAGCCGGTGGCGGGCTCGAAATCATCCGTGATGCCGTAGAAGTGCCGTTCGAAGACGGTCCTCGACAACCTGGTAACGCGCAGGTAGTCGTCCTCCAACTGGCTGGCTGAGCCCGGCGGATAGCCCATCAGCCGGGCGACGCCATCCAGTTGCTGCCGATCCCGGGGAAGCACATCGGAGGTTTTCGCGCTCCAGAGGGTCATCGCGGACCTCGCACGCGCGGCGAAGATCCAGGCGCTGCGCAGCTTGGCCGCATCCTCTTCGGGTACCAGGGAGTGCTTCACCGAGGTGGCCAGCGCGTCGAGAGTCGAGGTCGTCCGCAGCTCCTCGACAGCGGCGCCGTGCTGCAATTGAAGAAGCTGCACGAACCATTCGACGTCGCTGAGCGACCCGCGCCCCAGCTTCAGGTGGCGGTTGGGGTCGGCGCCCTGCGGGAGTCGCTCAGACTCCACCCTGGCCTTGATGCGCTTCACCTCACGAACCTGCTGGTCGGTGATCGCCAGCGGAAAGCGCACCTCATCGGCCAGGGCGTCGAAGGCGCGCCGAAGTGCCTCATCCCCCACCATGCCCTTGGCGCGGAGCAACGCCTGCGCCTCCCAGGTGAGCGACCAGCGCTCGTAGTACGCGCGATACGAGTCCAGGGAACGGACGACAGCGCCGTTCTTACCCTCCGGCCGCAAGTCGATGTCCAGGTCGAGCGTCAGCTTGAGGTCGTCCGAGAGCCTCAGCAACTCCGACACCAAGTGCTCCGCGCGCTTCTGGGCGTCTGCGGGGGTGGCGGACAATGCACGGTAGACGTACATGACATCCGTGTCCGAACCGAAGCCGAGTTCCCGGCCGCCGTACCTGCCCATGCCGATTATGGCGAATTCGATTCCGTCGTTGTCGCGGCGCAGGGAGTCCAACAGTCCGCTGAGCAGTGTCGTGGTGACATCCGCCAGCGCGTGGCCCAGCTGGGCTGAATCGATGAATCCGAGCATCCAGCCCAGCGCCAGCCGGAGCACCTCGCGACGGCGCGCCGCCTTCAGTACGGTGGCGGCAGCATCCGGGTCGTCATAGCGCGCAACGGTCGCCTTCGCCTCTTCCGCGAGGGTCGCCGCCGACCGCGGAAGCAGCTCAGCCTCGTGCTCAAGCCAGGCGGCGGCCTCAGGAATGACCTCGAACAGGCCGCCGATGTACCGGGAGCCGGAGAGCACCCGCGTCAGGCGGCTGGCAGCGCCAGAGGAGTCTCGCAGCATCCGCAGGAACCAATGCGACTCCCCCAGGTCCTCATTGAGCCTGCGGAAGCTGAGCAGGCCGTAATCGGGGTCCGCGCCGTCGGCCAGCCATTGCAGCATCACCGGCAGCAGCGTGCGCTGGATCTGTGCCCGACGCGAAACCCCGGCGATCATGGCACGGATGTGGCTGAGCGCACCCTTCGCATCGACGAAACCGATCGCAGCAAGGCGTGCGGATGCCTGGTCGCTGGTCAGCGCGAAATCCTCCTCCGGGAGAGCCGCCACCGCCGACAGGAGCGGCCGGTAGAACAAGCGTTCGTGCAGAGTGCGCACCGCGCGCTTGGTGGCATGCCACCGCTCGACCAGCGCATCCGCCCCCGCGTTGATGCCCACCGCACGCGCCAGCACCCGCAACTCGTCCCGGTCGCGCGGCATGTGGTGGGTGCGCTGCAGGCCCGTGAGTTGGAGCCGATGCTCCAGCAACCGGAGGAACCGGTAGTGCTCGGCGAACGCCGCGGACTCCGTGCGCCCGATATAGCCTTGCGCGGCCAGTGCCTCCAGGGCAGCGAGGGTTCCCCGCTGGTGGACAACATCATCCGTCTGCCCGTGAACCAACTGCAGCAACTGGATGGTGAACTCGATATCCCGCAGTCCGCCTGGTCCCAGCTTCAGCTGGACATCAACTTCGTCAGCCGGAATGTTCTCGGTGACGCGCTCCCGCATCCGCTGGACACCTTCGACGAAACCGTCACGGGAGGCGCTCGACCAGACCTTCGGGGCCATGCCGGCCACGTACCGGTCACCCAGCTCGCGGTCGCCGGCAAGCGGTCGGGCCTTGATCATGGCCTGGAATTCCCAGCTCTTGGCCCAGCGTTCGTAGTATGCCAGGTGCGACTCCAGGGTGCGCACCAGCGCGCCATCCTTGCCCTCCGGCCGCAGGTTGGCATCGACCTCCCACAGCGGTGGCTCCCGGCTCACCCCGTGGACGCCGCGCATCGTCTGGACGGCCAGGGCGGTGGCGACCTGCACGGCACGCTCCACCTCGATCCCCGTCGTTGCCTCCACCACGAAGATCACGTCGACATCGCTCACGTAGTTCAGTTCGCGGGCGCCGGCCTTGCCCATGCCGATCACCGCAAGCCGGGTCGCAGCCACCTCCTCCGGCGGGAACGGCACGTGCCGTCGGGCGACGGCGAGGGCGGCATCCAGCGCGGCGCCGGCAAGGTCCGACAGGGCGCGCGTCACCTCGTCGATCGCACCAACCGGATCCGGCCGACCAAGGTCGTAGGCGGCCAACCTGGCGAGCTGGCTCCGGTAGCGGATGCGCAGCGCGTCCCAGGCTTCCTCCTCCCCCGCGGCATCCGCCACCGACTGCAGCATGACGCTGCGGTACTCCTCGACTGAAGGTGGCTCGATGACCGGGTCGGCCAGGGCGGTGAGCTCCGTCGGGTGACGCAGGAAGAACTCCGCAATCCCGCCCGACGCGCCGAGAGTGCGGATGAGCCGCCGAGCGTCATCCGGTTTGCCCAGGAGCGGTTCGACGTCGGCGCGAGAGGCCAGCAGGAGGTCGTTCAGCCTGGCCAGCGCCTGATCGGGGTTGGCAGCATCCGAGAAGACCGGAAGCACCTGGTCGATCGGGTGAACCTCCGAGACCTCCGCGATGAGGGAAGCCGCCCGGCCGAGGGAGGCGAACCCGAGGCGCGCCAGCGCGGTGAGGCTGCTACTCGGACGTGACATCGCGGAACCCGGACAGCGGTCAGAGCATCTTCAGGTTGCGAGCCAACTCGTATGGCGTCACCTGTGCCCGGTATTCCTTCCACTCCTGGCGCTTGTTCAGCAGCACATAGTTGAAGACCTGCTCGCCCAGTGTTTCAGCGACCAGCTCCGAGTTCTCCATGAGCGAGACCGCGTGATCGAGGCTGGCCGGGAGGGGGCTGTAGCCGAGCGCACGCCGCTCAGAATCGGTGAGCATCCAGACGTTGTCTTCCGCCTCCGGCGGCAGCTCATAACCCTCTTGAACACCCTTCAGCCCGGCCGCCAGCATGAGGGAGAACGACAGGTAGGGGTTCGCTGCTGAATCGATGGCGCGATATTCGACGCGCGCACTCTGGCCCTTGTTCGGCTTGTAGAGCGGCACCCGCACCAGGGCGGACCGGTTGTTGTGCCCCCAGGTGACGAAGCTGGGAGCCTCGTCGCCGCCCCACAGCCGCTTGTAGGAGTTGACGAACTGGTTGGTGACTGCCGTGATCTCCGGGGCGTGCCGCAGCAGGCCGGCGATGAACTGGCGTCCGACCTTCGACAGCTGGTACTTCGCACCGGCCTCGTAGAACGCATTGGTGTCTCCCTCGAAAAGCGAGACGTGGGTGTGCATTCCCGAGCCAGGGTGATCGGTGAGCGGTTTCGGCATGAACGTCGCGTACACGCCCTGCTCGATCGCGACCTCCTTGACGACGGTGCGGAAGGTCATGATGTTGTCCGCTGTGGTCAGCGCATCCGCGTAGCGGAGGTCGATCTCGTTCTGGCCGGGGCCACCCTCGTGGTGGCTGAACTCGACCGAGATGCCGAGGTCTTCGAGCATCCGCACCGAGCGGCGCCGGAAGTCGTGGGCGGTGCCGCCCGGAACGTTGTCGAAGTAGCCTGCCGAGTCGACCGGGATCGGACCCTTCTTGCCGAACTTGGAGCTCTTGAGCAGGTAGAACTCGATCTCCGGATGCGTGTAGAAGGTGAATCCGGCGTCCGCGGCCTTGGCCAGGGTGCGCTTGAGAACGTTGCGCGGGTCGGCGATCGCCGGCTGACCGTCGGGAGTCATGATGTCGCAGAACATCCGTGCGGTCGGGTCGATCTCTCCCCGCCACGGCAGGATCTGGAAGGTTGCCGGATCGGGGTGGGCCAGCACATCCGCTTCGTACGTCCTGGTGAGGCCCTCGATCGCCGACCCATCGAAACCGATGCCCTCGGCGAACGCCCCCTCTACCTCGGCTGGCGCGATCGCGACGGATTTCAGGGTGCCGACAACGTCGGTGAACCACAGCCGAACGAACTTGATGCCCCGCTCCTCGATCGTGCGAAGAACAAAGTCGCGCTGCTTGTCCATTGGCTCCTCTTCGTGCATTCTTCATGCCTGGTGAGGCCAATAATCCCGGCCCCTGCTGCCCACCATTAGGCTAGTGGCTATGCCCAGAATTCGCTTGGCGCTGGCCCAAACCAACCCCGTAGTCGGTGACCTGGCCGGCAACGCGGGGCAGATTATCGACGCGGCCCGCAGCGCGGCCGCCCACGGAGCCGACCTGCTGGCTACCGGCGAGATGGCGATCTCTGGTTACCCGATCGAAGACCTGGCTTCGCGGCCCAGCTTCCTGGAGGCCGCACATCGCGAGGTTCGTCACCTCGCGAAGCAATTGCAGGATGCCGGGCTCGGCGACCTGCCGGTGATCGTCGGGCACCCGGATGGTCCGTTCGAGCCGCGGGCGATTGGCACCAGCAACGCGCCGACCGCCATCGCGCACAACAGCGCCAGCGTGCTGCATCACGGCCACGTGAAGGCGACCTACTCGAAGCACCACCTGCCGAACTACTCGGTGTTCGACGAGTATCGCGTCTTCATTCCGGGCGATGAACTACTGGTCCTGCGCGTCAAAGACGTCGACATCGCTGTGATCATCTGCGAAGACCTGTGGCGGGACGGCGGGCCGGTGGCCCGGGTTCTCGACGCTGACGCCGGAATCCTGCTCACCCTGAACGCCTCCCCCTTCGAGCGCGACAAGGACGAGGTGCGGCTGCCGCTGGTCACCCGCCGGGCCGTCGAGAGCGACACGATCGTCGCGTACGTGAACATTGTTGGCGGACAGGACGACCTCGTGTTCGACGGCGACAGTGTCGTCGTCGATGGGACCGGGGCGATCCTCGCGCGCGCACCGCAATTCTCTGAGCACCTGCTGGTCGTCGACCTTGATGCCGCCGCCGCGACCGATGCACCGGCCTCGACGGATATCCAGCGCGTGACACTCGACGTCGAGGCCGGCACGCCACCACCGATCTCCACACTGGTCGCCGAGCTGGGCGACGACCGGGAACAGCTCTGGAATGCGCTCGTTCTCGGTGTCGGCGATTACGTGCGCAAGAACGGCTTCCGTTCTGTCATCCTCGGGTTGTCGGGAGGTATCGACTCCGCGGTCTGCGCTGTCCTCGCTTCGGATGCCATCGGGCCGGAAGGCGTGTACTGCGTGTCGATGCCGAGCCGCTATTCCTCCGACCATTCGAAGTCCGACGCCGAGGACCTCGCGGAACGGGTGGGACTGAACTTCCAGGTGCAGGCCATTGCCGATCTGGTTTCACCGATCGAAGAGCAGCTCTCCCTGACCGGCATAGCGGCCGAAAACCTACAGGCACGGGTGCGTGCTGTGCTGCTGATGGGGCTCTCGAACACCCACGGGCACCTCGTGCTCACGACGGGCAACAAGTCGGAGCTCGCGGTCGGATACTCCACCATCTATGGCGACTCGGTCGGCGGTTTCGCGCCGATCAAGGACGTTCCCAAGTCACTGGTCTGGGAGTTGGCGCGCTGGCGGAATGATGAGGCCGTGCGTCGCGGCGAGACACCGCCGATCCCGGAGAACTCGATTGAGAAGCCGCCGTCGGCCGAGCTGCGACCCGGCCAAACGGACGAAGACTCGCTGCCGCCTTATGAGGTGCTGGATGGCATCCTGGACGCTTACGTCACCAGGAAGCTGGGAGCGAAGGATGTTGTCGCGCTCGGTTTCGATGCGCAAACGGTCGATGAGGTCACCACGCTGGTCGATCGGGCCGAGTGGAAGCGCCGCCAGGGCGCGATCGGCCCGAAAATCTCCGGAATGGCGTTCGGACGCGATCGCCGTCTTCCCATCACCTACCGCCCCAGCGTCAGCGACTGATCCACGTGATCCCGAACGGAATAGCCAATATCCGCAGAATAGAGTGGCCCCATGACTGATCCAGCAAAGGCAGCCGCGCAGGCGGGACTCAAGAAGGTTCGTACCCGGCATTTCCAGTCCGCGAAGGAGAACGGGATCAAGATCGTCGGCCTCACCAGCTATGACCAGCTGAGTGCGGGAATCTTCGACAAGGCGGGCATCGATTTCCTGCTGGTCGGTGACTCTGCCGGCAACAATGTGCTGGGATTCGACACGACCCTGCCGGTGACGGTCGATGAGTTGATCCCCCTCACCCGAGCGGTCGCCGGCGCGGTCTCGCGTGCTTTCGTCGTGGCGGACTTGCCGTTCGGCTCCTACGAGTCCAGCCCGGAGGAAGCCCTCCACACAGCGTTCCGGTTCATGAAGGAGACGCACGCGCACGCGGTCAAGCTGGAGGGCGGGGTGCGCAGTGCTGAGCAGATCCGCCGGATCGTGTCGGCTGGAATTCCGGTCATGGCCCACATCGGTTTCACCCCGCAGAGCGAACACGGGCTCGGTGGTCATATAATCCAAGGACGCGGCGAAGGGCTCGAACAGCTTCTCGCCGACGCACACGCCGTCGAAGATGCCGGCGCGTTCTCTGTGGTGCTGGAGATGGTTCCAGCCGAGGCCGCTGCACAAGTGACCAGGGAATTGCGTATTCCGACCATCGGCGTAGGTGCCGGCCCGGACGTCGACGGCCAGCTCATGGTCTGGACGGATTGGGCTGGACTGAGCTCTGGTCGTATTCCCAAGTTCGTCCGGCAATATGCAGACCTCAATGGAATTCTGACGGATGCCGCCACCGCCTATAGAACGGATGTTGCAAACGGCGCCTACCCGGCACCCGAGCACAGCTACGAGTGACGCCGATGATCCGGTGGCGCGTCTTCTGCCCCCAGATCTAGGGATATTAATGTACCTTTCCACCACTTCGACCAGCCAGGAATCCTACGAGCAGACCACCCTGGCCATCCACGATGTGTATGAGCAGACCGTCGCCCGCAACCCCGGGGAGCCTGAATTCCACCAGGCCGTGCGGGAAGTCCTGGATTCCATCGAACCGCTGATCGCGAGCCATCCCGAATACATCGAGGCCGGCATCCTTCAGCGCGTTGTCGAGCCCGAGCGGCAGGTGATGTTCCGGGTTCCGTGGGTCGATGACGCCGGCAAGGTGCGGGTGAACCGCGGCTTCCGCGTGCAGTTCAATTCGGCTCTCGGCCCGTACAAGGGTGGCCTGCGGTTCCATTCCACGGTCAATCTGGGCATCATCAAATTCCTCGGTTTCGAGCAGATCTTCAAGAACGCGCTCACCGGTCAGGGGATCGGTGGCGGCAAGGGCGGCTCTGACTTCGACCCGCACGGCCGCAGCGATAACGAGGTGATGCGCTTCTGCCAGAGCTTCATGAGCGAGCTCTACCGCCATCTCGGCGAGCACACCGACATCCCAGCCGGCGACATCGGCGTCGGCGGTCGGGAGATCGGCTACCTGTTCGGCCAGTACCGTCGCCTGACCAACCGGCACGAGTCCGGAATGTTCACCGGGAAAGGTGTGCAGTGGGGTGGCGCGCAGGTGCGCACCGAGGCCACCGGGTACGGCGCCGTCTTCTTCGCTGAAGAGATGCTCGCGACCAGGCACGACGGCATCGAAGGCAAGACCGCAGTCGTCTCCGGCTCGGGCAACGTCGCGATCTACGCGATCGAGAAGGTGGCGCAGCTCGGCGGGAAGGCGATCACCGCATCCGATTCCTCCGGCTACGTCGTTGACGAGGACGGCATCGATGTCGACCTTCTCAAGCAGCTCAAGGAGGTGGAGCGCGGGCGCATTTCCGAGTATGCCGAGCGCAAGCCGAACGCCCGCTTCATCTCGGGCGGCTCCGTGTGGGACGTTCCGGCAGAGTTGGCGTTCCCTTCGGCGACTCAGAACGAGTTGACGCTGCCCGATGCCGAGGCGTTGATCCGCAATGGGGTCATCGCGGTCTCAGAGGGCGCCAACATGCCGACGATGGCGGATGCCGTGCACCTGTTCCAGAACGCCGGCGTCCTCTTCGGCCCGGGCAAGGCGGCGAACGCGGGTGGGGTGGCGACCTCCGCGCTGGAGATGAGCCAGAACGCAGCACGTCAGCACTGGGACTTTGAGACGAGCGAGGAGCGCCTGCGGAGCATCATGAGCACAGTGCACTCTTCGGCCCGCAACGCCGCGGAAGAGTTCGGGCGCCCAGGCGACTATGTCGCCGGGGCGAACATCGCGGCGTTCCGCACCGTCGCAGACGCCATGCTCGCCCAGGGCCTTATCTGATCGACCGGCGTCAGCTGTTCTCCGCTGCGTCTTCCTCAGCCCATTTGCGGGCACGTTCCGCGATGATCTCGGGAGCCCGCGCGGCATCCTCGCGCGTCTCGAACGGACCGTCCCGCTCGGAACTGAGCGACTGCGGGCCTTCTTCGACTTCACCGGTAACCCGGTTGTACCACCACTCGGTCATGGGAACTCCCGTCGTGAACCTAACATGGATCATATGCCGAAGGACCTGAACGGACACCTCATCCCCGGGGCGCAGTCCCCGCCACGCGCGGTGCCGGCCGACATCGTGCGTCCAGAGTATGTGGGCAGGAAGGGTCCGACCCGGTTCACCGGGTCTGATGTCTATCCGCCGGAGAAGGTGGCCTTGATCCGGGAGTCGGGCAGGATCGCTGCTGAGGCAATCCGGCTGGTCGGTGAGAACGTGCGCCCGGGCATGACGACAGACGAGCTGGATGCCATCGCGCACGGCTTCCTGCTGGCGAACAACGCCTACCCGTCCACGCTCGGCTACCGCGGTTTCCCGAAATCCATCTGCAGTTCGGTGAACGAGGTCATCTGCCATGGCATCCCCGATGACACCGTCCTGGAAGACGGCGACATCGTGAACATCGACATCACCGCCTACAAGAACGGCGTACACGGCGACAGCAATGCCACCTTCATCGTGGGTACGGCGTCCGCGGAGGTCACTGACCTGGTGAACCGCACCCGTGAAGCGCTGGGCCGCGGCATCAAGGCCGTAGCACCCGGCCGCCAGGTGAACGTCATCGGGCGCGCCATCGAGTCCTACGCCCGGCGGTTCGGGTACGGGGTGGTCCGCGATTTCACCGGGCACGGCGTCGGTGAGGCCTTCCACTCCGGGCTCATCATTCCGCATTACGACTCGGCGCCCCGGTTCGACACCGTCATGGAGGTAGGGATGGTGTTCACGATCGAGCCCATGCTGACGTTGGGCACGCACGAGTGGGACATCTGGGCGGATGACTGGACGGTCACCACCAAGGACAAGAGCGTCACCGCCCAGTTCGAACACACCCTCGTCGTCACGGAGCGTGGCGCCGACGTGCTCACTCTCCCCTGACCGACCTGACCTGACTTCCTGACCGAAAGGCAGTACCTCGTGACGCGTGCAGTGGGAATCGACATCGGCGGCACCGGAATCAAGGCTGCCATCGTCAACGTGGACAGCGGTGAGCTGGAGTCCGACCGCCTCAAGGTGTCCACACCGGAAGGCGGGTCGCCAGAGGGCATTGTCGGGGCGGTTGTCTCGCTCGTCGAAGAGCTCGGCGTCGACGACGATCATGCCATTCCGGTCGGTGTCTGCTTCCCCGCCGTGATCCTGAACGGCACGACCATGTCGGCCGCCAACGTCAGCAGTGAGTGGATCGGGCTCGAGGCGGAGGCCCTCTTCGAGCGGAATCTGGCCAGGGACATCCATTTCGTCAATGATGCTGACGCCGCCGGATACGCGGAAGTGCGTTACGGCGCAGCGGCCGGTCGTTCCGGCCTCACCATCGTGACCACCCTCGGCACCGGCATCGGTTCGGCGTTCATCTACAACGGTGTGCTCATTCCGAACACTGAACTCGGGCATCTCGAGCTGGATGGCGCGGTTGCCGAGCACCGCGCAGCGAACAGCGCCCGTGAGGAGGAGGAGCTGAGCTGGGAGGTGTGGGCCGAGCGCCTGCAGCGGTACTACTCACATCTGGAAGTGTTGTTCTCCCCCGACCTATTCATCGTCGGCGGCGGCGTATCGAAGGCGCACGACGAGTTCCTGCCACTCCTGAAGCTGCGCGCGCCGATCGTACCGGCAGAGCTTCGCAACAATGCGGGCATCCTCGGCGCCGCCGCGCTGGCGGTCCGCGGACTCTGACAGGGGTGAATGGGCCGGCTGTTACGCCGGGTTCTGTCCCCACCTTGCGGTGCTGGACGGCCATCTATCTCGAGACTACGTTGCCGCAGCCCTCTAGCGGTCTACCCGGGAACTGGGCGAGCAGCCTGTAGCGTTCCCTGTCTGACCTTGCTCCGAACGAGGTTTACCTAGCCGGCCGGGTCACCCCGGCCGCTGGTGGTCTCTTACACCACCGTTTCACCCTTACCCCGGGCCTTGCGGCCCGTGGCGGTCTGCTTTCTGTTGCACTTGCTCGCGGGTTACCCCGGGTGGGCGTTACCCACCGTTCTGCTCTACGGAGCCCGGACGTTCCTCGGCACCCCTGCACCCTTTTCAGAGGCAGGGAGTGACGCGACCGTCTTGCCGACCCATTCGCCCTCATTCTACGGGCAGGTGCAGCGTCTACCGGCGACTACAGCCCGGATTCTGTTGTGCGGACGAGGATCGCCTGGCTGTCCGGGCAGATCAGCACGTCGTCAGGTGCGGCGGAACGGATCGCGTCGAGGTCGTTGGCATTGAGTTTGACGCCACTGGCCATCGACACGCCGCCCTGGAGCAGGGACGCCCCGAAGCCGTAACGCTCACGCTGGCGCTCGTACAGTGCCAGCAGGTCCTCCGGCAGCTTCCCGGCAATGGTCGCCCGGTTGGCTTCAGCGTGACCGCGCTCCGAGTTGATGCCGGTGAGAGCGGCGTCGCGTTCCTGCTCCTTGGCGCTGATCTTCGCTTCCAGCTCGTCGAGGGCGGTACGGGTCTTGGCCACCGCCTGCTCTCGCTCCTCCAGCGTCTCCATGACGCCGAGCTCGATCTCCTCCAGGTCGTTCTGGCGCTTCCTCAGCGCTGTCAGCTCTTGCTCAAGGCCAGCGACGTCCTTCACCGATGATGTGGTGTCCAGTCGGTCGCCATCGCGCTTGATCCGCGCTTCGACAACAGCGACGTCTGCCTCGATGCGCCCCAGCTCGAGCCGGGTGTCTTCTGCCTCGCCCGTCTCCGTACGAAGCTGCGCGCGCGTGGCATCCGCCTCGGCATTCAGGCCGGCAATCACCGCGATCTGCGGAAGGCTCTTCGCCTGGTGGCCGAGCTGGCTGAGCTTGGTGTCCAGAGCCTGAAGGTCGAGCAGGTGCTTCTGGATGTCTGGGCTGGCTTTCAGGGGCATTGGGGCCTCTCAGGCTTTCCGGCGGTCATGGTTGCTTGCAGTGCTATTGCACAATCGTAAAATCCCAGGGGTCGGTGCGCAGGTCGCTGACGGTAACGGTGAGCGCCGGGAGCGCTTCACGCAGTTCGGCGGCCGCGGTTTCGAGCCACAGCCACTCGCTCGCCCAATGCGACACGTCAATCAGTGCCGGGCCGCCGGCGATCGCGGAGTTCGCCCGCGATTCCGAGGCCGGGTGGTGGCGAAGGTCGGAGGTCACGTAGACATCCGCCCCCAGCACTGCCGGTGCGCTCAGGAGCGAATCACCGGCACCGCCGCAGAGGGCGACCCGCTGGACCTGCTGGTTGTAGTCGCCGGCGACGCGAACGCCGCTGGCAGTGGCCGGCAGCAGCTCACCGAGCAGGCGGGCCAGCTGGCCGAGAGTGGTCGGCTGAGGAAGCATGCCGACGCGGCCGATTCCCTGGCTCGGGTCGGCAGACGGGGCGATCGGCGAGACCTCGGTAAGTCCGAGCATGGACGCCAGCACACCGGATGTGCCCGTCTCGACGACGTCGGCGTTGGTGTGGGCTGCAATCAGGGCGCAATTGGCGCGGATGAGCCTGCCGACCATCGCCCCCTTGTACCGGTCTTCGGCGACCGTCGTCACGCCGCGCAGCAAGAGCGGGTGGTGCACCAGCAGCAGGTCTGCACCCAGCTCGATGGCTTCGTCGATGGTTTCGGCAACCGCATCGACCGCAAGGTGGACCGAGGTGACCGGCGCCGTCGGAACGCCCACGAGGAAGCCTGGGGCGTCCCAGCCCTCGGCGCCGGTAATGGGCCACAGCCGCTCAATGACGGCGTTGACTTCGGCGACGGATGCTGACACCTCGACAGTCTACCGACTAGCCGCGACCGGATTCCTGCCGCCGGACGGCACCGATGCCGACCAGGATCGGCATCAGGATGGCTATGCCCAGCGCGACCAGGACCCCAACATCGGACTGCGCCAGGTCACTGCCGAGCGGCATTCCCGCGGGCTCCAGCAGGTAGCCCTGCCAGGCGAGCCAGCCGACGGAGGCCGTCGTGAACCCGTAACCGACCGCGCTGGCGGCAACCAGCACTCCGAGGTTGACCCAGCGGAAGTCGGCGTATGTTCCCCCGCGCTGAACCAGCGAGCGGGTGTCGAACCGACGATTACGGATCATGACCTCGGCGGTGAAGATTCCCAGCCAGGAGGCTGTGGGTACGGCCAGGGTGGTGGCGACATCGCGGAAGATCCCGGACAGGTCGGCCGCCGTGAGCACCAGCACCACGGTGAGCGCGCCCAGAAGGGTCCCGACGGCCAGTACAGCCAGCTCCCGCCGCAGCGGCGCCAAGGCGACCAGCGCGAATCCTCCTGAGTAGATGGAGAGGATGACGCCGGAGAGCAACCCGATGCCGACGGCGGCGACCAGGGGCACCATGAACCACGCGGGGACCAGTTCCGTGAGGGTCGCGATCGGGTCGTCAACGAAGCCTGATGCCAGCGACGGGTTGGATGCCGCCAGCAGCGCCCCGAAGGCGATGAGAACGAACGCCGGCAGGGCGTTCCCGAACGAGGCGGTCAGCATGGAACCGGCGGCAGCGTTGGAGGGACGCTGGTACCTGGCGAGGTCGCCGGCCGACGTCGACCAGACCAACCCCACGAAACTGAACACCAGAATCGCCCCGGTGAGCACCAAGACCCACGGACCGTCGCCAATGGTAAGCGCTGCTCCCACATCGACGAGTGGCCAGCTGATCATGATGAGACCGATCACCAGTGCAGCGGATGCCACACTCAGCACCAGCTGGACCTTCGCGAGCAGCCGATAGCCGAAGAAGGCAACCACCAGTGCGATGAGGAACCCTATTCCGGCGGTGGCGATGGTCAACTGCAGCGTGCTCAGTCCGCCATCCGCCCGCGCTGCCACGAGAAGCCCGGCAGTGACCGACGCGAGCAGCCACAGCAGGACCCCACCCCACAGCAGGCGGGTTACCAGGGCGAGAATCCCGGGAACGGCATTGCCGATGAGGCCGAAGGTTGCCCGGGACGCAATGATGGTCGGCTGCCCACTCCACTTGCCGGCAAGGGTGCCCAACCCGATCGGCAGGAAGGACAGCGCCACCCCGGCAAGGGCTGCGACGATCGACTGGCGAAGGCTCATTCCCAGGGACATCAACACTCCCCCGAACACGATGCTCAGCACCGAGGAGTTCGCTGCAAACCAGAGCCAGAACAGCCGTAAGGCGCGACCTGTGCGCTGCTCCGGCAGCGTCGGCTCTGCGCCGCTGGGCTCGGGGCCGAACACCCGCTGGGCGGGGGTCACGGGTTCCGGAACGATGACGACCTCGCCCGGTTCGGTGCGGGGGCTCCCTACCGGGGCCGCTGGTGCGGCAACGTCGATGACATCATCATCGTCATCGTCATCGTCATCGTCATCATCCTCTTCACCGGCGTGGCTGTCCGTCGCTGAGGCGGAGCGGACATCCGCAGCCAGGACTGTCGATCCCGTGGTGTGCGGCGGTTCCTCCGGCTCCACCAGGTCGTAGACGACAGGCTCCGGTTTGTCCGGTGCCGTGGATGGAGCGGAGGCAGACGCATCCGGTGGTGCCGAAATCGGCGCCGAAACGGGTGCGGAGGCTGACGGTGGAATGATCTGGATCGCCCCGGTGAATGTGACGCGAGTCTCCTCGACGACGTCGAGCGCTTCCGGTGTGCCGATGGCGAGCATCGAGCTCTCCCAATTGCGGAACTCCCGGGCCTCCTGCTCCCGAATTCGAAGCTGTGCCTGCAGCTGCTCGATCGCCTCCAGGACTCCTCCGTCCTGAAGGCCCTGCTTGTCGAGCGTAGCAACCAAGTGGTCGTCGTCAAGAGAGCGTCGCTCCGGCGGCCGTGGGAACGCAGATCCGGGCGGCGGCGTCGCCACTGTCGCAGGGTTCGGTGGCGGAGCATCCGGGAGCTGTGTCGGCTGGAAACCGGACCGGGAGAACTGAGCATACGCGTCGGCCAGGGGCGGCGTGAAGGTCGCCCGCCGCGGACCGGCGCCTGCGCCGTCAGCCGACGTGGGCCGGCCGTCGCCCGCGCCGTCGTCCTGCTCCATGCCGCACATGTTATCGGCGAAATACCGGTCCGAGACGGTGACTGGCCGTGGCGGGTGCACGGAGTTTTCAGGGTCGTGGTGGGCCCTACCGGGATCGAACCGATGACATCCACGGTGTAAACGTGGCGCTCTACCAGCTGAGCTAAAGGCCCGTCTGCCCGGCTGGCCGGGCGACGAAAGTCAATAGTACAGCCCCGTGGGGGCCGACCTAGACTCGGCCACATGGCGCGTGCAACCGAAAGTTCAGGCAAGGCGAGCGATCGACGGAACCGGGCCGAGAAGAAGGCGGCCCGCGCCGAGCATCGCTGGCCGGCGGTTCTCGCCCTGTTCGTCGCGTTGACCCTCTACATGCTGTTGCCGAACAGCGTGTTGCCGCTCTGGCTTCGCCTGACCGTGGTCGGCATGGGCCTCGCGCTGCTGGTTCCCGTGCTCATCCTCAACCCCCATCGGTTGAGTCGGCAGACCGAGTGGTCGCGCTTGCTGTCGATCGGCCAGGCACTCCTTCTCATGGCGGTCAACCAGTACGCCATGGTGCACCTGATCATCCAGCTGGTAACCGCCAAGGAGTCCAACGGCCCGTCACTGCTCGTTGCGGCGGTGCAGGTCTGGGTGGCGAACGTCATCGCTTTTGCTCTGGTCTACTGGGAGCTAGATCGCGGCGGCCCGGTATCCAGGCGGCACGAGAAGCGGAGCGACCTGCCGTTCGCGGATTTCCGCTTCCCGCAGGACGAGGATGCCGACGCGATCGATGAGGTCGCAGCCAGGTCATCGGAGAAAATGGACTGGGCCCCGTCGTTCATGGACTACCTCTACTTCTCCGGCACCAACTCGATGGCGTTCAGCCCAACCGACACCATGCCGCTCTCCCACCGTGCGAAAGCCCTCATGCTTGCCGAATCGTTCGGCGGCTTCGTCATGCTCGCGCTGGTGATCGCCCACGCGGTCGGTCAGTTGGGCGGCTGAAGCTAAGCCATAGCGAGCGCGTCCAGGGCCTCCTGATACGCGTCCAGCGACCTGGCGGTTCCCGGCTCGCTGACGAAACGTGAGCGGATGACACCACCGACATCGATTACGAAGGTCGCCCTGGCAGCAGTCCCCCGGTCCTCCTGGAACACGCCGTAATCCCGGGCGACTCCCCCGTGCGGCCAGAAATCCGCCAACAGGGAGAACTGGTAGCCCTCCTGTTCGGAGAACACCCGCTGGGTCGCCTTCGAATCGACGGAGACGGCCAATAGCTCGACGCCCTGCTGCTCGAACAATGCGAAGTTGTCACGCAGCTCGCAGAGCTCACCCGTGCAAATCCCGGTGAACGCCAACGGGAAGAAGACCAGCGTCACCGGCTTCACACCCCGGAACTGCGACAACCGCACCGACTCGCCGAACTGGTTGCGCAACTCGAAATCCGGCGCTGCGGTGTTGATGTCTGCCATTCCGGCGGCTCCCTTCCAGGCCGGCCACCGGCATCCGGCGTCTCGGCGATCCAATTCAAACTAAGCTTGTTCAGCCTAGAGAACCAGCACACTGCCGCAATCCGGCCGTGCTGCGCCACTGGCTTGTACCTGTCTACGAAACGAGAACGAGGTAAGGGTGACGATTCACGATCAGGACCCGTACTCGGTGAACCACACCGATTCCGACCCGCAGGAGACTGCCGAATGGAACGAGTCCCTCGACGGGCTCGTGAAAACCCATGGCAGGGCCAGGGCCAGAGAAATCATGCTGAGCCTGCTCAAGCGGTCGAAGGAGTTGCAGGTCGGTGTTCCGATGGTTCCCACCACGGATTACATCAACACCATCCCGGTCGAGGACGAACCAGAGTTCCCCGGCGATGAGGAGATCGAGCGCCGCTACCGCCGCTGGATCCGCTGGAACGCCGCCATCACCGTGCACCGCGCCCAGCGGCCGGGCATCGGCGTCGGCGGTCACATCTCCACCTACGCGTCGTCCTCCTCGCTGTACGAGGTTGGACACAACCACTTCTTCCGCGGCCAGGACCACACCGGCGGCGGAGACCAGATCTTCTACCAGGGCCACGCCTCCCCCGGCATGTACGCGCGCTCCTACCTGGAAGGGCGCCTCTCCGAAGACCAATTGACGGGCTTCCGCCAGGAGAAGTCACATGCTCCGACGGGTATCCCGTCGTACCCGCACCCGCACCTGATGAAGGACTACTGGCAGTTCCCGACCGTGTCGATGGGCATTGGCCCGCTGAACGCCATCCACCAGGCGCAGATGAACAAGTACCTGACCAACCGCGGCATCAAGGATGCGTCCGACAGCAACGTCTGGGCCTTCCTCGGCGATGGCGAGATGGACGAGGTCGAAAGCCGCGGTGCACTGCAGCTGGCGGCCAATGACGGACTCGACAACCTCAACTTCATCATCAACTGCAACCTGCAGCGCCTCGATGGCCCGGTGCGCGGCAACGGCAAGATCATCCAGGAACTGGAGAGCTTCTTCCGCGGTGCCGGCTGGAACGTCATCAAGGTGGTCTGGGGTCGCGAATGGGACGACCTGCTCGCCAAGGACACCGATGGCGCCCTGGTCAACCTGATGAATCGCACGCCGGACGGCGACTACCAGACCTATAAGGCCGAGAGCGGCGCCTATGTGCGCGAGAACTTCTTCGGCCGCGACCCGCGCACGCTCCAGCTGGTTGAGCATCTCAGCGATGACGAAGTGTGGGGGCTCAAGCGCGGTGGGCACGACTACCGCAAGGTGTACGCCGCGTTCAAGGCTGCCAACGACCACAAGGGGCAGCCGACGGTCATCCTGGCCAAGACAGTGAAGGGTTACGGGCTCGGCACCTCCTTCGAGGGCCGTAATGCGACCCACCAGATGAAGAAGCTGACCCTCGACAACCTGAAGACCTTCCGCGACGAGATGCGCATCCCGATCACGGATGCCCAGCTCGAGGCCGACCCGTACAGCCCGCCGTTCTACCACCCCGGCGAGAACGACGAGGCCATCCAGTACATGCACGAGCGCCGGCGTGCGCTCGGCGGCTACCTGCCGGAACGACGGTCCAGGTACACGCAGGTGAACCTTCCGGACGTGTCGACCTACGACGTCGTGAAGAAGGGCTCCGGCAAGCAGGAGATCGCCACCACCATGGCGTTCGCCCGCCTGCTGAAAGACCTGCTGCGGTCGAAGGAATTCGGCCAGCGCATTGTTCCGATCATCCCGGATGAGGCGCGCACCTTCGGCATGGACGCGTACTTCCCGACCGCGAAGATCTATAACCCGAACGGCATGCACTACACCTCCGTCGACCGTGAGCTTCTGCTCGCGTACAAGGAGAGCGTTCAGGGCCAGATCCTCCACGTCGGGATCAACGAGGCCGGCGCGTTCGCCGGTTTCACCGCAGCCGGAACGTCCTACTCCACGCATGGCGAAGCGCTGATCCCGTTCTACGTCTTCTACTCGATGTTCGGTTTCCAGCGCACCGGCGATGCCATGTGGGCGGCCGGCGACCAGATGGCGCGCGGCTTCATCATGGGTGCTACTGCCGGCCGCACGACGCTCACCGGTGAAGGCTTGCAGCACGCTGACGGCCACTCGCCTCTGCTCGCCTCGACGAACCCGTCGGTGGTGTCCTACGACCCTGCCTACGGCTATGAACTCGGTCACATCGTGCGGGCCGGACTCGACCGAATGTATGGCGGGAATCACCCGGACCCGGATGTCATGTACTACGTGACCATCTACAACGAGCCGCTGGTGCAGCCGGCCGAGCCGGAAGAGCTCGACGTCGACGGACTGCTCAAGGGCCTATACCGGCTCAAGCAGGGCGCCGACGCGCCGCTCAAGGCCCAGCTGATGGCATCCGGTGTCGCGGTGCCCTGGGCCCTCGAAGCCCAGGAGCTGCTTGCCAACGACTGGGGGGTGTCGGCGGATGTCTGGTCGGTCACCTCGTGGGGCGAACTCCGCCGTGACGGTCTCGCCGCGAACGAGCACAACTTCCTCAACCCCGGCGAAACCAAGCAGGTTCCGTACCTGACTGAGAAGCTGTCACAGGCCGGCGGACCTTTCGTCGCGGTCTCGGACTACATGCATGCAGTGCCAGACCAGATTCGCCAGTTCGTTCCCGGCGACTACGCGACATTGGGCGCCGACGGTTTCGGCTTCTCCGACACCCGGGCAGCCGCACGCCGCTTCTTCAAGATCGACGGGCCGTCGATTGTGGTGCGCACCCTGCAGTCATTGGTGGAGCGAGGCGAACTCGACCCGACCGTCTTGCGCCAGGCGATCGAGAAGTACCAGCTGCACGATGTGAACGCCGGCACGACGGGTTCGGCCGGCGGCGAGAGCTGACGGTCGGGTAGGCAGCCATGGCGACAGTGCGAACCAAACAGCAAACCCTTGCCTGGCTGAAGACTGTCTCCGGAGAGCTCGCCACCGCCACGCTCAAACGCCTCGAAGACACGCTGCCGTGGTACGGCGACATGCCCCCCGGTCGTCGCTCGGCGGTGGGCATGGTGGCGCAGAACGGCATCACGTCGTTCATCCACTGGTACGACGATCCGACCTCGACGCCGTGGATTGCGGCGGATGTCTTCGGTGCAGCGCCGCGGGAACTGCTCCGCTCGGTCAGCCTGACCCAGACACTCCAGTTGATCAAAGTCACCGTCGAAGTGGTCGAAGACCGGGTCAAGGGCGGTGACGAGTCGCTGCGCGAGGCCATCCTGCTCTACTCGAGGGAGATCGCCTTCGCTGCGGCGGATGTCTACGCGCGGGCCGCCGAGGCACGCGGACTCTGGGACGCGCGGCTGGAAGCGCTGGTCGTCGACTCGATCCTGAGTGGCGAGTACGACGATGAACTGCCCAGCCGCATCGCCGCGCTCGGCTGGCATGGCCACGGCGAGGTGTCGGTTCTCGTCGGCACCGCGCCGAAGATGCTCGACGTCGACATGCTGCGACGCACCGCGAGGCACCTGGACGCCGACGTTCTGATCGGGGTTCAGGGCAGCCGACTGGTGCTGGTGATCGGCCGTGCGCGGCCGATGCCGCTTGAGGGCGAAGACGATGACGGCGCCGAGTTGGTCCCGTTCATCGACATTGCGAAGGCTCTCGAGCCCGGCTTCGGCGACGGTCACCTGGTGCTCGGGCACGAGGTTGGCTCACTGGTGGACGCCTCACGCAGCGCGAAGGCCGCGCTCGCCGGATTCGCTGTCGCGCGATCGTGGCGAAACGCTCCCCGGCCCACCCTCGCAGACGACCTGCTTCCCGAGCGTGCCCTGGCCGGCGACGCCCTGGCACGGGCAACCCTGATCAACCGCATCTACCGGCCTCTTCAGGCGCACTCGACCGAGCTGCTGGCCACCCTCTGGTGCTACCTCGACAACGGCCGCTCGCTGGAGGCCACCGCCCGAGAGCTCTTCGTCCACCCCAACACGGTGCGGTACCGGTTGAAGCGGGTGTCTGAGGTGATCGGCTGGGACGCCACTGGTGCGCGCGAATCGCTCATCCTCCAATCAGCACTGATTGTCGGTTCGATAGCCGATGTCGAGCCAGGCGCTCGACGGAGACAGACCTGATCAGGGCAGACCACTTGATTGTGGGACACGAACAAGGCTCCGCCGAATTCTTGGTCGCACCTGCACAGCCCAAACACTCGATCGATTGGGAGACTAGATAAGTGATCGTCGTCGTCTGCCCAGGCCAGGGCTCCCAAACTCCCGGTTTCCTCGACCCCTGGGTTGCCGAACCGCGCTTCCGCGAGCATCTGGATGCGCTCTCCGACGCCGCATCGATGGACTTGCTCGCGCACGGGACCGTTTCGGATGCCGACACCATCCGAGACACTGCCGTGGCACAGCCGTTGATCGTCGCCGCAGGCCTGCTCACCCTTCGCGCGTTACTCGATGGCCGCCGGGACAAGGTCGCCGGCGTTGCTGGCCACTCGGTGGGCGAGTTGACGGCCGCAGCTGCCGCCGGCATCCTCTCCGAGCATGACGCCATGACGGTGGTGCGCGAACGTGGAGCAGCCATGGCGGATGCTGCCGGCCAGGCGAAGACCGGAATGAGCGCGGTCATCGGCTCCTCCGAGGAGGAACTGCTGTCCACATTGGAATCGCTCGGCCTCGAACCGGCGAACTTCAATGGTGGCGGGCAGATCGTCGTCGCCGGCGACCTTGGCGCCCTCGACCGGCTCAAGCAGGACCCGCCTGCCGGAGCTCGCGTGATTCCGCTGCAGGTCGCTGGTGCATTCCACACCCGGTATATGGCTTCCGCGGTCGAGCGCCTTCGTGCCGTGACTGCAACGGTGGACAGTCACGACCCCTCGCTGACCATCTGGACGAACCACGATGGCACCGCGGTGGATAGCGGTGCGCGGTTCGTCGAGCTGCTGGTCGGCCAGGTCTCCTCCCCGGTACGGTGGGACAGGACCATGGAGTCTCTCGCAGCTGTCGGAGTCTCCGGAATTATCGAGGTCGCGCCAGCGGGCGCCCTCGTCGGCCTTGCAAAACGCGCACTCAAGGGCGTGCCGACCGTCGCAGTGAAGACGCCGGACGACCTGGATGCCGCATACGCCTTAATCGATGGGAACTCATGAGCACTCCAATTCTGAAGCAATCACGCGGGGTCGAGTTCACTCGCATCTACAGTTACGGTGCCGCTCGAGGCGACCTCGTGGTCCCCAACAGTGAGCTGATCGGACCGATCGACTCCAGCGACGAGTGGATCCAGCAGCGCACTGGCATCATCACTCGGACACGGGCATCCGTCGGCGTGCTCGCCGTCGACCTGGCAACGGATGCTGCCAAGGAAGCGATTGAGAAGTCGGGTATCGCACCCGACAAGATCGACCTGGTCGTCATAGCGACCATCAGCAACGTGATCCAGACGCCATCGATGGCCGCCGTCGTAGCAGACCGCGTCGGAGCCAACCCAGCTGCGGCCTATGACACCAACGCAGCCTGTGCCGGGTTCAGCTACGCCGTAACCCAGGCGGATGCGCTCATCCGTTCGGGTGCAGCACATTACGCACTGGTGATCGGCGCCGAGAAGCTGTCTGACGTGGTCGATCCCACCGACCGTTCCATCTCGTTCCTGCTCGGCGATGGCGCCGGCGCCGTCGTGATCGGGCCGAGCGACACGCCCGGCATCGCGGCACCGGTCTGGGGTTCCGACGGGTCGAAGGCGCACGCCGTGAGCATGAATGCGACGCTGATCGATTTTCGTGAGGGCGATGCCAACTGGCCGACGCTCCGCCAGGAAGGCCAGACGGTTTTCCGCTGGGCCGTCTGGGATATGGCGAAAGTGGCCAAGCAGGCGTTGGAGGAGGCCGGGATCACCTCAGCCGACCTCGCCGCGTTCATTCCGCACCAGGCCAACATGCGCATCATCGACGAGTTCGCCAAGCAGCTGAAACTGCCTGAGACCGTGGTGATCGCACGCGACATCGCCACCACAGGCAACACCTCGGCCGCATCGATTCCGCTCGCCACTCATCGGTTGCTTGAGGAGCATCCGGAACTCAGCGGTGGCCTCGCCCTGCAGATCGGATTCGGTGCCGGGCTCGTATTCGGCGCCCAGGTTATCCGGTTGCCCTAAACTTGACCACGGTCATAACGACACCCCCAAGGAGAAAACAACAATGGCATTGTCAACCGAAGAAGTTCTGGCCGGCCTCGCCGAGCTGATCAATGACGAGACTGGTATCGCAACCGACACGGTTGAGCTGGACAAGTCGTTCACTGACGACCTGGACATCGACTCCATCTCGATGATGACGATCGTCGTCAACGCTGAAGAGAAGTTCGATGTGAAGATTCCGGACGACGAGGTGAAGAACCTCAAGACTGTCGGCGACGCCGTCAGTTTCATCGTCAACGCGCAGGCGTAGTACCACCACAACGCGGGCGGCCAGCCAGCACTGCCCCGTCTGGGACCGTGTCTCGGCTGGTCCGGCCCGCGTTTGTCACCGTGTGACCCACTGGAGATGTCATGACCAAAAAGATCGTTGTCACCGGGCTGGGAACCAGCTCACCGCTAGGCGGAAACGTCGCCGACTCGTGGAAAGCGCTACTCGCCGGAGAATCGGGCGTCAGCACCCTCGAGCAGGACTGGGTCGCCGAGTACGAGCTTCCCGTCACTTTCGCCGCCCAGGCCAAGGTTCCGTCGTCCGAGCTCCTGGAGCGCGTGGAGACCAAGCGTCTCGACCCCAGCAGCCAGTTCGCCCTGATCGCAGCCAGGGAAGCCTGGGCAGATGCCGGCTCCCCCGACATTGATCCCCTGAGGATCTCCGTTGACTTCGCCACCGGTATTGGTGGCATCTGGACCCTCGTCGACGCATGGGAAGCCCTCCGCACCCGCGGCCCTCGCCGCGTGCTGCCCATGACCGTTCCCATGCTGATGCCGAATGGCCCTGCCGCGGCCGTGAGCATGGCGCTCTCCGCGCGCGGAGGTGCGCGCACCACGGTGTCTGCCTGCGCATCCGGAACCGAGTCCATCGTCAACGCGTACGCACACCTGCAGGCCGGGCTGACGGATGTTGTCATCGCCGGTGGAAGCGAAGCGGCCATCCACCCGCTGCCCATCGCCGCGTTCGCCGCCATGCAGGCGCTGTCGAAGCGCAACGACTCTCCCGCAACGGCCTCGCGCCCGTACGACGTCTCTCGGGACGGTTTCGTGCTCGGTGAGGGTGGTGGCGCCATCGTCCTGGAGACGGAGGAACACGCCCTTGCCCGCGGTGCCCGCATCTACGCCGAGCTGACCGGCGGGTCGGTCACCAGTGACGCCCACCACATCACCGCACCCGACCCCGAAGGATCGGCCGCGGCTCGGGCAATGAAGATGGCCATCGACCAGGCAGGCGCTTCCATCGATCAGGTGTCGCACATCAACGCCCACGCCACCAGCACCCCGGTCGGCGATATCGCCGAGTACAACGCCCTGTTGCGCATCTTCGGTGATCGCCTGCCCGAGATCCCGGTCTCGGCGACGAAGGCGGCGACCGGCCACCTGCTCGGCGGAACCGGCGCGCTGGAAGCCATCTTCACGATCCTGGCCCTCCACGAGCGCACCGCGCCGCCGACCATCAACCTGAACGAGCAGGATCCGGCGATTCCCCTGGACGTGGTCACTTCACCGCGTCCGCTCGGTGGCGGGCCGCTGTTCGCGCTCAGCAACTCCTTCGGCTTCGGCGGCCACAACGCCGTCGTCGCGTTCCGCAGCGTCTGATCGGGGCCTCCGACCGTATGCGCATCGCCATCGTCAGCGACTACTTCCTGGATTATGTCGGCGGGGCGCAGACCTCCATGCTGCAGCAGCGGCTGGCACTGTTGCAGGCCGGCCACGAGGTGGTCTTGGTGTCTGCGACCCGGGAACGCGGGCGCCGCTTCCAGGTCGGGGCCGAGGGCTTGCGCATCCGCCCGCTGTTCACCCTGCCCGGCGTCGAGTTGCCCGTCATCCCGAACAACACGACGACGACGGATGCCCTGGAGACCTATTTTCGGAAGCTCGGCGTCGAGGTCGTCCATGTTCAGACGGAGTTCGGGCTGGCGCATGCTGCGGCTCACGTCGCGCGCCGGATGGGAATCCGGGTCATCCACACTGTTCACACGTTCTACTGGGCGAGCGACGGCGGCTGGCACGCCCCATTGGCGCCGGTGCTGCGGAGCGCACTCACCCGGTTCACCCGTTCGACCATCCCCCGGCTGGAATTCACTCCCCGGCCGGTGGACAACTTGTTGCGCAATGTCACGCTCGGCATGGCGTTGGCGGCGGACGCCGTCGTCTCGCCGTCCGCGCATCAGGCTGCGGACCTCCAGAAGGCCGGGGTCGTGGGGCCGATCGCTGTCGTTCCCAACCCGATCGCCGATTCGCCGCGGCCGCCGGTGCCGCTCACAGCCGAGTTGGCCGCCGAGCCGCGTTTCCTCTGGGTGGCGAGATGCGAGGCGGTGAAACGGCCGCTGGTCTTCGCTGAGGCGGCGATCAAGGCACTGGAGCGAACCGGCAACGGCTTCAGCGTGGACTTCGTCGGCGACGGTTCTGAACTTCCGGCCTTGCGGCGCCTTGCGGAAGGCCACCCGAACATCCGCGTGCACGGTTCCCTGCCGCACGAGAGGGTCCTCGATCTCATGGACGGTTCGGCCGCAGTCGTGCTCACTTCCCTCGGGTTCGACAACCAGCCGATGACCATCGCCGAGGCCGTCAGCCGGGAACGCGGGGTGCTCTACTGCGACCCGAAACTGATCGAGGGGCTCGGTCAGGCGGGTTTCCTGTCGACGACTCCGGATGCCGACGGGCTGGCGGATGCACTTGTCGCCCTCGCCAATGAGCCGTCACGGCTGGTTGAGCTGTCGCAGGGCGCCGCCCGTGACCACGCGCTGTTCAGCGCTGCCGCCTATGTGACCAGCATCCTCAGGGCGTACGTGGGCTGAGTCACTCGCTGACCGAGGGTATCGAAATCCCTGGACCCAGGTTTCGATACGCTCCCTGCGCGAGCTACTCAACCCGCAGAAAAGGCGTCAGCCGACCTTGTGCAGCCACACCACCTGATTGTTGTCGCTCGCGTGACGGAACGCCTCGAGTTCGTCATCCCAGGCCTGGCCGAGGGCGAGGCGAAGTTCACGGTGCAGTTCGAAGGCGTCGGACCCGGCGATCTCCATCGCGTAGCGAATCCGGTCTTCCGGGATGACGACGTTGCCGGCGGTGTCGGTCTGGGCGAAGAAGATGCCGAGGTCCGGGGTATGAAGCCACCGTCCGCCGTCACTGCCCGGGGTGGGATCTTCGGTGACTTCGAAGCGCAGGTGTTCCCAGCCGCGCAACCCGGAGGCGATGGCGGCGCCGGTCCCCTGGTCGCCTTCCCAGTAGAACTCCGTGCGCATCGAACCCTTGAGCACGGGTTGTTCGGCCCAATCGAAGTTCACGGCGCGGTCGAGCGCGCGCCCGGCAGCCCACTCAACATGCGGGCAGAGAGCACGAGGAGCGGAGTGAACATAGATCACTCCGCGTGCGGTTGCTGCAGCCACAATTTCTCCATTCCGTTTGGTTCGACTTCCCCATCGACCACCGGAATGTGCATTGTGTTCACAGCGTGGTTGTTCAGTTAGCTGAAGTTGCCTTCACCTGCATTATGCCTGATCACGGGGGCGAATCACAACAGTGTCATTAGTGTTTCCCGCGATTCTCCCTATACTCGGTATGGCATTCCTGTCCCGAGAAAGGATGTCCCATGTCTGTGCGTGACGGAATTCTGGGCATCCTGACCCTTGGTCCGGCGTACGGCCTGCAACTGCACGCCGAGTTCATGGCGAGGGCACCACACCGGAAACCGGTGAATGTCGGGCAGATTTACGGCACCCTGGAGCGCCTGACCGGGCAGGGTCTCGTCGAGAGCGCCGGCGCAACGGATGATGGACTCCCCCTCTACGCGCTGACCGTGCCCGGGCGAGAGGCTGCGGCGAGCTGGCTGTCGAGTCCGGTCACCACGTCGTTGCCGGAATGGACCGAGATGCTCGACCAGGTGCTGGTGGCGAGCTCGGTAGACCCGGCCGGGGCTTTGGCGCTGAGCAAGGGCTTCCGCCGCTGGTGGGAGCAGGACCTTCGCGAGTTGCGAGCCACGAGCACCAATGAATTGGCGCACGATGAGCGACTCGCAGTGCTCGCCCGGGATGCGCAGGGTGTTGCCGCGTTGGCGTGGCTGAGCGCGGCCATCTCCGACCTGGCGGAGCTGGATACGGCCCGCGGGTTGTCGCCGCACCGGCCCAAGCGAGGACGTCGGCCCCTACGCTGATCGAGTCTGCCCTCGCTGATTGAGCTTGTCGAAGTCCCGGCACAGGTTACTTGATGCGGGAGACCGGCTACTTGGCCTGGCCGTAGTTGTCAACGACGGCGACGGTGAGCGGGAACTCCACCGGGAGGCTGCCGAACAGCAACCGGCCCGCCTCGGCCGCCGAGGCGCGCACCGCCTCGGCTACGGCATCCGCTTGATCAGCCGGGCAATGGATGACCACCTCGTCGTGCATGAAGAACACCAGGTGGGCGGACCTGGTCAGCCACGAGCCTCCCGCGAGCTCGTGCAGGCTTCGACGCAGAGACGCCATCCAGCACATCGCCCACTCGGCAGCGGTTCCCTGCACCACGAAGTTGCGGGTGAACCTGCCCCAGGACCGCGCTTCGGTCCGCGCGCGCGATTGCGCGGCATCCGTCGCCCCTTCCCCTGAAGCGTTGGACTGGATGTCGTGCCACTCCTCACCCGGAAACGGGGAGCTGCGCCCCAGGCGCGTTGTCACTTTCTCGCCGCGCTCACCCGCACGTGCCGCACGCTCCACCAAACCGATCGCCTGTGGGAACGCCCGGGTCAACGCCGGCATCAGCCGACCGCTCTCCCCCGTCGTCGCACCGTACATGGCGCCGAGCATCGCCACCTTCGCCTCGTCACGCGTCTTCACGGTGCCCCTGGCGACTATCCCGGCGTAGAGGTCGCCCGCACTGCCCGCCTCCACCATCCCACGATCGGCAGCCATACCGGCCAGGATGCGCGGCTCCAGTTGCGAGGCATCCGCCACCACCAGCTTCCAGCCGGTGTCCGCCACCACAGCCCCGCGAATCTGCTTGGGCAGCTGCAGGGCGCCGCCACCTCCCTTGCTCGCCCAGCGACCGGTGACGACCCCTCCGACCACATACTCGGGCCGAAAGCGACCGTCGCGCACATTCGTCTCGAGCCAGTGCCAGCCGTTCGCACTGAGCAGTCGGGCAAGCTTCTTGTATTCGAGCAACGGGCGAATGGCCGGATGCTTCACCTTCTCGAGTTCCCATTTGCTGGTCGACGAAACCTGCATCCCGGCACGCCCCAGCGCCTTGAGCAGCTCGACAGGCGAATCCGGGTTCAGTTCGGGTGCGGCCAGGTGGAGCCGTACCTCATCGAGTACGCGCTCCATCACGGCGGGCCGAACGCCAGGCAACGGTCGGACGCCCAGCGTGCGCGTCAACAGCTCGTCGTGGAGGTCCGCACGCCACGGCAACCCGGCGTAGTGCATCTCTGCCGCGATCAACGAGCCGGCCGACTCGGCAGCGAGCAGGAGCCCGATCGCTGGAACAGCGGCATCCTGTTGCCGGGCGAACTCCGCGACCGGGTCGAGCCTCGGCTTCTCGTCCAGGTCGAACAGGCCGTCGGGCGGCCTATCGGCAGCGGCCGGGTCGTCCCACCCGTCTGGTGCGGCCGTGGCAAGCACCGACGCTGCCGTGAGCTCCGAATTCCGCAGGATCGCCCGGCACAATCGCAAGTCGACGCAACGCTCGACCCGTACCCCGGCGGCAAGCAACGGTGGATACCAGCGCGAAGTGTCATCCCACACCCAGCGCGGATGCTGAGCCTCCAGCAGGGCGACCGCCGCGGGCAGGGCGGCACGGGTCACCGATTGTTGCACGCCCGGCCCGTCGATGGGAGTGATCGTCACCCGATCGTCGCGGTCGGAAGAAAGGGCGATGTGCACGAGACCAGTCTTCCGTGTACGGGCGACATTGCAGCCGGTTTCGATACGGCGCTTCGCGTCTACCTCAATCCGCAGAGATCCTAGTGGAGGAGGGCGCCGTCCTTGGCCAGTACGTTCTTCTCGCCGGCCTCGATCGGTACGGCGAACCGGTTCTGCCTGGGCGGCATCGGGCAATTGAATGCGTACGAGAAACCGCAGGGCGGGAGCACCGCCTGGTTGAAGTCCAGCGTGACGTTGCCCTCGGCATCCGGTGCCACAAACAGGAAGCGCCCAACGCTGTACGTGGTGTCGCCACTGGTCGCATCGGAGAAGACGATTTGCAGGGCGCGGCCCGACTTGATCGCCGCCAGCCGGTAGTCGATGCCGTCCTTGCTGAACGTGATCTCTCCCGGAACCTCAAGCTCGCGGGTCTCGCCCTCGTCCTTGCTGTGCTCGAACGGGATGGTCGTACCAGGCAGCTCGGCGAACTTCGCAGCTACCACCCAGTCCGGGTTGTACGCGAACGCGTCGATACCGCCGAAGTTCTGGATCGACTCGGAGTTGGCGTCCCACACCCGGAGCGCATACTGGCCGTCCTGCCCCGCGATAACGAATCCGCTCACGGTGTCGCTGAAGACCACGTCGCCCGGAGCATCCGAATCCTTGCCACGCACCGTGACGGTTCCGTCAACCAACTGCCCATCGACCACGATGTTGTCGGAGGCGGTCGCGGTGAGCCTGAGGCCGGACGCACCAGCCGGCAGCGGGGCCCAGGTTCCCGGAACACCCCAGATGGTCTGCTCGGAGTCGACCCACTGCGTGGTCACCAGCGCCAGGCTGCCCTTCGGCTGCACGACGGCCAGGTCACGCCGCTGGCGGAAGGTCGCGAGTCGTTCTTCGGGGGTCGTGGTGGTTGTCGTCGTGGTGTCGGTCATTCGTCCATCCTTGTCGAGGTCACTGACAGTAACCTTCGGCGACACGGCGATTGTTCCCGTTCCGGAGAATAGTGCCCGGCGGAATGGGCACTTTTCTCCGGAACGGGCACTCGGGGGCGGCGCACAAAAAGGTCGACCCCCACCGAAGTGGGGGTCGACCGAAGTTTTACGAGACGCCCCGGAGGGTGTCAGGTCTAACTAGAGGGGACGGATGTTCTCCGCCTGGGGACCCTTGGGGCCCTGTGCCAGATCGAATTCGACCTTCTGGTTCTCGTCAAGCGACTTGTAGCCGCTGGTCGAGATTGCCGAGTAGTGTGCGAACACATCCGGGCTGCCGTCTTCGGGGGCAATGAAGCCAAATCCCTTTTCAGCGTTAAACCATTTCACGGTTCCTGTTGCCATTTTGCTTTTCTCCTTCAGGAGTTTCGTTCGTGTAACCCCGACTGCCGGGGCTACTCGTCGCGGTCATCGTCCGCTCCCGAAAGTTCCAAGCGACCAAACGGCGCTCAGCATTCAAGATCTGCGAGGTACTGCAACTGCAATACACGACAGTAGTGCACGATGCTGACTAAATACAGCCTTTCCTGTGGATGTAATCAATCGTTACCCGTTTCATTGGACAGTTTCACCGTCGTGCGTAGGCTCTGGGCAGAGGCGGTCGAAGCAATTCTCACAAGGAGGTAACGATGTCCACCCGCGATACTGCTCCCCTCGGAGCACCGTGCTGGATCGATTTACCGTCATCAGACACTGAGCAGGCACGCACCTTTTACGGTGGCCTGTTCGGCTGGACTTTCGAGGTCAGCGACGGAGGTGACGGCGACTACATCAATTGCCTGCGGGGCGGCTCCCGTGTTGCGGGAATCATGCAGAAGGGCCCGGAATCGGAGACGGCGGAGAGCTGGATCACGTATTTCGCCTCGGCGGATGCCCAGGTAACGGCCGACCTCGCCGACGACTCGGGCGGCCAGTCCACAGTCGCGCCGATGGAAGTGGGGTCAATGGGGACCGTTGCGATGCTCGAGGACCCGGGCGGTGCGGCAGTGGGAGTATGGCAGCCGGGGCAGCACACCGGATTCACGCGGCTCGACGAACCGGGCACACCGGTGTGGCACGAGCTGATCACCCCCAACTACCGCGCCTCGGTGCTCTTCTACGAGACGGTTTTCGGCTGGATGACCAAAGTCGAAAGTGACACGGACGATTTCCAGTACACGACCGCCGATTTCGACGGCACCTCGCTCGCCGGGATCATGGACGGCACCGTCGACCTGGCGGAGGACGCCCCTGCGCGGTGGGATGTCTACTTCGGCACGGAGAACGTCGACAGCACGGTTGCGCTGGCCGAGTCGCTGGGCGCTCGGGTGGTCGATGCTGCTGAGGACTCGCCTTACGGTCGCTTCGCGACGCTTGCCGACCCGTCCGGGGCGGAGTTCAAAGTGATGACCCCGTCGGAGTGGCAGAGCCCCTCGCCGGGGGCATCCTGAGCGCGTAGGCGGATGCGATCAGCATCAGCACGACAGCTGTGCCGAAGGCAGCCGGGAATGAGACGGCGTCGACCAGTGCGCCGGCAACCAGCGGTCCGATGATCGCGCCAACATCGGAGAACGCGGAGAAGACGGCAACCGGCTGACCGCCGCGCGAGCCTGCGGCGTCGCCGACCGCGGCAGCCGGGGCTGTCCCCATGAACGCGGCTGCGACCCCGTAGAGGCAGAGCATGGCCATGAGCATCCAGATGTCCGCTGCGAACGGGATGACCAGCATTGCCAGCGCCCCGACGGCGTAGGCGCCCACGATCGCAGGGCGCCGCCCCACCGTGTCGACGAACTTGCCTGCCGGTCCGAGCGCGATCGTCTGCGCGACAGCGGCAACCGCGAAGGCGATGCCGGTCCAGACCGGCGGCCGGTTCAGGATCTCAACGACCAGAACCGGCACCAGGGCACTGCGCACGCCGAAGGATGACCAGCCTTGCGCCAGGTTTGCGAGGCAGGCGGCAATGAACCGCGGATCCCGCGCAACCAGCCGGAACGGGACCGGCTCGGTGGTCGGGCCACCGGCAACCTCGAGCGTCTTCGGCTGAAGCAGGAACAGGCCGACGAGTCCAGCGACGGCAAGGGTTCCCGCGTAGAAGAAGAATGGCGCCTGGAGTGAGATGACGGCGAGAAGTCCGCCGATCGCCGGCCCCGCCATGCCACCGATGAGGAAGCCGCCCTGATAGAAGCCCATGGCGCGGCCACGCAGTGTCGCGGGGGTGGACCCGAGCAGGAGGGTCATGGCGGAGATGGTGAACATGGCTGACCCGACACCGCCGACACCACGAAGAATCAGCACCTGGGGGTACGTCTCTGCGATCCCGACCAGGCCACTCGATACCGCGACGATTCCGATGCCGATGGCCAGGATGGTGCGCTCACCCCCGCGGTTGATCAGCCAACCGCAGAACGGGCTGGCAACGAGCCGCACCAGCGCGAAGGCGGAGACCACGGCGCCCACCTCGACGTAGCCGACCCCGAAACTGCGGACGTACACCGGAAGCACGGGGATGACGACGCCGAACCCGACCATGACGAAGAAGGCGATCACCCCGAGGACGAGGACGTCCCGTGGAAGCCGCTGCGAAGCATCCGGTGTCAGCTTGCTGACAAGACGACGGATGAGGCGCACCCGTCTAGGCTATGGCCTCCACAGCAGGCACCAGCCCAGTCTGACTAGCCCAGCGCGACGATGAGGGTGAGCACAGCGAGGACGACCGTCACCGGAACCATGGTGTTGCGTTCGAGCTTGCTGCGGGAGATGCCGTTCATCAGGATGCCCAGCGTGAAGTACCCGAACAGCACCCAGGATGCAACCTGGACGAACGGGTCGCTGCCGAACACTGTCATCAGGCCGGCCCTCTCCAACAGGATGAGCGCAAAGAGCACATAGAGGATGATCGACACCGCACTACCGACGCGAAGCTTGGTGGGCAGCACTCGGTGCTGACCGCCCCAGGCGAAATGCCCGATCGGCGCGCCGAGGATCAACCCAAGCTGGAACACGGCGAGTGCCGCGAGAATCACGCAGGCGGCGATAGCAGCGAAAGTGGACATTCGCTCAATCTAGCGGATGCGAGTGTCCACTCTGTCGTCGGCCTCGGGGTGACCCTCATCCGGGGGTAATTCACCCGCCGTATCACCCTGGTATCACCCTTGGGTCGCCCTGCCATGCCTCGTCCAGCACGTTAGCGTGAGGCACCGCACCTGAGTCGGCTGAACCCGAAGCCAGCCGACTGACCCGACAGAGTGCCTCAAGAAGGTGATCCCCCACACCGAATTCTCCGGCCGACCCTACGGCCGCATCACCGAGCCGAACGTTCAGGATCCCGCCCTGGCATGCAGACGCCACCTCAGCCGTCGCGCCGTGCGTGGACGGGCTCCCATGACGATGCATCCCACCCCCAGCTCTACAGCTCGCTATCAAGGAGATGACCATGCAACCCAAGAGGCAACCACTCTCGGTGGCACCCCGCACACCAGACGGACACAACAAACGCCCTTTAGTGAAATTTCTCGCAATGATCGGCAGTGTTGCCGTAGTGGCGGTAAGCCTGCTTGCCGTCAACCCGGCAATGGCGAACACGGACAACTCGAATCATGAGTCTTTCTGGGAGACAGCCGCCGGCGAGAGTTGTTACAAGATCGACAACGGTGTTCCCGTCCCGTATGTGTTGCCAGCCGCCCCCGAAGGCAAGACCTATTCGAAGGTCGTGATCAAGGCGGGAAGCGGTATCGATGAGAACAAGGTCTACACCACCGGGCTCACGGCCGGAACACCGTTCATGCATGCGACGAAGGACAGTATCAGCCACGTCATCGTCTGTACGATCCCGACCCCATCAATCGTGGTAGCGGACGTCCCTGTACCGAGCTTCGCGGATCTGTGTGGCACCGACAATGACGGCTACGGGCTGCCCACATCGACCCAGGTCTCCTACGCAGTCGACGACCAGCGCGTCAACGGCGTCGGCACCGTCACGGTGACCGCCACGGCGAATCCCGGGTTCACCATCGAGGCCGGCGTGACAGCATCCTGGACCTTCACCTTCACGGATGAGCCCTGTGTGGTGGTCCTGGAGGTGCTTGCCGATCCGACGATGACCGACGACTGCGGCATCGCGAACGACAAGCTCACCGTACCTTCGGACTCGGATGAGGTCAGCTACGACGTGGACGACCAGCGCGCCGACGGCGTCGGAACAGTCACGGTGACCGCAACAGCGAATGCCGGGTTCCAGTTCGCCGACAACATGCAGACTGTGTGGACAATTGAATTCACCGATGTGGATTGCCCCAGCACCGTGGTGCCCGTGACACCGGGAGTGAACGGACAGTTGTGTTTCCTCGGTAACTTCATCGCCGGATCGATCAACGTCGAACTGAATGATGCTGTCGCATACCGCATCACGGGCAACGGAATCGACATGGTGGCCACCAAGGCGATCACGAACGTTGCCCCGGGGAACTACACGGTGACGGCGGAGGCGAAGCCCGGCCATGTCCTGGACGGCAAGTCCAGCTGGCAAGTGACGGTCGCCGCCGCGCAGGCGTGTGGCGAGCTGGAAACGCATCCGTTGGTAACTCCATTGGCGTCCATGACGAATATGGGCTGTGCCACCGATGGTTCGTACACGCTGAACGCGATCGAGGGTGTTCTCTGGCTCGTCGATGGCGAGCCGACAGCGGCCGGAACGTATCCGGTGAGGACTCCGGGCGCCGTGAACGTGACGGCGCAGGCGGATGGACCCGAGTTCGGTCTCGAGTTCGAGGCACAGACGGAGTGGACGTTCACGTTCACCGCGGCGGAGGCGTGTGGCGACCTGCAAACGCTGGCCATGACCGGTGGCGGGCAGTCGATGAACGGATTGCTGATGTCCAGCGGTCTGCTGCTGCTGTTCGGCGGCGTCCTTCTGGTGATGTCGCGTCTGAAAGCATCTCGCGTCGAATAGGTTTCGGCGCGGACAGAGTTCGGGTGTCCGGTCCTCCCCGTTCGGGCGGGGAGACCGGATGTCCGAACACCAAATGTCCAGAATCACCCGAAGCAATACAGGAAACCTGTAGGGCGGACGGGACTTGAACCCGTGACCGACGGATTATGAGTCCGCTGCTCTAACCAGCTGAGCTACCGCCCCGGATCGCCGGCGGGACCGCTACGCGGACTCGTCCAGCGAAACCTCGGTGACCGGATCGGTGACCGCTTCACCACGATACAGGCTCTCAAACGTGTTCAGCGTGCGCTCGATGTCGTGCGCCTCGATGAATTTGAGGCTCGTCTCCTTGAACCGTTTCAGGTCCGAATCCGACGCCTTGAGCACGTCGGTCAGCTTCTCTGCGAGGTCGGCAACATTGCCCGGCTCGAACAGGTAGCCGTTGACGCGGTGGTGCACCAGGTGCGGCAGCGCCATCGCGTTCGCCGCCACGATCGGAAGAGCGGATGCCATCGCCTCCATCGTCGCGATGCTCTGAAGCTCGGCGATCGACGGCATGGCGAAGACGGTCGCGCGCGTGAGGATCGCGCGGAGCTCCTCGTCGGAGACGTACCCGGTGAAGTTCACCCGATCGCGGATGCCCAGCTCGACGGCGAGCAGTTGCAACTCCCTGAGCTGGTCACCACCCCCGACGATGTCGAGCTGGACGTCCAGCTCGCTATCGAGCCTGGCGACCGCCTTCAGGAGCACGTCGATGTGCTTCTCCCCGGTGACCCTTCCGACGAAAACGACTCGGTTGCCCTGACGCGGTGCGAACGACGGCGTGTAGAGACTGGCGTTGATGCCGCAGGAAATCGCGTGGACTCCCGTGACCGAGGTTTCCGCTTCGAGGAACGCTGCCGCCTTGCGGGTCGGCGTCGTCACCGCCGAGCAAAGCCGGAACGTCCTTGCGGCATCCTGCCAGGCCAGGCTGATCGCCGGGCGGCGCAGGAATTTCGGCAGCAGCGTGTGCTCGATCATGTTCTCGGGCATGAAGTGGTTGGTGCCGATGACCCGGATGCCACGCTTCGTCGCCTGCCGGGCCAGACCGCGACCGACGACGATGTGCGACTGGATGTGGACGACATCCGGCTTCACCTCATCGAGGATGCGCGCGGCGTGCGCCTGACTGCGCCACGGCAACACGAAACGCAGCCAGTCGTGCGGGAACCAGCGCCATGAGTACACGCGGTGGACGGTGAACGCAGCGCCATCGTGCTCTTCGGTGAACTTGCCGTGCTTGCTGCTGAACGCCGGCGCCTCAACGTGCACCTCATGCCCGCGCTGCGTCAGTCCGGCAGCGAGGCGGGACGCGAAATTCGCTGCACCATTCACATCCGGTGGGAAGGTGTCGCAGCCGATTAGCACCCGAAGTGGTGCGGAATTCGGGGACCCTTGCGGGTCAGCCTGCTGGCTTCGATCGGGGGTGTCGGGCACGACGTGTAGCTGTCCCTTACGGTTCATTCCCGCGCGGCGTTCACGAGGGTCTTGCTCAAAACTTGGATCAATCTAGCTTAGTGCTGGCTCTGCGGGTGGTGTTTCGCCAGCTCGAAGACGCCATACATGGCGACGATTCCGGCGAGCACGAACCCGATCACCGCGAACAGCGGGGCGCCGGCCGCCTCGTTCAGCACCACAATTCCGATGGAAACGGCGATCAGCGGATCGATGACCGTGAGCCCGGCGATCACCAGGTCGGGAGGGCCGGATGCGTACGCGTTCTGAACGAAGTATCCGCCGAGCACCGTCGCCAGCAGGAGCGCGCCCAGGCACACCAGCGTGAACACTTCGAAGAAGTCACCGGTCTTCGTGCGATCGATGATCACCTTCGCCAGGGTTGCGACGAAGCCGTAGAGCACCCCGGCACCGATGATGTACATGATCGCCTTGAACCGCTTGCGGTAGAGGGCGAACAGCACGGCGAATGCGACGGTGACGCCGCTCAGGATGCTCAGGATGATGATCAGCTGGGCATCCGAAACCGGGCGCGACGTGGTGGTGAATGCGGCCAGGGTGACGAAAACGGCTACACCGAGGACGCAGAATCCGATTGCCCTGATCGACAATCGGTCGATCCGCACCCCGGTGATACGAGCGTTCATGATCGCCGTGATCACCAGCGCCACAGCGCCCAGCGGCTGCACCAGCGTGATGGGCGACAGCCCCAGGCTGGTCAGCTGCGCGACGATCGCCAGGCCGAGCATGAGCGTGCCGAACAGCCACGACGGTCTCCGCGCAAGCGCGACCAGTTGGCTCATGCTGAGGCCGGCCGTGCTCAGCACCGGAGGGGTCAGCCCCTCGATGTCCTGCAGGGCACGGGCGTGAGCATCCACTTTGCCAACGCCGCGGTGTTGCAGTTGCGCGCCGACCGCAAGGAAAACCGCCCCGATCAACGCAATCGGAATGCCGAGAAGGGCGAGCGGGGTCAGGGACTCCGTCAAGTCAGTCAGATCCGCCAGCACGCAACGACACTACCGGCTGACGCCCGATATTCTTGGCGAATGGCCGTACTTCCCATCCAAATCACCGGTGAGCCGGTACTCCACACCCCAGCCAGCCCGGTGACGGACTTCTCCGACGAACTCGCCACCCTGGTCTCCGACATGTTCGAGACCATGGAGGCCGCGCCGGGGGTCGGCCTGGCGGCCCCGCAGGTGGGAGTCGGGCTGCGACTTTTCGTCTATGACTGGACCGACGACTCGGACAGGCACTTCAGGGGCGCTGCCATCAACCCACAACTGTGGATCAGCCCGACAGCCACCGGGGAAGCGGATGAAGAGGACGAGTCCGAAGGCTGCCTCTCGGTGCCCGGGGAAAGGTTCGCCCTGCGACGCTCCGAGCTGGCCATCCTGAGGGCGGTCGGGCTGGACCATAAACCATTCGAGGTTCGCGCGGAAGGCTGGTTGGCCCGCATCTTCCAGCACGAGTACGACCACCTCGACGGGGTGCTCTACGTCGACCGCCTCGACCCGGCGCAGGCGAAGGCCGCAGCCAAGGCCGTGAAGCGAAACGGCTGGGGATCGCCGGGGAGCAGTTGGTTGCCCGGGGTTGACCACCTGGATGACTGAGGTGGTTCATTAGAGCAGGCGCAGGATGGCGGCCGTTGCGGCAGCCGCAATGATGACGAGGACGAACGGCACGCGCAGGGCGAACAGGCCGGCAGCAACCAGCAGCGCAGGCACCCGAGCGTCGAGCACGACCTGACTGCCGGAAGCGAAAGTCTGGGTCGCCACCAGCGCCGCCAGGAGCGCCACGGTCAACAGGTTCGCGACCCTCGATGGGCGCGGTTTCTCCATGAAGGAGGGCGGCACCAGGTATCCGGACAGCTTGAGGGCCAAGCATCCGACCGACGCAATGATGATGATCGTCCACAGGGTCATGGGTGCTCATCCCCCGTCACGATGGTGTCTGCGCTGACCTCTTCCTCCAGGGTGTGTCGCTGCTTCACGCCCAGCCAGTTGGTAAGCCCGACAACCACAGCAACCACGGCGGCTGCGAGTACCGGAAGTCCGGCAGGCAGCATGGGGGTGAGGACGGCCGCGACGACAGCCGCCGCCACAGCGACGACCACCGGTTGCAGTTCCTTCAGCCGTGGCCAGAGAAGTCCGAGGAATGCGGCCGCGGCTGCAGCATCCAGCCCGTACGCGCTGACATCGCCGAGCGCATCCCCGACGAACGCACCGATGAGCGTGCTGAGGTTCCACCCGATGAAGATCAGGATTCCCGTCCACCAGAAGCCGACGCGCTGCGCACGCAAGCTGTGCTGTGCGGTCGAGACGGCGGTGCTCTCGTCGATCGTCAGGTGTCCCGCGGCGGCCCGCCTGAAGAAGCCGTCGCCGATGATCGGGCCCATCCGCATCGCATAGATGGCGTTGCGGCTTCCGAGCAGCACCGCGCTGGCAATCGCAGCGGGCCCGGCAGCCACTCCGCCGGACGCGAGGACGCCGATCAGGGCGAACTGGGAACCGCCGGAGAACATGAGCAGGCTGAGTACGCAGGTCTGCCAAATGTCAAGGCCGGCGGTCACCCCGAGCGCGCCGAACGACACGCCGTACGCAGACACCGCCAACCCGACGCTGACCGCCTGACGGATGGCGACCGCATCTTCGGCACTCCGAGCCATCAGGCCGGGAACCGTCCAGCCATGGCTACGACATCCGTTCGCGGTCGGCGAGCGGCCCGGTTCGAAGCGCAGGGAAGGTGACGGCAACCGAGAAACCTACGCCGGGAACCGTCTCAGCGTGGAACACTCCCCCGAACAACTCTGCACGCTCCCGCATCTCAGTGATGCCGGGGCCACTCGGTGTGGAGGTCAGGGCAGCTGCGTCCTCATCAACGGTGTAACCGCCGGCCTTGGCGAGGCTGTTCGGGTCGTCGCCCTCGCGGCGGGTCGCAGCACGGATGCCGTCGTCGTCAATCAGGACACGGATGCCTTGGTCACTCCAGCGGAAGGCCACGGTGACCGAGGTACCTTCCCCGCCGTACTTCAACGCGTTCGACAGCGACTCCTGCAGGATGCGGTAGATCGCAAGCTCCGCACCGGACTTCAGCTCGAAGCGTTCGCCCGTCTCCTCGAACCGGATCTCAAGCCCCGCCTCGCGCATGACGCGAAACAGCTCCCTGGCCGTTTTGATGCCAGGCTGCGCACCGGCATCCGCCTCGCCGTGCTTCACGATGTCGGTGACGCGGCGCAGGTCATCGAGCGTGGCCCGGGCGGCGTCCGCGATGGACGCGACCGAACGCACCGCTGCACCCGGGTCGCTCTCGGCTGCATACCGCGCGCCATCCGCCTGCCTGACGATGGCCGTGATGGAGCTGACGGCGACACCACCCAGTTCACCGACCATGCGCAACCGGGCAGTCTGCTCTGCCAGCAAGGAGTCCAGGTCGAGGAGTGATCGTTCACTCTCGGCACGAACGGCCGACTCGCGCCGTCGACGGCGCGAAGCCCGCACCCACAACAGCAGGAACACCAGCGCAAGAAGCAGAAGCGCGGCGGATGCCACCGCGAGGATGACTGTCGTCTGGGACGCATCCTCACCGAGCAACGCGTCCATCTACGACTCCTGAACTATGGCTCATCGGCTGACGGCCCGGCCTCCGAAGAGACCGGGCCGCACGCTGTGCTCCCCGAGATGGACTCGAACCATCAACCTGCCGGTTAACAGCCGGCTGCTCTGCCAATTGAGCTATCGAGGATTGCTGAAACAGCTTGGCTACTTTACCAAGGATTCGGGTACGACCAAATCGGCACCCGCGTTTCGTGCTCAGTAACCCGCTTTCGGGTCGACAACGCCCACGAATCTGCCGTGGTCGAGGAAAGCTTCCACGTTCAGCCGCAGGCGTTCGGCGAGCAGCGGACCGGTCATATCGGGAGTATCCGCACTGTGTGGCGTGATGATCACGCGAGGCTCGTCCCAGAGCGGATGTCCGTCCGGGAGTGGCTCCGGATTGGTGACATCGAGCCCGGCCCCGTGGATGGATCCGTCAGCGAGGCCTGCGGTGAGGGCATCCGTGTCGATCAGGCCGCCGCGCGCAACGTTGACGAGTACGGCGGAAGTCTTCATGAGTTGGAGCTCTTCTGCCCCGATGAGGTTCGCCGTTCCCGTCGTCATGGCTGCCGCCACAAAGACCACGTCAGCCGTTGGCAGTACCTCGTGGAGCTGGTCCGCGGTCACGGTCCGGTCGGCGCCGGGGAACGGGTCAGTGCTGCGGCGAACCACGGTCAACCGCACGCCGAACGGTTGCAGCAGGCGCGTCAGTTCGACCGCGATACCGCCCGCTCCGATGAGCACGACGTTCAGTCCGTAGAGCGAACGCCCTTCTGGCAGTGTCGACCAGCTGCGGGCACGAACCCGGGTGGGGATCACCCGCAGAAGGGACAGTGCGAGCATCAGCGCGTGCTCGGCAACCGGTTGGGCGTATGCACCTTTCGCGCTCGTCCAGAGAGGTAACGCGGAATCTGTGTGCTGGGCGAGAACGTCGGCAAACGCGTCCACCCCAGCCCAGGGCAGCTGCACCCACTCGATCTGCGGGTTGGCGTCCAATACCTTTGCCAGCTCGGCTGCACCCTTCGATGCCAGCCAGACCAGGCCGCGGGTCTGGGGACCCAGTTCGGCCAGCGCTCCCCCGGCATGGCGTACCGCGTTCTCGAACAGAGGCTTCGACTCGGGCAGGAGCGCGATGGGCCCCGGGTTCGGGCGCCGGTCGCCGGCAACCTGTTCGACCAGCTCGGACCCCATGACTGCCCGATGTTGCGGCGGAACGTGACCTTCGAATGATTCAGGCATGGTGAACCTCCGGATGAGCTGGTGAACGTCGGGCCGCAGCCAGCCCCTTCAGGTACGGATGCGTTGGGGCGGCCAGCACTTCGTCCAGAGTTCCGAGCCCGATCATGATTCCATGCTGCAGCACGGCGACCCGATCCGCGACCCTGTCGACAACCCCGATATCGCTGCTCACGATCAACGCGGAGAACCTGCGCTCAGCCTGCAACTCGCGGATCACGTCGAGCACTCCCTCCCGCACCGTCGCGTCGACACCCCTGGTCGGCTCGTCGGCGACCAGCAGTGTCGGCTCGAGGATCAGCGCACGGGCGAGCGCGACCCGCTGGCGTTGCCCGCTGCTCAACTCGTGCGGCATCCGGTTCATCATGCCGAGGGACAACCGCACGGAGTCGATGAGGGCAGCGACAGCATCCGCTGCCTCGTACTGGTCGAATCGGCGATCACGCTGGTAGATCGGCTCTGCCACATTCTCGGCGACCGTCAACCGCGGGTCGAGGCGCACGGCCCCATCCTGAGGCAGGTAGCCGACACGCAGGGTCAGCCGGTTGCGTTGCCTGGCGGTCACGCCGCGCACCTCGGTTCCGTAGACGCTGAGGGTGCCGCCGCAGATCTCCGCGATGCCGTCATCGATGAGGCCGCGTCCCGCTCTCGCCGCCACGGTGAAGGCCAGGGACGACTTTCCTGACCCGGATTCCCCGACGACGCCGAGCACCTCGCCCTCCGCGAGGTCGAAGCTGACCCCGGAGACAGCAAGCGAGTATGAGGCGGAATTGCGAGTGCGATAGTGCACCGAAAGGTCCCGCGCTGAGACCACCACTTCCGGCACGTCGCCGGCCGAGTCGAGATCGACCATGCGGCTCACGCTCCGTTGTGTCTCAAGCGGTGCAGTTCCCTGCGACGCTCCGCCTGCTCCTTCGGGTTGGGCACCGGCAATGAGGCGAGCAGTCGCTGAGTGTACGGATGCTGTGGGGCACCCAGGACCTGCTCCCCCAGGCCCTCCTCGACGAGCTCACCGTGGAAGAGTACGCCGATCCGGTCGGCGAGGAGGTCGACGACAGCCAGGTCGTGGCTGATGAACAGGGCGGCGAAGCCGAAGTCGCGCTGGAGCTCTGCAAAGAGCTCGAGGACCTTGGCCTGCACCGACACATCCAGTGCGCTGGTCGGCTCGTCGGCGATCAGGAGCTTCGGTTTCAGCGCCAGCGAGCGGGCCAGGCTGGCGCGCTGCCGCTGCCCACCACTGAGTTCGTGCGGGTAACGGTCACCGAAGCTCTTGGGCAGTTGCACCGCCTCCAGCAGCTCATCGACCTGCTTACGGGCCGCCTGGGCGCTCTGGGTCCTGCCGTGGACGAGCAGGGGCTCCGCGACGCACTCTGCAATGGTCAGGAGCGGGTTGAAACTGGTTGCCGGGTCCTGGAACACGAAACCGATCTCGCTGCGGAGCGGCCGGAACTTGCGTTCACGAACCCCGAGCATCTCCTGCCCGAGTACCTCGAGTGAGCCACCGGTGACCTTCGTGAGCCCAGCGATGGCACGGCCGATCGTGGTCTTGCCCGAACCACTCTCGCCGACCAGGCCGAGCACCTCGCGCTCGCCGATCTCGAAACTGACCTGGTTGACGGCTCGAAAACTCGGCCTGCCGAGGCGGCCGGGATATTCGATGATCAGGTCACGGGCGACGACCAGTGGTTTGGTGTCGAGCATCGCGCGGTCCATCGCCCGCTCCCGGGTGCTCGCGGCACCCGTGCCGATGTGCGGAACCGCGGCCAGCAACTTCTTGGTGTACTCGTGCTGCGGGTTTCCGAACAGCGAGGTCGCGTCGGCCTCTTCGACCACTTTGCCCTCGTACATCACGACAACGCGGTCGGCCAGGTCGGCGACGACTCCCATGTTGTGCGTGATGAGCACGATGGCGGTGTTGAACTCGTCTTTCAGGTCGCGCAAGAGGTCGAGGATCTCGGCCTGCACCGTGACGTCCAACGCGGTGGTCGGCTCGTCGGCAACGATCAGCCCGGGGTCCAGCACCAGTGCCATGGCGATCACGATGCGCTGCTTCTGGCCACCGGAGAACTGGTGCGGATAGTAGTCGACCCTGTTCTTCGCGTCGGGGATTCCCACCTTCTCCAACACGGCGATCGCTTTCGCCCGGGCTTCGGTGCGCGTGAACTTGCCGTGCGCGCGAAGTCCCTGGGCGATCTGCCAGCCAACGGTGAAGACCGGGTTGAGCGCTGTTGATGGTTCCTGGAACACCATCGCCACGTCCTGGCCCCGAATCTGGCGCAGCTTCGATGCCGAGAGACGGATGACGTTGGTGCCGCCGATCAGTACCGCCCCCGACGTCGTGGCGGTCTCGGGCAGTAGCCCGAGGATGGTCTTCGCCGTAACGGTCTTGCCGCTCCCGCTCTCGCCGACGATCGCCAGCACTTCGCCGGCGCGAACGGACAGGCTGACGCCGTCAACAGCTCGGACGTCTCCGCCGTCAGTGGCGAACGTGACACTCAGATCGTCAATGCGAACCGCTTCTTCACCAGCAACCAGAGTGCTCATGCGCGTCCCTCCTCAATTGTGAAAACGGATGCCGTGTCCAGCCCGGCGACCCCGTCGAGGGAGCCTCCGGGGACCACTGCGGCTGCTGCCCCCACAGTGGGTGTTCCGTCGGCACGTCTGCGGGTGCGAAGGCGCGGGTCGGCGAGGTCGTTCATGCTCTCACCGATCAGGGTGACACCGAGCACGACCATCACGATGGCGAGGCCGGGGAAGACCGAAGTCCACCAGATACCGCTCGTGACGTCTGAGATCGACTTGTTCAGGTCGTAGCCCCACTCGGCCGCCGACGTCGGCTCGATGCCGAAGCCGAGGAAGCCCAGGCCGGCCAGGGTCAGGATCGCCTCAGACGCGTTCAGCGTGAAGATGAGCGGCAGCGTCCTGGTGGCGTTCCGCAGGATGTGCCGGAACATGATCCGGAAGCTGCTTGCCCCGAGAACCTTGGCCGATTCAACGAACGCCTCAGCCTTGATGCGGACCGTCTCCGCCCGGATCACCCGGAAGTATTGCGGGATGAAGACCACGGTGATGGAGATCGCCGCCGCCAGGATTCCGCCGAACAGGCTCGATTGACCGCCAGAGATGACGATGGCCATGACGATGGCCAGCAGCAGGGTGGGGAACGCATAGACAGCGTCGCAGATGACGACCAGTACCCGGTCCACCCAGCCGCCCAGGTATCCGGAGAACAGTCCCAGGAACACCCCGGCGAAAATCGACAGGAGGACCGCGATCACGATGACCAAAACCGCCGTCTGGGATCCCCAGATCACCCGGGAGAGCACATCGTACCCGCCGACCGTGGTGCCGAGCAGGTGTTCGGCGGACGGCGGCTGTTGGGCGCCGAACGTTCCGTTATCGTCGCGCAGTTGACCGTAGCCGAACGGGGCGAGCAGCGGGGCAAAGGCGGCGCACAGCACGAAGATGCCCGTGAGGACGAGCCCGGCGACCAGCATTCCGCGCTGGAGGCCGACGCTCTGGCGCAGCTGGTGGATGACGGGGAGTCGCTTCCACAATGGAGGGCGGGACCGCTGCACGTCGGGGATGGTTTCTACCGACATGTCAGTACCTCACTCTCGGGTCGATGAGCGCCGCAATGATGTCGACGATGAAGTTGGTGACGGCTACGATAACCGCGAGCAGCATGACGATGCCCTGCACCGCGACGTAGTCTCGCGCGGACAGGTACTCCACGAGCATGAACCCGAGGCCCTTCCACTCGAACACCGTCTCGGTGAGCACCGCGCCGCCGAGGAGCAGGGCGATCTGCATGCCCATGACCGTGATGATCGGGATGAGAGCCGGCTTGTAGGCGTGCCTCGTCACCAACCGCAGTTCCCGGACACCGCGTGACCTGGCCGCGTCGACGTACTGCGCAGAGAGCGTGCCGATCACGTTCGTGCGCACGAGGCGAAGGAAGACGCCGGCCGTCAGCAGCCCGAGAGCGAGACCCGGCAGGACCGCGTGGGAGAGGACATCCGCCACATTGTTCGAACTGCCGGTCTGGAACGCGTCGATCAGGTGGAATCCGGTCGGGTTCTCGAGAAACTGGATGTCCAGCTCGGTGCGAGTGGATGCGCGGCCTGCGACCGGGAGCCACTTCAGCCAGACGGCGAAGACCAGCTTGAACAGGAGCGCGGAGAAGAAGACGGGCGTGGCGTACCAGAGGATGGCCGTGACCCGCAGCACGGCGTCTGGCCACTTGTCGCGGAAGTAGGCGGCGACCATGCCGAGCGGAATGCCGAGGATGAACGCGACGATGAGCGAGTAGAAGGCGAGTTCCAGCGTCGCGCCGCCATAGGTCACGAGGATCTCGGTGACCGGGCGTCCGTCGCTGATGGTGCTGCCGAAGTTTCCGGTGAACACCTGGCCGATGTACTCGAGGTACTGCACGATCAGCGGGCGGTCATACCCGGCTGCGTGGATGCGCTCCTGCAGCTGCTCGGCGGAGAGCCGGCCACCCAGTGCTGCGGTGATCGGGTCGCCGATCAGCCTCATCAGCATGAAGACCATGGTCACCAGGATGAACACGGTCGGGATGATCAGGAGCAGCCTGGTGACGATGTAACGGCCAAGATTGCTGCCTCCGGAAGCCTTCGGCTTCCTGGGCGGCGCCACCGGACCTTGTGGGTCCGAGACCGCCAGCGCGGGTGAAGTCATTGTCGCCTATCTGGTTCGGGAGGCACCCGAAACGAAGGGGCGATCCGCATAATCACGGATCGCCCCCGATTCGGTTTGTTGCCGATTTAGCTATTCGATAGTAACCGGATCGCGACTAGCCCCGCCCGATGACACCGAAGCGGAACTTGAACGACGCGTCGAGCGTGTCAGCCACGCCCGTCACGCCAGCGGAGGAAACCGCAACCTGGGCTCCCTGCAGGAACGGCAGGGTCGACAGCTGCGCCGCAACCTTGTCCTGGATGTCCTCGATCAGCCCAACACGGGTGTCAGCGTCCATCTCGACAGCCTGCGCCGGAATCAGCTTGTCCAGCTCAGCGTCGCTGAAGTGGTTGGCCAGGAAGTTGTCGGTCTGGAAGAACGGCGACAGGTAGTTGTCAGCGTCCGAGTAGTCCGGGAACCAACCCAGCTGGTACATCGGGTAGACATCAGCCGAACGCTCTTCAGCGTAGGTGACCCACTCGGTGGACTGCAGGTTGACCGTGAACAGGCCATCCGTCTCCAACTGGCTCTTGATCAGCGCATACTCGTCACCTGAACTCGGGCCGTAGTGGTCCGGGTTGTACTGCAGGTTGAGCACGACCGGCTCGGTGATTCCGGCACCGGTGAGACGCTCCGCAGCCTTGACTGCATCAGGTCCGCCGTCGCCGTCGCCGTAGAGGCCCTTGAGCGACTCAGTGGCACCCGTCAGTCCGTCCGGAACGTAGGAGTACAGCGGCAGGTAGGTGCCCTTGTAGACCTGGCTGGCGATCTCTTCACGGTCGATCAGGTCGGCCATGGCCTGGCGGACCGCGAGAGCCTTGTCCGCGTCTGCCTCAGCCGTTGATGCGCCGAACGGCATCGTGTTGAAGTTGAACACGATGTAGCGGATCTCTCCACCGGGACCGTAGTTCACCGTGACGCCGTCGTCGCCCTCGAGGTCTTCGACGTCGGTAGCCGAGAGGCTGCGCGTCGCGACATCGATGTTGCCCTCCTGAACGTCGAGCTTCAGGTTCGACGAGTCAGCGTAGTAACGGAGGTTGATGGTGTCGGTGACCGGCTCCCCCAGGACGCCCTGGTAGTCGGGGTTGGCCTTGAACTGAACCAGCTCGTTGAACTTGTAGCTGGCGATCACGTACTGGCCGGCGAAGGCGTTGCCGTCGATGATCGCGTCGTCGTCGGTGACCGCGTCAGCGGCGAATACCTCTTCATCGACGATCGGACCGGCCGGGCTGCTCAGGATTTGCGGCCAGATCTGGTCGTTGTCCTGCTTCAGGTGGAAGACGACGGTGGTGTCGTCGACAGCCTCGGTCTCCTCCAGGTTGTACAGCAGCGTGGATGGACCGTTCTCGTCCGCAATGGCGAGCTGGCGGTCGAAGCTGAACTTGACGTCCGACGAGGTCAGCTCGTTGCCATTCGCGAAGGTCAGCCCTTCCTTGAGCTTGACCGTGTACTCGGAGGGAGCGGTGAACTCGGCGGACTCTGCGATGTCTGGTTCGACATCCGCTGTACCGGGCTGTGAGTTCATGATGAACGGGTACACATTGTTCATGATCGCGAACGAGCCGTTGTCGTACGAGCCGGCGGGGTCGAGGAACGTGACCTTGTCGGTGGTGCCGATGGTGATGGCGTCGCTCGAAGGCTCGTCGCCACTGCCACCTCCTGCACAACCGGTGAGCACGAGTACCGCGGTGGCCGTGCCACCGAGCACTGTCAGCGCTCTTTTCTTGAAGCTTGATCCGGACGTCATATCCGTCTACCTCTCTGTTGTTCTGTCGTGATGAGCACCCCCGGCTGGTGGGCTGGGGGCGCCGGTGACGCAGCGGCGCAGTTCGTGCGCGCTGTCTATGTCTTGCTAACACAGGTTACGAGCAATGGCCCGGAGCAAACGACTTCGCCGGGCAATGTTTATGGATCTGCAATGAGCCCGGATCGGCTGATCAGTCTTCGCGCAGAGCGCGCCGCTCCGCTTCCACCCTGACCAGCTCGCGCTGGACCTCGGCATAGCGCTCCGGCTCCTGCGCGCTGTCGGTGCGCTGGAGCCGTCCGAGCAGGTCGGCCTTCCGTCGCAGCAGGTCGCGATCGATGAGCGACGATGCGATCCCCTGGCAGTATGCGGCGAGCTCGCGGCCCGACTTCTCCGGGATGGGCGCCAGCCCGAGCTCCTTCACCAGCATCGAGAACGGGGCAGGGACCTCGTCGATGATGCGCTCCAGCCAGCCGGCCGATTCCAGTGCGTCCAGGCTTGCGGCGATCGCGTCCCTGACCACTGCCAGCGAAGCGTTGGAGAACCCGGTCTGGGCCGCGCGTTCCACCAGGGGACGCCCCACTTCGAGCGGCTGCTGGAGAATCGCCATGATCGCATCGCGCTCGAGCCTGGTGGCGGGGTCGGACGGAAGGTGCACGAGTGACGGACCGGTCTCCTGTGATTGGCCGTCAGGGTTCTCGGCGGTTGTCCCGGCTTGGGGCGGTCGGGCGTCCCTTGCGTCTGTGCCCCGGGCATCCGCCGACCGTGACTTGGCGGCGTTGACAGCGCGACCGACCTCCCCCAGGTCCATGCCCAGCCAGCCGGCCAGGTTGCGCACGTAGCCGATACTGAGGGCCTGGTCCCGTATTCCGGCGACAACGGGGGCGGATGCCCGCAGTGCGGCAACGCGGCCTTCAACAGTGTCGAGGTCGAAGCCCCCCAGCACCCGCCTGACCATGAACTCGAACATCGGCTTCTTGCCCTGGACCAGGCGGCGCACGGCGTCATCCCCGCGCTTCAGCCGGAGGTCACACGGGTCGAGCCCCTCAGGGGCGACGGCGACGTAGGTCTGGGCTGCGAAACGCTGCTCCTCGCTGAACGCGCGGCTGGCGGCCTTCTGGCCCGCCTCATCCGGGTCGAAGGTGAACACCACCTCCCCCAGCCCGCGCGAGTCGGCGTTGTCGACATCGCCGAGCACCCGGCGAACAACCTTGATGTGGTCGACGCCGAACGCGGTACCGCAGGTGGCGACTGCGGTGGTGACGCCGGCCAGGTGGCAGGCCATCACATCCGTGTACCCCTCGACAACCACGACCTGCTTGCCGCGGGAGATGTCCCGTTTGGCGAGGTCGAGCCCGTAGAGCACCTGCGACTTGTGATAGACCGCGGTTTCGGGCGTGTTGAGGTACTTCGGCCCTGAGTCGTCTTCGAGCAGTTTTCGCGCGCCGAAGCCCAGGGTCTGGCCGGTGACATCGCGAATCGGCCAGATCAGGCGCCCGCGGAAGCGGTCGTACAAGCCGCGATCGCCCTGCCCGACCACGCCGGAGGCCAGCAGCTCGTCATCCGTGAATCCGAGTGTTCTCAGGTGCTTGCTCAGGGCGTCGTAGCTCTTCGGGGCGAACCCGATGCCGAACCGCTCGGCTGCGGAGGAGTCGAACCCACGCTCCCCCAGGAAGCTTCGCCCGGGCGCTGCATCCGGCTCCGTCAGCCTGGCGACGAAGAATTCCGCCGCCGCCTTGTTGACGGCGAGGATGCGCGCACGGTTGCCGTGGTCGCTGTTCGCCTGCCCGCCGTCCTCGTAGTGCAGTTCGAAGCCGAGACCAGAGGCGAGCCGCTCGACGGCCTCGGTGAACGAGACGTGGTCCATGCGCTGCAGGAAGCTGAAGACGTCGCCATCCTCGCCGCAGCCGAAGCAGTGGTAGCGGCCGACCTGCGGGCGGACGTGGAAGCTCGGGCTGCGTTCGTCGTGGAAGGGACACAGGCCCTTCAGCGAGCCGACCCCGGCGCCCTTCAGCGTGACGTAGTCACCGACCACATCGGCAATATTGATTCGAGCACGGACCTCATCGATGTCGCTTCGTCGAATCAGGCCGGCCATGGGCCAATTCTAGGCTGGTGGCGGCAGCCGACCCGGCCCGGTGGACAATAGAGTCGACTCGCGAAGGGGTGAGGGATGAGACAGATCACGAACGTGGTGCTGACCGGAGCGTGTGGAGGCATCGGGCGCGAACTGGCGGCAGCGTTGCTGGGAAGTGGAGCATCCGTCGCCCTGGTCGGTCGCGACGAGACCATACTGGCCGGCCTGGCCGCGCTCGCCCCCACGCGGGCACGAAGCTACACCCCTGACGTGAGCGACAGCGCAGCCATGAACGCCGTCGCCGAGGACTGGATCGCCGCCTTCGGGGTGCCGGATGTCGTGATCGCCAACGCCGGCGTCGCCAGCGGGTTCGACACCGCTGAAGAGGGCGACCTGGCCGTGATGAAGCGGATGCTCGAAATCAACCTGCTGGGCGTTGCCACCACCTTCCAGCCATTCATCTCCGGGATGCGCGGGCAGCGCAGGGGCACCCTCGTCGGGATCGCCAGCATCGCCGGGTGGCGCGGGATGCCCGGAAACGGTGCCTACGCAGCCAGCAAGGGTGGGCTCATCCGTTATCTGCAGAGCCTGCGTGCCGAGTTGAGGCCGCACGGCGTGACTGTGACAACCATCTCGCCCGGCTACGTGAAGACGCCGCTAATCGCGGGCAACACCATGCACATGCCCGGGATGATCCAGCCGGCCGAGGCGGCCAGGCGAATCGTCGCCGCCATCCGCGCCGGCCGGGAGAAGGCCACCGTGCCGAAGCGCACCGGGCTGATCTCGCGCGGGTTGGGCGTGCTGCCCGACCGCCTGGTTGATCGCATCCTGCTGCGGGAGCCGCGGAAGCCGCGGGCCGGCGAGCCGGGCTCAACCGAGATTCCCGGGCTGCAGCGCCGGTAGCTAGGAGTGCATGAGCCTCTCGTGCCAGGTGAGGGCGGACTGGTCGGTCAGGCTCGCCACCTGGTCGACGACAGCCCGCTTGCGGCCGGCATCCGTCTGCGCAGCCTGCCAATCGGCGGCGAACCCGATGTCCAGGCTGTCCGGACCGCGCTCGAAGAGCGTTGTGGCCAGCTGGGTCAGGATGTCACGCTGCTGCCGGTAAATCGGCTGCCGCGTGTTCTTCGACATGACGAAGGCGGCGACGATGCCCTTCAGCACGGCGATCTCCGCCTGCACCGCGCGCGGAACCACGACGTCGGCGCCGAAGCGCACCAGGGATCCGGAAGAGTGGGCTTCCCGCGTCGCATTCACCGCGCCGGCACCGAACCGGCCGATGAGCTGGCTGGTCAGGTTCTTGAGCCTGCCCTGCTCGATGCGGCTGCCGTCCCAGGTGTCGATCCAGGCGTCCAGGCTGGCCAGGCGGTCGAACGCCGCGATGAGCTCGTCATGGTCGAATTCGCCGCCGATCCAGGCGAACATCGAGTCGACCAGCTCGTCGTGGTCGACGCGAGCGCTCAGGGCGGCGACATCCACATACCCGCCGACGATCGCATCTTCGAAGTCGTGCACGGAGTATGCAACATCATCGGAGAGGTCCATGACCTGGGCTTCGACGCACAGCTTCCCCTCCGGCGCGCCGTCACGCAGCCATTCGAAGGCGGCGAGGTCATCCGAATAGAAGCCGAACTTGGCCCGACCGCTCGGGTCGGCCACTGAGCGTGTGTCCGGCCAGGGGTACTTGCAACTGGCATCCAGGCTCGCCCTGGTCAGGTTGAGGCCGTACGGCGCACCGTCCGGCCCGAAGACCTTCGGCTCGATCCTGGTGAGCAGTCGAAGGGTCTGCGCGTTCCCCTCGAAACCGCCGATGTCGGCTGCCCAGGCGTTCAGTGCCCGCTCTCCGTTGTGCCCGAACGGCGGATGTCCGAGGTCGTGTGCGAGGCAGGCTGTGTCGACGACGTCGGGGTCCAGTCCGAGGCTGGTGGCAAGCTCACGCCCGACCTGGGCAACCTCGAGCGAGTGGGTGAGGCGGTTGCGGGCGAAGTCCAGCCCCTGCGTCGGGGACAGCACCTGGGTTTTGGCCGCCAGCCGGCGCAGGGCGCTCGAGTGCAGCAGCCGAGCCCGGTCGCGGGCGAAATCGCTGCGCCGGGAGTAGTGCTCTTCCGGCAGGAACCGCGCTGTGTCGTGTGCGCCGTACGCCGCGTCAACCACCGGTGGTATCCGCTTCGCCCTCGGTCAGCTGGCTTCGGTGCACGTCGCCGAGCTCGCGGCTGGAAAGCCAGCCCTCCGGCAGCGCTGTACGTTTCGGCGTACCGGCGCGACCGCGCGGGCCCTCGGCGCCCTCCCCGGGGTATGGCATGTCCCAATCGAGGGTGCCCAGCAGGTCGTCGAGCTGCTGCAGGGATTCGACGGTGGCCAGGCTGGCACGAAGCTCGCCACCGACCGGATACCCCTTGAAATACCAGGCGACATGCTTGCGGATGTCCCGGCAGGCGCGTTCCTCGCTGTCGAAGAACTCCACCAGCAGTTCGGCGTGGCGGCGGATGGTTGCGGCCACCGTGCCGAGTGAAGGCCGGGCAACCTCCGCCTCACCGCGGAATGCGGAGGCGAGGTCTCCGAAGAGCCACGGCCTGCCGAGGCATCCGCGACCGACCACGACGCCATCACAACCGGTCTCGCGGGCCATGCGGATGGCATCCGCCCCGGACCAGATGTCGCCGTTGCCGAGCACCGGAACGCCGGAAATGGTCTCCTTGAGCTTCGCGATCGCCGACCAGTCGGCCTGCCCGCTGTAGAACTCCGCAGCGGTGCGGGCGTGCAGCGCAATGCTGGCGACCCCGGCACCCTCAGCAGCCTTCGCCGCCTCCAGATAGGTCAGGTGGTCGGAGTCGATGCCCTTGCGCATTTTGACCGTCAGCGGCAGGTCGCCTGCGGCCTTCACCGCGCTCTCCACGATGTCGCGGAACAGGCCGAGCTTCCAGGGGAGAGCTGCACCGCCACCCTTGCGGGTGACCTTGGGCACCGGGCATCCGAAGTTCAGGTCGATGTGGTCCGCACGGTCCTCGGCGACCAGCATGGTGACCGCCTCGGAGACCGTCTTCGGGTCGACTCCGTAGAGCTGGATGCTGCGGGTGGTCTCCGACTCGTGGTGCTGGATGAGCCTCATTGAGGCCGGCGTGCGCTCGACCAGGGCGCGGCTGGTGATCATCTCGCTCACGTAGAGACCAGCGCCGAACTCGCGGCACAGGCGGCGGAACGCCGTGTTGGTGATGCCCGCCATCGGGGCGAGAACGACCGGAACCTCGAGCTCGAGTGGCCCGATCCTGAGCGCAGGGAGGTCAGTTTTCGGCGCGTCCGATTGCACCCCGGAGGTGCTCATGGCGGTTGCGTCGAGGACTGTCACCCCACAATTCTCCCAGAAACTCGGGCGCGGCTCGCCACTCGGGGGAACTAGCTGCCGATGGACGGCGTCGCCGGCACCTCTGGCCGCTTCTCAGCCTTCTCTGTCGGGACCGTGACCATGATGGACACGATCGCCACGACCACGATGAACAAGTTGAACAGCAGGCCGATGGCCCCGCCGAAGCGGAGGGCAACGTTCGTCTGATCCCCGATGAAGAGTCCCCAGGAGCGGATTGTCTCCGGGTCCATGGCCTGCGCAGCCACATAAAGCGCGGCCGAGACGGCGACACCGATCGCGTTTCCGAGCGACGACGCCATCTTGTAGATACCGGAGGCGGCACCCACCTCGTTGTCCGGGACGTTCGCGAGTGCGGCATCCGTCGACGGAGTCGCATAGAACCCCAGTCCGATGCCGAACAGCGTGAATCCGATGACGGCGAGCACAACATATTGTTCGATGAGAACGAATGTCATGGAGGTCAGCAGGATCCCCGCACCGGCGATCGCACTGCCCCAGATCATCGGGCGTTTCGGCCCGAAACGCTGGAGTAATTTCTCGCCCACCCGGATCGTCGCGAGGATGGCGACCAGATAGCCGATCGTCAAGAGTCCGGATTGCAGGGACGACATACCGGCCGCGACCTGGACCAGCCCGAGTGACACGATGAGCGTGCCAGCCGCCCCGTTCAGCAGGAAGTTCGACAGCGTCGCCCCGGAGAACGTCAGGTTACGGAACAGCGAGAGATTCAGGAACGGCGCGGCGCGTTTCGTCTCGATCGCGAAAAAGGCGAGCACCCCGATGACCGTGAGCGCGACGAGCCCGATGCCGCTCCAGCTGAGCCAGCCGATCGCCGGACCCTGCGAGATGTAGACGTTGAGCGCCACGAGGGCGACGATGAAGGCGATGAGGCCGCCCCAGTCGAAGGAATCGTGACCCGCATGCGGTTCCGCCCTGGACTCGGGTGTACCTCGAACCAGGAACAGCGCAAGGATCGACAGCACGATGGAGATCCAGAAGATGGATCGCCAGCCCAGCACGGATGTCGCCATCAGGCCGCCGAAGAGAGCAGTGAACCCCGAGCCACCCCACGAACCGATAGACCAGAAGGAGAGAGCCCGCTGCCGCGCCTTCCCTTCGTAATAGGTCTTGATGAGCGCCATCGTGGACGGCATGATGCAGGCGGCCGACAGGCCCTGGATGATGCGCCCACCCAACAGCGCTGCGTCCGTGATGGCACCGGCCTGCTCCGGCGTGATCGCGATCAGCAGCGACCCCGCAATGCTCAGGTAGATGCCGATGTACATGATCTTGACCCGGCCGATCCGATCGGCGAGACCGCCGGCGACGACGATGAAGATCCCGGAGAACAGCGAGGTGATAGACACCGCCAGGTTGGCCAGTGTTCGTTCGACGCCGAGGGACTCCTGGATTCCCGGGATGACATTAAGCAGGGTCTGGGCGAACAGCCAGAAGTTGATGACGGCCAGGACAACGCCCAGCAACCAGGCGTCGGTCGGTTTCCACTGGGTTCCGGCCTTGGTCACAGTCGGGGAACTGGACATGTGCTACTCCTCCTTCGCCAGGTATGACAGCGCGGCGACCACCTGCGCCTGAACGCCGATCGACAGCGTCGGGTCGATCATGGGCGCGAACCGGGGCGAGTGGTTGGCCGGAATGTCCTGGGCCACCGTGCCCTTTTCTGCCGCCACCCGATACGCTTCGGCATCGACTCCGCCGAGGAACCAGAACGTGTACGGAACGCCGAAGGCATCCGGTATCCGACTGAAGTCCTCTGATGCGGTTTGCGGATCGGCACGGCTCACCGTCTCGGCGCCGAAGTGGGCGACGAAGGCGGCAGTCACCTGGTCGGTCGCCACCGCGTCGTTACTGGTCAACGGAAACTGGTCGTACCGTTCCAAATCCGGCGGCCTGGGCGAACCGGCCGCGGCGCACTCCCCCGCGACGATCCGCTCGATCGATGCCAGAATTCGCGCGCGAAGCTGGTTGTCGTAGGTGCGGATGTTCAGCAGCAGCGTGGCCTGGTCGGGGATGATGTTCGACTTGGTGCCGGCATTCAGGGCTCCGACAGTGACGACGGCGAATTCGCCCGGCCTCGTCTCGCGGGAAACGATGGTCTGCAGCCCCAGGACGATGGATGCGGCCAGCACCACCGGGTCGATCGACAGGTGCGGCATCGAGCCGTGCGCACCCGACCCGTAGACCGTGATCCTGATCGAATCGCCCGCCGAGAGCACCGGCCCGGGTGCCGTAGCCAGTGTCCCCGCTGGAAGCGGCATGACGTGCTGGGCGAGCGCGACATCCGGTCTCGGCAGGCTGGCAACGAGCCCGTCGTCGACCATCGCCTGCGCGCCGGAACCGGTCTCTTCGGCCGGCTGGAACAAGGCGATGTAGGTGCCAGCCCACGACTCGCGGGCATCGGAGAGCAGTTTCGCCGCCCCCAGCAATGCGGTCACGTGCACGTCATGCCCGCAGGCGTGCATGACCCCGTCCACTTCGGAGCTGTAAGGCAGTCCGGTTGCCTCGCTGACAGGAAGCGCGTCCATGTCGGCGCGGGCCAACACCACCGAACCGTCGCCGTTGCTGAGAACTCCGACAACACCGGTGCCGCCGAGACGCATCACCTCGAAGCCGAAAGACGCGAGGTGCTCGGCGACCAGCTTCGAGGTCGCAGTCTCTTCACCGCTCAGTCCGGGGTTCCTGTGAAGGTCGGTGTACAGGCGCCGCAACCACTCGAGCTCACCGTCGAGCCTGGTCAGTACATCCTCGTCTACGCTCACAATTTTCCCGTCCGGAGGGTCGGGCGCCTGGGCGATGCCCTGGGGAAAGACTAAGTGCGATGCGCGGAATTGCACCAGAAAGTCACCACTTGATTCGAACTACAGTGGTTCCATGACCCAGCCCACAGGACGTGACCGTGTTGAGGCGGATGCCGCGGCTCGCGGTCTCGATATCGAGATCGTCGACCGGGTCGGGGCCACCAGCCTCGAACACGCCGCCGAGCTGCTGGGCATCGAGCCGTCAGGAATCGTGAAGACGCTCGTGGTCAAGCACAAGGACGGCTCGTACCTGTTCGCCCTCATCCCGGGTGACCGCCAGATCTCCTGGCCGAAGCTGCGCGCCCTCATCGGAGTGAACAAGCTGTCGCTGCCCGACGAGTCCAGGGCACTCGAGGCCACCGGTTACCCGCGCGGCACCATCACCCCGCTCGGCAGCACCACTGCCTGGCCGATCTACGCCGACGCCGGCATGGTCGGCAAGCGGGTGTCGCTGGGGGCGGGGGAACACGACATCAGCCTGTTCGTCGAGGCAGATGCCCTGCTCGCCTCGTTCGACGCTACCGTCGCCGACATCACCGAGCCGCTGGCTCCCCGCTCGTAGCGGCAGGTGGGATCAGGCAGGCATCGCCCTCGCAGGCAATCGCCTCGGGGTCGCCGAGCGGAATGAGGCCGCTCACGCTGATGCCGCCTTCTCGTCGCGCGCCTGCTGCAGTACCTGCGTAAAGGTGGCAGCCTCCTGCGCACCGGAGACGCCGTACTTGCCGTCGATCACGAAGAACGGCACGCCCTGGATGCCGTACTCAATCGCCTGCGCCTGATCGGCCTTCACGGCGGACAGGTACTGCTCCTCGGTGAGTGAGCGGATGACATCCGCCCGGTCGAAGCCGACCTCAACTGCCAGGTCGGCGAGATCCTCGATGCGCCCGACATGGTGGCCCTCCTCGAAGTAGGCCTTCAGCAGGCGCTCCTTCATCTCCAGCTGCTTGCCCTGGGCCTTGGCGTAGTGCAGCAGCTCGTGCGCCTTGACCGTGTTCGTCTGCTTGACCGAGTCGAAGTCGTAGTTGAGACCGACACTCTTGGCGATGCCGGTCACGTTCGCCAGCATCCCGTGCACCTGGTCGAGCGGCATCCCCTTGCGCTTGCTCAGGTAGTCGGCGGTGCTGCCCTGGAAATCAACCGGGGTGTCCGGGGAGAGTTCGAAGGAGTGGTATTCGACCTCCACCTCTCCCCCGAATTCCTGTGCACCCGCCTCGAACTTGCGCTTACCTATGTAGCACCAGGGACATTGCACATCGGACCAGACGTCGACTTTGATCTTTTCGCTCATACCCGGTGCAACTCATGCATTCGTGTCAACATTCCCAGCGATAGGAATAGAACCCGTGTTCCATGCATTTGCATAGATAACTGGCATTACCAGAGAGGCGTCTACGCCTCAGAAGAGAGGAAGATCGACATGGCTCGATTCACAGGAAAAACCGTACTCGTCACCGGCGGAGCCAGTGGCATCGGCAAGGCAGCATCCCTGCAGTTCGCTCAGGGTGGTGCGAACGTGGTCATCGCAGACATCCAGGACGACGCAGGGAGGACTGTCGCACAGGAAATCACGGATGCCGGTGGCCAGGCCACCTACGTGCACCTCGACGTGACCAGCGAAAGCGACTGGAACGCGGCCGTTGCGAAGACCGTCGAGACCTATGGTGGCCTCACCACCCTGGTCAACAACGCCGGAATCGGTGACACCCTCCCGATCGAGGAGACCCCGCAGTCCAGCTGGGACAAGGTCATCGCGGTCACCCAGACCAGCGCGTTCCTCGGCATGAAGGCCGCCAGCGCCGAACTGCAGAAGTCCGGCAACGGCTCGGTGGTCAACATCAGTTCCATGTACGGCATCGTGGGCGGCCTTGGCGGACCGAGCTATGCGGCAGCCAAGGGGGCAGTACGCATCCTCACCAAGAACACCGCCCTCGGCTGGGCCAAGAAGGGTGTCCGGGCGAACTCGGTCCACCCCGGCTACATCAACACGCCGATCCTCGGCGACACCGACCGCGAATACCTCATCAACACGACCCCGATGGGCCGGCTGGGCGAGCCGGAAGAGGTCGCCAACGTCATCGCGTTCCTCGCCAGCGACGAGTCGTCGTTCATGACCGGGTCAGAGGTCGTCGTCGACGGTGGCTACACCGCCGGCTAGTTTTCACCACTGCGCGGTGTTTTCCGTGGTTCGCTGTCACTTTTGTGGCCGCGAACCACGGAAAAGGCCGCGCGCGGCAGTGTTTCGTGGTTGAAGGCGGCTACGCGCCGAGCAGGCGCTCAGCCAGGTAGCCCTGCAGCCGGTCGAGCGAGACACGCTCCTGTTCCATGCTGTCGCGCTCGCGCACCGTGACGGCCTTGTCGTCGAGGGTGTCGAAGTCGACCGTGATCGCGAACGGGGTTCCGATCTCGTCCTGACGGCGGTAACGGCGGCCGATCGCCCCGGCGTCGTCGAAGTCGATGTTCCAGTACTTGCGAAGGTCGGCCGCCAACTCGCGAGCCACCGGCGAGAGCTGCTCGTTACGCGACAGCGGCAAGACGGCGGCCTTGACCGGTGCAAGGCGGCGGTCGAGGCGCAGCACAGTGCGCTTGTCGACGCCGCCCTTGGTGTTCGGCGCCTCATCCTCGGCGTAAGCGTCGACCAGGAAGGCCATCACCGACCGGGTGAGGCCGGCCGCCGGCTCGATCACGTAGGGAACCCAGCGCTCATTCTTGGCCTGGTCGAAGTACGACAGGTCGACACCGGAGGCCTTCGAGTGGGTGGTGAGGTCGAAGTCGGTGCGGTTGGCGATGCCTTCCAGCTCGCCGAACTCGCTGCCCTGGAACCCGAAGCGGTACTCGATGTCGACGGTGCGCTTCGAGTAGTGGGAGAGCTTCTCCTGCGGGTGCTCGAACAGTCGCAGGTTCTCCGGCTTGATGCCGAGGTCGGTGTACCACGACATCCGCGCATCGATCCAGTACTGGTGCCATTCCTCATCCGTGCCCGGCTCGACGAAGAACTCCATCTCCATCTGCTCGAATTCGCGGGTGCGGAAGATGAAGTTGCCTGGCGTGATCTCGTTGCGGAAACTCTTGCCCATCTGTCCGATGCCGAACGGCGGTTTCATCCGCGAGACACCGAGCACGTTGGCGAAGTTGACGAAGATGCCCTGGGCGGTCTCCGGGCGCAGGTAGTGCAGGCCGGATTCGTTGTCGACAGGGCCGAGGTAGGTCTTCAGCAGGCCGGAGAACTCCTTCGGCTCCGTCCACTGGCCGCGGGTTCCGCAATTGGCGCAGGCGATCTCGGCCAGCCCGCCCTCCGGCGCGCGGCCCTTCTTCTCTTCGAACTCCTCCTCGAGGTGGTCGGCGCGGTACCGCTTGTGGCAGCTGAGGCACTCGACGAGCGGGTCACTGAAGACATCGACGTGGCCGGATGCCTCCCAGACCTTCTTGGGGAGGATTACCGAGGAGTCGAGGCCCACGACATCGTCGCGACCGTTGACCATGAACTGCCACCACTGCCGCTTGATGTTCTCCTTCAGCGCGACGCCGAGGGGCCCGTAGTCCCAGGCTGACCGCGATCCGCCGTAGATGTCACCGGCCTGGAAGACGAACCCGCGGCGCTTGGCGAGGTTGATGACAGGGTCGAGGGATGAGGCGTTGGCCAAGAAAACTCCAAAGGTCTTACCGTGCTGGATGCGCGGTCGAGGTGAGGGTTACCAGCCTACTTGTCCGAGCTACCGCCCCAACGCAGCCACGACAGCGGCCACGTCGCTCAGGTTGTTCCAGAGGTGGAACGCGGTGCGCAGGCGTCCGGCGCGTCCGGACACGGTCAGTCCGGCATCCGTCAACCGCTTCAGGTCGCTGCCATCAGGGTCAGCCCAGGTGACGATGGCCTGGTGCTGCTGCGGCATCCCGAGGGCGTCGCACAGCGCGTCGCCCAGCCCGGACGCATGCTGCCACACTTCAGCGATATCGAGCGAGGCGAACAGGCGGATGGCCGGCTCGGCGCCGATCCACGCGGGCCAGGCCGGCGACACGTCGTAGCGACGGGCCGACGGTGACAGCTGCATCGCCGGGCCGTAGCAGGAGTCCCACACCGAGTCGCCGGCGTACCAGCCGGCCTGGGTCGGCGTGACCTGCTGGCCCAGCCGTTCGTTGATGGTCAGGAAGGCGACACCGCGCGGCGAGCAGAGCCACTTGTAGGCGTGGCAGACGGTGGCGTCGAAAATTGCGGCGTCGATGGGGTGCACGCCGGCAGCCTGGGTGGTGTCGCACAGCGTGAAAGTGCCGGTTCGAGTGGCCGCCGCAACGATGGCATCAACGTCGGCAATGGCGCCGGTCGCGGATTGCGCGAAGGAGAAGGCGACCAGCCAGGTCTTCTCGGTGATCTCGCTCGCCAATGCCTCGAGCGGCACGGAACGCACCCGGATATCGGCGCGCTGGAGGAACGGGAAGACCACCGAACTGAAATCTCCGTCGACGCACAGCACCTCGGCGCCGCTGGGGACGGCGGAGCAGAACAAGCTCACCATCACCGATGTCTGGGATCCCATGGCGACGCGCTCGGCATCGACGCCGACCAGCGTCGCGTAGTGCCGCCTGGTCCGCTCGATCACCTGGTCGTAGTCGCCCGGGCTGAGCTTCGCCGTGCGCCACGCTTCGATATCGGCCAGCTGCGCATCAACCGTCTCGCGGGTGGGAATGCCGATCGAAGCGGCGCCAAGGTAACCGCGCACGGCGTCGGGATCGAATTGCGAGATCGCGTTGCGTAGCGCGACGGAAGGGGTACGGCTCGTGGCCGACGTCGTTGTCATGCTGCAAGCCTAGGAGTTGGTCGGCGTATCCACAGCACCACCGAACCGCCGGTTCCTGGACGCGTAGAGCTCGGCGGCATGCCACAGGTCGGTGCGCGAGAAGTCCGGCCAGAGGGTGTCGAGGAAGACCATTTCGGCATACGCGCTCTGCCACAACATGAAGTTGCTGGTGCGCTGCTCCCCCGAGCTGCGGATGAACAGGTCGACGTCCGGAAGCTCAGGCGCGTACAGGTTTCGCTGGATCGCCTTCTCGGTGATGCCGGAGACTTTCAACCGCCCGGCCGCGACGTCCTCGGCCAGGGCGCGAACAGCATCCGTCAGCTCCGTGCGTCCCCCATAGTTGACGCACATGGTCAGGGTGAGCACGGAGTTGCCTGCCGTCAGGCGTTCGGCGAACTGAAGCTCCTTGATGACGGATGCCCACAGCCGGGGTTTCCTCCCGGCCCAGCGAACCCGAACACCCCAGTCGTTGAGCTGGTCGCGCCTGCGGTGCAGCACGTCACGGTTGAACCCCATCAGGAACCGCACCTCGTCTGGTGACCGCTTCCAGTTCTCGGTGGAGAACGCGTAGACGCTGAGGTGCTTGATGCCAAGCTGAATCGCCCCGGCGACGACGTCGAGCAGTGCTGCCTCCCCGGCCTTGTGCCCTTCCACCCGGGTGAGCCCCCGGCCGTTCGCCCACCGGCCGTTGCCGTCCATGACGATGGCGACGTGCTCCGGGACGACGGATGCCGGCAGCTTCGGTGGGTAGAGTCCGGACCAGTCGACGGGCTTGAAGTCGAGCGCGTCGCGGTGGGTCTTGGGCGCCGGTGTCATGCGGGGGCCGACTCGCGAGTTGCCCGGTCCACGTGCTCCAGCGACCGCAGCTTCCGCTCCAGATGGAACTGCGCGTATGCCGCGACGATGCCGCTCGCCTGTGACCTGGTGCGTTCATCCGCCGCATCCGCCACCGGCCAGTCACCGGTGAGGAGCGCGGACAGCAACGCCAGGGTCTGCTTGTCGAGCCGTGGCGCGCCGGGGGGCGCGACCGCGTCGGCGACCACGCCGCCCAGCTGCACCACGAAAGCCGAGTGCGGGCCGGGCGCCCCGGTCATCGCGCAATCGTGGAAGCTCGGCGACCACCCGGCGATGGCGAACGAGCGCAGCAGGAAGGAGTCGAGGGTCAGACTGGAGGTGTGCTCGCGACGGGCCAGCGAGCGAAGGGCTCCCACCAGCAGGAGGTACTGCTGCAGGCTTCCGTTGTCTTCGGTCAGCTTATCGGCGGTTTCGACCATGGCACTGGCCGCCGTGTAGCTGCCGTAATCGGACGTGATCGCGGCACCGTACGAACCGATGGATTCGGCCTGGGTGATGATGTCGAGCGAGCGCCCCTCGTAGAACTGGGCGTCGGCCACCATGAACGGCTCAAGCCGCGAACCGAACTTCGATGCGGTACGCCGCACCCCCTTCGCCACCGCCCGGATCTTCCCATGCTGCCGGGACAGCATGGTGACGATGCGGTCGGCTTCGCCCAGCTTGTGGGTGCGAAGCACGACGACTTCATCGCGGTACAGGGGCATGAGTCAATTATCGGATGCCAACCCGGGTTTGGCTGGGAGGCGCCACCGGCACGGCCGAGGCAGCCGGCTGGAGCAGAATATGAGCATGGAACAGAACATCCTCGTCACCGGCGGCACTGGCACCCTGGGTCGGGTGCTTGTCGCCACGCTCCGGTCGAGTGGGCAGCACGTGCGGGTGCTCTCCCGCCGGCCAGGCCAGGACACCGCAGTCGCCGACCTGTCAGCGAACACCGGTCTGGATACCGCTCTCTCGGGAATCTCCACGATCATCCACTGCGCGACGGATGGGCGCAGGGATGTGGAGGCCACTCACAACCTCATCGAAGCGGCCAAACGTGCTGGCGTCACCCACTTCGTCTACATCTCGATCGTCGGGGTCGACCGGCATCCGCTGTTCTACTACCGAACGAAGCTTCGCGCCGAGCGACTGGTCGAGCGCTCCGGGATCCCCTGGACGATCCTGCGGGCCACGCAGTTCCACAACCTGGTGCTCGCAGTGTTCCGAGCGCAGCGCTTCCTGCCGGTGCTTTTCGCTCCGGCGTTCTCGATCCAGCCGATTGCGGTCGATGATGTCGCGAAGCGCCTCGTCGAGCTCGCGCAAGCCGAACCCAGCGGTCGGGCAACGGACATCGGCGGGCCGGAAATCCTCAGCAGCAAGGAACTGGCCGGCATGTTCCGGGCACGAACCGGGAGTCGCCGACCGATAGTTCCGTTGCGGCTCCCCGGCAAGACGTTCGCCGCTTACGCAGCGGGCTATCACCTGACGCCGGAGAACCGCTACGGGACCGTGACGCTCAGCGAATTCCTGAGCTAAACGGCTGCGATCAGTGTCTTGCTTTCCTCCGACTCGCGGAGACGGAGCGCCCGGTTGACAGCCGAGACGATGGCCTTCAGCGACGCCGTTGCGATGTCCGGGTCGATGCCGACCCCCCAGAGGGTCTTCCCGCCGACTCCGAGCTCGACGTACGCTGCGGCGAACGCGTCTCCCCCGGAACCCATGGCGTGCTCCACGTAGTCGAAGAGCTTCACGTCGAGCCCCTGTCCGGCGAGCACCTGCAGGAAAGCATCGACCGGGCCGTTGCCGACCGCTTCGACCGAGATCTCGTCATCCTTGACCCGAAGGTCGGCGTGCAGCTTCACCGAGCCGGACAGATTACTCGAGGTCTGGGTACGCAACAGTTCGTACTGTCCCCACTTGTGGCCGGCATCCGTCGCCGGAAGGTACTCGTCGTTGAAGATCGCCCAGATCTCCTGACTGGTCACCTCTCCGCCATCGACCTCGGTCTTCGCCTGGACGACACCGCTGAACTCGATCTGGAGGCGCCTCGGCAGGTCGAGCGCGTGGTCCGCCTTCAGCAGGTAGGCCACACCGCCCTTCCCTGACTGGGAATTCACGCGGATGACTGCTTCGTAGCTGCGGCCAAGATCTTTCGGGTCGACCGGCAGGTACGGGACGGCCCACGTCAGCTCGTCCACGGACACGCCCTCGGACTCGGCCTGGGCAGCCATGGCTTCGAAGCCCTTCTTGATGGCGTCCTGGTGGGAGCCGCTGAAGGCGGTGTAGACGAGGTCGCCAGCCCACGGGCTGCGCTCGTGCACCTTCAGCTGCGTGCAGTGCTCCGCCGTGCGCTTGATCTCGTCGAGGTCGCTGAAGTCCAGCTGCGGGTCGATGCCCTGGGTGAACAGGTTGATGCCCAGCGCGATCAGGTCGACGTTGCCGGTGCGCTCGCCATTGCCGAACAGGCAGCCCTCGATGCGATCGGCGCCCGCCATGTACCCGAGTTCGGCCGCCGCTACGGCGGTGCCGCGGTCGTTGTGCGGGTGGAGGCTCAGGATGACATTCTCACGGTGGGCGAGGTTGCGCGACATCCATTCGATCGAGTCCGCGTAGACGTTCGGGGTGGCCATTTCGACGGTCGCGGGCAGGTTGATGATGACCTTGCGCTCGGGGGTGGGCTCGAATACTTCGATGACCTGGTTGCAGACGTCGACCGCAAATTCGAGCTCAGTTCCGGTGTAGCTCTCCGGGGAGTATTCGTAGTAGATCTCGGTACCGGGCGCGAGGTGCTCCGACGCCTTGCAGAGCCTGGCTCCCTCGAGCGCGATGTCGATGATGCCCTGCTTGTCAGTGCGGAAGACGACCTCGCGCTGCAGCACGCTGGTCGAGTTGTACAGGTGCACGATGGCACGCTTGGCACCGCGGATCGACTCGTAGGTGCGGGTGATCAGCGCCTCCCGAGCCTGCGTGAGCACCTGGATGGTGACGTCGTCCGGGATCACATCCTCGTCGATGAGGCTGCGGACGAAGTCGAAGTCCGTCTGGCTCGCGGAGGGGAAGCCGACCTCGATCTCCTTGAAGCCCATCTTCACGAGCAGGTCGAACATGATCCGCTTGCGCTCGGGGCTCATCGGGTCGATGAGTGCCTGGTTGCCGTCACGGAGATCGACGGCACACCAGCGCGGCGCCTGGGTGATCCGGTTGCCCGGCCAGATTCGATCCGGCAGGTCGACGTTCAACATCTCGTGGAACGGACGGTACTTGTGAATCGGCATTGCCGATGGCTTTTGCGTGTTTTTCATGGTGTTTCGCTGCTCCTTTGCCGGCCTTGTGGGCCACGTACTGGACCTTTCAGCCCTGGTCTGCTCAGCCAACGACGAACTCCGCGACGAGTGAGGCCTGGGTTAGGACTCGTCGCGGCAGCTAAGGAGGAGCAGACCGAACAACACGAATTCAGGTTAGCATCGCGGCCGGGCACCCGGCGACTGCGGCCGGATTGCTACCGAACCGAGACCCGTGACTAGTCTTCAAGTGCCACCCCACGCCGCTCGGGCAGCCAGAACGAGCTGAGCGCCGCCAGGCCGAAGAATGCGGCGAAGACGATGAAAAGCGTGAGCGTTCCGCCGAGGTCTCGGAGGAATGGCACCGCGAGTGGCGCGAGAATCGAGGCCACGCGTCCGACGCCGGCTGCCCACCCCGCTCCCGTCGCGCGCATCCTGGTCGGATACAGCTCAGGCGTCACGGCGTAGAGCGCTCCCCAGGCGCCCAGGTTGAAGAACGACAGCAGCATTCCGGCCGCGATCACCTGGGAGACGTCGCCAGCGAACCCGAACAGCACCGCGGATGCCGCCGAGCCGACGAGGAATGTCGCCAGTGTGCGCCGGCGCCCCCATTTCTCGATCAGCCAGGCCGATACCGCGTAGCCGGGCAGTTGCGCCAGCGTGATGATGAGCGTGTATTCGAAGGAGCGGATCAGGGAGAATCCGGATGCCACCAGGATCGTCGGCAGCCAGATGAATGCGCCGTAGTAGGAGAAGTTGACGCAGAACCACACCAGCCAGAGCGCTGCCGTGCGAGCACGGAGTTTCGCTGAGAGCAGGTCTCGCACTCGTGCCTTTGGTGCGGGGGCGGCATCCGAGACAGGCAGTTCCGCCCTCGCGGGCGCTGGCGGCTGGCCGGCGGAGGTCTCGAACCGTCGCACTGTCGCTTCCGCCTCCGCAAAACGGCCGCGCGCCTCGAGGAAGCGAACCGACTCCGGCAATCCCAACCGCACGATCACCGAATACAGTGCAGGTGCGGCACCGATGAGCAGGGCCCAGCGCCAGCCATCCGCGGACAGCGGCACGACCAGGTAGCCGATGACCGCCGCGGCGGTCCAGCCGACTGCCCAGAACGACTCCAGGATGACGATGATGCGACCGCGGATGCGCGGCGGCGCAAACTCGCTGACCAGCGTCGATGCCACCGGGAGTTCCGCACCGAGCCCCAAGCCGACCACGAATCTCAATGCGATCAAGACCGCGACTGTGCCGGCCAGGGCGGATGCGCCGGTGGCCAGGCCGTAGACCAGCAGCGTGATTGCGAAAACGTGTCGGCGACCGAGCCGGTCGGCCAGCAGCCCGCCGAGCGCCGCTCCGATCGCCATCCCGACGAATCCCGATGACGCGATGAGCGAAAGTTCGAGGCTCGTCGCATTCCACTGGATCGCCAGTTGTGCAAGCACGAACGAGATCAGGCCGACATCCATCGCGTCCAGCGCCCAGCCGAGGCCCGAACCGACGAGAACCTTGCGGTGCTCCCGGGTGAATGGGAGGGCATCCAGTCGCGTTGAACGGGTGGGCCGGGCGGGAGCGTCGATCGCCATGATTCCAATCTCGGGGTCGATTCGGTCGCCTGGGGGTGCGACGACGTTCAGAGGTTACTGCACGGAAAGCGCCTGAAACGAATTGTTTCGCTCAGTCCAACAAACCAGCTGAACCCCAGACGACGAAGTGGTCGAAAAGGTTGGGTGGCGGGGCGCTTGCCCTGCCGCCACAGTTGAACCATGACCAGACTTCTCGTCCGCGGGCTCGTTACCGCTTGTGCCGGTGTCATGATCCTCACCGGGTGCGGGCAGGCGATAAGCGGAGGCGACGGCATCGACATCAATCCCCCGGTGCCACGAGCAGCGATCCCCGCCGCAGGTGAGGTGCTCGGCCAGGGCACGGTTCTACAGCTCGACGGCGGGCCGGTCGAGTTCTGCCTCGGCGCAGTGGCCGAGTCGTATCCCCCGCAATGCTCCGGCCCCGAGCTCATCGGCTGGGACTGGGCATCCGTCGACGGAGAGGAGGCAGCCAGCTCCGTCACCTGGGGAACCTACGCCGTGCAGGGCACCTGGGACGGCGAGCGGATGACCGTGACCCAGCCGCCCATCATGCTCGCGCTGTACGACCCCATGGCCGTGCCCGACCCCCTTCGGGACCCGGCCAACGCCGGAGAGACTCCAGAAGCAGAGCTGATGGCGATCCAGGACGAACTGCACGAGCTTGGGACTGTCGACCTACTGGCATCCGGTGCCCAGAATGGCTACCTCTTCGTCAGCGTCGTCTACGACGACGGCCAGATTCAGGAGTACTACGACGAACTGTACGGCGAGGGCGTGGTGGTCGTGGAGTCGGTGCTGCGCCCGGTCACCGGCTGAGCTCGGCGACCGGACACAGCGACCGGACACAGCGTCAATCGATGGCGAGTGCCAGCACGGGTGAAACGGACGTTGCCCGCCTGGCCGGCACCTGGGCGGCGGCCAGGGTCAACGCGGTGGCGCCGACACCCAGCACCAACACGAGCAGCCACGGTATCGACGGCCACATCAGGCCAGGGCTGCCGTAGATGCCTCCGAGGAGGGATTGGGCACCGGCCCAGCCGTAGCCGATGCCGAGGAGGAGACCGAGGCCGACCGCGGCGATGGTCATCTGCGCACTCTCCGCCACGATCATGCCCCGCACTTGGCGAGCCGAGAAGCCGAGCGCACGCAGCAAACCCAGCTCCCTGGTGCGCTGAAGCACGCTGAGTGAAAGGTTGTTGATCATCCCGAAGGCGGCAATGATCGCCGAGAACCCGATCAGGGCGGAGAAGACACCAACGGTCACGTACAGGATGTCGTCGATCTCGCCGAATTCCTGCGGCTGGTTCTCCTGCGCGGCCAGGATCATGTCGACGTATCCCTGGGACGCCACCGCAAAAGTGGTCACGAGCGTGACGCCGATCACCAGACCGATCGTCGTGCGGGAACTGCGCTCCGGATAGCGGGTCGCGTTCTCCGCGGCCATCCGCGATGCCGGTGAGCGTCCAAGCATCCGCCCGGCAAGTCTCAGCATCGGCGGCATGACGACATGGGCTCCGCTGACGACGCCGCTGAACGACACGATGCCGCCAAGGAATGCGATCAGGAAACCGAACGGCGACACCAGTCCGAGTGCGACACCCAGGGCCAGCAGGGCGAGGCCGCCGAAGAACATCACCCCGGCAAGGGCGTTGCGGACGGGGCGCTTGAGCGTCTCCTCCCTCGACGCCTCCTGCGACGTGCCCGTCGCCTGGATCGGGGTGACCGCCAGCACTCTTCGAGAGCCCACCCAGGACGCCGCCCACGTCGCCAGCACGACGATGACCAGGGGCAACAGGATGGCCGGTTCGACGATCGCGTAGTCGATGTCTGGGATGCTGCCAGCCGCGACTCCCCACCGGACACCGACGGTCGCCAGCAGGAGCCCGAAAGCGCCTCCGGCCAGGGCACCTGTGACCCCGACGAGCAGCCCCTCGCGCGCGACCGACCGTCGCTGCGCCGATGCACTGGAGCCGATCAGCCGCATCAGCGCGATGGTGCGGGTGCGTCCGGCGATGATGGTGGCGAAGGTGTTCGCGGTGACGATCGCCCCGACGTAGACGGCGATGACGATGAACACCCCGGCAACCATCACCAGGGCGAGCTGCACGGCAGCGCGGCTCCCGATGTCATCCGCCGTGACAAGCGAAGTCAGATACGACGTTCCCTGGATCAGCGCGACGCCGAACGCCGCACTGAGGGCCGTGACGATCAGGCTGGACCGGTGCTCAGCGGGCCTGGACACTTTCGATTGAAGCGAGCTCATGCGTGCTGCTCCATTCCCAGCATGTAGCGGCTCACGTCTTCGGCACTCGACCGCTCACGCTCTTCGACGACCTTGCCGTCGGCGAGGAACAGGATGCGATCGGCATAGCTCGCCGCGATCGGGTCGTGGGTCACCATGGCAATGCTCTGCCCGTAGCCCGCGCTTGCTGCCGCCAGCAGCGACAGCACTTCACGACTGGTCCGCGAATCCAGGTTGCCGGTCGGCTCGTCGGCGAAGACCAGGTCTGGCCTGGTGGCCAGGGCGCGAGCGATCGCCACACGCTGCTGCTGTCCACCGGAAAGCTCGTGCGGCCGGTGACTGAGCCGGTCGGCCAGGCCGAGCGAACCGATGAGCTCGTCGATCCATGCCCCCTCAGTGGTGGACGGCCTGCGCCCATCGAGCTCGAACGGAAGGAAGACGTTCCCGCGAATGTCGAGCGTCGGTACCAGGTTGAACGACTGGAAGATGAAGCCGATACGGCGGCGCCTCAGAACGGTCAGCTCGGAGTCGCCGAGGTCGGTGATCTCGGTGTCGCCCAGCCAGGCGCGCCCCGTGGTCGGGGAGTCGAGGCCGGCCATGATGTGCATCAGCGTGGACTTGCCTGAACCGCTCGGGCCCATGATGGCGGTGAACTCTCCCTGGCGGATGCCGATGGACACGTCATCGAGGGCTGTGACCAATGATGACCCGTCGCCGTACGACTTGGTCAGGTGGGATACGCGGGCGACGAGGCCCGCTTCTGCGTGATTGAAGGACATGGCTCAACGCTATTTTCGCCAGGCGTCCGAAACATCGGGCGCAGGATGGCTGTCGCTACATCCAGCGGATGACTCCGTGACGCCCCAATAGTGCCCGTTCCGGATAGAAGTGCCTGTTGCGCGGGGCACTTCTATCCGGAACGGGCACTATTGCTACGCGGTGAGGCTGTGCTCGAACGCGAAGACCACCAGTTGCACGCGATCGCGCAGCCCGAGCTTGCCGAGGATGCGGCTGATGTGGGTCTTGACGGTCGCCTCGCTGAGGAACTCGCCCTTCGCAATCTCCGCATTGCTGAGCCCACGGGCGGCCAGAAGGAAGATGTCGCGTTCCCTCGAGGTGAGGCTGCGGAATGCTTCCGGCTCGACCGGCTTCGCGGATCGGCCGTCGAAGTGTTCGAAGAGTTCACGGGTGGCGGAGGCGGCAATGACCGCGTTCCCGGCGTGAACGGTGCGGATGGCCGCCAGCAAGAACTCCGGATCGGCGTCCTTGAGCACGAACCCGCTGGCACCGCCACGGATGGCGCGCGTCGCCGCCTCGTCGAGGTCGAACGTGGTGAGCACGATGATCCGCGGGACTTTTCCCTCCCGCTCCGCTGCTGCGGCCAGGATGGCGCGAGTGGACTCGATACCGTCCATGACGGGCATCCGGATGTCCATCAGCACCACATCGGGACGGCTTGCCGCCGCCATGGCGATCCCTTCGACCCCGTTTCCGGCCTCCCCGACGAACTCCAGGTCGGGCTGCGACGCCACGAGCATCCGGATGCCGGCACGGAACAGCGCCTGGTCGTCGACCAGTCCCACTCGGATCGCCCTCGTCACTCGCTCACCTCTCGTGGGATGCCCGCTGACACGACGAACAACCCTTGACGGGGTTCAGCTGTCAGCCAGCCGCCGACGAGCGCTGCCCGCTCCCGCATGCCGACGAGGCCGTGGCCGGCGGTTGCCGCCGGCGCGGGCGTGGGATTGAGTGCATTGATCACGGTGAGTTCCACGCCGTCCGGGTTCCACTCGAACCGCAATTGCACCTCATCCTCCGCCAGGCCGTGGCGGAGTGCATTGGTCAGCGCCTCCTGCACGATGCGGTAGATCGCGAGTTGTTGGCTGGTACCGAGAGACATCGGTGTGCCGGTTTCCGACCGGGCGATGGTCAGCCCGGATGAGCGCAGCTGTTCGATGAGGCGGTCGAGGTCATCCAGCGCAGGCTGGGGCGACTCCCCCTGGCTGTGGCGAAGCTGGCTGAGGAGCACCCGCACATCCGAGAGGGCCTCTCTCGCGGTGGTCGAGATCGTGGTCAGTGCGGCGACGGTGGCGCCAGGGTCTTTCGCCTGGGCATACCGGGCGCCATCCGCCTGCGCAATCACGACCGCGAGCGAGTGGGCGACGACATCGTGCATGTCGCGCGCGATGCGGTTGCGCTCCTGTTCGACGATGACGTCCTGCCGAGCGCGGGCCTCCTCCTCCTCAGCCAGCTGCTGAGCTATGCGGCTCTCACGCGCCGTTCGGCGGGTCCTGGACAGCAGCCCGAGGGTCCAGCTGAGTCCGAAAGTGGCGAGCAACGCGCCGAACAGGAAGACCGTGTACAGCAGGAATTGCGGGATGGCGTTCGGAGAATCAAGCCGCACATCCACGAGGAAGGATCCGAACAGCGGGTACAGGGCCAGGTAACCTGTCGCAATGACGGCCCCGGCGCCCGCCGAGATCAGGCCGGCCCACTTCGTACGCGACGGTCCGTACGCCGCGGTCGCATAGAGCACGGGCAGTATCGCCAGGTTCGACGGGTCAGGTTCGAGGCGGAAAGTGAGCTGGGTAACCGCCCCCAGCCAGGCGACGGACAGGGCGAGCGACGGGCTGAGCCTGCGGAGCGCGAGAGCCGCCGCCATGAGCAGCACTACGGGAACCATGGGCGCTTCCCGGATGGTGATCGAAACCCGCAGGAGCAGGCACGCGACTGCCAGCACCACGTCGAACGTCAGCTGACCGGGGGTCAGGCGGCGGAACTCGAGAAGCGAACGCATCCCTCAACGCTAGGGCCTGCCGCAGTCCGGCCGGGCCTAGCGAGGCCAAGATCATCCTGGGGATGTACTCCCACCCTCTCAATTCCGTCGAGACCGCACTTTCGGCCCTAACCGCTAGCGTTTTCGAGCCAGAACTGCGGTCTCGGGGTTCCACCCACCGTGGATGAGAGCGGTTCGGACCCGGTTGAGGACCATCGCCGGGCGATACCGCAGTTGACCCTTGAGGACGCGGATGATCCGCCAGCCCTCTTCGATGATCTCGTAAATTCGGTCGGAGTCCGTTTCGTACTGCTGGTCGTCCGTCCGGTGCTGTTGCCCGTCGTACTCCACGATGGTTCGAAACTCCGAATACACCATGTCGCCAATGCCGATCTGCGCTCCGAACCGGTTGATGATGGGAACGTTGATTTCCGGCTCCGGTAGCCCGGCGTGCACCAGGAGCAGCCGAAGTTCCGTTTCCTTCGGAGAGTCGACACGGGGCCGGATCAGCTCGAGAGCCTCGCGCAGCTTCCGGACCCCTCGACGGCTTGCGAACGCCCTGACTGCCGATCGCAATTCCTGAATCGTGCACAGGGGGTCGCTCCGCGCTAGGAGCCGATCGCCCGCAATGACCAGTTCTTGCACTGTCAGCACTGTCGACAACTCGCACCAGGTGTCGAGCACGGATGTCACACGCAAGTCGTGTACCGTCACAACGCGCACGAGCTCAGTCTGGACAGTGTGACCGACCACGCCGCGCATTCGAGGCTCCTGTTCGGAATCGAACGCTGACACGTGAATTGGACGGCCCGAAACGAACCGCCACGGCAATGGAATCGAGTGGATTGCAGCCGCCGTCTGATGACTGAAGAAGTGATGGGGTGGCATCCGCGCTGCGTAATGTCTGAACGCGCCCAGAACTGTGGTCGCTTGGGAGCTGGCTCGCACTCCACGGAACGGTGTCGTCAGGTCCTTGCCGCGCATTCGCGACCTGGACAGCCCGACCGCTGCGCCGTCCGCAACCGTGAACGACTCGTCAGGCAGTCCGGGTGGGATCGGGACGCGTCTGGGCACCGCCCGATACTCCCATCGCGCGCTGCCGCTCCTCCCAATCTATCCACACCCATCGCCGAGACCGCAGTTCGGGCCCAAAACCACACGCGCAACGGGCCGAAAGTGCGGTCTCGCGGAAATAGTGGGGTCGTCGAGAGGGCGGGAGGGCGAAGCTCGAGGGCGGGGCCTAGAAGCCGAGGCGACCGAGCTGCTTGGAGTCCCGCTGCCAGTCCTTCGCGACCTTGACCCGCAGCGACAGGAACACCTGCTTGCCGACGAGCGGTTCGATCTGCGCTCGCGCACGCGCACCGACCTCCGCCAGCCGCTTGCCCTGGTGCCCGATGATGATGCCCTTCTGACTGTCACGCTCCACGAACAGGTTCGCGAAGATCTCGATGAGGTCTTTGTCGTCCCGCTCGATCATGTCGTCGATGGTGATCGCGATCGAGTGCGGCAGTTCATCTTCGACTCCCTCCAGCACGGCTTCCCGGATGAGCTCGGCCACCCTGGATTCCAGCGCCTCCTCGGTCACGGTGTCGGCCGGGTACAGGGCCGCCGACTCCGGCAGCAGCTTGATCAGCTCACTCGCCAGGATGTCCAACTGGATGCTGGTGAGCGCAGAGACGGGGATGATCGCCTCCCAGTCGCGCAGTTCCGAAACCTCCTGCAGCTGCTCGGCAACGGCCGGCCGTGACGTTGCATCGATCTTGGTGACGATGGCGACCTTCTTGGCGCGCGGGAACGCGTCCAGCTGCTCGTTGATGTAGCGGTCCCCCGGGCCGATCTTCTCGTTCGCGGGCACGCAGAAACCGATGACATCGACCTCGCCGAGGGTGTCTTGCACGATCGAGTTCAGCCGTTCGCCGAGAAGGGTGCGCGGTCGGTGCATGCCGGGAGTGTCGACCAGAATGAGCTGGCCGTCACTCTGGTGCACGATGCCGCGGATGGCACGCCGCGTCGTCTGCGGCTTGCTGCTGGTGATCGCCACCTTCTCACCGACGAGTGCGTTCGTGAGTGTCGACTTCCCCACGTTGGGGCGGCCGACGAACGAGACGAAGCCGGCACGATACGGCGAATCGGAGGGCGTCATCGGTCTTGGGCCTTTCGGTTGGGGGTTGCTTCGGCGCGTTCGTTGCGACGCTCGACCAGCGGTTCGGCGTCAATCAGTGACTGGTCGCGCTCCACGAGCACCGTGCTGAGCCGCTTGCGCCTGCCCTCGGTGCGGTCGGCGGTCAGCACCAGTCCGGAGACGGATGCCGTGGAGCCCGCCTGAGGGAGGCGCCCCAGCTGCTTGGTCAGCAGACCGCCGACCGAGTCGACGTCGTCGTCGTCGAGGTCGAGACCGAAGAGTTCCCCCAGCTCGTCGACCGGCAGTCGGGCGGACACCCGGAAGCGACCGTCCCCGAGATCCTTGACCTCCTCGACGGCGTGGTCGTACTCGTCGGCGATGTCGCCCACCAGCTCTTCGATGAGGTCTTCCAGCGTCACCAGGCCGGCGATTCCGCCATACTCGTCTACCACCATGGCGAGATGGTTCGACTCCAGCTGCATCTGGCGCAGCAGGTCGTCGGCTTTCATGGATTCGGGCACGAACATGCCGGGGCGCGCGAGTTCGCCCACGGTGATGGCCGCCGCGTCGATCGGCTGCTCGAAGGTGAGCCGGGCGACGTCACGCAGGTATGCGATACCGAGCACCTCGTCGATGTCATCGCCGATCACCGGCATCCGCGAGACACCCTTGCTGAGGAACAGCCCCATGGCCGCCCCGATGTCGTCGGTGGCGTCGATGGTCACCATGTCGATGCGCGGGATCATCACTTCGCGAACCACCGTGTCGCTGAACTCGAAGATCGAGTGGATGAGCTCGCGGTCCTCTTCTTCGAGAACGTCGGCCTCGGTGGCCTCGTCGACCATGCTGAGCAGTTGCTGCTCGGACGAGAACGTCACCGTCTTGGGGCGGCCGGGGGTCACCCGGTTCCCGATAGCGACCAGGGCCGCCGCGACAGGGCCGAGGAAGACGCGGATGCCCCGCACCAACCAGCCGAAGGTGCCGATGATGACGCGCGCGTTCTCACGGCCGACACTCCTCGGGCTGGACCCGACGAGCACGAACGAGGTGACGATCATGATGAACGCGGAGCACAGGAGGGTGAGCCACCATTGGTCGAAGATTGAGGCGAAGGTCAGGGTGACGAGTACGGCGGCCGCGGTCTCGGCGACGACACGAACGAAATTGACGGCGTTGACGTGCGCTCCGACGTCGGTCGCGATGGCGGTCAGCGACTTGGCTGACCGCGACTTGCCGGCCAACTCCAGCAGGTCGATGCGGGAGAGTACCGTCAGCGCGGCATCGGCTGCCGCCATGAGCCCGCCGAAAGCGACGAGCAGCACCGCGATGCTGATGAAGACGGCGATCACGGCCGGGGCTCCGGACGTCGGGGCATCAGTTGTTCCGGCGTTCGTCCATGGTGAAGCCAATGAGGATGTCGCGCTGCAGCCCGAACATCTCCTTCTCCTCCGCAGGCTCAGCATGGTCGAATCCGAGCAGGTGGAGGATGCCGTGAACGGTCAGCATGAGCAACTCATCCAGGGTGCTGTGCCCAGCCGTCTCGGCCTGCGCATCCGCTACCTGCGGGCAGAGCACGACGTCACCCAGCAACCCGGCCGGGCTGATCGCGTCTTCCGTCCCCGGGCGCAGCTCGTCCATCGGGAAGCTGAGCACGTCGGTGGGACCGGGTTCATCCATCCACTGCACGTGCAGTTGCTCCATCGCCGCCTCGTCAACCAGCACGATCGACAGGTCGGCATCCGGATGCACGTGCAGTTGATCGAGCGTGTAGACCGCCAGTCGCTGCAGGGTTGCTTCATCGACGGGTATGACCGACTCGTTGTTGATCTCGATGCTCATCGGCGATTCCCCTGCTTGTTGGCCTGTTGTTCGGCGTCGTACTTCGTGTAGGCGTCAACGATCTGGCCTACCAGGGTGTGGCGCACGACATCCGCACTCGTAAGCCTGGCGAAGTGGATCTCGTCCATTCCGTCGAGCACCCTGGTCACCAATTGCAGACCACTCGTGCCGACCGGGAGGTCAACCTGCGTGACATCGCCGGTGACCACCATCTTGGAGCCGAAACCAAGCCGGGTCAGGAACATCTTCATCTGCTCCGGCGTGGTGTTCTGCGCCTCATCGAGCACGACGAAGGAGTCGTTCAGGGTGCGGCCGCGCATGTACGCCAGCGGGGCCACCTCGATGGTTCCGACAGCGAGCAGCTTGACCACCACCTCCGGGTCCATCATCTCGTTGAGGGCGTCGTACAGGGGACGCAGGTATGGGTCGATCTTGTCGGTGAGGGTTCCGGGCAGGAAGCCGAGCCGTTCGCCCGCCTCCACTGCCGGCCGGGTCAGGATGATGCGGTTGACCTCTTTGCGCTGCAGGGACTGCACTGCCTTCGCCATGGCCAGGTAGGTCTTGCCGGTTCCAGCCGGACCGATGCCGAACACCACCGTGTTCTCGTCGATGGCATCGACATAGTCCTTCTGGCCCAGCGTCTTGGGGCGGATGCTCTTGCCCCTGGTGGTGATAATGGCCTGGCTCAGCGTGCTGGCCGGGTTCGAACCCGCGTCTTCGCTGAGGAGACGAGCGGATTCGGTGACATCGATCGCGGCCAATTCTTCGTCGTTGCGCACCAGTTGAACCAACTCCTCTATCAGGCGTGCAGCCGCCTTGGTGTCCTTGTCTTCACCGTCGATGGTGATGCGATTGCCACGCACCATCACGTCGACCAGCGGGAATTGCTGCTCGATCGTGAGCAACAACCGGTCTTGCGGTCCGAGCAGGCGCACCATGGCGACATCGTCGACGACGACTTCCACTCTCTTACTCGCCAAGGGTGCCTTCCGGAAGGTTGCCGCCCAGAACGTGGGCGTGCACGTGGAAGACCGTCTGCCCTACGGAGGAGCCGGTGTTGAAGACCAGGCGGAATTCTCCGCTGCAATGCTCGTCGGCGAGTTGCTGCGCCGTGGCCACAATGTCGGCCAGCAGGGCTGGGTCGCCGGCCGCCAATTCGGCGATGTTGCGGTACTCCGGGTTCTTCGGCACCACCAACAGGTGCACCGGGGCCTGCGGGGCGATGTCGCGAATCGCGATCACCGTGTCGTTCTCGAACAGGATGTCGGCGGGGATTTCGCGCGCGATGATCCGGGAGAAGACCGATGGCTCAGCTGTAGGCATGCAGCAATCTTAACCGGGTTTGTTTATCGTCGGCACTGTCTCACCAGCGCCCGAGTGCGGTGTTGAGCACGGCGATGGCCGCCGGACCCGCCGTCGAGGTGCGCAGGATCGGTGAACCGAGGCTTACCCGCTCGGCCCCCGCACGCGCGAACTGATCCAGCTCAGTGTCGGAGATTCCGCCCTCCGGCCCGACCACCAGTACCAGGTCGCGCCCATCGGGTTTGATCCCGGACAGCGGCGAACCCGCCTGCGGGTCGAGCACGAGCATCCGGGCATCCGCCCCGAGTGCGCAGAGCATGCCGGTGGAGGCCAGGGCGGATACTTCCGGAATCCACGGGCGGATCGACTGCTTGCTCGCCTCGCGCACGATCGCGCTCCACCGATCGTGGCCCTTGCGCACCTTGGCGCCCTCCCACTTGACGATCGAGCGCTTCGCGGCCCAGGGGATGACGCCGTCGACACCCAGCTCGGTCGCGGCCTGCACAGCCAGCTCGTCGCGATCGCCCTTCGCCAGCGCCTGGGCGAGCCAGACGGCCGGGCTGGCGGCCGGCGTCATCTCGGCGCCGGCGACCCGCAGGGACAATTCTTGTGGCGTTGCGGTTTCCACCGTGCCCGTCACCACCAGGCCGGCGCCATTACCAATCCGCAGCGTCTCGCCGACCTGAACCCGGCTGACACTGACCGCGTGCCTGGCTTCCGCCCCCTCGATGGACACCAGCGAGCCGACCTCGGCCGTCTCAAGGAGCTCATTCAGGTAGAAGTGCGCCACGATGCCGCGACTACAGGTTCAGGAACCGGTCGCGAAGCTTGCCGAACAGCCCCTGCTGGAACTGCGCGAGCGTCGGTGGAACGGCTTTTTGCACTTTGACGAACTGCTTGATCAGTTCTTCCGACTTGGAGTTCAGCTTGGTGGGGGTCAGCACTTGAACGCCGATCTTCAGGTCTCCGCGTCCGGTGCCCTTGAGGTGGGTGACGCCGCGGTCCTTGACGGTGATGACCTCGGCACTCTGGGTTCCCGGGTGGATATCGAGATTCACGAAGCCGTCCAGCGCCTCGAATGAGGCGCTGGTGCCCATGATCGCATCCGTCATCTGGATCTCGAGCGTCGCCAGCAGGTCGTCACCGTTGCGGCTGAACACATCGTGGTGCCGCACCTTGATTTCGAGGTACAGGTCGCCGTGCGGTCCACCGGCAGGCCCCACCTCGCCCTGGCCCGGCATCTGAAGGCGGATGCCGGTGTCCACCCCGGCAGGGATGTCCACCGGGATCTTGCGGCGGGCGCGTACGCGACCCTGGCCCTGGCAGGTGGCGCAGGGATTGGGGATGACGGTTCCGAACCCGCGGCAGGTGCCGCACGGGCTGGACGTCATGACGTTGCCGAGGAGGCTGCGAACGGTGCGCTGGATGAGGCCGCTGCCGTGGCAGATGTCGCAGGTTGCCGGCTCGGTGCCCGGTGCGCAGCACGACCCCTGACAGGTCTTGCACAGCACCGCAGTGTCGACCTCGACCTCGTGCTGGGTGCCGAAGATCACTTCGGCGAGCTCAACGTCGACCCGGATCAGCGCATCCTGGCCGCGCTCGCTGCGGGACCGTGGTGGCGAGTTCCGCCCGCCACCGCCTCCGCCGAAGAAGGTCTCGAAGATATCGCCGAACCCGAAGTCGCCGCCGAAACCGCCCTGGCCGCCCATGTCGTACTGCTGCTTCTGCTTGGGGTCGCTCAGCACGTCGTAGGCGTGAGTGACCTCCTTGAAGCGGTCAGCGGCATCCGCCCCGGAATTCACGTCAGGGTGCAGCTCACGTGCGAGCCGGCGGTACGCCTTCTTGATCTCTTCAGCCGTAGCGCTGCGCTCGACCCCGAGTACTTCGTAATGGTCAGCCAAAACCGTTCCTTGAATATGTTGTGGATTGTTGAATCTGGGTCGCCGAGGCTCAAGCCTCGCCGAGGTGACGCGTCACGTAGCGGGCGACAGCCCTGATGGCGGCCATGTTGTTCGAATAGTCCATGCGGGTCGGTCCGAGCACCCCGAGGCGGGCGAGTTCGCCGCCCGACGAGGTGTAGCCGGTCGCGACCACGGACGTCTCACCGAGGCCGAATGAGGCGTTCTCGGCGCCGATCCGCACCGACATGCCGTGCTGGTCCGGTTGCATTTCGCCGAAAAGCTTCAGGAGGGTGACCTGCTCCTCGATCGCTTCGAGCACGGGCAGGATGCTCCCCTGAAAATCTTCTTCGGTGCGAACAAGATTAGCTGCACCAGCCATCACCAGTCGATCCTGACGATTGGCCGCAACCTGTTCGATCAGTCTGGCCGCGATCTTCCGAACCGTTTCGCGGCGCTCCGCCGAGAAGGTGTCAGGAAGGTCGGCGAGAATCTCGGACGCTTTGGCCAGTTCGTGACCGCCAAGGGCCGCGTTGAACTTCGCCCTCAGCTCTGCGAGGAACTCTTCTTCCATCCCTGCGGTGATTTCGAGGATGCGCTGCTCGACCCGGCCGGTGTCGGTGATCAGCACCGTCATCAGTCGCGTGTCGCTGAGCAGCACAAGCTCGATGTGGCGGATGCGGGACCGGGTGAGGGATGGGTACTGCACCAATGCGACCTGGTGCGTGAGTTGGGACAACAGGCGCACCGTTCGAACGAGCACCTCATCGAGGTCGGTGGACTGGCCGAGGAAGGCCTCAATGGCGTGCCTCTGCGCCGCGGTCAGCGGGCGAAGGTCGGCAAGCTGGTCGACGAATACCCGATAACCCTTATCGGTCGGGACCCGACCGGACGAGGTGTGGGGAGCGGTGATCAGCTCCTCTTCTTCGAGCTGTGCCATGTCGCTGCGGATGGTGGCAGCAGAGACACCGAAGGAGTGGCGCTCGACAATCGACTTCGAACCGACAGGCTCCCGGGAGGCGACGTAATCCTGAACGATCACGCGGAGAACTTCGAGGCTGCGCTCGGAGACCATGTCGCACCCACCCTCAGTTTCTTGGCACTCTTACCTTCCGACTGCCAATTGTATCGCCTCGACCCGCCCGGATGTCCTTGCCAGAGGGCTGTGTCCGGCACTAGCTTATGGGTGCGCTTGATTAGCGGCCCCGTCATGGGGGTCTGGCATTCACCCGCCAGGAGGCTCTACCCGATGTCTAGCAGCAACTCGCAACCGAAAGGCAAAGTCAATGACCGAACAAGCTCCTTCCCCCGCCGCAGCAGCGCCGCTGTCTCAGGCGGAAGACAACCAGTGGGCGTCATTTGCGCACCTCGGCGGCATCCTCTGGATCCTGCCGCCACTGATCATCTGGCTGGTCTTCAAGGACCGCGGAGCTCACACCAACGCTGAGGGCAAGGAGTCCCTGAACTTCCAGATCACGGTGACCATTGGACACATCGCGATCATGATCATCAACGCGATCCTGACCGCCGTCACGTTCGGGTTCTGGGTTCTCATCAGCTGGATCTTCCCGCTGGCGCTCTGGGTGATCACCATCATCTTCTGCGTGCAGGGCTTCAACAAGGCGAAGGCCGGCGTGGCCTACCGCTACCCGATCAACATCCGCTTCATCAAGTAGCAGTCGGTTCGTCAAGTACAGCGAGCGGGCCGGGACACACAGTCCCGGCCTTTCTTGCTTTAATGGACCCATGACCAATTCAGCCCCACCGCCTCCCGGCGACTACCAGCCCGTCCAGCCGATGAGCCCCAGCGACGAGAAGCTGTGGGCGACGCTCGTGCACATTGGCGGTATCTTCCTCGGGGTGATCTCTCCACTGATCGGATACCTGGTGCTGAAGGACCGTGGCCCGTTCGTCCGCGCTCACACGCAGTCTGCGCTCAACTTCCAGATCACCATGACCATTGCAGCGGTGGTTGGGCTCCTGACGCTATTCGTGCTGATCGGGTTCGTGATCCTCATGGCTGTCAGCATCGTCATCATCGTGTTCAGCATCATCGCCGCGGTGAAGGCGACCAACGGTGAGTACTACAACTACCCGTTGTCGATTCCGCTGATCAAGTAGGTTTCGAAGCTACTGGACCAACCTTCGGACAACGGCGTCCGCCAGCAGCCGCCCACGCAGCGTCAACTCGATTGACCCGCGCAGGGCGGCTGCTGCGTTAACCAGCTCGTCGGCGATGAGGCCGGCGACGGCGGTGCGACCGGATGCCGGAAGCTCGCCGATCCGAAGCCCGTCACGGATGCGAGTCAGCAAGAGCACGCGTTCGACCCGCCGGGTTTCATCATCGAGGGTCTCCCGTCCGGCGGCCGGGGAGTGCCCGGCCAGGATGCGGTCGGCGTAGGCGGCCGGATGCTTGACGTTCCACCAGCGGACGCCTCCGATATGGCTGTGGGCACCCGGACCGACTCCCCACCAGTCGTGACCCTGCCAGTAGGCGAGGTTGTGGAGTGAGCGATGGCCGTTCCGGGCCCAGTTGCTCACCTCGTACCACTCGTACCCGGCGGCATCCAGCAGGGTGTCCGCCAGTTCGTACATGTCGGCCTGCAGGTCTTCGTCTGGCTGGTCGACCTCGCCGCGACGAATCTGGCGCGCCAGCTTGGTGCCGTCTTCGATGATCAGGGAGTAGGCGGACAAGTGGTCCGGCTGCTGGGCGATCGCGTGCTCGAGGGAGCGCCGCCAATCGTCCAGGGTCTCCCCCGGCGTTCCGTAGATGAGGTCGAGGCTGACGTCCAGGCCCGCCTCCCTGGCCCAGGCGACAACCAGCGGGACCCGCTCCGGATCGTGGGTGCGCTCCAGCGTGGCGAGCACGTGGGGCACCGCCGACTGCATGCCGAACGAGACGCGCGTGAATCCGGCACGCTTCAGCCTGAGCAGGTACTCGAGGTCGACCGAGTCTGGGTTGGCCTCGGTGGTGATTTCGGCATCCGCTGCCAGGTTCCAGGCATCCGCCACCGACCCCAGCATCGCCGCGAGATCCGCGGCGGGGAGCAGGGTGGGTGTTCCTCCGCCGAAGAAGACCGTCGAAACGGGTCGGCTGGGCAATCCGGCAGCGTCCATCACCTGTGCGGCGAGCCTCACCTCCTGGATGGCCTGACCGGCGTAGTCGCTGCGCTTGGCGCCGCGCAGCTCCTCCGAGGTGTAGGTGTTGAAGTCGCAGTACCCGCAGCGGACGCGACAGAACGGCACGTGCAGGTAGACGCCGAAGTTGCGGTTCTCAGCGTCGAGCGCGACCGAGGCGGGCAGGTTTCCGTCGGCAGGGGCCGGATCGGCGATGGGCAGGGCGGAGGGCATCTGGGTTCAGTCGACCGGTCCGGTCAACGCCTTGAAATAGCGGCGGGTGTAGAACCATTGCGCGATACGCAGTACCGGGTACGCGAGCCACCAGCCGACATTCGCCGGACGGGAGAACGCGCGGATGGTGAGCCACACCGATCCGTCGTCGGTGCGCTCCACGATGAACGCCTCCTCACCGCTCTCCGGATGCCCGGCCAGGGTGCCGTAGGCGAACCCCTTGCGGTCCTTCTCATCGACGATGTAGACGACCCGGCACGGCGCGCCGATGCGGAGCGGGCCCACCGGTATGGACAGCTTGGCAGTCACCCCTGGGACCACGAACTCCGTGCCGTCAGGGCCGTAGGTGAGCTCGTCCGGCGTTTCGGTGCTCGCCGGCTTTACCGGAACTCCCCCGGTGTCGAACTCGACGGGGGTGTAGGTGAGGCCGGTCACGGCATCCGGAGTCTCCGTCACATCGACCTGGAAGCCGCTGTTCGTCTGGATGCCCCAGGACAGCGCGGCTGCCCAGGCATACTCCCAGCGCGCGGGGCCGTGACCGATGCGCGCACGCTTCTCGAACGGCCGGTATCCGGACGGCGGGTAAGCCATCAGGTCAGCGGCCTTGGTGCCGCCCACCGCCGCGTAGGTGACCGGCCGATTCCACCACTGGGCCCTGCTCATCTACTTCTTTTCCTTCTTCTCCGTATCGCCGGAGAGCGCCGCGATGAAAGCCTCCTGAGGTACTTCGACGCGGCCGACCATCTTCATCCGCTTCTTGCCCTCCTTCTGCTTCTCCAGAAGTTTGCGCTTGCGGGTGATGTCGCCGCCGTAGCACTTGGCCAGGACGTCCTTGCGGATGGCGCGGATGCTCTCGCGAGCGATGATTCGAGCGCCGATGGCCGCCTGGATGGGCACCTCGAATTGTTGCCGCGGGATCAGCTCACGCAGTCGCCCGGTCATCAGCACACCGTAGGCGTACGCCTTGTCGCGGTGCACGATCGCGCTGAACGCGTCGACCTGTTCGCCCTGCAACAGGATGTCGACTTTCACCAGGTCGGCTTCCTGCTGACCGCTGGGCTCATAGTCGAGCGACGCGTAGCCCGCCGTCTTGCTCTTGAGCTGATCGAAGAAGTCGAAGACGATCTCGCCGAGCGGCATGCTGTAGCGGATCTCCACTCGGTCCTCACCGAGGTAGTCCATGCCGAGCAGCGCTCCGCGGCGGCCCTGGCAGAGTTCCATGATGACGCCGACGTAGTCTTTCGGCGCCAGGATGGCCGCCTTCACCATCGGCTCGGTGACTGAGGCGATCTTGCCGCCGGGGAATTCGCTCGGGTTGGTGACGGTGACCGACTTCTTGTCGTCGGTGGTCACCTCATAGATCACCGAAGGCGCTGTGGCGATCAGGTCGAGGTCGAACTCGCGCTCGAGCCGTTCGGTGATGATCTCCAGGTGCAGCAGGCCGAGGAAGCCGCAGCGGAATCCGAAACCGAGGGCGACGGATGTCTCCGGCTCGTAGACGAGGGACGCATCCGACAGCTTCAGCTTGTCCAGTGCCTCGCGCAGCACCGGATAGTCGCTCCCATCGATCGGATACAGCCCGGAGAAGACCATCGGCTTGGGCTCCGTGTAGCCGGGCAGCGCCTGGGTCGCCGGCTTCGCGGCCGTAGTAACGGTGTCCCCGACCTTCGACTGGCGAACATCCTTCACGCCGGTGATCAGGTAGCCGACCTCGCCGATGCCGAGCCCCTGACTGGGGGTCGGTTCTGGCGAACTGACGCCGATTTCGAGGATCTCGTGGGTTGCCCTTGTGGACATCATCTGGACCTTCTCGCGAGGGCTCAGCTTGCCGTCGATCATCCGCACGTAGGTGACGACACCGCGGTAGCTGTCGTAGACGGAGTCGAAGATCATGGCGCGTGCAGGGGCGGATGCGTCGCCGACCGGTGGCGGGATGAGCTTGGTGACGCGATCCAGCAGCTCGGGAACTCCGACACCCGTCTTGCCGGACACCCGAAGCACGTCGTCGGGTGAGCCTCCGATGAGGCCGGCCAGCTCCTTCGCGTACTTGTCGGGGTCGGCGGCCGGAAGGTCGATCTTGTTCAGCACCGGGATGATCGTGAGGTCGTTCGCCAGTGCGAGGTAGAGGTTCGCAAGTGTTTGCGCCTCAATGCCCTGGGCCGCATCCACCAGCAGGATGGCGCCCTCGCAGGCCGCCAGGCTGCGGGACACCTCGTAGGTGAAGTCGACGTGGCCGGGAGTGTCGATCATGTTGAGGGCGTAGACCTGGTCCGGTCCCTCAGCCTGCTCGAGGGCCCACGGCATCCGTACTGCCTGGCTCTTGATGGTGATTCCGCGTTCGCGCTCGATGTCCATCCGGTCCAGGTACTGCGCACGCATGTCGCGGTCGCTGACCACGCCGGTCACCTGCAGCATCCGGTCGGCGAGGGTCGACTTGCCGTGATCGATGTGGGCGATGATGCAGAAGTTGCGGATGAAGGCGGGGTCGGTCGATGCCGGTTCAAGGGCCTTCAATGCTTTGGGGCTCACGTGTACCTCAGGGGTTGCTGGGAAGAGTCGTCCAATTCTCCCATGCCTGCGCGCCGGCAGAATCTGCTATTGACGGCCGAATCGTTATGACAAATTTTTAGAGAATCCGGTATATCTGTCCCCAAGGAGGAGTAGCGTCGAGGAATCGTTGTTTTTGCACGACCCGAAAGTAAGGAACACACACGACATGAAGTTTTCCCGCATGCTCGCAGTGGGGGCTGCCACAGCCCTCGTAGGCGTGTCAACACTCGCCATCGGTGGCACCGCAAGCGCCGCCGACTTCTATGTGAACGATACCCAGTTCCCGGCCGAAACCTCACCGTACTCACCGGGTTGGTTCACCGGTGGAGGTTCTACCGGAACGATCGACTCCACCCCCTCTGGCCTGCTGGTTGATGGAACAACCGGGCTCTACCAGATCCTCAACGGCACAACCCCGACGACTGACATTCTGGGCCTTGTCAACGGCGCCGAGATGACGATGGCGAGCGGCAACGCGATATTCCAGATCCCCGTCTTCTACGACCACGATCAAAACCCAGCCACCAACCCGAGGTTCACGACGTTGCGCCCCGACGGGTTCAATCAGGCCGGGATCGATGGCGCCAACTGGGTTTCTAGCTGGAACATCGTGAGTGCCGACGGAACTACTGTCGTAGTGCCTGCTGATACATCCACCCCTCTGACCACAATCGTCACCGCGTTGCAGGCGAACTACGAGATTCTCGCCTTCGGCGCGTATGTAAACGCCGGCACCACCGCAACGATTGTGTCAATCACCTGGGCGGGTAACACGCACTGGTTCCTGCCCGCGGCGCCGACCGCGGCCATCACCCCTGCTTCGTTGACCATCGCTGCGATGGGCACGACCGGCGTCTCCGGAGTGTTCACCGGCTTCATTCCCGGCGAGGCCGTTGAAGGCGGATTTGGTAACGGCGGCTCCGGCGGAGCTATCCCCGGGTCCTTCACCGCTGACGCCAACGGTTCGGTAACCATTCCGTACAGCGAGGCTTCCTTGGTTGCAGGCACCTATTTCCTCGGTGCCTTCGGTCTAAGCTCAGGCGTTTCGACCTCGGGCTCTTTCGCTGTCACCGCTAACCCGGCGACACTCGCAGCCACCGGCACGGACTTCACGCCCGCCATCGCTGGCGGCGGCGTGATGCTCCTGCTCGGTACTGGCCTCGTACTGGCCGGCCGCCGTCGCGCAGCAGCCCACCGTCGCTAGGCAGTAGTACCGGGAAGGGGCGGGCCCGCCGGGCTCGCCCCTTTTCCATGTCACCGACACCGGACGATTGCTGAAACAGGCCCGTCCTCTGGTAAAGTTGACCCTTGGCTTGCGCACCGCGTTCATTTCCCACGATCACGGGTGCGAATCGCAGCTCTCAATCGGAACGATGCCCTCTACATCGTTTCGGCCACAGCTGCCAAAACACCGTCCAGAACTAGAGAAAGAACCCTAAGTGGCAAACATCAAGTCGCAGATCAAGCGCATCCTCACCAACAAGAAGGCGACGGACCGCAACAAGGCACACAAGGCCGAGCTTCGCACCGCCATCCGCGCCACCCGCGCCGCTGTCGTTGCCGGGGACAAGGAGAAGGCCGCAGCCGCCCTCCTCCTCGCCTCGAAGAAGCTCGACAAGGCCGCCAGCAAGGGCGTCATCCACAAGAACCAGGCCGCCAACAAGAAGTCGGCCATCGCCAAGCAGGTCAACGCCCTGTAGGCACACCAGCTGAACAAGAACCCCGTCTCCTCGTGAGGCGGGGTTTTTTGTTGGTTTGCGCAGTTCTTGACGTGAGCGGGAATCTCGGCGAGCTCGATGGGTTTCGACAAGCTCAACCCACCTGGGCGCTCAACCCGCCTGGGCGCCCATCCAGCCTGGGCGCTGGACCCACCCGGGTGCTCTCCTGTGGAACGCGGTTAGGCGGCGAAGTGGACGGTGGGGTCGGGTGTGTCGGTGTGGACGTATCCGTTGGGACTGGTCCATTCCAGTACTCCGGGTTCGAGTTGTTTCACACTCCACCCGCCGTGGTGTTTCAATGTGTGATCGCCGCGGCATAAATGGGCCAGGTTGCCCACCGTGGTCGGCCCACCGGTTTCGGCGGCTATGGTGTGGTCGATGTCGCACCGGTTCGGCGGCCGGGTGCAGCCGGGGAATCGGCACCTGCCGTCTCGGATGCGGAGGAATCGTCGGAGTTTCTCCGATGGTCGGTAGGTGTCCACGCTGAGCACCAGATCGGTAGCCGGGTGGGTGAGGATCCGCACCATGGACGGGGCTTTGGCCGCCAACAGTTTGGCTTCGGCCAACCCGATCGGTCCCTGCCCGGCCAGGGTGGCCGGCTCCTTACTGTGACCGAGGAGGGTCAGGGCGGGGATGACGATGGCGACCTCGGCGGTGATCCCCCGGGCCAGGGCATGCGGGGACCCGTCCGCACTGTCCAGGTCGCCGGTCAGGAGCAGGTCGGTGGCCAGGTCGGCCCGCAACTGGTCAAACGAGCGCGGATCCCCGGCCCGGGACAAAGTTCTGGCCTGGGCGGTGAGGCGGTCCCAGACGCCGGCGGCCAGCAGGGTCGGCAACACCAGGATCAGCTCCGACATGCCGTCGGGCAGTTTCCCGACCCGCACCTGCCGTTCGGCGGCCGCCCGCTCGTGGCGTTCCTGAAACGCCTCGGTGCCCAGTTTCGCGGCGGTCAACTCCGCCACCCGCCGCAACCGACCCGGCGTCGTCGTGACCGCTTGGTTGAGCACAATGGACTCATAGACCGCCCGCACCGCAGCATCCGCGATGGGGAGGCCGTGTTCGACGATCACCCGCACATGCCCGGCATTGATCGACCCGACCGCCAACTCTTCCAGGGTGTGCGGGAACCCGGTGGCGATCAGCTCCGACTCGGCAACCCGGGCCGCCATGCTCCGGGCCGACACCCGGGAGACCATCGCCACCTCGGCCACCATCGTCCGATAGGCGACCTCTTTGGCATCATGGTCACCGTGTTCCGGGACGATCACCAGCTCGGCACCCTCCCGGGCCAACACGGACAGGCGGGCCAACGCCCGATACTCCTCCGCCTGACACTCCGCCATGCGTTGCCGGTTGGCCACCACCCGCTCGATCGCCGCCCGCATCGACCCCCCATCCACCGGGACAGTGTCATACAAGGCGTCGTACATCGCGTCATACTGGTCAGCCAACGGATCCGGCGGCAGATCATCCACGGTGAAATCAAGATCATCCACCGGGATACCCAGGTCGGCCATCGCCGCCTCATCCAGGGTGACCTCCACCATCCGCTTCATACTCCAAGACCACACCCGACCACCGACATTCCGGCGGACACTACAGAGACGCTGTGGATAACCTGCAGGGTGAGCGAATCTCGGCAAGCTCGATGGGTCTCGACAAGCTCGACCAGCCCTAGTCGCGCAACCCGACGAGCTCGACCAGCCTCAGTCGCGCAACCCGACGGAGGCCTCGACACGCCCGACCAGCCGATAAGTGAATTACCCCGCTACTCGCCGCGGGCCGCGATCTTGCTGACCATGCGCTCCAGCGCGAAGACCGGGTCGCGCTCGGCACCCTTGACCGCGGCATCCGTCTCTGCCAGTAGCTCGATGCAGCGCCCTAGCCCCGCCTCCGTCCAGCCCTGGAGGTCGCGCTGGGCGCGCTCGACCTGCCACGGCGCCAGGCCGAACTGCGCGGCCAACTGGCCAGACCCGCCCCGCCGTCCGACCAGCTTCGCCATTGTCCTCAGTTTCATCGCGAAGGCCGCGACCACCGGCACCGGGTCGGCCCCCGAGGCGAGTGCATGCCGCAACAGGATCAATGCCTCACCGTGCCGACCGGCGATGGCGCTGTCTGCGACCTTGAACGCGTTCGTCTCGACCCGGCCGGAATAGTATTTCTCGACCGTCGCCTCGGTCACCTCCGCCGCGGCATCCGCAATCAACTGCTGGCAGGCGGAAGCCAACTCGGCCAGGTCGTCTGCGAAGGCGGAGACCAGCGCGCGGAGCGCCCCAGCGCTGACCTTCTTGCCCGCCGTGGAAAACTCGTCGCGCGCGAAATCGAGCTTGTCGGACTCCCGTTTCAGCTCCGCACAGACCACCTCAATGCCGCCGCCGGTTCCCGACCGGATGCCGTCGAGCAGTTTCTTGCCACGCACTCCCCCGGCGTGACGCAGCACCAGGTAGGTGTCATCGGCCGGCGCCTCCAGGTACTCGAGGCACTCGGAGATGAACGCGTCAGTGCACTTCTCGACGTTGGTGACGCGAATCAGGCGTGGTTCGGCGAACAGGGAGGGGCTGGCGAGGGTGATCAACTCACCGGGCGCGTAGTTGTCGGCCTCCAGGTCGCTGACCTCGAGGCTCGGATCCTCCAGCTTGAGCGTGTCGCGAAGAAGGCGGATCGCACGATCGGCAAGCAGTGTCTCGGTTCCCGACACCAGCACCACCCGGGCGGGGCGGATGCTCGACCAGCCGACCTGGGGAATCGCTGCGGCCTTGGCTGAACCGGTGCGGGACGTCGACGATTTCGCAGCGCCTGCCTTCGACGAACGTTGCACTGCCATGGAACTCCTCTGGACACCGGGGGCGACACCCCAGCCTATTCTGGTGCGCCGACACCGCTCGAATCAGCACTGCCCGTATTGGTACTGTCGTGCTCGGTCCACAGGACGAGTTCCCCGCCCCGCAAGGAGATCAGTGCCAGCCCTGAGCGGTCGGTGCGCACCACCTCCGTGCCGGTCGCGCCGAGGAGGTCGAGCGTCTGTTCGGTCGGATGACCGTAGTCGTTGTCAGCACCGACGCCGATCAGGCCGACGGTTGCGCGCAGCGTCTCGTAGAGCCGACTGTTCTGGTCCCGCGAACCGTGGTGCGAGACCTTCACCAGGTCGACCCCGGCCAGACCGGCTCCGCCGAGGTTGGCTGCTCCGAGCATCCGCCCCTGCGACTCCTCGCCCAGGTCGCCGAGGAATACGCCGGTGAAGCAGCCGTGCTCGCATCCGGATGCCGGCGTGAACTGCAGAACTACGCTGGCGTCGTTGCCCGGTTCGATGCCGCCCAGTCGTGCCGGCGGCCACAGGACGTCCCACCGCAGCTCCCCCAGCGTCCCCGTATTACCGCCTGCCACCTGCTCGACGGCCGCGCCGGCATCCGCCAATTGCTGCACGACGCGATCATCGTCCTGGCCGGCGCTCGGGCCGACCAGCACACGATCGACTCGACCGGTCACCGCCATGGACCCGCCGACATGGTCGAGATCGAAGTGCGTGAGCACCAGCACATCGATGTGGGCAACGCCCAGAGTCGACAGGCACTCGTCGAGGAGCGCCAGCTCCGGCCCGGTGTCGATCAGCGCCACCTGCCCGGAGCTGCGCACCAGCATCGCATCGCCCTGGCCGACATCGCAGGCCGCGACGACCCAGTCCGCGGGCGGTGCCACGCGGCGGCGCAGTTGTTCGCCTCCCGCAACGCCCACATATGCGACGACCAGCAGCACCAGGCCGGCGGATGCGGCGGCTCGCCCCCTCCCCGACCGGCCGGCCGGCAGCAACCACACCAGCAAGGCGAGCGTCCCAGCCAGCAGGCACAACGCCACCCCGGCAGCGCCCGAGAGCCAGGGCAGGTTCGCACCGGGCAGCGCGCTGAAGAACAACGCCACAGCGGCGATCCAGGCCGACGGAAGCCATGCCACCTGGGCGATCACGGCGGCGAGTGGAGCGAACACCGGGGAGGTCACGCAGGCGATCAACCCGAGTACGGTCGCCACTGGTGCTGCCGGCGCCGCGAGGATATTCGCCAGCACCCCGTAGGTCGGAATCGAGGGTGTGAGCAGGATGAGCACCGGCTGGCAGGCCAGCTGCGCCGCAGCGGGTACCGCCACCAGCAGCGCGAGCGGCAGTGGCAACCACCGGGAGAGTGCACGAGCCAGCGGCGCGGCAAAGAGGAGCAGTCCCGCGGTGGCGCAGACCGAAAGGACGAAGCCGAAATTGCGTGCCAGCCAGGGGTCCATCACCAGCAGCACGGTGACCGCAAGACCGAGAACAGGCAGCCCGCTCAGCGGCCGGCCGGAGGCGAGACCGGCAAGCACCAGCGCCGCCATGACGGATGCTCGCAGCACGCTGGGCTCCGGCGTCACCAGCACGACGAATCCGGCGAGTACTACCAACGCTGCGCCGATACGCACCGAGCGTGGAAGCCCGATCGCCGAACCGCCGAAGACGATCAGCGCGATGATTACGGCACAGTTCGCTCCGGAGACGGCGGTGAGGTGGCTGAGTGATGACGCCTTCATGGCGGAGTCCAGGGACTCGGTGACCGCGCCAGTGTCGCCGATGGCCAAGCCAGGAAGCAGGTCACCGCCATCGCCTGGCAGCGACGTTGCCAGGTCGCGGAATCCGTCGCGCAGGCTACCGGTCGCCCTGAGGAGCCACGGTGGTCCGCGCTCCACTGACGCGTCATCGGTCAGGAAGAACAGGAAGGCCACATTCCCGGCGTCGTCTGCCTGGCCCAGAGTTCCAGTCAATCGCAGCTCAGCCCCAATACCGACCGGAGTTTCGGCTGCACCGAAGACCAGCACAGGAACCGAGGCGGTGAACGCCGTACCCGCCACCGTGCCGCTCATCAGCATTGCGGTGAACCTGCCGTCACCGTTGTCCGTCGCCTGCGTCGTGCTGGCAACAGCCCGGACCACCCCGCCGCTGCCGACAGCATCGACCAGCGGCTTCGGCCACCGGCTGGGCGCGGAGATTGCCGCTGAGGTGAGCATCAGGGCCGCCAGCGTCGACCCGAGCACAACGCTGAGGGTGACCCCACGCAGTCGAACCGGCAACGATGGCGTCGCCAGCAGCGCGAGAACGGCCACCAACCAGCATCCGCCCGCTGTCCAGGGAAGTGCTGCCGGCGTGGCAATGACGATCGCCAGGACGCCCCACCCGACGGCCGCAGGGATCGCCAGCCGTGCATCCGCCTTCATATCGTGATGAGGTCGCGCATGGCCTCAAAGGTCTTGTCACCGATGCCGCTCACGCTCTTGAGGTCTTCCACCGCCGCGAATCGCCCGTTGGCGGCTCGCCAGGCGATGATGCGCGCCGCCATCGCCGGTCCCACCCGCGGAAGCGTCTCGAGTGCCGCCGCGTCGGCGGTGTTCAGGTTGACCTTGCCGCCGAAAGCGCCGATCGCACCCGGCTGGGCGAGCGGCGCCTCGCCCTCCTTCGGCACGTACACCTGCTCGCCATCGGACAGGATGCGGGCCAGGTTGAGGCTGGTCCGATCAGCACCCTCGATGAAGCCGCCGGCCGCGGCCACAGCATCCACCGCACGGGAGCCCTCCGGCAATTGGTACAACCCCGGGGTGGCGACTTCCCCCAGCAGGTGCACATAGATGGTCGCCTGCATCCGCTCAGGAGCGGATGCTGAACGCACCGTGCCGACGGGTTCCGACGTTCCGTGGGAGCCGAGCGCGGAGATCAGGACGGCGATCGCGATCGCGATCAGGAGGAGAACGAAGACCGCACCCTTCGACAGGCTCAGGGGGCGGCGGGTGCTCAGGGAGCCGGGGGTGCCCGAGCGGGGGGTGCTCATCCCACGACGCTAACCAGCCGCATTCCGACCAGAAGGCCATCGGCGCGTCTCTGTGCACAGAACCGCACCGTGCGGGCAATGGAGGACTACCGGTCTTCCGGTGGCCCTACCTCCCCTACTTGGTCGACAGGCTCACCACCCGCGGAGCGCGGACGGTGACTCCGGTGATGGTGCGATCGCCGACCGCGCGCTGAACAGCATCCGACGCCCGTGCCAGGGCTTCCAGCTCAGCCGGGTCGATGCTGGGACTCACCTCGAGGCGGTCACGCACCTTCCCGTCGACCTGCACGATCGCGGTGACCGAGGTCTCCACCAGCAGCACCGGGTCGGCCTTGCGCCAACCGGCCAACGCGACCGGCGCCGGGTAACCCAGGCGCTCCCACATCTCCTCCGCCACATAGGGCGAGAACAGGCTGAGGGCGAGCGCGACCGTCTCGGTCGCCTCCCGAACGGCGGGATCGCCGCCGCCGACGCCGCCATCGATCGCCTTGCGGGTGGCGTTCACCAACTCCATGATGCGGGCGACCACGACGTTGAACTTGAAGGACTCGGTCAGCGCCGGCGCCTCGGCGAGGAACCGGTGGGTCACCCGGCGCAGCGACTCGTCGCCGGTGCTCCAGTCCACTCCGGGCTTGCTGGTGACATCGCCGGAGAGCCTCCATGCGCGGGCGATGAACTTCGCGGATGCGTGTGGGGAGACGTCCGCCCAGTCGATGTCGTCTTCCGGAGGGCCGGCGAATGCCATGGTGAGCCGCACGGCATCCACGCCATGCTCGTCGAGCTGCTCGCTCAGCTGCACGATGTTGCCCTTGGACTTGCTCATGGCGCTGCCGTCCATGAGAACCATTCCCTGATTGAGCAGTGCGCTGAACGGCTCGGTGAACGAGACGTAGCCCAGGTCGTACAGCACCTTGGTGATGAACCGGGCGTAGAGCAGGTGAAGGATGGCGTGCGTCACGCCGCCTACGTACTGGTCGACCGGCGCCCACCGGTCGGCCGCCGCAGGGTCGAACGCCTGGGTGTCATCGTGAGGATTCAGGAACCTCAGGAAGTACCACGACGAATCGACGAAGGTGTCCATGGTGTCCGGGTCGCGCCTGGCCGGGGTGCCGTCGTTCGGGTTGGGCACGTTCACCCAATCGGCGGCAGCTCCCAGCGGTGACGAGCCCTTCGGCTTCAGGTCGAGGCCCTCGCTCGGCGGGAGGGTAACGGGCAGCTGATCCTCCGGTACCGGAATCAGCTCCCCGTTCTCGCCGTGGATGATCGGGATCGGCGTCCCCCAGTAGCGCTGGCGCGAGATCAACCAGTCGCGGAGGCGGTAGTGCTTGGACGAGCGACCGCGTCCGTCTTTCTCCAGTTGTTCGATGATCCGGCTGATGGCATGAGACTTGCTGAGCCCGTCCAGGGGGCCGGAGTTGGTCATCCGCCCCTCACCCGACAGCGCGATGCCGGTGGACACCGGGTCGAGCGGAGGAAGCTCGTCCGGAAGGATGGCCTCGCCGGTCTCTGGGTCGGTCTCGAGCACGGGGATCGTGCCGGTGATCGGGGCGTTCGTGTCGACTACCACGCGCACCGGCAGGCCGAATTTGCGGGCGAAGTCCAGGTCGCGCTGGTCATGTGCCGGCACCGCCATGACAGCGCCATGGCCGTAGTCGGCCAGCACGTAGTCGGCGACCCAGATCGGCAGGCGCTCCCCATTGACCGGGTTGACGGCGTACCGCTCAAGGAAGACGCCAGTCTTCTCCCGCGTGGCATCCTGCCTGTCGATTTCGGTCTTCTTCTGAACCTCGGTGAGGTACGCGGCGAATGCGGCCTTCACCTCAGCGGATGCTCCTTCGACCAGTTCGGCTGCGAACTCCGAGTCGGGGGCCACCACCATGAAGGTTGCCCCGTACAGGGTGTCCGGTCGGGTGGTGAACACGGAGATCGGCTCTGCCCTGCCCTCGATCTCGAAGTCGACATCCGCACCGCGCGAGCGCCCGATCCAGTTGCGCTGCATGCTGATGACCTTCGACGGCCAGGTTCCCTCCAGCTGGTTGAGGTCGTCCAGCAGCCGGTCGGCGTAGTCGGTGATCTTCAGGTACCACTGGGTGAGCTTCTTCTTCTCGGCCAGGAACCCGCACCGTTCGCAACGGCCGTCGACGACCTGCTCGTTGGCCAGCACTGTCTGGTCGTTCGGGCACCAGTTGACCCAGCTGTCCTTGCGATAGGCGAGGCCCTTCTCGAACATCTTCAGGAACAGCCACTGGTTCCACTTGTAATACTCGGGGTCGCTGGTGTGGAGCACCCGGTCCCAGTCGAAGGATGCGGCGTACAGCTTCATGCTGCGCTTCTGCTGTTCGATGTTCTCGTAGGTCCAGCCGCGCGGGTCGATTCCCCGTTTGATGGCAGCATTCTCCGCCGGCAGCCCGAACGAGTCCCAGCCGATCGGGTGCAGCACGTTGAAGCCCTGCTGCCGCCAGTAGCGTGCAATCACGTCGCCCAGCGCGTACGCCTCCGCGTGACCCATGTGCAGGTCGCCCGACGGGTACGGGAACATGTCCAGGATGTATTTGCGCGGGCGGTCGTCGTCGTCGCCGCCGGCCGCGAACGGCTTGAGTTCATCCCAGACGGCCTGCCACTTCTGCTGGATGCGGGCGACGTCGTATTCGGCGTCGTCGCCGTGCTCTGGTGTCAGGCGCTTTGATGTCAGATGCTCTGATGCCACGGGGTCACTCAATTCGTTGCGGGTGGGAGGGTGCACCGCCCGAGAATTCTTCTCGCGCGATGGCCAGCCTCCAGATTACCGAACGGAGCGGCCCACCCCGAGCACCTCGAGCAGGGCAGCCGCCTTCAGGTACACCTCGTCGAGCTCTTCCTCCGGAACGGAAAGCGCCGTGATCCCGCCCCCGGCTCCCACGGTCGCACCTTCCCTATCGATGACGATGGTCCGGATGACCATGGAGAGGTCGATCCGCCCGTCCAGTCCGAAGTACCCGAGCACACCGGAGTAGATGCCCCGCGGACGCCCCTCCAACCGGTCGAGGATCTCGGTCGCGCTGCGCTTCGGCGCACCCGTCATGGATCCGGCCGGGAAGCAGGACACGACCGCGTCGACACCGCTTACCCCGGCCGCGAGGTCTCCGCGAACGGTGCTGACCAATTGGTGCACCTGGGCATAGCTCTCCACGGTGAGCAGGCTGGACACCCGCACTGACCCGACCGTCGCGATGCGGCCGATGTCGTTGCGCATCAGGTCGACGATCATCAGGTTCTCGGCGCGTTCCTTGTCGCTGGCGAGCAGCTCCTCCCTCAGGCGGGCGTCGTCCTCCGCGCTCTCCCCGCGGCGACGGGTGCCCTTGATGGGACTGGTCTGCACCTCACCGGACGGCGAAACCGAGATGAACTGTTCCGGCGACGAGCTCAGCACCGACACGTCGCCCATCCGCAGGTATGCCCCGTGGTGCGTCGGGCTCGACTCCCTCAGCGCCAGGTAGGTCGCCAGTGGGTCCGGCTTCGCTCCCACGCTCGCTTGAGTGGTCAGGCACAGCTGGTAGGCATCCCCGGCGGTGATCGCGTCCTGGCACTGGCGGATCATGCCCAGGTACTCGTCATCGGAGTGAGCCCATTCGACAATGGGCGGTGGGGACGGCGCCTGCGCCTGTTCCTGGACTGGATGGTGCCGCTCGCCACCTCCGGCCAACTCGGCGAGACTGCCCACGACCTGATCCCGCCAGGCAAGCAGTTCTCCGTCCCAGGAATCCCCGAGGGCCTTCAGCGCCACAGACCCGGACTCGTGGTCGAAGACGATGCAGCGGTCGAGGAACACGAGCGCGGCATCCGGGTGCCGTGACTGGCCGCTCAGCTTTACCTGCATCGTTTGGGCTCGCAATTCGTAGCCGAGCCAGCCCACCCAGCCGAGAGCGAATCCCGGATGCTCTGCCACACCGTGGCGCCCGAGGTCCGCTTCCAGGAATTCGAAGATTGTTCCGCTTCGCGTGACACCATCAAGGGTCACTGTGTGCTCGGCAACTGAGGCTTGCACCCGGCGGGCAGCCGTCCCCATGACACTCATGCCGGCCGCGGCATGCCTTCCGCTGTCGAGCCAGACGGCGTACTGCTCGGTGCCGTAGACAGCCTCGAAGACAACGCTCGGCTGCAGTCGGTCGGTCACCGGGTAGGACAGAACGCGCATACCCTAACTCTATGAGCACGACAGGGACCGCATTGTTCCGCTGGCAGGGTGGCAACCTCACGCCGCTTGAGTATTGCGACCCGGGTGAAACCCGCATTCTTGCTGCCGACTCCTGGCTGGTCAGCAGCGGCCGAGCCCTGGCGATCGACCTCCACCGGGACCGGTTCTTCGCCGCCGTTGACCTGCAATTGCCAGAGCAGGCTGCTGAACTGAGGCTCGGCGACTTCTGGTCCGCGGCCCTCGCGGCAACGCCCCGGTCCGACGACCAGTTCCCCAGGGTCGAGCTTCAACTGCTCCGCGGCTCCCCCACCCTGGTGGTGCGGCAGCGACCCGCTCCTGGGCTCAGGCTTTCCGTCACGGTGGCCAGCCTCACCGGCCCCGATCCACGCACTCGGCCCACCATCAAGGGACCCGACACGGCGGCTCTACTTCACGCCAGAACGCAGGCGCAGCAGCGGGGCGCAGACGAGGCGATCATCCTGTCGCCGGAAGGCTTCATCGTTGAGGGTGCCTACAGCGCGATGCTCTGGTGGCGTGGCGACGTCCTGTGTGCACCGTCACCCGACCTGGAGCGCGTCGACAGCGTCACCGCCAGAAGTGTGATCGCCCTTGCGACCGCGTTGGGAGTCGAGGTCCACTACGAATCGGTGCCGCCAGAGAATCTCGATGGCCTGGAGGTGTGGGCGCTCAGCGCACTCCATGGCATCCGCATCGTCACCGCCTGGATCGACGGCCCTTCGCCGGCTGAAGAACCCGGCCGCCTGGGCCAATGGCGCGCACGTCTTGATCGGCTGAGAAAACCCCTTCCTGCCCGCTCTGCTCATTAAGCTCTAACCCGTGGACGACATCCTGAGCTGGATTCTCAGCACCGCGCAGGGAGTGGACCCTGTTCTGCGCACGCTGCTGGCGGCCCTCGCAATGGCGCTGGAGACGTCTGTGCTGATCGGGTTGATCGTGCCGGGCGACACGGTGGTGATCGTCGCGAGCACCGGAATTGCCAACGTCGTCGAATACGTTGCGCTCATCGTGGCAGTGGTCCTGGGCTCACTGCTGGGCGAAAGCGTCGGCTTCGCGCTTGGCAGGTACTTCGGTCCGAAAATCCAGTCCAGCCGACTCGGCCGACGCCTGGGCGAAGACCATTGGGTGCGGGCAGAGAACTACCTGGACCGCCGGGGCGGAATAGCCGTCTTCATCTCACGGTTCCTCCCCGTGCTCCATTCGCTCGTCCCGCTCACCGTGGGGATGAGCACCATGAGCTACCGCAAGTTCCTGGCGTGGACGGTCCCCGCCTGCGTCATCTGGGCCACGGCGTACGCATCGGTGGGGTGGGCGGCCGCAGAAAGCTATCGGGAACTTTCGGAGCGACTGCACTATGCCGGCTACATATTCGCCGGCATCTTCGCTCTCTTCGCCATCATCGTGCTGGTGGTGAAGAAGGTACTGGCGCGCACCGAGGCCCGGTACATGACTCATCGGGGCGACGGTGACGCCAACACCATTGATGCCGAGCCAATCGAAGTCACGGAGACCGACGACTGACTCGGCATCAAGGTCTAGCGAAAACAGCTAGCGAGTACAGCTAGCCGATAAGGCCGTTCTCGGTCAGCCACTGCTTTGCGATGTCCCCTGACGACATCTGGTCGACCGTGCTCTGCACGTTGAGTGCCACCAGGCCCTCTGCGGTGAGCGCTGCACTGACCGCGTTGATGACATCGGCTACCTCATCCGCCACATCGTCATTGACCAATGGCACCACGTTCGACGCAAGGAAGAGCCCTTCGGGATCGTCGAGGGTGACAAGGCCTTCGGTCTGGATGCGCGGGTCTGCGCTGTAGACATTGGCAATGTTGACCACGCCCTGGAGAAGCGCGTCCACGGTAGTATCGCCCGTGGCTTCGAAGTCGACAGTTACGCCATAGACGTCGAGAAGCCCGGACGGCCCGTACGGCCGTTCCTCAAGCTCGGGAGCACCGCCCAGCACCAGCGGGGTACTCACGTCGGCCAGGTCGGCCAGACTCGCGAGCCCGTTCTCGTCGGCGAATGCCTTCGTGACGTTGTAGGAGTCCTGGTCCGTGGCCGGCGACTGGTCGAGCACGGTCAGCCCGTCGGGGAGCACGCCTTGGAGCTCTGCATATACCTCGTCACTCTGGGTGGCAGTGGCCTCCTCATCGTAGAACTGCAGCAGGTTTCCGGTGTATTCGGGGAAGAGATCGACTTCCCCGCTTTCCAGTGCCGGCATGTAGGCATCGCGCTGCCCGATCTGGAACTTGCGCTCCACCTCGAATCCGGCTTCCTCCAATGCCTGGGCGTAGATCTCGGCGATGATCTCGTTCGAGTAGTACGCCTGTGACCCGACGACAATCGTGTCGCCGGGAGCATCGGCATCCGTACCCGGGTCTAGCGGGTCACCCGATGCGCACCCTGACAGGGCCAATGACACCCCGACCACGGCTGCGCCGATGGCGAGCCGGCCTTTGTTCCTTAGTGTGAACATTCCTATCCTCTTTCCGGTTCGATGGAACTTCCCATCACCGCGCGCCGCCGGGTTGGCGGCGTACGGAGTTCTTGTCGTTGCCCTGCGGTAACTCCATGCGGCACCGCAAGCTTCTGCAGGAGGCCGAACAACCCGTCGATGACCAGCGCAAGCACCATGATCACGATCGCGCTGCCGAGCATCTGGTCGAAACGGCGCAACGGAAGGCCCTGAAGAATGTCATACCCGAGACCGCCCAGGTTCACGTACGCCGCAAGGGTCACAGTTGCCACGACCTGCAGGGCACCGTTTCGCAGGCCGCCGATGAGCAGCGGCAGCCCGAGCGGGATCTCGACCCCCAGCAGGATCTGCCACTCGGTCATCCCGATCGCCCGCGCCGCGTCGATGGTGCTCCGGTCGATGGCCTGGATGCCGGAGTACGCACCGGCGAGGATGGACGGAATCGCGAGGAGCACGAACGCGACTACCGACGCGAAGGACACCTGCAGCACCCCGAGCAGCAGGACGAGCAGCAGGATCAGGCCGAAGGACGGCAACGCTCGGGCAGCACCGGAGATCCCGACCGCAATCTCGCGGCCCTTGCCGGTGTGACCGATGAGATAACCGAGCGGGATCGCGATGATGGCGGCGAAAAGCACAGAGATCGCCGTGAAGAACAGGTGCTCGCCGATTCGCACGGTGAGGGCGCCCGAGCCCTCGAGGCGTTCCGGAGAGAACAGCCAGGCCAGGGCTTCGGCGAACAACTCCACGACTACACCCCCGCCGGTTCGCTGGTGCGGCGAAGGCGTGCACCATTGGTTCCCGCTCGCGTAGCGTCCGTTCGGGTCCACGGCATCACCAGGCGCCCGAGCAGCATGAGGGCGACGTCGAACAGCAGCGCGACGATGACGGTCATCACGACTCCGGCAGCAATTTCTTCCATGATTCGCCGCTGGAATCCATTGGTGAACAGGTACCCGAGGCTCTGCACCCCGATCAGGATGCCGACGGTCACCAGGCTCACCGTGCTCACCGCGGTCACCCTCAGGCCCGCCAGGATTACAGGACCGGCCAGCGGCAGCTCTACCGCCCAGAACCGCCGCCAGGCCGAGTAACCGAGGGCTGTGGCCGACTGCCGGACGTCTTCTTCGACCGAGTCCAGCGCATCCGCCACTGAGCGGGACATGATCGCCACCGCGTAGACGGTCAGGGCGATGGTCACGTTCAGTTCACTCAATGCGCTTATTCCGAGTATCGGCGGGAGCAGGATGAACAGCGCGAGAGACGGGATCGTGTACAGCAGGCCGGCCAGGGTCAGCACCAGCCCCTTGGTCAGCGCGAAACGATAGGCGAGCCACCCGAGCGGCAGGGAGATGACCAACCCGAGCACGATGGGCGAGATGCTGAGCCGAACGTGCTCGAGCGTGAGCCCGCCGATGAGCCCGAGATTGTCCAGGACCCAGTTCACTCGTTCGCCGTCTCCACCAGAACGCCGGCCGGCCTGCCGTCCGAGTCGACGAGAACATCCCGCCCATCGGTGCGGCGGATGCTGAGGGCGCGCTTTCCACGGTCGGCGCCGATGAAGGTGGCGACGAAGTCGTTCGCGGGCTCGGCCATGATCTCTGCCGGCGTGCCTCGCTGGGCGATCCCGGCACCCTTCTGCAGGATCACGATCTGGTGCCCGAGCAGGAAAGCCTCGTCGATGTCGTGGGTCACGAAGACGATCGTCTTGTCGAGTTCGCGCTGAAGCCGCAGCAACTCCTGCTGCAGATCGGCGCGCACGATCGGGTCGACCGCCCCGAATGGTTCGTCCATCAGCAGGATGTTCGGATCGACGGCGAGGCCACGGGCCACCCCCACCCGCTGCTGTTGTCCGCCGGAGAGTTGACTGGGATACCGGTCGGCGAGGTCGCGAGACAGCCCGACGGTGTCGAGAAGTTCGAGTGCGCGCTCGTTCGCCTGCTTGCGGGGCACCCCTTCGAGCCGCGGAACGGTTGCGACGTTGTCGATCACCTTGCGGTGCGGGAGAAGGCCGGAGTTCTGCATGACGTAGCCGATGCGGCGCCGCAACGTCACCGGGTTGAGGGTTGCCACGTCTTCGCCGTCGATCTCGATGGCGCCGCCGCTCGGCTCCACCATGCGGTTGATCATTCTCAGGATGGTCGTCTTGCCACAGCCGGATGAGCCGACCAGCACCGTGGTCTTGCGAGAGGGTATGACCAGGCTGAAGTCGTCAACAGCCGTTGTGCCATCAGGGAACGTCTTCGAGACGTTGCGAAATTCGATCATTCGGTCGGCTCCCTTATCTCGAGGACACAGGCCTGGTGCTGCGACGCGGGTTGACTTACCCCTTGCGTCAACACTAAACGTGGGCCCTGTCATTCCCGAAGGCCGCCGACTCGTCGCCGGGCGTCAGACACCGGGCGTCAGACACTGGCCATCAGGCATTCACGCGCCAGCCGGGCGCCCGACGCCTCAGTCGGGAGCGCCGAGCTCTTCGATCAGGTAGCCGCGCGCAACAGACTTCGCTGCGGCGCTGAACTCCGTATTGGCGGAGCCCGCCGCGAACGAGCGCGCCAGCAGGGCATCCGCCATGGTCATGGCGACTTCGATGGTGAAGGCGAGATTTGCGGCCTTGAGTTCGAAACGCGATGCCAGCGCACCGGCGATCGCGTCGGCAACGACAGCGCTGTTGGTCGTCGAACCTTCATCCGTTCGCAGGTCGATGACATCTCCGAACCGCAACGAGCGGAAGCCGCTCTTGTTACGGAACGCCTCGTGCAGCAGTTCGAGGGCGGCGTCCATCGCCTGCAACCAGTCGGAGTGCGACTCGTTGCGAAGGGTCGCGGTCACCTCGTCGATGAAAACAGCCGTGGCGCGAACGCTGAGGCTCTGGAGCACCGCGATGCGGTCGGGGAAATAGCGGTACACCGTGCCGATGGATGCGCCGGCACGTTCGGCGACCATGGCGGTGGTCAGGCGCTCGAATCCGATCTCGTCGATGACCTCGGCGGCCGCGTCGAGCAGCCTGGTGAGTCGCGCCGTACTCCGCGCCTGCACCGGCTCATTTCGGAGCTTCGAGGTGATAGCCGGCTGTGAATCGCCGGTATTTTGCTGCGCCAATGAGACTCCCTCTGAGTAGATCATCTCGAATTGTACAGTCCGTGACCTGCGCCGAACATGAGTGTTTTGAGCATTAACGATTTGTCTCGGCAAACTGTCAGAATGCCTTCCCGAGCGGCCCGTGGGCGCACCTGTCAACCGGAGCATGAAAGACTGGCGCGATGGAGAGCACGCCGGGTGGGACTCACGAGAACCGGAGTCCGATGAAGGCGAACGCGCCGGCCAAGGTAAAGCTCCACCTCGGTGCCCGCATCGACGACGCCGTCCATGAGTTCCGGGAATTGATCGCCAGACGGCGTGGACACCAGCCGGTCGTCGTGCCGTACACCGGCTACGGAGCCCCAGGTTGGGTGCGCATCATGTGCCGCGTGCTGCTGGACAAGCCGCGGAAGCCGTCGGAGAAGTCCGCGAAGAAGATCCGCGGCTGGCGCAGCTTCGCCACCGTGCCCCTCGATGACGTCGAGGTGACCATCGTCGCCGGCGACGTCGAGCATTCCGTCATGACCGACCGCGGTGGCCTGGTGGACACCGTCATGCGCGTGGACCTCGCCCCCGGATGGCACACCGTGACCATCCAGACCGCCGGCTCCGAGCAGGTTGAAGCCCCGGTGTTCATTGTCGACCCCGCTGCACGGCTCGGCCTCATCTCAGATGTCGATGACACCGTGATGGTGACCGCACTCCCCCGGCCGTTGCTCGCCGCCTGGAACACCTTCGTTCTCGATGAGCACGCGCGCCGGCCGGTACCGGGAATGGCGGTGCTCTACGAGCGGCTGTTGCAATTGAGCCCCGGCGCGCCGGTGTTCTACCTGTCGACCGGCGCCTGGAATGTTGCCCCCACCCTGACACGCTTCCTGGAGCGGCACCTGTACCCGAGCGGGCCGCTGCTCCTCACCGATTGGGGTCCGACCCACGATCGTTGGTTCCGCAGCGGGCGAGACCACAAGGCCAGCACCCTCGAGCGCCTGGCCACCGAGTTCCCGGATATCAAGTGGTTGCTGGTCGGGGACGACGGGCAGCACGACGAAGAGCTGTACGGCCAATTCGCCGATGAGCACGCTGAGCGCATCAGGGCGATCGCGATCAGGCAATTGTCGACCAGCGAGGCTGTGCTGGCCGGTGGCCGCAGCAGGGACGACGAGAAGCACCGGCCCAATTCGGTTCCCTGGGTCTACGCACCTCATGGGGCGGGGCTCGCCGACCAGTTGACCGACCTCGGCGTCCTCGGTGACTGACGACGTGCCATTAGCGATGGGCCATTAGCGACGGCGATTAGTGACCAGCAGCAAGCGATGCTGCAATCGGCTAGCGTGGTTGGTGAGCGGCCTTGTCCGCATGACTTCCAGGAGACCCCCATTGATCGAACCCGGCACCATGCTGCGCCACGAACCTGCGGTGCGCAACCTACAGGTCACCGCCGTCCGCGAACTGAGCCCCGGTTACCTGAGGATCACCCTCAGCGGCGACGAGCTGACCGGATTCGTTACGGCTGGGCCGACTGACCACAGCAAGCTTTTCTTCCCCGACCCGGCGACCGGAACCATCACCGCACCACAATTGGTGGAGGGGCGGATGCAGCGGCCGGAGACGGGAACCGTCACAGTGCGGGACTTCACGCCTCGCGAGTTCAGGGACGGGGATACCCCCGAAGTCGACTTCGACTTCTTCCTGCACGGTGAGGGTCCCGCATCCGCCTGGGCCGCTGCGGCCGCCGTCGGAGACCCGATCGTCATCGCCGGACCTCGCGGTTCCCGCATGCCGCCATCCGGGATCTCCCAGGTGATCCTGGCCGCCGATGAAACCGCGCTGCCCGCGCTGGCCAGGTGGATCGAGGCCCTGCCGGAGGAGGTTGAGATCGTGGCGTTCGCCACCGTCTCCAACGAGTCGGACGCCGCCTACCTGGAGCCGGCACACGTCAACCGCGCCCGCGTGGTCTGGATCGACAAGCATCCGGATGCTCTCGAGAGGGCCTTCCGCGCGTACGGGCCAATCTCGGACGACACCTACGTCTGGGCGGCAGGAGAGGCAGCCTCGCTCATCCCGATTCGCCGCTACCTTCGCCGGGAACTCGGCCTCCCGACCGCCCAGGTGAAAGTGGATGGCTACTGGAAGCGCGGCGAAGCCGGGCGCGATCATCACGCTCCGGTCGATCCGGCGGATCCGGAAGACTAGCCAAGTCGCCGGCAGGGCCGGTTACTGGGCCCACTCTGCTGGGCCGGTCGTTCCCGCCGCATAGTGGTCAAGGGGCACTGCGTTGTCACTCCACGCGGCCAGGGCCGGGGCGACGATTCGCCAGCACTGCTCGACGGCATCCGCCCGAACCGACAGGGTCGGGTCGGCGCTCAGGATGCCGTGGAGCACTTCGGCGTACGGTCCAAGCGTTCCGGCGCCGAACGTCGCCGTCAGTGTGGATCGGTCGAGCACGAACGGGTCGCCGGCGCCATTCATCATGACATCGAGGGCAATCTCGTCAGGGCTCAGGGAGATGCGAAGCTCCACCGGGCCTTCTCGCCCGGACAGGCCACTGGGGAGGTGCGGAACGTCGCGGAATTTCACGACAACTTCCTTCTTCAGGTCGGACAATGCCTTTCCTGACCGCAACAGGATGGGCACCCCCGCCCACCGCCAGTTCTCGACCTCGACGGTGAGTTCGGCGAGGGTCTCGGTGGTGCTGCCCTGCCGGATGCCCGGCTCGTCGACATACGCGGGGATGGCCCGGTCGCCCAGCTTGCCTGCGGTGTACTGTGCCCGGCGGCTGTGCACAGCGGGGTCGCGGACTTCGGTCGCTCGCAAGACCTGCGCCATCGCCCCGCGCAGGTCGTCGGCATTAACACTCGACGGCGGCTCCATCGTCACCAGCGCCATCACCAGCAGCAGGTGGCTCTGGATCATGTCGACGAGTGCGCCGGCGCCGTCGTAGTAACCCGCGCGGCCCTCCAGTGCGAGCTGTTCGTCGAAGATGATCTCGATCCGCTCGATGTTGTCGCGATTCCACACCTGTTCGAAGATGCGGTTCGCGAAGCGCAGGCCCAGTAGGTTGAGCACCGTCGACTTGCCGAGGAAATGGTCAACCCGGTGCACCTGGTTCTCGGGGACCAGCCGCAGCAGCTGCCGGTTGAGTGACTCGGCGCTGGGCAGGTCGGATCCGAACGGTTTCTCCAACGCCAGCACAATGCCCTCGGGGAGGTCCGCCTTCTCCAGGGCGGCACATGCGGCAATGGTGACGGTGGGCGGAAGGGCGAAGTAGAGCGCAGGAATGCCCGTGCAGGCAGCCAGGATGCGTTCCAGCTCGCCGGAATCCGTCACATCCGCCTGCAGGTAGACCGACCCTTGCAGGACCTTGTCAACCCGAGCGCCCTCTGCGCCGCCGGCCGCGAAGGAGCCCGCCACTCGGGAGCGCCACTGCTCATCCGTCATCGGGTCCTGTCCGACGCCGATGAGCTGGAAGGAGTGGCCGCGGCCGCTCGCCAGCAATTGACCGACCCCGGGAAGCAGCAATCTCTGGCTGAGGTCTCCCCCGGCACCCAATATGACCAGTGCTCCGATTGGTTCCGTCATTCACAACACACTAGGTGGAAGGATGGAGCGATGGCGTTGAACATCGAAGATTATGCATTGATCGGCGACTGCCACACCGGTGCCCTCGTCGGAAACGACGGGAGCATCGACTGGCTCTGCTTCCCCCGGTTCGACTCGGCCTCCATGTTCGGCGCCCTCCTGGGCACCGAAGACCACGGCCGCTGGCTGCTCGCTCCGGCCGAGGAGGTGACCGAGACCTCTAGGCGCTATGACGGCAACACCTTCATTCTGCTCACCAGGTGGGTGACCCCGACTGGCGAAGTCGAGGTGACCGATTTCATGCCGATCGGGGATCGACGGGCCAACGTCGTACGGCGCGTGCGCGGGGTGAGCGGCACTGTCGACATGCACCAAGAACTGCGCATCCGCTTCGGCTATGCGGATGCGCTGCCGTGGATCAGGCAGGTACCGGCTGCCGGTCGCCACGCGATCATCGCTGCCGCCGGTCCCGACGCCGCGGTAGTGCGCGGCCAGCACCTGACCGCCCATGGTCAGTCCCACGTGAGCGACTTCACTGTCTCAGAGGGTGAAGTGATGGACCTCACGATGACCTGGTACCCCTCCCACCGCGCAGTGCCGGAGCCCCCGGATGTCGATGCCGGCATCCGCAACACCAGGAAGTGGTGGGAGGACTGGGCCTCACAGACCGATTGCAGCGGCACTTACGGGACGTTGGTCCAGCGGTCACTCCTGGTGCTGCGCGCGCTCACGCACGAGGACACCGGCGGGATCGCAGCCGCGGCGACCACGAGCCTCCCGGAGCATTGGGGTGGGGTGCGCAATTGGGACTACCGCTTCGTCTGGCTTCGCGATGCATCCGCCACCATGGAGGTGCTGCTCAGCCGCGGGTTCACCGGGGAGATCGAAACCTGGCGGGGCTGGCTGCTGCGGGCCATCGCCGGCGACCCGGCCGACATCCAGATCATGTACGGCCTGGGCGGCGAACGCGAACTCCTCGAAGTCACCATCGACAGCCTGCCGGGATACGGGGGCGCTGCGCCGGTGCGCAAGGGCAACGGAGCATTCACCCAATACCAGGGCGACGTCTTCGGCTCGACCATGATCGCCCTGCAGAAGGCGCGCGAGGTCGGGGTGGAGGAGGGCCGATTCTCCTGGCCGCTCCAGCGGGCGATCATGAGTTACGTCGAGGAGAACTGGCAGCGCGCCGACCACAGCCTGTGGGAGATTCGCGGGCCGCTGCGCCATTTCACCCACTCCCGGGCGATGATCTGGGCCGCATTCGACTGCGCGATTCGAGGGGTGCGCGATTACGGGCTCGATGGGCCGGCCGACCACTGGGAAAAGCTGCGCGACCAGGTACGCGACGAGATCGAGGAGAAGGGGTTCGACAGCGAACGCGGAACCTATACGCAGTACTACGGGAGCACCGGTGTCGACGCGGCCCTGCTGCACCTGGCACAGATCGGCTACCTGGAACACAATGACCCGCGGATGCTCGGAACGGTTGCCGCGATCGAGGAAGAGTTGCTGCACAATGGTCTGCTGATGCGCTACCGCACCGAGTTGGGTGTCGACGGGCTGCCGCCCGGCGAGCATCCGTTCCTCGCCTGCTCCTTCTGGCTGGTGGAGCAGTACGCATTGAGCGGTCGGCTTCAGGATGCGCAGACGCTGATGGACCGGCTCGTCGGGTTCGGAAACGATGTCGGACTCTTCTCGGAGGAGTACGACACCGAGCAGGAACGCCACGTGGGCAACACGCCTCAGGCCCTCACCCACCTGGCGTTGGTGCGGGCGTGCGGCGCCATCCAGTACGCGGCGGGCGCGAAGGATCGCACGGAGCTCGCGACGGTGTCGAAGCGCAGGCAGGGATGACGAAGTCCGCCCGGCGCCTGCTGGGACGGATGCGCTTGCACAGCCAGCTGGTGTGGCCCACCCGCTCCGACCTGGGCTCCGCGGTTGACGTCGTCCGCTGGATGACGGCCGTGCAGGCGCAGGACTTCCTCGGGGCGAAGTGGTCGATCGGGCTACGGCTGCCCGGGTCGACTGACGCGATCGTCGAGGCTGCCCTGGCCGACCGCAGCGTGGTGCGCTCCTGGCCGCTGCGGGGAACGCTCCACTTCGTGGCGGCCGAAGACCTGCACTGGATGCTGTCGCTCACCAGGGAGCGGATGATCAAGCGGTCGGCCACCAACTTCAGCAACGAGGGGTTGACCGCTGCTGTACTCGACCGGGCCACCGATGCTGCACGTGGGTCGCTGACCGGGGGCCGGATTCTCACCAGGGATGAGCTCTACGACCTCCTGGCGGGTGCCGGTGTGTCCACGGAAGGTCAGGCGCGCTACCACGCCCTCTGGTACCTGTGCCAGACCGGCCTCTTGTGCCTGGGTCCGCCGAGCGGAAAGACCCAGACGTTCGTTCTGCTCGACGAGTGGGTGACCGAGCCTCGCCGGCTCGATCACGATGAGGCCCTGGGCGAGCTCGCGCTGCGCTACTTCCTCAGCCACGGACCGGCCACCGATCGAGATTTCGCCTGGTGGTCGTCCCTGACCTTGACCCAGGCGCGGAAAGGCCTGGCAACGGCCAGCACCCAGCTGCGACACCTGGAACTGGATGGTGTGGACTACTACCTCTCCCCCGACCTACCGGAGAAGCCGCCAGCATCCGCTGCCCGATTGCTGCCCGGATTCGATGAGTACCTGCTCGGCTACACGGACCGGAGCGCCGCCCTGGCCGAAGAGCACTCGCCGCTGGTCTTTCCCGGCAAGAACGGAATGTTCCTGTCAACCATGGTGATCGACGGGGCCGTGGCCGGCACCTGGAGACGGACGACGACTGCGAAGGCGGTCACCGCCGAATTCCGTCCATTCGAACCACTGACCGCCAGGGAATCCGCTTCCGTGCAGGCTGCGGCGCAGGAATACGCGAACTTCATCGGTTTGGAACTCCGCGCGCCTGCTTGACCGCCCCGATTCTCCACTGGTACCGTTGATCTGCTGCCCACAGGTCCCCCAAACTGCGGACAAGCATGTGACCCGCACTGTGACCCACCCGAGAACACGCTTACCCCACCGAAAGCACCCCCGATGCTTGCGCTACCCGCTCTCGCAGTTCCCGCTGCGCCCGACGCGACACCTGCCGCGTGGCTGCTGGCTGCCGTCGTGGCGGTCGCCATCCTGGTGCTGGTGAGTATCGCCCTCGACCTGCGCAAGCTTCGGCGCGCATCACGTCTTCGTGCTATTCACGGGGTGCTTGGTGCCGCGTTCTCGATGATCGTCGTCGGCGGCGCGCTGGCAATGAGCATGGCACTCGGCTCCGCTTCGACAGCAACGGCCGGTCCGGGCGATGCGCCGGTCGCCGGCTACGAGGAGCCGGTTGCCGTACCTGAACAGCTCGACACGAGTGACGTGACCGATCCGTCGACCGACATCCAGCTGCCGACGCTCAGTCTCGACTGACCAGCCAGAACCGGCTGACCCCGCGGGACGCCCCGCTTGCCGACTACTGTGGGCGGATGCGAGTGCTCAGCAATGTGCGCGGGACCTCCCGTAGTCCGCTGCTCCAGGTTTTCAAGACCTCAGTCGCTGTGGTCGCCGCCTGGCTCCTCTCCAACATGCTGCTCGCCCAGCCACTGCCGATCTTCGCGGCCATCGCAGCCCTCCTCGTGGTGCAGCCGAGCGTCAACCAGTCGCTGGCCAAGGGTGTCGAGCGAAGCCTGGGCGTCATCCTCGGAGTGATACTGGCCTACGGTGCCGGGATGGTGTTCGGCCAATCCACCTGGATTGTCCTCACCATTGTCGTCGTCTCACTGTTGCTCGCCTGGGCGCTTCGCCTGACCCCGGGCTCGGCCAACCAGATTCCGATCAGTGCCATGCTGGTGCTCGCAATCGGTGGTGCCCAGAACTCCGAGTACGCGATCGAGCGGGTCGTGGAGACGCTGATCGGTTGCATCGTCGGCCTGCTCATCAACATGCTCATCGTGCCGCCGGTGCTCAGCGCACCCGCACATCACGCGGTCGTGCGGCTCGCCACGTTGATAGCGGCGACGCTGGATGCGCTGTCCAACACCTTGAAGAAGCCCCAAACGGCCGCAGAGTTGGCAACGATGCTGGAGAACGCTCGCGCACTGCGTCCATTGCAACGCCAGGCGCAGGCCGCCATCACCAGCGCAGAGGAAAGCCTGCTGCTGAATCCGCGCAAGGGGGCGCACCGCCAGTCGATAGAACGGGACCGAGTCCTGATGGGCAAGCTGGCGATCCTGGTGACCAGGGTTCTGGGACTCGCCCGCGCCGTGCACGACCGTTACGACGAAGACCTTCCGAACGAGCCTATGGTGCGCTCGATCGCCCAGGAGCTCTCGCGAGCGGCGCACGACCTTCGGCTACTGGCTGACCGGCGAACCGTGGATGACGGTACGGACCCCTCCGGGGACGAGGTTCCGGCGCTGACCGCACCGCTTGTCATTGCTGTCCCCCACCCGGAACACTGGATCCTGATCGGGTCACTGATGGAAGACATCCGCCGGGTGCGCGAGGAGATCACCGGCAGTTCAGACGGTTAGGGCTGATGGCCCGCCGGCACCGGGAACCAGTTGAGGCTGGCGAAGTCCTCGAGGGTCAGTTGGAAGGTCTCGGCTTCGCGCGCGACCAGTGCGCGCACCTCGGTGGTATCCGATCCCTCGCGCACGAGCACGTCGATACCTTCAGCAGGCGATCGTCCCGTGCCGTGCTTGACCACGATCACGTTTCCGTCGTCACTGGCACCGCGCACCGTCCAGCGACGGGCGTTCGGGCGCCGGAGTGCCACCGTGCGCGTCACAAAACTGTCTCCACTCCAGACGGAGCGCGAACGCACGACGCGATCCTTGCCCTCGCTGGTCGCAAACTCCACCTGCTCCCCCAGGGCCAGCGGCCGGGTCGAGCTCAGGCTCAACTCCACGACCGGGTTCAGGCGTTCACCACTCAGCCAGTGGAGGAGGTTGGAGGCGCGGATTCGCCACCGGCCGGGCAGGATCTCCGCCAGGTTGCTCGGTGTCGGCTCGATTCCCATGGCGCCCACGTTACCGAGCCAAGCTGAACGCGCATGTGCGACGTGCCGGGTGAAGACCGACTCAGTCCGTGAACGTCGCGGGGGCCTACTATGTGCACATGTCGACAGCCATTGCGCTGGCCAGGGCCACCCACCCCGGTCCGACTGTCAGCGTCACGATCGTTGCGCTCCTCATCGGCGTAGCGGCCGACCTGTCGCTGCTTCGACTCGTCATTCTCGCAGTTGTCATCCTCACCAACCAGGCGTCGATAGGGCTGTCGAATGACTGGCTGGATGCAGAGCGCGACCGCACCAGTGGGCGGCGTGACAAGCCGATTCCGCTCGGCCTGGTCCGGGTGGAGACCGTACGAGCCTGGGCTGTCGGCACGGCGATGGCATCGGTTGCCGTTTCGATCGTGCTCGGTCCGTCGGCGACCATCGCTAACGTGGCCTTCCTCGCATCCGCCTGGGGCTACAACCTCGGCCTGAAGGCCACCCCATATTCCGTCTTGCCGTACCTGGTGAGCTTCGGCCTGCTGCCCACTATCGTGACGCTGTCGCGTGAGGAAGCCGCGCCGGCTGCGTGGTGGGCGATGGGCATGGGTGCCCTGCTGGGCGCTGCTGCTCACTTCGCCAATGTGTTGCCCGATTTCGACGACGATCGGCGCACCCGCATCCGTGGCCTGCCCCATCGCCTGGGGCGTGCGGCATCCGGGATCGTGATCGCTGTGGCGTTGGTCGGTGCCTCCGTCTTGGCCGTAGTGGGGTGGAGCGACGACGCCCGCTGGTTTGCCTGGGTCGGTCTCGGGCTGACCGCCGCCATCGCAGTGGTGTGCGCGATACTGCTGAGCCGACGACCGCCGACCCGCCTGCTGTTCCGCCTGATCATCCTTGCCGCGCTGGTGAACGTCGCGCTGCTCGTGGTGTCAGGCGACAGCCTTCTCGCCTGACGGCTCAGTTTCCGGCTGCAGGTTGCGGATGCCGGCCCACGAGATCAGACCACCCAGGATGAGCAGCGCAGCGGTCGCAATCAGCCCGCGGTGTAAACCGGCCAGGTCCAGTTCGTAGCCGACGATGATGCCGAGGGCGGCGATCGCAACCAGGCCCGCAACTCGTGCGACCGCGTTGTTGATGGCTGAGCCGATGCCGGCCTGCTTGTCGTCGATCGCCCCGAGGATCGCGGAGGTGAGCGGCGCCACCGTGATGGCGAGCCCGAGGCCGAAGATCAGCACCCCGGGAAGGAGCTGCGTCCAGTAGTTGACTTCGGAAGTCACCGTGAGCATCAACAGGGTTCCAATGCCGGCGACGATCGGACCGATCGTCATGAACAGTCGCGGGCCGTGCTTGGCTGCCAGGGCGCCGAAACGCGACGAGAGCAGCATGAGGATGATCGTCTCGGGAAGCAGCGCCAGCCCGGCGAGGGTAGCCGCGTATCCGCCGACCTGCTGCAGGAACACGGTGATCAGGAAGCCGCTGAGCGACAGGGCTGCATAGATGGCGACCGTGGCCAGGTTGCCCATGCCGAAGTTGCGCACCGTGAACAGCTCGAGCGGCATCATCGGCTGGCGGGCAACACGCTGTCGCCAGAGGAAGGCTGCGAAGGCCACCAGTCCGATGATCAGCGGGATGTAGATGATGGGGTTGCCCCAGCCGAAGTTGCCCTGCTCGATGAGCGCGAACACCGGTGCACCGACGCCGATCACGGCGAGCACGGCTCCGAGGAAGTCGACTCGCACACCCACCCGGCGGACATCCTTCTGTTTCAGGATGATGAGCAACCAGATCGTCACGGCAATGGGGAGGATGTTGATAGCGAACACCAGGCGCCACGACATGAGGTCGACGAACAGACCGCCGATCAGTGGCCCGACGATGAAGGCGGCACTGGTCCAGGCAGTCCATTGGCCGATCGCCTTGCCTTGGGCGACGCCACGGAACGTCGACATGATCAGGGCGAGCGAACTGGGGACCAGCAGGGCACCGCCGATGCCCTGGAGTCCGCGCGCGATGATGAGGATTTCGGCGTTCGGTGCGATGGCGCAGAGCACGGATGCGACGCCGAAGCCGATCAGGCCCCAGCGCAGGATCGCGATGCGGCCGAACAGGTCGGATAGTGACCCGGCCACCAGGATGAGGGCGCCCAGGGTGATCAGGTAGGCGTCGACCACCCACTGCTGCGTGCTGAGCCCACCGCCCAGCTCTTCGCTGATTGCCGGGAGTGCGACCGTGATGACTGATCCGTCGAGGAAGGCGACGAACGAGCCCAGGATCGCGATGATGAGCACCAGCCGCTGATTCCGTTCCATCCCGCTATTGTCTACCCTCTTGGGCTAATTTCCGACGGCCGTCACTCGCACCACTGCCTGGCCTTCGGCGTTCGACTCGGCGAGGTCCACCGTCGCGCTGATTCCCCAGTCGTGGTCGCCGGCCGGGTCGGCGAAGATCTGGCGCACCGTCCACTCGCCGACTCCCTGCTCGATGATCAGCATCTTGGAACTGCGGGCATCCGCGTCTGTAGCCAGGTAGTCGTGTTCCGCGTAGTAGGCGTCCATGGCATCCGCCCACGCGTCCGCGGTGAATCCGGATGCGGCATCCAGCTCTCCGAGGTCGTCGTACTTTTCCAGCGCAGCCAGTTGCACTCGGCGGAACAGCTCGTTGCGCACCAGGATCATGAACGCCCGCGGGTTGGAGGTCAGCTTGTGGGGAGGCGGTGGCAATACGGTCTGACCCGGCTGTGACGCAGCCAGGTCCGCCGGGTTGACCAGTTGCTCCCACTCGTCGAGCAGGCTGGAGTCGACCTGCCGAACCAGCTCCCCCAGCCACTCGATGATGTCGCGCAGTTCATCGGTCTTCAGCTCGTCGGGGATGGTCTGCCGAGCCGCCCGGTAGGCGTCCGAGAAGTAGCGCAGCACCAGGCCTTCTGAGCGGTTCAGCTTGTAGAAGCCGATGAAGTCGTTGAACGTCATCGCCCGCTCGTACAGGTCGCGCACGACCGACTTCGGGCTCAGTTCGAAATCGCCGACCCAGGGCTGGGATGCCCGGTAGGTGGCGAAAGCAGCGTCGAGCAGTTCCTCGAGTGGTTTGGGGTGGGTGACGCTCTCGAGCAGTTCCATCCGCTGGTCGTACTCGATGCCGTCCGCCTTCATCGCCGCGACCGCTTCGCCACGAGCCATGTGCTGCTGGGCGGAGAGCACCGGGCGCGGGTCGTCGAGGGTCGCTTCCAGGACGGAGATCACGTCGAGCGAGAAGCCCGGGCCATGTTCGTCGCCCTCCGCCGGGCTGATCAGGTCGAAGACGGCGAGGGCGAACGGGGAGAGCGGCTGGTTCAAGGCGAAGTTGGGCTGGAGGTCGACGGTGAGGCGGATGCCGCCATCCACCTCCTCGACCACGCCGGCAGTGCGCAGGGTGCGGTAGATGGCCAGTGCCTGCCGCAGCAACTGGAGTTGCTGCTTGCGCGACTCGTGGTTGTCCTCGAGCAGGGCGCGCACCGCGGTGAAGACGTCGCCACCGCGGGCGATCATGTTCAGCAGCATGGCGTGGTTCACCCGCAGGTGGGAGGTGAGCCGCTCCGGTTCCGCCTCCATCAGGCGGGTGAAACTCGGTTCACCCCAGGAGACGAAGCCCTCCGGCGCCCGCTTGCGCACCAGCTTCTTCAGCTTCTTCGGGTCGTCCCCGGCCTTCGCCACGGCCTTCGCGTTCTCGGTCTCGTGTTCCGGAGCCTGGGCGATGACCGTCCCCGCCGTGTCGTAGCCTGCCCGGCCTGCCCGGCCCGCGATCTGGTGGAACTCCCGGGCGCTGAGCTGGCGCATCCGGGTTCCGTCGAACTTGGTGAGCGCGGTGAGCAGCACAGTGCGAATGGGCACGTTGATGCCGACCCCCAGGGTGTCGGTTCCGCAGATGACGCGCAGCAGTCCCTGCTGGGCGAGTTGCTCCACCAGGCGGCGGTACTTGGGAAGCATTCCGGCGTGGTGCACTCCGATGCCCGAGCGGATGAGCCGCGACAGCGTGCGTCCGAAGTTGGTGGTGAAGCGGAAGTCGCCGATGGCATCCGCGATCTCATCCCGCTGCGCCCGGGTGGCGACGTTGATGCTCGTGAGCGCCTGCGCACGCTCGAGGGCGGCCAGCTGCGAGAAGTGCACGATGTAGATGGGCGACTGGCCGGTCGCAAGCAGGTCTTCGACGGTCTCATGCACCGGGGTCAGCGCGTACTCGAAGCTCAGCGGTACCGGGCGCTCGACGCCGGTCACGACCGTGGTCTCGCGCTCCGTGCGGCGGGTGAGGTCGTCGGCCAGCCAGCCCACGTCGCCCAGGGTCGCCGACATCAGGATGAACTGCACCTTCGGCAGGGTGAGCAGTGGCACCTGCCACGCCCAGCCGCGCTCCGGGTCGGCGTAGAAGTGGAACTCGTCCATCACCACCTGGTCGACCGGGGTTTCCGACCCGTGCCTGAGGGCCAGGTTGGCCAGGATCTCCGCGGTGCAGCAGATGATCGGGGCATCCGCATTGACGCTGGAATCCCCCGTCACCATGCCGACGTTCTCGGCGCCGAACACCTCGACCAGGGCGAAGAACTTCTCGGAGACCAACGCCTTGATCGGTGCTGTGTAGAACGACCTCTTGCCCTCGGCCAGGGCGGCGAAATGCGCGGCGATGGCCACCAGGGACTTCCCGGTGCCGGTGGGCGTGCTCAGGATGACGTTGGCGCCGGAGACCAGCTCGATGACCGCTTCCTCCTGGGCCGGGTAGAGGATGAAACCTTCGTTCGTGGACCACTCGACGAACGCGCTGTAGACGGCATCCGGGTCGCCGGCCAGGGCGCGGTCGAGGCGTGGAATCTGCACGCTTAACCGTTGCACATCCGACCGGCGCTCAACTGCCAGTCGGGTTCTATGCTGGAAAACGCCACCACAACGCGAGGACGCGAACATGACAGGCAACGATCACTGGGTGCGTGCTGCACTGGCGGGTGTCGCAGCCGTCAGCGGCGGTTTAGGCGCAGCAGAACTCATCGCAGCACTGGCGATCCCGGGCGCGAGCCCGTTGTTGGCGGTCGGCTCGTTCGTGATCGACCTCGTCCCACCATGGGTCAAAGACCTGGCCATCTCTCTTTTCGGTACCGCGGACAAGATCGCGCTTCTTCTCATTCTGGGAGTGCTCCTCGCGCTGCTGGCGGCGGCCGCCGGTCTGGTAGAACAACGGAAGCCTCCGCTGGGGCGGTGGCTGGCCGTGATGGTCGGTCTGATCGGGGTGCTGGCAGCCGCAACCAGGGCGAATTCCGGTGTCCTGACGGTTCTACCGTCGATCGTGGCCGCCGCCGTCGCGGTCATCGCACTGGGCTTCCTCATGCGGCAGCTTCGGGAACAGCCGGCCGAGGGCGCGGCGGATGGCTCCCGTCGCCGCTTCCTGATCGTCGCGGGCACCACGACCGCACTGGGGATCCTTGCGACCGTCGGCGGCCGGATCCTCTCCGCCGGCACGCAGACCCTGGAAGCCGCGCGCTCACTGTTCACGCTCCCCACCCCCGCAGTCTCTGCACCGCCGATCCCGGCCGAAGCGTCGCTCGACGTCCCTGGCGTCGTACCGCTCATCACCCCCAATGCGAATTTCTACCGAATCGACACGGCCCTGCTGGTCCCGCGGGTGGAACCGAAGGACTGGAACCTGCGGATCACCGGGATGGTCGAGAACGACGTCACGCTGTCGTTCGACGAACTCATAGCGCTCCCGCTGGAGGAGAGCACCACCACGCTGGCCTGCGTCTCCAACTACGTCGGCGGGGACCTGATCGGCACCGCAACCTGGCTCGGCTACCCGATCCGTCACCTGCTCGCCAGGGCTGGGCCGAGTCCCGACGCCGACATGGTGCTGTCGAGAAGCATCGACGGATTCACGGCCAGCACACCGCTGACCGCCCTGACCGACGATCGGAACGCCATCCTGGCCGTCGGCATGAACGGTGAACCGCTACCGCTGGAACACGGCTACCCGGTGCGCATGGTCGTTCCAGGGCTGTATGGCTACGTCTCCGCCACCAAATGGGTCACCGAGCTACGCGTCACCCGCTTCGCCCGAGAGGTCGCCTACTGGACCCAGCGCGGCTGGAGCGAGCGCGGGCCCATCAAGCTGTCATCCCGGATCGACGTTCCCAGGCAATCCCAAACCCTCGGTGCGGGAACCGTCGTGGTCGCCGGCGTCGCCTGGTCACCCCACGTCGGCATCTCGAGCGTGCAGGTGCGGATCGATGACGGACCGTTCAATGATGCCGAGCTCGCCGAGGCGATTTCGATCGACACCTGGCGGCAATGGGCGTTTGCCTGGCGCGCGACGCCCGGCGAGCATCGGCTGAGCGTGCGTGCGGTCGATGCGGCCGGAAAAGTTCAAGTCTCCAGGCAAGCAGACGTGGTGCCGGATGGCGCGACCGGGCTGCACAGCATCGGTGTGACCATCTCCTGACCGAGCCCGCGACTCAGCCGTCGTGTCGCACGGAGACCCGCGCGTATTGCGCCAACACGTAGTCCCAGAAGCCGTCGACGTCGAGCTCCACCGCGACGGAGGCGTTGGGGATGGCTGAGCGGAAGTCGGTGACCGTCATGCCTGCGGTCCACTTGCCTTCAGTTTCCACCTCGACCCGTGCCGGGACCGTGGTGAACAGGTCGGGTCGGCTGACGTACGCCACGGCGCAGACGTCGTGCACGGCCTGACCTCCCCAATTCGGGTCTTGCGGGTCGTTCCAGAATGTCGCCAGCGGCACCACCAGGTCGCGTCCCAGCTTGCCGAGCTCGAGCATCCGCTGCTTGATGGTGTCGGTGACCATGGCCTGGAGGGTGAGGTCGAGGCCGACCATGACGGTGTTCCAGTCGGCGGCGAAGACTTCCGCTGCGGCCTCGGGGTCGGCGTAGATGTTGAACTCGGCGGCCGGAGTGGTGTTGCCGCGCGTGTAGGAGCCGCCCATGATGACGAAAGACGCCGCCCACTCGGCAATGCGCGGCTCTTGACGGAGGGCGAGCGCGACATTGGTCATCGGGCCGACAGCGACCAGGTGGATCTCGCCCGGCGCATCCTTCAGCGTGTTGATGATCAGGTCGGCGGCGTGGGCGCCGTCCAGGGGAAGCTCGGCCTTCGGAAGGATGACGTCGCCGAGCCCGCCGGCGCCGTGCACTTCAGCCGCGTTCTTAGCTTCCCGAACCAGCGGTCCGGCAGCGCCCGCGGCGACCGGAACTCCGGTGAAGCCGAGGTACTCGCGAAGCTCCAGGGCGTTCCGTGTGGTGTTCTCGAGGGCGACATTGCCGCCGACGGTGGTGACCGCGACCAGCTCGAGGTTCGGGTCGCCGTGCGCGAGCACCAGCGCGAGGGCGTCATCGAGGCCCGGGTCACAGTCGAGCAGGAGTTTCGTGACGGTCATCCCCCCAGCTTATGGCCGGTCAGGAGCCGGTAGAATCGGCCTAATGACCGCCGAAGCATCCTCCCCTCAGCAGTTCGACGGCGGAATCGACCCGCACGACCTCGACGTGACCCTGCGCGTGCTCGCATCGCTGAACGACCTCGACGAGGAGCACCCCGATTTCATCACGGTGCGCCAGGCCACTGCGCGCATGTTCAAATCGGTGAAGCAGAATCGCCGGCTGGAGAAGCGTGCGCTGATCGCCGAGGCCGACCGTGCGGTCGTGGCCGCAACCGCGACCGGTGCTGCCGACCGCATTGATGACGAGACCCGAGGCATCCCGCTGCAGGCGGGAACGGATGCCCCCACCGCCGGCACGCTGCAGAAGTCGCGGGCCTGCTACATCTGCAAGCAGCACTACACGCGGGTCGACGCGTTCTACCACCAGCTGTGCCCGGACTGCGCCGCCTTCAGCCATGCCAAGCGGGATGCGCGCACCGACCTGGCCGGCAAGCGCGCCCTGCTGACCGGCGGCCGGGCGAAGATCGGGATGTACATCGCGCTGCGGCTGCTGCGCGACGGCGCCCACACCACCATCACCACGCGGTTCCCGCGCGATGCGGTGCGCCGGTTCTCCGGCCTTCCGGACTCAGCCGAGTGGCTGCACCGGTTGCGGGTGGTCGGCATCGACCTGCGCGACCCGGCCCAGGTCATCGGCCTCGCCGACTCGGTTGCCGAACAGGGGCCGCTCGACATCCTCATCAACAATGCCGCCCAGACGGTGCGGCGCTCCCCCGGCGCCTACAGTGCCCTGGTCGACGCCGAGCTGGCGCCGCTGCCCGACGGCCCGAAGCCGGAACTGATCACCTTCGGTCATACCAACGACGCGCATCCGCTGGCGATTGCTGCTTCGGTGGCATCGCATCCGCTGCTCGCGCGCACAGCGCAGACAGCCGAACAGTTGACCGAGGCCGCCATGGCAGCGGGATCTTCGTCGCTGGAGCGGCTGGCTGCGGGAACCGCCATCGACGCCGGTGGGCTGATCCCCGACCACCACGACGTGAACAGCTGGACCCAGCACGTGCACGAGGTTGAACCGCTGGAGATGCTGGAAGTGCAGCTGGCCAACACCACTGCGCCGTTCCTGCTGATCAGCCGGCTGCGGCCGGCGATGGCTGCCGCCTCGGCCAGGCGCAAGTACGTGGTGAACGTCTCCGCGATGGAGGGCCAGTTCTCCCGGCGTTACAAGGGTCCAGGGCATCCGCACACCAATATGGCCAAGGCCGCGCTCAACATGCTCACCCGCACCAGTGCCGGCGAGATGCTGGAGACGGATGGCATCCTGATGACCGCGGTCGACACCGGCTGGATCACGGATGAGCGCCCGCACCCGACCAAGGTGCGCCTGGCCGAGGAGGGCTTCCACGCCCCGCTCGACCTCGTCGACGGCGCGGCGAGGGTCTACGACCCGATCGTGCGCGGGGAGGCTGGCGAGGACCTGTTCGGTGTCTTCCTGAAGGACTACAAGCCGGGCGCCTGGTAGGTCAGCCGGCCGCGGGAGCGCCTACAGCTGCGCCGGCCAGACTCGAAGCGCCGAGGTCTTCGTAGAAACGAGCGTGAGCGCGCGCGAAGATCTCAAGCGAGAAACGTTGCTCCACCCTGCGCCGGACCGTGGAACGATTCAGGCTGCCGACCTCGTGAATGGCGGCAACGGCATCCGCTGCCCGCTCTCGCAGCATTCCGGTCCGTCCATCCTCGATGATCTCCGGGGCCGCACCCCGCGGAGTGGCGATGACCGGTGTTCCCGTCGCCATCGCTTCGATCATCACCATCCCGAACGGCTCCGGCCACTGGATCGGGTTCAGCAGGGCGAGCGCAGATCCCAGCAGGGCGTACTTCTCGACTCGGTTCAGCTCACCGAGGTATTCGACGTCGCCACCCAGCATCGGGGCGATGACGCTGCTGAAGTAGTCCCACTCTCTCGGCTCGCGCATCTTTGCCGCAATCTTGAGGGGGACCCCGCTGTTCCGGGCGATCAGGATCGCCTCACGAACGCCCTTGGCCGGAGTCATGCGGCCGAGGAATGCGAGGTAGCCCCCGGCGCCGTCGCCCGGCCTAATCGCCGTGACATCGATCCCATGGTGGATCACCCGATTGATGCGCACCCCGGCGGCGGTGCTTGCCTGGTGCTGCGAGATGGCGACGATCGCGACATCCGGCGGCAACGAACCGTACAGCCGGCGCATCTCTCGGGTGAAGGGACCGTGCACGGTCGTGACATTCGGCACACCGCGCGGCCGACCACCGTACCCCGGCCCGCAGAGGGTGTGGTCGTGCACCACGTCCACCCCGGCGTGACGGCACGCAGCATACGCGAGCACGACATGGTGTCGTTCGCTCTCCACATCCCCGATCGGTCTCGGAGCGCACCGCTCCGTCGCGGCGATCCGGCTGACCGCGCAGGTACTTCCGGCGCCAGCTGCGAGAAGGACGTCGTGACCGAGACCGTGGAGTCCGCGAGCGAGTCCGTCGACCACTTCTTCGATGCCGCCGTAGGCGGGAGGCGGCACCGGAATCCACGGCGGGGCAATGATGCCGATACGCATGTCAGCTCCTCGGTGAGGCGCCGTGAGGGACGGCGTAGCTGAGCGGTCGTGGTGTCCGGTGAACAACAATGCCCTCCGGAAGGCCGCTGATCTGCGCCTCTGTTCCGGCTATGTCGACGGACAACCGGGCACCTGACAGCGGCAGGTTCCGCACCGATATGCTGAACCCCTCAGGGAAAACGGGGGCCAGCCACAACTCGCCTTCCGGCATGCTCGGGTCGAAGCGGCACAGGCTCCTCATCAGCTGAATCGGTGTGGCCGACGCCCACGCCTGCGGGGAACAGGACGTGGGGTACGGCACCGGTTCCGGATAGTCGGCGCGGTCGAAACCGCAGAACAGTTCGGGCAAACGTCCGTCGAAATGCTCGGCTGCATCCAGAATCCCGGACGCGACTGTGTTGGCCTCATCAATGAAGCCGTACCGCGCCAATCCGGTGACGATCATGGCGTTGTCGTGGGGCCAGACCGATCCATTGTGATAGCTCACCGGGTTGTACGCGCCCATCGTCGACGCGAGGGTACGGATGCCCCACCCGCTGAACATTTCGGGCGACAACAGCCTGTCGACGACCATGGGCGCCTTGTCCTCGTCGATGATGCCGCTCCAGAGACAATGCCCGATGTTGGAGGCGCAGGCATCCACCGGCTGCTTGTCCCGGTCGAGCGCAATGGCGAAGCAGCCTTGTTCGGGCATCCAGAAGCGATCATTGAACTGCTCCTTGAGCGTCGCCGCCCGCGACTCCCACTGCTGTGCCGCGTCCTCGTCGCCGGCGTCCCTGGCCAGGTAGGCGCGCGACAGATAGGCGCTGTACACGTAGCCCTGCACTTCGCAGAGGGCGATCGGAGGCACGGCGAGGGTTCCGTCGGCGAAGTTGATGCCGTCCCAGGAGTCTTTCCAGCCCTGGTTCAGCAGGCCCTGCTCGTTCAGCCGCTCATACTCGACAAATCCATCGCCGTCGCTGTCGCCGTAGTCGCGTATCCAGTCCAGGGCAGAGTCGGCGGCAGGAAGAAGTGCCGCCACATCCGTGTCGCGCTGCCCCCAGCGGCGCAGTTCGGCCAGCGCAACCACGAAGAGCGGCGTCGCGTCCACTGAGCCGTAGTAGACGCTCTCGCCGCCGAGCGACAGTCCGACCGTGACTCCGAGCCGTACTTCGTGGAGAATTCGGCCCGGTTGTTCCTCGGTGAGCTCATTCACGTCAGTGCCCTGATAGTCGGCAAGGGTCTGCAGGGTTCCCAGCGCCAGCGACGGGTCGACTGGGAGTGCCATATACGACGTCAACAGCGAGTCTCGGCCGAACAACGCCATGAACCACGGTGCTCCTGCCGCCACCACGTCTCGGTCGGGTCTGTCCGGGTCGGAAATGCGGAGGGCACCGAGGTCGAACTGGCTCCGTTCCAGCGTCCTCGTCAGGGCGGGGTCGCTCGCCATCGGAACCGGCACCGCCTCGCCCCAAGCGCGGAAGCGCTGGGCGGCAGCGCTCTGTCCCACCGGCAGGTGGCTGTGAAATCCCGATCCCATGGCCTGGCCGTCGATCTTGGGGGTCACGATTATCGTGGTGCTCCAGCTGCTGCGCGCCGGGACGATGAGGTCGTAGTGCAGCGTCTGACCGTCGATGATCGCGTCGGCGGCGAGGATCTCCAGGCCACGCTGGTGGCCGCGCCATTGCGACTCGATCTGCAGGCCCGTACTCGTGGCCACGGTGACGCTGTCCCAGTGGTGAACGACCTTGCCACCCTTGACCTCGAACAGGTCGGCGAAGTCCGCCTCCACCTGCAGGTCGATCCTGCAGTCGATGGCGGTGGCGGAGAAGTTGCGGATAACCAGGTCTTCCCGCATTCCGGCTCCGACCAGGCGCGAACGTTCCACTACCAACGGGGTGTCGGCCCGGTGGGAGTTGCGCACCACTCGGCCGATGAACTTCGCGCGATAGGGTTCCGGGATGACCGCAGTGAGAGATTCGATCGGGTTCCCGTTGACGGTCATCAACCACCCCGAGATGAACCTGGTGTCCTGGAAATAGGCGCCGTGGTGGCCACCGGGAAGTATGTCACCGGTCGTCGAACTCACCGAGAAGGATGAGCCCTCCACGATGGTCGTATTTCCTGTCGCTGCCGCTCGTGCAGCGTTGTCCTCGTTCCAGCCAGACACGCCTGCCGCTCCTCAACCGCTCCCACACCCGTTCACCTAGCTGACCAGTGTGCTCCGCAGTGGTTTCGGCGGCGAGTTGCTCCGGTGAAACTCACAGGGTGCGGCGTCAAGACCCGTTGTAGGCGTCTTCCAGCTCCGCAATATTGATCTTCTGCATCGCCAGCATGGCCTGCATGACCCGGCCAGACTTCTCCGCGTCGGGGTCAGTCAGGAGCTGCCCAAGGATGGGTGGGACGATCTGCCAGGACAACCCGTACTTGTCTTTCAACCAGCCGCACATACTCGGCGCGCCGCCGTCGGCCGTCAGCCTGTTCCACAACTCGTCGATCTCGTCCTGCGTTGGTGCATCCACAGAGAACGAGACGGCTTCCGTGAATGTGAAGGCCGGTCCGCCGTTGAGTGCCTGGAAGGAAACGCCCTCCAGCACGAAGTTCACGACCAGCGCGGTACCAGCCGGCATGGGAGCACCGTCGCCGTAGCGCGAGATGTCGGTGATTGCGGAGTTCTTGAAGATGGACACGTAGTAGTTGGCGGCTTCCTCGGCCTGATCGTCGAACCACAGGCATGGAGTGATTTTCTGCACAGTGCGCTCCTGACGTTATTCCGGATGTCCATATTCGCCGATGAGCGGAACGAACGCCACACCGAGCACAGCGTCTTCTTCATAGCCGTCCTCCGTCCGTTCGACGACCATCAACTGTTGATGGCCGAACCGGCGCTCCACCGGTATGACCAGGCGCCCACCCACCGTGAGCTGTTCGATGAGCGGTCTCGGAACATCCGGACCCGACGCGGTGGCGAGGATGGCGTCGAAGGGCGCCTCGGCGGGCAGCCCTCGTGTGCCGTCCCCGACAACGATGTCTACGTTGGTCGCGCCGGAATCTGCCAACCTCGTTCGCGCAGCGTCTGCCAGCTCGGGATGCCGCTCAATGGTGTAAACCTGCGCGGCAAGGGCCCCGAGCACGGCCGCCGCATACCCGGAACCGGTGCCAATCTCGAGCACGCGCGCATCCGGGCCAATCCGGGCCTGCTCGGCCATGAACGCCACGATGTACGGCTGCGAGATGGTCTGTCCGCTCCCGATCGGCAGGGGGCGGTCGTCGTACGCGTAGTCCGTCTGGTCAGGCGGCACGAAGAGGTGGCGGGGAACCGTGCGCATGGCTTCCAGCACCCGACGGTCGCGGATGCCACGGGCAGCCAATTGGGTCTCGACCATCACATTGCGGCTGGCCTCGAATTCGTCCATGCCGAAGTCTTTCTCCCGTGCCTGAGAGTCCTATGGACGGGCCACAGGAACCGCGGGGCCCAGCATTCACGGGTGCAACTGCAACACCCGTGGCCGGGTCCTCATGGTTGTGGACGACGACGCAGGCTCAGCTAGGCGGTTCCTCCATGGTGCAGTAAATGGCGTGACTGAGCCCCTTACCGGTTTGGTGGTAGTAGTCGTAATCGGAAGCCGGCCATCCAATGACATCGTTGGCGGAATCGCCGCTGCCCGCCTTCAATACCAGCATCGTGTAGGTCAGGCCATACTGAGAAGGCAGCGAGAATGACGTGACACCGTCTGCGAACTCCACTTTCGTGCAGTCAGTTGTGGATGTCTCCCAATATGTTTCGTGGTTCATACTCGCGGATTCTGGGCTTGCGGCGACAGGCGCGCTGATGCCGACGGTCGCGATACAGGCAATGGCACTTGCCGCTAGTAGTTTCTTCATTTCCGTGCCCTTCTGTGGGGTAAGACGAAAACCGAGAGGGCTGGGCCATCGGTTCAGAGCACTCGGTACCGTCCTAAGGGAAGCGTGGCAGTCGCCAAGTGAACACGGCCGTTTCCGGCCGGTTCATGAATCAGGTGAGGCGATGATAGCCCCACCCCCCGAACGGGGGCAATACTCAAAAGTTGACCGGCTACGAAAGCCGACTTCTAGCGCTCTCCGAACCCTGTACCTGTCGCTCAGGGCGCGCGTCCGAACGGCACCGCGACAGGCCCGGGCTCCGGGTCTATGAACGGACGGTCGATGACTTCGCGAACCAGCAGTTCGGCCAGCCAGTACGGTGCAAGTGAGCAGAGCTGGAGCAGCACCAGGGGCGCCAGCAGGGCGAAACCGTAGCTCAACCAGAGCAGGAGAACGTAACGGCGACCCCAGGCGATGGCTGCGATCGCCGGCAGCGCAACGCCGAGCAGCCAGAGCGGTGAGCCGAACGACAGCACGACGGAAGCGTAGATGACGGCGAGCCCGAGAACGGCCTGCAGAATCAATGCACAGGCGCGGGACCGGGCATAGAGCAAATAAGCCTCCACCGAGACCGTCGCCCACATCAGCCAGGAGCGGAGCAGCGGAACCTTCTGATGGCGCAACCCCACCCGGAACAGGCGATCATCTTCTTCCGCATGCGAGAACGCATCCGCCGACCCCAGCCGGCTGGTCACCCCACGGCGATGGTCATGCATGATGGCGGGAGCGCTCTGGCGGCCATACGACGCAATGAAGGCGCGAAACAGCCAGGGTACGGATGCCAGGTCCGTGCGATTGCCCTGCTCAGGGTGGGTGGCCGGGATGTGTGCGGGAACCCAATGGGTCTCGCTGGAGTCGTCCTCGCGGAACCCGATCGGTCGAACCAATTGGAAGTAGTGGCCGGTGGCAGGTGCCTGCGTCAGCGGAATCACCCTGAGCGGTTCGCCACCCTCGTCAATGAACGGCATCCGAACTCCTAACCCGTCGTGCCGACGATGATAGCCCGGTCGGGGCACATCATTCGAGAACTAATCTTGTACAACTAGTTTTCGCTGACTATTATGGTTCCATGGCGAATCCCAGTTCTTCAGCGCGCAAGAACGTCCTCGGCCTTGCGGTGCTGTCTTATCTCACGCAGCGCCCAATGCACGCCTACGAGCTGTATCGGCAGCTGAAGGACAATGACGCGGCAAAGACGTTCAAACTGAGCTACGGGGCTTTGTACGGCGTGGTGAAGCAGTTGCTCAATGCGGAGTTCATCGTGCCAGCCGGTACTGGTCGTACCGGCAACCTCCCGGAGCACACGATGTACGAACTGACGGATGCCGGTCGTGTCGAAACTCGAACCTGGTTGTGCGACCTCATCGAGAACCCTCCAGCCGAGTACCCATCGCTGGCTGCCGCGCTCTCCCTCGTGGCGATTCTGGAGGTGGATGACGCCGTCACCTCGCTGCGCCGCCGACAGGCAGGGAATAAGGCCGAAGCGGCGGCGCTTGCTGAGCAGGTCGCAGCTACCGTCGCTGGCGGCGTGCATCCGATCTTCCTGGTCGAGGACGAGTATCGCATTGCCCTGCTCAAGGCCGAGAGCGAGTTCATCGGCTCCCTGATCCAGAAGATCGCCAGCCCCGAGTGGGCGTCGTCCGGGGAAGGGCCGCTGATCGATCCGGACATTCAGGAAAGGAATGCAACATGACCCAGGTGCGAACCGCACTCATAATCGGAGGCGGGATCGCCGGCCCGGCCACTGCGATCGCCCTGCAGAAGGCCGGCATCCGGGCGACGGTCTTCGAGGCGCGGCAGGAAACCGCAGCGGAGCGCGGAATCATGCTCACGCTCGCGACCAACGGCATCGACGCTCTCCGCGCCATAGACGCAGACTCCCGCCCCGCGGCGGTCGGCTTCCCGACGCCCGCGATCACACTCCGCTCCCACACTGGAATGGCGCTCGGGGTCGCACCGACGGGCGGGAGCCTGACGGACGACACAATCAGCCGAACCGTGCAGCGGGAAGCCCTCGGCCGAGCGTTGAATGACGAAGCTGTGGGTCGGGGCATCGTGATTCGGCATGGCAAACGACTTATAGCCGCTCACGTCACCCGGGATGGTGTGCGAGCAGAATTCGCCGACGGCACACTGGAGGAGGCCGATATCCTTATCGGCGCTGACGGCATCCACTCGACAGTCAGACGAATCATCGACCCGGATGCGCCGAAACCGTCTTACAGCGGACTACTCACCACCGGCGGGTACGCGCGCGGCGTCAAAGTATCGGCCGCGCCGGGAAGCTACGAAATGATCTTCGGCAAGCGGGCTTTCTTCGGCTACGCCACGGCACCAGACGGCGAAGTCTGGTGGTTCGTCAATGTTCCGCAACGACGCGAGCCGACACGCGGTGAACTGGAGTCGATCAGCACGGACGATTGGCGGAGCCGATTCACTGGTCTCTTTCGCGATGATGCCGGCCCGGCACTCCAACTGATCGAGGCAACCGACGGGTTCGCCCCGATGACGGCTATTCACACGCTTCCGTCGCTGCCCCGGTGGCACTCCGACCGGATGATCGTGCTCGGCGATGCAGCCCACGCGCCATCCCCCACCTCCGGACAGGGTGCTTCGCTCTCGATCGAAGACGCCGTCGTGCTGGCCAAGACCCTTCGGGACGAGGACTCGCCCCAGAAGGCTTTCGCCACGTTCGAGCGGGTCCGGCGTCCGCGCGTCGAGAAGATAGTCAAGGCGGCAGCGCGAATCAACAACAACAAGGCTCCCGGACCCCTCGGCCGCAGGCTGCGCGACGCGATCCTGCCGGTGGTGTTGCGGGCTACCGCAGACACCAAGAGCTCCCGCGAGATCTATGACCACCACCTCGACTGGGGGCAGCGCACAACCGTTGAAAGTCCGCTGCCGTGAGTCAGTGCCGTTCATGGCGAACGAAAAAGCCCCGCGATCTCGAGATCACGGGGCTTTCGTTGGTGGATCCAAGGGGATTCGAACCCCTGACCCCCTGCATGCCATGCAGGTGCGCTACCGGGCTGCGCCATGGACCCATGTCTCCCCTTGTGGAGCAACCTGTTCAGATTACTACAGAATTCGCGGTGCCTCATCCAGCCGCTCGCCCGCCAGCAGCGACCGGCGCAGCGACCGCATCCCGCGGATGGCCGAGCGCACCTCCTGCAGATAATGCATGGCCTCGTAGTCCTGCGCGTACCGACCGAGGTGACCGGTGCGCCGACGGATGCCGACGGTTTCCACCGCGAGTCCGTACTCGATACCCAGCACCTCCACCGCACCCGCGCCCTGGTACGGGACATACACCGGCGCAGTCACCACCAGCACCGACTGCTCCGACGGCCGACGCCGGTGCTCTGCCCAGAACCGGTAGGTATCGACGGTATTCGCCCGGCGCACTTCCGGGCGCGACGACGGCGCGGCCACCGCGCTGACCCGAAGGCCGAATGCCTCCCACGAGAGGTCACGCCAGGACGCATTCAGGGTGGGTGCCATGAGCTCCTCCACACGCGGCTCCCCCAGCGGCCCGAACGCCCGGTGCAGACCGGCCACCATCGCATCGAACTCGTTGTCCCCGTCGACCTCCAGCCCGGCTGCGACGTCGTGCTCGTCGCCGGCGAACGGACGGAACCCGCCGAGGAACACCACATTGTCGACCCGCAACCCGTCGTCGAGCAGCATCCGCACATAGCGTGGCTTGGCGATCCCGGCACGAACCATGCCACCGGTCATCACCACGGTGTCGTAGTGTTCATGCCGCGGCGGCACCTGAGCCAGCCCCAGCTCCGCAGCGCACTCGAAGATCACGGCGTCACGCTCAGGCGTGAATTCCACCCGCTCCGCCAGGTTGCGCTCCCGCCCGCCGCGAAAATCCCAGTGGGTCGCCGAGAACGTGTCGAGAAAGTCGAGCAGGGCATCCGTCGTCATCCCGGCGGTGGAACCTCCGAACTCGGCCACCAGGCGCGCCATGGCGTCGCTGGTAGCCCATCGCTCGACGGCCAGGAGGTTGTTGCGGGCATCATCCGGGCCCCCCGTCCACCGGGGCAGGTCGAGCGGTGCCACAGCGACCGCTAGTCGGCTATTTCGTGAGCCGGCAGGTCGATCGGGATTGCGGGGCAATCCTTCCAGAGCCGCTCGAGCGAGTAGTACATCCGGTCTTCAGCGTGGAACACGTGAACCACCAGGTCACCGAAGTCGAGAAGAATCCACCGGCCTTCCGCCCGGCCTTCGCGGCGCAGGGGCTTGTTGCCCGATTCGATGAGCTTGTCCTCGATTTCACCAGCAATGGCGACGACGTTCCGCTCATTGTTGCCGGTCGCCAGCAGGAAGATGTCGGTCAGCGGCAGCGGTTCCGACACGTCCAGCGCCACAAGGTCCTCCGCCCGCTTCGAATCTGCCGCCAGGGCGGCGATCCTTAAAAGCTCATGGGCGTGCGCGGTAGCAGTCACTGGTTCCTTAGAAGACGGATGATGGAAGAAAGTGTAGGTCGCATGGCTTAGAAGTATCCGAAGATCATTCCCGCCGCAAAGAGCGCGGCAACGCCAACGGCAAGGATACCCGCGGTCACAGCCATCAACATCGGCAGGCGATTGTTCGCGGGCTTCTTGGCGGAGATCACGCCGTGGGTCGACGTGTGAGTGCTGACCGCGCGAATCGCACGAACCGGAGCCGAATCGGCCGGAGCGTAGTCGTGGTCCTCCTGCGCGAACAGGGCGTCAATGTCGGAGTGGTCGAACCTCGACGAGTTCGCCCCGGTCGACGCCAGGCTCATCGGCAGGTCGATCGAACCGGTGACCAGGATCTCCCCGGTGCTGCTGAACGGCCGTGTGATGTCGCCGGCCTGCGGGATCGAGGGGATGACGAGCGCACTGGTGGTGAACGATCCGCTGCTGCTGCCAACCGTCCTGATGAAACTGTCGCCTGCCTGGAACTCGGAGCCGACGTTGTCCTGAGCGGCGCGTACGTCCGGTGAGGTGAAGATCAGCGGCGCAGAATCGATTCCGCGGCTGGAAGCCAACGAGACTGGAGCAGCTGGCTGTGGTGCAACCGGTGCACGGTTGGCCGGCGCCGATCCGGAGGCGTCAGTGAAGACGATCGGTTCGGGCGAAACCTGGCCCGGTAGGCCCTCTGGCGCAGCCACACGCATCGGTATTGGCGGAGCCAGCCGGATAACCGGCGGCATCGCCGGCTGGGGCATTGCCGGCTGGGGCATTGCCTGCCGGGGTGCAGATGGAGCGGCAGGTGCAGGGGCCGGCGGCAGCGGCGCGGACTGCAACGGCACTGAAGGCGATTGCGCCGGGGGCACGGAAACCGGTGGGGCGACTGGTCGGGCTGCGGATGCCGGCGGGACGATGAGTGCTGGCGCAGGCGGTGCGGCGGCAGCCGGCGCCTGAGGAATCTCGGGAATCTCGGGAGCGTCATCCGCCTGGGGACGGATGCCCTGGCTGACTTCGAGTTCCCTGAGTTGGCGGCGGGTCATCGGACGCGGGGGTGCGGCGAACTCCGAGGGAACACTGTTGACGACCGCAGGTGGCGGGGTCGGCTGTATCGGCACGCCCTGGGTGTAGTAGTCGAGGCGCCCGTCATCATCCGAAGACGGAGGGCTCCAGCTGGGAACATCACGCGTCGGCCCCGAACGCGGCGTCGTCGGAACGCTGCCACGCGGCGTCGCGAAATCGCCGCGGGCCTCAGGGCGGAAATCGCGCACCCTGAATTCGGTGTGGCGAGCATCGGGATGTGCCGGTGAGTCGGCAGGGAACCGCTGCGCGGCCCTGACGTCGGCTGCCCTGACGTCGGCTGCCCTGTCGTCGGCTGCCCTGTCGTCGGCTGCCCTGTCGCCGGCTCCCGCATCCACCGCTCGACGACTACGTCGGCTGTAAGCGGATGCGAGTTCCTGCGCAGCATTTTCCGGTTTCCCGGTGAAGTCTGAACGTTCGGATCGACGGAACGCCTCGCCGGAGAGTGAGTTCTGGCCGGCTGTCTGATCCGATGCTGAGTTCTGGTCGGAATCCTTGGGAGCGCGCTCGAACTCTGCGGCGGGTTGTTCCCGCTCGTTCATCCGAGCCTGCCGCCTGGTTCGAGGCGGCAAGTCTTGCCACGCTGTCATATCAGACTCCGATAGAGGTGGTGTTTGGCGATGTATTGGACAACACCGTCGGGAACCAAATACCAAACCGGGAACCCCCGGCCGACCCGGCTGCGACAATCTGTTGACGAGATAGCCAAAGCAGGCACTTCCAACAAGCTTACGTCCCCGGCGGGCAATCCGGAAATGGTCAGCGGATGCCCCGGACGGGTGACCGCGACGAAATGTGCCAGCTCCCACAGCTCCGAAACGTCCCGCCAATCAAGGATTTGCGCGATAGCGTCGGCCCCGGTGATGAAGAACAGCTCGGCGCCGGGGCGCTCCCTGTGAATATCCCGAAGAGTGTCGATCGTGTAGGTTTCGCGGTCGCGATCCAGATCCACTCGGCTCACCGTGAACGACGGGTTGGATGCTGTCGCGATCACCGTCATCAGGTACCGGTGCTCACCTTCGGAGGCGTCGGGCTTGCCTGCCGGAATTCCGGTGGGCACGAAGATGACCTCATCCAGGTCGAAATTCCGGGCCACCTCGCTGGCGGCCACCAGGTGGCCGTTGTGGATCGGGTCGAACGTGCCGCCCATAACGCCGATTCGTTGGCGCCCCGGCACTCGTTCGCTGGCGCTCATGCCTGCCTAGTGAGCTCCGTGCGTTGGATCCTCGTCGGTGACCGGGCCACGGTGGTGATGCCGGTTCGACACATCCCGGAAGCTCCAGACGACGAGGCCCAGGAGCAGGAAGACGGCACCGGCGATCACGGCGAACCAGATCGGGTCCATGACCATCGGGGCGAGCTCATGCCCCTCGGCAGCAGCAAAGGCAAGCAACGACATATGTTCTCCGTTTCACGCTGCTCGGGAGCACCGAGCGCAGGTTCACTAATCTACCGTGGAAGGGTCATCCTGGCTGGTATCGCTCGCGCGTGTATCCGAAGAGCGGTCGACCGCGAAGCCTTCATCGTCGTGCCAGATTCCAGCCTCCCGCTCACGAATCAGCTCTGCGCGGGCAGCAGCCTTGGCATCCATGCGTTCGAAGTAAGCTTCGCGGCGCGCGTTCCGCGTCGGTCGCTCATTCGGCGCCAGGCGCGCATCCGTACCGCGAGGACTGGTCATGAGCTCGGCTGTCGATGTCAGCGTCGGCTCCCAGTCGAACACGTTGGTTCCGATCACGACAGTCGAGCCCGCAACGGCCCCGGCCTTGAAGAGCTTGTCTTCGACGCCCAGCTTGGCGAGCCGATCGGCCAGGTAGCCGATAGCCTCTTCGTTGGTGAAGTCACACTGGGCGACCCAGCGCTCCGGCTTCGCGCCGACGACCCGGTAGACGCTGCCGAACGACCCGCCCTCGACCACGATCTGGAAGCCGGCATCATCGACAGCGCGCGGACGCAACACAATACGTTCCGGTGGCGGGGTGGCAGCCAATTGAACCCGGTGCTCCTCCACCAGCGCGGCCAGGGCGTAGGTCAACTCGCGAAGGCCATCGCGGCTGACTGCTGAAATGTCGAATACCCGATACCCGCGGGCCTCAAGTTCCGGACGAACCAGCTGGGCGAGTTCGCGCGCATCCGGCAGGTCCAGCTTGTTCAGGGCGATCAGCTGCGGACGCTCCAACAGCGGCAATTGCCCATCGGGAACAGGGTAGGCAGCCAGTTCGCCCAGGATGACGTCAAGGTCGCTCAGCGGGTCGCGCCCTGGGTCGAGCGTGCCGCAGTCGAGTACGTGCACCAGCGCGGTACACCGCTCAACGTGGCGCAGGAACTCCAGCCCAAGGCCCTTGCCTTCACTGGCACCCTCGATGAGGCCGGGGACGTCTGCCACCGTGAACCGGGTATCCCCCGCCTGCACGACACCGAGGTTCGGGTGAAGTGTGGTGAACGGGTAGTCGGCGATCTTCGGCTTTGCCGCCGAGATGGCTGCCACCAGACTGGACTTTCCGGCGGATGGGAAGCCGACCAATGCGACATCCGCCACCACTTTCAGTTCAAGCTGGATGTCGCCCTCCCAGCCGGGAGTGCCGAGCAGGGCGAAGCCGGGTGCCTTGCGCTTGGTGTTGGCCAGTGCCGCGTTGCCGAGGCCGCCCTGCCCGCCGGGCGCGACAACAGCGCGCATCCCGGGCTCGTTCAGGTCGATCAGGTCGTTGCCGTCCGAGTCCTTCACCAGCGTGCCGACCGGCACCGTCAGTTCGAGGTCGGCCCCGCTGACTCCGCTCTTGTGGTCGCCCATGCCGGGCTGTCCGTGATCGGAGTTGCGGTGCGGACCGCGGTGAAAGCCGAGCAGAGTGGTCACCTGCGGGTCGCTGACCAGCACGATGTCGCCGCCGTTGCCGCCGTTGCCGCCGTCCGGGCCTGCGAGGGGCTTGAACTTCTCCCGCTTGACCGAGACGCAGCCGTTGCCACCGTGGCCGGAGCGCAGGTGCAGGGTCACATGGTCCACGAAGGTTGCCATTGCCGTGATCCTTTCCTGAAGAGCCGCGAGTTGCGGCTGAAATACGTAAGGGCGAGCCGAAGCTCGCCCGAACGTTGAAGTGCTTGTGTGAAGCGGTTGAAGCCCTAGGAAGCTGCAGCCACGATGTTGACGACCTTGCGGCCGCCCTTGGCACCGAACTGGACAGCACCGGCCTCGAGGGCGAACAGCGTGTCGTCGCCGCCACGGCCGACGTTCACCCCGGGGTGGAAGTGGGTGCCACGCTGGCGGACGATGATCTCCCCCGCGCTGACAACCTGGCCGCCGAAGCGCTTCACGCCGAGGCGCTGCGCGTTGGAGTCGCGACCGTTACGTGTGGACGATGCGCCCTTTTTGTGTGCCATTTTTCAGCCCCTAATGCTTTCGAAGTCTTTGGTTGTTACTTGATGCTGGTGATCTTGACGCGGGTGAGCTCTGAGCGGTGGCCCATGCGACGCTTGTACCCGGTCTTGTTCTTGTAGTTCTGGATGACGATCTTCGGTCCGCGAAGGTCGGAGAGAACTTCAGCGGTGACCTTGATCTTCGCGAGGGCCTTGGCCTCATGCGTGATCTTGTCGCCGTCAACGTGCAGCACGGGTGCCAGCTCGATGTTGCCGTTCTCGTCTGCTGCGATGCGGTCGAGTACGACGATGGTGCCGACCTCCACCTTTTCTTGCCGGCCGCCGGCGCGCACAACTGCGTAAACCACTTGGAACCCTAACTATTGAATAACCGAATCACGCGAAAATTTGCGGTGCTGAAAGCGGGCTTAGCCCAGCCACACCAAGGGTCAATACTACTCGATGTTTTGCGACTCGGTCAAACGCTGGTCGTGTCGGCGGAAACCGCGTGTGGCGACGGATGCCTGGCAGGCCAGATCCAGAGGAGAACGCACCCCAGGACCACCATCGCCAGATGGAGTGTGAACGCACCGATGCCAGCCTGAACGCCGAACATCAGGCTGTGTCCAAGCCTCTCGTGCGGGAGGGCCGGGAAGGCATGGCCGAACCAGGGACCCACCCCCTGGAGTGCCCAGACGGCATCCCAGGCAACGCGCACGACCAGCGCCAGGACTGCGCCGATTCCGGACGCAACCAACGCTCGCACCACGACGCGAGACAGGCTGAGCCCCGCCGAGATCGGCGCCACCAGCCACAGACTGGCGAAGACTCCCAGCGCGAACGGCAGGTGGTAACTGAAGATGCCGGTGATCGCGCCGCCCCAGATCGACTCCCAATACATCGGTGGAATAGAGTTCAGGCCGATCCCGATCAGCGTGGAGGATGCTGCACCCACCAATTGCTGAACGGCAGCGAACACCAGGACGCCTCCGGCAACGATCAGGGCCGCTAGCCCGCCTCTTCCATGCCACAAGCCTGTGAGTTTCTGCGTTTCCACCTTGTCTAGACTCCCATCATGACGGTGTTGATCGACCAGCCGATGTGGCCTGCCCACGACAGGCTGTGGTCACATCTGGTCAGCGATACTTCACTCGAAGAATTGCACGCATTCGCCGAGAAAGCGAGACTGCCTCGCCGTTCATTCGATCTCGACCACTATGACGTGCCTCAGGAACGCTACGACGCCCTGGTGAACGCCGGCGCCGAGCCGGTCAGCAACCGCGACCTGGTGCGGAGGCTGCAGGCAAGCGGTTTGCGGGTGACCCAACGCGAGCGTCGGGCTGAGGGGTCGAACGGCTGAGGGGCCGCTCATCGAGCAGCCCCTCACCGCTACTTCTTGGCCGCGTTCTCCTCGGCGGTGACGATACCTGCGCTGGATGCCCGGCGCGAGACGCGCCCACGGCCCTGACCGGGCTGCTTGGGTTCCGGCAGTGCCTCGAGCACCGAGCCGAGGATGTCTTCGGCGTCCTTGGTGCTGATGCGACGTTCGACACGCGGCGACTTCTTCACTGGGATGTCGAGGATCTCGACAACAGCCTCAGCTGCGGCGACCTTCTCCTCCGCAGATGCCGAGGCAGCGCCTGAATCCTCTCCGCCGGCTGAGCCGGCAGGTTCGGAAGCCTGCTTGCCTCGTCCACGCCCGCCGGAGACGACACCGGTCCTGATCGGTTCCGCCGCCTTACGGACGTCTGCCGCGACATCCGTCGCCCTATCCTCCTGAGCTGACTGGGCCGTTGCGTTCACGGTGGGAATCGAGCCCGTCTCGGTGGGAACGATGGTGCTGGCGGCGATCTTCGCGAGGGCGTTCTTCACGTCCTCGGTGATCGCGTGCGTGCCTGCGTTCGGCTTGCTCGTCTCCGAACCGTTGGAGCCGTTGCCACGTGAGCTGTTGTCGCCCCCATTGCCGCCGCGGTTGCCGCGACCGCGACGCGGCTCCGGCTGTGCCGACTGGCGGTGCCTGGTCACTGGATCGTGGTGGATGATGATGCCCCGACCCGCACAGGTCTCGCACGGCTCGCTGAACGACTCGATGAGCCCCAGCCCCAGCTTCTTGCGAGTCATCTGCACCAGGCCGAGCGAGGTGACCTCGGCCACCTGGTGCTTGGTACGGTCGCGTCCCAGGCATTCGACCAGGCGTCGCAACACCAGGTCGCGGTTGGACTCCAGCACCATGTCGATGAAGTCGACAACGATGATGCCGCCGATATCGCGCAGCCTCAGCTGGCGGACGATCTCTTCCGCGGCTTCCAGGTTGTTCTTGGTGACCGTCTCTTCCAGGTTGCCGCCCGAGCCGACGAACTTGCCGGTGTTGACATCAACGACGGTCATCGCCTCGGTGCGGTCGATGACCAGCGAACCACCCGAAGGCAGCCAGACCTTGCGGTCAAGGGCCTTCTCGATCTGCTCGCTGACCCGGTACTTGTCGAACGAATCAGCAGAGTCCTCGTAGGTCTCGACACGGTCGATCAGGTCGGGAGCCACCTGGGCGAGATAGGTGTTGATGGTCTTCGCAGCATCCTCGCCGTCGATGACCAGCTTGTGGAAGTCCTCGTTGAAGACGTCGCGGATGATCTTGATCAACAGGTCCGGCTCGCTGTGAAGCAGGGCGGGTGCCGGCGAGTTCTCCAGCGTCTTGCTGAGCGCCGCCCACTGCGAAGTGAGGCGATTGACGTCGAGGGTCAACTGCTCCTCGGTTGCACCTTCAGCAGCGGTGCGCACGATGACACCGACGTTCTCAGGGAGGACCTCCTTGAGGATCTTCTTGAGACGGGCACGCTCGGTGTCCGGGAGCTTGCGGCTGATGCCGTTCATGGAGCCGTTCGGCACGTAGACCAGGTAGCGACCGGGCAGGGACACCTGGCTGGTCAGCCGGGCACCCTTGTGCCCGATCGGGTCCTTGGTCACCTGTACCAGGACCTTGTCGCCCGGCTTCAGTGCGAGCTCGATACGACGGGCCTGCTGGCCTTTACCCTCACCGGAGGCGTTCTCCGCTGCGGCTTCCCAGTCGACCTCACCGGAGTACAGGACGGCATTGCGACCGCGTCCGATGTCGACGAATGCCGCCTCCATGCTGGGGAGCACGTTCTGCACGCGACCGAGGTAGACGTTGCCGATGAGCGACGCTTCCTGCGACTGGGCGACGTAATGCTCGACGAGCACGCCGTCCTCCAGCACACCGATCTGGATACGGTTCTGCTTCTGGCGCACCACCATGACGCGGTCGACGCTTTCGCGACGGGCCAGGAACTCTGCCTCGGTAATGACCGGCCTACGACGACCGGCGTCCCTGCCGTCACGCCGACGCTGCTTCTTCGCCTCAAGGCGAGTGGATCCGCGGACCTTCTGGGGCTCATTGCTGGGCTCAGGGTGCTGGCGCGGCTGACGCACCTTGACCACGGTGTTGGCCGGCGCTGCCTCGTCGTTGTGGTTCTCTTCACCGGAACGCCGACGCGAACGACGGCGCACCGTCGGGGACTCGTCGTCGGGCTCGTGGTCGTCACCGCGACCAGAGTGGGACGGCACCATGGTGGGCAGGTCGGGCGCCTGGAACAGGAGCGACGTCGTCGGACGGGCAACCGGAGCGGATGCGCTCTCAGGCTCCTGAGCCGGCTTCTTGCGGCTGCGGGCGGGAGCCTTGGCCGGGCTGTCACTCGCCGCTGCTTCAGGCGCTGCGGCCCGTTTCGTGGCGGGCTTTTCAGCGGGCTCCGCTGGCTCCTGAACCTTCCTGGCCGGCTCTGGCACGATCGCCGGTGTCTCGGCCGCCTTGTTCTTGCGACCACCGAAGAGCCGGGTGCGCTTGCGCGGCTTGTCGCTGGAGTCGTCGCTGTTCGGGTTGTCGTTGCTCGGATTGTCGTTAGTTGTCTCCACCATTACTGGTGCACTCCTCGCCCGGAGCGGGTAACCGCGCTACCCCACCGGGTACTCTCGTGCGGAGGCTGCCTGAGCAAGCCCCCCGCTAATTCTTCACGTTGTGAGAGCGGCACAATCCTTTACCCACCGGCCTGTTCGGCCTGGTGAAGGTTGCAGCCCTGCTCTCAGTCGTCTGTGGACAAAAATCTTCGAAACTTGCTATTCGACACGATCTCAATTCAGGCACGGTGTGCCGATTCGTCGTGGCCCGGTTTGGTGCCCGGAAAGCCTTCTTTGGCGTCACTGCGGGCGCGGCCCACGTGACTACCTCAAATTATCGCATGCATTCGCCGGAGAACCGCATTTGACGCGTGCAATAATCCGAGCATGTCCCAGGGAACAAGCCAGCGTGCGAACCTGGCGCGGTTTGTCGGTGTGACCGTCACGCTGGTCGTACTGGGAGCGCTGGGTGCGCTGGTCGGCTTTTTGCAGACGGTTCGGGACTACGCGACACTGCCCACAACTGACGAGTTTTCGCCCGCCCTGGGTGTTCCCATCGGCGTGTTCACCCTCTCCTTCGGCGTGGTGACCCTCGTGCTGGCGACGGCCATCCTGGCACGCGGACGCTCACCTCGGACCCAGGCGGTCCGGCGGGACACTTCGCTCGGTTTGTGGCTGCTCGTTTTCGGTGCGATCGGGTGGTACGCCGCGTTCGCGCTGGCTGCGGACAAGGTGCAACTTCTCCTGGAGCCGAGCGCGGATCTGAGCTGCAACGTCAGCTTGCTGGTGCAGTGCGGCACGAACCTCGATTCCTGGCAGGGTTCCGTGTTCGGGTTCCCGAACCCGTTGCTCGGTATCGCCAGCTGGGCTGCCGTCTTCACCGTCGGATGCCTCCTGCTCGCCGGCATCCGCCTGGCTCGGTGGTTCTGGATCGCCTTCACCGCCGGCGTTGTCTGCACAATGGTTTTCGTGGTGTGGTTCATCGGCCAGAGCGTTTTCGTGTTGGGCACGCTCTGCCCATGGTGCATGGCCACCTGGGCGGTCACGATTCCGCTGTTCTGGGCGGTCACCTTGCGCGGCGCCAGGGACGGGCATTTCGGAACCGCGGCCAAGCGCGTCATCGGGCGCGCCTACGGCTGGGTTCCGTTGATCACCGTCGCAAGCTACCTGGCCGTCGCGGTCATCGCGCAGTTGCGACTGGACGTGCTGTCGTACCTGTGACGCCGACCGGCCAGGCGATCAGCGGAAGCCCTCCTGCTGGGTCTGCTCGTCGGCCACCCGAACTCCGTAGTGGAAAACCAGCTTGCCGCCGAGCCAGCCCGACATGCCCAGCACGGCAAGGCCGATGATGCTGAGCACCACACCCAGCACGTTCACCTCATCGTGCTCTGCTCCAGCGCGCACGAAATAGTTGATGATGAACAGCCCGACCACGCCGAGGTTGAGCGACATGTGCGTGACCGCCGTCGCCTTGGCCTTGGTGCCGGCCGCGATCATCAGGAAGTCCAGGAACCCGAAGATCGCCGCGAGAAGCGCACCGATGATGCCGATGGCGATCAGCGCCTGTGCCCCGGTGACGAAGACGGTCGGATCGTCGCTGACGCCGCCCAGGATGTCGAAAATGATGCTGGCCACCCACGTTCCGATCGGAATGGTGACGAGAATCGGGTGGAACGGATGCCCGTACGGGCCGGCCAGCGGGGTGCGCGGGTGTTTGGCCGCCTGAAGCGGTGTGTGCTTGTCCACAATGCCTCCGAGTTCATCGGTCGGCCCGACGGATGCGACGGGGCCGCTCTCATGGGCAACATAGTCCGCTCGCCGGGTTCCGGCCACGGTGGGCGGCCCTCTGGCACGACGCCGTCGGCGCTGAACCCTGGCGTCAGGCGGCCGCGGTGGGGTTGGCCGCCCGGCTCTCGGTGCTGAGCAGCACGATGACGGCGCGCTCCCCCATCGCGACGGCGCTGCGGCGCGCCGGGTCCGATGCGACAGTGCGAACGCCGGCCAGCGACGATGCGCCGCACGGTCCGGCATCCACGCCGAGGGCTTTCAAGTCGTGTACCGCCTGGCGGGTCGCGTCCTCGGAGACGGTGACCGCAGCATCCAGCCCCTTCTCCAGGTAAGGCCACGAATTCGTCGACGGGGTGCCGCAGTTCAGTCCGGCCATGATCGTGTACGAGGTCGGGACGGTGGTCAGCGCCTGGTTCTTCAGCGAGACGATGACGGATGGCGCGTTCACCGGCTCCACGCTCAGCACGGCCGGCGCCTCGGGCGATTCACGGTAGTGGCGGATGCCCGCCTCGGCCAGCGATCCCACCCCGACCGGGATGGCGACCAGGTCGGCGGTCTCGATTCCCGCTTCCCGGAGTTGCGCGTCGGCTTCGACGAAAATCGTCGAGTAGCCGTCGACGATCAACTGCGGTATTTCCGTGTAGCCGGGCCAGGCGGTGTCCTGAATGTGCAGCGCTCGAGCACCGGCCTCGGCAACCCAGGCTCGCGCAGCCTCGACCACCTGGTCGTACTCCGCATCCACTCCGACCACGTGTGCGCCCTCGGACTCGATGGCGGACCATGCGTCCTTTGACAGGTAGGCGGAGACGAAGATGCGGGAGGGCAGACCAAGCAGGCGCGCCATGTGGGCGACCGCGCGGCCATGGTTTCCGTCGGTGGCGGCGACCAGTGTCACCGGGTCTTCGCCGGCCAACCTGGCACGCAACTCATCGAAGCCGAGCGCCACGTCAGGCGACCCGACTCGCGCCGAGAGGATACGGGAGACCGCGTACGACGCACCAACCATCTTGAATGCCGGCAACCCGAACCGCGACGACTCGTCCTTCACGAAAACCCGCCCGACGCCAAGTTCGGCTGCCAGCGAAGGCACCTCGGTGAGCGGGCTCGGCCGGTACCCGGGCAGGCTGCGGTGAAACTCCTGGATGGCGCTCGGGACGGGCTCGGTGCGCCAATCGCGCGCATCCGGATTCGAATAGAACTCCTCGGTCATGATGCTTGAACTCCTCCGCAGTAGTCGGTGATGACGTCGGTCAGTACCTGGGTGACGGTTTCGAGGGAGCGCAGGGTCACCCATTCCGTTGCGGCGTGCGCTCCACCGCCATCGACGCCGAACAACAGGCACGGGATGCCCGCCTCGGCGAGCAGCGCGCAGTCGGTCCAAAAAGGCTCGCCGCGCCGAACGGCGGGGAGACCCGTCACTGACTCGACGGCCGCCAATGTCGCCTGCACAATGGCTTCGGACTCATCCGCCTGGAACGGATGCCGTTCAATGCCGCGAGAAATGGCGTACCGGAACTCGGGTTGCACCGCCCGGATGCCTTCGAGCATCCGCCTCAGTTCTGCCTCCACCGTGTCGGCGTTCTCGCCCGGGACCGTCCGGCGTTCGATGGATACCGTGCAGCGTGCCGGGTAGCTCGAGAGTTCCTCCCCGCCCGTAATCATCGAGGCATGCACACTGCCAGGCCCGAGCACCGGATGCGCGGGGCCGGCCGCCAGGGAATCAGCCCACTTGTCGATCTCGACCAGCAGGTAGCCGGCCTTCGCGATCGCGTCCACGCCGAGGTCGGGACGGGAGCCGTGCGCCGCCACCCCTTCGATGGTCACGTCGAACCAGGCGAATCCCCGGTGGGCGAGCGTGACCTCGAGGTGGCTCGGCTCGGTGACGATGGCGGCGTCCGCGGTGAATGATCGCAGCACCTCCTCGGTGCCTGCACTGCCGTATTCTTCGTCTGCGACGAGGGCGAGAATAATGTCGCCGGCGTGCGGTCGGGCCGCGGCATCAGCGGCGGCCACCATCATCGCGGCCATGCCGCCTTTCATGTCGAAGGCGCCGCGGCCGAACATGCTGCCATCGCGAATCACCGGCTCCAGCGGGTCGCCGTCATACCCGGCAAGGGTCACGGTGTCGAGATGCCCATTCAGCATGAGGCTCCGGCCACCGCCCGTGCCTGCCGCGATCGCGACGATTGACGGGCGGCCAGGGCGCTCTTCCAGCCGATGGATCTCGAAACCGCGCGCCCCGAGCCAATCGCTGACGTGGTCTGCGATTGCCGACTCCCCCGCAGCGCCCGGAACCAGGTCGGGATTGCTCGAATCGATGGCGATGAGTTCCGCCAGAAGCCCGGAGCTCGGTGTGCCTGTGTTCACGAATGTCCTCCCGGCTCCCACCATGGCACGCAACTCAGCGTGAAGTCGCTCGTCTCACGCGACTCGCCGTGATGCGCAGCTCAGCCGAACCAGAGGGCGAGCTCGCGCTGTGCGGACTCCGGGGAATCAGAGCCGTGCACCAGGTTCTGCTGCACGCGCAGGCCCCAGTCGCGACCAAGGTCACCGCGGATGGTGCCCGGCGCAGCCGTGGTGGGGTCTGTGGTGCCGGCCAAGGACCGGAAACCGTCGATCACACTGTTGCCGACCACCCGGGCGGCGACGATCGGGCCGGACTCCATGAACTCGACCAGCGGCTCGTAGAAGGGCTTGCCCTGGTGCTCCTCATAGTGAGCGGCCAGTAGGTCGCGATCGGCGGTCACCATCTTCAGGTCGACCAGCGAGTAGCCCTTCGCCTCGATGCGGCGCAGGATCTCCCCGGTCAGGTTGCGTGCAACACCGTCCGGCTTGATCAGGACGAGTGTTTCTTCGACGGTGGCGGTCATGGGTTCTCCTTGGTCTGGGGGTTGGACTTGCTGGAATCGGGGGTGCTGGAAGCAGGGTTGTCAGAATCGGCGGCGTTGCGACGGTCCAGGCGCCGACCGGCGTAGAAGCAGTAGATCCATAGGCCGGCGAACAGTGCACCGACGAAGAACATGGCCGGGAGCACGAAGCCGAACGCAATGAGCACCAGCTGGAGCGCGTGGCCGATCCAGACGCCCCAGGGCTTGTCCATCACTCGGCTGGCTGCCGCGAGGACGACGATGAGGCCGATGCCCACACTGAAGACAATGCCGGGCGGATGCAGGTGAAGACCGAAAGCGGTCATCATGACGAAGAACACCAACACGGCGTCCAGCGCCAGGACGATGGAGAGCAGGCTCTGGGTGGCAGAGCGCCTCCGGCGGGGCTTCGCTCCCGATGCCGCACTCATCGCATCCATCCCTGCCTGGCGGCCAACGCCATGGTTTCGCCGACGAGAGTGATCGAACCGGTGACCAGCACCGCTCGGGTGGTCGTCTCCCCCGCCCAGCGACGAGCCTCGTCGACGGCCTCTTCGAGGGTATCGAACTCGTAGGTGGCATCCGCCCCGGCAATATCCCGAACCTGGTAGGCGAGATCGTCGGGCGAGATCGCGCGTTCGGAGCTCGACGTGGTCACGTGGAACCGGCTGGTCAACGGGGCGAGAGCCTGGATGATGTGCTCGGTGTCCTTGTCTTCGAGCACGCCCAGCACGATGGCGATCTCCTCGAAGGTGAAGTATTCGCCCATTGCCTCGGCGACCGCTTTCGCGCCGTGGGGGTTGTGGGCGGCATCCACGATGACGCTCGGCTCGATCCCAATCAGCTGGAGGCGGCCCGGGGATGTCACCGTTGCGAATCCCTCTGCGACGACGTCCTGCGAGATGGGCTGGCTTCCATCGCCGAGGAAAGACTCGACGGCGGCGATCGCGACTGCGGCGTTCTGGGCCTGGTGATGCCCGAACAACGGGAGGAACAGGTCCGGATAGGTTGCGGCGCGGCCCTTCACGGTGATCAACTGCCCGCCGACGGCGACCGAGCTGCTCACCAAAGAGAACTCCCGCTGCTGCACCGACATTGTCGCGTTGTTCTTCTCCGCCGCACGAGAGAGCTCTGAGAGGGCGTCCGCTGACTGCTCAGCGCTGACCACGATCGCATCCGGCTTGATGATGCCCGCCTTGGTGCGGGCGATCTCGGTGATCGTAGAACCCAGACGCGCCACATGGTCCAGCGCGATCGGGGCGAACACGGCAACCTGGCCGTCGCCCACGTTGGTGGAATCCCACTCCCCGCCCATGCCGACCTCGATGACGGCGACATCGACCGGGGCATCGGCGAAACTGGCGAATCCGAGCACGGTGAACGCCTCGAAGAAGGTGAGGGGGAGTTCGCCCTCCTTCTCCAGCTCAGCGTCGACCATGGCCAGGTACGGTTCGATGTCACGCCAGTTCGCGACGAACGCCTCGTTGCTGATCGGCTCCCCGTCGATCATGATGCGCTCGTTCACCCGCACCAGGTGCGGGCTCGTCAGCAGACCGGTGCGCAGCCCGTGGGCACGCAGGAGGCTCTCGGTGATGCGGCTGGTGCTGGTCTTGCCGTTCGTTCCGGTCACGTGGATGATCGGGTACGCGCGCTGCGGGTCGCCGAGCAGTTCGACGGCCCGTCGAGTGGCGTCCAGTCGGGGACGGGGATTGGCCTCACCCACGCGCCTCAGGAGCTCGGCGTAGACGGCATCCGCTTCCCCCTGGAACAGGGCGTCGTCACCCAGCTCCGGGTCGTCAGTCAGCGGCTTCTTAGACATTCCTGGCTCCTTAGACATTGCTGGCTGCTCCTACCACGGCCACGTCAATGGTGACCCCACCTGAATTCGCGTATTGACCGGCCGCAACCTGCGAGCGGAAACCGCCGACCGGAACGGTCAGCTCTGGCGGGACTCCGGACGTGACAGTCACCTCGGTCGCCAGCGTCTCATCTGCAAGGAGGGTCTGGAAACCGGCGACAGCGGTCGCATCCGCCCCCAGCTCGAACACCAGGGACAACCGGATGCGGTCGCTCACCTGGTACCCGGCCGAACGCCTGGTCTCCTGCACGGCGCGCACCAGGTCGCGGGCGAGGCCCTCGGCTTCGAGCTCAACCGTCGTCTCGGTGTCCAGAAGCACGAAGCCACCAGCGGGCAGGAAGGTGATCGCACTCGAGTCGTCGCTCGCAGTGAGCTCGAGGTCGAACTCCGCCGGCAGCAGTTCGATCCCGTCGACCGTGATCGTGTCACCGGTTTGCTCCCAGAAACCCTCCCTGGCGGCCTTGATCACCTGCTGCACGGCCTTGCCGATGCGCGGCCCCGCCGCGCGGGCGTTCACCGAGAGCTTGCGCACGATGCCGAACCTGGTGAGGCTGTCCTCCACCAACGGCGTGAATTCGACCTGCTTCACATTCAGTTCGTCGCCGAGGATGTCTGAGAATTCCTGCAGCCGGTTGCCGTCGTCGCTGACCACGGTGAGCCTGGCAAGCGGGAGGCGAACGCGAAGTCCGGTCGACTTGCGAAGGGCGAGGCCGGCGGATGCGATCTCACGCACCCGGTCCATCGTCTCGGCGAGCGAGTCGTCATCGGGGAAAAGCTCCGCGTCGGGCCAATCCTGCAGGTGAACGCTGCGCCCGCCGGTGAGGCCCTTCCAGACCTCCTCGGACACGAGCGGGATCAACGGGGCTGCGACCCGCGTGACCGTCTCCAGCACGGTGAAGAGGGTGTCGAAGGCGTCACGCCAGCCGGCTGAGCCGTCGTCGCCCGCCCAGAACCGGTCGCGGCTGCGGCGCACGTACCAATTGGTGAGAACATCCGCGAAGTCGCGGAGCTTGGCGGCCGCCATCGGGGAGTCGAGGGCTTCCAGGTCATTCGTGACGTCGCCGATCAGCTGGCGGGTCTTGGCCAGGAGGTAGCGGTCGAGCACGTGCGTCGAGTCGGTGCGCCAGACGGCCTCGTAGCCGCCGGACACACTTGCGCTGGGGCCCGTCGAGGCGTTCGCATACAGCGTGAAGAAGTAGTAGCTGCTCCACAGCGGCAGCAGGAACTGGCGTACACCTTCGCGGATGCCCTCCTCAGTGACTACCAGGTTGCCGCCGCGGATGACGGATGACGACATCAGGAACCAGCGCATCGCATCCGCGCCGTCCCGGTCGAAGACCTCGGAGACATCCGGATAGTTGCGCAGTGACTTCGACATCTTCTGGCCGTCGCTGCCCAGCACGATGCCGTGACTGAGAACGCTGCTGAAAGCCGGGCGGTCGAACAATGCGGTCGACAGCACGTGCATCGTGTAGAACCAGCCGCGGGTCTGGCCGATGTACTCGACGATGAAGTCGGCCGGACTGTGGTTGTCGAACCACTCCGCGTTCTCGAACGGGTAGTGCACCTGGGCGTACGGCATCGAGCCGGAGTCGAACCAGACGTCCAGTACATCCTCGATGCGGCGCATCGTCGACTGGCCGGTCGGGTCGTCGGGGTTGGGCCGGGTCAGCTCGTCGATGTACGGACGGTGCAGGTCGGTCTCGCCTGCCTCGTTCTGCGGCAACCGGCCGAAGTCGGCCTCCAGTTCGGCGAGGGAACCGTAGACGTCGATGCGCGGAAAGTCGGGATTGTCGCTCTTCCAGACCGGGATCGGGGAACCCCAGTAGCGGTTGCGGGAGATCGACCAGTCGCGCGCGCCGGCCACCCACTTGCCGAACTGGCCGTGCTTGACGTTCTCCGGAACCCAGGTGATCTGCTCGTTCAGCTCGCCCATGCGGTCTCGGAACTCGGGCACCTTGATGAACCAGCTCGACACCGCCTTGTAGATCAGCGGGTTGCGGCAGCGCCAGCAATGCGGATAGCTGTGCTCGTAGCTGGCCACGCGCAAGAGCCGTCCGTCGGCACGAAGTAGCTGGGTCAGGGGCTTGTTCGCGTCGAACACCTGAAGACCGGCGACCGGCTCGATGATGGGCAGGAACTTGCCGCCCTCATCCACGGAAATGAGTACCGGTATGCCGGCAAGGCCGGTGACGATCTGGTCATCCTCACCGAAGGCCGGTGCCTGGTGAACGATGCCTGTGCCCTCACCGGTAGCGACATAGTCGGCGACCAGGATCTGCCAGGCGTTCTCGGTGCCGTAAGTGTCGGCATCCGCATAGAAGTCCCAGAGGCGGTCGTAACGCACGCCGTCGATCTCCTCGCCCCGAATCGTGCGCGTCACGGCATCCGTCGCTGCCGCAGCCGACTCGTAACCGAGATCCTTGTGGTACGCCGCGACCGTGTCGGCCGCCAGCAGGTAGTCGGCCACGCCATCCGCGGCCCCATCGCCGGCGCCCAGCGGTCCGGCCGGAACAACGGCATACTCGATCTGCGGTCCGACGGCGAGGGCCATGTTCGTCGGCAGGGTCCACGGGGTGGTCGTCCAGGCGAGCGCGCGGACAGCAGTCAGCCCCAGCGCCTCGGCTTTCGGCCCGACCAGCGGGAAGGTGACCGTCACGGTCTGGTCCTGGCGCATCTTGTAGACGTCGTCGTCCATGCGCAGCTCGTGGTTCGACAGCGGGGTCTCATCGTTCCAGCAATACGGAAGCACGCGGAAACCCTCGTAGGCGAGATTCTTGTTGTGCAGCGTCTTGAAAGCCCACAGCACCGACTCCATGAAACCGGGGTCGAGGGTCTTGTAGTCGTTCTCGAAGTCGACCCAGCGCGCCTGCCGGGTCACATACGCCTGCCAGTCATCGGTGTACCTGAGCACCGATTCGCGCGCCGACTTGTTGAAGGCGGCGATGCCCATCTTCTCGATCTCGCTCTTCTCGGTGATACCGAGTTGGCGCATGGCCTCGAGTTCTGCCGGCAACCCGTGGGTGTCCCAGCCGAAACGACGGTGCACCTGCTTGCCGCGCATGGTCTGGAACCGCGGGAACAGGTCCTTGGCGTAGCCGGTGAGCAGGTGCCCGTAGTGGGGAAGGCCGTTCGCGAACGGCGGGCCGTCGTAGAAGACCCACTCCTCGCATCCGTCTCGCTGGTCGACAGAGGCGCGGAAGGTGTCGTCCTGCTTCCAGAAGGCGAGGATGCCGGTCTCGATGTCGGGGAAGCGCGGGCTCGGGCTCAGCGGCTTCGGAGCGCCGTCACGGGCATCCGGTGCGGTTCGCGGGTAGGTCATGTCACTCCTGGCAGGAACTTCGTCTGCACGAGGGCGGTGAATGAGCTTCCCATCCATCGCGGTACCACCCCGCTTGCCAGGCGTCACCGCCTGACCGCTTGTTCTTTGGCTGTGACGGGCCAGACCCGTTCGGTTCTACTGGGTTGCCCCCCTGAGGTTGGCAGCTGTTCTTCCGAAGGCTCCCCGGTGATGGCCGGATCGATGCCTATCCGCCTACTTTAGCCGATCGGTTCGCGAGCCGATCAACGCTGCGAGAACGGATGCCGCGGTGTCGGCATCATCGACGGTGACCACGAACTTCTTTCCGGACGCCCGCGTCACCTGTACCGCGGAACCGGTCCGCATGATGATCCCGGTTCGCCCGGCGCCGTCCAACCGCCAGCCCCATCCACCGAACTCAGCCGTCGGACTCACCTGGACCGCGTTGACCTCGGCGATCTCGCTCAGCGGGATGACCATGCGCGGCCAGCCGAAAACACTCACCACGCGGAGGCCGCGGCGGTCTGCCGTCACCGTCCACCAACTGGTCATCAGCGTGAGCAGGGTCACCACGATCAATGAGGCGAGGGCAAACCCCAGTGCCTGGGGCGCGGCCACCGCCGTGAACACCGCCGTCGCAACAGTGATCAACACGATGCCTGAGACGAAGATGATCACGCGACGGGACAACCGCACGCTGCGGGACCAACTGACACGTTCACCGGGGGCCAGGGTCAGCGGCTCCGGTTCGTCGGCCGGAATGTCGACACGGCCCGTCTTCGGCAGGATGAACCACGCCCCGACGGCCAGCACGAGGCCGGCCAACGCCCCGGCGAGCATCAGCCATCCGATGTCGGCGGCCTCCCTTGCGTCGTCCAGTCCACGCGCCTCGATGGATCCGCCGATTCCGATGCTGAGCAGCGCGCTGAGCCACAGTCCGGTCGCCAGCACGAACTTCTGATTCCAGGTCAGGAGTCCGCTCTCCAGTGTCTTCCAGGCTGCTCCGACCGCAAACGCCGCGTACAGCAGGGTCAAGCCACCAGGAAGCAGCACCATCGGCCATGCCGGGCCGAAACCGTCCGGCCCCGCGCCGCTCCAGTGCACCGCGATCGGGTCGGGCAGTTCCGGCAGCCAGCCGATCATCAGCACGGTTGTGACGACGGCGATCATCAGGGGCAATGCGCCGCCGACCAGGAGAGCCAGCCGTCGCGTTCGCCGCTGCTGATCGGCAGGGGTGGTGGTCATTGGTAGGCCTCTCGGATCAGGGCAGTCAGGGTGGTCGGCGATACGTCGAGTTTCCGCGCCTCGTCGACGACCGTGCGAATGGCGCCACTGAGGTCGGCGTAGTCGGCGGCCCGGTCAGTGACGATGGCGCCCCTGCCGCGGCGCAATTCGATGAGCCCCTCGTCACGCAGCAATTGGTAGGCGCGCAGTACCGTATGCACGTTCACGTCGAGGGATTCGGCGAGTTCGCGGGCGCTGGGGAGCCTTTCACCGGCCGCCACCCGTCCGGTGATGGCGGAGGCGCGGATGCTGGCGGCAAGCTGGTCGAACAGCGGAACCGCCGAGGAGGCATCGACGCGAATGAGCATGAACCAAGCATAGTTGTTCTAGTGCTAATAGATCAACTTGTGTTGCGAGCATCCGCTCACCACAAAGAATCGGCCATAGTTTGTTTGATTTCCTCCCAACCACCCCGGAGCGCGCCTCTACTATGAATTCATCCCCACAATCTGAAGCATTCGCCGAACGCTGAAAGGAGAGTCGCGTGTCGACCCTCGCTGTAACTCTTTCTCGCCCCACCCTCGCCGATCGCGTCATCTCGCGCAGCCTGGCCACCGATGTCGTCCTGGTCGCCGCGGGCGCCGCCTTGACCGCGGGTGCCGCCCAGCTCGCCATCCCGCTCTGGCCAGTGCCGATCACCATGCAGACGCTCGCCGTACTGCTCGTCGGCAGCAGCCTCGGTGCGACCCGTGGTGCCGCCTCGATGGCCCTGTACCTGGTGCTGGGTGCGATCGGCCTCCCGATCTTCAGCGACGGCGAGGCCGGGTTCGCCGTACTCTTCGGCTCAACCGGCGGATACATCGTCGGCTTCGTGTTCGCCGCAGCACTGACCGGCTGGCTTGCCCAGCGCAACTGGGACAAGAAGTTCCTCGGCGCAGGATTGTCGTTCCTGGCCGGCACCGTCGTCATCTTCGCGTTCGGCCTGGTGGGACTGTCCCTCGCACTCGGCGGAACCCTGGAGCAGACGCTCGCCTGGGGCCTGTACCCGTTCATCATCGGCGGCATCGTCAAGGCGGCCATCGCCGCCGCCCTGATCCCGGGAAGCTGGAAGCTCGTCAACTGGCTGGACAGCCGCAAGAAGTAGTCACTTCTTCGTAACAAACGGGTCGCAATCGCGCTGATTGCGGCCCGTTTGGTTTCATCTGCGTCAATGACGGTGAGAAAACCCGTAGCATTATTGGACTGAGTCAAACAATCTCCCGTCACCCGTCAAGGAATTCCATGCCGTTGCACACGCCTGCCCACACCCGTCGCCGCCTCATCACCACCGCCGCAGGGCTGGCCGCATTCGCACTGCTGGCGACCGGATGCTCGGCATCGCCTACCGCGTCGAGCGAACCCGTCGCAGGTGGCACGCTGGTGTACGCCACCGGAGACGCCGAGCCCACCTGCCTCGATCCCCATGTCGGCGGGAACTACCCACAGGCACTGGTGGCCACGCAGTACCTGGAATCGCTGGTCTCGAAGAACGCGGACGGGGAGATCATCCCCTGGCTGGCAACCGAATGGACTCCAGCTGAAGACGGCTTGAGCTGGGAGTTCACGCTCCGCGACGACGTGTCGTTCACCGATGGCACACCACTGAATGCGGAAGCAGTGCGGGCCAACGTCGCGCACCTCCTCGACCCGGCAACGGCATCCTCCACCGGCTATCTGGCCCTCGGGAAGGTCGCATCCACCGAGGCCGTCGATGAACACACCGTTCGCTTCAACCTGAGTGCGCCAGACAGCGCGCTGCTCGACTCCCTGTCGATGCCGTGGCTGGCAATCCAGTCTCCCGCCGGCATGGAGCGTGGCATGGAGGCCAACTGCGAGAGCCCGATCGGCACCGGGCCGTTCGTGGTCGATGGGTGGGCCAAGCAGGACTCAATCACCATGGTGCGGAATGAGGATTACAACTCACCTCCCGAAGATGCCGCCCACGACGGTGTCGCCTGGCTCGACGAGATCGTCTGGCGTTTCATCCCCGACTCGGCCTCACGCTATTCCGCTCTGCAGGGCGGGCAGGTCGATGTCATCGACAACGCCCAGCCCAGCAACATCGCGGCGGCGGAATCGATCGGGACCATTACCGAGTTGGATGCCCCGAGGCCAGGTGCATCCAACCGCATCGAGCTGAACTCCGGTAAGGCTCCGTTCGACGATGTGCGCGTTCGCGAAGCATTCATCCGTGCCGCCGACGTCAACGACGGCATCGATAGCCTGTTCTTCGGCACCGCAGGGCGCTCGTACTCCGTGCTCTCCAGTGTCGAGGCGCTCGGAGTTTCTGGCGAGGAACACTTCTCCGTGAACCTCGATGAGGCCAATGCGCTTCTCGATGAGGCCGGCTGGACCGAGAAGGACAGCGAAGGCTATCGGGTCAAGGACGGCGTGCGCCTGAGCCTCGACTTCCCGGTGAGCACCAACCAGTCGATCCCCGCCGAGCAGTCCTTATTCGAACAGATTCAGGCAACGGTGAAGGCGGTCGGCTTCGAGGTCAACCTCAAGCCACTGGATCTCTCCAGCTGGTATGGCGCCCTCTTCGTGAACGAGTACAACCTGGTGAGCGCGCCGTATACCAAGGTTGGACCAGACGTGCTGCGCATCCTGTTCCACTCCGACTCGATCGTGCCGGCACCGAGCGGATACTTCGCGAACCTCTCCCAGTTGAGCGACCCTGAGGTGGACGCCCTCCTCAGCAAGGCCAGCCAGGTCTCCGACCCCGCAGAGCGTGCCAGCCTGTACGAGGAGGTGCAGCAGCGGATTCTCAGCGGCTATTACGTACTGCCGCTCTACGACCAGCAGAACCACTTCCTGGTCGGCGATGCAGTCAACGGCTTGCGGGCGATGCCGACGGTGTCCACCCCCACCTTCTACGACGTCTGGCTGAGCCGGTAACGTGCGGTGGGTCGTCAGCCGTGTGCTCGGCGGCGCCTTCGTGCTGTGGGCGGTCGCCACGCTCATCTTCTTCGGCCTGAGGCTGATCCCGGGCGATCCGGCTGAGGCCATCCTCGGCGGCCCGGGTTCCCAGGCTTCGCCGGAGGCCCTGGAAAAGGTCCGCAGGGACTACGGACTCGACCAGCCGCTGCTCGTCCAGTATGTGCAGTCGATGCTCCGGTTGCTCAGCGGTGACCTCGGGTCGTCCTACGCCTTGAAAGCCGATGTCGCGGCCCTACTGGGGGAACTGTTCTGGAGCACGCTGGTGCTGACCGCCTTGTCCCTGATCGTGGCCTGGGCGCTCGCGCTGGTGTTGGCCACCTGGGCGACCCGCGGCGGCAGGGCGGCCCGCATGGTCGGCTCCGGCATGGAGATCGTTGCCGCCGCGGTGCCGCACTTCTGGCTGGCGTCGCTGTTCATCCTGTTGTTCAGTTCGGCGTTGCACTGGCTGCCGCCGATCAGCGTGCCCGGGCCGCTCGGCCTGGTTCTCCCGGTGCTGACCCTCGCCATCCCGCTCGCCGGCTTCCTCGGCCAGGTGATGCGGGAGTCGCTGGCGGATGCGCTCGAGTCGCCTTTCGTGCTCTCCGCACGGGCCCGCGGCGAGTCGGAGACCGGTGTTCGCTGGAGGCACGCCATCCGCCATGCCGCCCTGCCGGCGATCTCGCTGTCCGGCTGGGCATTCGGGTCGCTCATCAGTGGCGCGGTCGTGGTTGAGACGGTGTTCGCGCGCCCCGGTCTGGGTCGCAGCCTGCTGAACGCGGTCACCATTCGCGATGTGCCGATGGTCACCGGGGTGGCGCTGGTCTCGGCTCTTGCCTTCGTGCTGGTCACCATCGCCACCGACGCGGTGGACCGCATCGCCGACCCGAGGCTGAGGTCGTCATGAGCCTGACGGATGCGGAGGCGACACAGAGCGGCACGGTGACACGCCCGACCACGAAGGCGCGGCCGGGATCCCGCCCCACCGTTGGCGAGGTCGTGTCCTTCGCCGCACTGGCGTTCCTCGCCCTGTCCGCCATCGTTCCCGAGCTGTTCACTTCGGTGGACCCGCTGGCGATCAGCCCGCGGGAGGCGTTCCAGTCGCCGAACGCGGCACACTGGTTCGGCACCGACGAGTCCGGTCGCGATGTCTTCTCGCGGACCATCCACGGTGCGAGGCCGTCCTTACTGATCGGGGTGGCGGCAACTGCCATCGGGATCGGACTCGCGCTGATTCTCGGCATCCTGGGCGGGCTCGGGCCCAAGCCCGTCGACTACACGGTCACGCGCATTGGAGAAGTACTGTTCGCCCTCCCCGGTCTGCTCCTCGCGCTCGTCTTCATCGCGATCGTCGGGCCCGGCATCGTGACTTCCACGATCGCCGTCGGCATCTCGGCCGCACCGGGCTACGCGCGCATCATCCGCTCCCAGATTCGTGCTGTCCGTGGCGCCCCCTATGTCGAGGCGGCGACTGTGCTCGGCAGGTCGCGGTTCACCATCCTTCGGCGGCACATCCTCCCCAACGCGGTGGCACCGGTGTTCGTTCTGGCAACGCTGGGGGTCGGGCAGGCGATCGTCTGGGCGTCGTCGCTCAGCTATCTCGGACTGGGCGCGGTTCCACCTGCCGCCGAATGGGGTGCGATGCTCTCGGCCGGGCGCACCTACATCTCGAACGCGTGGTGGCTGACCGTGTTCCCTGGGTTGTTCATCGTTCTTGCCGCCGGAGCGGCAACCTCGCTGGGTCGCAGCCTGCAGGCCAGGACCAGGCAGGTGGAGCAGTGAACCCAGTTGTCTCGGTGCAGAACCTTCGGGTGGCGTTCGGCCAGTCCGCCCGGCAGGTGGTGGCGGTCGACGGCTTGTCGTTCGAGTTGGCTGCCGGGGAGTGCCTGGCGCTGGTTGGTGAGTCCGGTTCGGGCAAGAGCGTTACTGCGCGATCTCTGATCGGTCTCGCTGGCGCCGGAGCGCGGGTCTCCGCCGACCGGTTGCAGGTGGGCGAGCACGCGATCCTTGAGCTTCGGCAAGGCGAGCTCCGCAGCATCCGTGGCAAAGAGGTCGGGTTGGTGCTGCAGGATGCGCTGGTGTCCCTGGATCCGCTGCGGCCGATCGGTCGCGAGATCGATGATTCGTTGCGGCTGCACACCTCCCTGTCGCCGGCGGCGCGGCGGACGCGGGTATTGGAGTTGTTGGAGTCGGTGAGCATGCCGCAGCCGGAGCAGCGGATGCTGCAGCGCTCAGGTGAGCTGTCTGGCGGGCTCCGTCAGCGGGCGTTGATCGCATCCGCTATCGCGCTGAATCCGGGGCTGCTGATCGCCGATGAGCCGACGACGGCGCTCGATGTGACGATCCAAGCCCAGATTCTTGACCTGCTGGCGGAGTTGAAGAATGCCGGTACGGCACTGTTGCTGATCAGCCACGATCTCGCTGTGGTCAGTGGTGTCGCCGACCGGGTCGCGGTCATGCAGGATGGCCGAATTGTTGAGCAGGGGGCGACGGCCGAGGTGCTGGGCTCCCCCGAGCATCCGTACACGCGGGCGCTGATCGCTGCTGTGCCGTCGGCGCATCGGCGGGGCGAGCGGTTGTCTGCCGAGCCGGCCCGGACATTGGAGGCGGATGTTCGGCCGAAGGCCTCCTCGCAGCCTGGGTCGCTCGTGCTGGAGGCGACGGACCTCACCAAGGAGTTCGCGCTGCGTCATGGGCGTCGGTTGCGGGCCGCTGACCAGGTGTCGCTGCAGTTGCGTGCTGGTGGGACTCTCGGCCTGGTCGGTGAGTCGGGTTCCGGCAAGACCACTGTGGCGCGGATGATCCTCGGTCTGACCGAGCCGGATGCCGGTGCCGTGACGCTGTTGGGTGAGCCGTGGGTTCCGCTTCTGGAGCGTGAGCGGCGTGGCCGGCGGGCGCTGCTCGGTGGGATCTACCAGGATCCGCTGAGCTCGTTCGATCCGCGGCACACCGTCGAGCAGGTGCTGACTGACGCGGTCACCTCGGGTCGGAGCATCCGTGATGCCGGTGCGCGGAAGCGTGTCGGGGAGTTGCTGGATGCGGTGGGCTTGCCTTCGACCGTGGGTTGGAGGCGTCCGTTGCACCTGTCCGGTGGGCAGCGGCAGCGGGTGGCGATCGCCCGGGCTCTCGCGGCGAATCCGCGGATCATCGTCTGCGATGAGCCGGTGTCTGCTCTGGACGTCTCGGTGCAGGCGCAGGTGCTCGACCTGTTGACTGACCTGCAGCGTGAGCTGGGTCTCAGCTACTTGTTCATCTCCCACGATTTGGGTGTGGTTCAGCACATGAGTGACACAGTGGCGGTGATGCGGGATGGCCGTATCGTCGAGACCGGTGTTGCGGCGGAGGTCTTCGACTCCCCTGCCCACGATTACACCCGCCAACTCGTTGAAGCAGCCCCACGTCTGCCCGAAAGGACCGAGTAATGAACAATGTCCCAGCCGCCAGAGGGCGACCGCAGTCGGCTTCGCGGGAGTTGCTGCAGGAGGCGGCGCTCGAGTTGTTCCTGGAGAACGGTTTCGCGGGTACCACTGTTGAGCAGATCACCACGCGTGCCGGGGTGAGTCGTAACACCTTCTTCAACTACTTCACCGCCAAGGGCGACGTTTTCTGGGTGGAGCTGGACGATTCGCTGAGCAGGCTGGCGGATGCCCTCGCTGATGGGGCCACGGATGGGTCGCCGATGCAGGCGGTGCTGGATGCGATCATCCGCTTCGGGCGCGAATTCGGCCCCGATCGCGTTCCGCTCGCCCTGACCCAATACGAGTTGATCGGGAGCGTCAACGAGCTGCAGGCGTCCGCGTTGACACGATTCACCCGGCAGTCGGCTGTCATTCGCAGTTTCCTGGTGTCACGAGGGTTCGACCGGTTGCTGGCCCAGACGGCGGCTTACGCGGCGCTCGGTGCGGTGATCGCGGCTGGTCTGGAGTGGGCGGATGCCGGGACGAGTCGTGGCGAGGTTGAGCCCTATCTTCGTGCGGCGTTGGCCCCGGTGGTCGCCGGGTTTGACAGCATGGGGTGATGACCCAGAAGAACGTGCGGACCTGGTTGCGGGAACTGCCTGTATTTCCGGATGCTGTCGCGCCTTTCGACACAGCGACCTTGCCCCAGGACCCCACCACCCTGTTTCTCGACTGGCTCGAGAATGCGGCTGCTGCCGGACAACTTGCTCCCCATGCCGCTTGCCTGTCGACGAGCCGTGCTGCAGCAGTGCCGAGTGGTCGGTTTCTGATCCTCAAGGACGTGGACGATCGCGGTTGGCAGTTCGCGTCGCATCGCACCAGTCCGAAGGGGCTCGACTTGCGGGAGAACCCGGTTGCGTCGCTGACGTTCTTCTGGCCCGCGACGGCGAGGCAGGTGCGGGTTTCTGGTGCGGTGAGCGAGTTGCCTGCGGAGGAGTCGGCACAGGACTTCCTCGCCCGCCCCATCGGTTCGCGGGCTGCGACGCTCGTCGGGCGCCAGAGTTCTCCGTTGGCTGACCCGGATGCGTATGGTGCTGCGCTCGATGCGGCGCTCCGGGAGCTCTCCGGGAACCCGGAAACGGTCGACAGCGACTGGACCTTGTATGCGCTGAACCCGTCCCGCGTCGAGTTCTGGCAGGCATCCGCCGGTCGTGATCACACGCGGGTTCTGTTTGAGCGGCGCGATACAACGTGGGAGAAGACGCTCCTCTGGCCGTGATTGCACCACACCATGGAGAGTCCGTTAGGGAACGTAATACTTTTTGCCGTCCTGGCATCCTTGGTCCTGGCGACAGCCGTACCCTTCCTTTTCTTCTCGAACCGTGTGAGGAACATCTATTCGCGGATCTTTCCTGATGAGCCAAAGCATTTTTGGAGTGTTCGGGCGCCCGGGATTGCCGTCATCCGTTTCGGCGGGGTCTTGATGGCAATTAGCGGCCTCGTGGCACTGTATGGATCGATCTACTGGGCATCCAAGCTCGAGAAGCACCTATCGCCCGAGCCACCCGCATCGGAAAGCAACCGCAGCTCTACAGCAGATCCGCTCGCCGGGTTTTCGACTTGGTGGCGACTCTCCACGGGCTATCCCATTCGATCCAGGGTGGTGCCTTGATTTGGGGGACGCCGGCGACCATCCGGATGAGCCATCCGGAGGTCTCGATACTTCGATGGTGGAACCAGCACAACAAGACACCGTTGTCTGTATGAGTGGGGCCACCCTCCGCATCCGGGAGCACGTGGTGGATCTCCGTCCAACAGGCGGGAATATTGCACCCGGGGATGATGCATCCGCCATCCCGAAGGGTGATCGCCTTGCGTTGGGCCGGTGTGAAACACCGCTGCGGCGAACCGAGCTCGATAATTCGACCCGTTTCATCGAACCGGACCGTCTGGGTGCCTCCGGTGCAGATCGCCTGCTTGACCGTGCGGAACGAAACCGGGGAGTCAACCCCGTCGATCCAGCCTGCACCACGGCCGCGCGCCAGGTCTGACTCCCGAACGCTGACCAGCACTGTCGGCGCGGCGCCACCGATCGTCGGCGCCTCACCACTGCGGGCGAACGAGTCGACCATTGCAGCCACCACATCGTGACGCAACTGTTCCGGCGTGCGAGGGTCTGCCTCGAGCTTCTCTTCCGCGAACTCCTCATCGCGAAGGAACGCCGGTGCTGACTTTGGCGACTGGCAGGCATCGAACATCCGGATGAACTTGCCACCGATCTCGGGCATCAATGCGTACGTTCCGCACAGGAGCCCACCGCGCTCACGCGGAAGGCTGAAGCCTCGCTTGCGCATCATCCGTTCTTCTGAAGGCTCGAGGCCGTCGGGATCGAGAACCGACTTCCACACCTGCGCCTGCGCACGGATCTCATCGGCGGGACACGGTACGGGAGAGTCCGGCGAAGCCCCAGTCGCGGCCGCCACCAGCTCGGCTTCGGCGGCGCCGATCTCATCGATTGCAGCGTTGTCGATGATGGGAACCAAACCGGCCAGAATCGCGTGCGCCGAATCGAAACCGAGGGTGCCCGCCTCCAGTGCCGCCGCGATCCGAGGGAAACGAGGTGAGAACTCAATGCCCGAAAGGGAGAGCTGTGAACGCGTCTGCTCGCCGAGCTTGATCCGGCCGCGAGCGGATGAGGCGGATATCCGGGTGACGCGGGTCACAAGTTCTGCCGCACTGGCGCAGCCCTTCTTGGCAGCCAGGGAGTCAGACCCGAGCGACGCCCGCGAGCGCTCAGCGAGTTCGCCGGCGCACCCCACACGAAGCGCATCCACCTGGCGTCCCAGACGCTCGGTGGAGGCCGTTGTGGTCAAGAGAGCAGTGTCGTCGGTGGAGCGCACAGTAAATGGGAGCACTTCGGTGAGCGCAGCCGAAATCGCGTCGACACACGCGGCGGGACCATCCGCGGTGTCGAACCTGATTACGATTTCTGGCATATCAATATTCTCTCACTGTCGTTGTTAATTACGAAGGGATCTCAGCAATCTGTGGAGAAGATCTTGACGGTTGGGTTGTGGAGGAGAACATGTGATGACCGGTCGCTTCAGGGTGCCAAGTATCCGGTTCGCTAGCATGGAGACAACCCCACACTCAGGCACCTCAGTACATGACACGGTGCCGCACATAGAAGACCGGAGAACCTCATGGCCGACGCCATCCCAGAAAAGCCCGCCCTCGAAGGGCTGGAAGCCAAATGGGACCAGGTCTGGGAGGGCCAGGGGACATACCGGTTCGACCGCGATGCGGCGGTTGCGCAGCGGGTTTCGACAAGCTCAACCAGCTTAAGTAGCGAAAGCGCCCTGAGTCGCCAGGTCTTCTCCATCGACACTCCCCCACCAACGGCCTCCGGCACACTCCACATCGGGCACGTCTTCAGCTACACCCACACCGACGTCATCGCCCGTTTCCAGCGGATGCGCGGCAAGACGGTCTTCTACCCGATGGGCTGGGACGACAACGGCCTCCCCACCGAGCGCCGCGTGCAGAACTACTACGGCGTGCGCTGCGACCCCACCCTTCCCTATGACGCCGACTTCACGCCGCCATTCGAGGGCGGAGACAACAAGTCGAGCAAGGCCGCAGACCAGCTGCCGATCTCCCGCCGCAACTTCATCGAACTGTGCGAGACGCTGACCGTCGAAGACGAGAAGCAGTTCGAAGACGTCTGGCGCAAACTCGGCCTCAGCGTCGACTGGAAGCAGTCGTACCGCACCATCGGCGACGAGGCCCAGCGGGCATCCCAGCGCGCCTTCCTTCGCAACCTCGCCCGCGGCGAGGCTTACCAGGCGGATGCGCCCACGCTGTGGGACATCACCTTCCGTACCGCGGTCGCCCAGGCAGAGCTCGAGGACAAGGACATGCCGGCCGCCTACCACCGGGTCGCCTTCCACAAGCCTGACGGCACCGACGTGCAAATCGAGACGACCCGCCCGGAACTGCTGGCCGCCTGCGTTGCCCTGGTCGCGCATCCGGATGATGAGCGTTACCAGGCACTCTTCGGCACCACTGTGACCACCCCGGTTTTCGGCGTCGAAGTCCCGGTGCTCTCCCACCACCTCGCCCAAAAGGACAAGGGCTCCGGTATCGCCATGATCTGCACCTTCGGCGACGTCACCGACGTCGTCTGGTGGCGCGAACTCGACCTGCCCAACCGCACCATCATCGGCCGCGACGGCCGCATCATCAGCGAAGCACCGGATGTCCTGGCCACCGACCAGGCGAAGGACGCCTACGCACAGCTCGCCGGTAAGACGGTCTTCTCGGCCAAGGCCGCCATGGTCGAACTGCTGAAGGAAAGCGGCGACCTGATCGGCGACCCCAAGCCGATCACCCACCCGGTGAAGTTCTACGAGAAGGGCGAGAAGCCGCTCGAGATCGTCTCCACCCGCCAGTGGTACATCAGCAACGGCGCGCGCGACGAAGAGTTGAAGGCGCGGATGCTGCAGGCCGGTACCGACATCAACTTCGTCCCCGAATTCATGCGGGTGCGCTACGAGAACTGGGTGGGCGGCCTCACCGGTGACTGGCTCATCTCCCGCCAGCGCTTCTTCGGCGTTCCCATCCCGCTCTGGTACCCGCTCGACTCCGACGGCAACCCGGTGTTCGACCAGCCGATCGTGCCATCGGAAGACTCACTCCCGGTCGACCCGTCCTCGGCGGCCGCGCCCGGCTACGAGGAGTCACAGCGCAACCAGCCCGCCGGCTTCATGGGCGACCTCGACGTCATGGACACCTGGGCCACCTCCTCCCTCACCCCGCAACTCGCCGGCGGCTGGGAGCGCGACCCTGAGCTCTTCGACACCGTGTTCCCCTACGACCTGCGCCCGCAAGGCCAGGACATCATCCGCACCTGGCTGTTCACCACCGCCCTCCGCTCGGCGCTCGAGCATGGCGTCGAGCCGTGGAGCAACGCGGCGCTCAGCGGGTTCATCGTCGACCCTGACCGCAAGAAGATGTCCAAGTCGAAGGGCAACGTCGTCACCCCGGCCGCCATGCTGGATCAGCACGGCTCGGATGCTGTGCGCTACTGGGCGGCATCGTCCCGCCTCGGCACAGACGCGGCTTTCGACCCGGAAAATCCGAAGCAGATCAAGATCGGGCGCCGGCTCGCCATCAAGGTGCTGAATGCGGCCAAGTTCGTGTACTCGTTCGAGGTCGCCGGCGGGGTTTCGACGGGCTCAACCAGCCAAACGGGCTCAACCAGCGAAATCGAGAACAACGCGGTCACGCATCCGCTCGACCTGGACATGCTGGCCGAGCTGCACAAGGTCATCGCGACGGCAACCACGGCGTTCGATTCTTACGACCACGCCAGGGCACTGGAGACGACGGAACAGTTTTTCTGGACCTTCTGCGACGACTACCTGGAACTGGTGAAGGAGCGAGCCTACGATTCCTCCGCGCCTGAGGCACAGGCATCCGCCGTCCTTGCCCTGCGCAGCGCGATCGACGTTCTGCTGCGGTTGTTCGCTCCATTCCTGCCCTTCGCTACCGAAGAGGTCTGGTCGTGGACCCACGACGGCTCAGTGCACGTCGCACCCTGGCCCACCGCGCCCGGCAACGACCGGCCGAGCGGGCTGCTGCCGGCCGTCAGCGCCGCACTCATCGGGATCCGCCGGGCGAAGTCGGATGCGAAGGCCTCCCAGAAGACTCCGGTCACCTCCGCGACCATCGCCGCCCCGGCGGCTACGCTGGCGTTGCTCGAGCAGGCCACGGAAGACCTGAAAGCGGTTGGCCGAATCGAGACCCTTACGTTGTCAGAGGGCGCAGAGCTCGCTGTCACCGATATCGTGTTCGCCGAACAGGAGGCCTGATGGTCGACATCCGCCCGATCGATCCTCGCGACGCCACCCGGTGGCGCGAGCTATTCACCGACTACGGCACCTTCTACAAGACCTCCTTCAGCGACGAGGTGCTCGACGGGGTGTGGGCGTGGTTGCTCGACCCGCTGCATCCGGTGAACGGCCTGGTCGCCACCAACGATGACGGCGTCGTGGTCGGGTTCGCCATTTATCGCGAACAGCCCGACACCTTCAGCGCCGGCCCGGGGATGTACCTTGACGACATCTTCGTCGACCCGGCAGCCCGTCGCAGCGGGGTTGCCGGCGCGATGCTGAGTACGTTGCGAGAGCGGGCACGCGCGAAGGGAGTCAGCCAGATTCGCTGGATCACCGCTGCCGACAACGTGCGGGCCCAAGCGGCATACGACCGCATCGCGCGGAAGACCGACTGGGTCACCTACGAGATGGACGCCTGATGCAGCTTGGCACGCGCTGGAAGGTTGGCGATGAACCACCGGCACTCCCGGCATCGGTGGTTCAGGCGGTTCGCCAAGTCGAGGCAGATCTTGCGGGCGTTGACACCAACCAGTGGCGGTGGACCCTCACCTGGCTGGAAGGCAGGCCGGTCGTCGAGCTCGATGACGGCACCACCATTCGCGTCGGCGGCGATGGCACCGTCGTGGTGTCCGAGCCCTAAGGCTGAGCTCGGCGGCCGGCGGTCAGCCGATCACGTGCCAGTTCGCACGACTGGCATAGGCCTGGTCGCGCAGCCGGCTCGCCTCACGATATAGCTCCGCCCGCTCACTGTCGCTGAGCGCGGACAGCGGATGCCGAGTTCGTGCGATCGCTTTCTGGTCGGCGCGATTGCGTGCCCAACTGGCCAGCGCCATCCCGATAACCAGCACCAGACGGTGCAGGCCCTCAGGCCTGGCCCGCCTCGTCGCAGCGCGCGAATCGGGGCACGCCAGTGTTGTTGCATCCAGTGTTGTTGAAGACATTGATTTCACCTCTCCCAAGCTGTCAATCTACGGGCAACCACTGACATTCCTGCGGCTGCCGAAGTGGCAGGATTCGTCCGGAAATTCACTGTTTTTCGTCGCTCCCCGGAGTCATTTCACCGTCCATGATCGGGAACGCGTTGAACTGGATCTGAACCGGCCGGGAACCGGGAACCATCTGGCCGCGGAACTTGTCGAGAAACTCGTCGACCATGGCCATATAGCGGTCCCGGAAGTCGGCCAACTGCTCGACAGTCAGCCTCAGGTTGCTGGAGGTCACCATGCTGGCCTCCACCCATTCAGCCGGGAGCTCGTCGTAGCCGCGCTCCTCGAACGCCCTCAGCAACCGCTCCCGTGCGGCACCCCACTCGCGGATGACCATTCGCGACGCTTCGCGCCCGATCGGGCTGTCGGCGAAGTCTCCCGGCTCGACCGTGATGCCGCCTGGAGCCCGCTCCCACCAGCGCTCGCGCCCGGTCCCCTTGCCGACAACCTCGCGCACGAAAGCATGCTTCTCCAGTTGCCTGAGGTGGTAACTCGTGGCGCCGCTCGACTCCCCCAGCCGTTCCGCCAGGCCGCTTGCCGTGGCGGGACCATACATCGAGAGGGCCTCGAAGAGCTGCACCCTGAGTGGATGTGCCAGCGCCTTCAGCGAGGCAAGGTCGACGACGCGATCACGCGGTGCTTCGGGCTTTCTGTCCATGCCCCAAGCCTAGACATGCAAAGCTTTCTTTGCAACTCCTTCTTTGCAACTTTGTCTTTGCATCTGTTTCTTTGCAACGATCCATTGGCACAGCCAGGGCTCCGGCTCCCGCTGGGCAGCGAGCCTCCGCAATAAGCTCAGATGCATGACCAACCCGTTCTTCGCCCCGAGTCCGCTCTCCTACGGGCTCCCCCCGTTCGCCGAGATAACAGATGACCACTATCGCGCCGCGTTCGAGAGGGGCATGACCGACCAGCTCGCCGAGATCGAGGCGATCACCACCAGCCGGGACGAACCGTCGTTCGCCAACACCCTGATCCCCCTGGAAGCGAGTGGCCAGCTGCTCGATCGGGTGTCCGCCGTCTTCTACAACAAGGCATCCGCCGATTCGAACGACTTCACCAACGAACTGGAGGAGGAGATCGCACCGCTGCTGGCCGCCCACCACGATGCCATCGTGCTGAACCCTGAGCTATTCGGGCGTATCGCCCACCTTCACGAGCGTCGCCTGCAGCTGGGACTGGATGCCGAGAGCCGCTACCTGCTGGAACGCTACTCCACCGAGTTCGCGCTCGCCGGCGCCGGCCTCGGCGACGACGAGAAGGAACGCCTCAAGGTGTACAACCGCGAGCTCTCCACTCTCACCACCCGCTTCGAGAAGAACCTGCTGGCGGACACCAACGAGCTCGCGGTGGTCTTCGACGACGCCGCCGAACTCGATGGGCTGGACGCAGGCGAGCTGTCGTCCGCGGCCGAGGCCGCCGCGGAGCGCGGGCTCGACGACAAGTTCCTGGTGACGCTCGTGCTGCCTACCGGCCATCCGTACCTGTCCCAGCTCACCGATCGCCGTGTTCGGGAACGCCTGATGACTGCGTCGCGCTCCCGCGGAACCCGCGGCGGTGACCATGACAACCGGGAGCTGGTTCTCCAGATCGCCAGGCTGCGCGCAGAGCGGGCATCCCTGCTCGGTTTCACCAGTCACGCAGCATGGGTAACGGCGGATGAGACGGCCGGCACCCCGGAGGCCGTCACCCGGATGCTGGGCAGGCTCGCCCCCGCGGCGGCACGGAACGCCCTGGCCGAACAGGCCGACCTCGAAGCGCTGGCCGGGCATCCGATTTCAGCCTGGGACTGGGCGTTCTACAGCGAGAAGGTGCGCCAGGCGAAGTTCGATGTCGACACCGCGTCGATGCGTCCGTATTTCGAGTCCGAGCGCGTGCTCCGCGAGGGGGTCTTCTTCGCGGCGACGAAGCTGTACGGCGTCACCTTCAGCGAACGCGACGACCTGGTCGCCTACCACCCCGACGCCCGTGTCTTCGAGGTGCGCAATGAGGACGGTTCCGGGTTGGGGCTCTACCTTCTCGACCTCTACACACGCGACTCGAAGCGGGGTGGCGCCTGGATGAACCCGCTCATTTCGCAGAACCGGCTGCTTGGACACCCGACCGTCGTGGTCAACAACCTCAACGTGCCGAAACCGGCCGCGGGCGAGCCGACGCTGCTCAGCTACGACGAGGTGAACACGCTCTTCCACGAGTTCGGCCACGCCCTGCACGGGTTGTTCGCCCAGGTCACCTACCCGAAGTTCGCCGGCACGAACGTTTTCCGCGACTTCGTGGAGTTTCCCAGTCAGGTCAACGAGATGTGGATGCTGTGGCCCGAGGTCCTGGCCAACTACGCGATGCACCACGAGACTGGCGAGCCGATGCCACAGGAACTGGTCGACAAGCTGCACGCGTCCGAACAGTTCAACGAGGGGTTCGCCACCAGCGAGTATCTGGGCGCTGCTTTGCTCGACCAGGCCTGGCACCTGATCGCAGCGGATGCGGACATCACCGACGTTGCTGCGTTCGAGGAGGCCGCGCTCGCCTCCGTGGGCCTCGGCAACCCGGCGGTTCCGCCGCGGTATTCGAGCACTTACTTCGCCCACACCTTCTCGGGCGGCTACGACGCCGGCTACTACTCGTACATCTGGAGCGAGGTGCTGGATGCCGACACCGTCGAGTGGTTCAAGGAGAACGGCGGGCTCACCCGGGAGAACGGCGACCGATTCCGCTCACGGCTGCTCGGCGTCGGCGGTTCGAAGGACCCGCTGGAGGCGTTCCGCGACTTCCGTGGGCGCGACGCCGTCATTGATCCGCTGCTGAAGAGGCGCGGGCTCGGGTAGCGCGTCGGCTCAGGAGCGTTCGACGCTCAGCGCCGTCGGCCCCAGCTCAGCCAGAGCATGAGCACGCCCCCGGCAAGCAGCCCCCAGAGCGCCGAACCGATCCCGAGAATCGTGATGCCGGATGCTGTCACCAGGAAAGTGGCAATCGCCGGCACCCGGTGCATCGGCGCCTCCAGCGCGCTCGTGATCGACGTGATGAGCGCGCCCAGTACCGCGAGCCCCGCGACGGCGATGATCAGGATGGTCGGGGCCGCCGCGACGAGGGCCGTCGCCACCCCGGCACCGAGCCCCAGCAGCAGGTACACAACCCCGGCCGAGAAGGTGGCAATCCATCGTTTCGTCTTGTCCGGATGCGCCTCCGGGCTGGCCATGATCGCTGCGGTGATTGCCGCGAGGTTGATGGCGTGGCCGCCGAAGAACGCGCCGGCCGCTGTTCCCACCCCGGTGCTGATCAGTGCCGGGCGCGCGGGCGTCTCGTAGCCGAAGGTCTTCATCACCACGAACCCGGGAACGTTCTGGCCCGCCATGGTGACGATGAACAACGGCAAACCGAGGCTCACCATGATGACCGGATCGAACACCGGCGCCACGAACGTCAACTGCGGAGCGATCGTCGCGGACTGCAACCAATCGTCCCCGGCGTACAACGCGATCGCCACCGCTGCTGCGACCATGGCCGCCGGCACCGCCCAGCGCGGAGCGAGCCGGTAGAGGATCGCCCACACCAGGATGATCGGCCAGGCCAGCGCGGGCACCTCGATCATCGCCGTCACCGGCGCAAGACAGATCGGAAACAGGATGCCGGCCAGCATCGCGCTTGCCAGCGGGGTCGGAATGCGGGTGATCAGCCGTCCCAGCGCCGGCCACAGCCCGCAGAGGATGATCAGCGCGCCACACAGGATGAAAGCGCCCACCGCAGCCGCGAAATTCGCGTCATCAATGCCGGCCGCCACCAGGAGTGCGGCACCGGGCGTCGACCAGGCCGTGGAAATAGGCATCCGGTACACCCAGGCGAGCACCATCGACGTGATGGCTGTCGTCAGGCAGAGCACCAGAAGGCCCGACGAGGCCTGCCCGTTGGTGGCGCCGACTGCTTGCAAGCCCGCGATGACGAGTGCGAACGAGGTCGCAAAGCCGCTGATCGAGGCGACCAGGCCCGCTGAGACAGACTGGAAGATGGGGTATCGGGCCTTTCTCGACCCGAAGGTCACCGTCGCGAGCAGCTCCAGCCTAGGGGCAGCCACGCCGCCTGCCCGCTCAGACGCTCTGTGCCCGGCTCAGGAAACGGCGGACTCGAGCAGCCGGAACCGATCATCGACCGGATCCAGTTCTGCAAGCACATTGTGCGGCAGGATCCACTGCGGGTCGATGTGCCCGAAGTCGGCTCCAGCGAGCACGGGGATATCTGTGACGCCCCACTCGCCGAGCCGCTCCACGATGATCCGGTCCAGCTCCCGGGTCTGGTCGGCGGTGTAGCCACGAGGACGCCCGAACACCAGACCGCTGATGCGGTTCAGGATGCCCTGGGCTCCGTAATTCCTCAGCCAGAAGCCGACCTGCGCCGGCGTCGGAACGTCCTCCGACGTTTCCAGGAAGAGAATCCGGTCGTCGAAGAACGGGGCAGCCGGCCACCATGGGGTCCCGATCATCATGTCGAGCACCTCAATGCAGCCGCCGGCCAGCCTGCCTCGCGCCGGCGCGGACCCCTGCAGCCAGCGCCAGCCGGCATCCGGCATCCGCTCCCCCGCCTGGTCGCCCGGCTGGTCTGCCCAATCCGGTGCGTCGCCGAGGCGGTAACCGTACGGCCGGTAGTCGTAACTGCCCGCCGGCTCGAACAGGATCGCCCGGATATGTTCCTCCACCCCCGGCTGGCTTCCCAGCTGTGCGAGGCCGGCCATGACCGCCGGGCCGTTGAACGTGGTGAGGCCGGCGGAGGCGAGAGTCAGGAGCTGCGTCGTCGTATCCGAGTACCCCAGGAGCACCTTGGGGTGCGCGATGGCAGCGTCGAGGTCGAGGTGCGGCAGGATGCGAACGGAGTCGTCCCCACCGACCACCGTGAAGATCGCGGCGATCTCCGGGTCGGCGAAGGCGCGATTGAGGTCGGCTGCCCTCGCCTCGGGCCTGCTCCAGGCTTCCTTCGGGGTGAACCTGGTCGACGGGTACTCGACCACGTCAAGGCCGAACACGTCACGAAGCGTTCGCAGGCCATGCTGGTAGACCTTGGGGAACACCGACGACCCGGGCCAACTGGTAGCAACCACGGCGACACGGTCGCCGCGGTGTAGACGGGCTGGGCGCAGACGGGGAGGCCGCAGGGTCAGGCTGACTTCTCCCGGCGCTCCGGCTTGCGCGGCACGATGGTGGGTGCCGCGTTGTTGAGCACCGCTTCCCTGGTGACGACGACGCGCCCGATTCCGTCATCCGACGGCACATCGAACATGATCGAGCCGAGCACTTCCTCCATGATCGACCGCAGCCCGCGGGCACCGGTCTGGCGCAGCACGGCAAGGTCGGCGATGGCCTCGAGTGCGTCAGGCTCGAAGTCGAGTTCGACGTTGTCCAGTTCGAACATCCGCTGGTACTGGCGCATCAGGGCGTTCTTCGGCTTGGTCAGGATGTCCATCAGGGCGACCTGGTCAAGCGGCGTGACTGTGGCCACGACCGGCAGGCGCCCGATGAACTCCGGGATCAGGCCGAACTTGTGCAGGTCTTCCGGCAGCACCTCGCTGAACAGGTTCACGTCGTCGCCCTTGCTGTGCAGCGGAGCTCCGAAGCCGATGCCCTTCTTACCCGCACGCTGGGAGATGATCTCCTCCAGCCCGGCGAAGGCACCCGCGACGATGAACAACACATTGGTGGTGTCGACCTGGATGAACTCCTGGTGCGGATGCTTGCGCCCTCCCTGAGGGGGAACGGATGCGACGGTTCCCTCCAGGATCTTGAGCAGTGCCTGCTGCACGCCTTCACCCGACACATCGCGGGTGATCGACGGGTTCTCGGCCTTGCGGGCGATCTTGTCGATCTCGTCGATGTAGATGATCCCGGTCTCGGCCCGCTTGACGTCGTAGTCGGCGGCCTGGATGAGCTTGAGCAGGATGTTCTCGACATCCTCACCGACGTAGCCCGCCTCGGTGAGTGCCGTGGCATCCGCTACCGCGAACGGAACGTTCAGGCGCTTGGCGAGGGTCTGGGCGAGGTAGGTCTTGCCGCAACCGGTCGGGCCGATCAGCAGGATGTTCGACTTGGCGATCTCGACATCGTCGATGACGGCGTCTGCCGAGGTGATGGTGTTGCGTGCGCGGATGCGCTTGTAGTGGTTGTAGACCGCGACGGAAAGGGCCTTCTTCGCCGGCTCCTGGCCGATGACGTACTCCTCGAGAAAGCTGAAGATCTCTTTCGGTTTCGGGAGCTCGAACGAGCCGGCCGTCTCTTCGCCGGCCTCAGCCAGGCGCTCTTCGATGATCTCGTTGCACAATTCGACGCACTCATCGCAGATGTACACGCCAGGCCCGGCGATCAACTGCTGCACCTGCTTCTGACTCTTGCCGCAGAAGGAACACTTGAGCAGGTCGGCGCTCTCGCCTATCCGAGCCATGTGAACCTCCTTGTGCGGTGAAACCTGGTGCAACGAAATGCTGGTATCGAGCCTAACCCGATACTCCGACACTGTTATGCACCGGAGGCGAATTGTGACCGGCGCGCCGAATGGCCGGCGAGGCGCCAATGCGCGACCAGTCCGATGGCCGGACCGCTCCGAATAGACTGGGATTACAGGTTCCGGTCTGGGGAGAGCATGACGAAACGTTGGGCACGCGTGATTCGCGGCCAGGCCGTCGCAGTTTTCGCCACCTTCGCTGCAGCCTTGTCCCACGGTGTTGCGGATGGCGGGCATCCGCCTATCGCCGCCATCGCATTGGCCCTGGCGTTCTCCAGCGTCGCCTGCGTTGTCCTGGCCGCCAGGCACTTCTCGCGGCGGCGCCTGGCAGCATCCGTCGCCATCAGCCAGCTGATCTACCACGGACTGTTCAGCTTGTTCGGTACGGCAGGGTCTACACCGGGCGCTGTCGTCGTGGGTCACCACGGTTCACTGTCTTTCGCTCCAACCGCTTCAGGGCAATCCCCCGCAGCGCTATCACACGCGGTGTCATCAGACCTGTGGATGCTGGCGGCCCACCTCGGCGCAGCGGTACTCACGTTCGCGCTGGCGGTGCGCGGTGAGCGCTCCCTGATGGCCGTGCGTCGCGTCGCGGAACTGGTCGTTGCTGCGGTGTTCGTTGGGACTCTGCGCTGGCCGCTGCCTCACATTCCCGACCGAGTGCCGGCCAGCAGACGCTTTCCGACCGGCCAGCGGGCCGAGATTCCCCACCGACAACTGATCCTGACCTCGTCGCTGACCCACCGCGGTCCACCCGCAGGCCTGCGGTTTGCGTAACGCTCGCGCGCGAACCAGACGAGTTCACCTTCTCGGCCATCAGGCCACTAGTTAAGGATCATGTGTGAAGAAATCAACCCCGGTCAAGGTCGCGACCGCACTCGGTGCGGCGGCCCTGCTGGCCGTAGCAACCCCGTTGGCCGCCAACGCCCACGTCACCGTGGACCCGACCAGCACCGCAGCACCGTCGTACTCGGTGCTCACCTTTTCGGTCGGACACGGATGCGAAGGGTCACCAACCACCGCCCTCACCTTCTCGGTCCCGGAGAGCATCCAGTCGGTCACCCCGACCGTGAACCCCGGCTGGACCATCGCCCAGCAGGGCAATCAGGTCGTCTACTCGGCTGATCAACCGCTGATCGACGGGCAACGCACCACGTTCGCACTGTCGGTGAAGCTCCCCGACCTGCCGGCCGGCGAGAAGCTCGTCTTCCCTGTGCTGCAGGAGTGCGAGGTCGGATCGACCGATTGGTCCGAGGCGCAGGCCGACGGGGAGACTGAGCCGGAGCATCCGGCGCCGTCCCTCGTGCTGAGCGAGGCGACCGCCGACGGCCACGGGCACGCGGATGCGGCAGCTGCCGGTTCCGATCAGCCGCTTGCCGCCGGGCACTCCGACAGCGAAGCTCTGAGCGCGAGCGTTGAAGACCCGCTCGCCAGGACGCTCGGCATCGCCGGACTGGCGCTCGGAGCGGTCGGCCTGATCATGGGTATTGCATCACGTCGGAAGGAGGTCGGCAAGTGACCACGGTTGCACGGCGCACAGCGTCGCTGGGAGTTGTTGGCCTGCTCGCGCTCGGGATGTCGATCGGCGTCGCGACACCGGCCAGCGCCCACAACTATCTGGTTTCCTCGACACCTGCTGAGGGTGATGTTCTGACCGCACTTCCAGACGAGTTCGTCATCACGACCAACGACGACCTGCTCAACCTGGGTGCCGACGCCGGCGGCTTCGCGCTTCAGGTGCAGGATGCCGACGGGTTGTTCTACGGTGACGGCTGCGTGGCGGTCGATGGACCGTCGATGACCGCGGTCGCCGCGCTGGGCGCACCCGGCTCCTACCTGCTCACCTGGCAGGTTGTCTCCATCGACGGTCACACCGTGTCTGGTGAGATTCCGTTCGCCTGGACCCCGGATGATGTCACCGAGTCGAGCGAAGGATCGGCAACACCGCCGGTGTGCGGTGAGGCGGCCCAGCAGGAGCCGACGCCCGAACCGGACGTCACAGAAGAACCGATCGCGCCGGCACCGGAAGAAGCGGAGGCGCCGGCGCCGAGTGACCTGCTGTGGATCGGGGGTGCCATCGCCGCCGTCGTGATCGCGGCAGCGACCACCATGCTGGTGCTGAGCCGCAGGAAGAAGTAGACAGCGAAAAGCTGGTCGAGCTCGTCGAGACCCGTCCCGAGTAGCTCGGGTGCGGAGGTCTCGACGAGCTCGACCAGCTAAGCGAGCTCGACCAGCTTGAGAACGCTAGCCTGCGATCGCGGGAAGCCCCTTGCGCGAGGTGAGCACCTGGTCGACAAGCCCGTACTCCTGGGCCTCGGCGCCGCTCAGGATGTTGTCGCGGTCGATGTCCTTGTTGACCTGCTCCTTGGTGCGGTTGGAGTGCTTGGCGATGGTCTCTTCCAGCCACTCGCGCATGCGCAGGATCTCGCGCGCCTGGATCTCGATGTCCGACGCCTGGCCGCGGCCTGAGTCACCGGCCGACGGCTGGTGGATGAGGATGCGCGCGTTCGGCAGCGCCAGGCGCTTGCCGGGCGTGCCGGCCGCGAGGATCACTGCCGCAGCGGATGCCGCCTGCCCGAGAACCACGGTCTGGATCTGCGGGCGCACGTACTGCATCGTGTCGTAGATCGCCGTCATCGCGGTGAACGAACCACCCGGTGAGTTGATGTACATGACGATGTCGCGGTCCGGGTCCTGGCTCTCGAGCACCAGCAGCTGGGCCATGATGTCGTCTGCTGACGCGTCGTCGATCTGCACGCCGAGGAAGATGATGCGGTCCTCGAAGAGCTTCGCGTACGGGTCCTGGCGCTTGTAGCCGTAGGCCGTGCGCTCCTCGAAGGTCGGCAGGATGTAGCGGGACTCTGCAGGGCGCGCGACTCCGCCGGCCTGGTGTAGCGAAGCCTGCCCTGAGCGTGTCGAAGGGTTAGTGAATTCCATGTGGTTTATCTACCGATCCCTAGTTCTTGTCCTGGTCGTCGTCGGACGCGGCGGCCTCAGGAGCGGCAGCCTTGGAGGTTGTGACATCAGTTCCGCCGCCACCGGCCACGTCGGATGCGAACTCGCGAAGGTGGTCGACGAATCCGTACTCGAGCGCCTCCTGCGCGGTGAACCAGTTGTCGCGGTCGCCGTCGATCAGGATCTGCTCGACCGACTTGCCGGTCTGCTCGGCAGTCAGCTCAGCCATCCGCTTCTTCATGTCGAGGATGACCTTGGCCTGCGTCTGGATGTCGGCGGAGGTTCCACCGAATCCGCCGGACGGCTGGTGAAGCAGGACGCGTGCGTTCGGGGTGATGTACCGCTTACCCTTGTTGCCGGAGGACAACAGGAACTGTCCCATCGAGGCGGCGAGGCCGATGCCGACGGTCACGATGTCGTTCGGAACGAACTTCATCGTGTCGTAGATCGCCATGCCGGCCGTGATGGATCCGCCGGGTGAGTTGATGTACAGGTAGATGTCGCGCTTTGGGTCTTCTGCGGCGAGAAGAAGTATCTTCGCGCAGATCTCGTTGGCGTTGTCATCGCGCACCTCTGACCCGAGCCAGATGATGCGATCCTTGAGGAGTTGGTCGAAAACACTGCTGACCAATGCCGGTTGGGCCATTGCCTACGCTCCATTTCAGTTATCGCGTATGTCGAATCTATCCGAGCGGGCGGGCCCATTCGGCCGCGTTCGCTGTAGGCAAAGAATGCGGGTGCTGCTCAGAGGTTCAGTGCCTCGGCCAGGATGCGCTGCGTGCGCTCGATGTGCTCCCGAACCATTGCCTGGCTGCCCTCGGAGTCGCCGGCCTCGAGCCTGGCGATGATCTCCCGGTGCTGGTCGTTGGCGATCTTGTTGTCTTCGGCGCTGACCAGGTTCTGGATGGTGAAGTTCCAGTAGCTGATGCGGGTGCGCTGGGAGAACTGGTCGAGCAGGAAGTTGCGGCCTGCCGCGGTCACGATCGTATGGAAGCGCTTGTTGAGTTCGTTGAGTTGGGTGCGCGTCGTGCCGGAGTGGTCGATCTGCTCAACGATCTGCTTGAGTTCGGCGATCTCGTCGGCCGTGATGTTCTTGGCGGCCAACGCCGCTGCAGCACCCTCGATCGCGGCGCGCGCCTCAAGGATGCGCAGGAACTCCTCCGGCGCGTGCTCACGCACGATCCAGCCGCGCGAGCGCTGCACCAGGCCTTCCTGGGTCAGCCTCAGCAGGGCCTCCCTCACCGGGGTGCGGCTGACCCGCAGCCAACTGCCAAGTTCTTCCTCGACGAGGCGCATGTTCGGCCGCAGTTCACCACTCAGGATGGCGTCACGAAGTCTTTCGTGCACCGTGTCTGCGGCCACTGACACCGTCAGCGGCTCAGGCGAGAACTTGAGCGGGTTCGTCACTGCCGGGCCTTTCTGGCCGGATGAAGTCGCGGATGGGTGCTGGTGTGCACCGCGGACGCTATTTGTGGTCGTGTCCGTAGTGCTCGTGGCCTGGGGCGCGGCCGTGACGGTCCTTGCCGCCGTCGGCCGGGGCCTCAGGGGCGATGGCTTCGACGAAATCGTCGCCACCATCATCCGTTGCCGTGAAATCGGTCAGGTCTACTGCCTTGCCCTTGCCGTCGACAACCTTCGCCTTGCCGAGAACGACCGCGAGCGCCTTGTTGCGGGCGACTTCGGCGATCATGCCGGGGATCTGGCCGTTGCCGTCGAGCACCTGGATGAACTCGCCCGGCTCCATGTTGTACTGGGCGGCACCCTGGATCAGGTACTGGGTGAGCTCGTTCTGGCTGACCTTCACGCCTTCCGCCTCCACGATGGAGTCGAGCAGGATCTGCGTGCGGAACGTCTTCTCGCTGGACTCGGTGACCTCGGCGCGGTGGGCGTCGTCCTCGAGGCGCTTCTCGTTCTCCAGGTGGCGGTGCACCTCGTCTTCGACCAGCTTTGGCGGCACCGGGATGTCGACAGTCTCGAGCAGCTTGTCGACGACCTGGTCGCGAGCCTGTGCGCCCTGGCCGAAGACCTTGGATTTCTCGACCTGCTGCTTGAGGTCGGCCTTCAACTCGTCGATCGTGTCGAACTGGCTGGCGATCTGGGCGAAGTCGTCGTCTGCTTCGGGAAGCTCGCGCTCCTTGACGGCGATCAGCGTGACGGTGATCTGGGCGGCCTCGCCCTCGTTCTCGCCGCCGAGCAACTGAGCCTCGAAAGTGGTGGTCTCGCCGGCGCTCAGAGAGTCCAGCGCCTCGTCGATGCCATCGATCAGCTCGCCGGAGCCGACCTCGTAGGAGATGCCCTTCGCAGTGTCGACCTCTTCGCCGCCGATGGTGGCGATCAGGTCGATCTGGGCGAAGTCGCCGGTCGTGGCCGGGCGGTCGACCGTGACCAGGGTGCCGAAACGCTCGCGCAGGCTGTTCAGCTCGGTCTCGACGTCTTCATCCGTCACCTCGACGGTGTCGACGGTCAGCTTCAGGCCATCGAGCTTGGGGAGGGTGAACTCGGGGCGAACGTCGACCTCCACGCTGACCTCGAGGTCGCCAGAGAAGTCCTTCAGCTCGGGAAGCGTGGTGACGTCAGCCTCTGGGCGACCCAGCGGGCGGATGCTGTTCTCTTCGACCGCCTGGCGGTACACCTTGTCGAGGGCGTCGTTGACAGCCTGATTGAGCACCTCGCCGCGGCCGACGCGCTGGTCGATGATGGGTGCAGGAACCTTGCCCTTGCGGAAGCCCGGAATGTTGATCTGCCCGGCGATCTGCGTGTACGCCTTGTCGATGCTCGGCTTGAGCTCTTCCGGCGTCACCGCGATGACAAGCTTGACGCGGGTGGGGCTCAGTTTTTCAACCGTGGTCTTCACGAGGTGGGACTCTCCTGTTTGATCGTTCGCGATTGCGACGCGTGGTGTTCCAATGGTTCACAATTCTGGGTTTTGTCGGGGCGACAGGATTCGAACCTGCGGCCTCTCGGTCCCAAACCGAGCGCTCTACCAAGCTGAGCTACGCCCCGGGTTCGCTGCGAAAATCTCACTGCGGATGTGGCCCCACCGACGTACAAGCTCGTCGCGGCGAAAATGGCCTTGGTAAGTCTAGCTGAGTTGTTCGGCTCGGCTGTCCCCGAGGCCCGCGCGACCTGTATTAGGATTGCAGCGCACTTCTGGCCAACAAGCCGGAAATTGCGGGGATGTAGCTTAATGGTAAAGCCTCAGTCTTCCAAACTGATTACGCGGGTTCGATTCCCGTCATCCCCTCCAGGCCTTCCGCAACGCTCGCGTAGCGCGGCCCCCATCCGAGTTCCTGCCTCGCGAGCTGGTTCGACACCTGCATGTTGACCCGCGTCATCATCATGCCCGCGTACGGGGCCACAGCTCGCAAGAGGCCATCCGGGAGCGCAATCGGCTTTTTCGTTCGGTACACCCGCGCGACGGTCTCGACGAACTCCCGCCAGGACACCGGCGTGTCGTCGACGATGTTGTACGCCCTCCCGGCGGTGCCGCGCTCGAGGGCGGCGACGGTGGCCGCAGCAGCGTCCTCATGGTGGATGAACCCGAGCGTCCCCCGCCACTTGGTGGGCACCGGGAGCGACCAGCGGTTCAGCATGCCGACCATGGTGGCGGCATCCGCACCGTAGAACAGGCCGTACCGCAGCGCGATGCCGTCGATGCCCGGGGCGTGGAAGGCCTGTTGCTCGGCCGACACCATGGCCTGGATCGGCTCGTCGGTCGCATCGCCGGCGGGCTCGCCGAATGGGGCACCTTCGTCGACACTCCCGACATCCTGGTATCCGTAACCGAAGATGATCGACTGGGTCACGAACCGCGTGGCGCCGACCGAGCGAGCCGCCTCCAGCAGGTTCGTGCTGCCCTCGATGCGCAGGCGATTGGTCTCGGCCATATCGGAGAACCTGGCCGGGGCCTTCTTCAACGCGGTCAACTCGTGCAGCACTGCATCGGCACGGACGCCATCGACCGCACGCAGAAGGGCATCCCGGTCCATCACATCGGCGATGACCGCCCGGCCACCGCGTTCATGCACGACCGCCGCGCTCTTCTCGGAGCGGGCGATGCCGATAACCTCGTGCCCGGCATTCCGCAACGCGTGCAGCAGCGGGCCCCCGAGGGTGCCGGTAGCTCCGGCTACAAGTACCTGCATTTCTTCATCTCCTCCAATGGAGCGAGGTCGGATCACGCGCCCGTTGCCGTTGAGGCCCTCTGGCTAACTGAAAGCGTAACCGGGCCGTAGGTCCAGAACAAAAGTGCGACAGACAGCACGGTCCATCCCCCAGCACTTTTCAGGCTAACCCCCCTCCTTCCCTTATAGGACGGGGATCGAAGAGTTGAGTTATTCACGAAAATGTACCCCGACGCCTATTGCAATGTCCCCCGGAGAGGGGGCTAACATCAGAGCTACCCCATCCGATATGCCCGGCACCCGACGGGCACGTCCCCTTCAGGAGTCATCCCCGTGTCTCTCGCAACCGAAACCCAAGCACCCGCCGGCTGGTACCACGACCCGCTCGGTCTCCCCCAGGTCCGCTGGTGGAACGGCATGATGTGGACCAACGACGTTCAGGCGCCCCGCCCCGAGATCCAGGTCTCGTCGGCGTACCGCACGGAGTTGGTAACCGCCCCGTAACTATTCAGCGCCGGCAACGGCGCGAACACAGCCTGCGAAGCCGTCGCCAGCTTCGCGAATGGAGCCCCCACGAGGGGGCTCCATTGTTGTTTCGCCGGCCCTTCAGCAAGGTTGTCCCCAGCCTGGGCCTGACCTCCCGGCTACGGCGCGCCTCTCCACTAACCTGAGCGCAGACCAACTCCAGAGGGGAAACCAGTGCCGCCTGCTGACAACTACGCCGAGTTCAGAAACCACGCCGGCACCGTCCTCTGGCCGACCAGCCCGGGCGCATTGACAGACACCACCCGGTGCCCGGCATGTTTCACCCCGCTGAAGGCCATCGTGTGCACCAAGTGCGGCCTCGACCTCGGGCATCCGGCTGCTGCCGAGCTCGCCGCTGCCTCGCAGGACGCATCCGACAGCCTCTCGCAACGAGTCGCCGTCATCGGACGCATCCGCTACGAAAGCTCCCAGCCGCGCGTCCCTGCTGAGACGGTGCCCGCCGCGGCGACCACCTTCCCGACAGTTGCAGCCCCGACAGCTGCAGCCCAGACACCGGCAGCCGCGGCGCCAGCAGCCGCCGAGCCAGGGACCACAGCGCCGGAGTGGTCACTGCCCACTGCAATCGAGCTTCAGCCAACCCCGCCAGTCAACATCCTGGCACCGGCAGCGGATGCCCCGCAGCAGCCGGGTGCGCCACGGCGTTCCGGCGTTCAGGTGGCACTGCTGATCGCCGGCGTCTCGCTGCTGTCGATCTTCGCCATCTTCTTCCTCGTCTACGCCTTCATCAATTACGGGATCGTCTGGCGGTCGGTCATCATCGCCTCGATCACTGTCGCGGCCTTCGTGTCCGCTTCCCTGCTCAGGCGCAAGTCCCTGATTGCCAGCGCCGAGGGCCTCGCCGTCTTCGCCCTGGTCTTGGTCTACCTCGACGCGTACGCGCTGCGGGCCAACGACTTCTTCGGCCTCGGAGGCGCCGACAGCGCCGTCTATTGGGGCGCCACCGTCTCGATCGCCAGCGTGTTCTTCATCGCCTGGCACCGGCTGTCCCAGGTGCGAGCGGCGAGCATCGTCGGATGGGCCGGAATTCCGGTCGGCATCGGAATCCTGCTCTGGGGACTCATGGATGGCGCGGAGCCGGCGACTCGAGTCTTCACCGCCTTCGCCGCCACCGCCGTCACCGGTCTCGCGCACGGTCTGGTCCCCCGCCCGCCCTTCCACGGCACGCTCGAGCGGATGCTGGTGGTCTCGACCTCCTCGTTCGCATTGCTGGCAGCGTTCATGGTGTCCTGGGCGGTCGAACCGTTCAGCGATTGGGGCGGAACAATGGCCTGCGCCGCGGCTGCGTTGATCGCCTTCGCTCTCGCTGCCTCCGCCACCGCGGACCGCGCGTCCACCCCGGCGGTCCGGGCATTCGGCCTGGCGTTCGCCACCATCGGCGGAGTCGCTGCCGCGTCCGCCGTTTCCGTCGGTGCACTACGCGTCGCGGCAGACGACACCGGCTTCGCGATCTTCGTTCCCGTGATCGCCGCTGCCGCAATCGCGCTGCTGCTCGAGGCATCCGCTGGCCGCTGGTCGGCCACCCGTTTTCGCGCGCCATCGATCTTCGCAACCTGGGGAGCAGCCGGGGTTCTCGCCCTGACCGCGTTGCTGCCGCTCGCAACCGCCGCGATGCCCATCGGCACCGGACTGGTTGCCGGCCTCGGGCATCCGTGGACAGCGGAACCATCACTGAGCCTGACAATCACCGAGCCTCCCACCGACCTCGCCGTGCTCGCACTGGCCTGCGTGGTCGGCCTGGCGGCAGCCGCCTGGCTCTTGACCGGATCAATGCGCCAACGCGGAACAGCATTGGCGTGGGGAACCGGTGTCGTGCTGATCCTGGCAGCAGCCCAACTCCCCCAGCTGTGGCTCGTGCTGGCCGGATGGCTGGGCATCGGGATGGCAGCCTTCGTGCTGCTCCTTCGCACCCGTGCGACGACGGTTCCCGCGGGCTACCGCGTCTCTTTCGCCAGCGTGCTTGTTGCGGCCACCACGCTGATGTTCCTGGTCGGGTGGGCCTCGCTGGACACCTGGTTGTTCACCACCGCAGCAACGATCGTCACCCTGCTGGCCTCGCGTGCGCTCACGGCAAAAGCGGAGTGGAAAGCGATCTTCCTCGGCCTGGCCACCGTGCTGTTGTTCGTCGGTGTCGTCGCAACTGCCCGGTTCGCAACCTGGGAGGAGGGCGCTCCGTGGGAGCTGGTGCTGATCAACGAGACCGTCCTGCTGACGCTGGTTGCGACAATCGTCCTCGCCGCCGCGGCCATCGACTACCGTCGGTTCGTCAGCACCCTGGACCGGCAGACAACATTCTGGATCGCGGGCGTCGTCGCCGGGGCATCCGCTTTCATCGCCCACAACACCGTTGTCGACACCGCAATCAGCCAGCCGGTGCTCATGCTGCCGCAGCCGGTCACCAGCCTCGTCTCGGCCGCGCTGCTGTTGGGCGCGCTCCTGCTGTGGGTCGGCCTGCGGGTCAACGCGTCGCTGCGGCCCGAACGGATCGTCGCATCGATCGCGCTCGCACCGGCGGTGTTCTGGCTTGTCGACTCCTTCGCCCGCGTGCTTGATCTTTCGGAGTTCGCGCAATCGGTGGTTCCCATCACGGCTGCCCTGCTCAGCGCGGCCGGCGCGCTCACCGTGACACTCCTGCGGCCGACCGGAACTCCGCGCTGGGCGCGCGAAGCCGGGGTCGCGATCGTCGGTGTCCCCGCCGTCGTGGCCGCAATCTACATCGACGCTCCGGCCGGCTGGCTGGTGTTGGTGCTCGCCGGTGTCACGCTGCTCCTGATCGCAATCAGTCCGGACGGGCTGTTCGCATCCGGTTCCCCGCGACGGCACCTCGGCTGGGCAGCCCTCGCGGTGGCGACGGCCGGCCTGTGGTGGCGGCTCTCCAGCGCCCAGGTCGAGGCATTGGAACCGTATGTGCTGCCGTTGGCCGGGGCGCTCCTGGCGATCGCCTATCTCATCCATCGCGCCGCGCGGCGAGCCCAGACCACGGGCAAAGCAGCGCCGATCGTCGCACTCTGCGGCCTGCTCGTGGCGATCCTGCCGTTGGCGGCGAACTCCGTCAGCGGCGATCCGACGCGGGCGATCGTGATGTTCGCAGTCTGCGCGGCGCTCCTGCTCGTCAGCAGCCTGGTCGTTCGAAGCGCCGCCCAGCCGTTCCTTGACGCGATGGCGCTCTCGGGTGCAATCGGCGTGCTCGTCACGGCCGGCGGTCGGGCTTCCCTCGCATCGCACCGCGACCTTGAACCGGACGGCTGGATCATCGCGGCCCTGGCGGTGTTGCTCATCGCCGCGTTCGGCCAGTCCAGGGAACGAGCCGATGCAAGCGCCCGTGCGCGACGGCTGGTCGGCCAGGCGCTGGTGATTGTCGGAATGGTGTCCCTTGCGGCCATTGAGACGGAAGGGTTCTTCGACGAGACCCTGGGAACAATGCGAGCCATCGCCACCGTCGCCCTGCTCTGCGCGATCCACATCATCGCCTACGCCTTCGACAGTGCTCCGCTCACCCGCCTCGTCGCAACCGTCGCGGTCGTGGTCGCCTCCCTGGCCGCTCTCATGGGCTTGGTGGTGCAGGCGCTCGATCCGATCGAGCTGGCGTCCGTGCCCATAGCGATCGCCCTGCTGGTGACTGGTCGCATCCGCCTGGGCTCGGAACCGGATGCCCGCAGCTGGCGTTCGCTCGCACCAGCACTCGCCGTCCTCATGGTGCCGAGCCTCCTGAACTCGTTCACCGAGCCCGAACTCTGGCGCCTCGTCGGGCTCGGAGGTGTCGCTGTCACCGTGTTGGTGGTGGGAGCGGTGCGGCGCCTGCAAGCGCCGTTCCTTCTCGGCCTGGTAGTCGCGCTCATTCACGGGTTCGCGACCTTCGCACCGCAGATCCGCGCCGTCTACGAGTCACAGGAGTGGTGGCTGTGGGCGGGCCTCGCCGGAGTGCTGCTGGTGATCCTCGCCATCCGCTACGAGAAGCGCATCCAGAACCTGAAAGACGCCGTCGGAAGGATCGCCGCGCTCAGGTGAGCGAGCGGTGGGTGAACCGGCCGCCGAGCACTGTTGCTGCGACCGGCATCGACCGCAGTTCATCCGGTGTTGACGTGAACGGATCCCGCTCCACGACTGCGAGATCGGCCACCTCGCCGACAGCCACCCGCGTGCGCGTGGAGGCCGCAAGCGCTGCATCGACACCGATAGCCTGCTCCGGATGCCAGGCATCCCGCCCGTCGCGGGCACGGCCGACCGCTGCAGAGATGGTCACCCACGGATCGAGCGGAGCGACCGGGGCATCGGAACCGAGGGCCAGCTCCGCGCCGGCGTCCAGCAGGCTCTTGAGTGCGAAGCTGCGTCCCGTCTTGCCACCCCAATACCGGTCGGCGACATCGCGGTCATCCATGGCGTGCTCTGGTTGCACGCTGGCCACCACGCCGAGCTCGGCGAAACGCTCGAAGTCACTCACGTTGAGCAGTTGCGCGTGCTCGATGCGGCCGCCGCGGCCCAGCTGCTCGAAGGCGTCGAGGGCCAGGGTGTTGGCCAGGTCGCCGATGGCGTGCACGTCGGGGATGATTCCGGCATCCGATGCGCGTCGCATCAATGGCAGAAGCTCGTCGGGCGTGATGGTCTGCAAGCCGTGCGAATCCTCCTGCCCCTCCAGGCCGGGGTACTCGTCGTGGCAGAACGCGGTACGGGTGTTGAGCGAGCCATCCGTCAGCACCTTGTACATGCCGACGGTCACGAGATCGTTGATGGCTCGTCCGGTGCGCAGGCCGAGCTCGATGGCCCGGTCGAGGTGCTGGGTGTAGATGCCGAACTCGACCCGCAGCGAATCGAACCCGGTAGCGGTGCGCCTGGTCCAGTTCTCCAGATTCCACTGCATCTCCAGGTCGATCACCCCGACAACGCCCCGCAGTGCCGCCTGTTCGCCGGCGGCGATCGCCCAACCGTCGAGAGTGGCATCCGGAACCGTGTTGATGCGCCGGGTCACCTCGAACGCGTCGTCCTCCTTGAGCAGCCCGGTTGGATGACCGGCGTGGCCGTACCGCTCGAGCGCCGCCGAGTTCAGCCAGGTGGCGTGGAGGTCGGCGCTCACCAATACGACGGCTGTGGAGCCCGCGGCCTCATCGAGCATGGCCCGGTTCGGAACATCCGGCCACAGTCCGTCGCGAAAGCCGAAGCCGATCAAGGGCCCGTCTTCGCTGGCTGGACGGGCGACGGATGCTGTTGCGACCTGGGCTGCTACCACTGCAGCAGACTCAGCGCCCGAGAGATCAAGCCATTGCTGCACCATCGACCATTGGCTGAAGTGCACGTGGTTGTCCCAGAGGCCGGGGACCAGCCAGCGGCCGTCCAGGTGCACCTCTTCGGCCGTGCAGTCCACTGCGGAGCCGATCTCGGTGATCGTCCCGTCTTCGACAAGCACGTCGAGGACGTCGTTGCCCAGGCGTGCGTTCCGGAAGATCGTGCTCATCGGTCGTGCACCTTCCGCATCTCCGCAGCCAGCCCCGGCTGGGCGTAGACGGGGTTGTGCTCGAGTTCGTCGATCACATTGGAAACGACCTCCTCCGACTTGTTCTGGCTGAGCTTCGCCCGAGCGTCGAACCGGGTGACGACCAGGCGGAAACCGACCGTGCCGGAGAAGATCTCGCGCCCGTACTCCTCGTTGTCGGAGAGGCGGTTCGGATGCGGAAGGTGATCCTCGAAGTGGTCGACCAGTTCGCCGAGCACCCGCCAGTTCTCCTCATCGCTCAGGATCTCTGGCGTGCCGTACAGGTGGGCGGTCACGTGGTTCCAGGTCGGGACGTTCGGGGTACCGTCGTACCACCCGGGAGAGACGTAGCCGTGCGGTCCCTGCACGACCACGAGAACCTCAGCGCTTCCGAGTTCGAGGAGCCGGTCATCCGGTCGCCCAACATGGCTGACGATGCTGATGTCGTCGCGGCCCTCCTCGAGCACCACCGGGTAGTGCGAGGCGACCAGGCCCTTCGCGGTATTGGCGACGATGGTCACCCACGGGTTCTCCCTGATGAGGCGCTTGACCTCATCCGGATCCTCAAGAAGATACGACGGCGTATGTCTCATGTTCCTACTCTGGCACGAGATCAGGGCCGCCTCAGGCGCTCAGGTTCCCTACGCCTGGCACCGGGGGCACCAGTACAGCTTTCGGGCTGCCGCAACCTCCATGACGATGTGGGTTCCGCACACCCGGCAGGGCAGTCCTCCGCGGCGATACACCCAGTGACGGTCGTCGCGACTGGCCAGCGCAGCACGGTAGGCGTCGCCCTCCAGACCGTCCATGGTGAGCATCTGCCCGGTCTCGACGCCGATGGCGAGCAGGTGGGCCCAGTCGCGCCAGAGCTGGCGCAGTGTGTCTTCGGGGATCAGCTTCCCAGGCGTGTGCGGGTTGAGGTTCGCGCGGAACAGCAGCTCTGCCCGGTACACGTTGCCGATGCCCGCGACCACGCTCTGGTCCATCAGCAGCAGGCCGATCGGCGTCGGCTTCTTCCGGACTACCTGGACGAACCGGTCCTCGCCCTCGGCATGATCGGTGGTCATCGGGTCGGGGCCGAGCCTGGCGATGAGAAGGTCGGCTTCGCCAGGGCTCAGCACCTCGCAGGCGGTAGGGCCCCGGAGGTCGGCGACCGCGGCATCCGTCAACAACCGCACCCGCACCTGACCGATCGGCTCCGGCGGGAAGGTGTCGAGTTCCTCCCCCAGCTGTTCCTGCTCCGCCATGCGGAGGCGAGTTCGACGAGGTGCCCCAATGCTGCCCAGCGAGTCCTCGTGCTCCCCCACGACGGTACCGTGCATGGCCGTTTGGCCCATCCGACCGGTGGCGGATGCTGTGGTGGCATCCGCTGTAATGTCGCCGGCGAAATCCCACGCCCCATAAATGCCCAGGTGGACCCGGAGCACCCGGTCGTGCTCGAAGTCGAGGTACAACTGCTTGCCGACTGCCTTCGAACCGGTCATGACGTGGCCGTCGAGCTCGGCGGCTCCGGCAGCGAACCGCCCCTGTGGCGACGATGCGGCGACTCGATGCCCCACGAAGTGCAGGGCGAACTGCCGCGCGATGCGGTGGACGGAATGACCCTCGGGCATCGGTTAGACGATCTCGTGCCCGGCGATGGCACCCGTCGTCTCGTACTCCGCCAGTTGCGCTATGCGGCGCTCATGCCGCTCGTCCCCGGGGAATTCGGTCGCAATGAAGGTGTCGATGAACAGGATGGCCTCATCGACGGTGTGCTGGCGTGCACCGATGGAGATGACGTTCGCGTTGTTGTGCTCGCGGGCAAGCTTGGCCGTTGACACATTCCACACCAGGGCGGCCCGTGCACCCTTGACCTTGTTGGCCGCCATCTGTTCACCGTTCCCGGAGCCGCCGAAGACCACGCCGAGCGCCTCGGTGCCAGCCGACTGGTCCGTCACGACCGCGCGGGCGGCGTTGATGCAGAAGGCCGGATAGTCATCCACCGGGTCGTACGACTGCGGGCCATGGTCGAGGACGTCGTGGCCCGCATCGCGCAGGTACGACTGGAGCCGTTGGCTGAACTCGAGGCCGGCATGGTCGGTGGCGATGTGGATGCGCATGGTTCCAGCTTAGAACGGCGCAATCGGCCGAGGTGGCTACCCCTGGATGAACTCTCGCAGGCCGGCGAGGAGCCTGTCCACCTCATCCGCCGTGCTGTACGGGGCGAGGCCAACGCGCAGGCCGCCGGCATCGCCCAGCCCGAGGTGGCGGGACGCCTCCAGCGCGTAGAAGTTGCTGGCCGGGGCGGAGACCTTCGACCTGGCCAGGTGAACGTAGGCATCCTCGGCGTCACGACCGTCGAAGCTGATGAGCATCGTCGGCGTCCGGTGCTCCGCACGGGAATGCACAGTCACGCCGGCAAGCTCGGCGACGCCGGCCTCCAGTCGGGCTCGCAGCGCGTCTTCGTGCTCACCGAGAGCGCGGTACGAGTTGACAAGACGCTGGCGCCGTGTGGATGCCGTGCTTCCGGACAGTTCGGCCAGGTAGCCGACGGCGGCCGTCACTGCGGCGAGGTGCTCGTACGGCAGCGTGCCGAACTCGAACCGCTCGGGCACGTCATTGGTCGACGGCAGCAGCTTGTCCGGGCGCAGGCCGTCCAGGAGTACCGGGTCGGCGACCAGGATGCCGAGGTGCGGCCCGAGGAACTTGTACGGCGAGCAGGTGTAGAAGTCAGCGCCAAGCTCCCCGACATCGACCGACTCGTGTGCCGTGTAATGCACGCCGTCGACGTAGACCAGTGCACCGAACTTGTGCGCGAGCCGGGAAATCTCGGCAACCGGCGGCATGGTGCCGATGAGGTTGGATGCCGCGGTCACGGCGACCAGGCGCGTCCGGTCACCCAGCACACCGGCCAGCTGGTCCAGGTCGAGTTCGCCGGTCGCCGGGTCGAAGTCGATCCAGCGGATGGTGGCACCAGCCCGCTCGGCGGCCTGCACCCAGGGGCGGACGTTGGAATCGTGGTCGAGCTTCGTCACGACAACCTCGTCGCCGTCGCGCCAGGAGGCTGACAGCATCCGGGAGAAGTCGTAGGCGAGCTGGGTGGCGCTGCGTCCGAAGACGACACCCTGCGGGTCGCCGGCAACCAGGTCGGCGACAGCCAGGCGTGCGTCGGAGACGATCCGTTCGGCGTTCTGCTCGCCCTCGGTGATGGTGCCGCGATTGGAGAGCGGCCGCGCCAGCGCATCCGTGATCGCGTCCATGACCTGCACCGGGGTCTGTGTGCCACCTGGCCCGTCGAAGAAGGCCCAGCCGTTCTTCAGCGCCGGGAAGTCCGCTCGGATGCGTTCAATGTCGAAGGTCATGAACCCACCATATTGAGTTCGGCTGCACCAGGCCGCGCGCGAAAGCAGGAGAAATACCGCTCACGCCGCGAAAAACTCCTTCATTCGATGCGGATGGCGTGAAAGGTCCCTCAATTCGGAGAGGGATTCGGAGAGGGAGAAGGGACGTCGGTCAGGAGTCGAAGCCGAGGCCCACCGCGTCCATCGTGCGGAGGAACGCGTTTCGCTTGCCCTCGTTGTGGTCGGCACGGTCGAGCGCCCACTTCATGGCGGCGACACCGACGGATGCTGCCGGTTCCGGCGGGAACGGAAGCGGCATTTCGCGGACCATCGCCAGCTGCGTGCGCTCGGTCTCCTCACCGGACAGGTGGTCGAGCATCACGTTGGCGGCGAACCGGGTGGCGCCGACGCCCAGGCCGGTGAACCCGGCTGCGTAGGCAACGCGACCCTGCCTGGCCTGCCCATAGAAGGCACAGAACCGGGTGCTGGTGTCGATGACACCAGCCCAGCGGTGGGTGAACTTCACGCCCTCCAGCTGGGGGAACGTGGTGAAGAAGTGGCTGGCCAGCCGACGAAAGCTCTCGGTGCGATCATCGTATTCCCGGCGGATCCGGCCCCCGTAGTGGTAGACCGCGTCGTAGCCGCCCCAGAGGATGCGGTTGTCGGCGCTCAGCCGGTAGTAGTGGAACTGGTTGGCCGAGTCGGCAACGCCCTGCCGGTTCTGCCAGCCGATGCTCGCCAGCTGCACGTCGCTGAGCGGCTCGGTCATCACCACGTAGTCGTACACCGGGACGGTGTGCAGCCGATAGCGCTTGAGGAGCGACGGGAAGGCATTCGTCGCGACGGCGACCCGATCGGCCGTCACGAAACCGCCGGGTACGGTCAGCGTGACCGGACCCGTCTGCTCCTTGCCGGCAGTGTCAGAGTCCAGTTGCGACACCGGTGAGTTCTGGAAGATCTCGACCCCGGCATCCGCACAGGCCCTGGCCAGTTCGGCGACCAGCTTGGCCGGGTGCACCAGCGCCGTCGCCTTTTTGCTCCAGAGGGCGGCGAGGTAGGTGGGCGAGTTCAGCTCCCGTCTGGCCGCGTCAGCGTCGAGGAAGAGCTCGTTCTCGCCGTCGTGGGCTTCCCGCAACTCCGCAACCTGGTACTGCTCGACCGCGACCGTCAGCGAACCGGGTCGCTCGAAGTCGCAGTCAAGGGAGAGCGCTGCAACGGTCGCCTCGATCTCGTCGAGATTCTCCCGCCCCAGCCGCTGGAGCTGAGGGAGCTCGGCCGCGAACCGGTTCTGCCCGTTCACGTCCCCGTGGGTCAGCGTCTCCTCGCAGAATCCGCCGTTGCGACCGGATGCCGCCCAGCCGACGTGACGCGCCTCGATGAGCGCCACCCGCGCATCCGGGTCCCGCTGCTTGGCCTGCAGGGCGGTCCACAAACCCAGGTAGCCGCCACCGACCACCGCCAGGTCGTACCGGGCGGACCCGGTAAACCGTGGCCAGGTCGGCGCCTGGACGTCATCGACCCAGAACGGCTTCAGTCTGCTGCCCGAAAGCGAATCGTCGATGATCCTGCTGTCGGGACGGGAACGCTCGAAAACCGTGGAATGCACGGCCCCAGCATACTTTCAGGCCCAGCTGCCGGCCGGATGCGCTTAGAACTGCGGGTCGCGGGTGCGGCTTCTCTTCAACTCGAAGAAGCCGTCGTAGCTGGCAGCTGCCACCACGCCGTCCCAGAGGGCCAGTGCCTGCTTTCCCTCGGGGGCTGGCGAGATCACCGGGCCGAAGAACGCCGTCCCGGCCACCGCGATGACCGGGGTGCCGACATCCTGCCCCACCCGGTTGATCCCGTCGAAGTGGCTGGCCCGCATCTGCTCGTCGTACTCATCTGATTCCGCGTACCGGGCGTACTCGGCGTTCAGCCCCACCTCGGCGAGCGCAGCGGGAATCACCTCGTCCGGGTTCTTCGACCCGCCTGGGTGGATGAGGATACCGAGCGCGTCGTAGAGCGGCTTGACCACCTGTTGGCCTTCCAGTTCGGCGACGGCAGCCACCAGCCTGGTGTACTTCAACGCTCGCGGGAAGAACGCCCGGTACGCATCGGAGACCTCCTTGTCCTCATTCAGCACGGCCAGGCTCATCACGTGCCAGGTAACGTCGAGGTCGCGGTACCTGGCCACTTCATCCACCCAGCGGCTGGTCATCCACGCCCACGGGCAGGAGGGGTCGAACCAGAAATCGACGGCGGTTGGCTGAGCGGCTGAATCAATGGTGTCCATAGCTTCATTCAACCCCATGCCCAGATGACAGCTTGCCGAGAACACTGGCATTGCGTCGCGAGTGGGGGGACACTGGATGCACGTGGTTTCCGTGCGTTTGGAGGCACTGATGTCAACGACCTATACGCCAGAGTTCACCGGCTCGCCGGACGTCATGCCGGTGCTGTCCCCCGGTAAACATCGCAACCCCCGCCAGGGCGCCTGCTTCATGGAGTTCGCGTCTTACCTCGCCGGGGAGCGCTGGAGCGATCATCCGCCCTGCACTCACCCGCTGCTGGCCTTCCTGGCCAGGGGGGTGAATGACTTCACCTCGGACGCAGCCAGAGGTCGCCTGGTCCCGTTGATCCCCTCCGTAATCGGCCTGAGCGGGAGCGATCCGAGAATCGACCTGATGGTCGCGCTGCGGTCCGCCGCCTGTGCCATCCCGGTCGCGAGCGAGAGCCGTCAGCGTGCGCTGGCCACCGGCCTTCTCTCGTGTGAACAGATGCTGGATGAGCTGGGGATGACGGACGACACCGCCGTCGTCCGCCGTATTTCCGACTCGCTCGCCATGGCACCGCACGCACGCGAGTGGGCGCAGGACTTCGAGGCTCTGCGCGGCAAGCACCGTCGCAGCCTGTCGTTCACTCGCGCGGGCAGGGCGATCGTCAGCACTGCTGTCCTGGGGATCGCGCAGGCCTGCATCGATGATGCGGATGACCGGTTGTACGAACTACTGTCCCTGTCCATCGACGACACTGCCCAGCTGGTGCAGCCCCGCACTGCCGCTCCGATTACACCCCCATCAGCGGCGATCCCAGAATCCGTCACTCGCGAGCCGGTGGGCGTCCGCTAGCCGCACCCTGTCGCGCAGCCGGGTCGGTCGGGTCAGTCACTCCAGCCAGTGGAGTGCCCGGCCGTGAGGCTGCGCGAACGCGATAGGCGTGCCGTCCAGCGCCAGCACGAAGTCTGAGGGCGCACCAGCCTGCCCGCTGTAATGGTCCAGCCGCTCCAGCACGCCTGGGACGATTCCCTGGGCTTCGTTCGCCAGCCAGGTGACCGGCAGGCGTCCCACGATGTCGGCGAAGTCCTTGCGGGCATCCTCGTCGAGGTACGCCAGCACGGCGGTGTGGAAGACCACAACGGATGCCCCAGCCGGCGCCCGGGCGACCAGCGACTCGATGGCGGCCACCAGGTCACCGCGCACGAACTCCACCGGCTCCGCCCTCGCCACTTCAACCGCGGCGTTCAACCGCACCCGACGGTCGTCGTGCTCAGGCCAGATGAGGGCATCAAGCCAGGCAACGTCATCCGCCCTGCTCACATCGAGCGGGTTCAGGTCGATGCCGGCCCTCCAGACAACCTCCGGCATTACATCGGGAATGGGAACCGGCCCGGTCACCTCGCACTCCAGCACCACGGGACTCGGCCCGGCGGCCGGGTCGAGCATCCGCTCGCCGTCAGGAAGCCGGTAACGGTAGCTGTACCGGTCCGGGTAGAGGCAGAGGCCCGCGGATGCGCCCACCTCGATCAGGGCGAGCGGCCCGGGGATGGCGGCGAGCGCGGGGAGCAACGTGGCGCAGCGACCAGGCTCGTTCGTCTGCGTGGCGTGGGACAGGCAGACGGCTTCGACCTCCGCCCAGTGCGCGACAAGCCACTCGGCGAACTCGGGGAAGTCGGTCATCGGGGCACCCACGAACCGGGCGGCGCTGAAGACCAGGTTCGGCTGGCGCTTCGGCGCCGGGAGCCGGTCGATCATGGCGACGACGCCGTCATCACCGGCAACTCCGAGCGCCCAGGACTCGTAGCGAGCGCTCATCCCGTGGGCTTCCACCTCGGCGAACGCCCGGTAGCGTTCCGCCGTCGACACTGCCGGGTCGGTGCTGCGCTTCATGAGTCGAGGTTAGACCGCGCCCGCACCGCAATCATGGTTAAGCTTGACAATCGTGCAACGGCGCCACGAGTGCCGGTCGAGAACCAGATGGAGAACACCAGTGCCAGGAGACAACCTCACCCGCATCGAAGCGCAAGAGCGTAAGGCGATCGTCGACGTGTCGAATTACGATGTCACGCTTGACCTGACCAGCGGAGAGGAGACATTCCTCAGCACCACCGTGGTCACCTTCACCGCGACACCAGGGGCCTCAACGTTCATCGATGCGATCATCCGCACCGCCCGCTCGGTGAACCTCAACGGGGTGGATCTTGACCCTTCGGTGGCGGACGGCGTGCGCATCCAGCTCGACAACCTGGCCGCCGAGAACGTGCTCACCGTCGTCGCCGACGCCGAATACACGAACACCGGCGAGGGCCTGCACCGTTTCGTCGACCCGGTCGACGGCGAGGTCTACCTGTACACCCAGTTCGAGGTTCCGGACAGCCGTCGGGTGTTCGCCGTCTTCGAGCAGCCCGACCTCAAGGCGACATTCACGTTCACCGTCACGGCGCCCGCCTATTGGCAGGTCGTCAGCAACTCTCCGACACCCGAGCCGGTGGTGACCGGAGACTCGGCCACCTGGAGCTTCGCTCCGACGCCCATCCTCTCCAGCTACGTCACCGCTATCGTGGCCGGCCCATACGAGTCGATCCGCGGAGAGCTGACCAGCCGTGACGGCCGCACCATCCCGCTCGGGATCTTCTCGCGCAAGTCGCTCAGCCAGTACGTGGACGCGGACTACATCTTCGAGAAGACCCGCCAGGGTTTCGCCTACTTCGAGGAGAAGTTCGACTACCCGTACCCGTTCGAGAAGTACGACCAGCTCTTCGTTCCCGAGTTCAACGCCGGGGCCATGGAGAACGCCGGAGCGATCACGTTCACCGAGACGTACGTGTTCCGGTCGAAAGTGACGGATGCCGTCAAGGAACGTCGCGTCGTCACCATCCTGCACGAGCTCGCACACATGTGGTTCGGCGACCTGGTCACCATGAAGTGGTGGAACGACCTGTGGCTGAACGAGTCGTTCGCCGAGTGGGCGTCCACCATCGCGGTGGCTGAGGCGACGGAGTGGACCGAGGCCTGGACCACGTTCCAGGCGATGGAGAAGAGCTGGGCGTACCGCCAGGACCAGCTGCCGTCCACGCATCCGGTGGTCGCCACGATCAACGACCTCGAAGACGTGCAGGTCAACTTCGACGGAATCACCTACGCCAAGGGCGGATCGGTGCTCAAGCAACTGGTCGCGTGGGTCGGTCGCGACGCCTTCTTCGGCGGTGTCGCCGCGTACCTGAAGAAACACGCCTGGGGCAACGCTGAGCTCGCCGACCTGTTCACTGAGCTGGAGGCCACCAGCGGCCGCGACCTCGACTCGTGGAAGAAACTCTGGCTGGAGACCGCCGGAGTGAACACCCTCCGCTCGGAGGTTCAGACTGACGCTGCGGGCACGATCACCGGCTTCGCAGTGCTGCAGAGTGCCGCAACCGACTACCCGACCATCCGGCCGCACCGCCTGGCGATCGGGCTGTACGACTTCGACGGCGACAAGCTGGAGCGCGTGCACCGGGTCGAGATCGACGTGGACGGCGAACGCACCGAGGTGCCGGAACTCGTCGGCCGGAAGCGCACTGCGCTGATCCTGGTGAACGATGACGACCTCGCCTACGCCAAGGTGCGCCTGGACGATGAGTCCCTCGCGGTTGCCATCGAGCACCTGAAGAGCATCGAGAACCCGCTGGCCCGCTCCATCGTCTGGGGATCCGCGTGGGACTCGACTCGGGACGCCGAGGTCGCTGCCAGCGACTACGTGCGCCTCGTACTGGGCAACATCGCCAGCGAGACCGAGAGCACGACCATCCGCACCACCCTGAACCAGCTCGCGCTGGTGGCGAGGCAGTACGTCGACCCGTCGACGCGTGCCGAGACGATTACCCGCGTCGGCGACGCCCTGTGGGCGCTGGCCCAGAAGGCGGAAGGCGGGTCGGATGCCCAGTTCCAGTTCGTGAAGTTCTTCGCTCAGCTCGCATCGACCGAGGAGCACTACGCGACCATCACGTCGCTGCGTGATGGCGAGACCTCCCTCGACGGACTCGAAATCGACACGGACCTGCGTTGGGAGCTGCTGGAGGGCCTCGCGCTCGGCAACAAGGCCACCCACGCGGACATCGACGAAGCGCTGGCCGCGGACAACACGGCGAACGGTCAGCAGGCCGCAGCCAGAGCCAGGGCGACCTTCCAGACAGCTGATGCCAAGCTGGCCGCCTTCTCGTCAGTCGTCGATTCGGACACCCTGCCGAATGCCATTGTGCGCAACACGGCGCTGGGCTACCAGCACGTCAACGACGCCTCCGTGCTGGCACCCCTGGTCGAGCGCTACTTCGCAAGCATCAACGGCCTGTGGGAGTCGCGAAGCTACGCGATCGCCGAAGCGCTGGTCGTCGGACTGTACCCTGCGCCGCTCGCCAACCAGGAGCTGGCGGATGCGACGAAGGCCTGGCTTGACGCCAACCACGACACCCCGGCGTTGCGCCGCCTCGTGGTCGAGAACCTGGCCGGCGTCGAGCGGGCGCTGAAGGTTCAGGCCCGCGACAGGCAGAAGTAACCGCACCTGTGGGTTGAGTAGGCCCGCCAGGGCTGCGCGGGCTACTCAACCCACGAAAGCGGCTAGTTGTAGAGCATCCCGCCGTCGACCAGGAGCACCTGGCCGGTGACGTAGTCGGAGTCAGGACCGGCGAAGAACGACACGACCTTCGCGACATCCTCCGGGGTCTCGATGCGTCCGAGGGCGATGCCCTCCACGTTCTCCTTGAGGTTCTGCCCCAGCGGTTTGCCGTTGATCTTGCTCAGTTCCTCGTCGATCAGCTCCCACATGCCGGTACCGACGATCCCAGGGGCGTAGGCATTGACGGTGATGCCCTTCGGTGCCAGTTCCTGGGCAGCGGCCTGCGTGAAGCCGCGCACGGCGAACTTGGACGCCGAGTACGCGCTCAGGATCGGGAAGCCCTGAATCGCCGCAATCGAGGCGGCCGAGATGATCTTGCCGCCGTGGCCGAGTTCCTCGAATTTCGCTGCCGCCGCCTGGATACCCCAGACGACGCTGTTGACGTTGATCTGGAAGATCTTGTTCAGCTCATCCTCGGTGACGTTCAGCAACGGATTGACCTGGGCGATGCCTGCGTTGTTGACGATGACGTCGAAGCCACCGAGCTTGTCGGCTGCCGCATCAACAGCGGCCACGACCTGGTCACGCTGGGCGACATCCGCTGCGACGAAGATGGCTTTGCGACCCAGTGCCTCGATCTCGGTGACGACCGACTCTCCCTTGTCCTTCTGGAAGTCGAGGTCGGCGACCGCAACGTTGAATCCGTCTGCTGCCAGCCGCAGCGCAATCGCGCGCCCGATTCCCTGGCCGGCTCCGGTGACGAGTGCAACCTTGTCTGTGACAGTCATTGTGTTCTCCTTCGCTCGTGACCGCCGCGCTGCTCGCGGCAGTTCGACGGTCCAACCGTGACGTGCGAGCTTCTGCCCACCGCCACTCTTGTCTCCTACAACCGCCCCGACCACCGGAAGATTCCATACGTACGCATATATCGGGATCCGGGCTGCGCTGAGCGCACGCAAAGATGCGCTCAGTAGACTTGGCTGGACATGGATGACACTGCCCCCGCCTTCGACTGGACAGCCTTCTGGGCAGGGGTGTCTTCGTTCATCGACTTATGGCCGGTCAAAGTGGCCCTGGTCCTCGTGGTGGCCGTGCTGCTCAACTGGGTGCTGCGCATCCTCATCCGGCGCACCGTCGATCGTGTTGTCAATGGCGCCAAGAAGAAGCATCGGGTCGACGACACCCAGGCGTTGATCTCCTCACCGCTGGCAGCCGCCCGGATCGTGCAGCGCACGCGGGCACTCGGCACGGTGTTCAACAGCGCGGTAACGGCGATGATCACCATCGTGGTCGTGCTGCTCATCGTCTCAATCGTCTTCCCGAACGCCACCGGGGCTTTCGCCATCGTCAGCGCAGCGATCGGTGCCGGCCTCGGTTTCGGCGCCCAGAACATCGTGAAAGACGTGCTCAACGGCATCTTCATGGTCGCAGAAGACCAGCTCGGCGTCGGCGATATCGCCGATCTGGGCGAAGCGACCGGCACCGTGGAGGAGGTCGGCCTGCGCATCACCAAGGTGCGCTCGGTCGACGGCACCCTGTGGTTCGTGCGCAACGGCGAGATCCTGCGGGTCGGCAACTTCTCCCACGACTGGGCTCGGGTCATCATCGACCTTCCCGCTCCGTACACAGCGGATGTCGCTGCCATCCAGGAGAAGCTGCTGCAGACCGCGAACACCATGGCGAACAGCGCCGCCTGGCGGTCGAAGGTTCTCGAAAAGCCGGAAATCTGGGGAATCGAATCGGTCTCTGCCGAAGCCATCGTCATCCGCCTGGTGATGAAGGCACGGCCGGCCGAACAATGGGCGGTCGCGCGCGAACTGAGGCTCCGTCTCAAGCTGGCGCTCGACGAGATCAACGTCAACCTGCCTGCCCTCAACCGCGTGGTCATCGACAACCGCGGTGCCTCAGCCAAGGTGGATCCGATTCCGGCGAAGACGAAGCCCCTGCCAACGACCGAGGGCAAGCCGGCCGCTGAACGCGAGCCCGCAGCCGAAAGCGAGAAGCGCACGTGACGGATGCGAGCGGCCAGGTGAACCCGGTCACGCTACGGGTCAGCGAGAATGGCCCTGCTGCTGGCGGCAGCCTGTTCGAGCAGATCGGTGGGCACGCCACATTCGAGCGGCTGGTGCGCGCGTTCTATGAAGGCGTGCGCCATGACCCGGTGCTCTGGCCGATGTACCCGCAAGAAGACCTCGAGGGCGCCATCCATCGCCTGACGATGTTCCTGGAGCAGTACTGGGGCGGACCAGGCACCTACAGCGAACAACGCGGACACCCACGGTTGCGGATGCGCCACGTCGCCTTCAAGGTGAACCCCGAGGCCCGGGACCACTGGTTGTCCCACATGCGCGCTGCACTCGACACCCTCGAGCTCAGCCCGTTGCACGACGCCACCCTCTGGGGGTACCTGGACCGCGCCGCGCACGCCCTGGTGAACACCTTCGAGGACTGATCGAAAGGCTGGTCGAGCTCGCCGAGACCCACTGACGAACTTGCTCGCATTGGGTCTCGACGCGCTCGACTGGCTTAGGTATTCAACGCCGGAGCCGCGGCCAGGGTTTCCCGCAGCGGCGTGGTCGGGCGGCCGATCAGGGCGCTCAACTCGCCGCTCGTGTCTGACAGCGCGCCGTTTCGGGTGTTCCCATCGAGCGTGACGACGAAGGCAGCCTGCGCCATCGGCACTCCGGCCTCGGTCAGGATCTTCCGGTGCTCCTTAGGGGACACGCGACGGTACTCCACCTCCCGGCCGAGCAGCTCACTGAGTGTGGCAGTCAGCTCGTCGTAGCCCCAGGCAGTGTCTCCGGCCAGTTCGTAGACCTTGCCCTCGTGGCCGGCACTGGTGAGCACCACCGCTGCCGCCTCTGCGAAGTCGCGGCGGCTGGCGCTGGCGACCGTCCCGTCACCGAGGCTGGCGATGACCAGCCCGGTGTACTGCGCCTGCTCCAGCACCTGGAAGTAGTTCTCGGTGTACCAATTGTTGCGAAGGAACGCGAACGGGATCCCGGAGTCACGGATGAGCTGTTCGGTCGCCTTGTGCTCCGGCGCCAGTGCGAGCTCGGTGCTGTCGGCCTTCGGAGCGCTGGTGTACGCGATGAAGCCGACTCCGGCATCCGTTGCAGCCTTCAGCACGTTGGTGTGCTGTGCGACTCGCTGTCCCACCGCGCTGCCCGAGATGAGCAGGAGCCGGTCGACGCCGTCGAGGGCTGCAGCCAGGGTGTCAGGCTTCGTGTAGTCGGCGACGCGAACCTGCACGCCGCGGGCTTCGAGGTCGGAGAGTTTCCCCACCTGCCTCCCGATGGCCACGATATCTCCGGCCGGAGTGCCGCGCTCAAGCAGCGATTCGACGACGAGGCGGCCGAGTTGGCCAGTGGCACCGGTGATGGCAAGCAGCATGAAGGGTCCTTTCGCGGGGTTCGCTGGGAACAAGTCCTCCCAGCTCGTCAGCATTCCCGGTGCCCGATGGGTGGTCAGATCACCCGGTGGATCAGGGGAACGCCGGCGCGCTGGAGCTTTGGCAATCGCGCCAGCGATTGCGCGACGCCAGCGCCGACTGAGCCTGCGAAGTCGGTGGCTCTGGTCAGATCACCCGGTGGATCAGGGGAACGCCAGGACGATACGCCAGGTGCACATAGCTGGGCGCATCCAGGATGACCAGGTCGGCCTTCTTCCCCACCGCAATCACCCCGACGTCTTCTCGCCAGAGCGCCTTCGCTCCCCCGGCGGTCGCCGCCCATAGTGCTTCGGCCGGTGACATCCGCATCTCGCGGACCGCCAGGGCGATGCAGAAGGGCATCGATGACGTGAAACTTGATCCGGGGTTGCAATCACTGGCGATCGCCACGGTCACTCCGGCGTCGATCAGCCGCCGGGCATCCGGATAGGGCTGCCTGGTGGAGAACTCCACGCCCGGCAACAGCGTGGCCACCGTGCTGCCGGATGCCAGCGCATCAACGTCGGCGTCGCTCAGGAAGGTACAGTGGTCGACGCTGGCGGCGCCAAGCTCGACCGCGAGCCGCACCCCGTCCGATTCGCCGAGCTGACCGGCGTGCATCCGCGCAGCCAGGCCGCGAGCCTTGCCCGCGTCCAGGATGGTGCGTGCCTGGTCGACGTCGAAAGCGCCGTCGTCGCAGAACACGTCGATCCACTTGGCGCGGGATGCGCACGCGTCGAGCATCTCCCCGGTGACCAGGTCGACGTAGCCGGCCGGGTCATCGGCGAACTCGGCCGGCACGACGTGCGCACCAAGGAAAGTGGTGTCCTCGGTGAACTGACCGGCGATGGCGAGGGACCGAGCCTCATCGATCGTGCTCAGCCCGTACCCGCTCTTGATCTCCACCGTTGTGGTGCCCTGAGCCCGCATCTCGGCGATCAGGCGGGCCGTGTTCTCGGCGAGTTCGGCATCCGTAGCCGCCCTGGTCAACCCCACGGTGCGACGGATGCCGCCAGCGGCATACTTCTCGCCGATCATCCGGGCCTCGAACTCGTCTGAGCGGTCGCCTGCGAACACCAGGTGACTGTGACTGTCGACGAAGCCGGGGATGACGCAGCGTCCTTCAGCGTCGATGCGGGTGTCGGCCGACGGCGCGTCAGCCGCGTGACCGACCCACGCGATCCTGCCGTTCTCGATGACGACCGCTGCATCACTGCGTTCGGCTGTCAGGGATCCGTGGGACTCATCGTTGGTGACCAGCAGTCCGATGCGGTCGATGATCGTGCTTGTCATGCACGCAACCTTAAGCCCGCAGCGTGTTCTTTCACTCTGTTTCCTTCATCGGCACCCGGACGCCGAGCCGGTCAGCGACCTCAGCGGCATCCTCGTAACCGGCGTCCACGTGGCGGATCACGCCCATTCCCGGGTCGTTGCTGAGCACCCTGGCGAGCTTCCGCGCAGCCAATTCTGTGCCGTCGGCGACGGTCACCTGTCCGGCGTGGATGGAACGGCCGATGCCGACACCGCCCCCGTGGTGGATGGACACCCAGGTCGCACCGGATGAGGTGTTCACCAGCGCGTTCAACAGCGGCCAGTCGGCGATCGCATCCGAACCATCCTTCATTGCTTCGGTCTCGCGGTACGGCGAGGCGACTGAGCCGGAGTCGAGGTGGTCCCGGCCGATCACGATCGGAGCCGAGATCTCGCCGGATGCCACCATCTCGTTGAACTTCAGCCCGGCCTTGTCACGTTCGCCGTAGCCCAGCCAGCAGATGCGCGCAGGGAGACCCTGGAAGTGCACCCGCTCCCCCGCCATCTTGATCCACTTGGCCAGCGACTTGTTCTCCGGGAACAGCTCGAGGATCGCCTTGTCGGTCGCGGCAATGTCGGCCGGGTCGCCACTGAGAGCAGCCCAGCGGAACGGCCCCTTGCCCTGCTCGAACAACGGGCGGATGTACGCCGGCACGAATCCGGGGAAGGCGAACGCGTTCTCGAAGCCGGCGGTCTTCGCCTCGGTGCGGATGTTGTTGCCGTAGTCGAAGACCTCGGAGCCGGCATCCTGGAAGCCGACCATCGCCTCCACCTGCTTGCGCATGGAATTGCGGGACTTCTCGGCGAAACCAGTCGGGTCAGCCTCGCGGGCCGGGATCCACTCGTCGAAGCTGTACTCGAGCGGCAGGTAGGCCAGCGGGTCGTGGGCGCTGGTCTGGTCGGTGACGATGTCGATCACTGCCTTCATCTCGAGGAGGCGCGGGAAGACATCCGCCGTATTGCCGAGCAGTCCGATGCTCAGGGGCTCCTTCTTGTCACGCGCCGCGTAAGCCAGCTCGAGCGCGTGCTCCAGGGAGGTTGCCTCGACGTCGAGGTAGCGGTGCTCGATGCGCCGGTCGATGCGGCTCTGGTCGACGTCGACGCAGATCGCTACGCCATCGTTCATGGTGACGGCCAGCGGCTGGGCGCCGCCCATGCCGCCGACACCACCGGTCAGCGTGATCGTTCCGGCCAAGGTGCCGCCGAACTTCTGCTCAGCGATGGCCGAGAAGGTCTCGTAGGTTCCCTGCAGGATGCCCTGGGTGCCGATGTAGATCCACGAGCCGGCGGTCATCTGGCCGTACATGGTGAGGCCGAGCTCCTCGAGGCGGCGGAACTCGTCCCAATTCGCCCAGTCGCCGACCAGGTTGGAGTTGGCGATGAGCACGCGCGGAGCCCACTCGTTGGTCTGCATGACACCGACCGGCTTGCCGGACTGCACCAGCATGGTCTCGTCATTCTTGAGGGTCTTGAGCGTGCGCACCATAGCGTCGAAGCTCGCCCAGTCCCTGGCCGCCTTGCCGGTTCCTCCGTAGACGACGAGCTTGTCCGGGTGTTCGGCGACCTCCGGGTCGAGGTTGTTCTGCAGCATCCGCAGCACCGCCTCCTGCTGCCAGCCGAGCGTGTTCAGGGTGGTGCCGCGGTAGGCCCTTACGGGACGCGGTCCGTGCTGTTCGGTCATACGAGTTCTCCTCCTGCTTCAGAAATGACGGATGCTGCGGCAGCCAGAAGGGAGCCGTCAAGCACCATGGAATGGGCTGCTGCAATCTCGGGGGCCAGGTAGCGGTCGCCACCGGCCGGGCCTTCGACGGCGGTGCGGAGCTGGGCGCGGACCGCGGAAGCGACCGGGCCCGGCTCGACGGGTGCCCGAAGGTCCATGGCGCGAGCCGAGGTGAGCAATTCGATAGCGACCACGCGGCTGAGTCCGTCGATGGAACGACGCAGCTTGCGGGCGGCACTCCAGCCCATCGACACGTGGTCCTCCTGCATGGCCGACGACGGGATCGAGTCGACGCTCGCCGGATTCGCCAACCGCTTCAGCTCGCTGACGATGCCCGCCTGCGTGTACTGGGCGATCATGTGCCCGGAGTCCACGCCAGGGTCGTCCGCGAGGAACGCGTTCAGCCCGTGGTTGCGGGCGACATCGAGGAACCGGTCGGTGCGGCGCTCGCTGATGCTGGCCAGGTCGGCCACCGCGATCGCCAGGAAGTCGAGAACATAGCCGAGTGGTGCACCGTGGAAGTTGCCGTTCGACTCGAGTCGGCCGTCGGTGGTCACCACCGGGTTGTCGATGGCGGAGGCGAGCTCGCGCTCGGCGACGGATGTCGCGTGGCTGATGGTGTCGCGCACCGCACCGTGAACCTGGGGTGCGCAGCGCAGGGAGTACGCATCTTGAACCCGGGTGAAGCCTTCCGGCTTGCTGATCATGGTCGAGCCCTGCAACACAGCGCGCATGTTGGCAGCGGAGTCGCGCTGGCCGGGATGCGGGCGAAGCGCCTGCAGGTCGGCGGCCAGGACGGCGTCCGTGCCGGTCAGGCCCTCGATGCTCATGGCTGCGGCCAGGTCGGCGGTGCTGACCAGGGCGTGCAGGTCGGTGATAGCGAGGATCAGCATCCCGAGCATGCCGTCGGTGCCGTTGATGAGGGCGAGTCCTTCCTTCTCGCGCAGCTCGATGGGCGTGATGCCGGCCGCCTTCAGCGCATCCGCTGCCGGCATGAGCGTGCCGTTCGCGTCGCGCACCTCTCCTTCGCCCATCAGCGCCAGGGCGCAGTGGGCCAGCGGCGCCAGGTCGCCGGAGCATCCGAGACTGCCGTACTCGCCGACGATGGGCGTCACGCCGGCGTTGAGCAGGTCGACGTAAGCCTGGGCGACTTCCGGGCGGACGCCGGTGCGCCCGGTGGCCAGCGTGGACAGGCGCAACAGCATGGTGGCCCGCACGACTTCACGCTCGACCTCGGGGCCGCTGCTCGCGGCGTGACTCCGCACCAGGGAGCGCTGCAACTGCGCGCGACGCTCGAAAGGGATGTGCTTGCTGGCGAGGGAGCCGAACCCGGTGGAGACGCCATAGTGCGGCTGCGGGTCGCCGGCGAGCGCCTCGATGATGGCGCGGCTTGCGGCGATCGCCTCCAGGGACTCGGTGCTCAGTTCGACCCGGGCGCCGTTGCGGGCAACGGCCACCACTTCGGCGAACGATGGGCCACCGACCCCGAGTGCCACGGTGTGTGGGGTCGCGGTGCCTGGGGTGCGGGCGCCTCGCGCAGTGTTCACAGTACTCATGACTCTCATTAGAGCCTGTCGACGCCTCAAGTGGACGACCTTTGCAGGATATGCTGTCTGGTATCCCAGACACTCGCACGGAAGGAGCCGGATGAGCAGCGTTCCTGCCGCCACGGACACCCTGCGGGTCATCAAGTACCTGGCTGGGCACAGCGGGCCCGTGCGCGCGTCGACGGTGAGTCGCGACCTGGAGCTGCCACGATCATCCGTCTACCACCTGTTGCGGGTGATGCAGGATGAGGGATTCGTGGTGCACTCGCCCGAACACCAGGGCTATGCGCTCGGCCCGCTGATCGCCGAGCTCGGGTCCTCGGTGAGCGCCTCCGACACCCTCGCCCGTCTCGCGGGGCCCGTGCTGGGACGCCTCGTCGGTGAGACGAAGCTTCCGCTAGTGGCACACCTCGGGGTGCTGCAGCACAGCGATGTGGTCTACGCGTCGAAGGTTGCGGCCGCCCGAGCGCCGGCAGTCGTCACCAGCATCGGCGTGCGGCTGCCCGCTCACCTGACGGCTACCGGGCGCGCGATGCTCGCTGCGCTGCCAGAGGCGCAGTTCGCTGCTATCTACTCCCCCGGCGAACCGCTGCCGCTGCGCACGACGACGGGACCCGCGGATGTCCCCGCCCTTTCGGCATTGCTGGCGGATGCGCGGGAGCGCGGGTGGGCGGTGGAGGACGGCGACATCAACCTCGACTACGCCTCCGTCGCGGCCGTCGTACTCGACCACAACGGGTACCCGGCGGCATCCGTCGGGCTGACTTTCCGACGCACGATCGTCGACGACGCCGAACTGTCCCGCCTCGGGCGTGCGGTGCGCTCTGCAGCAGACACCCTCACCCGGCGCATCCGCGGCCGGCTGTAGCGACCGGTCCTGCCCCGTCAGGCTCGCTTCTGCTGATGCGCGAAGATGCCAGCGATGACCAGCACCACGCCCACGAGCTCCAGCCAGCTCGGAATCTGGAGCAGAACGATGATTCCGATGACCGTAGCCGTTGCGGGCAGCAGCGAGAGCATCAGCGCGAAAGTCGCCCGAGGGATCCTGGCCATCGCCAGCTGATCGCAGACGTAAGGGATGACCGAGGAGCAGACCCCGACACCGACGGCGGCAAGCAGCAAGAACGGGGCGGTGACCGTCGCGAACGCGTCGACGATCCCGAACGGGGCAACGACAATCATGGCGATCAGCATGGCGGCCCCCAACCGATCGATGCCGGACGCTCCCCCGTTCTCCGCCAGCCGATGGCCGAGAACGACATAGACGGCGAAGAGCGCACAGTTCGCAAACGCGAAGAGAAGGCCCAGCGGTTCTGCCTCGAAATGGACGTCGGCCAGAAGGTACACCCCCGCCACGGCCAGGGCGAGTGCCGCGACGTTGCGAAGCGAGCGGATGCCGACGGCTGCCAGGAAGATCGGGCCGAGGAATTCGATGGCGCCCACCGTGCCGAGCGGCAATCGTTCGATCGCCAGGTAGAACACTCCATTCATCGCTCCGAGCACCACACCGAGGGCTACAAGAAGTCGCCGCTGCTGCCAGTTGGACGAAGCCCAGACCCGCCAGGGCCGACGCCAGAGCGCGAAGATCAGGGCAGCTGAGGCGATTCGGAGCCAGGCGACTCCCATGACGTCGATACTCACGAACAGGAGCACAGCAAACGCCGGGCCGAGATAGTGGAACGTCGCACTCGTGACGAAAAACACCGGGGCGGGCACTCGGTCGGTCAGCGCGCTGAGCTGTACCGGGGTTGCGGATGATGTGCTGGACATACCTCAATGCTGCCAAGCAGCAACGGGTCACGACCATGACGAACAATCGCTGCGGAAGCCTTTGGCTTTGCGGATCGTAAGTGCTTTGTGCGTATTCTTTTATGATGACAGAACTCGACCAACTCGATCGATCGATCCTGCGCCAGCTTGACTATGCACCACGGATGCCGGTGGCAGAGCTCGCCAGGCAGGTAGGTGTCTCGGTCCCGACAGCCCGCGAACGGCTGCGGCGGCTCGAAGAGTCCAGGGCGATCAGGGGCTACCGCCTCGACGTGGACCCTGCGGCGTTGGGGCTTCCCGTTGCCGCGTTCGTCCGGGTCAAGCCAGGGCCGGGTCAGCTGCCGAAGATCGCCGAACTCGCGAAGAGCATCCCGCAGGTGAGCGAATGCCACCGCATCACCGGCGAGGACTGCTTCCTGATCAAGGTGCACGCCACCAACCTGACGACGTTTGAGGAAGTGCTCGACCAGTTCTTGCTGTACGGGCAAACAACGACGTCGATCATCCAGTCGACACCCGTGCCGCCGCGCACACCGGGTATTGCTACACCCGTCAGTTAGCGACAGGCCTGCACACGCCCCCGCGGCGCCTGTGTCCGGAACTGACGGGTGAGGGCCGGGTGGCCCGCTTCGACAAGCTCAGGGAGCGGGTCGGCTAGCGACCCGCGCGCCGCAGCAGCTTCTGCGCGTGCTTCAGGATGGGGCCGTCCACCATCTGCCCGTCGAACTGGAAGACGCCGCGCTCGTTTTCGGCGGCCGCCAGCACCGAGCGTGCCCAGGCGAGGTCAGCGTCACTGGGCAGGTACTCGGCGCGAATGACCGCGACTTGCGACGGGTGGATGCACGCTGCCGCGGTGAAGCCGGAGGCGACGGCATCCGCTGCCTCCACTGCCAGCCCTTCCAGGTCGGGGATGTTCGCGTAGATGGCGTCGATGGCCGCCTTGCCGTTCCCGCCGGCGGCCAGCAGCACCGTCGAACGCGCGTGACTCGCAACGTTGCGGTACTGACCGTCCGGGAAGCGGCTCGACGTGCCGCCGAGGGATGCGATCAGGTCTTCGGCGCCCCACATCAGCCCGACCACGTTCGGCTCGGCAGCGATCGCGGCAGCGTTCAACACCCCGGTCGCAGTTTCGATGAGGGCGACGACGTCGAAGCCGGAAAGCGCTTCAAGCTGCGACGGATGCTCGGCCTTCGCCAGCATCACGGTGCGGTAGCTCGTCCGCGAGACAGCGGTGAGATCACAGTCCAGGTCGCCGGTGCTCGCCGGGTTCACCCGGACCATGGTGCGTGCCGGGTCCAGCTTGGAGACGGCAACAGCCTCACGCGCGTAATCTTTCGCTTCGGCCGAGACGGCGTCCTCCAGGTCGAGGATGACGGCATCCGCCCGCTCCGACGCCTTCTCGTAGCGGTCGGGCCGGTCGGCCGGGCAGAACAGAATGGCCGGCCCCATCGAGAAGTCAGCCATTGTGGGCGTCCTTGCACCAGACCATCACCGAGCGCACGGCGGTCGCCACCACGTCGCCGTGCTGGTTCTTCGCGGTGTGGGTGAGGGTGATGATTCCCTGCCCCGGCCGCGAAGAGGACAGGCGCTTGTCGTTGACGACGGTCTCCGAGTACATGGTGTCACCGTGGTAGAGCGGGTGCGGGAACGTCACCTCGGTGAACCCCAGGTTGGCCACGATGGTCCCCTGCGTGAGCTGGGCGACGGATGCCCCGACCAGGGTGGCGAGGGTGAACATCGAGTTCATCAGGCGCTGGCCGAACGGCTGCTCGGCTGACCAGGCGGCATCCAGGTGCAGTGACTGCATGTTCATCGTCATGGTGGTGAACAGCACGTTGTCAGTCTCCGTCACGGTGCGCCCCGGCCGGTGCAGGTAGCGGGTGCCCAGCTCGAACTCCTCGTAGTAGAGCCCGCGCTGTTCGACGACTTTTTGTTCGCTGGACACTTCTGGCTCCGTGGCCATGACTACCTCCTAGAAACCGAGCTCGCGGGCGATCACCATGAGCTGTACCTCGTTCGTACCCTCACCGATCTCGAGGATCTTCGAGTCACGATAGTGGCGTGCCACCAATGACTCGTTCATGAAACCGTAGCCGCCGAAGATCTGGGTGGCGTCGCGGGCGTTTCTCATGGCCGCATCGCTGGAGACCAGTTTGGCGATGGCCGCCTCGGTCTTGTACGGGAGGCCGGCGGATGCGCGGCGCGCCGCCTCATGCCAGGCCAGGCGCGAGACGTGCACCCGGGACTGCATTGTGGCGATCATGAACGAGATCGCCTGGAACGATCCGATCGGCTTGCCGAAGGTGTTGCGCGACTTGGCGTACGCGACGGATTCGTCAACACAGCCCTGCGCAGCACCGGTCGCCAGCGCGGCGATGGCGACGCGCCCGTCATCGAGTGTCTGCAGGAAGTTCGCGTATCCGCGCCCACGCTCCCCCAACAGGTTGGCCTCGGGAACCTTGGCGTTGTTGAAGGTCAGCGGATGCGTGTCAGACGAGTTCCAGCCGAGCTTGTCGTACGCGGGCTCCACGGTGAAGCCTGGCGTTCCGTTCGGAACGATGATGGTCGACAGCTCCTTGACGGCCTTTCCGTCGTCGCGGGTGGTCTGGCCGGTGACCGCGGTGACGGTCACGAAGCGGGTGATCGGGGTGCCGGAGTTGGTGATGAACTGCTTGCTGCCGTTGACCACCCACTCGCCGCCGTCGAGCACGGCCGTGGTACGCGTAGCACCGGCATCCGACCCCGCCTCTGCCTCGGTGAGGCCGAAGCCGGCGAACGCCTTGCCTGCGGTGAGGTCTGGCAGGTACTCCCGCTTCTGCTCCTCGGTGCCGTGCCGGAACACCGGGAGGGCGCCCAGGCCGACTGCGGCCTCGAGGGTGATGGCCAGCGACTGGTTCTGGGTGGCGATCGCCTCGATGGCGAGGCCCAGCGCCATCACGTCGCCGCCCTGTCCGCCGTACTCTTCCGGGAACGGCAGGCCGAACAGGCCCATCTCACCCATCTGGGCGACCACGTCCATCGGCAGCCGGTGTTCGCGGTCGGCCTCGTAGGAGATCGGTGCGATCACTTCGCGCGCGAAGTCGAGAACGGTGTCGTACAGGTCTTGTTCGTCTTCGCTGAGCTGGAAGGTCATGAGTGTGCCTCTTCCTGTTCTGCTCCCTCCTGGGGAGCGATGGTGTGGGGAGCGATGCTGGCGACGACCTGGTCGAGTTTGACCAGGTCGGCTGGTTTGGCGGTGATGGTGACAATGCCGTCGACGGTGGCGAGGAGCTTGTGCTCCATCTTCATCGCCTCGACTGTGAGGAGGGTCTGGCCGACGGTGACGGAGTCGCCGCTGGTCACGTTCACGACGACGACCGTGCCCGGCATGGGCGAGCGTACGTCGGGGTCTGCCGCACCGGCCACCCTGGTGATGGCGTTCAACTGGTCGGCGAGCTGCTGGGAGCGGCTCACCAGTTTCAGGTCGATCGCGAATCCGTGGTCGCCGACCCATACCGTGTCGCCGTCCACGGCCACGCGATAGCGCGTCACGCGTCCGTCGAGCTCCAGGCTGACGGTGGTGTCGCCCTGCCAGCTCAGTGCCGCCGGCCGCCGTGCGCCGTCGCCGATTGCGATGGTGGCGGCATCCACCGCCCCGGAGATGAGGACGTCGACCTGGTCGGTGGCGGATGCGGCGATGCGGTATCGGGAGGCCACGTGTGGGCCGAGGCGCCAGCCGTCGCGGTGCCAGGCACTTCCCGGACTGGTCTCGCGAGAGTGCACGACCAGCGCGGCGACCGCCAGCAGCGCGTCATCCGCGCCACGGAACTCCAGCGATGGCAACATCCGCTCGATCAGCCCGGTCTCCAGGTTTCCAGCCTGCACTGCGGGGTCCGCGATGAGGTGGCGCAGGTAGTCGATGTTGGTCTCGATGCCGAGCACCGTGGTCGAGGCGAGCGCGCCGTCCAGTCGCGCCAGGGCCTCGGCACGGTCTACACCCCAGGCGATCACCTTCGACAGCATCGGGTCGTAGTTCGATGCGACCTCCAGGCCCTGCACCAGCGACGAGTCCACCCGAACGCCGTCGCCCTGCGGCTCGTCGAGCACCAGGGCGCTGCCGGTGGTCGGCAGGAACCCGCGAGCCGGGCTCTCCGCGTAGACGCGCGCTTCGACGGCATGCCCGGTCAGGCGGATATCATCCTGCACCAGGCTCAGCGGCTCACCGGCTGCGATGCGCAACTGCCACTCCACCAGGTCGATTCCGGTCACCAATTCGGTGACCGGGTGCTCCACCTGGAGGCGCGTGTTCATCTCCATGAAGAAGAAGTCGGTCGGCGCGTTGTCGGAGACGAGGAACTCGATCGTTCCGGCGCCCACATAGCCGACGCTGCGGGCCACCTCGCAGGCGGCCTCGCCGATGCGGGCGCGGGTCTCGGAGTCGAGCAGCGGAGATGGTGCTTCTTCGATCACCTTCTGGTGCCGGCGTTGCAGTGAGCACTCCCGCTCACCCAGGTGGATCACGTTCCCTTGGCTGTCGGCGAGCACCTGCACCTCGATGTGGCGCGGCGTTGCCAGGTAGCGCTCGAGGAAGAGGGTGTCGTCGCCGAAGGCTGCGGCCGCGACCCTGCGGGCGGTGACCAGCGTCTCTGCGAGGTCCCCCGACCGCTCGACGACGTGCATGCCCTTGCCGCCACCCCCGGCCGATGGCTTGATCAGCAGTGGGTAGCCGACGTCTTCTGCGGCCGCGATGAGCTGGGCATCCGTCAGCCCCGGTTCGGCGATCCCGGCGATCACCGGCACCTGATGGGACTTGACGTGCGTCTTGGCCCGGATCTTGTCGCCCATGAGATCGAGCGCGTGCACTCCCGGGCCGATGAAGGCGATTCCGGCTGCCTCGAGGGCGCGGGCGAAGTCGACGTTCTCGGAGAGGAACCCGTAACCGGGATGGATAGCTTCAGCGCCGGTGGCCTGCGCTGCGGCGACGACAGCGTCGATGTTCAGGTAGCTGGCCTGGGCCGGCGCCGGTCCGATGCGCACGGCGACGTCCGCCATCCGCACGTGGCGGGCGTTACGGTCGGCGTCGCTGTAGACGGCTACCGAGCGGATGCCCATGGCACGCAGCGTGCGGATGACGCGGCAGGCGATTTCGCCGCGGTTGGCGACGAGGACGGTGGAGAACTCCTGGGGCAACGGGATCACATCCTGAACAGGCCGAAGGCCGGGTCGGCGAGCGGGACGGTGGAGCAGACGTCGAGGGCGAGACCCAGGATGCGACGCGTGTCGCCCGGATCGATCACCCCGTCGTCCCAGAGGCGTGCGGTCGAATAGTAGGGGTTGCCCTGGCTTTCGTACTGTTCGGCGATGGGCGCCTTGAAGGCGGCTTCGTCTCCTGCCGACCACTCCTCGCCACGGCCTTCGAGTTGTTCCCGGCGGATGGTGGACAGTACCGATGACGCCTGCGCGCCGCCCATGACGGAGATGCGGCTGGCCGGCCACATCCAGAGGAATTTCGGCGAGTACGCCCGCCCGCACATCGAATAGTTGCCCGCGCCGAACGATCCGCCGATGACGACGGTGAACTTGGGCACGCGCGTGGTGGCGACCGCAGTCACCATCTTGGCGCCGTTCTTGGCGATGCCGCCGGCCTCATAGTCCTTGCCGACCATGAACCCGGAGATGTTCTGCAGGAAGATGAGCGGGATGCCGCGCTGGTCGCACAACTCGATGAAGTGGGCGCCTTTCAGGGCTGACTCACTGAACAGCACTCCGTTGTTGGCCACGATGCCGACCGGATGCCCGTGGAGGCGGGCGAAACCAGTCACCAGGGTCGTTCCGTACTCCTTCTTGAATTCGTGGAACTCGCTGGCGTCGACCAGGCGGGCGATCACCTCGCGCACGTCGTATGGTGACTGCACATCGGTGGGGACGACGCCGTACAACTCGGACTCGTCGGCGACCGGGTCGCGCGTCTCGATCACCTCCCAGGCGGTCTCGCGAGGCGTAGGGAGGGTCTCGACGATGCTGCGCACGATCTCGAGTGCGTGGGTGTCGTTCTCGGCCAGGTGGTCGGTGACGCCGGAGGTGCGCGAGTGCAGGTCTCCGCCACCGAGTTCCTCCGCCGTGACGATCTCGCCGATGGCAGCCTTCACCAGCGGCGGGCCGCCGAGGAAGATCGTGCCCTGGTTCTTGACGATCACCGTCTCGTCGCTCATCGCAGGAACATAGGCGCCGCCGGCGGTGCAGGACCCCATGACGGAGGCGATCTGCGGAATCCGAGCCGCAGACATCCGCGCCTGGTTGTAGAAGATGCGGCCGAAGTGGTCACGGTCGGGGAAGACGTCGTCCTGTTTCGGCAGGAAAGCGCCGCCGGAGTCGACCAGGTAGATGCAGGGAATCCGGTTCTCGAGCGCGATCTCCTGGGCGCGCAGGTGCTTTTTCACCGTCATCGGGTAGTAGGTGCCGCCCTTGACCGTGGCGTCGTTCGACAGCACCATGACGTGCCGGCCGTTCACCAGGCCGATCCCGGCGATGACTCCCGCGCCCGGGGAGTCGTCGTTGTACATGCCGTTGGCTGCCAGTGGTGCAATCTCGAGGAATGGGCTGCCGTTGTCGAGCAGTTGGTCGACGCGGTCCCGGGGCAGCAACTTGCCTCGGGAGACGTGGCGCTTGCGTGACTTCTCTGGGCCCCCGAGTGCTGTCTTCGCGAGCCGCTCGTGCAGTTCTGCGACCAGCTGCCGCTGGGCGGCATCGTTGTCACGGAAGGTGTCGCTGTTCGGATCGATCTTGCTGACGAGGGTTTCCATCGACGCTGCTTTCCGCTCCCGTCGCGCGTGCGCGAAATGGTTTCAGTTAGTGCTGGTTAACTAGATTTAGGTTAGTGTTCATTAACTGATTTGTCTAGGACGGGAGCGAGCATGAGCGAGACGACGTTTCCGACCGCCCGCGAGCAGGCGAAGGCTGACCGTCGTGCGGTGCTGCTCGCATCCGCTGCCCGCCTGTTCGCCGAGCGTGGCTTCGATCGGGTGTCGATGGAAGACCTGGGGGCCGCTGCCGGCGTGAGCGGTCCGGCGGTGTACCGGCACTTCCCCAGCAAGCAGGCGGTGCTCGCGGCGTTGCTCGTCGAAGTCAGCGAGCGCCTGCAACAAGGCGGCCATCGGGTGGTGACGGCGGCGCGAGACGATGCGACCGCCCTGCGTGCGCTCATCCGCTTCCATGTGGACTTCGCACTCGCCAACCCGCACGTCATCCGGGTGCAGGATCGCGACCTGGATTCGCTGGCGGATGCCGATCGGCACGCCGTTCGCGCCCTGCAGCGCGGATACGTCGAACTCTGGGTCTCGGTACTGGCACGCCTCGAGCCCGGCACCGACCCGGTCGAGTTGCGCATCCGTTCGCACGCCACCTTCGGGCTGATCAACTCGACGCCGCACAGCGCGCGCCCCTCCCCGCGCGGCGCTACACGCGACCTGCTCGAGCAGATGGCCTGGGCGGCGCTCACCAGCTGAGCGCTGCCGCACTCACCGCTCCCCCGGCACAATTGAGAGAGCTTTTCGGCCATCCGCACTCTTTGAGGGAAGTTTTTCCACCGCGGGACGAGTTTCTCCTCCCATCAGGCGCGATGCGCGGCGGATGCGCGGGAAATCATTCCCATCGTGTGCACGGCGGCGCATAATGGCCGCATGACGGAGCAGGCGGCTGTGCCGCCCGAGGACGTTCACCCGGTTCCACTTTCGATGCGGGCACAACTGCTCGCCACCGAGCATTGGAGCCTGCTCGCGTCGCGCAGCACCACCCAAAGCGAGGTGCTTACCCGCATCAACATGTTCCTGACCCTCGTTTCCGCCGGGCTCGTCAGTCTCGCGCTGGTCGGCCAAGCAACCGGATTCTCTGACGCTTTCATCGTCTTCGCGGTAGTTGTCCTCGGCTTCGTCTGCCTCGTCGGGGTCCTCACCCAGCTGCGCGTGATGAATGTCGGACTGGAAGACCTCGGGTACGTACTGGCCATGAATCGACTGCGTGCCGCCTACGTCGACCTCGATCCGGGTGTTGCGCCGTACCTGATGACAAGCCAGCACGATGACCTCGCCGGCTCGACCCGCACCTACTACTTTCTCGGGAAGCGGAGTGCGTTCAGCCACGTCGCCGGCAGCAGCATGGTCTTCATCTCCGTCGTCAATGCGGCCCTGGGCGGGCTCCTCGTCGCCACCATCACCGGCGCTCTGGCCGCACCTGCGCTGCTCAGCGTGGTGGCTGGTTTCATCTACGGGCTTACCTACTTCATCGTCTCCGCCGAACGTGGACGGGCAGGCTACCTGAGGACGTGGGACAACAACACTCCGCTCAACCCCACACCGCCGGAGTAAGTAGTGACATACCCGACGAAGCTCATCCCGTAGCCCTTTGCTCGCCGCAGGGCGCCCGTCAGAAGGCACCGGGGAGCGTCGCATTCCCTTCGGAGCGATCGTCCTGGATGTCCGGGTCGAGTCCCATCACCGCAATGTCGACTCCGGCAGTGATCAGCAGCTCAGCCTCATGGAGCGTGCCCTCGCCGTGGTTGACGGGAAGCCAGTGGGGAATACCGCTGGTCACGGCATCCGTGATCTCCGCTTTCAGCTCCGCCACCTCACGATTGGCGATGGTGTAGCGAATGCCGCCGTAAATCACGTCGATGCGCTTCATCGTGCACCGTTGTCGTTGGCCGACGGCGCTGCCGGCTCAGGTTCACGCACGATCTGGAGCCCGCCCGGCGTGTTGGCCGACAGCGTCAGCTCCTCAACCCATGCCCGGTTGATCGCAGGCATCCGGCTGCCGAAGTACTTGTAGACCAGCGGGATAGCGGGATGCAACCAGATGGTCGTGCGCCCATCACCGATGCGCGCATCGTCCTTCCAACTGAAGTAGAACGACTCGTTTCGGCGAAGCTTCGCCCCGATCACGATCTGCAGGTGCGCGAGCACACGGTCGTCGAAATCAGCAGTGAACGTTGAGTCATACGACAGCGTCCCCATGGCCTCGCCTCCGTAGCGTGTGTTGTCTCACCCCTTTCCTACCCGCAAACTGCGCACAAAGGTACCCCTTGCCTGCGCCGTCGCACCGTTGAAGACTGGCGGGCATGAGACGCCTCTACTTCGCCGGCGGAAGCATGTTGATGGCAGACAACACCTGCAAGGCCGTGCTCCGCTATGCCCGCGCTTTGGCCGATGCGGGCAAGGCGGATGTGGTGATGCTCCCGGTCGTGACAGAGGGGGGAAGCCTCGCCTACGCCCACCTGCTGATTGGGCCGGCCAGCCAGATGTTCTCGACACCGGTGGAGAACAGCCAGGATGAGCCGTTTGACACCGAGGCCATCGCAGAACTGGAGACGCGGACACTGAAACTCCAGCCGTCACGCCCAACCTGGCCGTCAGAGATGACCGACGTTCCCGACATGAAGGACCTCGGACTCGACTATCCCGACCTTGACGCGGCGACCGGGCACGCCTGACCGACGTCACCGGTGCAGCAGCGGCTGCCCGGTCCGGCGTTCAGGCGTCTGACGTGCAGATGCAGAGCTCGTTGCCCTCGATGTCGGCCAGCACCCACCAGTCGGGGGCGAACTCGTCGGTCAGCAGGAAGCCGCCGGCTGCGACCACGTCCCGCACTCGCTGTTCGGCATCCGCGGTCGGCACGTAGACGTCGATGTGGATGCGGTTGCGATCGGTGCGCGGGGGGTCCATGTGCTGGAACCACACCTTCGGGCCTTGGCCGGTCGGGTCGACGAGGTCGATGTCGCCGTCGCCGTCGGACTCCGATTCCACGTAACCCATTCCAACCCGCCAGAAATCGCGCACCGCGTCGGCATCCACGCAGTCGATCGCCAGTTCGTGCCGCTGGCGCTGAACCGGTTCGACGGTCGCGCCGAGTGCGTCCGCGAGCCCATGGATGCCGCGAGCCAGCTTTATGTCGCGCTCGGTGACACCCCCGGCATCGTGTGAGCTGAGTTCAAACTCGGCCGACCCGTAGCCGAGGCGGATGTCCGGGTGGTGATTCTGCGTATCCGCCAGTTGCGCGACCTGCGCCACCAGGGCCGCCGCGCCCTCGAAGTCGTCGGTCTTGTACTTGCCGTACAGCACGCCGTCGAGGTGCACGAATGCGGTGCCCTCGAGCTCGCTCGCGCTGTTCTGCGGACCCAGTGTTGCCTTCGCGTCGCTCATGTCCCCAGTCTGAGCACCCGGTCGGATGCGGTCAAGGGCGTGAACTCCTAGACCATCGTCAGGATCATGCCCGGGTTCGAGACGATGGTGCCGACATCCGCCAGGAAGCGCGACCCCTGCTCACCGTCGACCAACCGGTGGTCGAACGACAGGCTGAGCGTCATGACGCTGCGCAGCGCGACCTCACCCTGGTACTCCCACGGCTGGCGGCGGATGGCTCCCATCGCCAGGATGGCGGCCTCCCCCGGGTTCAGGATGGGCGTGCCGGCGTCGATGCCGAAGACACCGATGTTGGTGATGGAGATCGTTCCACCACCGAGATCGGCCGGGCTGGTGCTTCCGGCGCGTGCGGTCTCGGTGAGGGTGCCGATGGCATCCGCCAGCCCGACCAGGTCGAGCTGGTCGGCGTCCTTGATGTTCGGCACGATCAGGCCGCGCTGCGTCGCCGCCGCGATGCCGAGGTTGACGTAGCCGAACTGCACGATCTCGCCCGCCGCCTCGTCCCACCGGGAATTCACCGACGGGTTGCGGGAGATCGCGATGAGAATCGCCTTCGCGACGACCGTGAGGATGTTGATGCGGTGTCCGGCGAACGCACGGTTCGCCTTGATCGACTCGAGCAGCTCCATCGTGGGTGTCACATCGACGGTGAGGAACTCGCTGACGTGCGGCGCGGTGAACGCGCTCGACACCATGGCAGCGGCGGTGTGCTTGCGCACCCCCTTGATCGGAGTGCGCGTCTCCCGCTCGCGAGACGATGCAGGTGCAGCGGATGCCGTCGGAGCCTCCGAATGCGCCTTGACGTCGTCGCGGGTGATCAGGCCGTCCGGGCCGCTGCCGGTGACTGTGGCGAGGTCGATGCCCAGATCTGCTGCGAGTTTGCGGACCGGTGGGGTGGAGCGCGGGCGTTCCTTCACCGGTGCTGGGGAACTTGCCGTTGCGACCGGGGTCTCGACGGGCTCGCTCCCCACCGCACGGCCGACCGATGCTGGCGCACCGTTCGGAACCGGCGGCGTGGGCCCAAGCTTTTCAGGCTGGGCCGGCGCGGCCGGCGCGGCCCCACCGCTCCGAGCACGGCGCGTCGGCCGTCCGGTGCCCTCAACGGGCGGCCCGTAGCCGACGAGCACCGAGTTGCGCTCGCCTGACGGCGAGGCTTCGGCGACCGGCTTGCCCGAGGCATCCGTTCCCTCTCCGCCTTCAACCTCGATAGCCACGATCGGCGACCCGACCAGCACTGTGGTGCCCGGCTCGACGAAGAGCTGCGACACCGTTCCGGCGAACGGCGACGGCAGCTGCACGAGCGCCTTCGCGGTCTCAACCTCGGCGATCACCTGGTTGAGCTCGACGGTGTCTCCGACGGCGACGTTCCATGAAACCAGTTCCGACTCGGTGAGACCTTCACCGAGGTCCGGCATTGCGAATTCTTTGACTGCCATGGTCAGGCGCTCCAGCCGGTGAGGGAGTTCTCGCGGCCCATGACGCGGTCAACCGCGTCGAGGATGCGATCGAGGTCGGGAAGGTAGTGCTCTTCGAGCTTCGCCGCCGGGTATGGAACGTCGAAACCGGTGACCCTGGCCGGTGCAGCCTCCAGGTGGAAGAAGCAGCGTTCGGTGATGCTGGCAGCCACCTCGGCCCCGATTCCGCCGTATTGCGAGGCTTCGTGCGTGATCACCAGGCGGCCGGTCTTGCGAACGGATGCCTCCACGGCGGCGAAGTCGATGGGCGCAAGCGACCGCAGGTCGATGACCTCAACCGAGATTCCCTCATCGGCTGCGGCGAGCGCAGCATCCCGAGCGGTGATCACCAGGGGTCCGTAGGCGACGAGCGTGACATCCGTCCCCTCCTGCACCACGTGTGCGCGCTCCATGGAGGGTGCGTTGCTGATGTCTTCATCGACGTCGCCCTTGACCCAGTAGCGGCGCTTCGGCTCGAAGAACAGCACCGGGTCGTCGCAGGCGATCGCCTGGCGGATCATGGTGTGCGCATCCTGCGGGTTCGAGCAGGTGACCACCCGCAGTCCGGCAGTGTGGGCGAAGTACGCCTCAGGCGATTCGGAGTGGTGCTCGACCGCGCCGATGCCACCGCCGTACGGAACTCGGATGGTGATGGGCATCTTCACCTTGCCGCCCGTGCGGTAGTGCAGCTTGGCCACCTGGGCGACGATCTGGTCGAACGCCGGGTAGATGAAGCCGTCGAACTGGATCTCGACCACCGGGCGGTACCCGCGGAAGGCGAGACCGACGGCAGTTCCCATGATTCCGGCCTCGGCGAGCGGGGTGTCCATGACGCGGTCGGCGCCGAACTCCTTCTGCAGGCCATCGGTGACGCGGAATACGCCCCCGAGCGTGCCGATGTCCTCACCGAGGAGCACCACCTTGGGGTCGTCGGCGAGCGCACTCCGAAGTCCGGAGTTGATGGCGGCGGAAAGTGACAACAGGCTCATTTCGCGCCCCCTTCGTACGACGCGAGATAGGCCGAGTACTGGCTCTTCTGCCGCTCCAGCAAGGAGTGCGGCGTCGCGTACACATTGTCGAAGACGGTGAGTGCTTCCGGAGCCTCGAGCCCGTAGCATCCGTCGCGCATCTCCCCCGCGACCGCGTCTGCCTTGGCCTTGACCGCTGCGGACACCTCGTCGGTGAGCAGGCCCCTGGCCTGTAAGAGGCGTTCCAGGCGGATGATCGGGTCTTTGGCCGCCCACTCCTCCTGCACCTCGGGGTCGACGTACCGGCTCGGGTCGTCGGAGGTGGTGTGCGGGCCCATCCGGTAGGTGACCGCTTCGATGAAGGTCGGGCCGTCGCCGCGGCGGGCGCGATCGAGTGCCACCCGGGTGGCCGCCATGACCGCGAGAACGTCGTTGCCGTCGACTCGCATGCTGGGGATGCCGAAGCCTGGGGCACGGTCGGCGATCGGGCGGGTTGCCTGCAGGCCGACCGGTTCAGAAATCGCCCACTGGTTGTTCTGGCAGAAGAAGATCACCGGGGCCTTGAAGCTGGCGGCGAAGACCATGGCCTCGTTCACATCGCCCTGGCTGGTCGCCCCGTCGCCGAAGTAGGAGATGGCGACCGAGTCGACCCCATCCTTCTTGCAGCCGATGGCGTAGCCGGTGGCGTGCAGTGTCTGGGCGCCGATGATGACCGCAGGCGTGGCCATGTTGATGTCGAACGGGTTCCAGCCGTGGTGGCCCACTCCGCGCCAGAGTCGAATCATGTCGGTGAGGTCGGCGCCCCGGCAGTAGGCAACCCCGTTTTCACGGTAGCTGGAGAAGACGAAGTCGTCGGAGCGGAGGGTGCGGGCGGAGCCGATCTGGGCAGCTTCCTGCCCGAGCAGCGGCGGCCACAGTCCCAGCTGGCCCTGGCGCTGGAGGGCTGTCGCCTCCGTGTCGATACGACGAACGACCACCATGTCTTCGTAGAGGGAGACCAGTTGCTCGTCGGTGACGTCGGAAACCCAGCTGTCGTAGCTCGGGTCCGTCACCCGCTCACCCGTCGGGGTGAGCAGCTGGATGAGGTCTTCCGGGTGGCCGAGAAGGTTGAGGTCGGTTGTGGCCTCAGGCACGTTGGTTGCACGCAACATTTGTTTGCTCCGTTGTCGGCGGTTCCCGCTCTTGTGGAGCTCGGGCACCGTTGCCAGATGTTGCTCCAGAGTACGTCGATATGGCAGGAGGTTCAAGCATCCGCAATTTGACTGAGCATAATGCTCTATCGCAAGGCTTTCGACAGTGCTAACGTCACGTTATGCGACGAGTGGACACCACCGACATCCGGCTCCTTCGGGCCATGATCACCGACCCTCGAGGCACCGTCGTGGCGCTCGCCCAAAGACTCGGACTGTCCAGGAACACAGTGCAGGCGCGGATGTCCGGCCTCGAGTCGCGGGGCGCCCTCTTCCCTTTCGATCGCCGCATCAACCCGGAAGCACTCGGCTATCGGCTGACCGCCTTCATCACGGTGCACCTGCACCAGCCCAGCCTGCCGGAGATCGTTGAGCAGATTGCTCAAATTCCGGAGGTCATCGAGGGTTTCGGCCTCAGTGGACCTGCCGACCTGCTGGTGCGCGTGGTGGCCGCCGACGCCGAGGACCTGTTCCGGGTCAACGGCAAGGTGCTCGCCGTTCCCGGTGTCGAACGCACCGAAACCTCGCTCGCGATGGGCGAGCTGATCCCCTTCCGCATGGACCCTCTGCTCGAGGTCGGGCCGCGCCTCACCGACTGAACTCGGCGATAGCATCGAACAACGTCAGCGATCGACGATGACGACGTGCGAAGGAGCGACGGATGCCGGACCAGTCCCTGAAAACCCAGGACCAACCGCACGCGATCGTCGTCGGAGCAGGCTTGGCCGGGCTGGTCGCCGCCGCAGAGCTGGTGGACGCCCGCAAGCGGGTCATCATCGTCGAGCAGGAACCGGAAGCCAGCTTCGGCGGGCAGGCGTGGTGGTCGTTCGGCGGCCTGTTCCTGGTCGACAGCCCGGAGCAGCGCAGGATGGGCGTGAAGGACAGCCGCGCGCTGGCCCACCAGGACTGGTTCGGCACGGCGGGCTTCGACCGCGACGAAGACGATTGGGCGAAGAAGTGGGCTGAGGCCTACCTCGAGTTCGCCGGCGCCGAAAAGCGCGAGTGGCTAGCCGGCTTGGGGGTCAAGTTCTTCCCCGTGGTCGGCTGGGCGGAGCGCGGCGGATACACCGCGAATGGGCACGGCAACTCCGTCCCACGGTTCCATATCGTGTGGGGCACGGGCCCTGGCATCCTGGAGCCCTTCATCGCCCGGGTGCGTGCCGGGGTGGGTGCCGGGCTGGTCTCACTCGCCTTCCGTCACCGGGTCGACGAGCTGATGGTCGAGAACGGCGCCGTGGTGGGCGTGCGCGGTTCGGTGCTGGCGCCGGATGACGCCGAGCGCGGCGAGGCGAGCAACCGCGAGTTCGTGACCGATTTCGAGTACCGCGCCGACGCTGTCATCGTCGCCAGTGGCGGCATCGGCGGCAACCACGACCTGGTTCGTGAGCAGTGGCCGAAGCGCATGGGCACTCCCCCGAAGTCCATGCTCTCCGGCGTTCCGGCGCACGTGGACGGGCGGATGCTGGCCATCAGTGAGAAGGCGGGCACTCGCCTGGTCAATGGCGACCGCATGTGGCACTACGTCGAGGGCATCGAGAACTATGCGCCTGTGTGGGCCAGGCACGGCATCCGCATCCTGCCCGGCCCGTCCAGCATCTGGCTGGACGCAACCGGCAAGCGCCTCCCGGTTCCCCTGTTTCCCGGGTTCGACACGCTCGGCACACTCGAGCACATTCTCCAGGCCGGCCACGAACACAGCTGGTTCGTGCTCACCCAGAAGATCATCGAGAAGGAGTTCGCCCTCAGCGGCAGCGAGCAGAACCCCGATTTGACCGGTAAGGACCTGAAGCTGCTGTTGCAACGCGTGAAGAAGGGCGCTCCGGGCCCGGTGGAGGCGTTCAAGGAGAAGGGCGCGGACTTCGTGGTCGCCGACACGCTCGACGAACTGCTCGCAGGAATGCAGCGCCTCTCCCCCGAGGTGACCATCGACGCCGAGCAGGTGCGCCTCGAGGTCGAGTACCGGGATCGCGAGATCGACAATGCCTTCTCGAAGGACGCGCAGGTGAATGCCCTGCGCCAGGCCCGCAAGTATCGCGGCGACAAGCTGATCCGGGTGGCGAAGCCGCACAAGGTGCTCGACCCGAAAGCCGGCCCGCTGATCGCGGTCAAGCTGCACATCCTGACCCGCAAGAGCCTTGGCGGCATCCAGACCGACCTGAATGCGCAGGCGCTGAATTCTGCCGGCAAGCCGGTGCCGGGGCTGTACGCGGTAGGCGAGGTCGCCGGTTTCGGGGGCGGCGGCATGCACGGCTACCGGTCACTGGAAGGCACCTTCCTGGGCGGATGCCTGTTCACCGGTCGCACAGCCGGCCGCGCCGTCGCGAGACTGTAGGGTTCCACGGAGCTAGTGCAGCAGGGTCCACGACTTCCGACGCACCAGGGTGTGTCCGCCTAATGAGGTGAGCCGCGTCCACGGGCCGGTCTCGTAAATGCTGACCGGGGCATCCGTCGCCAGGAAACCAAGGGTCATCGCCGCGAAGGCCGCTCCGGCCGGAACGTGTTCGAGGGTCGGGATCGGCCGACTCCACACCTCGGAGCGCACTCGACGAAGGATCTGCTCGCCGATCTCATCCGGAACAGCCTCCTTGATCTCGTCGATTCCCGACTTGGCCACCTCTTCGAGCATCCGCGGCTCCGTCGGCTCCAATTGCAGCCAGCCACCTCGCGGAGGCGAGATCGCCGCCCAGGTCGCCGTGTTCACCTCGATCGGAAGCCCGACCGTCACCGTCTCGGAGCGGTCGCGCTCAGCGTTCTGAAGGCGCACCAGCCTCTCGATGAGGCTCCTCAGCGGAACGACGGCATCGAATGTCGACTGATCGGTGAGGGCGAAGGTGCGGAGGCCCAGCACCGTCGGGCTCTCGTCGCGCAGGCCGACCGGATAGAGCACCGCGACGTATGCCGCGAGCACGCCGGAACCTGCGATCAGGCGCACGGAGCCCTCCTCAATGCGACCGGCGCGGCTGAGGAAGGTGTGCAGATCGTCGAGTGCGAGGGAATCCACGAGGGAGAATGTGTTGCTCATCTGCAACCTAAACTACCTATCAACGGCGGTAGTCGGGTATCCCGGCCGTGTGAACCCCCCCAGAATCGCAGGAGATGGCATGACTCGACCGCTGGACAAGCTGCTCACGGCACTCGACCTGACCGACACCGGAGCGAGGACCAGCGAAGACATCTACACCGGTCACAGCCAGTGGACACCGCTCGGACGGGTTTTCGGCGGGCAGGTTCTCGCCCAGTCGCTGGTGGCGTCGATGCGCACCGTCGCCGAAGACCGCCCGATCCATTCCATGCACGGCTACTTCCTGCGCCCCGGAGCCGTCGATGAGCCGATCACCTTCTCGGTCGACCGCATCCACGATGGACGATCCTTCTCCACCCGCCGGGTGCAGGCGTACCAATCGGCGTTGCCGATCCTGTCGCTCATCGCATCGTTCCAGGATGAGGATGAGGGCCTGGACCACCAGACGCCGATGCCAGAAGGCTTCCCGGACCCGGAATCTCTGCCCTCGGTCACCGAGGTGCTGGGTGACAACACGGATGTGGTGGCCCGCAGCTGGGCGAGCGACCGGCCTTTCGACATCCGCCACGTTCCCTCCCCCATCTACTTCTCGGTGGAGGGCGAGCATGTGGCGCACCAGGCGGTCTGGATGAGGTCGACCGACCGTTTGCCCGACGATGAGAACCTGCACCGCGCGGCACTCGCCTACGTGAGCGACTATTCGCTGCTCGAACCGATCTTCCGGCGGCATGGCGTCGCCTGGTCCACCCCCGGCATCAAGGTGGCGAGCCTGGACCACGCCATGTGGTGGCATCGCTTCGGGCGGGTGGACGAGTGGATGCTCTACGTTCAGGAATCCCCGACCGCCACCGGAGGGCGCGGGCTCTCCCTCGGCCGCATCTACAGCCGTGACGGCGTGTTGCTGGCCAGTGTCGCCCAGGAGGGCATGGTGCGGGTGCCCCGCGCCGACTGACTGTATTGACGCCTCACGGGGTCCCGCGCAGCAGTACCGTTCCGTCGGCGACGGAGCGAACCTCGACAGAGCGGATCTCGGCCAGCCCGACCGACGCCGTTCCGGACGGCGTCACGGTCTGCCCCGGTGCCGCCGACCAGGTGGCGACCCTCACCTCGTCACCGGCATCATCCGTCACGTACATCGCGTACTCGACCGGCTCCGAGTACGGATCGCCGGCATCGTAGCGGCACTCCATCTCGACGAGCGTTCCCCATTGCTCTTCCACCAGGCGGATGCTCGCCACCAGTGGCGACGGCGTCACCCGTTCCAGCTCCAGGGCAACGCTCGCCGGCTCGGGTTCCATGGTCGCCAGGAGCCCCGGGACGACAACGGCACCGATCGCCCCCGCAGCCACGGCGGCGGCGACTGCGAGCGCGACCGCCCACCGCCGCACCCTGCGGCGCTTCTGGCTACGACCGCGTGCAACGTGGCCGGCCAGCTGCGGCATGAGGTCGGGAGCCTGCGGAGGAACGCGTTCCAGCAGGTCGTCCGCGTCGGCGGCCGGCACCTTTCCGAGCAGGCCCGGCATCCCGGCCAGTTCAGCCATCGACGACGCACACTCCTCGCAGTCGGCGAGGTGCCGCTCGTACCGTCGCCGGTCATCCGTCGACAGCGAGCCGAGCAGATAGGCGGCATCCCAGTCGCGAAGCTCATCGTGTTCGCTCATTCGGTCAGCCCCCTCTCCTGCAGCGCGAGCCGCATCGACCTCAGCGCATAGTGGAGCCTGGACTTGACGGTCCCCTCCGGAATTTCGAGGATGCGGGCGATCGCCGCCACCGAGAGCCCCCGGTAGTAGGCGTGCACGACGACAACGCGATGCTCAGGCGAAAGCTGGGCGAGAGCATCCGATACCAGCCAGGCGTCCAGGACGCTGTCGGTGTGATCTGCGCTCACCCGTTCCGGCATCACGGCGGCAGGCGATTCGTGCCGGGAGTGCGCGCTCCGGTACTCGTCGATGACCAGGTTGCGGGCGACAGTGAACAGCCACGCACGAGCGGATGTTCCGGAGGCCTCGAGCTGCACCGGACGCTTCCACGCGCGCAACAGTGTCTCCTGCACCACGTCCTCCGCCAGCTCGCGGTCTCCGCACAGCCACACGACGTAACGCCACAGGGCGGGCGCGTGCTCGTCGTGAAGCGCGCGCAGCGCCTCCGCCTGGCTGTCGGCCATCACACACCTCCCACCTGAGATACGTCACGGCGGCACCGAAAGTTCACTCACAATGAACCGGATGCGAGCGGCTCTCGTTCATAGAGTAAGCACACAGCCCTTGCGATTGACGAGAAAGTAGAGATTCGTGACTGAACTTCCGATCCTGACCCGGCGTGGACTGATCGTGGCCGGCAGCGCCACCGTGGCCGGGGCATCCGTGCTGGCACTGGCAGCCTGCTCCCCCGCGGCTGAAAGCCCTGAACCCGGCGCATCCGAACCGACCGGCCTGCAGCCGGGCACCGAGTTGGCAGTGCTCGCCGATATTCCCGTCGGCGGCTCGCTGGGCGTTCAGGTGGATGGTTCTGCCGTGCTCCTGTCCCAGCCGGAGGAGGGCAAGGCGATGGCGTTCAGTGCGATCTGCCGCCATCAGGGTTGTGTCGTGGCAGCAGCGGGAGCGTCCTTCGACTGCCCATGCCACGGGTCCCGCTACGACGCGGCGACCGGCGACGTGTTGAACGGACCGTCGACCCGCCCCCTTATCGAAATCGAGGTCACGGTTGCCGACGGGCGGGTGGTGGTCGCCTGATGGATTGGGTGTTCGGGGACCTGCCACTGCACCCATTGCTGGTGCACCTCACCGTTGTCCTGATTCCGGTCGCCGCGCTTGCCGTGGTGCTCGCCGCAGTCTGGCCGGCCGCCCGCCGGCGCCTCGGCCTGCTGCCTCAGGTCCTCGCGTTGGCCGCATTGGTCATGGTTCCCATCACCACCACGGCCGGAACCTGGCTGGCCGAGCGGGTGGGACGCACGCCCCTGGTCGACCGGCACGAGGCGCTCGGCAACTCGATCCTCCCCTGGGTGATCGCGTTGTTCGTTGTCGCACTCGCAATCTGGGCCTGGCACCGGTTCGCTAAGACGACCGGACGGGCTCGAATGGTGGTGTCGGTGATCCTGGCGGCAGCTGCGGTCGCCGTCGCCGCCGGATCGGTGGTGATCATTGTGCAGATCGGCGAGTCCGGTGCCCGCGCCGTGTGGACCGGGAACTTCAGTGACGAGCCGGTCCCGGCATCCTGACCCGCTCGCGTCTACTCGTGCTCAGGCTCGCTTGGCAAACGTCAGCGGTTCTTCGACGTAGGGCGCCCAGGCCGCGCGCAACTCGTCCGGAATGCGCTTCGGACGGCCGGTTGCCGCGGTGACCATCACCAGCGTGGTGGCGGCCCGGGTGAACAGCTGGCGCGGTTCGACACCGCTCGGCGAGTAGAGCTCGTAGCAGATCTCCAGGCTCGCCCCGCCGATGCGGCCGATCCACATCTCGATGTCGATCGGCGCCCGCATGTACGGAATCGGCAGCAGGTACTCGATCTCTTGGCGAGCGATCAGGGTCATGGTTTCGGCACCGGGGCGGCCGTCGAGAACTGCGGTGGCCGGCACCGGCCCGGCATCCGTGACCGCGCCTGCGTCCGGCGGCCAGAACGCCTGGATGCGCGCCTCCTCCAGCAGGCGGAACATCTCCGCGTTGTTGACGTGCGCGTACGCGTCGAAGTCCGACCAGCGCAGCGGGATCGAGACGTGCAGGCGCACGGTCAGTCCCTGGTGAGCTTGCGGTACGCCGCCCGGCTCGGCTTGGCGGCATCCGGCCCCAGCCGCTCGATCTTGTTCTCTTCGTAGGATTCGAAGTTGCCCTCGAACCAGTGCCAATACGACGGGTTCGACTCGGTGCCCTCCCACGACAGGATGTGCGTGGCGATACGGTCGAGGAACCACCGGTCGTGAGTGATGACCACTGCGCAGCCTGGGTATTCGAGCAGAGCGTTCTCCAGGCTGGAGAGGGTCTCGATGTCGAGGTCGTTGGTCGGTTCGTCGAGCAGCAGCAGGTTGCCGCCCTGCTTCAGCGTGAGCGCCAGGTTGAGCCTGTTCCGCTCACCACCGGAGAGCACTCCGGCCTTCTTCTGCTGGTCGGGCCCCTTGAAGCCGAACTGCGAGACGTAGGCGCGCGACGGGATCTCGGTCTTGCCGACCTGGATGTAGTCGTGCCCTTCCGAGACGACCTCCCACAGCGTCTTGTTCGGGTCGATGCCTCCGCGGCTCTGGTCGACGTAGGAGATCTGGACGGTCTCGCCGATCTTCAGCTCGCCGCCGTCCAGCGGTTCCAGGCCGACGATCGTCTTGAAGAGGGTCGTCTTTCCGACGCCGTTCGGCCCGATGATTCCGACGATGCCGTTACGCGGGAGGGTGAAGGAGAGCCCGTCGATCAGGATGCGATCTTCGAAGCCCTTCTTGAGGTCCTTCGCGTCGAGCACCTGGGACCCGAGCCGCGGCCCCACCGGGATCACGATTTCCTCGAAGTCGAGTTTCCTGGTCTTCTCCGCTTCCGCAGCCATCTCCTCGTAGCGCGCAAGACGCGCCTTCGACTTGGTCTGGCGGCCCTTCGCGTTGCTGCGCACCCAGTCGAGCTCTTCAGACAGCCGCCTGGCGAGCTTCTGGTCTTTCTTGCCCTGGATGTTCAGCCGCTCGGCCTTCTTCTCCAGGTAGGTCGAGTAGTTGCCCTCATACGGGTAGAGGCGTCCGCGGTCGACTTCGGCGATCCACTCCGCGACGTGATCGAGGAAGTACCGGTCGTGAGTGACGGCGAGAACGGCACCGTGGTACTGGGCCAGGTGCTGCTCGAGCCAGAGCACGCTCTCGGCGTCGAGGTGGTTGGTTGGCTCGTCGAGCAGCAGCAGGTCGGGCTTTTGCAGGAGGAGCTTGCAGAGTGCGACGCGACGCTTCTCACCACCGGAGAGGTGGGCGACGGGTGAGTCCGGCGGCGGGCAGCGGAGGGCATCCATCGCCTGCTCCAGCTGGGAGTCGAGGTCCCAGGCATCCGCCGCGTCGATGGCTTCCTGCAGGGTGCCCATCTCGGCAAGCAACGTGTCGAAGTCCGCGTCGGGCTCGGCCATGGCTGCGGAGATCTCGTTGAAACGGTCGACCTTCTCCTTGATCTCGCCGAGGCCCTCCTGCACGTTCTCCAGCACCGTCTTCGACTCGTCGAGAACGGGTTCCTGCATGAGGATGCCGACGGTGTAGCCCGGGGTCAGCTTGGCTTCACCATTGCTGGGGGTGTCGAGCCCCGCCATGATCTTGAGGATCGTGGACTTTCCGGCACCGTTCGGGCCGACCACACCGATCTTCGCTCCCGGCAGGAAAGCCATCGTGACGTCATCGAGAATGAGCTTGTCGCCGACCGCTTTGCGGGCGCGGACCATCGAGTAAATGTATTCGGCCATGCACCCCAGTTTAGCCGGGTGCCATCACCAGTCGATCGCCCGAGCGTTCCCCACCAGGCAGCCACCGGATTGGAGTGCCGGCGCCACCGTGCTGACGTAACCGCCGCCATCCGCCTGCCCGATGAGGCACTCTTCACCGATCTGCACCGAGAACTGCACAGAGTCCACAGCACTCCCGCGCGGGGTGCGGTCGGCGGTCACCTGCATCGCCGCCTTGTCGAAGCCTGCCGCCACCAGGTTGTCGATGATCGGACGAGCTCCCGCGTTGACGCCTGCCAGGAATGCGGCGTTCACGAAGTCGAAGTACGAAAGGTTGTCTTCGGCAGTCCCGCCGGGAAGCAGTTCCGGATCAGCTTCGGGCTCCGGCTCTGGGCCTGGCGTCGTGGACGGCGTCTCGACCACGGAGGTGGGCTCTGGAGGTTCGGCAGGGGCCTGGGTGCAGGCCACCAGCGTTGTGGAGGCAAGCAGGATGAGAGCTCCGACCGCGCTCCAGCGAATCGCTCCCATGTCACCTCTATCCCCGGCAGACGCGCCTGCGCCCGCCGAGGTCGAGTCTAGAGGCGACAGGCGCGGGCGCGGTCAGCCGAGTGCGGTTGGGCTAGAACGGTGTTGCAGCGGTTTCGCGTTCGTCCTCCACCGCGGCCGGGAATTCCGATTCCTGGGGAGCCTCTGGCGAATCCCCCAGCGAGTCAGGTACCGGCTCGCCCTCAGCGGAAGCAGCAGGGTCCTCCTGCGCAGGCGCGGCACCGTCACTTGCCGACATCGTCCGCATGTACTTGGCAGTACCCCAGTTGAGGTCGTGGCCGAGCGCGTCGGCATCCACCTCAACTGACTTGCCGGTCTTTTCTGCGCTCGTCCAGTCGCGGAGGCGGAGCCGACCGGTGACGATCACCCGGTCGCCCTTGGAGATGGATGCCGCAGCACCCATTGCCAGGCGGCGGAACGCCGAGACGGTGTACCAATTCGTTCCCGCATCGACCCACTGGTTGGTCTTGCGATCGAAGCGGCGCAGGGAGGATGCCAGCCGGAAGCTGGTGATGGGCAAGCCTTCGCCCGTGGTCAGGTGCTTGGGCTCGGTCGCAACCAGTCCCGTGAGTGTGATGGTGTCAGTCATTCCGCCAGTCTCGGCGACCGGAAAAGCCAGTGGCCGGACTACCCACGAACCGTGGAAAAACGTCTCTCGCGCGCCCTGGGGAGGGCGGACTAATGCTCTCGGAACTCCGGCCAGTCCGACCCCGGAAGCATCGCCGCGTAGAGCGCACTCTTCGCCACGTCGAGGCTTTCGTAGACGCCGCGGTGCGTCGAGTCGTCCAGCATCCGCACGGCGTAGCCTTCTTCGCTGCGGCGGATCGTTCCGATAGCGCCGACCGGTCCGAAGGCCACCCAGGTCTTCTCCGTCACTGTGGATGGGCTCATCGTTGAGCTCCTTTCCTCTTGGCTTCGACCATACGACTGAGCGAGTCAGGTGTCGATGGGCAGCGGTTGCTCGGCTGGCTGCGTCCGCGGTCGTAGGCTTTCCCCATGACCTACCTTCCAGCATCCGACCGCTACGACTCGGTCGAATACCATCGCGTCGGCCGCAGCGGATTGACGCTGCCGAGAATCTCCCTTGGACTCTGGAACAACTTCGGCCACGACCGCCCACTCGATACCCAGCGTGCGATCATCCGCCGCGCGTTCGACCTCGGCGTGACCCATTTCGACCTGGCCAATAACTACGGCCCCCCGGCCGGTTCGGCGGAGACCAATTTCGGGCGGATCCTGGCGGAGGACCTGCGCCCGTACCGGGACGAGCTGATCATCTCGAGCAAGGCCGGTTTCGACATGTGGCCCGGCCCCTACGGCGAATTCGGTTCGCGCAAGTACCTGTTGGCGTCTCTCGACGCGAGCCTGTCGCGCCTGGGCCTCGACTACGTCGACGTGTTCTATTCGCACCGCCCTGACCCGAACACGCCGATCGCGGAGACGATGGGCGCATTGGCGACCGCGGTGAACTCCGGCAAGGCCCTGTACGCCGGAATCTCCAACTACGACCCGCAGCAGACCCGGGCGGCCTATGAGGCGCTGGCCGTGCACAACATCCCCCTGGTGATCCACCAGCCCAGGTACAACATGTTCGATCGCCACATCGAGGATGGTCTGTTCCCCGTTCTCGACGAGCTGGGAATGGGCAGCATCGTCTTCTCGCCTTTGGCTCAGGGGCTGCTCACTGACCGCTACCTGGCCGGCATCCCGGCCGGGTCCCGCGCCTCGGAGGGCCGCTGGATCTCGGCCGAGAACATCAGCGACACCTACCTGGACCGTGCCCGTGCCCTTCAGTCGCTCGCGACCGATCGCGGGCAGACGCTCGCGCAGCTCGCCCTGAGCTGGGTGCTGCGCCACCCGCAGGTCACCTCCGCACTGATCGGTGCCAGCAGCGTTGCCCAACTGGAGAGCAATATTGCGGCAGCGGATGCCCGGCCACTGTCGACGGAGGAACTGGCAACCATCGAGCCACTCGCCGTTCACGGCACCGGCCTACGCTGACCGGTCGGCTTCCTCCGCTCACCGGCCGGCTTCCTCCGTTGGCTGGCACCTGGCGCCGCTGAACGGCAATGCTCCGGATGTCAGTGGCCACGCTTAGCGTTGAATCACCAACAAGCGGGCCGGCTCAGTCACGGGAGTATAAGATGATCACCCTCGATTTCGTGGGAACCAGCCCAGCCGTCCGTCCAGGCGTCACCCTGGTCCAGCTGCACAACGAATTGTGGCGTGTCACCCGGTCAACCGGTGAAGTGCTCGGATACATCGAGAGGTTCACTGAGGCGCAAGGTGACCGTTTCCGCGCCAAGCGCCTGCTCGTGCGACAGCGCCGTTTCATCGTCATTGGCGAGTTCTGGGGCATTGATGACGCAATCGACTGCTTCGCCTGAGTCTCAGTTCCGGCAGGGCGGCCGTCGCACCAGGTGACAGGCCTGCTGGTGCGACACGCGCCTGCGGGACCACCTGTACCCCATCCGCGGGGTAATGTTCCCTCATGCAATGGTGGAATAACTTCGTCGACTGGTTGACTTCCGAAGACGGGTGGCGCGTCCTCTCCGCCGTCGTCTTCCCGTTCCTGGCGATCGTGGTGGCCGGATTCATCGCCGCCATGATCGGTCGGGCAGCCACCCGGCGCTTGATCCTGCTGCATGACCGTGAACAGCGGGTGTCGACCGTATCGGCCCTCATCGGTGCCGCCCGCCGGGCATCCAGGTGGAACACGCTTTCCGCACCTGAGCAGCAGCACGCTGAACACCTTGCCCACGATGCAGACGTCAGTGTGCGCCTTCTGCCGCTCGCCGGCGCGTCGATGACGGCCGACTGGGCCGCGCACGAGATCGCCGAGATGAAGAAGAACTCCGTCTCGTTCAGCTTTCAGGCCGAACAGTCGCTGATGGACTTTCGGGACCGCCTGGTCGAGTGGCAGTCGAGGCCGTCACGCGCCAAGAAGCTCTTCAAGGCAGACCTGGACCTGTGGGCATACGAGTCAGCTCAGGAGGACAAGGGCCTCGTCGAGAAGCAACAGGAGTGGGCCAAGCAGCAGGTGGCAACAGAGACCGGGCCGATCAACACAGGGCCGATCAACACAGGACAGCCGGAATTGACTCGCACGGAAACACCGGAGCCGGAACCGTTGCACACACCCGCAGCCCAGCGACCAGTCGAACGCCCCACCTACGGTTTGCCGGCTGCGGCCAGCGTGCCCCCTGCAACTCAGCCCGGTTCACCCACGAATACGGGTGAACAGGGGCAGGTGGAGATCCCCAGCCCGGTCTCCGCCCAGACGGTGCGCCAACGCGTCCTGCCGGAGAACTACCAGGAAGACGACCCGCGCTAGCTTTGAGCTTTTCGACCGGCCTCCTCGGCCGGCCTGGCCGGCTCAGGTTCCGACGTACGCGGCCAGGTGCTCTCCGGTGATTGTCGACCGGGCCGCGATCAATTCGGCCGGCGTGCCCTCGAAAACAATGCGTCCGCCGTCGTGGCCGGCACCCGGTCCCAGGTCGATGATCCAGTCGGCGTGAGCCATGACGGCCTGGTGATGCTCGATCACGATGACAGTCTTGCCGGAATCGACGAGCCGGTCGAGAAGGGCGAGCAACTGCTCGACGTCAGCCAGGTGAAGGCCGGTGGTCGGCTCGTCAAGAACGTAGGTGTCGCCGTCCTCCCCCATCTGCGACGCCAGCTTCAGCCGCTGCCGTTCCCCGCCTGACAGCGTGGTCAGTGGCTGGCCGAGACTCAGGTAGCCGAGGCCGACATCCGCCATTCGCTCCAGAATCTTGTGGGCGGCCGGGATGCGGGCCTCGCCGGTCGCGAAGAACTCCAACGCCTCGGCCACCGGCAGGGCCATGACCTCGCTGATATCCTTTCCGGCGAGACGGTACTCCAGCACCGAAGCGGCGAAACCCTTGCCCTCGCACTCCTCGCAGGGGCTCGAGACGGTGTCCATGAAGCCCAGCTCGGTGTAAATGACGCCAGCGCCGTTGCAGACCGGGCAAGCGCCGTCGGAGTTGGCGCTGAACAGCGCAGGTTTCACTCCGTTCGCCTTCGCGAACGCCTTGCGGATCGGCTCGAGCATGCCGGTGTAGGTTGCCGGGTTGCTGCGCCGTGAACCGCGGATGGCACCCTGGTCGATCGATACGACACCCTCTCGGCCGGCCACGGAGCCGGTGATCAGGGAGCTCTTCCCGGATCCGGCCACCCCGGTGAACACGACCAGCTGGCCGAGCGGGATGTCGACATCCACGTTCTTCAGGTTGTGAAGGTCGGCGCCGCGCACCTCCAGCGCCCCGGTGGACTTCCTCATCTGCGGTTTCAGCGTGACCCGGTCGTCGAAGTGCCGGCCGGTGAGAGTGTCGCTCCGGCGGAGTTCGTCGACGCTTCCCTCGAAGCAGATCGTTCCGCCGGCGGTGCCTGCGCCTGGACCGAGGTCGACGACGTGATCGGCGATCGCAATCGCCTCCGGCTTGTGTTCGACGACCAGAACCGTGTTGCCCTTGTCACGAAGTTGCAGCAGCAGGTCGTTCATCCGCTGGATGTCGTGCGGGTGCAGGCCAATGGTGGGCTCGTCAAAGACGTAGGTGACATCGGTGAGCGACGACCCCAGGTGCCGGATCATCTTGGTTCGCTGGGACTCTCCGCCGGACAGCGTTCCGGTCGGCCGATCCAACGAAAGGTAGCCGAGCCCGATCTTCACGAACGCGTCGAGGATGTGCCGGATGCCCTTGAGCAGTGGCTCGGCGGATGGTTCGTCGAGGTTGCCCAGCCACTCGGCCAGATTGGTGATCTGCATGGCGCAGGCATCGGCGATGCTCAAGTCCGCGATCTTCGACGACCGGGCACCCGCATTCAACCGGGTTCCGTCGCACTCCGGACAGTTCGCGAACGTGGCAATGCGGTCCACGAATTCCCGGATGTGCGGCTGGAAGGCCGCGCGATCCTTGGACAGGAACGACTTCTGGATGCGCGGAATCAGGCCCTCGTAGGTGGCGTTGAATCCCTGCCACTTGATCTTGGTCGGCTCCTTGTACAGGAAATCGTCGAGTTCGGTCTTGGTGAACTGGCTGATCGGCTTGTTCGGATCGAATAGCCCGGAGTCGGCGTACTGCTTGACCGCCCAGCCTCCGGACTTGTAGCCGGGCACCGTGATGGCGCCATCATTCAGCGACTTGGAGTCATCGAAGAGCTGCTGGAGGTCGATGTCGCTGGTGGTTCCGCGACCCTCGCAGCGTGGACACATGCCTCCGGTGATGTTGAAGTCGCGGCGCTCCTTGACCGTCTTGCCGCCCTGCTCGAAGGTGACCGCGCCCGCTCCGCTGATCGAGGCGACGTTGAACGAGAACGCGTTCGGCGAGCCGATATGCGGCTGGCCGAGCTTGCTGAACAGGATGCGCAGCAGAGCGTTCGCGTCTGTTGCGGTACCGACCGTGGACCGGGGGTTCGCCCCCATTCGCTCCTGGTCCACGATGATCGACGTCGTCAGTCCCTCGAGCACGTCAACGTCCGGTCGAGCCTGGCTCGGCATGAAGCCCTGCAGAAACGCGCTGTAGGTCTCGTTGATCATCCGCCGCGACTCTGCGGCGATGGTGGCGAAGACCAGCGAGCTCTTGCCGGAGCCGGAGATCCCGGTGAACACCGTGAGCCGGCGCTTTGGAATCTCGACGCTCACGTCTTTGAGGTTGTTCTCGCGCGCGCCCTGGACGCTGATCACGTCGTGGGTGTCTGCCTGGTGAAGCGCGGTCGGCTGGGCATCCGTCGTCGTTACTGTGCTCATCGTTCTCCGTCGTGTGGGCGGGCCGCCTGGCGCGGTTGTCGCTCGACTAGTTTTACCCATCGCGGGTCGAGGGGTCAGCGCAACTCCTGGATTCGCACCATGTTTCCTGCAGGATCGCGGAAGGCGCAGTCGCGAACGCCGTAGGGCTGGTCGGTCGGCTCCTGGACGACTTCGGCTCCGCTCGCCTCCAGCTTCGCGAACGTGTCGTCGAGGTCGGGTGTGGCGAGGTTGAACCCGAAATAGCTGCCCTTGGCAATCAGTTCGAGGATGGTGCGTCGCTCATCGTCGGTGATTCCGGGAGTAGCCGCCGGCGGATGCAACACAACGGATGTGTCCGGCTGACCTACTGGCCCAACGGTGATCCAACGCATCCCCTGGTATCCCACGTCGCCCCGCACCTCGAATCCGAGGACGTCCCGGTAGAACGCAAGTGAGGCATCCGGATCGGTGTGCGGAAGGAAGCTTGAGTGAATTGTGATGTCCATGGCATTCACGCTAGCTGTGGTGTGGGCGCCTTTGCTTCTCGATTCCTGACCGGTCTGGTCACCTGTTTCGTCACGCACGACGGCATTCCGGCGGTCGGATGCTCGACCGGGTGTGCGTTCTGGCGCTGGTAGACGCTGGGCGCCACGCCGACCAGTTCGGAAAAGCGGGTGCTGAAGGTGCCGAGCGATGCACAGCCGACGGCGAAACAGACCTCGGTGACGCTCAGGTCTCCCCGGCGCAGCATCGCCATGGCACGCTCGATCCGACGCGTCATCAGGTAGCTGTACGGCGACTCACCGTAGGCGAGGCGGAATTGACGGCTGAGGTGACCGGCAGACAGGTTCACGCCGCGGGCGAGTGCCTCGACGTCGAGCGGCTGGGCGTATTCACGGTCGATTCGATCACGCACCCGACGCAACAGGGCAAGGTCGCTCAGCCGTTGCTCGGGAAGGGTTGTGGTCACCACCTGCGCGATCCTGCCACCTCGGGTTCACGTTGTCCAGCGATCGATTTGACACCACTGGCACTTGACGTGACACCATCGTGGTGTCAGTATGGTGACATGGAACTTGGAGTGTACGTCACCGACCTGCAGCGCCAATTGGTGGACACCGCGGCGAACGGCGCGGAAGACACTCGCCTTATCGCCGAACGACTTGCCACCGGATTGGATGCGGCGACGCGGCTCGTCCTGCTCGACGCCCTGTCAGCTGCGGTGGGCGAGATCACCCGTGACCTCGCCCCCGGCTCGGTGGACCTGCGGCTGCGTGGACGTGAGGTCGAGTTCGTGGTCATCCAGCCGAACAACGAGCCGGACACCGACGACCGGCCAGCGGCATCCGCCGACCTCGACGATGCGAGCACCTCGCGCACGACGTTGCGCCTACCGGACGCGCTCAAAGTGCGGGTGGACGAAGCCGCGGCGGCTGATGGCCTGTCCGTCAATTCCTGGCTGGTGCGCGCCGTCGCATCCGCTCTCCAACCCAAACAACGACGAACTGCACAGCGCACGCTGCGCACGGGCGACAATTTCGCGGGGTGGGCGCGCTAACCCGCCTCCCAGCCCAACACACTCACCAGCCGCGCAGACCCGCGAGGCCGAACAACCACGCCCCAGAGAAAGGCAGCTTCAGCATGCCCACATACGACACCCCTGACCCCATCGACCTCGCGATCAACCTTCAGGTCGGCGCGGTCGAGGTTTTCGCCAGCGACCGGACAGACACGGTCGTGACCGTGTCGCCGACCAATCCGGCGAAGGCTGTCGACCGCCGGGGTGCGGAGGAGACCAAAATCGACTTCGACGGCAAGCGGCTCACCATCACCGGCCCGCGGCCCCGCATCAGCTGGATCGGGCCCACAGAGTCGGTTGACCTGAAGGTCGAGTTGCCGACCGGGTCGAGGTTGACCGCCGAGATCGCGGTCGGCGGCCTGCGCGGCGTCGGCCGGCTCGGTGCGACCCGCATCAAGAGCTCGATGGGCCCGGTGGAACTCGACAGCACAGGCGACCTGTGGCTGCGGGCCTCGCACGGCAACGCCACCCTGGGCAGCGCGGACGGTGGCGTTGAGATGACTGCAGACCACGGCCAGCTTCGGGTCGGCACGGTCACCGGCTATGCGATCCTCAATGCTTCGCACGGCAGTGTCCTGGTTGGGGAGTCCGGGGGCGACCTCGAGGCGAAGCTCTCCTATGGCGACCTCGAGGTCACGCGGGCGCTCGCATCCGTGACGGCGAAGACCGCGTACGGCAGCATCCAGTTGCGCGAGGTTTCCAGTGGCTCGATCCAGATTGAGAGCGGTTTCGGCGCGGTCACCGTCGGCGTGCTGCCGGGCGTACCCGCCTGGCTCGACCTGTCGTCGAAGCAGGGGCATGTGCGCAACCAGCTGGACGGCGACCACGCCCCCGACCCGTCTGAGCAGACCGTCTCGGTGCGTGCCCGCACCCAATATGGCGACATCAGCATCCAGCGCGCCCAGTGAATTCAACCGACCCAAGAAAGGAAAGCACCATGTCGACCACAGCTATTGAGGTCCGCGGACTGCGGAAGTCCTACGGCGCCAAGGTGGTTCTCGACGACGTCGACCTCACCGTGAGGGCGGGCACCGTCACTGCCCTGCTCGGCCCGAACGGAGCCGGCAAGACGACGACCGTGCACATCCTCTCCACGTTGGTGCGACCCGATGGCGGCACAGCGTTCGTGAACGGATGCGACGTGGTGCGCGACCCGGACGGCGTTCGTGCCGCGATCGGCCTCACCGGCCAGTTCTCCGCCGTCGACGGCCTGCTGAGCGGCGAGGAGAACCTGTTGCTGATGGCTCGGCTGCGTCATCTCGGGCCGAAACACTCGAAGACGCGGGTGGCAGAGTTGCTTGAGCAGTTCGACCTGGTCGAGTCCGCTCGCAAGCCGCTCGCCACCTACTCCGGTGGCATGCGCAGGCGGCTCGACCTGGCGATGACCCTGATCACGAGCCCCAGCGTGATCTTCCTGGACGAGCCGACCACCGGCCTCGACCCGCGCAGCCGCCACACCATGTGGGACGTGGTGCGCGGCCTGGTCGCGGAGGGCACCACCGTGCTGCTCACCACCCAATACCTGGACGAGGCGGACGAGCTGGCCGATCGGATTGCGGTGCTCGACGGCGGCCGGATCGTCGCGAACGGAACGCCGGACGAGCTCAAACGGCTGGTTCCCGGCGGGCACATCAGGCTGAAGTTCGCGGATGCTGCGTCACTCGACAGGGCCTCTCACCTGCTTGACGGGTCGACTGGAGACGACGTCGGGCTTGCGCTGACCCTTCCCAGCGACGGCGGTGTCACTGTTCTGCGCGCCGTCCTGGACCGCCTCGATGCGGCAGGCCTCGAGGTCGACGACCTCAGCATCCACACCCCGGATCTCGACGACGTGTTCTTCGCCCTCACCGACAAGGCGGATCATGCAGGCCCGGTCAATACGAAAGACACAGCCGACACGAAAGACACTGCCGACACGAAAGGCACTGCATCATGACCATCGCCACTGTCCACCGCCCCACCACGAACAGTGCAATTCAGTCGCACGTCGTCGCCGACGCGATCACCATGCTGCGTCGCAACCTGCTGCACATGATCCGCTATCCGGGCCTTTCGGTGTTCACCATCCTCGGCCCGGTAGTGATCCTGCTGCTGTTCGTGTTCGTCTTCGGAGGCACGCTCGGGGCCGGCCTTCCCGGCGTGGACCCGGCCGGCGGACGGGAAGCGTATCTGGCGTACGTCGTGCCGGGCATCCTGTTGATCACCATCGCCGGCACAGCCGGGGGTACCGCGACCACCGTCTCCATGGACATGACCGAAGGGATCACCGCGCGGTTCCGCACGATGGCGATCTCCCGGGCCTCGGTGCTGGCCGGCCACGTGCTCGGAAACACCATCCAGGCACTGATCGCCGTAGCGCTCGTGCTCGGTGTCGGCCTGCTGGTCGGATTCCGCCCGACCGCCGGACCGATGGAATGGCTCGCGGCTGCCGGCCTGTTCGTGCTCGTCGCGTTCGCGATCAACTGGCTCGGTGTTGCCATGGGGATGCAGGCGAAGTCGGTGGAGACAGCGAGCAACTGGCCCCTCCTGCTGACCATCCTGCCGATGCTCGGCAGCGGCTTCGTGCCCACCGAGTCGATGCCGGCGGGCCTGCAGTGGTTCGCGGAATACCAGCCGTTCACTACGTTTATCGAGACCGTGCGCGGGCTGCTGCTCGGCACACCGCTCGGCTGGAACCCCGTACTCGCCGTCGCGTGGGGTGTGGTGATCATCACCATCGGCTACGCCTGGTCGATGACGATCTACGAGCGGAAGTCGGTGCACTGAGACGTTTTTAACGCACGTTTGCCATCACCACAGCAATTTTTATGCACAAAAGTCACCGCGAAGGGGACTGCAGACCGCTACCTTCGGACTACGAACGCGACCACGGGCTCGGGCGTCGCCGCCGTCGAAGGAGTCCACCTCAGGATCCTCCGACCCGGCGAGCTGTTCGAACTTCCAGACGTTGACCACCATGCAGCGGCCGGGGAAGTTGCCGAGCCGTCCTTCCTCGACACAGCCGCTGCTGCCGCCGCCGACAACTGATCGGGGGCGTTCGCCTCAACTCCGACTCTAGGCAGGATGGTACAAAAACCTTGGGACAATCAGAAAGGGCGATCCAACCAAGACGGCGATAGCCGACCACGACGCCCACATCGCGGCAGCGCCCGAGCCCCTCCCGCCGTCGCTGAAGCGGGTGCGCGCGACCCATACCCTGCCGGAGCGGAGGACATCCCGGCAGGACGTTGTTTACCCCCGACGGGTAAGTTCGATGCTCGATCGTCCTCGATGGCTCGGTAACCTGATGGCGTGCACGTTAACGCGGTGCTATTCGATTGGCGCGGGACGCTAGTTGTCGCGCCGACCCTCGAGCTGTGGGCCGCCGATGCCCTTGAACGTGCCCATCGAGACGCAAGTCGGCATCCTGTCGATGACCTCGTGGCGCGGATCAGCGAGAGTAACGGGCCACACGACCGGATGGACGCGCCGGGTCTCGATTCCGATAGAGATCTTCATCGGGTCGCGTTCATGGGGGTTTTCGCGGACGCCGGTGTTGACGACGAACTCGCGGAGGCCCTCTACGAGTCGGAGCTTGACCACGCGGTCAATCCGTTTGCGACCGACGCTGCGCACACTATTTTCGCTCTGAAGAGCGCCGGACTGCAGGTAGGAATCGTTAGCGACATCCACTTCGACCTTCGTCCGGCCTTCGCGGCAGTTGGGCTAGCCGACGCGATCGATTCCTACTCCCTGTCGTACGAAGTGGGAGTGCAGAAGCCCTCGAAAGCGATCTACGCACACGCGCTCGAGGCGCTGGGAACCGGGCCGGATCTCGCCTTGATGGTCGGCGATCGTGCCGGACCCGACGGAGGAGCAGTGACGCACGGGATCCGAACGCTCCTGCTTCCCCCTCTTCTGTCTACCCACGATGAGCGACTGCACGACGTGCTCAAACTGGCCCTTTGACGCCCCGCCGGATGATCCGCCTCGCTGGGCTTGCTTCACCCAGAAATGTAACCAACGCCTCTGCTGGGTAAGAAGGGCATCGCAAGTGCAAGGCCGCTTTCGCACCGACGGACGTGGTGCACCATCCGGTCTTGCTCAGTTAGCTGGCTAATTTTCCGAACAAGACTGGCAAGTGACAAGTGCCCTCGGCAGGATTCGAACCTGCGACCAAGAGATTAGAAGGCTCCTGCTCTATCCCCTGAGCTACGAGGGCGGGACAGCGTGTCAACGATACCGCAGCTGCCTCGGCGCGAAGCGTGGGCTCAGACGGCTTGGGCGAGCGCGGTCAGCACCTGGTTGACGGTGGGCACACCCTCCGCGCGGAACACTTCGACGTTGTCCTCCCCCACCACGACGATCGTCGGCGTCGACATCACGCCGGCCTGCTTCGCGACGTCCTCATCCCGGGCGATATCGAGTTCCACGATGGTCGCCGCGGGCACCAACTTCGAGACCTTGTCCAGCACGAAACGGGTGTGGATGCACGGGTCACAGAACGCCGAAGCGAAGAAGAGCAACTTCACGATTCTCCTGCCGGTGGTGGTTCGCGCGGACTAGTCTTCCCGGTCGGCAGGATCTTCGACCTCTTCGCTGTCACCGGCATCGAAAGCGTAAGTGACGTGCACAGCATCACCGACCGATCGCCAACTCGTTGCGTCGTAGTTCATCATCGTCTCGTGACCGTGGGCTTCGGCCAGCACCGTGATCGACTCATCCCAGCCGCCATCAGTGCTGATGCGCTTGTCGGTCTGCCCGTCGAATGGGCCACCCGAGAACAGCACAATGTACTCGGATCCGTGTTCCAGGGTCGGCTTCGCATCAGTCATGTTCTCTTACTACCACGCAACACCTGCGGATGCGATGGAAGCTCCTCATCGAAGATCGGGTGGAGGCCGTAATCGGACGGTCGGTGCACGCCCGTAGAATTGCCCCATGTCTAGCACCTCAGATCGTCTCGTCTGGATCGACTGTGAAATGACCGGACTCGACGTCGAGGTCGACGAACTCGTCGAGGTTGCGGTCGTCATCACCGACTTCGACCTGAACATCCTCGATCCTGGCCTGTCGATCGTCATCAAGCCGGACCAGGCGGCGCTCGACGGCATGAGTGACTTCGTGCGCGCGATGCACGTCGAGTCGGGCCTGATCACGGAGATCCCGAACGGCGTGAGCCTGGCGGATGCAGAATTCGCCGTCAACGAGTACATCCTGAAGTTCGTCCCCACCGCGGGGCAGGCCCCCCTGGCCGGCAACACTATCGGCATGGACCGCGCGTTCCTGGCCCGCTACATGCCGCGCGTCGACGGCCACCTGCACTACCGCAACGTCGACGTGTCCTCGGTGAAGGAACTCTCCCGCCGCTGGTTCCCGCGCATCTACTTCAACGCCCCGATCAAGGGCGGCGGCCATCGCGCGCTCCCCGACATCCTCGAATCGATCCGCGAACTCGATTACTACCGGAAAGCGGCCTTCGTTTCCGACCCCGGCCCCACCACTGAAGAGGTGCAGGTCATCTCCGCAGCCGTGGTGGAAGAATTTGCTCCGCACCTGTAATAGGATCTATGCGATGTGATTTCGCAGCCCCGGTTGCGAAGTCGACAACATGGTGGGCGTAGCTCAGTTGGTAGAGCGCTGGCTTGTGGAGCCGGATGTCGCGGGTTCGAGCCCCGTCGTTCACCCCAATAGTGATCGAAAACACGTAGATCGCGGTCACCCGCGTTCGTGGGAACACAGGATCGGCCCGAGACTCTCGGGCCGATCTTCGTTTAACCCGCCAGCACCCGGAACGGTGCCCTCCCCAGACCTCCTAGGCTGGAAGCATGCCCCAGACCATGGACCGAACGGATGCGCGCACTACCGCTGCGCTCGACTCCGCCTGGGTCACGCTGGTCTGGAACGACCCCGTCAACCTGATGTCGTACGTGTCCTACGTCTTCCGCACCTACTTCGGGTACTCGGCAGTCGAGGCGGAACGGCTGATGCTCCAGGTGCACCTGGAGGGGAAGTCGGTCGTCGCGACAGGCTCTCGCGAGGAGATGGAGCGGCACGTCGAGGCCATGCACGACTACGGGCTCTGGGCGACACTGAGCAAGGCCGACGCATGAGACGCTTCGAACGTAAACCGGACGGAACCCTGGAGGCGCTGCTCGACGCGGAGGAAGCCGTGCTGCTGCAGTCGCTGGCTGGGCAGGTCGCGGAGTTGGTGTCGGACGGAACCCTTCGACAAGCTCAGGGGGTCTCGACGAGCTCGACCAGCCTCACCCCAGACGTCGCATTGGCGCGATTGCTGCCGGACGCCTACCCGGACGACCCGGAAGCATCCGCCGAATTCCGCCGCTTCACCGCCGGCGGCCTGGCCGAACGGAAGGTCGGGAACGCCGAAACCCTCATCCGTTCACTGGACGGAACGGGGGTCACCGGGCGCGTCATCCTCGACGAGTCGGAGGCGCTCAGCTGGCTGAGGTGCCTGACCGACATCCGCCTGACCATAGCGAGCAGGCTGGGCATCGAGTCCGAGGACGACGACGCCGGTCGCACCATCGACCCGCTGATGCGCGAGATCTACGACTGGCTCGGGTTCGTGCAGAACTCGCTCATCGAGGCGCTCGACGACCGGGTATCGCATGGATGACCTGTCCGAGGAGGAGTTCGAGCGGCTCGTCATCGACGAACTCGACCTGCTCCCCGACGACATGGTCGACGGCCTCGACAACGTCGTCTTCGTGACGGAAGCCCGACCCGAGGACGGCAGCCTCGACCTGCTCGGCCTTTACGACGGTGTCGCCATCACGGACCGCGGACAGTACGGTTTCGGCGAGCTGCCCGATCGCATCATCCTGTATCGCGAACCACTGGTCGCGATGTGCGCGGACCTCGACGAGCTGAAAGACCAGATCCACGTGACCCTTGTGCACGAAATCGCCCACTTCTATGGCATCGACGATCGCCAGTTGCACGAGCTGGGCTGGGCCTGACGTCAACCGGGCCCCACTGGCTGCGCGTCGAGATGGCGTGACCGCTGACTGCGGCCAACTCGCGCGAGGAGGCTCCCATGGGCAAGTTGACGACGGCTCTGGCCGGTTGTGCCGTGACCATTCTGCTGCTGAGCGGATGCTCGGGCGGCACCCCCGACGAACCGCCCAGTCCGGCCGAAGGCGTTCCGGCAGCCGAGACTGAGGACGGTTCCGGCTCTCCGACCGATTGCCTGATCGACCGCAATTGGATGGTCGACGTCGACGACCTCGCCGGACAGCTGAAGCACCAGATGGAGTCGCTGGGCTCGCCGGTTTCGTCGGTGACCGGAACAGGCACGATGACGATCATGTTCGCGGAGGAGTCGCTCGTCACCACGGCGGTCGACCTGACCTTCGTCGTCGTGGTGCCGGTGGAGGATGCCCCGACCTTGACCGTCACCCAGACGCAGAAGGGCAGCGGCTACGGTTCCTGGTTCTGGGATGGCGGTGTCGACAACCTCGTGGTGTTCGAGGACTGGGTGGGTGAGTACGACATCCAGATGACGATGACGAGCGCCGGCGTGACCATCGAGTCGCCGATCGAGTTGCCGACATCCGCTGCCGGTGGTTCGGATATGACGGTGACCTGCGTCGGCGAGACTCTCACCACGAATGCGGAAGGCAACCCGTTCACCCAGTTCTGGACTGAAGGCTGAGCGGGCCTAGCCTTCGATGAGCTCGTCAGCCAACTGCTGCGGCCGCTCGCGATCGATGAACGCCTGCTCCTGGGCTGCCCAGCGCTCCCAGTGGGGAACGTAGGCGTCGCCGTCGCGTACCAGCGCGCGCGCCTTGCGTGTCGGCTCGTCCAGTTCGACCCAGATGCCGTAGTCGGCGAGCGCGCGGTTGGCGCGGCTGAGCGCTCCGCAGCCTTCGATGATGATCGGCCGGGAAGGGTCGAGCGGATGCCATTCCACCCATGCGTTCTCGGTCCAGTCCCAGCGTTGCCAGCGGGGTGCGGATGCCGCCAGCACGTGGTCGTGCACGTGGCGGCTTCCGGCTTCCAGCCCGTCCCAACCCGGATAGATGTCGTCCAGGCGCACCAGCTGGGCGCCCGGGATTTCGAGCGCCATCCGCTTGGCCAGTTCGGTCTTGCCTGACCCGCTCCGGCCGTCGATCAGGATGCGAGTCGCACTGAGGTCAGCCAAGGACGAAGTTCCATTCCCCGGTGGCGATGGCTATCGCCAGAGCTGAGAGGCCGGCGACCAGCCCAGTTGCGGAGAGCGCCCATTCCCGGGCACCGAACCGGGACGGCCTCGCCCAGGTGCGTTCGATGCTGGAGCCGAAACCGCGGGCTTCCATTGCTGTGGCGAGCTTGCTTCCGCGCCTGATCGACAGCACAAGCAGGGCGAAGGCCTGCCCGGGGAGCCGTCTGATCCTGCCTCGGTCCCCCACCCCGCGGGCACGGCGCGCCACCTCCAGTGACCGCCAGTCGTCGAGGAACAGGCCGACCAGTCGCAGCGCGGCCAGGGCCCCGAGCACGAACCGGCTGGGAAGCTTCCAGACCTGGGCCAGTCCGTCGGCCAGGGCCGTCGGGTCAACCGTGAGGAAGAGGACCACTGCGGGCAGGCCGATGGCGAGCACCCTCAGCACCGTCGCGACAGCCAGTTCGAGCGAACCGTCGCTGACCCGCATCGCCCAGAACTCGAAGTAGACGGCGCCGGATGGCTCACCGTAGAGGGCGATGGTCAAGCCGGTGAGCGGGGCAGCGATCCACACCGGCAGCGTGCGCAGCCAGAATTTCCGTGGCGGGACACCCGCGAACGGCAGCAACACGGCCTCGAAGGCCAGCGCCACCGTGCCGGAAACCCAATCGAGCGACAGGATGAGGCACACGCTGAGCAACATCACCGCCGCCAGTTTCGCCACCGGGTTGATGCCCTCGAACGTCGCGGTCACAGTTGCACCTCGCGATCGGCAATGGCCTGCACCAGCTGGCGGTCGTGCGTGATCGCCACCACCGAGGTTCCGTCAGCCATGAGGTCGGCGAGCAGCGCCACCAGCTCCTGCCAGGTTCGGGAGTCCTGGCCGAATGTCGGTTCATCGAGCACCAGCATCCGCGGCCTGGTTGCCAGCACGGTCGCAACGCTCAGGCGTCGTTTCTCGCCGCCGGAGAGGGTGAACGGATTCGCCGCCGCCAGGTGGTGGAGGCCCAGGCGGTGCAGCAATTCGTCAACGCGTTTGGCAACGTCCTGTTCCGGGAGCTTCAGCGCCTGCGGGCCGATCGCGAGCTCCGCGCTGACGCTCGCCGTCAGGAACTGGTGCTCTGGGTGCTGGAAGACCGTGCCGATGCGGGTTAGCAGCTCACGCGACTTCCACCGGATCGGATGCGGTGCCGCTCCCCGGCGCAGGAGCTCGCTGGCCCTGACCTCCCCGGCCAGGGGCGGGAGCAGTCCGGCCAGGGTGAGCCCGAGGGTCGACTTGCCGGCGCCGTTGGGCCCGGTGATGGCGGTTGCGCTGCCTTCCGGCAGTTCGAGGTGAAGCTCCGAGCGCACCGGCGTCGTCTTTGTGCGGCCGACCGCGAGCCCGTGGGCCGTCAGCAGGGTTTCACCCGGCGTCCACAGCCGCTCCGGATGCTGCGGCGGATGCTCGGGAACCCACACGCCGCTCTCGGCAAGAGTTGCGCCCTGTTCCGTGAGGACAGCATCCGGATGCCCGTCGGCCAGCACTCCCCCGGAGGCCGACAGCACGATCACCCGGTTCACCAGGGACCGCCAAACCTCAACCCGGTGCTCGACCACCACGAACGTCGCGGACGAATGCTGAAGCAGCCCGGCGACCGCGTCCCGCACCTCCGTGACGCCGGCTGCGTCGAGGTTCGCGGTCGGCTCGTCCAGCAACAGCAGCCCCGGCCGCATGGCGAGCACCCCGGCCAGCGCCAGGCGTTGCTTCTGCCCACCGGACAGCGCAGAGGTCGAGTGATCCAGCGGCAGGTGGAGCCCGACGGCTTCCAGCGCCCGGGGCACCCGACGCCAGATCTCCTCCCGCGGAATGCCCAGATTCTCGCACCCGAACGCGACATCGTCGCCGACCCGGGGCAGGATGACCTGGCTGTCCGGGTCTTGCAGCAACAGTCCGGCCCGGCCACGTTCGCCGGCCGGGGCCTTTCCATCAAGCAGCAACTCACCGCGCTGGTCGCCCTCGTCATCCCCGCCGAGCACGCCGGCCAGCGCGTGCAGCAGCGTCGACTTGCCGGCACCGGAGGCACCCAGGAGGAGCACCCGTTCTCCCGGCTCGATCACCAGGTCGAGGTCGGAGACCGCCCAGGCGTGTCGACCGGCGTGACGCCAGCCCCAGCCGCGCGCGGTGATGCACACGGCTGGAGCCGGCTCTGAGACGTTCAGGTCAGACTCTCCCGGCGCGCTCTCGTCCCGCTGCGAAGCGGCTGAGCACCCCGGTCTCGGCAAGCCCGCGAACGGCGATCCACGACAGCAACCCCGCGATGATGGCACCGCTGATCATCGCCGCGACGATGTAGACCACGGTGAAGAGGGTGTCCGCACCGGCGTACCAGGCGATCAGGTCGTTGACGGCCATGGCGACACCTGCACCGATGCCGGCAAGCACGGCAACGCCGACCTTCCAGACGCGGTACCGGAAAGCCAGGAACACGACCTCAGCACCCAACCCCTGAATGAGTCCGCTCACCAGGACGGTCACGCCCCACGAGCCGCCGCCGAACAGCACCGAAACGCAGGCCGCGACCAGTTCGCCGAAGAGGGCAGCTCCCGGCTTTCGGATGATCAGCGCAGTGAGCGGGCCGGCGAAGAGCCAGAACCCGCCGCCGAGTGCCTGCAGTCCGGGGAGCAAGGCCTTGAGCGGGCCGGTGATCGGCTCGGATGCGACGTTCCAGACGATGAAAATGACACCGGATGCGACGCCGATGACGCTGGCCACCACGATGTCGACGACGCGCCATCGATAGGAGGCCGGCGCAGAAACTGTGCCGTGTGAATGGAGCTTTTTGGTATTGGTCACTTGTCGTGCCCTTTCATTCAGTGAAATAGGCACGGGTTAGAGAATTGTCTGCCTCCCTGCGCTGGCATTATCCAGATCAGGTTCGACGGTCGAAGCTTGGATCAGCTTCCTCTCAGCCCGGCTCACCGGACTCCCGTGTTCGACATCCATTCTACTCACGCTTGCGCAGGAGTGCGGCCGGTCCCACGGCACCCCTGCCGAACTTCTCGCTTACCCCATCGATGGCGCGTTCGGCTTCACGCCAGCCTTCGTCGGTGTCCCACAGCCCGACCTGGCCGGGCGTTCCGTCAGCGAGCTGCTCGACCCGGACGCCGATCAGCCGCACACCGCGGTGGGCACCCAGCGCCTCGTAGCTGCCACGGACCTCTTCGTAGATGCGGCGGGCGAGGTCGGTCGGCTCGGCAAGCTTGCGCGATCGGGTGATGGTGGTGAAGTCGCCGTAACGCAGTTTCAGAACCACCGTGTGCCCGGTGACTCCGGCGTCACGCAGTCTGGCGGCGACCTGGGTCGACAGCCTCAGCAGCTCCCGGCGCAGGAGGTCGGAATCCGTCACATCCGTCTCGAAGGTCATTTCGTGGCCGACGCTTTTCTCTTCTGCCCGCGTGGTCACGCTGCGTGGGTCAACTCCGTTTGCAAGGTCGTGAAGTTTGCGGCCGGCCGCCTCCCCCACGGCGCGCTGAAGGGTCACCAGCGGGGTGGCCGCGATGTCGCCGATGGTGCGAAGTCCGCGCTTGGTCAGCGCCTCCTCCGTCACCCCCCCGACACCCCACAGGGCACCGACCGGCAGCGGATGCAGGAAGGCCAGCGTTTCGCGCTCGGGGATGACCAGGAGCCCGTCAGGCTTTGCCCGGCCGGATGCCAGCTTGGCGACGAATTTGGTTGCCGCTGCCCCGATCGAGCAGGTCAGGCGCGTCTCCTCCTCCACGCGGCGGCGGATGATCGTGGCTACCTCGGCAGGCGACCCGATCAGGGAGCGGGCGCCAGAGACATCCAGGAACGCTTCGTCGATGCCCAGTCGCTCCACCAGCGGCGTCATCTCGTCGAAGATGGTCATCACTCGCTGGGAGTAATGGCGGTACTTCTCGAAGTGGGGCTCCAGCACGATCGCCTTGGGGCACAACCGCATGGCCTGGCCCAGGGGCATGGCCGAGCGCACCCCGTACTTCCGCGCCGGATAATTGGCGGCGGTGACCACCGAACGCAGCGACTTTCCGGCAACCACGACCGGCAGGTCGACCAGCTCAGGATGGTCCAGGAGCTCGACCGAAGCGAAGAAGGCGTCCAGGTCGACGTGCAGGATCGGCGCCGTCGAACTGTCGACGGAGCTGGCACTCACCTGGCGAGTGCTGCCGTCCTGTTTGCTCACCCGTTCAGGTTAACCTGCGCCGCTGACTAAAGCGGCAGTGCGCGGAGGCGGTTAGATGCGGGCGGCGAGCCAGGCGTACGGGGGAACAGCGGCGCCTCCGCCCGGGCGAATCTCGAAATGCAGGTGGGCGCCGTATGCGCGACCGGTTTCGCCGACCGCACCGAGCTGCTGCCCGATGCCCACGTGCTGCCCGGCCGACACGGCCATCGTTCCAGGCGCCATATGCGCGTAGAGGCTGGTGACCATTTGACCATCGATCACATGCTCCACGACGACGTGGTTGCCGTAGGCGCCAGCGCCGGAAGCCGTGACCACGGTTCCCGCGGCGATGGAGTAGATAGGGGTTCCATAGCCCGGGAAGAGGTCGTCACCCTCGTGCATGCGGCCGCCACGCGGTCCGAATGCGCTGGTGATCCCGGTGCCGGTGAGCAGCGGGTACTGGAGCTTCGGGGGGATCACCACGGTGTAGCTGTCCCGCACGATCTCCGTGACCGGGCTGGCGCTCACCACGGTGAGCGATTGCGCCCGCGGCTGTGGTTCGGCTAACTGTTCGGCTTCAATCGTGGACGCGTAGGAGGGCAGGCCGACACCTGCCCCTGCGATCACGAGCAGCGAGGCTGCCCCGGCCGTGATCCGCCGACCGAAGCGCTTCACCATTGCGGCGTGGTGGACCCGGCGCTGGAGGGCTGGCGGGAGAAGGGGGGCGGATGTCGCCGCGGCGTTCGACGGCATGGCGATGCCGCCGGAGTGTTTGGGAGTCAAATTGAAGCTTCCTGGTCTGAGACGCGGCGCCACACGGCAGGAGTGTGGACCGGGTCTATGGACTGGTTCGGGGAGGCGCTCTAGCGACACACATGGTCAGCGCATGACGTGAGCGACGCTGTGGTGTCGGTGACAGGTTCCACCGGCAGGTAGTCCAACGCGCGTCGCTCTGCTACCAGTGAACGGGGGAAAGCTCCGCACTCCCTGTGAAGACGCTCCCTTACTCGTCTCTGATCAGGGCTTTTTCTGATCCTCCGAATGTAGTGAGAACGTTATAAAGGCTGGAAACGGCGGGATGACCGGCCGCGGTGGGTGGTTTTTAGGCCGACTTCCTGGACTTTGCCGGTTCCTTTTTCGTCGACGCTTTCTTAGCCGGTGCCTTCTCGGCTGCCGGCTTCCTGGCTGCGGGCTTCGTCGCATCCTTCGCCGCGTCTTTCTTCACCGCGGTCTTCTTTGCCGGCGTCTTGGTGGACGACTTCTCCGCCGTGCCGGCGGAGGCTGAACCCTTGCGGCTCTTCTCGACGCTCCGGCGCAACGCCTCCATGAGGTCGAGCACCTCACCGCCGCCCTCGTCTTCATCCGCATTGCCGAAGGTCGCGTCGGTGTCGAGGGCGTCGCCTTCCTTCAGCTTCGCGTCGATCAGTTCGCGAAGCTGCACCTGGTAATCGTCGGTGTACTTGTCCGGCTCGAAGTCGGCCTCGAAGGACTCCACCAGGGATGCCGACATCTTCAGCTCCTGCGGTTGGATGCGCACCTTCTCATCGAGCGAGGGGAATGCCGCCTCCCGCACCTCGTCGTCCCAGAGCAGGGTCTGGATCATGAGCACGTCACCGCGGACCCGCAGCGCGGCAAGCCGGGTCTTCTGGCGCAGGGCGAAATGGACGATCGCCGTGCGGTCGGTCTCCTCCAGCGTCCTCCGGAGGAGGACATACGCCTTCGACGACTTCGAATCCGGCTCCAGGTAATAGCTGCGGTTGAACATGATCGGGTCGACCTGCTCGGTGGGCACGAACTCGAGAACATTGATCTCGCGACTGCGCTCCTCCGGAAGCGACTTCAACTCCTCGTCGGTGAGGATGACCGTGCGGTCACCATCGTCGTAGGCCTTGTCGATGTTCTCGTAGTCGACGATCTTTCCGCACACCTCACAGCGACGCTGGTAGCGGATGCGCCCACCGTCCTTGTCGTGCACCTGGTGCAGCGAGATGTCGTGGTCTTCCGTCGCGCTGTAGACCTTCACCGGCACGTTGACCAGTCCGAAGGTGATGGCGCCCTTCCAGATGGATCTCATCCGTCAATCATTCCCCCAAAACGGCCGTTTGTCCCGGGTTCGGGGGCAACATGGAGCCATGCCATCGAACCAGCAGTTCGTCGACATTGACGGGAACCGGCTCAAGCTGACCAGCCTCGACAAGGTGCTCTACCCGGAAACCGGCACCACCAAGGCCGATGTGCTCGACTACTACGCGCGGATAGCCGACGTGATGATCCCGCACATTGCCAACCGTCCGGTCACCCGCAAGCGCTGGGTGAACGGTGTCGGCACGGCCCAGAAGCCCGGGCAGGTGTTCTTTCAGAAGAACCTGGGCGATGGGGCACCGGACTGGGTGGCCACGCGAACGATCCAGCACAAGGACCATGTCAACGAGTACCCGCTGGCCAACGACAGGGCCACGCTGGCCTGGCTGGGGCAGATCGCCGCCCTGGAGGTCCACGTTCCGCAATGGCAGTTCGGCCGCACGGGTGTTCAGAAGAATCCGGACCGGCTCGTGCTCGACCTCGACCCGGGGGAAGGGGCTGGACTCGCCGAGTGCGCCGAAGTGGCGCAGCTCGCCCGCGCCATCCTCACCGACATGGGGCTCGACCCGCTCCCGGTGACCAGCGGAAGCAAGGGAATCCACCTGTACGCCGCCCTCGACGGCAAGCAGAACTCTGAGACCGTCTCGGCGATTGCCCACGAATTGGCACGCGCGCTGGAGGCCGACCACCCGGAGCTCATCGTCAGCGACATGAAGAAGGCGCTGCGGGGCGGCAAAGTCCTCGTCGACTGGAGCCAGAACAATGCAGCCAAGACTACGGTTGCGCCGTACTCCCTACGCGGAAAACTGCATCCCATGGTTGCCGCACCGCGCACCTGGCGCGAACTCGCATCCGCCAACCTGAAACAACTCGACTACACCGAGGTTCTGGCCAGGGTGAAGCGGCGTGGCGACCCGCTGGCCGGGCTGACCAGCGGCCACCTCCAGTCGCTGGAGCCCACCGAAGAGCACCTGGCTAGCTTCGAGGCGACGGAAGCCAGCCGCGACCGCTTGGCCGTCTACCGCGCCAAACGCGACCCGACCAAAACGAAGGAACCGATGGGCGCGAAGCCCGGTTCTGCGCAGAAACAGCGTTCAGGGGACGATTCTCCTTCATTCTCTGGACAAGCATTGCCGGCGGGAGCAGAGTCGGCACCCACCTTCGTGATCCAGGAGCACCATGCGCGGCGGCTGCACTACGACTTCAGGCTGGAACACGACGGCGTGCTGGTGAGCTGGGCGGTGCCGAAGGGGATGCCCACCGACCCCGCAAAGAATCACCTGGCCGTGCAGACAGAGGACCACCCGCTGGAGTACGGCACCTTCGAAGGAAGTATTCCCGCCGGAGAATATGGTGGCGGCGAGGTGACCATCTGGGACGCCGGAACCTACGAATTGGAGAAGTGGCGCGAGGGCAAGGAGGTGATCGTCACGCTGCACGGCGAGAAGCACGGCAGCCATCGCTACGCCCTCATCCACACCGGCGGCCGCGACGGCGACGACAACAATTGGCTGCTGCATCTCATGAAGGACGACGCCCCGGCGAGCAAGCCGCGCCGGAAGGTGATCGGCGCGGCACGGCGCGGCCCCAAGGCGATCTCTCCCATGCTGGCAACGCTCGGCACGGAGGCGAGCCTGGGCGACGAAGACGGCTGGGCCTTCGAGATGAAATGGGACGGCATCCGTGCCATCGCCGTCGTCGAAGACGGCCAAGTGCGCTACATCAGCCGCAACGGCATCGACCTGACGGTGAGTTACCCCGAGTTGGCGGAGCTGGCGGACGCGATCCAGTCGGATGCCGTGGTCGATGGTGAGATCGTCGCACTGGACAAAGGCGGCCGGCCCAGCTTCGGACTCCTGCAAAGCCGGATGAAGCTGACCAGGAAGCCGGACGTCGACAGGGCCAGGCAGGCCACACCGGTGCACTTCATGGTGTTCGACCTGCTGGAGCTGGATGGAGAACCGCTGCTGTCACGCAGTTACGACGACCGGCGTGCGGCGCTGGAGGATGCCGTCAACGAAACGGACCGCATTCGCGTGCCACCGGCATTCGATGGCGACAGCGGCGCCGCCATGGCCAGCAGCCTGGGGCTCGGGCTCGAAGGCGTCATGGCCAAGAAACGGGATGGACGGTACCGTCCAGGCGTCCGCTCGCAAGGCTGGGTGAAGATCAAGCACCACAGCACCCAGGAGGTGGTCATCGCCGGATGGAAGCCGGGGAACGGTCGGCGGTCGGGCACCATCGGCTCGCTGGTGCTCGGCATCCCGGATGACGCCGGATTGCGCTACGTCGGCAGAGTCGGCACCGGGTTCGGCGACAAGGAGCTCGACGACCTGCTGGCCAAGCTCACTCGGCTCGAGCGGAAGACCACGCCGCTCCACAACGTCCCGGCAGCGGATGCGCGCGGGGTGAACTGGGTCACGCCCAGCCTGGTCGGCGAAGTGGAGTTCGCCGAGTGGACTCACACCGACCGCCTGCGCCAACCGAGCTGGCGCGGCCTGCGGCCGGACAAGGCACCGGAAGACATCGTGCTCGAAGCGCCGGTCGCCGGCTAGAGGCGATCGAAGCCAGGCGAGGCCGCAGCTACGCGAGGCTGAAGCTACGCAAGGCTGAAGCTACGCGAGGCTGTACCTACGCAAGCACGTGACGCTGCGCGCTGGACAGGCTGGCGAACTCGCCGACCACCCGACCCGCGCAGTCAGTTGCCCGATAGCCCGCGCCCCACAGCTTCTCGATCAGCCCGGCGAAATCGGAGCCGCACTTGGCGACCCACAAGCCGGGCCCAACCTCGGTCCAGACCAAATCTGATCTGCGAGTTTCCGTTGCCGGAATCGCATTCGCGATGTCGGTCATGCCTGCCTCCTCCACCACCCTGGCCTGGACCGAAGGTTATTGCTCGCCCGGCCCGATCCGGACGTTACCCGAAAGCTACCCCCAAACAGGGGGGCTTACAAGTGGGAGGTAACTGAGAGTATTTTTCGCCCCTCCGGCGTAGCCTCTGCGGCATGAACGACCGTAGTGAAGACCCCACAACGGCACATCGCACTTCCGGTCACTGGAGGGAAGGGACTCTGATCATGTCGCCGAAGGGCAAGAACTCGCCGCTGAAGGACCCGGAACTGTATGAGGAGTTGCGGGATGACGGCGCGAGCAAGCAGAAGGCAGCGCGCATCTCCAACGCGGCCGCGGCGAGAGGCCGGTCGGCTGTCGGGAGGAAGGGCGGCAAGGCCGGTGACTACGATGACTGGACCGTCCCGGAGCTCAAGGGCAAGGCGAAGGAGATCGGCCTCACCGGCTACTCCAGGAAGCGGAAGCATGAGCTCATCAAGGCACTGCGCAACAGCTGAGAGCAGCCACCGGAACTGGCGGTGCGCCCCGCTTGACAGTCGCATGGGGGCACGGCACGCTCGACAGGTGGGCCACGCCGAGTACTCCGCTACTCCATTCCTTGTTACTACTGGGCGGGCCTGCTGATGACCAGGCCACCCGATACCGAGGCCGCGCGCGCGCTCGAACGCGCGGAGAGCGACCCGGAGTTCGAGGCTGCCCTGCAGGCTGCTTACATCGGCCGTCACGACCTGCTGGACGCGTTGTGGTGGGCGGCGCATCCGCTCACCAGCTCTCCGCGAGGGGTAGCCGACCCGGCGACCGGCCTTCCGGAACTGCAGCGGGCGGTGTTCTCCCGCGCTGCGACCGACTCCCCGCTGATCGAAGTCGTCGACCCGGAAACCGGGGAGAACGCAAGACTTCGGGAAAGCGAGCACCGGCTGCGCCAGGAGCAGCGACTGCTTTCCGAAGATGCCCAGCACCTCAGAGATGCGTTGCGCACCGTCGGGATGGCTGCCGCCCCGGCCGCCATCGCAACGCACGAGCCGCCGTCCGCAGCAGTATCGGCGCGAACCACCGCAGCCAGTACGAAGATCAACCACAGCGTCGGCGAGCGGGTGGGCCTGGTGCCGCCCGAAGCTCCTACCCCGGCCGGGACAGCTCCGCGTCAGAGGATCCTGCTTCCCGCCCTGGCCGGCATGGGCATCCTCAGCATCATCCTGCTCCTGCCGACGCTTTCTGAATTGAATGCGGGGGCGGATGGCGAACCATCGCCCGCGCAGACCTCGGCGCCCAGGATCAAGACGGAGATCGTGACCTTGGGTACGACGGGGAACATAACGGATCCGCTGGCGATCCTGGAACGGCCCCAGGGCGAAGCCGACCGCCCGCCCGCCACCTTCCCGACCAGCATGCCGCTGGAGAACTTTCGGGCACTTCCTGACCTGGTCGCGCAGGTAAAGCTCTACCTCACCCGGAGCGAAGATCCTGAATCCGTGTGCCTCGTCGTCGTGCAGCCGGACGACCTGGGGATGACCGGGTGCATGCCGGAGTCCAACTTCATCGAGGATGGCATTCAGGTGAGCGGCGGCCGCTATGAGGTCGACGCCTTCATGACGATCCTCACCGAGTCATACTCGCTGCTTTCGACCGGGGAGTTCCACTACGAGGCGACGGCGAGAGTACGCGAAGGGGGCGCTCCACCAACGGTTGGAGGCCCCGTGGTGGTTCCCTAGACTGGGCGGGGTGCCGCTCCACCCGTCCTGCCCGCTCGATGCTGACCAGCAGCGCGTCGTCGACCACCTGGATCGGCTCGGTGAAGCGATCCTCGGCGGCGACGCTCCTCCCGGGGTCTACCTGCATGGCGCAGTGGGGCGCGGCAAGACCTGGCTCTGCGACCAGTTCTTCGAGCAGCTCCCGGTGAGCGGGAAGCGTCGGGTTCACTTCCACGGCTTCATGCATCGCCTCCAACGAGACGTGTGGAACCAGCGCCTGCAGGATCCTTCGGCGGCCGGGAACGCAGTCGATCGCGCTGTCGCCGCGCTGCTGGAAGGCATCGACCTGCTCTACTTCGACGAGTTCCACGTGCACGACTCCGGCGACGCGGCCCTCGTGCTGCGAGTGCTGGACGACGTGCTGGCGAGCAATGTGACGCTGCTCGCAACCTCCAACTACCGCCCACATGCCTTGCTGCCCGGCCCGTTCCATCACGTGTTCGAGCGGGGGATCCGCCTCATCGAGGAGAACCTCCAGGTGGTGCAATTCGGTGGCTCCCACGACTACCGCCGCCACGGTGCGGGCGTGGCGAAGACCGGGTTCGCCGCAGGAAGCTGGCTTCATCCCGGCAGCGTCGACCAGCTGGGCGCCGTGGGCCTGACCCTGCCTGTGGCATCCGAACGTCAGCGGTTGACCGGCGGCGGTCACCGGTTCGCCGCTCGCCGGGCGAGCGGCCGACAACTGTGGTTCACCTTCGCCGAACTCTGTGAGCGTGACTCGGCCGTCGCCGACTACCTGGGATGGGCAGCCGACTACGACACCTGGGTGCTCGAAGGCGTGCCGCGCCTGGCCGACGCCAGCCCGCAGGCGGCGAAGCGGTTCGGGAACCTCATCGACGTGTTGTGCGATCAGGGTGCAATACTCCACGTGCTGAGCGAGCACTCACTAGACGCCGTTTTCGGTGGTACCCGGCTGCCGCTCGACAGCGACCGCACCGCCAGCCGCCTTGCCATGCTGCAAGGCTCGGAAGCGATTCACACGCAACCCTGAGCACGCGTGCCTACACTCCGCGGTGACCGAAAAGGAGTATCACCCATGAAGGCGAACAAGGAACTCGCAAACAACATGCAGGCCGTGCTGGTCGACCTGATAGAGCTGGGCATCCAGGGCAAGCAGGCGCACTGGAACGTGGTCGGAACGAACTTCCGCGACATGCACCTGCAACTCGATGAGATCATCGAGGTCGCACGAACCCTCTCCGACCAGGTGGCTGAGCGGATGCGCGCGCTCGAGGTACTGCCCGATGGACGGTCGGAGACGGTGACAAAGACGAGTTCGCTGCCGAAGTTCCCCGCCGACCAGGTGGACACCAGCCACGTCACCGACCTGATTGTCGAACGTCTAGACGCCGTGGCGGAAACCTGCCGCCGAGTGCACGACCCGGTCGACGAGGCCGACCCGACGACGGCCGACATCCTGCACGTCGTCATCGAGAAGATCGAGCAGTACTCCTGGATGGTGGGTGCGGAGAAGCAGAAGCCGCGCAAGCGCAGCGCCTGAGAATTCTCGGCGGCTAGGGTTGTTCGGTGAGCATCGAGACCCCCCGCCCCTGGCTGAAGAGCTACGCGCCGTCAGTTCCGCACGACATCGAATTGCCCAGCGGCTCGCTCCTGGACATCGTCGAGGGGTCGGTTGCGGACTACCCGAAGAACGTTGCCCTCGAGTTCTTCGGCAAGACAATGACGTACGCGGAACTCGGCGACCAGGTTGCCCGGGCTGCTGAGGGCCTGAGGGCGCTCGGGGTGAAGAAGGGCGACCCGGTCGCCATCATCCTGCCGAACTGCCCGCAGCACATCGTCGCGTTCTACGCGGTGCTGCGTCTCGGCGCGATCGTCGTCGAGCACAACCCGCTCTATACCCCGCGCGAGTTGCGTCACCAGTTCGAAGACCATGGCGCGAAGGTTGCCATCGCCTGGAACAAGGTCGTCGCAACGCTCCAGGACTTTCCAGCGGATGTCGCGGTGCGCACCATTGTGTCGGTCGACGTCACCCACGCCATGCCGGCCGTGACCCGGGCGATGCTGCGCCTGCCGGTCGCGAAGGCGCGCGAGGCGCGCGGCAACCTGACCACGCGGGTGAGCGGCACTGTGAAGTGGAACACCCTCACGAAGGCCGAAGCGATTGCGGCGGATGCTCCGAGACCGTCGGCCGAGGATGTTGCGGTCATCCAGTATACCAGCGGCACCACCGGCCACCCGAAGGGTGCCATGCTCAGCCACCTGAACCTGGGCGTCAACGCGGCGCAGGCCAGGGCGTGGGTGCCTGCCATCGAGCGCGGCACGGCCGTCGTCTACGCCGTGCTGCCGATGTTCCACGCCTACGGCCTGACCCTCTGCCTCACGTTCGCGATGAGCATGGGGGCGCGCCTGGTGCTGTTCCCCAAGTTCGACCCGGACCTGGTGCTGAAAGCCGTGCGCAAGCATCCGCCCACCTTCCTGCCAGCCGTTCCGCCGATCTACGAGAAGCTGATGGCCGCCGCCAAGGCGAAGGGCGTGTCGCTGGCCGGTATCCAGATCGCCATCTCCGGTGCGATGCCGCTCACCGCCGCGCTCGTCGAGCCGTGGGAAGCCGAGACCGGTGGCTACCTGGTGGAGGGCTACGGCCTGTCTGAAACCGCTCCGGTGCTGATGGCGAACCCGGTGGCGACCACCCGGCGCGCCGGCACCGTCGGACTGCCGCTGCCGAACACCGAAGCGCGTGTCGTCGACCCGGAGAACCCGATGGTTGACCGCCCGGACGGCGACGAGGGTGAGTTGATAGTGCGCGGCCCGCAGGTGATGAGCGGCTACTGGCTGAAACCGGATGAGACGGCGGCAGTCTTCGTCGCCGACCCCGCCGGGGGTGCACCGTGGTTCCGCACCGGCGACATCGTCACGATCGACCTGGACGGTTTCGTGCGCATCGTCGACCGCATCAAGGAACTGATCATCACCGGCGGCTTCAACGTGTCGCCGAGTGAGGTGGAGGAAGCCCTGCGCACCCACCCGGACGTCGACGATGCCGCCGTCGTTGGACTGCCCAGCGAGCACAGCGGTGAGGACGTCGTGGCCGCCGTGGTGCTGCGGCCGGGATCGGAGCTGGACGCTGAAGGCATCCGCTCGTACCTTCGCGAATCGCTCACCGCCTACAAGGTGCCGCGGCGCGTCGTCGCTGTCGACGAACTGCCCAAGTCACTGATCGGGAAGACCCTGCGCCGGGTGGTGCGCGACAACCTGCTGACACAATAGGCGCCATGCGCTACATCATCGCGATCGACCAGGGCACCACCAGCTCTCGGGCCATCATCTTCGACGCGGCGGGCACGGTGGTCAGCGTCGGGCAGAAGGAACACGCGCAGCTGCTTCCCCGCGCCGGTTGGGTCGAGCACGACCCGATGGAGATCTGGGGCAACGTTCGCGAGGTGATCGGGCAGGCGCTGTCCAAGGCGAGCCTGACAAGGCATGACATAGCGGCGATCGGCATCACCAACCAGCGCGAGACGACCGTCGTCTGGGACAAGAACACCGGCAAGCCGGTCTACAACGCCATCGTCTGGCAGGACACCCGCACGCAGCCGATTGTCGACCGGCTGGCGGCGGATGGGGGCACCGAGCGGTTCAAGGAGACGACCGGGCTGCCGCTCAGCACCTACTTCGCCGGCACCAAGATCGTCTGGATCCTGGAGAACGTCGACGGTGCCCGCGAACGGGCGGAAGCCGGAGAGCTGCTCTTCGGAACGACCGACACCTGGGTGCTCTGGAACCTGACCGGGGGGACGGATGGCGGCGTGCACGCCACCGACGTCACGAATGCCAGCCGCACGCTCTTCCTCGACCTGCGCACCCTCGAATGGGACGAGCAGATTCTCGGCACGTTCGGGGTGCCGGTTTCGATGCTGCCGGAGGTGCGGTCATCCTCCGAGGTGTACGGCACGGCCCACGGATCCAGCCTGCTGCGGGAGGTTCCGGTGGCCGGCATCCTCGGCGACCAGCAGGCTGCCACTTTCGGTCAGGCGGCCTTCGACAAGGGCGACGCGAAGAACACCTACGGAACCGGCAACTTCCTGATCGTCAACACGGGCACCGAGATCGTCTCCAGCAGGAATGGCCTGCTCAGCACGGTCGCCTACAAACTGGGTGACGGCGAGACGCATTACGCGCTCGAAGGATCGATTGCGGTCACCGGGTCGCTCGTGCAGTGGCTCCGCGACAACCTCGGACTCATCGGTTCAGCCGACGAGATCGAGGCATTGGCGAACACCGTCGACGACAATGGCGGCGCCTACCTGGTGCCGGCATTCTCCGGCCTCTACGCCCCGCATTGGCGACCGGATGCTCGCGGTGCGCTGGTCGGCCTGACCCGTTTCGTGAACAAGGGGCACATCGCCCGTGCCGCCCTGGAGGCGATCGCGTTCCAAACCCGTGAGGTGCTCGACGCCGTCAACGCGGATGCCGAGGTTCCGCTGACCGAGCTGCGGGTGGACGGCGGCGCCACCGCGAACGACACCATGCTGCAGTTCCAGGCCGACATCTTAGGTCTGCCAGTGGTGCGGCCGGTGGTTGGCGAGACGACGGCGCTCGGCGCGGCCTACGCAGCCGGGCTGGCCGTCGGCTTCTGGAAGAGCCTCGACGAGTTGCGCGCGAACTGGAAGGAAGACCACCGCTGGGAGCCGCAGATGGAGGAAGCCGAACGAGGTCGACTCAACCGGAGCTGGGACAAGGCCGTGACGAAGACCCTCGACTGGGTCGATGAGGACGTGCGCTAGCGCTCGATCCACTTCAGAACGTGAGCGGGGATGGCCACCGCGAGCGAGATCACCAGGATGCCACCGAGGAACATGACCAGCTCGAGCCCCTGCATCTCGAACGAGTAGCCCATCATCAGCAGTCCGACGACGAAGATGACGAACGAGAAGAACCACACGACGATCTGCATGCTTCGACTTTAGCCGGTTTCCTCACCGAATTCGGTCAGCTCTTCCTGTGTCACGAAATCGATGAGCTCCTCCACCCGACCGAGCAACACCGGCTCGAGGTCGGCGTAGGTGCGCACCGTGCCGAGGATGCGCTGCCAGGCCCTGGCGACATCCGCCTGATCACTGTGCGGCCAGCCGAGCGCCTCGCAAATACCGTGCTTCCAGTCGATCCCACGAGGAATGGTCGGCCAGACATCGAGCCCGAGCCGCGACGGCTTGACCGCCTGCCACACGTCGATGAACGGATGCCCGACCACCAGCACCTGGCGTCCGAACGGGCCTTTCGCCACAGCGTCGGCAATACGGCTCTCCTTCGAACCGGCGACCAGGTGGTCGACCAGCACCCCAACGCGTCGCCCAGGTCGTGGGGCGAACTCGGCGATGATGGCCGCCAGGTCGTCGACACCCTCCAGGTACTCGACCACGACGCCCTCGACCCTGAGATCGTGACCCCACACCTTCTCGACCAGCTCAGCGTCGTGCCGCCCCTCGACGAAGATGCGGCTCGCGCGTGCGACACGTGCCTGGTGATTCGTCACGGCAAAGGAACCGGATGCGGAACGCCCCGCGCCGGTCGGCGTCGACTCCGGCACAACCAGCTCGACCGGCTTACCCTCCAGCAGGAACCCCCGACCGAGGGGAAACGTGCGCACCTTCCCGAAATAGTCCTCCAGCTCGACGAGCCGCCCCTCCAGCCGCACGACAGCCCCGCAGAAGCCTGACTCCGACTCCTCGATCACGAGACCCTTCACCGCCTCCGCGCGAGGCAGTTCGCTGGGACCACGCTGCCTGGAGAAGCCGGCGAGCACATCCGTTCCGTAGCGGTCTTCCATCACCCGTGAAGGCTAACCGCTTCGATGAGCGCGACCCGCGCAAACACGCTGGGCCGGCAAGTTCGGCAATACCCAGCAGATTCGTATGGACTTTTCCGGCAACGCGGTTACCGTGGCAGGCCCAGTGCACGACCCGTGAGCGCACTCGACTGTGTGCAACGGACGGGTGCATCCGACCGAAGGAGAACGACTATGGCCCAGGTGATGGAATCTATCGACGTGGACGTACCAGTCACCACCGCGTACAACCAGTGGACGCAGTTCGAGTCCTTCCCGCACTTCCTCAGCTACGTGGAGAAGATCGACCAGATCGGTGACACCCTCACCCACTGGAAGGTGAAGATCGGCGGCGTCGAGCGGGAGTTCGATGCCGAGATCACCGAGCAGTTGCCGGATGAGCGTGTCGCCTGGAACAGTATCGCCGGCGAGGAGAACCATGCCGGGGTGGTCACCTTTCACAAGCTGAACGACTCGACGACGCGCGTGACCGTTCAGCTCGACTGGGAACCGGAGGGGCTGCCCGAGAAGGTCGGCGCCGCGCTCGGCGTTGACGACAGGGCGATCAAGGCCGACCTGAAGAACTTCAAGGAATTCATCGAAAGTTCCGGTGGAGAAACGGGCGCCTGGCGCGGAGAAGTCCCCCGCGAATAATCGCTGAGCGGCTACGTGCAGGCTTGGAACACCGCGGCTAGAACAGCGTGGGCTGGGGCATGGCCCGGGCGGCAAGCGCCGGAGGCAACTCTTCGGCAATGATGGAGCGCTCACCGTTCGGGCCGCGCATCCCGTCCCATGCCCCAGTGCGACCGACGGCACTGGAGCGGACGCCGCCCGTTGCCGGGTCTTCGCGCCCTCGCTCCAACCCGTAGCGCCGGATGAGCGGCTTCACCTTCGCGGCCAGCCAGCTGCGGTATTCCTTCGGCGCGTAGGCACCTCGCGAGTACAGTTGCCGGTACTTCTGGACCAGTTCCGGATGCTCGCGCCCCAGCCACTCCATGAACCACTCCTTGGTTCCCGGCCGCAGGTGGAGCGCGGAGTACACGACTGAGGTGCCGCCGGCATCCTTCACCTGCTTCATCGCCCGGTCGAGGTGGTCTCGCGAGTCGGTGAGGAACGGCAGGATCGGCATGAGGAACACCGAGCAGTCGAGGCCGGCTTCGCGCACAGCCGTCACGGTGGCCAGCCGCGCCTTCGCGGTCGGCGTTCCCGGCTCGACTGACTGCTGCAGGTCGTCGTCGTAGATGGCGATCGACATCGCGAGGTCGACCGGAACGTGCTCACTCGCCTCGGCCAGGAGCGGGATGTCGCGGCGAAGCAGGGTGCCCTTGGTAAGGATGGACAGCGGGGTTCCTGAGCTGGCCAGCGCCGCGATGATGCCGGGCATCAACCGGTAACGGCCCTCGGCACGCTGGTACGGGTCGGTGTTGGTTCCGAGGGCGACCGGGTCATGCCCCCAGCTCGGCTTGCTGAGTTCCTTGGCCAGCACGTCGCCCACATTCACCTTGACGATGATCTGGGTATCGAAGTCGCGACCCGCGTCGAGGTCCAGATAATTGTGCGTCGGACGGGCGAAGCAATACGTGCACTGGTGCAGGCAGCCGCGCATCGGGTTGATCGTCCAGCCGAACGGCATATGGCTGGCGGTCGGCACCTTGTTGAGCGCGCTCTTGGCCAGCACCTCGTAGAAGGTGACCCCGTCGAACTCAGGTGTTCGCACCGTGCGCACCAGGTTGTTCAGCCTCGCCAACCCTGGCAGGGCATCCGCCTGTTCGCCGTCCAGTTGCTGGGCACTCCATCGCATGCGCTATTCGAACATAGTTTCGAATTCTGCGCAAGCGTCTCTATCTCAAACCATTCGCCTCAGTCAATTCGCGGACGAGAGCGGGCCCGCGCGCCTTCAATTCGGCAACGGATGACACCCCGACCAGCGTCATCGCACGCCTCAACTCGTCGGCGAGGATGTCGATCACCTGACTGACGCCGGCCGTCCCTGCCGCTGCCAGCCCGTAAAGGTACGGCCGCCCAATCGAAACCGCATCGGCTCCGAGCGCGATTGCCTTGAGAATGTCACTCCCCCGCCGGAATCCGGAGTCTGCGTAGAGCTCGAGCTGGTCACCGACCAGCTGCCGCGACTCCTGAATGACATCCATGGGGCTCAGCATGTGGTCAAGCTGACGGCCACCATGATTGCTCAGCTGCACGGCGTCGATGCCGAGACTGGCTGCCCTGGCAACGTCGTCGGGGTTGACAGTGCCCTTCAGGATGATCTTGCCTGGCCAGTCCGCGCGCAGCTGCTCAATGTCGTCCCAGCCCTGAGTGGACTCGGAGTGGCCGAGAATCTGCTCCCACATGGACGGCGTCACCATCACCCCGGTGGCATCGGCCGGCTCCAGATTGGGAAAGCGGATGCCTTCGGCCCGCAGGAAGTTCAGCCACCAGCGCGGGCGCACGGCAATGCCCATCAACGAGGAGAGCGTCAAAGCGGGAGGTGCGGTGAAGCCGTTGCGCCGGTCGCGCTCCCTGGATCCCAGCGCACGCGTGTCGACCGTGACAATGATCGCGCGATAGCCGGCCGCACCGCACCGCTCCAGCTTGGCGCGCAGCGCCCCCTTGTCCGGCGACAGGCTGACGTTGAACCATCGGTCGAGCTGCGGGAAGCCTTCGGCAATCCGCTCCATCGACACCGTGCTGAGCCCGGCCAACGCGTACGGCAGCCCAGCGGCGTCGGCAGCCTGCGCTACCGCCCACTCGCCGTCCGGGTGGAACAGGCGAGTGGCTCCGGTCGGCGTAAGCGTGATGGGCAGGGCTGCAGGCCTGCCCAGCAGGCTGGCAGTGGTATCCGGACCGGCCACCGGGCCCCAGGACGGCATGAGCCCCCACCGGTCGAACACCGTGCGGTTGTGGCGCAGGGTCGCTTCGTCCTCCGACCCGCCTTCCAGGTAGTCGAAGATACCCCGCGGAAGAACTCGCGCGGCTGCCAGGCGAAATTCGGCCACGCTGTAGGAATCCCGCAGCACCCGACGCCGTCTCGACACCACAGGCATCCTCACCTGGACAAGTTGCCTGACATCGCTCAGCTTCACGTGCGCCCCTTCGCGGTTCTGATGCGCTTGACGTGGCGCGCTGCTCGTCAGCCTAGAATCACCATCAGGCACACACTATGGAGAACCTGACGAAATGGCGGCGGAGCGACTGTTATGAGCTACCAAGCTGTTTCCGGCGACATTGACCCGGCGGATGTCGAAGCGGCCGGCGGAAGCGGTCGGTTGCCGACTCTTGCCGAGGTAGCACGCTCGATCGGAGCTGAAATCGCCAGCCTGGTGGAAACGCCATCCGGTGACGAACACGTCGTCTCCGGATCTGCGATCTACGACCCCTCTGCACCACCATCGCCGTTTCCCGGAGCAATTGCCCTCGGCATCGGCCTGGCCACCAGCGGCGGTCAGGTGGAAGCTCAGCTGGCAGCGCTCAAGTCGGCCGGATATGCCGCACTCGTGTACAAGCCCCATGGCGAGCCGGACGATCAGCTTCGCAGCGGAGCTCGCACGGCCGGTCTCGCCCTGTTCAGGGCCTCCGACGCCGTGCCCTGGGATCAACTCATGGAGTTCTTCCAGGCTGGCGTCCTGCCCCAGGGCGATGCCCCCTCGCTCGTGGACATCCGACCTGGCGATCTGTTCGAACTGGCCAACGCTGTTGCTTCACTGGCCGGTGGCGCTGTCGCCATTGCCGACCCTGACCAGACCGTGCTGGCGTATTCAACGGTGGCGGATCAGCCGATCGATGAAACGCGCCGACGGTCCATCCTGCAGCTGCACGTGCCGCACACCGACCAGAATGACCAGGACTATCGGCGCGTGCACGCGTCGCACAGCGTTGTCAGCGTCGCGCCGGTCAAGGATTCCCTCACCCGCTCAGCCGTTGCCATCCGCGCGGGAAGTGTCGTGCTGGGGTCCCTCTGGCTGATCGACGCCGATGCCGTGCGCGGTGACGACACCAATCGGATATTGATCGAGGCGGCCAACGTTGCTGCTCTCCACCTGCTGCATCGACGGAACAATCACGATGCCGGGCGAATGCGACAGATCGAATTGGTCAAGCCGCTGCTCTTCGAGCCCGACCGCGCAGAGCTCGCGGGGGTGCAGCTGGGGATCTCCGCGGATGTCCTCCAGGTCGTCGCCCTGGCCGCTAGTGGACAGGCGGCCAACGCTCCGGAAATGCTGCGCTCCAGCATGATGCTCTTCGACACGGTGCGCACCGCCTGCGCGGTGTGGCTGCCGACAGCCATCTGCGGCATCGCCGACAACGTGGTCTACATCGTGCTTCCCCAGAGTGCGGCATCGTCGTCGGCGTTCCAGCGTGAAGCAGTTCTCCGGATCGCGCACCACACCAGGCGCCTCACCTCCAGGCCGATTGTGGCGGGCTTTGGCGATGTGGTTCCTGTCGTCTCGGCCGCGAAGTCGCGCCTCGCGTCAGAATCTGTGCTCGCGATGCTCCTGCGCGACGTCGAGGACGGACGCGTGCGCGACGATTCCGATGAGATCGTGGCAGATCGTGAGTCCCTGGGCCCCCGGCTGCAGCTCCGCCAGCTCGTTGGAGTATTAACCGAAGCCGGCCAGCTCCCCGGCGACTTCGCCACCAGGATCGCTGCACATGATTCCCGGCGTAAGACGGCGTTCGAGCTCACCGTTCGCACCTACCTCGACTGCAACTCCAATGCCATCGAAACCGCGGCACGACTGGGACTGCATGCCAACACGGTGCGGTATCGACTCTCCAGGGTCGAGCCGCTGTTCGGGGTTCGATTGGAAGACCCGGAGACCCGTCTACTGGTGTGGCTCCAGCTGTCTGCTCGTCACGTGTGATGGCAGCTGGTGGAGCCCGCCCGAACAGCAGAACGGCGTGGCTCAGGAGGTATCCATGCGCCACGCCGCCCCGATTGGTTGCTCGCTAGCCCTTCGTGGCCGCGTTGATCGTGATGGATTCCAGTCCGCCAGACTCGACGCCCCAGGCTTTCAGCAGCTCGAGATACGAGCCGTCATCGACCATCGACTGCAAGGCTGCCTGAACCGCTTCTGCCATTCCGGAGTCCTTTTGAACGGCGAAGCCGTATGGGGACACCTCGAAGGTCTCACCGGCGACCTGAAGCTTGTCCTTCAGCCGGGAGATCGCATAGAGGGTGACGGGTGAGTCGGCGCTGAACGCATCCGCCTGGCCGACGGCCACCGCGTTGGCTGCGGTGTCCTGCGTGTCATACGGCATCAGGATGATCGCCTCGTTGCCTGCCGCGACGCACGCGGCGCTCTTCGCCGGCAGCTCGACCGTGTGCTGGTACGTAGTTGCCTGCACCGCAACCTTCAGCCCGCAGGCGTTGTTCGGATCGACATCGTTGCCGAGGGCAGATGCCCATTGGATTCCCGCGGTGTAGTAGTTGACGAAGTCGACCTGCTTCTCACGCTCGGCGTTGTCAGTGAATGACGATTCGCCCAAGTCGAGCTGGCCGCCGACGATCCGGGGGATGATGTTGTCGAATTTCGCAATCGAGATCTCCGCGGTGAGGCCGAGCTTGGCTGCGATAGCATCCACCATTTCGATGCCCCAGCCGATCGGCTCCCCGGCGTCGTCCTTGTACTCGTTCGGCGCATAGTTCGGGCTGGTGCCGATGCGCAGGATGCCGGACTCCGCGACCTCGGCAGGCAACAGCGCTGCCGCAGCCTCGTCCACAGCAAGTTCGCCGGCGGTGGAGTCGTCCCTCGGCCCTGCGGCATCCGGATCCGAGTTGTCCACGCAGCCGGTCAGCATGAGGGCTGCCACGGCAACGAGTGCCGGAAGCGTATATCGAGCGCGCATTTGTCATCCTTCGTCAGTGATCGTCAGTCGGACTCCAGCCGTCGCCAGCGATCACTGGTTCGTCGTTGAAGTACGTGAATGGGTGCAGCACGCCTGAGCCTAGGTAGGCATACCCCTCGCACTCTATGGAGATCGAAACGAGCCTAGGCGAATGGCCTTGTGACCATCTACCAAGGTGACGCCCACCTGTTGGCGCTCAGCCGGAAGCGGTAAGAATGGAATCATGAGCGAACCCGTCATCGAACACGTTCCGGACATCCACCACTACGAGTTGCGGAGCGGCGGCGAACTCATCGGGCACGTCAACTACCGGGACGACGGGGATCGACGGGTCTTCCTGCACACGAAGGTCGATGAGGCCCACACCGGAGAGGGGCTCGCCACCAAGATGGTGCGATTCGCCCTCGAGGACGTTCGGGCAAGCGGCCTGCGGGCGGTCGCCCTGTGCCCGATGTTCTCCGCCTTCGTGATCAAGCACCGCGACTACGACGACATAGTCGACCCGCCGCACGTACTGGACAGCAAGGTCTAGCGGGGACCGTCAGGGGGAGGTCACCGCCGTCGCCTCGCCTCCGGTGACCCGCAGCAACTCCTCGAAGGTGGTCGGAAAGACCGTGTGGGCGTGCCCGGCGGCCGCCCAGACCACCGGATGGTCGGCGAGCGCGACATCCACCAGCGTTCTCAGCGGAGCAGGGTGGCCGACCGGCGCGACTCCCCCGATGACTTGACCGGTTGCCTCCTTCACCAGCTCCTTGGACGCCCTCCCGAGCGTTCCGCCGAGTTTCTGGCCGAGCCACTCCGTGTCCACTCGATGCGCACCCGAGGTCAGCACCAGCACGGCCTCACCATCGAGCGCGAAGATCAGCGAATTCGCGATCGCCCCGACCTCGATACCGAGTGCATCCGCCGCAGCCTGCGCGGTCGTGGCCGCATCATCGAACCAGCGGATCTGCGGCGCCAGCCCGTGATCGGCGAGCGCACCGCGCACACGGAGGACAGCAGGATGCTCTGTATTCACCATGCCCGAATCCTAGTGAACGGACGTAGCGGCTATCCGGTGAACGGCGCCCCGGGCTGCGCCGGCGGCCCCGGCTCGATCTCGGGGTCGAGCGGGTGATCGAGTTCGTCCTGCGGCATGCGGAAGATGACGATCGCCAACACAGCCAGCACGACCGGTACCAGTCCGGCCACCGCGAAGGTGATCGGAATCCCCACGCCTTCACCGACCGGCCCGGCCAGCGCCATCGAGACCGGCATCAGGGCGAGAGAGACGAAGAAGTCGAGGCTGGATACCCGGCCGAGCAACGCCGGTGGTACTCGGCGTTGCAGCAGCGTCCCCCAGATCACGCTTCCAGCCGAGAAGGTGAAACCGACGATGAACAAGGCGATCACCATTACCCAGAGCAGGGAGGTGAATCCGATGATGGCGAGCGGAATGGACCCGGCTCCCCAGGCGAGAAGCATGATCGTCAGGTAGCGACGCGGTAACGGCAGCGATGCCACCGCCATCGAGCCGACGGCCCCGCCGACACCGAATGCCGCCAGGGCGAGCGCGAACGCTCCGGCTCCTCCCCCGGTCTGGTTGGTGACCGCGAAGGGCAGCAACACCTCGATCGGCCCCATGATCACCAGGATGAGCAGGCACGCGAACAGCAGACTTCCCAGCAGCCACGGGGTTCCCACCATGTAGAGAAATCCGCCGCGGAGGTCGGTGAACAGCACCCGAAGCGGATGCTGCTTCTCGGCATCCGGCTCCCGGCGCACCGGGGTCGGTTTCATGACGGCGAGCCACACGACGGCGCAGGCGCTGGCGATGGCGACGACCACGAAAGCCAGCGCTGGAGAGTGAATGCCGATGGCCAGGCTGGCAGCGGCGGGACCCGCCGCCTGCATGACGGCCGGGAGGATCGACGGGAGCAGGGCGGAGTACGCCGGGTAGAAGAACCCGTCGACGATGCCGAGGACCAATGCGACGACGGCCAGGTGCCACACCTGCACCACGCCCAGCATGGCGAGTGTCGCCGCGGCGCCGATGCTCACCGCCTTCACCGCCTCGACGACCAGCATCACGTTGCGCTGCGGGACACGGTCGGCCACGACGCCGCCGATCAGCACGGCTCCGACCAGGCCCAGGCTGGCCGCGAGCGCGACGAAAGACAGCTCGGTCGGCCCTCCGTCGAGGCGGATCACCTGGAAGACGACGGCTACCAGCCACACTCCTCCGCCGAACAGCGAGAACGACAGGGCTCCGACCAGCAGGCGATACTGCCGCTGGAGGAACGGTCGCACCGCACGCGGTACTCTCTGGCTGCGCATGGCGGCGCTGGGTTGTTGCTGGTCCTGCACGAGTTTTCCCACTTCTTGGTGAAGCCGCTAGTGAAGCCGTCCACCGATGTGTACAGCGTCAACACGGACGGGCAATCGTAACATCAGGCGGAGGCATTAAGCATCCGCTTCGCCGCTTCTGCGACGAAGGCCCGCGTGGTGTCGCCTGCGATCAGTTCGTACTCGACATCCTCCGGAATCCACGCCAGGGCGGCGATGAGTTCCTGCGGCGTGCGGCCGCCGATCGGCCAGCGGGTGCGGTGCTCGTCGACGGGCTCGGCACCCCTCGCCCATGGGCCGAAGTAGCCGGTCATCTGCTCGATCGGCAGCCGCATGACGACATCGGCTTCCAAGGGCTGCCTGACGGATGCCACGGCGACGGCGACGAACTCCGCGGCATCCGCTGCCGGCAGCTCCCTGGGCTCGAAGCGCACGCGCGTGTTGAAGAACCGGGCCAGGCGGTCGACCCGGAACGTGCGCCAATCGTCGCGGTGGAGGTCCCAGCAGACCAGGAACCAGTACCGCTGCGAGGCGACCAGCGAATGCGGCTCAACCAGCCGGTCACTCTCCTCTCCGGAACCGGCCGTGTAGTGGAAGCGGATGCGGTCACGGTCCCGGCAGGCGAGGGCCAGCTGGCCGAGGACTTCCGGCGAGACGGCCGGCTGGTCGGGAACCATCGGCTGTACGTGGGCGGCCAGCGCGTTCACCCGCGAGCGGAGCGCGGACGGCAGCACCTGCTCCAGTTTCGCCAGCGCCGTGAGGGTCGTCAGCCGGCCATCGGTCAACCCCTGCGTCGCGGCGACGCGGAGCCCGATCGCCATTGTGACCGCCTCATCGTCGGTGAGCAACAGGGGCGGGAGCGCCGCGCCGGCTTCCAGCTGGTACCCACCACCCGACCCCGGCGCCGACCCGACTCGGTAGCCCAGTTCTCGCAGGCGATCGACATCGCGCCTCAATGTTCGGGAGGTGACGCCCAGCCTGGCGGCCAGCTCGGTTCCCGACCAGTGCCGGTGCGTCTGCAACAGGTTCAGCAACGCGAGCACCCGGGAGGTTGTGGTGGTGTCGGACATGTTGCATATTCTCCTCGCGTTGAGGACAGATGCTGTCCTCATCGCCGAATAACCTGTCGCCCATGACAAACGACAACATCATCACCGCACGCGGCCTGTCGAAGAAGTTCACCGTCAAGCGGGAACTCGTCGAAGCCGTCAGCGACCTGGACCTCGACGTGCAACGCGGCGAACTGGTGGCTTTCCTCGGACCGAACGGTGCCGGCAAGTCCACCAGCGTCCGCATGCTCACGACCCTGCTTCCACCCACCTCCGGCACCGCAACGGTCGCCGGCCACGACGTGCGCACCGCACCGGATGAGGTGCGCCGCCGCATCGGCTACATCGGCCAGGGCAACAGCGCCAGCCACTACCAGCGGGTGCGCGACGAGATGATCAGCCAGGGCGCCTTCTACGGGATGGGCCGGGCGGAGACCCGCAAGCGCACTGACGAGTTGCTCGAATCCCTCGACCTTGCCCCACTCGCCAAGAGAGGCGTGCTCAGCCTCAGCGGCGGCCAGAAACGCCGCCTCGACATTGCGCTCGGGTTGCTGCACTCCCCCGAGCTTCTCTTTCTCGACGAGCCGTCCACCGGGCTGGACCCGCAGAGCCGCGAGAACCTGTGGCAGCACATCCTCCAGTTGCGCCGCACCCACGGCACCACCATCTTCGTCACCACTCATTACCTGGATGAGGCCGACCGGTTTGCCGAGCGGGTCATGGTGATGGACCACGGCCGCGTCATCGCCGACGACACCGCGTCCGCGCTGAAGACGACGCTCGCCGGCGACGTGATCACCCTCGGCTTCGCCAGCGAAGCGGATGCTGCGGCAGCCAGCAATGTGACCAGCCGTATTGCAGGCGCATCCGTCAGCCACAGCGGCAAGAAGCTCGAGCTCACGGTGGACCACGGCGACGTACTCCTGCCCAGCCTGCTGCGGGCGCTCGACGCGGACGGCCGCGCTGCAGCGACGGCAACACTCAGGCAACCGACGCTCGACGACGTGTTCCTCGCCCTCACCGGACGCAGCCTGCGCGACGACAGCGGCCGAGATAACTCAACCCACACCCAGCCCCAGCTCACAGAAGAGGTGCCAGCATGACCACCACCACAACAACGCGACCCAGCGTCATCCGCGATTCACGCAACGTGCTCGTGCGCGAACTGCGCCCGGTCGTGCGCGACCCGTTCTCCCTGATCTTCAGCCTGCTGCAGCCGCTGGTCTTCCTCGGGCTGTTCGGGCCGTTGCTGATCGGCGGATCCGATGCGCCGGCCAGCGAAGTGCTGCAATGGTTCGTGCCAGGCATCCTGGTCATGATCGCGCTGTTCGGCACCGGCGTGACCGGGTCGAACCTGCTCATGGAGATGCAGACCGGGTCGCATGAACGCACCCTGGTGGCGCCGATCTCCCGCTCTTCCCTGCTGATCGGGCGAGCGCTCAAGGAGATGGCGCCGATCATGGTGCAGGCTGCGGTCATCGCGCTGGCGACCATCCCGTTCGGATTCTCGGTCCACCCGCTCGGAATGCTGGTCGGACTCATCCTGATCGCACTGTTCGGCATGGGCTTCGGTGCGCTCAGCTACGCGCTGGCCCTGGCCAGCCGCAACCGCGACTGGATGTTCTGGGCAGTGCAGCAGGCCACCATTTTTCCGCTGCTCATCCTCTCGGGCATGCTGCTCCCCCTTGAGGACGGACCGCAGTGGATGCAGGTTGCTGCCTCCCTCAACCCGATCACCTATGTGGTGTCCGCAGAGCGGGCGCTGTTCGCCGGCGACCTCGGGTCGATCGACGTGGTCTGGGGGTTCGTCGCCGCCATCGGGCTGGCCGCCATCGGACTGGCGGTGGGCATCCGCTCGATCAAGCGCAGCAACTAGCGCCTGGGCGCGCCTCGAAGCTGCAACCGCCACCCGTGACCCTGCCATTTCACGGGTGGCGGGAGTACCTTCGCGGCATGTCCATGAAAGAGCCCCCCAGCGAAGACGAATCCATCGAGCGGGACACCACCTACAGCCCGGCCAGCGACACCGAGACGCGGGAGCGTCAGAAGCACCCGGCCGACAGCCCGGCGACAGCCGACCCGGAGGTCGATGACGCCGAGGTGAAGGTGCTGCCGGGCACCGGCGGGCCGGATGATTCAGGCGACGTCGACGTGGACCCGGACGACATCGACTTCGACGCCATCCGCCGGGACGACACGTCGCGCTGAGCGTTCTGAGGGGCTAGGCGGGGTCCTGAGGGATCAGGATCCACAACACGATGTAGATAATCACCTGCGGGCCGGGGATCAGGATGCTGAGCACGGTCAGCAACCGCACCACCGTGACGCTCCATCCGAAACGGCGTGCCACTGCGGCGCAGACGCCCGCGATGACGCGGCCGGTCCTGGGTCGTGAAAGGTTCATGCTCCGAGCCTGCTACGGGGCATCCGTCATCGCAATCGGGGTATCCCCCGATTTCCGATTCAGGGTGCGGATGGCTCAGCTGGTCTTCATCACGGCGAGCACGTTGCCGGCCGGGTCCTTGAACCACGCGATCGCCATCGAGTTCTCCTCGTCACGCGTGATGCCCTTGTCGTCGTTCGGCATGTCGGGCACCTCATCGTCCGCGTAGATCTTGGTCGTCACACCTCGCCCGTTGAGCTCGTCGACCGCCTTGTCGATGTCGTCGACATCGAAGTTGAGCACGGTGAAACTCGCCGGTTCGTGGTTCGGTTTGGGGTAGACGAACACTCTGGCACCATTGCCGAGCGTGAGGTCGAGGGTTCCCATCTCGCTGTCGGCGACCTTCAGGCCGAGGGTCTCGCCGTAGAACTGCCTTGCCGCATCCAGGTCGTCCACCGAGAACGAGCTGAAGGCGTTTGTTGTCGTGAACACGGGTGCTTCTCTCTGTAGTGTGGCCTCCATGTGTACGCTGTCAACAATGACACGATGATTGGATGCTGTCCAGAGGGGAGTTGCCATTGTCAGGCAGTCGGGACCATTACCACCACGGAGGGCTCCGCGAGGCGCTCATCGATGCCGCGATCGAGATGGCGCGCGAGGGCGGCCCTGATGCCGTCGTGCTGCGGGAGGCCACCCGGCGAAGCTCGGTCTCGCCGAACGCGGCCTACCGGCACTTCGCCGATCGGCAGGGGCTGCTCGACGCTGTTTCCGCTGCAGCGCAGGGGATGGCGGCCGACCGCATGGAGGAGGCGATCGCATCCGCGCCCCCGACCGGCGATGATCAGGCGGATGCCCGCCGGTACCTTCGCGCGGCAGGCGCCGGCTACCTGGCGTTCGCGCGGGAGCAGCCGGGGTTGTTCCGTGCCGCGTTCACCGTTCCGCACGACTTGACCGAGGCGACGACACCGGACAAGGCCGGCAACGGCGGCCGCACGCCATTCCAGATCCTGGCCAACGCCCTCGATCGACTGGTAGAGGCGGGCGTGCTTCCGGCCGAACGCCGCGAGAACGCGGAACTGCACGCGTGGTCGTCCGTTCACGGGCTCGGCATGCTGGTCATCGACGGACCCTTGCGGGGGTTCACCGAAGCGATGGTGGCCCACGCCACCGAGCGGCTCCTGGACATGGTCGACCGCGGCCTGTAGTACCCGGGTCACCGGCCGGGACGAACCAGGCCGCTCTCGTAGGCGAGCACCACGACCTGCACCCGCGAACGAAGCCCGAGCTTGGCCAGGATGCGATTCAGGTGGGTTTTCACGGTGGCTTCCGCCACCACCAGGGCCGCAGCGATCTCCCCGTTGGAGAGCCCCTGCGCAATCAGCTCGAACACTTCGAGTTCGCGTTCGGTCAGCCCGCTCAACGTCGTCGGCACGCCGTCGACCGGCGCCGGGCGACGTACGTGCTCCTCGATCAGGCGCCTGGTCAGCGAGGGGGCGAGCAGGGATTCTCCCGCCGCCACCGTCTCGATACCGGCCACGAGCCGGTCGGGAGGCGTCGCCTTGAGCAGGAACCCGGCGGCCCCCGCCTCCAGGGCGCCGTAGACGTAGCGGTCGAGGTCATAGGTGGTGAGCACGAGCACCCGTGCGGTATCGCCACTCGCGGTCAGCTCGCGGGTCGCCGCGATGCCGTCGAGAACGGGCATCCGGATGTCCATCAGCACCACATCTGGTCGGGTGCGGCGCACCACGTCGACCGCTTCACGCCCGTCGGATGCCTGCCCGACCACCTCGCAACCGCGAGTCTGCAAGACCAGCGCGAGACCGGAACGGATAAGTTCCTGATCGTCGGCGATCACCACGCTGGTCATGTCTCCTCGCCCATCGACAGTCGGAGGGTCGCGTCGAGTTCGAACCGTCCGTCGCTTGTCACACCGTGGCTGAGTGTTCCACCGAACAGGGACACCCGCTCGGCCATGCCGACCAGGCCCAATCCGCTGCCGCCGATGGAGCCCTCGCCTCCCAGGTTCGAGGAGCGGATGCGGAGGACGGTCGGCGTGCTCGTCACCCGCAGCCGGGCCTTCTGGTCGGCCGCGTACTTCAACGCGTTGGTCAACGCCTCCTGCACGATGCGGTAGCCGGACAGGTCGACGCCGGCGGGGAGGTCGCGAATCGGGCCATCGAGCTCCCACTCGATTGCCAGCCCGTTGTCGCGGAAGCGTTCCACCAGTTCCGGGAGTCTGGACAGGCTGGGAGCCGGTTCCAGCCCGAGCTCGTCGGCTTCGTCACGGATCACGTGCAACAGCCGGCCGGTCTCCGAAAGCGCGCGTCGGCCGGTGTCCGCGACATCCTGAAGCAGGATGCCCGCCCGGTCGGGCTCACTGTGCACCAGGTCCTGGGCCGCCGCCGTCTGCACCACCATCGCGCTCACCGAATGGGCGATCACATCGTGCAACTCGCGGGCGATCCGGGCCCGTTCGGCCCGCACCGCCTCGTCACGGATCAGCTCCTGCTGGCGCTTCAGTTGCTCGGCCTGGTCCGCCAGCCTTCGCGTGAGACGACCGAGAATATAAGGCGGCAGCAGGAGTGCCGCGATGAAGATCGCATCGGACGGGCCATGCTCCCGGGAGTCGACCAGGCCGTAGTCGACCACCAGCATCAACGCCATCACGCCGATGCCGATCAGGCCGCGCAAGTCGCGCACTCTTCGGGCCAGCGAGTAGCCGACGACCGCTGCGATGATCACGGGGGTGGCCGGGTCGTTCAATTGTGGCCCGACCCAGGGCATCAGCAGCACCAGCACGGCGGCCAGAGTGCACGCGACGAGTGGGTGGCTGAGCCGCCACACCAGCAGCACGCAGGCAGCCACTTCGAGCGCAATGCCGAAGGCCCAGCCATCCGTTCTCAGGTAGGCGAGCTCGAGCGCACCGAGCACGGCTATCGCAGCCGGGAGCGCAGCGTCACGCAGCAGGCCGGCCCTCGTCATTGCTTGAGGCTACTGCCTTCGCTACGGAGGGGAGTCAACCCTGGGTTGGAGACGTGTTCGACCGTGGAGTGGACGACTCCCGGCCGCCGCTTCCCTAGCGTGAGTGGCACCGACCGTGGTGGGCGGTCCGACGAGAGGAATCAGATGTTTGCATCACGGAACGCACAGAAGGCGATCGGCCGGTCCGCCTGGATAATGGCGTGGGTCGGGCTCGTGGTCGGGCAGTTGCATTCGTTGGCCCGTCACGCCACGGCGGACGGCCAGGAAGACCTGGAGTCGCCGCTGATCAGTGCCTGGTCGGAGCCGCTGTCTTCAGCATTGGCACCGTTGCTCACCTGGGCCCCCGCCGACACGGTATACCTGACCTACGGCAAGATCTGGGTGTTCGCGTTCATCGCGTTCACGCTGTGCGCCGTCGTCGTGTACCGTCGCCGGCACCCGCGCGGCTTCGAGAAGGTCATGTGGCGGATCGTGCTCGCCGGTTACGCCGTTGGCACCGTAGCGACCTTCGGGCAATACTTCGGGCAATGGACCTCGTACAACCTGATCGGCGACGTGTCCTTCGCTTTGACGATTCCCAGCTTCCTGGTGATCCTCCTCGGCACGACGATTCTCGGGATCACCCTTCTGTTCAAGGGGTTCCACCCGCGCGCGACCGCCTGGCTGCTCGCGCTGCAGTTGCCGCTCGCGGTCGGCATCCTCCAGGTCACGTCTATGGGCAGCGCGGCCCTTCCGATCATGTTCGCTTTCGGTATCGCGGGGCTCCAGATCTCCCGTGAACAGGCTTTCTCCGAGGTCTCACCGAGCGAACCAGCAGTCTCCCATTGAGGACACATCCAGTCCGCATCGCTCCGTACCGTGAAGGTACAGAGACAAGGAGAACCATCATGGACTGGAAAATCGAATTGCTCGCAGTGCCGGTCACCGACATCGACCGGGCGAAGGACTTCTATGTCGGCAAGCTCGGCTTCAACGCAGACCACGACATAACGGTCGACGAGAACCTGCGTTTCGTGCAACTCACTCCCCCCGGTTCGGCCTGCTCGATCGTTCTCGACACCAACATGACCACCATGTCGCCCGGCACCCAGCAAGGCATCCAGGTGGTGGTTGCGAGTGCAGATTCGGCGCGCGAGCAGCTATTGTCACAGGGCGTCGCGGCGGGAGAAGTGGAAGAGTTCCCGTGGGGTCGATTCGTATTCTTCAGCGACCCGGACGGCAACGGCTGGGCGCTCCAAGAGGTACCGGCCAAATGACGAGAGGCCAGTACCGTGGTAGCCCACAACGACAAGCCCCTGCTCTATTGCCAGACGCCGGCGGAGTGGCGTGATTGGCTGGCGAACGCGGGCCAGGACTCGGTCGGCGTTCGACTGCAACTGGTCAAGAAGTCGTCTGCCCTCCCCGGGATCTCCTACGCCCAAGCCCTGGACGAAGCGCTCTGCTTCGGCTGGATCGACGGCCAGACGAGCTCACTCGATGACGACTTCTTCATCCAGTCGTTCACTCCCCGCAAGCCGCGAAGTGTCTGGTCGAAACGGAATCGCGAGTACGTGGCCCGCCTGGTTTCAGAGGGGCGGATGCAGCCTGCCGGACTCGCGCAGGTCGACGCGGCGAAGGCGGACGGCCGCTGGGACGCCGCCTACGGCCAGGGCGATGCTGTTCCGGATGACCTGCAGGCCGCCATCGATGCGAGCCCGGCCGCATCCGCCTTCTTCCTGACCCTGAACAGCCAGAACCGCTTTGCGATCATTTTCCGCACCAACAGCGTGAAACGTGCCGAGACCAGGGCGAAGAAGATCGCCGGCTTCGTCGCCATGCTGGAGCGAGGAGAGACCGTGTACCCGCCGACGCCGGCTACCGGGCGAGCTGCTCGCGAACCAGCGGAATGACCTCGCGGCCGTAGAGCTCGATGGACGACATGAGCTGCTCGTGCGGCATGGTGCCGTTGGAGTACTTCAGGTCGAAGCGGTCGAGCCCGAGCCCTTGCGCCGCGCGCACGATCTTGGCGGCGACAGTAGCGGGTGACCCGACGAAGAGGGCACCGTTGGTTGCCTCGTTCTCGTATTCCTCGCGGGACATCGGTCCCCATCCGCGCTCAGCCCCGATGCGATCGCGATTCGCCTTGAAGTGCGGCCACAACTCCTCTTTCGCCTGCTCATCCGTCGCGGCAATGTGGCCGGGCGAGTGGGCGCCGATGGGCAGCAGGTCACGCCCGAACTGGCCGAGCGCCCGCTTGTAGAGGTCGACGTACGGCGCGAATCGCAGTGGGTCGCCGCCGATGATGGCGAGCATGAGCGGGAGGCCGAAATGGGCAGCGCGCACCACCGACTCCGGGCTGCCGCCGACTCCGACCCAGGTCTTGAGGCTGCCGTTTTCGATCGGCGGATATACGGACTGGTCGGTGAGACCGGCACGCAGTTTGCCAGTCCAGGTGACCGGCTCGCCCTTCAGTAGTTCACTGAACAGCTCGATCTTCTCTTCGAACAGCTGCTGGTAGTCGCTCAGTTCGAATCCGAAGAGCGGGAAGGACTCGGTGAACGAGCCCCGACCGATGATGACCTCTGCGCGGCCGTTGGAAACGGCGTCAACCGTCGAGAACCGTTCGAACACGCGCACCGGGTCGTCAGAGCTCAGCACGGTGACGGCTGAGCCCAAGCGGATGCGCTCGGTGCGGCTGGCGATCGCGGCCAGCACGACTTCGGGAGCCGACACCGCGAAATCGTCGCGGTGATGTTCGCCGACTCCGATGAAGTCCACACCGAGCTGGTCGGCGAGAATCGCCTGGTCAACGATGTTGCGGATTGATTGCGCGTGCGAGATCTTCTTGCCCTCGGCGTCGACGGTCACGTCGCCGAAGGTGTCGAGTCCCAATTCGAGGTGAGCCATGCCCGGCCTTCCATCCATACAACTCAATGCGTTTGCATCTAGCTGTGCAACGGGTCGCACTCCCCAATTATTCCCAGACGGATTCGTCGCCCCAGGTTCGGCCGGAGCGGTGGCTGGCGGTCATCACCAGCCGGGACAGATCCACTCGGTTGAAGGTCCCGGTCTTCCTCAGCAGGTTGGACACGTGCGAGCTGACGGTCTTCTCGCTGATCACCAGCGCGCGTGCGATCTCGCCGTAGGTACGGCCGGCGACGATGTGGCCCAGGATTTCGCGTTCGCGGGTGGTCAACCCGGCGAAACCAGTTCCCAGGTCCGTTCGCAGGTTCGCGTCGACCCGATCGACGCGGATTCGTGCGCTCACGGCCAAGCCTTCCAGGGCCGCCTGGATCGGTCGAGCCTGCAGCTGCCCGGCAAGTTCAAGCCCGGTGCGGACGGCGGATGCCGCCAGCTCACGATCGTGGTGCCCACGGGTCAGCAGAGACTCGGCCGCACGCCAACACGAGTACAGCTCCTCCCACGCCAATGTTGCGGCATGGCAGGCTTCTGCCGCGCGCACCCACCCCTCACCGTTGCCTGGATCCTGGCGCGCTCGACCGGCCTCGGCAGCGTACACATCGTTCAATGCCGCGATCTGACGATCCCACAGCTCAGTTGACTCGCCGATATCCCGCATCACGGAGGGGAAGCGCTCCAGGATGTCGTCCAGTTGCGCAAGCAGGAGGGCGGGGTCGCTTCCCGCATCCCTGACGATCTGAACCTGGTCGGCGATGGCGCGCGCCGCGAGAGGCATCAGCCACTCGCACATCGTCGGCGGGACCCCCGGCGAGGTTGCCCCGGCCATCGCCGCCTCGACGGCGGCCTCCGGCTTGCCAGCGGCGAGGCACACCTCGGCGCGGCACGCGTCGAAGTCGAAGTTGAGGAACGCGGAACTCCCCGCGAAAATCTCGTCCGCCCTCGCCAGGTGGGCTTCAGCCTCTCCAAGTCGCCCTTGCCAGGCCGCCAGCCGTGCCGCAGCCAACCGGGCACTGACATCGGCGAAAGGCCCGGGATCCGAGCCGAATACGACGCGAAGACGACGCAGGCATTCCTGCCATTCGCCGACGCTGAGCCAACTGGCCGCCTCGTTCGCCGAGAGAAGCGCGACATAGGTGTGTGGCGCTCCCAGGGTCGTCAGTTCTTCACGATGCCCACGCAGCAGCTCGGCGTAGAGGTGGCTGGTCCACGTCTCCAGCCCGTTGGCTTCCCACATTACGGCGTTGCAATAGGCGAAGTAGTCACGGGCCTGCACGGCCGCGTCTCGTGCTTTGACAGCGAAAGCGCGCGCTTCCGCTCCATGCTCGCGGTGGATCGCCGCGACAGCATTGGCAGACAGCGCGTAGCTCAGTGCGCGAGGGTTTCCCGCAGTCCTGGCCAGGGCCAGAGCCTGCTCTGCGTGCGCCGCCATACCAGGGGCGCCGCTCCAGCTTTCGGCGTGGGCAAGTTCGGCCAGGGCCAGAGCGAGCTGCCAACTGCGTGGCACTGCCGACGCGAGACGCACTGCCTCACTCATTTCATCCGGGTTCATGAACGCTCTCCCAGTGACAAACCGCAGGTGCATCCGCCGCACCAGCAGTTCGGCCACAACCAGCGGATGCTTCTCCGGGCTGAGACCATCAATCAGCGACTCGATCGCCTGAAGCTCCTCTTCATGCACTCCTGCATCGGCGGCGGCCGTCCTCCACCTGAGTAACAGCTCCTGCTCGCTCGGGGTCGCCTCCGGAAGCTCCTTCCTCAAGGCAACGGCTCGTCGCAAAAGGCGCAGCATCTCGCTCACTCCGCCCACTTGCCCCACAGCCTCGGATGCCCGCAGCGTCCACCGGTAGGCCTCAGCAAGGTGCCCTGCCTGGTCGTGGTGGTCGGCGAGCGCCACCAGCAACTCGACGGTTGGTTCCGGAGCTACCGCCAGCCGCCTTTCGTAGAAGTCCGCGAAGACGGAATGGAGGCGCTGTCGTTCGTCTTCCGGAAGGCCGTGTTCGAGCACCTCGGCGCTCAGCGGGTGTCGGAACCAGTACGCTCCATCCGGACCGACATCGAGGAGGCCATTTTCCGCTCCCTCGCTGAGCATGCTCGATACGCGTCGAGTGCCTGCAGCCGAGCCAGCGACGTCGTCCATTTCGTTCGCGCGCAAGGGTCGTCCAGCAACCGCCAGAAGACGAGTAAGTTCCCTGGTTGGTGCGGACAGCCGACGCCACGACTGCAAGACCGCGGATTTCAGATCTGGCGGCAAGGGAATCGGCAGGTGGCGCGCGCCGGGCGGAAGTCCGGCCACTACCAGGCGACTGAGGTAAGGGTTGCCGCGCGTGTGCGTGAAAACTTCCTCCACCAGTGACTGATGGGGTGCCCCGAGCAGGGCGGTCAGCTGGGCATCCGTTCCGGCACGGTCGAGCGGCCCGAGCGCCAACTGCTCAATCCGAGGCAGGCGCCGGATGTCGGCCAGCCAGTGCTGCAGCGGATGGCTGTCCCCTACCTCACTACTACGGATGGTCGCGATGACCGCCAACCGGCGATCGGCGGGGCCAGCCAGCACGTACATCAGCACGTCCAGAGTGCTCTGGTCTGCCCACTGCAGGTCGTCGACGACCAATACTACGAGGCGCTCAAGGGACTGGTTGCTCAGCCAGGAATCGAAGGAATCGGGGATGTCGGATGTGGACTGTGACACCCCGAACAACGAGTTCCCCGCGCCGCCTGCGCTTCGAACGGCGGACCGAATGGCCAGGAAGGGCACAGCCATGGAGGTCATGGGCAACGCTGCGCCGAGGAGGACGAGAACGTCGGCGTCGAGGCTCGCGCACGCCTGCTGCACCAATGCGGTTTTTCCGACCCCAGGGTCACCCGAGACCAGCAGCGCGCCGGCTTCTCCCGCGATCGCACGGTCCACAAGCGCACGGACAGTGGCCAGCTCCTCGGAGCGCCCCACCAGAACAGGGCCGGTCATCACTCCGCCTCAGCGTCTCTCGTCGACCTGCTGCTGCCGATGGAGGCCAGCCGGGACAGATCCACTCGGTTGGACGCCCCGGTCTTCCTCAGGAGGTTGGACACGTGCGAGCTGACGGTCTTCTCGCTGATCACCAGCGCGCGTGCGATCTCACCGTAGGTACGGCCGGCGACGATGTAGCCCAGGATTTCGCGTTCGCGAGTGGTCAGCCCGGCAAGCTCTGTGCGCTGGTTCGGTGGCACCGGAAGCGAGGCCACACGATCGATGCGAATCCGGGCGGTACCGGCAAGGTTCTCGAGTTCGAACTGAATCGCCCGTGCTTGTAGCTTCTCGGCAAGGTCAAGTCCCCTGCGGAGAACGGATGCCGCCTGCTCCCGGCGATTTCGCCCATGGACCAGCGCGGATTCGGCCGCCCGCCAACACGAGTAAACCTCCTCCCAGGCGAGCGTCGCCACCCGGCAGGCGTCCGCAACTCGAATCCACTGGGCGCCGTTGTCAGGATCGTGACGCGCACGGCCAGCCTCGGCGTCGTACAGCTGGTTCAGCGCGTCTATGTGACGTTCCCCCAGCTCGGTGGTCCGATCGTTATCCCGGATGACCGACGGGAAACGTCGCTGCAGGTCCTCCAGCTGTGCCAGCAGCGGGGCTGGATCACGCCGATTGTCATTGGCCGTCTGCACCTGATCGGCAATGGCGCGCGCTGCGAGGGGCATCAGCCATTCGCACATGGTCGGTGCAACCCCAGGCGACGTTGCGCCGGCCATCGCGGCGTCGAAGGCTTCCGCCGACTTGCCCGCGGCCAGGCAGACCTCCGCACGGCAAGCGGCAAACTCCAGATTGACGAAGGAGGAGCTCTCGGCAAAAATCTCATCGGCGCGCGCCAAGTGGGCTTCGGCCTCGACCGTTCGTCCTTGCCATGCGGCCAGGTGCGCCGCCGCCAGCCGAGCGGCGACATCGGCAAGCGGCCCGGGATCGGAGCCAAGCACGACCCGGATTCGATGCAGACATTCACGCCATTCGCCGATGCTGAACCAGCTGCCCGCTTCCGCGGCTGAGAGAAAGGCAATGTACGTGTGTGGCGCACCCAACGCCATCAACTCTTCGCGATGCCCGCGCAACATGTTGGAGTACAGACGACTCGGCCACATCTCGGCAGCGTTGGCTTCCCAGATTGCCGCGTGGCAGTATGCCCAATATTCGCCCACCAGCAAAGCCGCATCCTGGGCCTCGATCGCGAGAGCACGTCCCTCCTGCCTTCGCCCGCGTCGTATCGCAACCACGGACTTGGTTGTCAGCGCATAGCTCAACGCGCGCGAATCGCCTGCGGCCCTGGCCAGGGCGAGCGCTTGTTCGGCGTGAGCTGTCACATCCGGGTTGTCCTCCCAGCTTTCGGCGTGCGCCAATTCGGCAAGCGCCAGCGCGTGCTGCCAGCTGAGCGGCTCCGTTGCGGCCAGCCGAACAGCTTCGCGCATCTCATCCGGTGCCAGGAAGGCGAGCCCGCTCAGAAAGCGAAGCTGCATCCGCCGGACCAACAGCTCGGCGGCCAGGAGTGGCTGTGCGTCACGGTCAAGGCCATCCAGCAATGACTCGATTGCCTTGAGTTCTTCCACATACTCACCGGTTCTTGCGGCGGCCGCGCGCAACCGGAGCAGGAGCTCCTGTCTGCTTTCTGCCGCCTCCGGCAATTGGTCCCTCAGCGCGACCGCCCGCCTCAGCAGCCGGAGCATTTCTGCAACCCCACCCGCTCGGCCTGCGGCAGCGGATGCGGCTAAGGCCCACCGATACGCTTCGGCAGGGTGCCGCGCCTGGTCGTGGTGGTCGGCGAGCGCCACCATGAGCTCAACGGTCGGTTCCGGGGCGGTCGCCAGCCGCCTCTCGGAAAACTCCGCGAATGCCGAATGCAATCGCTGGCGCTCCTCGTCCGGCAAGCCCTGTTCGAGCACTTCGGCGTTCAACGGGTGATGGAACCAGTAGGCGCCATCCGGCGCGACATCGAGAATGCCGTTCTCGGCTGCCTCGCGCAACATCCCCACAACATCCCCATGGCCCGCCGGGCCGACAACGTCGCCAAGTTCACTCGCGTGCAATGGTCGTCCGCCAACAGCCAGGACACGAGAAATTTCCCTCGACGGGGCGGACAGCCGGCGCCATGACTGCAGCATCGCCGACTTGAGGTCTGCTGGCAGGCCAGGGGGCAGGTGGCGCGCGCTCGGGGAGACACCGACAACAAGCAGGCGATTGAGGTAGGCGTTTCCGAGCGTGTGTCTGAACACCTCCTCCACCAGCGACCGGTGCGGAACGCCGAGGAGTGCAGTCAACTGGGCATCGGTCGCGACCCGATCGAGGGGTTCCAGCATCAGGTGCTGGATGCGGGGAAGGCGGTGGATGTCGGCCAGCCAACGCTGCAGCGGATGGCCGTCACCCAACATCTCGCTGCCGCGCATGGTGGTGATCACCGCCAACCGTCGATGTTCTAGTCCGGCCAGCACGTACATCAACACGTCCAGAGTGCTTTGGTCAGCCCAGTGCAGGTCATCGACAACGAGAACGACAGGGTGTTCCCGGCACCGATCCTCCAACCATTCGTCGAACAGGATCGGAACATCGACCAAGGATTGGCCCGGCTGGAAAAAGGACCAGCCATCACTTCTCGCGCGATTACGGAGCGCTGACCGCAGGGCGAGAAACGGAACCGACATGGTCGTCAACGGCAACGCTGCGCCGGAAAGCACAATCGTGTCCGGCTGCAGCTGTGCGCACGCCTGCTGAACCAAGGCGGTCTTTCCCACCCCGGGATCGCCCGAGACCAGCAGCGCGCCGGCTTCTCCTGCGGTGGCACGGTCCACAAGGGCACGGATAGTGGCCAGCTCCTCGGAGCGCCCCACCAGAAGAGGGCCGGTTGTGCCAGGACGGGCGGCCACCAATCCAGTGTTGCACCGTTCCGGGCGTATGGCGGGTCAACCTGAGGGTTCTCCCGCTGGATCTGAGGGGGAATGCCTGATGTGAACAGGTCCCGACCGGATGGAGCCTGAACTGATCAAATTTTCAATTATCGGAAGGCCACGATCATGTACCACTCGAAGCAGGGCCATTGGACAGCATCCGTTCTTTGCGCCATCCTCATCGTCGGCGGCAGCGCTGCACCCGTTGCCGCCGCTGAACACCCCGGATCACCGACTCAGTCGCAGCCGTCGCTCGGTTCCGGTAATTGCCTGCTCATGCGGGTGGGCGACCAGTACGTGCGCTGCGACAACTTCACCGGCGCGGGGGTGCGTGCCGCCAGCTGGATTCCGGAGCAGTAAGCAGTGATACCCCAAGCCCGCGCAGGCCACCTCGTTTCACTGGGCGAATCTTACTGAGTAAAACCTGTAAATCATAGACTGATCCGTCTACCCGGCCTACGGTCAGGTGCATCGGCGCAGTTGACGAAGCGCAGGGGGTGACGAGCGTGGAACCGGACCTTGGGCAGCCTGTGCTCTCCGCCTGGCGAATCCTGCTCCTCTCCGTGCTGGCCGCGTTCGTGTGGCTTGTGCTCTCCATCTTCGCCGGCAGCACCCCGGCCGCCGCGAACGACGACACGGACATGGACACGGGCTCGCTGCTCGGAACGCTCGCCGCCAGCGTCGACGAGGTGGTTCTGCCGGCCGGGCTCATCGAGCCTCTGCCGAATGCAACTGAGCATGTAGTCGAGCCAGTTGCGGCGGATGTTGCCACCCCAGTGGTGACGGATGTTGCCACCCCGGTTCTTGAGGTTCCGATCGTGGCGAAGACGACGCAGCTACTGAACGGGGTCGTGGCCGACTCGGCGGACTCACTCGGCCTCACCAGCCAGCTCAGCGAATCCATCACGATTCCCGCCGCGGCGGCGCCTTCAGCCGTCGTCGCGGACCAGCCGGAGCCAGTCGCGGTGGCATTGACGTCTGTTGCCCTCGATACCGGGGCCGCACACGTTCCCGCGGCTGGCTCCCATCACGCTCCACCCCAACCGATGGTGCCGACGCAGCCCGTGCCGGCTCCGCCGTCCACGCCGAACCAGGGCACCGGTGCACCAACCCTGGTCGCCGCGATGCCGACGGCGGTCGACTCGTTGACGCCGGCCGGCGCATCCGCTGCCTGGGAGAACTTCACCCTGCCCTCCTCCCCCACCTTCGACAGCGACACCTCCCCTGGCTGATGGGGTTCGCCCTGCCCTTCTGGCGCAGGAAACGAACCTCGCTCTCGACGGCTGCAGGCCGTGCGAGGGCATGACCACATCAGTCTCAAGGAGTGAAATCATGCATAAAGCAGTTTCTCGAGCGCTCTGGGGAGCGTTCTTCGTGGGCGGCCTGACCGTCCTCGGCGCCGGGGCAGCGAACGCTGCCGACACCTCAGGTGAGAACGGCGTCGCATCCGGAAACCAAGTCGGGATCCTCGGCGAGTTGCCGGTGACCATCGGCGGGAACGCCATCTCGATTCTCGGTGACAGCGAGAGTTCGGACACCACGATGGCGCCAAGCGGTAGCGACGCTGCCGTAACCACCAGCACGACCAGCGGTGAAGACGCCATCCTCGGTGGCAACCAGGTGATGCCGGAGGTTGTCGCGCCGATCGTCGCCAGCGGAAATGCCATCAGCGTCCTCGGCGACAGTTCCACGGACGGGACGCAGACCAGCGCCACCTCCGAAGGGGACACCGAGGGCGCCGCCGCCACCACCACGGGTGACGACGGCATTGCCAGCGGCAATCAGGTAGCACCAGACGTCGATGTGCCGATCATGGTCGGTGGCAATGACGTCGCGGTAATCCGCGATGACTCGCCTATCGATGGAGGAATCCTCAGTGGCGGCTTCCTCGATGAGGACATCCTCAATGATGGCCTGTTCGAGGATGGTCTGCTCAAAGATGGCCTGCTCAAAGATGGCCTGCTTGATGACGGCCTCGTGGAAGTCGGACTGTTCGACGGGCTGCTCGATGACGGCATGATCGGCGAACCAATCGTGCGGATGGGATTCATCAATGACGGGCTGCTGGCAACTCCCGTCGTTGACGATGGCCTGCTGAGTGAGCCGACTGTTGAAGGCCCGGTGGTCAGGGCTATCGCCCTGGACGCCTTCGCCCCGGTCGAAGTTGACTCCGCGGTCGACAACGAAGGTACGGTGACGGATGCCGGTACCGACATCGCCATGAGTGGCTTCACCCCGCTCATGGCGACGGCAGCACTGACTCCGGCGATGATGCTCGCGGCAACAGGGGTTGAGACCCTGCCGCTCATCGGGGGGATCGCGCTCATGCTGGGAACCGGTCTTGCGCTGGTTGCCGCCAAGCGCACGGGGTACGCGATCGGCTAGTTCTCCGCCGACCTGACACCGGATGCCGCTGGCCCGCTGGCGGCATCCGGTGCCGTGCGCCCGCGCGGTGTCCCTGTGCCGTGCCCCCAGCACACAACGGGCTGCCGCAATACGCTGGGGTGCATGCGTGCAACGGTGATTCATGGTGAACGGGACATCCGCCTGGAAGAAGTACCCGATCCGGAGCTGGCCACCGGCAGTGACGCGATCGTGCGGGTGGTCGCGGCCTGTGTCTGCGGTTCCGACCTGTGGCCCTATCGCGGTGTGACGCCCGTCCACGCGCCGAGGCGAATCGGTCACGAGTTCGTCGGTGTCGTCGAGCGGGTCGGTGTCGACGTCACGGCCGTGCAGGGCGGCGATTTCGTGATCGCGCCGTTCTACCACTGCGACAACACCTGCATCAATTGCCGGAACGGAGTCACCACATCATGCCTGAACGGCGGCTGGTGGGGGTCGGATGACCAGTCCGGGGCCTTCGCCGATGGCGCCCAGGGCGAGCGCATCCGCGTCCCCAACGCCAACGGCACGCTTGTCGCCACGCCGACCATGCCTGACGACGACCAGGTTCCAGGCTTGCTGGCGCTGGCGGATGTCATGGGCACCGGTCACCACGCGGCCGTCTCCGCTGGCGTCACCACCGGCAGCGCCGTCGTGGTTGTGGGTGATGGTGCGGTCGGGCTGTGCGCGGTGCTCGCCGCCAAGCGGCTCGGGGCGTCGCGCATCATCGCCATGTCACGTCACGCCGATCGCCAGGTCATCGCCCGCGAGTTCGGGGCAACCGACATCGTGGAGGAGCGCGGCGACGAGGGTGTCGAGCGGATCAACGACATGCTCGACGGTGTCGGCGCCGACTGCGTACTCGAGTGCGTCGGCACGAAAGAGTCGATGGACCAGGCCATTCGCAGCGCCCGGCCCGGCGGCATGGTCGGCTACGTCGGTGTGCCGAACGGCGGACCGGAGCTTCCCGTACGTCGACTCTTCAACAACAACGTCGGTGTGAACGGCGGCGTCGCCCCGGTGCGCGGCTACATCGAGGAGTTGCTGCCAGAGGTGCTCTCCGGGTCCATCAACCCGGGGCGCGTCTTCGACCTCGAGTTGCCACTGTCAGAGGTGGCCGAGGCGTACGCCGCCATGGATGAGCGCCGGGCCACCAAGGTGCTGCTCCGCCCGTAGCGCTACGGCAGGAGGAATCCGGCATCCGCATGGATTCGAGGACTTCTCGAGCGCTTGCCGCCGATTTCTCCTCGATTCCCGCAGTCGTAACGGCGCTAGGCCACAGGGCCCGGGCCACGGGCTCTTCCTTCACCGTCGTTCTAGCGGAAAGCAGCGTCGCTGCTGACCCCAGCCCCTGACGTAGCGCGGAGCCCCCAGCCGACACCGATCACGATGAGCAGGATGCTCGCGGCTTCGGCCAGGGTCGGAAGGCGGCTTTCGAGCAGGCAGACGAAGATCATCGCGAACACTGTCTGCGACACCACCAGCAGCCCCAGCACCGTCGTGGACAGGCCGGAGCTGGCCTTGTTCCAGAGCCAGGTTGCCACGCAGGTGGAGCCGAGTCCGAGCAATAGTCCCCAGAACAGGAGCACCGGCACATCGCCGGCGGCGACCGGTTCGACGCGACCCACCACGATCGCTGCGATGACCAGTGGAGGCACCGTGATCAGCGTGCCTATCCCGGTGAGACTGGTCCACAGGATGACGCCGGTCTCCGGGTTGTCGACCAGGTATTCGGCGTTCACGATGCCGTAGGCCAGCCAGGAGAACACGGCAACCAGCCCCAGGACGATCCCCAGCGGAACGAGCGAACCGGGCGCCCCGCCCTCGCCCTCCATCGCCGCCAGTCCGGTCAACCCGAGGCCGGCAGCCAACACGGCGATCGGTCCGGCGAGGCGGCCCCAGGAAACCGTCTTCCGGCGGATGTTGCCCGCCACGATCATGGCGATCGGCAGGGTGCCGATGATCAACGCGACCGGCGCCGAGCCGGCGAACGCGACGCCGCTCGACAGTGCCAGGTAGAAGAGGGTGTTGCCGGCGAGGCCGAGCCCGATGATGCGCCACCAGCCCCGAGCATCCAGGCGCTTGAACGGGTTGAACCGGAGCACCATCAGGGCGGCGACCGAGACGATCCCGAAGATCAGGTAGCGCACGACCGTGAGGTCGAGGGTCGTGAACGGGCCGAGGAACACCGGGGCGATGAAGGTCAGCCCCCACAGAGCGCCGGCACCGAGACCGAACATGACATGACGTGGCACAGCCTCATCATGCCCTAGCTTCGACCCCCCTACGCGCTGGCCACCCGGCGGTAGTGCTCGACAACCGGGAACGGGTCGTAGAAGTGGTGCAGCATCCGCTTCCACTCCTGGTATTCGCCCGAGCCGCGAAAGCCGACCTCGTGCGCCTCGATGCTGTCCCAGGTGACCAGCAGCAGGTAGCTGCTCGGGCTCTCAACGCCCCGCGACAGGGTCAGACCGCGGAATCCGGGCATCGAGGAGATGATGAGGCGAGCGGATGCGAACGCCTCCTCGAACTCCGTTTCGAGGCCCGGCTTGACGGGCAGTAGTGCGTGCTCGGTGATCATCCGCCCAGCTTACGCAGGCGCGAGCAGGCGCCTCAGGATGATCCGCTCCACCAGGGTCCAGGCAGTCGTCAACGCGAGGTAGAGCGTGGCGGCAAGGGGCACCACCGCCGCGAACACCACCGTGAGGAATGGCAACCAGCTGAGCGGGCCGGCGAGGTTCTGCAGGGCGGGCGGAGCGGCATCCGTCATAGTCGGTGCGTTCTTCACTGCGATGCGCCGCGACAACCAGGCGACAACAGCCAGCACCACCATGATCCCGGCGAACACTAGTGCGCCGGGCCACCCCGGCCCCGAGATGAGCGACGCACCCAGGGGAACGCCGAGCAGCCGCTCACTGAGCAGCGCGTTCGTGTGGCCATTGATGCTGCCGAGGATGAACAGGCCGTAGACCGTGGACAGCACCGGCGCCTGCAGGAGCGTCGGCAGGCATCCGGCCAGCGGCGAGGCCTTCTCGGCCGCGTACAACTCCATCGTCTTGCGCTGCAGCACCTCCGGCTTCTTCTTGTACTTGCGCTGCAACTCCTGCAGCAGGGGAGCGAGCCGCTTGCGGGTGAACTCGGCGCGCACCTGAGACACGCCGACTGGGATCAGCGCGGTGCGAACGAGGAGGGTGATGAGCACAATGGCGGCCGTCGCACTGGCGGCACCAGTGATCGGGTCCAGCAGCGCGGTGAGCGCCGTGACGGCGTTGTATGCCGTGTCGAGCACAGCAGCGATCGGGGCGAACGAATAGAAATCCACGGGAGAAGTCCCTTGCAGTCGAAGCGGATGTTGGTGGCCTGATGGCCGCGAAGCATCCGCTCCCGTCTGTGGAGACTCTCCGTCTTGTGGAGACGGGTGAGCGGTGGGTTCTACGCGACCGGAGGCGGCTGCGCGGGTGCTCGGGTGCGGGGTCGGCCCGCCGTGTTCGGGTGCCGTGGCTCTGGCATGACGCTGAGCGCCTCGCGGTGCTCCCGCGCGCGCGAACCGACGGTGAGTTCCAGGGAACGGACCGCGACGGCGGCGTGGCGAGCGCTCAATGCTGCCGCAACCAGGATGGTCGCGAGACCGGCCGCCAGCAGTCCGGAAGGTTCCGCCTGCGCGACGACGAGCGCGAGGAACGACAGCGTCATGGTCATGACGAGTCGTTGCCTGAGCCAACTCATGGGTACAGGGTAACCCGCCATTAGGTCAGAATGACCAGTTGCTGGGTCGCCCTGGTCATCGCGACATAGCGATCGACTGCCCCTTCGATGCCGTCGCCGAACGATTCCGGGTCGATCAGGATGACCAGGTCGAATTCGAGCCCCTTCGACAGCTCGGGAGTGAGCATGCGAACGCGCGATGGGAGCGTGTCGTGCAGCGGGTCGCCGGCGGCGATCACGCAGGCCACACCTTCGGCGTGCTCGGCCAGCCACGCGTCGAGGATGATACCCACCTCGGAAACCGACCCGTGCCTGACGGGAACTCCGCTGCTGCGGATGGAGGTGGGCACGTTGGCATCCGGCAGCACCGCCCGGATCACCGGCTCCGCCTCTGCCAGGACCTCCCCTGGCGTGCGGTAGTTGATGCTCAGCGAAGCCACGGTGACCTGGTCGAGCCCAATCCGCCTCAGCCGCTCCTCCCACGACTCGGTGAACCCGTGCCGTGCCTGCGCCCGGTCACCGACAATGGTGAAACTCCGTGACGGGCAGCGGATGATCAGCATCTGCCACTCCGCGTCGGTCAACTCCTGCGCCTCGTCGACGACGACGTGCGCGAATGGTCCGGCGAGCAGGTCAGGGTCGGTGGCGGGCAGCGCGGCTTCGTCGTCCAGGGTGTTGCGGAGGTCCTCACCGCGCAACATCGTCATCAAGCCTTCACCGTCGTCGTGCGCCTCCGCAGCGATCAGCTCGTCGACGACCCTGTCCATCCGTTCCCGCTCGGCCGCGACCACCGCCTCGCGTTGCCGTTTGCGACGGGAGGCGCCCGGATCGCCAATCCGTTGCCGTGCCGCATCCAGCAGCGGCAGGTCGGACACCGTCCACGCCATTCCGTCACGACGCTGCAGCTGCCCAACTTCCTCAGCGGTGAGCCACGGGGCGCAACGCCGGAGGTAGGCGGGCACCGACCAGAGGTCTGTGACCACACCGGCCGGGTCGAGCAGCGGCCACGCGCGGGTGAATGCCCGGCTCAACTCCTCGTTCTGCGCGAGGGCCCGGCGCAGCAGGTGCGGCGGTACCTCATTCTCATCGAACCGGTCGGCGGCGATGTCGATGAGCGCTTCCCAGACCTGCTCGCGCGCCTCGTTGTGCGGAGTACCGCCTTCTGGCGCGTCGAACGCCTCGGCCCACTCCTCAGTACTGAGCCAGACATCCGACCACGGCGTCTCGACAGTCATCCCCTGGGTCGGCGGCTGCTCGTAGAACCTGACGGCCGCCCCGATCGCCCCCACCATGGCCGCCGATGCTTTGAGGCGGCTCACCTCGGGGTTGGTTTCGACCGTTGCGGTGGCGCCTCCAGGCACCAGGTCTCGCAACGTGCAGGTCTCCACCCCTTCCTCGCCCAGCCCGGGCAGCACATCGGAAACATAGTCGACGTACGGCTGGTGCGGTCCGACGAAGAGAACCCCGCCCCGGCGGTGCCCGAGGCGCGGATCCGAATACAGCAGGTAGGCGGTGCGGTGCAGCGCGACCACGGTCTTTCCTGTTCCGGGGCCCCCATCGACGACGAGAGCACCGCGAGACCCGGCGCGGATGATCGCATCCTGGTCTGCCTGGATGGTGCCGAGCACATCCCGCATCCGATCCGACCGGTTGCTTCCGAGGCTCGCGATGAAGGCGGACTGGTCATCGAGCGCGGCGTTGCCGTCGAGCCCGTCCGGCGTGAACACCTCGTCCCAATAGTCGGTGATACGGTCAGCCGTCCAGCGATACCGGCGGCGGCTCGCAAGCCCCATCGGGTTGGCGTGCGTCGCCCCGAAGAACGGTTCGGCTGCTGGGGAACGCCAGTCGAGCAGCAATCGGCGGCCATCGCGGTCGGTGAGTCCGAGTCGCCCCACATACACAGGCTCGGAGCCGGCTGCATCGACGATGCGCCCGAGGCAAAGGTCCAGGCCGAAGCGGCGCAGCGCTCGGAGCCTGGCCGTCATCCGGTGGATGTCCAGGTCCCGCTCCAACGCCCCCTGACCACTGCCTCCCGGTTGCTTCCGTGCCGTGTCGAGGCGGTCGGACAGGTCGGCGATCGATTGCTCGAGGCTCGTGGCGATGGCCGCGAAGTGCTGCTCGTCGGCGGCAATTAGCTTCGGGTCATCTTTCGCTGCGAAGCGGTCCGGAAGCTCGAAGACCCTGTCGATCATGGGGTTTACACCTGCACGCATTTCACCACTCCAATTGCCCGTTTCCGGCGTCGACGGACAATTCTGCGTCACGACGGGGGTCTTGCCACAAGCCCCCGTGTCAGCTATAAATTAAGAATGGAAGGGTGTGAAAACGCCCTTCTTCTTTCGTTAAAGCGCCCTAGAGTTCCAACACCAGACGGTCTCCGATGCACCGCGAGACGCAGATCATCATGGTCTCGTTGCTGGCCCGCTCCTCGTCGCTCAGCAGGCTGTCCCGGTGGAGTGGCGTTCCCTTGACAACGACCGTCTCGCAGGTGCCGCAGATGCCTTCCTGGCAGGAGTTGAGGGCCGGAACGCCGCAGCGCATCATCGCGGCCAGGATCGTCTCATCCGCGGCCACCTCGATCTCGGTTCCGTCGCTGGTCTCGACGATGAACGCCGTATCGGAGTCCTCGGCGCCGTTCCCGTCGCCGGTGAACCGTTCGACGTGCAGGCGCGCTGCCGGCCAGCACTCCCCCAAGGCATCCAGCAAAGGGGCAGGGCCACAGGCGTAGATCTCCGGATCGATCAGCCCGAAGGCGGCGATGCCTGCGCCCAGCGGAAGCCTCCCGCCGCTGTCGCTGGTGTGCACGGTGACCCGGTCGCCATACGGCTCCAGCTCATCCAGGAAACCCATCGACTCCCGATTGCGCCCGAGGTAGAGCATCCGCCACGTGATCCCCGCCTGCTCTGCCGCCTTCACCATGGGGAGTATCGGCGTGACGCCGATACCGCCGGCGATGAACAGCACATCAGATGCCGGGGCGCTGTACCTGAAGCTGTGCTTGGGATCGGTTGCACTGAGGGTGTCGCCGACCTGTACCGAGTCATGGACGGTGTCCGAGCCGCCGCGGCCCGCCAGCTCCCTCAGCACCCCAATGCGCCAGCTGCTGCGGTCCGCCGGGTCGGAGCAGAGTGAATACTGCCGGATCAGTCCACCGGGAAGCGTGAGGTCGATATGCGAACCGGGCGTCCACTCGGGCAGCGGGGTGCGGTCAGCACTTTCCAGTGTCAGCGCGAGAACCCGGTCGGCGATTGCTTCACGCCGCAACACCCGCAGCTGGATGCTCACGCCTGCACCGCAGCAATCGCCCGGTCGACTTCACGCACGACAGCGCCATCGATCACCAGCGTCGCCGCAGCGCGGATGCGCGGGTAGAGCACCGCATCGCGAACCAGGTGCCCGTTCGGCCGGCCGTCACTCGACGGGGTGCTGCGCAGCAGCCGTAGCGCCGCGCGGCTAGCCGTACCGATCGCATCCGCACCCACTCCGCGTTCGATCAGCCGCAATTCCAGCGCCTGCGCTGCCATCAGGTACTCGATGGCGACGACCTGCTGGATGTTGCTGACAATGGTGCGCGCGTGCCGACCGGCGTTGTTCGCCATCGAGACGTGGTCCTCCTGGTTGGCGCTGGTCGGGATCGAGTCGACGCTGTCGGGGTGGGCGAGCGTCTTGCAGTCGGAGACGAGCGCGGCCGCCAGGTATTGCGGCAGCATGAACCCGCAGTCCAGGCCGACCTGCTCGCTGGCGATGAGCATGTCCGGAAGCCCACGGTTCAGCGTTCCGTCATCGAGGCGGAACAGCCTCCGCTCGGTGATGTTGCCGATCTCGGTGACGACGATGGAGATGAAGTCGGCCGCGAATGCCACGTACTCGGCGTGGAAGTTGCCGCCGGAGACCGCCTTGAGCGTGCGAGTGCTCGGCAGGTCCGGGAAGATCAGCGGGTTGTCGGTTGCCGCGTTGATCTCGGTCTCGATGATGCCGGTGACGAAGTCGAGGGTGTCTTTCACCGGGCCGAACACCTGCGGAACACAGCGCAGCGAGTAGGCGTCCTGCGGCGGCTGGCGGTCGGGGTCGGTGTCGCGATCACCGGTCACCAATTGGCTGTCTTCCAGCAGCTGGCGGATGCGGGTGGCCACCGCGATCTGCCCCTTCTGTCCCCGGGCCTGGTGCAGTTCGTCGATGAAGGCGTCGCCGAAACCGCGAAGGGCTTCGATCGACATGGCTGCTGTGATGGTCGCGGTCTCCAGCAGCATCCGGGCGTCCCAGAGTGCCAGCCCTGCCTGCGCGGCCGAGAACGACGTGCCGTTCAGCAGGGCAAGGCCGTCCTTCGCGGAGATCGGGATGCGGGCGATCCCGGCGTGCGCCATCGCCTCGACGCCAGAGACAATGCGACCGTCAACGAAGGCTTCGCCGGAGTCGAGCGGGTCGTCCTCGCCGCTGGGCGGGCCGGTCAGCACGATGGCGATGTGGGCCAACGGGATGAGGTCGCCGCTGGCGCCCAGCGAACCGTACTCCGGCACCGCCGGGAACACATCGTGGTTGAGCATGTCGATCAGCCCCTGCACCAGCGAGGGTCGGATGCCGGAGTAACCGCGGGTGAGGCTGACGATCCGAATGAAGATGGTGGCGCGCACGACCTCTTCGTCGACGTTGCGGCCGACGCCGGACGCGTCGGCGAGGATCAGGCGGCGGCTGAGTTCAGCCGCATCCCCCGGGTTGTCGAATGCCCGGCGGCCGGCGAGTGAGCCGAAGCCGGTGTTGATGCTGTAGATCGGCGCCGTCTCCTTGCCCGCGGCCATCCCGTCGATGATTCCGTCGATCCACTCCCGGCTCGGCGCCATCCGCTCGGCAACGCCTGGAGCAAGCGCGACCCGCCGGCGGTGGCGGGCGACATCAACGAGATCGCCGAGGCTTGCGTCGTCATCGCCGATCAAGAGGACGGGTTGCTGGGTCATGCGATCTCCTTGTTCTGGACGCTTGATTGTTCACGTGGCGCCTGTAAGCCGACCTGACTGGCTGGCGCCCACACGCCGAGCGCGTCGGTGAGGTCGGCAGCAGCAGAGTGCAGCACCTGCACGGTGTTCTTCACCCATTCACGCGAGCCGCACCGCGCCTCCGGCCCGGCAACGTTGAGCGAACAGACCGCTTCCCCGCCGAAAAGCACCGGCACGGCAACGGATACCGCCCCGGCGTCGAACTCACCACGGGACAGGGCCCAGCCGACACGGCGGATGGTGGGGATGCTCTGCCTCAACTGCTCGGCAGTCGGGGTGCGGTCGGTGAAGCGCTCCAGCTCGCGACCGAGGACTTGCTTGATCACCGCATCCGGTGCCCAGGCGAGCAGCGTGCGCTGGCCGGCGCCGGCGTGAAGGGGCAGCAATTGGTTGATCGCGAAGGTGTACTTGAGCGATTTGTCGGGCTCCGCGCGCCGCAGGCAGAGCGCACGGGTGCCGACCCGGACGATCATCACCGCGGTCTCCCCGATCTCTTCGACGAGCGCGGCAAGAACTGCCGGCCCGACCTCGGCAAGGTAGGACTGTGCGGAATGGCGCCCGCTGAGCCCGACCAGCGCGGTGCCGGCCTCGTAGCGCCCGCGGTGTTCGCGGACGAACTGGCCGTCGCGCAGCACCCGCAGGTAGCGGTAAGTCGTGCTGACGGGCAGGCCGACCGCGAGTGCGAGCGACGCCGCCGTGTGTTCGCCCGATGCGGCGATCTCGGTGAGCAGCGCCAGTCCGCGCTCAAGGGATGAGTCCACCGGGCACCTCCAGGTTCATTGTCCTAGCCACATGTCGCCAGCCGCGTTGTCGCTAGCCACATGGTCCGCCACTCAGCGGGCAGCATCCAACCGTCATTCTCACAGAGCAAGAACCTGGGTCGCGTCGATTTCCCGTCGCTCGATACGGTGAAGGCCCTTCCCAAGCAAAGGACCAGCGATGACGGATCTCCCCTCGTTCCCCGATGACCCGTACTCCGACGCCAATCTTGCCGACCCCTATCCGCTGTTCGAGCGGATGCGCGCGGCCGGCCCGGCCGTCTGGCTGGAGCGTTACAAGGTGCTCGCCTTCACCCGGCACCAGCTGGTGCGCGACATCCTGGTCGACCATGAAACGTTCATCAATGGCGCGGGCGTCGGGCCGAAGAACCTGCATCATGAGGCTGCTTGGCGACCCCAGGGCATCCTGGAGTCGGACCCGCCCATCCACGGGCAGATGCGCACGGCAATGGTCGACGTGATCTCGCCGCGTGGCGTTCGTGCCCTGCGCGCGCAGTTCCAGGAGTTCGCCGACGAGTTGGTGGACCGCCTGGTAGCCCAGGGCGAGTTCGACGCGGTCACCGAACTCGCCGAAGTGTTCCCCATCCGGGCTTTCGGCGACGCGGTCGGCATCCCGCGCGAGGGGCGGATGGAGAACCTGCTCCCCCACGGCGCGATGAACTTCAGCGCCTTCGGCCCCGAAGACGATCGTTACCGCCACTACTTCGAGAAGGGCGAAGGCACCAGGGACTGGGTGATGGCGAATTGTGCACGCGACAACCTCGATCCGGACGGACTGGGCGCGAAGATCTGGGAGCATGCGGACGCCGGCGCCATCACCGAAGACCAGGCGGCACTGCTGGTGCGTGCGCTGCTGTCCGCCGGGCTCGACACGACCGCGCTGGCGATCGGCAACACGCTGCGGAGCCTCACCGATACCGCAGCCGACTGGCACACCGTGCACGAGAAGCCGTCAATGATGAAGTTCGCCATCGATGAGGCGCTGCGCTTCGAATCGCCGTTCCAGTCGTTCTTCCGCACCACCTCGCGCGCGGTCGAGTTCCACGGCATCCGCCTTGAAGAGGATCAGAAGGTCATGGTGTTCCCGGGTGCGGCGAACCGCGACACGGAGCAGTGGGGGGCGGATGCCGACAGCTACCGCATCGACCGGCAGGCCGGCGGCCACCTGGCTTTCGGGATGGGCATCCACCAGTGCGTCGGCCAGCCCATCTCCCGGTTGGAGATGGACGTCGTGCTGACCACCCTCGCGACTCGCGTGAGGAGCATCGAGCGCCTGGGTGAGCCGGTTCCGTACCTCCACAACACGCTGAAGGGCGTGGCGTCGCTGCCCGTTCGGGTGGTCGCCGCCTGAGCCCACATCCGCTCGCTTGCCCGCCACTTTGAGGGATCTTTTGTGCGACTCGCACGGTATGAGGGAGTTTTTTGCGAGTGGCGTGCGGTTTCTCCTGCTTTTCGGCTACTCCGGCAGCAGTGCTTGCGCGTAGTTGGTCACGGAGCGCTGGTAGCGGGGCAGGTGGGGGGCCAGCGCGGCAAGCGCCATGGCGGCAGCCTCCCGTTCGCGGCCGACGTCGATGAGCGCGAACGCGAGGAACGCACGAACGGCATCATCCAGTTCGTCGGTGCGGGCGTCGCGCTCTTCCTCCAGCAGCGAGACGCTTTCGGATGCCTGGCCGAGGTTCCGCAGGGAACTGGCCAGCTGGATCACCGCCTGGCGATGCCTGCTCTCGTCGAGTCCCAGCTGCAGAGCACGACGGTAGTGGGGCACGGCGAGGTCGCTGTGACCGGTGGAGTCGTAAGCGCCACCGAGTTCGTGGGCCGCGACCGCATCATCCGCCGGTCGCTCCGAGACCAGGCGAGTCATCTCCAGCACGAAGGCGTCCGGCCCGTAGCTGTCGATGAGTGCCCAGAGCGCATCCGCTCGCTGCTGCCAGGTCGTGCTGTTCGTATTCACGAGGCAAACCTATCGCCGCAGCCACGGCTGCACGAACACGGTTGGCACCGACGGCATTGTGCGTGAGGATGGCAGGACTACTTTCGGGAGGCACACAATGGCGACAATCGACGAGTACATCGCGGGGCTTGACGCCCCCAACGACGTCATTGCGGCGGCACTGCGGGCGCACCTCGACACCGGGCTGCCGGATGCGGTCGGCCAGGTCTGGCACGGGCATCCGGTGTGGATGATGGGCACGACGCCAGTGGCGGGCTTCAAGGCGTTCCCGAACTATGTGACCTTCATGCTGTGGCGAGGGCAATCGATCAACGACGACACCGAGACGCTGGTGCCGAGCGGTTCAGCCGACATGGCGACGCTCAAGATCGCCGACAGCGACGGGTTCGACGGTGAAGTGCTCGACGACTGGCTGAGGCAGGCACGCGAACTGGCGGGGGGCGACTAGAAGTCGACCCTGTTGTCACGGGATGCACGGGTCTACGCTATGAGCCATGTCGGCCGAACCGGATGACTATTCCCGGGCCCTGAATCAAGCGCACCACCACGCTGAACAATGGCTTACGTCGATGCCGTCGCGAGAGGTTCGGCCGCAGCTGACCGCCGACCAACTGGCGACGCAATTCGACGAACCGTTCCACGAGGATGGCGCAGACCCTGTCGATGTGGTCGATGAGCTGGTCCGGCGGGTTGAGCCAGGACTGATGGCCATGCCCTCCGGCCGGTTCTTCGGCTGGGTGATCGGCGGCACCCTGCCTGCCGCACTCGGCGCCGACTGGCTGGTGAGTGCGTGGGACCAGAACACGGCACTCCGGTTTGCCACTCCAGGTGTGGCAGCCGTGGAACAGAATGCCGGCGACTGGCTGCTCGACCTGCTCGGGCTCCCAGCCGGCTGCGATGTCGGCTTCACCACCGGTGCCACGATGGCCAACTTCGTCGGCCTGGCAGCGGCGCGACAGGATGTGCTCGACCGTGCGGCCTGGGACCTCACCACGAACGGTCTGACCGGCGCACCCAGGGTGACCGTTCTCGTGGGTGCCGACCGTCACGCATCCGTCGACCTCGCCCTGAAGTACCTGGGGCTCGGCAAGCCGACCGTGATGGCGGCGGATGCGCAGGGGCGGCTGGTCGTCGACGCGCTGGCCGAGGCGCTCAGCAAGGCGGACGGGCCGAGCATTGTCTGCCTGCAGGCCGGCAACCTGCATTCCGGCGCGTTCGACCCGATTGCCGAAGCGACAGCGCTTGCTCACGAGCATGGCGCGTGGGTCCACGTGGACGGCGCTTTCGGGCTGTGGGCTGCTGCCAGCCCCACCCACCGGGCGCAGCTGTCCGGGCTGGGGTCCTGCGACTCCTGGGCGACCGACGCACACAAGACGCTGAACGTCCCGTACGACTGCGGCGTGGCGATCGTGGCGCGTCCGGATGTCGTTCGGTCGGTTTTCACCACGCACACCAGCTACCTGATGACCGACGACAGCGGCCCCGGCGACCCGTTCGAGAAGGTGCCGGAGTTCTCCCGGCGGGCTCGCGGCGTGCCGGTCTGGGCGGCGTTGCGCGCACTCGGACGCACTGGGGTGGTCGGCATGGTGGACCGCATGGTGGAGATCGCCCAGGAGTTCGCGGAAACGCTCGGCCGGCTTCCCGGGGTCGAGGTCCTCAACGACGTCGTCTTCACCCAGGTGTGCCTGAGCTTCGGCTCCGACGAGAGAACCCGCAGCATCACCGCGCGGCTGCTGGCCGACGGCACCACCTGGATGTCCGGCTCGCACTGGGCCGGCCGCGATGTGCTGCGGATCTCGGTCAGCAACTGGTCGACGGATGCCGACGACGTGGCGGCGTCAGTGGATGCGATCGAACGGGCGATCGCATCCGAAGACGCCGGCTAGCTGCTCTTCAGCAACTCGTCGAGGCGCTCGTACCCTTCGTTGATGCCCTTCTCCATGCCGGACTCCGCCATCCCGTCCCGGTCTTCGACCGACTGGTAGGCGGAGTGGTTGACGATGCGCGTGCGCCCGTCGCCCAGGTCTTCAAACGTGACGGATTCGAGGCTCACGTGCCCCGGCCATCCGTCGAACTCGAAGGTCTGAACCAGCGTGTCGCCGGAAACCGAGTGGAAGACGCCGCTGAATCCGTAGGCGTTGCCCTCCGGGTCGCGGTGCGTGTACTGGTAGCGTCCGCCGGTCTCACCATTCCACTCATTGACTTCCATTTCGTAGCCGCGTGGGCCAAGCCATTGGGCGATGAGGTCCCGGTCCAGGTAGGCGCGGCGCACGGCATCCTTCGGCGCATCGAACTCACGCACGATGTCGATAAACGGCAGTCCGTCGGGAATGGTGATGGTGGTGGGGTTGGTGCTTGTCATCTTTCCTTCTCCTTCATCGTTTCGAGCAGGCTGTCGAGGCGCCGGAATCGGCCCTCGGCGACGAGGCGATAGGTGTCGATCCACTCGGTGAGTGCCTCCAGCGCAAGCGGCTCGAGGTGGCACGGGCGGGTCTGCGCGTCACGACTCCTGCTGATCAGCCCGGCTGCCTCGAGCACCTGGATGTGCTTGGAAACACCCTGCTTGGTGATCTGGAACGGCTCGGCGAGCTCGTTCACCGTCGCGGGACCGGTCGACAGCCGGGCGACGATCTTGCGTCGTACCGGGTCGGCAAGCGCCAGGAAGGCCCGGTCCAGCTGGGCCTCAGAGGCGTCCGTGTCAGTCATTATCAACCTATCGCTTTATCAACCAATTGGTTGATAACAAGAAGATACGCCTCCGCCGGCCAGCGGTCAATACCCCGACCAGATTCAGTCGTCGCTGGAGTGGATGGTGCGCCGCGCCGACAGCAGGTCGATCTCGGGCCGTTCGGCGATCATCCGTTCAACCTGGTCGAGCACCTCCACCACGCGCGAGCCGTCAGCGGCGACAACGGCGACACCGATCGCTGCTCGACGGTGCAGGTCGAGACTGCCCACCTCGGAGACACTCACCTCGAACCGTCGGCGCACCTCCGCGATCACCGGCCGCACCACGGAGCGTTTCTCCTTAAGCGAGTGCACGTCGCCGAGCAGGATGTCGAACTCGATCGCCCCAACCCACATGCCGTCATCCCTTCACTCGCGGGCGAGTGTACGCGTGGCGATGGCGGCTACGCGAGGATTCCATGGAGCACTCAGATGCGCTGGCTAACGTCGTGATCGGCTCGACAACAACACGCTTGATAAAGACGCGGGGCGGCATGGGTGTAAGGCGCGGCAGAACATCCAGTCTCCTGATGAGCTGGCCGGCTGACCCGGAGCGCCGCAATACACTGGGCGCGTGGAGCAACTCCTGATTTCGGTGCTGACGCTGGGCGTTGGTGCCTGGGTGGGCGGCTTCGCCACGGTATTCGTCGTGTCGCGCAGCAGCAAAGCGGCTCTCCAGGCGGCCGGGCGGGTGGCCCTGTTCCGCGATCTGGGCCGACGGTATGCGGTGGTGGCGGCCATCGCGATGGCGTTGATCCTCGTCCCAGCCACTGTGCTCACCATTCTCGAGCCGAACACCACTGTCATTGCCGCACTTGCGGTAGCCGTGGCGCTCATCGCCGCCAGCATCCCGGCGATCGCCCAGGCAGGGCGAATGGGAAGACTGCGACGCGAAGCCCTTGCCGCTCCGGATGATGCGGCGAAAGCATCCGCTGTGCTTCGCGGTTCGCGCTCGGCTGCCGTGCTGCGTGGCGCTCTCGGGCTCGGCAGCCTGGTGCTGGTCGTGCTGGCGGTCGCGCTGAACCTACAGCGTTAAGACGTGCCGCCTCGGTTCTTGGAGGTGGCCCACTCGTCTTCGAACATCCGCGGACGCAGCAGGACTGCGCCGGAGATCGCCATCCCCACGACAGTGCTGATCAGGAAGAGGATCGGAACAGTCCACCCTCCGGTCAGGTCGCGCAGGATACCCAGCATCACCGGGCCCAGGGCACCGATGAGGTAGCCCATTCCCTGCGTGAATCCGCTCAACGCGATCGCGCCCTGGTGGGTGCGAGTGCGCAGGTTGATGAGCACCAGCGCGAGCGGGAAGTGCATCGCACCCAGGCCGGCGACCACCACCCACAGCACGGTCAGCGCACCAGGGGCGAGGAGCAGCCCGAGATACCCGCCGGCGTAGAGGAGGCACCCGGCAACGGTCAACGGACCGGCGCTGCCTCGCCGCACCGCCAGAACCGGAACGACTACCGCCAGCGGAACACCCATGCCGGCGTACACCGCGAGCAGCGCACCCCCGGTCGCCGGGGTGATGTCGGTCACCTCCAGCAGGATCTCCGGCAGCCACGCGAACATGCCGAAGATGTTGATCGAGGTCATGCCGAAGAACACCGCGAGCGCCCAGGCCAATCGGGAACTCCAGACGCTTCCCACCAGAGCCGGGGTGGCGACGTCGTCACGTTCGGCGGAGTCCGCACTCCGCGGTTCGCGGCGGCGGACCAGCGCGATCCACGGGATGACGGCCACGGCCGCCAGGGCGGCCCACATGCCGACGGACACCCTCCAGCCGAACCCGTCGGCGACGGGCACTGCCACCAGCGCCGGAACCATGCTGAAGAACGTCATGCAGGTGACATACAGTGACGTCACTCCGCCGATGCGGTCGGGAAAATACTTCTTCACGATGGGCGGCAGTACGACGTTGGCGACGCCGACGGCGGCGAAGGCGACGCCGCTTGCCACCGCAAGACTCAGGTAGCTGCCGGATGTCCCCCGCCAGACATGCGTGAGCGTCATCACCACCAGGGCGACGAGAAGCAGTGTCTCCAGGCGCAGCCGCCGTCTCAGCAGCGGTGTCAGGAGGCCGAAAATGGCGAAGAGCAGCGGGGGCAGTGTGCCGAGTAGTCCGATGCGGATGCTGGTGAGCGGCAGGTCCGCGTCGATCTCGCCGAAGATGGGCGACAGGGCCCCGACCGCGGTGCGAAGGCTGAGCGCGACCAGGATGATGCCGACCAGCACTACCGAGCGGCCGGCCCAGACCGGGAGCGGATGCTGGGTGCTCGGCATTAGTCCAACCTAACCTCCGCCACCGGGGCTGGACCGGGGCCGCGCGGGGGCTCAGCCCTTGGCGACGGTGACGCTGACCGGTGTCGGGTTCGCGAACAGGTCGAAGACCGGGCAGTGGGCGTCGACGACTTCGCGGAGCTCCTGGTAGCGCGCATCCGTTTCCGGCCCGGTGATCGTCACGGCCAACCGCACGGCGCTGAAGCCCGGGCGAACAGAGTTGTCGATGCCGAAGAGGCGCCTGGCGTCGAGGTCTCCCTCGGCTTTCACATCGATGTCGTCCACCTGGATGCCGAGTGCTTGGGCGTAGAGCCGGTAGACGACGACCTGGCAGGAGATGAGCGCGCCGAGTGCGAACTCGACCGGGCTGGCGGCAACGTCGTCGCCGGCGAGGGCATCCGGCTCATCGACGAGGAAGGCATGCTTGCCCGCGGTAATCGCTGTCGCCACTGAGCCGACGCCGGAGCCGTTCACCCGGTAGGTGAGCAGGGCCGTTTTCGGGTCGGCGGAAATCCGGTTCGCCCACGCGGCACCCGCATCGGTGAGCCTGTCGGCACGCTCGGCGGCGGCAACTGTTGGAACGGTGGATGGGTTTGTGGAGGTTTCGAGAAGTGTCATGCGGCGACGCTACCGAACGTGCCCAGACGGCGTCGGAACACTACGTCACACGGCGAAACCGGGCGTAACTTCGGCCTGAGTTCGGGCCTAATTCTCCCCGCCGAGGTTGCCGGCCAGACGACCGTGCATCGAGGTGCTCGCCTCGTTCATCCCGACCAGGACCACACGCTTGCCGTGACGTTCGTACTTGTTGGTTATCGCGTCGAGGGCTGCCACCGTCGAGGCGTCCCACACGTGGGACTGCGACATGTCGATCACGACGCGCTCCGGGTCATCCGCGTACTCGAACAGGGTGGTCAGGTCGTTGCTGGAGGCGAAGAAGAGTTCGCCGCTGACCGTGTAGTACGCGGTCGGTACGACCTCGTCGTCGGGCAGGGTTCGCGTGACGGTGACGAAGTGGGCGACCCGACGCGCGAAGGCGACCATCGCCACAAGCACACCAACGATCACGCCGATCGCGAGATTGTTGGTGGCAACGACCACCGCGACGGTGGCGACCATGACCGTGGTCTCGCTTTTCGGCATCCGCTTCAACGTGGACCAGCGGATGCTGTGCCAGTCGAAGGTGAGAACCGACACCATCACCATGACGGCCACCAGGGCGGCCATCGGGATGATGGCGACCAGGTCGCCGAGACCGACCACGAGGATCAGCAGGAAGGCGCCGGCCAGGAAGGTGGAGATGCGGGTGCGGGCACCGGACGCCTTCACGTTGATCATGGTCTGGCCGATCATGGCGCAGCCGCCCATACCGCCGAAGAGGCCGGAAAGCACGTTGGCGACGCCCTGGGCCCACGACTCCCGGGTCTTGTTCGAGTGCGTGTCTGTGATGTCGTCGACCAGTTTGGCGGTCATCAGCGACTCCATCAGGCCGACCAGCGCCATGGCGAGTGCGTAGGGCGCGATGATGGCGAAGGTGTCCCAGGTGAGCGGCACCGTGGGGATGAAGAACTCGGGCAGGCTCTTCGGCAGTTCACCCTCGTCGCCGACCGTCGGCACGGCGGCGGCCATGGTCACCGTGATGACGGTCAACACCACGATCGCGATGAGCGGAGCCGGAACCACCTTGGTGATGCGCGGCATGACCACCATGATCAGGATGCCGCCGGCCACCAGCGGGTAGACCAGCCACGGTACGCCGATCAGGTGCGGCAGTTGGGCGATGAAGATCAGGATGGCGAGCGAGTTGACGAACCCGACCATGACGCTGCGCGGGATGAACCGCATCAGCTTGGCGACACCGACCAGTCCGAGCATTATCTGGAAGAGGCCGGCGAGGATCACTGTGGCGAGGAAGTACTCGATGCCGTGCTCGCGGGCGACCGGCGCGATAACCAGGGCGACGGCGCCGGTCGCCGCCGAGATCATGGCCGGCCTGCCGCCGAGGAAGGCGATGGTGACGGCCATGACGAACGAGGAGAACAGGCCGTACCGCGGGTCGACGCCGGCAATGATGGAGAAGGAGATTGCTTCGGGGATGAGTGCCATCGCGACCACGAGGCCGGCCAGGACTTCGCGGGTCAGCAGCCGTGGAGAGCGGAGTGCGGTCAGTACCGAGGGGTCCGGCCTATAGCGGGTGTGTTCGGCGCGGTTGCGGTCAGTGGCAGTCATGGGAGTCCTTGCAAGTGGGGGCCGCATACACCCTAGCCGCGCTTGCATTGGCCCCCCGACGAGATGAGCATGGACGCATGCCCACCCGACTGCTGCTGATCGCAGACACCCATCTGCCGAAGCGTGCCCGGCAACTGCCCGAGCAGGTATGGCAGGCGGTCGATGACGCGGATGCGGTTGTCCACGCCGGAGACTGGGTGCACCTTACGCTCCTGGACGAGTTGGAGCAGCGCGCCTCACGGCTGGTCGGGGTCTGGGGTAACAATGACGGGCCGGAGCTGAGGGCACGGCTGCCGGAGGTCGCGCGCGCGGTGATTGACGGCATCCGCTTCGCTGTGGTGCACGAGACTGGTTCGGCAGCCGGGCGTGAGGCGCGGTGCGATGCAGCATTTCCGGACACCGACGTTCTCGTGTTCGGGCACAGTCACATCCCGTGGGACACCACGACGCCACGCGGGCTGCGACTGCTGAACCCCGGCTCCCCCACCGACCGGCGACGCCAGCCGGCCTGCACCTACCTGACCGCGGTGGCGGATGCCGGCACCCTCCGTGATGTGGAGTTGGTTGACGTGCCAGGTCGAGTACTTAAAGACGATTGAGTTTGTCGCAACCAGTCGGGCTTGCCCAGACAGCACCGACTCGTCGCATGACGCGCAAGGTTCGCTGGCGCGCGTACGGATCCGCCTCGCGAGGAACCCAGACGCTAGCCGATCGGAGCTGCGCCCACGCATTTTCACAAGCGACCCTCCGATCGGTGCGCGTGGACGTCGTGCTGTTCACCACCGCTGACCCAGACGGCAAAGTGCGCGGAGAGGGTGTGACGCGACAGATCGCCTACCTATGCTGGGGTGAAATTCGAGGAGCAGGAATGTCCGCACCCAGTTCGGTTCGATCTCCTTCCTCCGCCCGGCGGAGCGTTCTCTGGATGGCCGTGGTCATCACGTTGCTGCTCTCGCTGGGCTGGGGGCTGTTCTTCATCGTGGTGCTGCCCGGTGACTTCGGGCTGGGCAACAATCAGACCTTCGGTCTCGGACTGGCCTTCACCGCCTTCACCCTGGGTGCCAGACACGCTTTCGATGCCGACCATATCGCCGCGATCGACAACACCACCCGCAAGCTGGTGAGCGAGGGTGGCCAGCCGATGTCGGTCGGCTTCTGGTTCGCGCTCGGCCACTCCACCGTGGTACTCGTCGCCGTCGGCCTGCTGGCGGCGGGGCTCAACGGACTCGCCGAACAGCTCTCGGACGACGGCTCCGCCCTCGCGGCCGTCACCAGCACCTGGGGGCTGATTGTCTCCGGCGCCTTCCTGTTGCTGATCGGTACCGTGAACCTATTCTCCCTCACCAGGATCTGGCGTACCTTCCGACGGCTGAGCACAGGCGAATTCAGTGAGGAGCAACTCGAGGAGCAACTGCAGGACCGCGGAGTGGTCAACCGGGTGCTCGGCCCACTGGCCCGACGCATCGACAAGCCCTGGAAGATGTACCCGGTCGGGTTGTTGTTCGGCCTCGGCTTCGACACGGCCACCACCATCGGGCTGTTCGTCATCGGCAGTGGGGCTGCGCTGGCCGCGCCATGGTATGTGGTGCTGGTGCTTCCCATCCTGTTCGCCGCCGGCATGACCCTCTTCGACACGATCGACGGCATCTTCATGAACCGGGCATACGCCTGGGCCTACGCCCGCCCGGTGCGCAAGGTGTATTACAACCTGACGGTGACCGTGCTGTCCGTGCTCATCGCCTACCTGGTCGGTGGGGTGGCGTTGCTCGGACTGCTGGCGGTGAGCATCCGAGCGGATGCCGGGCCGCTCGCCTGGATCGCCTCGCTCCAGCTCGAATATTTCGGTTTCATGATTGTCGGCTTGTTCCTGCTGACCTGGCTGGGTTCGCTCGCCTACTGGAAGCTGGCCAAACTCGACGGTTGTTCTCCGGCACCGAACTGAGGTTCGCACTCCTTGTCCCGTCCCGATCCCGGGGGTACGCTCGCGCCAACCCACGCCGCCGTAGGACGGCTGTGCTGAAACTCTGGAGCACGCAGATGTTATTGAGCATGCACGAGCAAGAGCGCCTGATGATCTATCTGGCGGCCAAGCTGGCCATGGAGCGAAAAGCCCGCGGGTTGAAGCTGAACCTTCCGGAAGCTACCGCCATCGTCACCGCCTACCTGCTGGAGGGCGCACGCAACGGCGAGACTGTGGCCGACCTGATGGAGTCCGGCCGGGAGGTGCTCACCCGGGACGACGTGATGGAGGGCGTTCCGGAGATGTTGGCCCAGGTTCAGGTGGAGGCGACGTTTCCGGACGGAACCAAGCTGGTCACCGTGACGGGGCCGATCCCATGAGGGTCACCGAGAATCCGTTCGGCAGGAACCGGACGGGCGACCGCGGCCCGAAAACGGATGCCTCGCACCCCAGCGACAACCCGGGATACGACAGCGGGGTTGTGTACGACCACAAGGTGAAGCATCCATCATCCGGCGTCGGCAGCTCGAGCCAGCCGCGCCGGCCCGGAATGAACGAACGCCAGTCACCCCGCCGACTCTTCGATGCCAAGATCAGCGCCTACGAGCCCATCATCCCGGGTGAGATCCTTTTCGGGCGGGATCCGGTGGAGATCAACGTGGACGCCGAGGTGACGAGGATCCGCGTGGAGAACCCGGCGGATCGACCGGTTCAGGTCGGTTCGCACTATCACTTCGCCGAGGTGAACGCCGCCCTGAGGTTCGACCGGAAGGCCGCGTGGGGCAAGCGGCTGAATGTGCTCTCCGGCGGGTCGCTGCGGTTCGAGCCGGGGGCGGCAGAAGAAGTTGAACTCATTCCGATCGGGGGCAAGCGGATCGTGCGGGGGCTGCGCGGACTGTGTTCAGGAGAACTCGATGCCACAGATCCCCCGCGCTGAGTACATCGCGTCGTTCGGCCCGACGACCGGCGACCGCATCCGCCTGGCCGACACGAACATCATCATCGAGGTCGAGGAGGACCGCTGCGGGTACGGCGAGGAGATGGTCTTCGGCGGCGGCAAGTCGATTCGGGAGTCGATGGGGCAATCCAACGCCACCCGCGCGGAGGGCACCCCCGACCTGGTGATCACCGGTGCTGTTGTGCTCGACCACTGGGGCGTGATCAAAGCGGATGTCGGTGTGCGCGATGGACGGATCGTCGCCCTGGGCAAGTCGGGCAACCCGGACACGATGTCGGGCGTGCACCCCAACCTGGTCATCGGCCCGTCTACCGAGGTGATGTCCGGAAACGGCCTCATCCTCACCGCGGGCACCGTCGACACCCACGTGCACTTCGTCGGACCCCAAATGCTGGCCGTCGCCCTGCAGGCCGGCACGACGACGGTGGTCGGCGGTGGCACCGGGCCGACGGAAGGGTCGAAGGCCACTCTGGCGACTCCCGGCTCCTGGTGGATGCAGCGGATGCTCGAAAGCATGGAACCGTGGCCGCTGAACGTGCTCTTCCTCGGGCGCGGCAACACCACTTCGCACGAGTCGATGTGGGAACAGCTGCGCGGCGGGGTCGGTGGCTTCAAGGTTCATGAGGATTGGGGTGCCACCCCGGCGGTGATCGACGCCTGCCTGCAGGTGGCCGACGAGTCGGGTGTGCAGGTCGCTGTGCACAGCGACACCCTGAACGAGTCCGGGTTCGTGGAGGACCTGCTGGCGGCGGTGGCCGGTCGCACCTTCCACTCGTTCCACACCGAGGGTGCCGGAGGCGGGCACGCCCCCGACATCATCCGCATCGCCAGTGAGCCGAACGTGCTGCCGGCCTCCACGAACCCGACCCGGCCGTTCACCCACAACACCATCGATGAGCACCTCGACATGGTGATGGTGGCCCACCACCTGAACCCGCAGGTGCCGAATGACCTGGCCTTCGCCGAGAGCCGTGTGCGTGAGGGCACCATCGCCGCCGAGGACGTCTTGCAGGATATGGGCGCGATCTCGATCATGTCGTCGGATGCCCAGGCGATGGGCCGCATCGGCGAGGTGGTGATCCGCACCTGGCAGACCGCCCACCGCATGAAAGCCCTGCGTGGCCCGCTCCCCGGTGACGACCGCGCCGACAACCTGCGCGCCCGCCGGTACGTTGCCAAGTACACGATCTGTCCGGCGGTCGCGCACGGGCTGGAGCGCGAGATCGGGTCGGTGGAACCGGGAAAGCTGGCCGACCTTGTGCTGTGGCAACCGGCACTGTTCGGCATCCGCCCCACCGTTGTCTTCAAGGGCGGTGTCGCCGCGGTCGCCGCACTGGGCGACCCCAACGCCTCGATTCCCACACCGCAGCCGGTCATGGAACGGCTGGGTTTCAGCGTGGGCTCGCGTGCCGCAGCGGCGACGTCGTTCGCGTTCGTCGCCCCCGCCGCCATTGAGGACGGGCTGGCCGATCGCCTGGACATCAACCGCAAGCTGGTGGCGGTGGAGAATGTGCGCGGGCGCAGCAAGGAGGACCTGCCGGAGAACACCGCGATGCCGCATATCGAGGTGAACCCGAACACCTACGGCGTCACGGTCGACGGCGAGCTGATCGAGCATGAACCCGCCGTCGAACTGCCCATGGCGCAGAGATACTTCCTGTTCTGATGCGAACGACGCTGACGGAACCGTCGACCCCCGGCCGCTCGGTGCCTGTCGATGACCGCCCGGGCTCCCTGGCCGCGCTGTTGCTGCTGGCTGACGGGCGCTTTCCGACGGGCGGCCATGCCCACTCCGGGGGTTTCGAGGCGGCAGCGGTGACGGATGCCCTGGGTGACGTCCCAGCCCTGGAGGGCTTCCTGCGCGGTCGCCTGACAACTGTCGGCCTGGTCGCGGCTGCCTTCGCCGGCGCTGCCTGCCGGATGTTCGCGGAGACGGCAAGGGACGGCGCCGATGTCACGGCTGCACTGCTCCCCCTCGACACGGAGTTCAACGCCCGCACGCCATCCCCAACGCTCCGCACGGTCTCCCGTCGGCTCGGCCGCTCGGTGCTGCGCGTCGGCGGCACCGTGTGGCCGCACGCAGGGCTTCAGCGCATCGCGTCGCTGCCGGGCAATGGCCTGCACCAGCCGGTCGCGTTCGGCGCGGTCGCCGCCGCAGCCGGCCTGACCTCGAGGGATGCCGCCTACCTGGCGGCGTACGAGTCCATTGCCGGGCCGGCGACAGCCGCCATCCGTCTGCTCGGGCTGGATCCGTTCCAGGTGAATGCCGCCCTCGCCCGGCTGGGTGCCCAGGTTGCCGAGGTGGCTGACGAAGCCGCCGGCTATCGCGATGCTCCACCCGCCGAGCTGCCCGCTCGCGCGGGGTTCCTGCTCGAAATCTTCGCCGAAGTCCATGCCACCTGGGAGGTGCGTCTCTTTGCCAGTTAATCCGTCACATGAGCACGAGCACGAGCAAAACGATGGTCACGGCCACGAGCATCCGGATGGCCGCATCATCCAGCTCGAGGAGAGCCACGAGGGGGCGAATACCCTCCGCGCCACCCCGGACCACATTCACGTCGACGAGGAGGAACCGCTCGCGGCCGGCCCCCGGCAGGCGGTGCGGATCGGGATCGGAGGGCCGGTCGGGTCGGGTAAGACCGCCCTGGTGGCGGCACTCTGCCGAACCCTGCAGGATCTTCAGATCGCAGTGGTCACCAATGACATCTACACCACGGAGGATGCCGACTTCCTGCTGCGCAACGGTGTGCTCCCGGCCGATCGGGTCACCGCAGTCGAGACCGGTGCGTGCCCGCACACGGCCATCCGCGACGACATCTCCACCAACCTGGAGGCGATCGAGGAGCTCGAGGAGAAGCTGCCGCCGCTCGACCTGATCCTGGTCGAAAGCGGCGGCGATAACCTGACCGCCACTTTCAGTCGCGGGCTGATCCATCACCAGATCTTCGTCATCGACGTGGCCGGTGGGGACAAGGTGCCGCGCAAGGGCGGCCCCGGTGTGACATCCGCCGACCTGTTGGTCATCAACAAGACCGACCTGGCGCCGTACGTTGGCGCCGACCTGGGGGTCATGGACCGCGACGCGAAGGCAAAGCGAGGTGAGCTGCCGGTGCTGTTCACCTCCCTCACCGAGGAACCATCTGCAGCGGCGGTGGCCGACTGGGTTCGGGATCGCCTGGCCGAACATCGCTGATGCGGTCATACGCGGGCGTGGCTGCCGACAGTCTCGCCGACGAGGACGGCCTGCTGCGCACCCGCATCAGTTGGATGCGATCCCAGGCACCGTTGATGTTCCGGCAGACGCGCGAGCCGTTTCCCGACGTTGTCGCGCGGTGGGGGGCGGATGCGCGCAGCGTTGCGAGCGTGAGGCTGGCGGCCGGCGCGGCCGGTCCGCTCGGTGGCGACCAGTTGCGCATTGACGTGCGCGTAGGCGGCGGGGCGATGCTGATGGTGAGGGCCGTGTCTGCGACGCTGCTGCTCCCCGGACCGCACGGGCTGGAGTCGAGCAGCGAGGTCACCATCAGGGTGGCGGCCACGGGAACGCTGGTATGGATGCCGGGACGGCAGATCGCGGCTGAGGGGTGCCGGCACGCATCCGTCACCCGCATCGAGTTGGAGCCGGGGGCGCGGTTGTTCGCTCGGGAGGAGTTGCTGCTCGGCCGGGAAGCTGAACTGCCGGGAGCGCTCCGCCAGCGTCTGCGGGTGACTCTTGGCGGTGTGGCGCTCTACGACCAGGAGGTCGCGGTGGGTGCGGGCGCGCCGGGATGGCAGAGTTCGGTGGTCACCGGTGGGCGACGGGCCCTCGGGTCGGTGCTGATCGTGGATCCGGCGCACGATGAGGCGCCGACCACCACCGTCTCAGAGCAGTTTCCGGATACCGCGGTGATGAGACTGGCCGAGGAGGCAGTGCTCGTAGCCAGCGCCGCCCCCGACGCGATAGAGCTGGACCGCCGACTCTCCGCCGCATTGGTATCGGTGGGTTGAGCGACTCGCGCAGCAAACGATGTTCGGTGGGTTGAGTAGCTCGCGCAGCGAGCGTATCGAAACCGCTCATGCCAGCAGTATCAGCACCAACCCGATCAACGGCAGCGTCCCCTGGGTGAACGCGGCACCGATGTACCGTCGCCCTGTGCTCACCAGCACGACAGCCGCCGCCACCATGCTGGCCATGGTGAACACGACGAGCGCCGTACCCGCAGCTTCCCAGCCAGCACCGAAGAACACGACGCCGACGATCGCGCCGATGGCGAGGAACAGGTTGTAGAACCCCTGGTTGTAGGCGAGCGGCCTGGTGGTTTCGGCATCCGCCTGGGAGGCGAGGCCGAAGCGCTTCCAGATGGCGGGGCGCGTCCAGGCGATGCTCTCCATGATGAAGATGCCCACGTGCAGCGCTGCGGCGAGGGAGACGACCAGTGTGGCGACGATGATCATGCGGTCAGCCTATTGCCCGGTTGCAATCATTGTGCGGAACTGTCGATCGGGCATCCGCTCATTCGTCATTGGGGTATGTCGGCCACCCACTGTGGCCGAGTACGTTACCTACGACGGAAGGAAATCCCATGCGTTACATGCTTCTGCTCAACTACCCCGAGATGACCGAGGCCGAATTAGGCCCGGAGGCGTTGGCCGAGGGCATGGCCGCCTTCGACGCCTACGCGAAGTCCCTCAATGAGTCCGGCGCGCTGATTTCGGCGGAGGTGCTGCAGTCGGTTGCGAAGAGCACCACCGTGAGCATGCGTGATGGCAGCCTGAAGGTTCAGGATGGCCCGTTCGCCGACACCAAGGAGCAGTTGGGCGGCACGTTCGTCATCGACGTCCCGGACCTGGATGCCGCACTCGCCTGGGCGGAGAAGTGCCCCGCGGCACAGTACGGGGTGGTGGAGGTGCGCCCGTCTGCGCTGATCTTCGAGGACGGCCAGTGGCAGGGCGAGTTTGATCGCTGACGAGCAGGTCGAGCGGGTCGCCCGTGCGTCGTACGGGCGACTGCTCGCGCTTCTTGCCGCGCCGACCGGTGACATCCGGCTGGCCGAGGACGCCTTGGCGGATGCCTTCGAGCAGGCCTTGAGAACCTGGCCCGTTTCCGGTGCGCCCGCCAACCCGGAAGGATGGTTGCTCACGGTGGCCCGCAACCGCATCCGCGACGTCTTCAAGTCGGCGGCCCAGCGAAGGTCGACTGTGCTGGGTGACCTGCAGCCCGCCGTGTTCGAAGAGTTCGATCTCGACGCCATCCCCGACAAGCGGCTCGAGCTGATGTTCGTCTGCGCCCACCCGGCGATCGATGCCGGCGTTCGCGCTCCCCTGATGCTGCAAACGGTGCTCGGGTTCGAGGCAGCCCAGATCGCCAGGGCGTTCGCGATGCCTCCGTCGGCGATGGCGCAGCGCCTGGTGCGGGCCAAGCGGCGCATCCGCGACGCCCGGATTCCATTCAGCGTTCCCACCCGGCAGGACATGCCGGCTCGCCTGCCTGCCGTGCTGGAGGCGGTGTACGGCGCGTACTCCATCGACTGGATGCTGGTCTCCGGCGAGGCGATGCGGGAATCGCTCTCGGCGGAGGCGCTCCACCTCGCTGCGACCCTGGCCGAGTTGCTCGGTGACGAAGCTGAGGCGTTCGGCCTGGCAGCGCTCATCGCCTTGTCGCTGACGCGGGCGGATGCGCGGGTCGTCAACGGCAGGCACGTCCCCCTCGATGAACAGGACACCACGAAATGGAACGCCGGGCTCGTCGCCCAAGGTGAGGCGTGGTTGCGGCGGGCCCACGAGCTCGGCAGCATCGGCCGCTTCCAGCTGGAGGCGGCCATCCAGTCGGTCCATTGCGCCCGTGCAGCGTCCGGGGTGACCGACTGGGTCTCGCTGCGTAAGCTGCACGAGGCACTGGTTTCAATCGCCCCGTCCCTCGGCGCACACGTGTCACTCGCTGCCGTGATCGGCCAGGTCGACGGGCCAGAGGCTGGTCTCTCGTACCTGGACTCCATCGACGACCCAGCCGTGCACCGTTTCCAGCCGGCGTGGGCGACCCGCGCGCACCTGTTGGCGTCCGCCGGTTGTCGCGGCGAAGCATCCGCCGCCTATGAGAAGGCAATCTCGCTGACCACGGATACCACTGTGCGCGACTATCTCAGGGAACGCGCCCAGCTCCGCTGATTGAGCAGCCCGCTGTCAACCCAACCCGCAACTCCCTTCGTCGCACTATCAGAGTCACATCGATGATCAGGGAGTCACCATGAACAGGTTCGGCAAACTCAGCATCGCGGCCGCAGCGACCGCACTTCTCCTGGTCGGCTGCACGCCCACACCGGTTCCGCCCCCGGAAGTGCTGCCTCCGGCTCCCGCAGCTCCCACACCGACGCCGGCGGCCGACCCGGTCGAAGAGCGAGCCGACTACGGTTTCACCTATTTCTATGAGGCGGATCTCGGTACCTGGGAGGAGATGAGCGCCCAACTGTCGCACCCGGTGGCGGGAATGCCCGACTGCCCCTATTACGGCATGGTGTGGGGCACCGAGGTGGCCAACACCTTCGCCTTCATGGACCCGGATAACATCGCTGTCGGCGCCCTGTTCTTCTACACAATGCCGGGGATGACCACCTCCACGGCGCCGTACCCGCGCAACGCCGAGGGAGTCGGCCTCGGCAGTACACACGCCGAGGTGATAGCCGCCTTCCCCACGGCCGTGGTCGGCTCCATGGTGGATCTCGGAGCCGGCGACATTGCCACCATCACCGTCGATGACCCCGACAGCGACTCCAAATACGTCTACGGGTTCAACGGCGGTTCGTCGACGGTGGACCTCCTTCAGTGGGGTCCGGGTGCTGGCAACCAGTGGAGCCACCTCTGCGGAGGCTTCTAGCACGCGCCCGGACAGGCTTCCGGTCGATCAGAAAATCTGCCGGAGGTTGGTGCGGGCCAGGTCGATGAGCTCGTCTCCGCGGCCAGACATGACGGTGCGGAAGGCGTAGAGGGCGAAACCCTTGACCTGCTCGGCCGTGATCGACGGCGGGATCGACAGCTCGTGACGCTCGGTGACGACATCGATGAGGGCCGGGCCGTCGTGATCGAGTACTTCCTTCAGTGCCGCCGGAAGCTGCGACGACTCCTCCACCCGAACGGCATGGATGCCCATCGCCTGGGCGAGCGCGGCAAAACTCGGATTCTCCAGGCCGGTGCCCCAGGTGACGAAACCGGCCGCCTTCATCTCCAACTCGATGAAGTTCAGCGAAGAATTGTTGAAGACCACCAGCTTGACGGGCAGTTTGTACTGCACGAGCGTGAGCAGCTCACCCAGCATCATGGTCAGGCCGCCGTCGCCGGCGAGCGCGACGACCTGCCGCCCCGGGTACGCCACCTGGGCGCCGATGCCGTGCATGAGGCCGGATGCCATCGAGCCGTGATTGAAGGATCCGATCATCCGCCGCTTGCCGTTCATGGTCAGGTAGCGGGCGGCCCAGATCACCGGTGAGCCGACATCGGGGATGAAGACGGCATCATCCGCCGCCGTCTCGTCGACCAGCCTGGCCAGGTATTGCGGGTGGATCGGCCTCTTGTCGCTGCTCGGCGTGGCGAGCTCATCGAGTTGGCGGCGAGTCTTGTCGTAGTGGTCGAGCATCTCGTCAAGGTGCGTGCGATCGGTTTTCGTCTGGAGGTGCGGCAACAGGGCGTCGATGGTCTCCCTGACGCCACCGACCATCGCGTGATCCAGGTGCGTGCGCCGGCCCAGCTGTTCGCCACGGATGTCGATCTGGATTGTCGTGGCGTCCGGGTAGAACTGCTGGTACGGGAAGTCGGTGCCGAGCATGAGCAGGGTGTCGCAGCCCTCCATCGCGCGGGCACCGGATGCGAACCCCAGCAGACCAGTCATGCCGACATCGAACTCGTTGTCGTACTCGATGTGCTCCTTGCCTCGCAGGGCATGGACGACCGGGGCCTTCAGCGCTTCGGCGATGGCCAGCAGTTGATCGTGCGCACCAGCCACCCCGGCACCCGCGAGAATCGTGACCTTCTTGCCGGCGTTGAGCAGTTCGGCCGCGCGAACCAGTTCCCGCTCGACCGGCACGACGTCTGAGACGGTGGCGGTGACGACATCGACCCGGTTGTCGGGGATCTGGGCCAGGGCGACATCGCCCGACACCACCACCACCGCCACTCCGCGCTTCTCCAATGCCGCACGCATGGCGATGCGCAGCACTCGCGGCATTTGGTCGACGTTGGACACGTGCTCGACGTACACACTGCATTCACGGAACAGGTCCTGCGGGTGGGTCTCCTGGAAGTACCCGCTTCCGATCTCGTCACTGGGGATGTGGGCGGCGATCGCCAGCACCGGCACGCGGGATCGCTGCGCGTCGTACAACCCGTTGATGAGGTGAAGGTTGCCGGGACCGGCGCTGCCGGCGCATACCGCCAGTTCACCGGTCAGCCCGGCTTCAGCCGCAGCGGCGAAGGCGGCCGTTTCTTCGTGCCTGACGTTGATCCATTCGATGTCGCTGGTGCGTAGAGCATCCGTGAACCCGTTCAGGGAGTCGCCGGCGATGCCGTAGACCCGCCTGATCCCGCTTGCCTGCAGTGTAGAAACCATGTTCTCGGCGACGGTAACCATGTCGTCCTCTCTGACGGTCAGGGCTGTTGCCAGCCAACCTACCCACTGTCGCTGGATATCCCCAGCCTCGTCAGCTCCTCATCCATGCGGGTGGCCAGTTCGGCGTAACCCTCATCGTTCGGATGCAGGCCGTCCCACGAAATCCATTCCGGATGCCCATGCAGCCAACCAGACGCGCCGGCAACGTAGTCCGCGTCGATGTCGGCGGCGGCGTCCCTCAGCCAACCGGCTATCTTGTCGAGCGAGTCTGGCGGTTCACCGTCGTGCCAGAACGGTTCGACGACGATGATGCGGGCATCCGGAAGCTCCGTGCTGAGCCGTTCGAAGTCGTCCTCGATGTTGTGTTTGATGTCGGCAGCAGCGAACTCGAAACTGAAGGTGTCGTTGAGACCCAGCGTCACGATGACGATGCTGGGGCGCTGTTCGATGATGAGGCTGGGCACATCTCCGTCACCCACCACCGTGCGGTAGTTCACGAACCCGAGCCCGGCAACGCTCGGATTGAACTCCGCCCAGCCGCGCTGCTCGCAGATGATCGTCGACCAGCGCTTCGATGGGTCGCTGGCACCCATCCCTGAGGTGTACGAGTCGCCGTAGAACGCGACGACCGGGCCGTCGCCCTCGGGCGCGGCCGGCACGGGAGCGCACGCAGCAACCCCCACCAGTAGGCCGAGGCCGACGAGTACCGCGCAGAGTTTCTTCATGTCATTGCCAGCCGTTCCCATGGTAGGTCGAGCCGGGCTGATGTTCACCGCGGAAGCCGGCAGACACTTTCTGCGCCGAGCGGGTGACGGCATTACGATTCGGGCATGACAGCGTTCGAGATCGTGAGCGTGATCTTCGGCGTGCTTGGGCTGCTCGGTGGCGCGGTCGGTTTCTTCCGTGCTGTCCGGGCCGACCGTCGGTCGAGCACCGCCGAGGCGGTAGCGGCGGATGCGCAGGCGGATGCAGCATCCGCCCTCGCGAAAAGCGCCGACGCGACTGAGCGAATCGCGGCAGCCGTGGAGCTCATCGCGCGACGCAGGGGCGTGGCAGCCGACACCCTGCTCACAGAGTCATCGTCACCTGAACTGAGTGCGTTGCTGGGTCGCCGCGAGGTGAACTGGGTGGTCGAAGCCCGCACGGTGCCGAACAGTTACCGGCTGCGGAACCTGGGCTCGCTTCCGGCCCGCGAGGTCACGATCTGCGAGAGATCGGCGGCTTCACTCGTTGAACCGGGAGCTGCGACGACGTTCAGCACGGGGCAGCACCCCGGCGCAATCGAGGTGTCGTGGCGGGACGATTCAGTGACGAATCGCCTGAGGTCAGCGGTCGAACTTCCTTCAGAGGCCGAGCATGGCAGCACCTGAGTCCATGAGACGTGCGTTAGCTTTTGGACTGGTTTCCGCGCAGTTGGTCTTGCTCGCGGCACTCGTCTTTGTTCCCCATGGTTCGCTGTGGCCTATCAACGGGGCCACCGTTGCGACCTCGATCGCGCTTGGCGTGGCCGGCGCGATCCTCGTTACCCTGGGCGTGCTCGGCCTCGGGCCGGCGCTGACGCCGAGCCCGATCCCACGAGCGCAGGCGGGGCTGGTCACAAATCGCGTGTACGGCTTCGTTCGCAATCCGATCTACACCGGGCTAATGGTCGCTGGGCTCGCGCTCGCGCTGTTCGGAAGTTCGGTCTGGCACGTCGCCGCCTGGGTCGCCCTCGTCGTGGTGCTGTCGGTCAAGACCAGGTGGGAAGAGCGGATGCTCGCCCGCGAGCACCCGGAATATGGCGAGTACGCGGCGCGCGTCGGCCGCTTCGTGCCGGGGGTGGGCCGGCTGCGGCCTCCCACCTGAATGTCACATCAAAACTGATTCTGCGGGCGACGGTTCGATCGAGTTTTCGCATCGATCGGTCGAACTCTGCGGTGGTTTCGAGTCGCCAAGCGTCCAAAGGCCGCCGATCGCTCATAGATCGAGTTCTGCGTTGAGGTCGCTCAGCGGTCGCGCCTTCCGATCAGACGCTTCCCACCGATCGATGACCTCGTCTGCCCAGAACCGTTCCTCCAGTTCATCAAGGTGGGTCTCGATCGCTTCTTTCACGTAGAACGAGCGAGTGCGCCCGGTGCGCGCCGCGAGCGCGTCGAGCCGGCTTTCCTGCTCGGGCGAAAGACGCACTGCGATTGTCATGTTGCCTCCAGCTGTCTACCTGTAGACGGTACATCGTCAGCGTTCGGCGGACTGGGTACTTCACTGTTCAGCGCCTATACAGTTGCATTGTTTAGTCGCTAAACTTAGACTATGAAAGCGCGGGAGGTGAACAAGCGAATAGAAGCCTTGGGGGGTCGAATACTTCGACAAAAGGGATCCCACCGGTTATATTCAGTCTCTTCGGACGGAGCGACAGGTCAAACAACCGTCCCGCAGCACACCGGCGATATTCCGATCGGACTGTTGCGAAAGATTGAGAAGGATCTGGAATTGGTTCTCGGGAAAGGATGGCTCAGATGACCTACACAGTGGAAGTAACGCGTGAGAACGATGCGTGGATTGCCGCGGTGGTCGATCTGCCTGGTGCCCACACCTTTGCGAAAAACCTCACCGCGTTGGATGCCGCGGTGCGTGAGGTCATCAGTCTGGTGGCCGAGCTCGGCGACGACATTCCGATAGAGGTTGACTACCGCTACCTCAATCTCGATGCCACCGCTCTGGAAGCAGCCCGACTCGGCGAGCGGCGCAGAGCCCTGCTTGCACAGCAAGACCGGCTGGGACTGGAAGCTGTGGTGAGGGCAGAGGCCCTGATCAAAGCCGGCTATTCCGTTCGGGATATCAGCGGGTTGCTCGCCATGTCGCCTGGCCGCGTCTCCCAGATCACGTCAGCGGCAAAAGGCAAAGGAAAGAAGAGCGCGTAGCCCGTCGGGACTAGACATGGTCGGCAGGTCACTTCGACAGGCTCAGTACGGCGCACGATACGCGGCCTCGCTGCGCTCGGGCGCTACTCGACCCACGGGAGAGCGGGTCTCGACCAGCGTTGCGCTAGAACAGCTGGGTGGTGTCGCCCTCGGTCGGCTTGCGGCGGGGCTTGCGGTTGTCGCGGGTTTGCGGCCAGGCGACTCAACTCGTCTTCTTGCCGCCCGGGTTCATCGTGCGGTACTTGAACCAGCTGAGAATGACGTTCATCCCGCCGACGGTGTAGTCGAACACCGCCTTGTCGACCGGGCCCCCCACGCCGTTGCGCGAGCCGTGCTGATGAGGAACGTCGATATCCAGCTCAATTTTGTGAGAGGCAAGTCTTTCCGACTTCTCCGTGGGGGCAACCAGGGGCCATTCTCTGACAGCCATCGGCATCAAGCACTGACTGACACCCGTACCATTAACCCGAACACTGTTGACCCGTAGGCACTTCATTCCCGAAAGTCATCAAGCGTTAGTGACGAGTAATACTTGCAGGTCTATGTGCCGTATATGTTACGCATCTATCACTATCCCGCTATTCCCATAAGACTCATGCCGGAACGCTCGAAAGTCCTGCCTTAGTACGCAATTTTCGATCAAGTACGCATGACTTGCGGTTTGCTCGTCGTAACCCGTAAATCGTGTGGTACGCTTTTGAGATTCGTAGAATACGCGGGAGGGACATGCGATGGAACAGCCAACGGATGAAGGCGCGGTGTCGCCACTGCTCGATAGCGAAGTCGTCGACAACACCAGCTCCCGTGGTGCGCCGTACATGTCGTACAAAGGTCTGATAAACCTCATCACTAGGCTCTACGAGAACGGCGTTCCGGATGTTTTCGACAAGAGCTATTTCGGAAATCAATCAGGCAGTCTCACTGCTCAGATCCGCACCACTTTGAAGATCCTCGATCTTATTGACGGAAGCCATGTTCCGACGCCCCTGCTGAGGTCATTGGTTGAAGCAGGCCCTGACCGGCGTAAAGAGCACCTCATCGAGATCGCTAAGCAAGAATTTTCTGATGTTCTCGCCCTTGGCCAAAACGCAACCGCTGGCCAACTAGCTGGTGTCTTCCGGAGTCGTGGACTTTCTGGAGCGACCGTGAGCAAAGCCATCTCGTTCTACCTCGGTATGTGCGAAGACCTCGCAATACCGATAAGCCCTCACTTTAAGAAGGGGCGGTCAGCTCTTACTTCAAGCTCTAATGGCTCTCGGAAGCGTAGATCCTCGCGAACTCAAGACCCAGCGCCGCAAGTAGCACCGATCGTCGCAAATCCTCCAGTAACCGCCACGACAATAGAAGCTCAACGGGCTGCGTATGTCGAAATGCTCATGAAGCTAGCCTCGTCAACCGAAGCGGGTCTGCAGGAAGGCATTTTGGATCGAATCGAGCGCGCCCTTGAACTAGGAGAGAAGGCAGGGCCTCAAGACACATAAGAAAAGCTTTGCCCATGATGAATGAGCCCCTCCATAAGGCTTTCCAGCTTCATGGGAAGTAGGGATCGAGAAAGCTACTCGACTCCTTGCGCCGAGCCGGTGGCGTCGCCCTTAGAAATGTGGCGCCCCGGCTCACCTCGCTCTAAGCTACCTTACTGCAACGATCGCCTGCCCAACTAGTTTCGCGACAGTGGGTGCTCAGTGCAATTTGGATGCGCCTAAAACAGCAGAAATTTCGTGCCGATTACACGGTACTCACGAACCGAGTCAGAAAAGCTGGGCCACGTCATCCTCCAACGGCTTGCGGCGGGGTTTGCGGTCGTCGCGGGTCTGCGGCCAGGCGACGCCGGCATCCGCCAGTTCGGTCATCGTGCTCGCCTCACCGGCGAGCACTTCTTCGAGCAGGGCAGCCTGCTGCGGCTCCAGTGACACCAGCCGCGTGAGCACCGTCAGCAGTTCTGTGAACTCGAGGCTCCACTCGTGCGGCCACTCGGTCACGTGGATGTCGTCGAGCGGGCTCGTCTTCTTGCCGCCGGGGTTCTTCTTGCGGTACTTGAACCAGCTGCCGATGACATTCATGCCGCCGACCGTGTAGTCGAAGACCGCCCTATCGACCGGACCCCACACGCCGTTGCGCGAACCGTCTTCCCCCGTGAAGGAGAGCTCGCGCTTCACCCCGTCGTAGAAGTGCTTGATCGGCATCTCCTTGACGCCCTCCAGGCTGAGCGGCTGCAGGTCGAGCGGCCAAGCCGACCGCACATTGCCCTGCTCGCGCCCTTCGTCGTGATCGACGAACGACTCACCATAGGTGTGCAACCAGACCACCTCGCGTCCGAGCGCGACGGCACGCCTCCACAACTCCGGATCCTTCGTGATCGGAACCCGCACCCCTGGCGTCGTCAGCTCGTCCTCGAACGTGGCGGTGAACGCCGGATGCGACACCACCCCGGCAATGTACGCGAGCACGTCTTCGTGCGTGACTTCCAGACCGACGGATGCCGCGAGCGCCTCCTGCAGGCCCGGCGCCAAGTTTGGGGTTCCGTCTGGGTGGAGGAACGGGAGCACGCGGCCACTTTCGCTTCCCTTGAAATGGTGCTTGTCCGGCACCAAGCTTGAATAAACCAGGCCCGGGCCGGGCTTCAATGCGTGAGCGTGCTGCTCGACAACGAAAATTTGGTTCGTGATGCGTGCGTCCCAGAGGTCGGGTGCCGGCCTATGAAATAGGCGTGCATCCGAAATTACCCATTGCCGGTCGAGCGACCGGTGTCCAACCCGGACGAACCCTGCTTGTTGTGATTGTTCATTTAGAAACTTGCCAGAGGGACGCATCGTATCTGGACCGCTGAGTGGTTTCTTCGTGCTGCTCAAAGTCGAGTCGCCAGCCTCCTTGAAGAGACGCCGCTTTTGTTCCAAGTCCTGTTCGTTGACCACAGTCCTCCAACGAAGGTCGAGGATTTCCCGGTGTGGCGCGACGACCCACTGATGACCCGACTGCGACCCGGGGCTTACCCACGGTAACAATGTGCCAACTGCTGGCCACTCGTCCCAGCCCTCCGCCGCCGCCGTGAAAGGTTCCGTCCAGCCGTCACGAGCCGCCATCCAACCACTCGACAATGAAATGCTCGTGAGACGCTCAAACTTAGCCACCTGACGACCGCCGATGGATTGAAACCAAATTCTTGCAGGCTGCCCACCATCAGTTGCGCTCTTCCTGACAAATATGCCTATGGCGAGCGGTTGTCGGACCCCCGGGAAGATTCTCGTCGCTACGTCAGGTGTTTGCCCTTCAGGCGTCAGGTCGATAATCCAACCTTCGTCAGCTTCGCGGCGCAGGTACTCACGCATGCCCTTGAATCCCGGCCCGCGGAGGTAACCCGCAGTCGAGATGAAGCAGATCACGCCGGCCTGGTCCTCCGGAATCGACTCGAATACCTTCCAGGTCGCCCAGCGCCAGAAGTACACGTAGAGGTTCTTGAGCACGTACTCCGTGAGCCCGTTGCCCCTGAGTCGGAAGGCATCGAGCGGCGCACCCGGCTTGGCATCGTTGCCTTTCTCGATCCAGCCGCCCATGCCCTCGGCCTTGTCGCCGTAGGGCGGGTTCCCGATGACGACGGTGACCGGCACCTCCGCCTTGATCTTGTTGGCGCGATGCTTGCTCTCCGAGATGGCACCCAACCCGGAGGCAAGCTGGGTTTCGGCGGCGTGAGGATCCGAGAGGGTGTCGGCCACGAACATCCGCATGCCGCCCTTTGGTGGATCTGCGTCGTAGCTCTTCAGTAGGTCGGTGGTGCGCAGTTCCGACACCGCGAACGAGCCGAGTTGCAGCTCGAAGCCGATCAGGCGGGACGCCAGCTCCTTGATCGTTCCGGCAACGGCGCCCGGGCCCTCCGACTTCTCCACGTTGTCGGCGACGTGCTCGATGATCGAGTGCAGGAACGTTCCGGTACCCATCGCCGGGTCGATCGTGGTCACGCTCGGGTCGAGAAAGCCCTTCGGCTTGCCCAGCTTGGTGACCAGTGCCTCCTCGGCGAGGCGCACCATCTCATCCACCACCTCGTGCGGGGTGTAATAGCTGCCGGTCGCCTTGCGAAGCTCCGGGTCGTACTCGGCGAGGAAGTTCTCGTACAGGTGCAGGTAGGTGTCCTTGTTCTTGCGCACCGCATTCCACTCCACGGCACCGATCACCCGGCTGAGCAGGTCGATGGTGGGGAGGAAGTCGCCCTTGACGTCCTGCGTGAGCAGCTGCAGGGCGCGGCCCATCAGCGAGTGGTCGGTGCCCAGCTTCTGGCCGACCTCGTGCAGGCTGGTCGTCGCCAGGTCGATGCCCTCGGTGCGGGCCAGCAACAGGGCGAAGGTGACGGTCTGGGCGTAGCCGTCCGCGAAGACCGCGTCCGTGGCATCCGGGAACAGCAGCTTGCGCCAGTCGCTGGCGAGGCCGAGGAACTGCTGCCTGTACTCCGGCTGGCCCTTCTTCACGTTGTCGTGCTCGATGTCGAGTTGCTCGATGACCTTGGTGCGCAGCATCCGGGTGATCGGGGCGATCGTCTTCACCAGCTTGGAGACAGTACGGATCGGGTCAGGGGTCCAGTTCAGGAAGTCAGTGATCAGCTGCTGGAAAGTCGTGTCGGGACTCAGCCCGGCACCGGCTACGTCCAAAGGACCGCCTGTCAGTTGGGCGACCAGCGCGGGCTCCGGTTCGCTGCGGTACAGCCGCCACTCGCTGCCGTTCGTGTAGATCAGGTTCGGGAGGTCTTTGAGGCGGTTCCACTGTTCTTTGTTGTGGGATCTGAACGTAGAAGGGTCGAGCGACAGGCCCGCCTGCTTCACCTCGATGTAGCCGACCACCGCGCCCTTCACCCGTACCGCGAAATCGGGGCGGGAACTGATATCGCTGAGATGCGCTTCGCCGTCGAGCTCGGTCTTCTTGCCGACCAGGTCGCCGATCGCCGTCATCAGGTGGTCGATCGGAACGCGCAGCGCCTCCTCAGGCTCGCCCACACCCGCGAGCCGCGCCTTCGTCTCGCTACCGAATGACGCGACGATCTGCGCAACAGCCTTCTCGAGCATGTTTCCCCTGTCTCACGCGCCGCGACACCGTGACGGATGCTCGGGCAACGCTTCCATCTTGGCGTACGGGTGCGACAGCCTCGCTGATTGAACTTGTCGAAATCCGGGCTTGGGTTGCCCGGACGGGGTTTCGATACGCCCGCTCGCTTCGCTCGCGGGCTACTCAACCAGCAACAAGGGCGCTCGACCCGTGAGGGAGCGGTCAGGTGTTGGCGCCACGGCCTGCGACCCGCCAGGTGTCGATGAGGGCGCCATTTTGCAGGACGACGAGCTGATCGGCCAGGTTCACGGCCGCACAGACGTGGTTCGGCGCGACTCGCAGGGTGCTGCCGAGTTCGGGAATCGCTGCGCCGTCCGGGAAGCGGATGGTCGCGTGGTGTTCCGAGAGGGCCACAACTCGAGCATCCGGAAACTCAGGCAGCCGACCGCCACCAGTCGCCCACGCAGGCTGGTCGGCTCCCAGAACCTTGCTGCCGGCATCCGCGATCACGTCCTGGCCGCGCCTGCTGACCACCGTGGTGTGGGCGGTCAGCGCGACGTCGTCCCATGAGCAGCTGCCGAGCTCCACCTGCTGCGCGTCATTGAAGACGTAGACGCCCGGGCGCACCTCGTTGACCACCTCGGTGTCCGTTTCGGCACGCGTCGGGGTGGACCCGCCACTGCGAACCGAAGCGTCCACGCCGGCGCGCTCCAGCATGAAGGCGGCGATGCTGAGGGTGTCAGCCTCATCCCGGGCAGCCTGCGCCCGGCCGGTCGGCGAGTAGCCGTGACCCGGAAAAGTGAAGACGCCGGCGACCGACAGTCCGGCCCGCTCGGCAGCCACCGCCACCGTCGCCGCCTGGTCGGGCATCGTGCCGCTTCGGTGATGCCCGCTGTCGATCTCCACCATGGCCTGGATGCCGGAACCGGCGAGCGCCCGGCCGAGTGCCTCAGCCGACTCGACCGAGTCGACGCCGACCCGCAGCGACACCCGCTCGGCAAGGGCCCGCAGCCGCGCTGCACGGCTTTCGGATGGCCACACCGGGTAGGCGATGAACAGGTCCGTAAAGCCGGCGTCGGCGAAGACCTCAGCCTCGCCGACCGTGGCGAGAGTCAGCCCCACCGCGCCGAGCTCCAGCTGGCGACGCGCGATCTCCGGCACCTTGTGAGTCTTCGCGTGGGGACGCAACGCGACCCCACGCTGGCGTGCATCATCCGCAGCCCGCTGGAGGTTGCGCTCCATCACGTCGAGGTCGACTGCCAGAAACGGGGTCTCCATCGTGAGGGTTTCGCTCATGCGCTGACCCTACCCCCGGGCGATGGGAAGTTCGATGGTGGCCAGCACAGCGCGCCCGGGCGACGCGCGCACGGCCATATCGACGATCGCAAGCTGAGTCAGCGTGAACTCGTCCCCCGCGTGCACGCGGCCGTGCGTCTTCACGGTGACGTGCGGGCGGAAGCCTGCGCCCGTGAAAGCCGGCTCATCCGGGGCCGCCGCGAAGGGTCGCACCGCCGCCCGGAGCGCCTGGTGCATTGCGGTCAGCTGCTCGTTTTCGTCGATCAATGTCACCGGGATGTCGTGGCGCCGCCCGAACAACTCATCCTGGGCTGCCACCACCTTCATCGCCGGGTGGTCGGATGCGGCCGAGCGGATGGCGTCCCCCACTTCTGAGGCCGACGCATCCGTCAGGAATGGCGGCAACACCGTCACGTGCAACGGCCACTCGCTCACCGCGAAGCTGTCGCCCTCGGCGAGCGGCGACAGGGGGAGAACGACAACCAGTCGGGACATCGCTACCTGTCGCGGCCGGAACGGTTGCCGAGCCGGAACCCCAGCCAGCCGGCGATAAGTGCGATTCCCGCCGACAGGGCGAGAGCAGCATCCGTCGGCATCGCGACCAGAGTCGGTGAGAAGCGGGCGAATGCGCCATCCGGGTAGCCGAACCAGCCGAAGGTGAGCGGCTGGCTCGCGAGGATGAACCCGATAATGAGCAAGGCGAGCCCGAGCGCGAGCAGGCCCCACCGCCTGAAAACCGAAGCAACCGTCATGCGCCTGACGCTATCGCACGTGCGGCGAAGGTCCCACGATTCGCCTGCTGAGGATTACACTCGTGCCGACGCCGACACTTCACCATGATCGGAGACCCATGCCCTCGACCGAGAACCGCGACTGGTTGACCGTTTCGCTCGGAGTGCTGGGCCTGCTGCTGCACCTGGTAGTCGGATACTTCTACCTGGTGTCCGGCCTGGCCGTACCGCTGGGCGGCATCATCGTGCTTTGGCTCATCTGGGTGGCATTGATGCTGGTCGGAGTGTGGTTGCTGGTCACGCACCCGCTGCTGGCGTTGCTGGTGCCACTGGTGGCGCTGGCGCTGTACTTCGCCGCCATCACACTCGGCGGGGCGCTCTTCGGCTGGACCGCCTGAGGCGCGGCGCCCGTGCAGCCGCTTGCGCGCGCGAATCGGGTCATCCTGCGGGTTCTCCGGTGGAGCACACCCGCAGAATGACGCGGCTCGCGGTGTTGAAGCTAGTTCTCCTGCTGCCCGATCGCGAAGGTGACAGCGCCGCCCTCGTCGAGTTGGGCATCCAGAACCTTGTCTTCGAGCACCACGGCGGCATCCGGCTCAAGGAACACGCGCGCGCCGGCGCTCTCCACCACCTGGTCGGTCGGCTCTGGAGCCGGGGTGAGGTCAACGGCAAGGCCGGCGTCACCCTCTGTCGTGCTGATACGGAGGCCGGCGTTGTCGGCGACCGCCGTCTGTTCGGCGAGGTTCTTGATCAATGAGCTGGCGTTCTCGGTCAAAGTAAGCATGGGTGTTCCTTCCGATTCCGGTGAATGTCCGACCCTTCCCGCATTGGCGCCGAGACTCAACCCGCAGGTGCGCATTGTGATGAAACTCACACGAACACGCCGGAAGCCAGCAGACTGGAGGTAGTTGTGTTCGCTGAGTTGTGAGGAGATCCGGATGCCCGAATCGAGTGAAGGGCGCGTCGCCGTCTACATCGACTTCGACAACATCGTCATCTCGCGGTACGACCAGAAGCACGGGCGGTCCCGGGGTCGCGCACGGCCCGACAACCTGAAGGACATCACAGCAGCGTCGCTCCTGGCCGACCCGGAGCTGGCGCAGCGTCTGACCGAGGCAACCATCGACATCGGTGCGGTGCTCGACTTTGCGTCATCGTTCGGCTCCATCGCCGTCAGCCGCGCATACGCGGACTGGTCGGTCGAGGTCAACGCCAGTTACAAGAACCAGCTCATGGATCGCGCCGTCGAACTGGTTCAGCTGTTCCCCGCCGTGAGACCGGCCAAGAACGGTGCCGACATCAGGCTCGCCGTCGACATCGTCGAAGACCTGTTCCGGCTGGACCACCTCACGCACGTCGTCATCGTCGCCGGCGACTCCGACTACATCGCGCTGGCGCAACGCTGCAAACGCCTTGGTCGCTACGTGGTTGGCATCGGTGTTGCCGGTGCGACCAGCAAGTTCCTGGCATCCGCCTGCGACGAGTTCGCGGACTACGACGCACTGCCGGGCGTCACCACTGACGAGGAGACGCAGAACCCGCCGGAGCCGACCGAAGAGGTCGCGGAGCCGAAAAAGGCGAAGACGAAGGGCTCCATCACCGAGCCGACGTTCTCGTCGGCGGCCGGCAGCCCGACCCGGAAACAGGACAAGCAGAAGATGCAACTGGATGCGACTGCGCTCCTGGTGCGTGCCCTCAGGCTCGGGCAGGCGAAGGACGACGCCGACTGGCTGGGCAGCTCCAGCGTCAAGAACCAGATGCTGCGCATGGACCCTTCGTTCCAGGAGTCGGCCCTCGGCTACAAGACCTTCACGGACTTCATCAAGTCGCGCAAGAACGAAGTCGAACTGCAGGAGGACGGCCAGATGCGACGCATCCGCCTGCGCCCGTCGGAGAAGGCGACCAAGCAGGGTTAAAGGCCGCCGCAACGGATGATCGTCACGGCGGGATCACCATCAGGGAGCGGCAAGCGGCGTCTTGCTAGCATTCCAAGTCGGCGTCGTTCAAGGTGCCGCATCTATCGCCTCCTCAGATAGGACACCGTGGGACACAGTCACGCTCGCCCCAGAGACGACCAGCCGACATCCGAGACCGCAGCGACTCGCCGCCGCGCCAACCTCCTGCTGACCGCAATCCTCGGCCCGCTGACCCTGCTCACCATTGTCGGCATGATCCTGCTGTGGCCGAGCGGCGACCGCTCCAACGTTCGGGTTGTCGAGTCCTACGGAGGGCTGAGCACCCAGACCGGCACCGTGACAGGTGCCGCAATCGAACCGTGCGCGGGTTACGAGGCGCAATCGGGTGAGGCGCTCGTCGAATGCCTGGTCGTCAACGTCGCACCGGATGCCGGTGGTGCAGCGGTCAGCCTGGAGATACCTCCCGAGGTGACCAGCCAGTCATCGATCTCCGAGGGCAGCCAGGTGCGCTACCTGAATCTGGGCGACAGGGCGTCGGAGGGACAGGACCAGCACCTGTTCATCGACTTCGTGCGCACCGTACCCATGGCACTCCTGGCCGGCGTGTACGCCTTGGTCGTCATTCTCGTTGCCCGGTGGCGGGGCTTCCGCGCATTGCTCGGCCTGGCGGGCGCGTACGCGGTCATGGCATACTTCATCCTCCCCGGGCTGGTTGAAGGGAAGCCACCGCTCCTCCTCGCGCTGATCGGGTCGAGCGTCATCATGATCGCCGTGCTCTACTTCGCGCACGGGTTCTCTGCGCGCACCTCGACGGCCCTGCTGGGCACCATCTTCGGGCTGGTCGCCACCGCCCTGATCGCCGCTTGGGCATCCGGATCATCACAGTTGACCGGCCTCAACGATGATGCCGACTTCTACCTGCAGACGGTCTCGGACAACATCTCGCTGTCCGGGGTCATGCTGTGCGGGCTGATCATCTCGGGGCTCGGTGTGCTGAACGATGTGACCATCACGCAGTCGTCGGCGGTGTGGGAGATGCACGAACTCGCACCACAGTCGAGCGCGCGCCGGCTGTTCGCCGGAGCCATGCGTGTGGGGCGTGACCACATCGCATCAACCGTCTACACGATCGTGTTCGCTTACGCCGGGGCTGCCCTCCCGTTGCTGATCATCACCTCACTCCAGGGGCTGCCGTTCGTGGAAACGGTGACCGGTGGGGAGTTGGCTGAGGAGATCGTGCGAACCCTGGTCGGCTCCATCGGGTTGGTGCTGGCGATCCCGGTGACCACGGCCATTGCCGTTCTCGTTGTGAAGGCTGTCGGATCGAAAACCGTGCAGACTTCAGCCGCCATCGTGGCACCCGATGCCCCCTCAGTGGCCCATCCGGTCGGCGCGGATCAGTGGGCCGGGGCGACGCCGATCACGATCGTGGAGTCCAAATCGTCTGAGTGGTGAACGGCGGTCGCAAAGCCGGCAGCGGCCAATGCCTCGGCCGTCAGCGATGATTGCCTCTCACTCGTCTCGATCAACAGCGCGCCGCCGGGTGCCAGCCACCGCGAGGCGTCCGCAATGATCCGGCGCTGCACGTCCAGGCCGTCCGCTCCCCCGTCGAGCGCCACCGGGGACTCGTGGAGGCGAGCTTCCGGCGGCATCAGGCTGATGGCATCCGTCGGCACATAGGGCGCATTGGCGACGAGAATGTCGATGGTCCCGGCCACGGCGGGCGGCAGCGCAGCGAAGAGGTCGCCCTCGAAGACCCGGTCGGGCGGCAGATTGCGGCGGGCGCACCGCACCGCCGCTGGATCAACGTCAGCAGCGTAGAGGCGGATGCCCGGCACGGCAGCCGACACTGCCGCGCCGACCGCGCCGGTACCGCAGCACAGGTCGAGCACCACGTCGTTTTCGGTGGCGAGGTGGGCCGCGAGTTCGACCAGGTAGGCGGTGCGCTGGCGGGGGACGAAAACGCCGGGCTCAACGACGATTCGCAGACCGCAGAATTCCGCCCAGCCCAGAAGGTGCTCCAGCGGCAGCCCGGACATCCGCTTCGCCACCAGGTCGTTCAGGTGCTCATCGGTCGTCGCCGCCTCGAGGAGCAGTGTTGCCTCCTCTTCAGCGAAGACCGAGCCGGCGGTTCGCAGGCGAGCTGCAACGTCGGAAACCTGTGTTTGAGTGGCGCCCACTAGGCGGTCGGGCGCCCGCCGGGCGACTCTCTCGCGCGGTATTCGAATGTTCCGGCGGTCACGGTGCGGTACGACTCCTCGATGATGGACTCCAGCACCGCCAGGTCGATGTCGTCGAGCTTCTTGATGTATACGCACACCAAACCGGTCGTGTGTGGGCCGAGTTTGGCCAGCTGGCCCTCGTACGCGGCAACGCCGTCTGGCAGGTACACGGTGGTTGCGGCTTTGCGCGGCGCGAAGCCCGCCCCACCCGCATCGCCTTCACGACCGCTCGCGTATTTGTAGTGGTATCGGCCGATTCCGATGATCGACGGTCCCCACATGCGGGGTTCCTGACCGGTCACCCGGGACATCAACTCGATGAGGGTCTCGGCATCGCGTTTGCGGACGGCCGGGGTTACCTGGGCGACGAACTCCCCCACGTCTGCATCGGACTCGATCAACCGTGCTCCTCTGTTGCTGAACTCTGCTGCTGAACCTGTTTCGGTCCACAATACGAGGTGGAGCTACTCCTCTGTGGACGCATTCCGCCAGCGGACGCATTCCGCCAGGGAACGGAGCCTGCGCGCTCATCTGCGGGGTAGTACACCTGCGGTTCGAGCGGTGCCAGCGCCAGATGTCGGTGGAGGCTGGCACACTGTGCGGCATGGCACTCGTTCAGTACTACGTGGCGTCCACCATCGACGGGTTCATCGCCGACCGCGAAGACAACATCGACTGGTTGCTGCAGTTCGGCTTCGACAACTTCCAGGAGGACTACGACAAATTCATGGCGGATGTCGGTGCGATCGTCATGGGGTCGACCACCTACGAATACGTGATCGGTGAGGGCGCCGAATCCTGGGCCTACGGTTCAACGCCGGTGTTGGTGCTCACGTCGCGCAGCCTGCCTGCGGTGCCCGGCGCAGACATCCGTTTCTTCGCCGGTGACGTGGCTGAGGTGCACCGGGAGGCGCTGGAAGCTGCCGAAGGAAAGAACGTCTGGGTGGTCGGCGGGGGCAACGTTGCGGCCCAGTTCGCCGACCGCGGCCTGCTCGACGAGCTGCTGGTCACCGTGATGCCGATCGTGCTCGGCTCCGGAAAGCAGTTGCTGCCGATCGCGGGCGTCACCGAACCGCTCACCCTGCAGGGCACCACCCCGTTCCCGGCGGGAGCGGTCGGACTCCGTTACCGGCTGTCCGCGATTCCAGCCGAGTGACCCGCTATGACTTCGGGTACGCCGACACCTTGAGCGCCCGGGCCAGGTGGGCGGCGTTCGCTGCGAGCGACGCGTTCGTGGCCGCTGTTTTCTCCGGGGTCTCCGGAAGGTCCTTGTAGTCGACGGTGTGCATCGCCTCACCGTTCCAGTAGGTGCCGCCCTGCGCGGGAATCGTGAACCCGACATCGTTGAGCGCCTGCATCAGGTCTGCGGTGATCTTGTGCGCGCCGTCCTCGTTGCCGACCACCCCGGTGACCGCCACCTTGTCGTACAAGATCGGGCGGCCCGCATCATCCGTCTCCGACAGCTCGGCGTCGAAACGTTCGACCACCCTCTGGGCGACGCTCGACATGTGACCGACCCAGGTGGGCGTGCAGAAGACCAGGATGTCGGCATCCAGCACCTGCTGGCGGATGCCCGGCCACTCGTCGCCGTCACCCATATCGGTCTTCACGCCGGGCTTCACGTCGTGGTCGACGACCCGGATCGTGCTGCCAGTGACCCCGTGCTTGGCCAACTCCTCGAGCAGCTGAGTGGCCAGCAATTCCGTGCTCGATTCGGTCGGCGATGGCGACAAGGTACAGACGAGGGCGATAGCTGAAAGCGAGATATCCATGAGTCGAGTGTTGTCCGGGCGGAAGGGAACGTACACCCTGCCCGAGGTTCTAGGCTCGAACCTATGGCCCCAGCACCCGCACTCACCCGTGAACCGGGCCTGTTCAGCCGCGAGTACCTGTGGATCACGCTCGGCTCGTGCGCACTCGTCTTCCTCGGCGCATTCGAGTCCCTCGCCGTGACCACCGTGATGCCGGTCGTCAGTGCCGACCTGGATGGCGCCAGCCTGTATGCGCTCGCATTCGCCGGGCCACTCGCCACCGGGGTGATCGGCATGGTGGTTGCGGGCAACTGGTGCGACCGGGCCGGTCCGATCGTGCCGCTCTACACCTCCGCCGTGCTGTTCGTCATCGGACTATTGGTGGCGGGAACCGCGACGATCATGCCCATGCTGGTCGCCGGCCGCCTGGTGCAGGGCCTCGGCGCCGGCGCCATCAACGTCGCACTCTATGTGGTGGTCGCGCGCGTATACCCGGCCAGGCTGCATCCGCAGATCTTCGCCGGATTCGCCGCCGCGTGGGTCGTCCCGTCGCTCATCGGCCCATTCGCAGCCGGGGTGGTCACCGAATTGTTCAGCTGGCACTGGGTCTTCCTCGGCGTGGTGGGGCTGGTCGCCATCGCCGCCGCCATGGTCTGGCCGGCACTGCGCGGCCTGACCGGCCGGGACGCGGATGCGGAGCCGGCACCCTGGTCGTTCGGCCGCATTGGCTGGTCTATCATCGCCGCAAGCGCCGTGCTGCTCCTGGGGCTGCTGGCCGAGGTGGAATCCGTCGGCGGAGCGCTCGTCGGCGTCGGCATCGTCGTGGCGCTGATCGCCGTGCGCCCGCTGCTGCCGCGCGGAACGCTGCTCGCCCGCCGGCGGTTACCCAGCGTGATCCTCCTGCGCGGTCTGGTGGGTGCATCCTTCTTCGGCGCCGAGGTGTATCTGCCCTACCTGCTCATCGAGCGCTACCACTTCCTGCCATCGCTGGCCGGACTCGCCCTGACCATCGGCGCGCTGACCTGGGCGAGCGCCTCCTGGCTGCAGGGGCGCCTGACGTCGCAACTCACTCACCAGCTGAGCACCGTCATCGGCGCCAGCCTCGTGCTCGCATCCATCCTCCTCGCCGGCGTGACCGCCCTGTTCACGCTGTCGCCGGTCATCGCGATCATCGGCTGGGGCCTCGGCGGCGCAGGGATGGGGCTCATGTACCCGCGGCTCAGTGTGATGACCCTCGCCATGTCGACCAAGGCGAACCAGGGGTTCAACAGTTCGGCGCTGTCGATCTCCGACTCCCTCGGCGCCGCGCTGGCCCTCTCCATGACCGGGATCGTCTTCGCCGGGCTCGCCACCAGCGGCCTCTCCTTCCCTGGGGTTTTCGCCTTCGCCGCGCTGATTGCCGTGGTGGCCGTCGTCGTCGCACCCCGGGTGGCAGAGAGGATGAGGGGCGAATGATCACGCCACCGGCACCACCGGCCAAGGGCGTCGCATCCGTCGACGGCGTCACCATCGCCACGTACGAGTTCGGGGATGCGGATGCCCGGCCGGCGCTGCTCGTGCACGGTTTCGCCTCCAGCGGGTTGCTGAACTGGCGGAACAGCGGGTGGGTGCGCGACCTGCTGCGCGCCGGCTACCGGGTGATCGCCATCGACCAGCGCGGGCATGGGGAGAGCGACAAGCCGCACTCCCCCGACGCATACACGATCGACCTGCTCGTCGCCGATGTGCAGCATGTGCTCGACACCTTCATGCTCGACGAGGTCGACTACGTCGGGTATTCACTGGGGGCGCGCGTGGGCTGGCGTACCGCTGTCAACGCGCCCGGGCGCATCCGTCGCCTCATTCTCGGCGGGATCCCGGATGGCGACCCGCTCACCCGCTTCCGAGTCGACCAGGCGCGGGCATTCATCGCGGACGGCACGCCTATTGAGGATCGGCTCACCGCCACCTACCTGAAGATGGCGGCCGGGATCCGCGGAAACGACCTCAGCGCGCTGGTGTCGTTGGTGGAGGGGATCCGCGGCGGGCCGCAGCCCGACCCGGCCAACCCGCCCGTGCAGCCGACGCTCTTCGCCACCGGCAGCGAGGACCCGATCCTGAATGCGTCACGGGCGCTTGCCGACGCGACGCCGCTCGGGTCGTTTTACGAGATTCCGGGGCGGGGACACTTCAATGCGCCCACCGCCCGCGGCTTCCGCGATGCGGCGCTGGAGTTCCTCCGAGCGGGTTGACCACGTCGAAACATAGGGGCTCGACAAGCTCGCCTGGTCTCGACAAGCTCGACCCGCCTATTCGCAGCGAGACGTCAGCGGTTGCGGCGGGCGGCGATGGCCTTGCCGATGCGATCGATCAGCGACTGGGCCGTTCCCCACACACCCTTGCGGAACAACAGCACCACGATGATGAAGATGCTGCCGGTGATGATGCCGATGCCATCGAAACCGGAACTGGCCAGTGAGTCCTCCAGTAGCACGATGATGGCCGCACCGACCGGTCCACCCCAGAGGGTGCCCATGCCGCCGATCACGGTCATCAGCACGACCTTGCCGGATGTGGTCCAATCCAGCTCCTGCAGCGACACGAACCCGTGGCTGATCGCGAAGACACCGCCGGCGATGCCCGCAAGCCCTGCGGACAACACGAACGCGATGAGCTTGTACCGTTCAACGTCGTAGCCCAGCGCTCGCGCCCTCGACGGGTTGTCCCGAATCGACACCAGCACCCGGCCGAACGGCGAGTGCACGATGCGCCAGCCGGCGAAAGCGCCAAGGCCGATCAGGATGATCGCAACATAGTAGAAGTAGAACGACTCGCTCTCGATCAGCTCGATCCCGAAGAAGGCGCTCGGCACACCCTGCAGCCCGTTCTCGCCGCCGGTCACGTCTTTCCACTGGTTGGCGATGAAGTAGATCATCTGGGCGAATGCCAGCGTGACCATGGCGAAGTAGATGCCGGCGCGGCGCACCGAGAGGAGCCCGATCGGCACGGCGATCACCATCGCGAAGAGTGCGCCGCCGATCACCGCCACCGGGAACGGCACCCCCAGGTTGATGGCGATAAGCCCGGTCACGTAGGCCGAACTCCCCCAGAAGGCGGCGTGGCCGAACGACAGCAGTCCGGTGAAGCCCAGGAGGAGGTCGACCGAGAGTGCGAACAGCGCCCACGCAGCGATGTCCATGGCGACCGGCGGGTAGACGAACCACGGCAGGGCGAGGGCGGCGAACAGTCCGACACCCAAGAGGATCAGCCGGCGAATCGTGCGACGCCGGCGAACGGCCGGGTCCAGGATGCTGCCTGCCACCAGGGTGTCGCGGGGAAGGGTGTCGCTGGTCATACCGTTTCCTGCCTTCCGAAGAGTCCGGCAGGACGAATCAGGATGACGCCGGCCATGAGGATGAAGATCGCGATCTGCGCGAACGTACCGGCGTAGGCCTGGCCGTAAGCCTCGACGAGGCCGACCAGGAACCCGGCGACCACGGCTCCGAGGATGGAGCCCAGCCCGCCGATCACCACGATCGCGAAGAGGATGATGATGAAGTTGTTACCCATGCTGGCGGTGATCGCCCGGAACGGTGAGGCGAGAACGCCGGCGAGCCCGGCGAGGGCCACGCCGAAACCGAACACCGGGGTGACCCAACGACCGACGTTGATGCCGAGCGCCCGAGCGCGTTCCGGCTCCTCGGTAGCCGCACGCACGATCATTCCGGCGCGGGTCTTGGTGAGCAGCATCCAGACGACGATGCACACCACGACGGAGAAGACGAACACGAAGACCTGATACGTCGGAAGCGTCACCGACCCGAGGGTGATCAGGCCCTCAAGCCCCGGTGCCTGCTCATACGGCAGCCCGGAGACGCCGTACTCGCGCTTCACCAGGTCGACCAGCAGCAGGGCGAGGCCGAAGGTCAGTAGGAAGTTGTACAGGATGTCCAGCTTCAGCAGCCACTGGATGAGCAGCCGTTCCACCACCACGCCGACGACGAACATGATCACCGGCACCAGCACCAGGGCAAGCCAGAAATGCACCTCGAAGGTGCTGAGCAGCACGGCGGACAGAACGGCGCCCAGCATGTAGAAGGCACCGTGTGCGAAGTTCACCACGCCGAGCGCGCCGAAGATCACCGCCAGCCCGAGGGCGGCAAGCGCGTAGAACCCGCCTGCCGCGAGCCCCTGCACCGTGTACTGGATGAACGATTCCATGTAGATCTCTTCCGAGTTTTGGGAGTGGGCGACTGGCGTCGCCCACTCCCAGGGTCAATCAGGGTCGGGTTAGAGCGAGCAGGCTTCGCTCACTGCCGGGTAGGCATCGGCTGCTGGGATGGTGGCGATGATCTCCTCGTAGTCCCAGTCCTCCTTGACGTCGGCGGCCTCCTTCACCTTGGCGACATAGGTGTCGTGGACCACGCTGTGGTCACCGGCACGGATCTCGCCGTTGCGCAGGAACACGTCGTTGACCTTCAGCCCCTCGAGCTCGGAGATGATGGCATCCGCGTCATCCGTACCGGCACGCTGGATAGCGTCCAGGTATTGGTACGCGGCCGAGTAGTTTGCCGCGTGGGCGAACGACGGGCGGGTGTCTGCCAGCTCTATGAAGCGGTCGGCGAACTCACGGTTCTGCTCGTCGTAGTCCCAGTACCAGGCATCCGTGAACGTGGTGCCGGCGAACTCCTCGACGCCCAGCGAGTGGATGTCGGTGATGAACATCAGGCCCACCGCGAGGGTCGCGTCAGCGCCCGACTGGTTGTACTGCTTCACGAAGTTGATCAGGTCGCCACCGGCAGCCATGATGCCGACGACATCCGGGTTGGTGGATTCGGCCTTGGTGATGAACGTCGCGAAGTTGTCGTTCGGGAACGGCGTGGCGATGGCCTCGTTGATGCTTCCGCCGGCACCCTCGATCGCGGCGCTGAACGACTTCACCATGTCCTGCCCGAATGCGTAGTCGGGGTAGACGAGGCTCCAGGTCTCGCCGCCGTCAGCGACGACTCCGGATGCGCCCTTCGCCAGCATCTGGGTGTTGTATGCCCAGTGGAACGTGTACGGGTTGCAGGCTGCGCCGGTGAGCTCCATGGTCGCGGCGCCGACGTTGATGTACAGCTTCTTCTTCTCGTTGGCGACCTCGGCGACAGCAAGGGCGGCTGAGGATGCCGGAACGTCCATGATGATGTCAGCGCTCTTGCGGTCGTACATCTGCTGCGCCTGGGTGTTGGCGACATCCGGCTTGTTCTGGGTGTCGGCAACCGTGATCTCCACGGTCTTGGCCACGGCCTCATCGCCGTACTTCTCGTGGTAGTCGTCGATCGCCATCTGGATGGCGATCTCGCTGTTCGGGCCGGACAGGTCCTTGTACACGCCGGACTGGTCGTTCAGCAGCCCGATGACGACCTTGTCATCACTGAGGTCACTCTCGGTGGCAGCCGGCGGACCACCCGCCGCACAACCGGCGAGCATGACCCCGCCCGTCAGGACGGCGGCGAATGCCAGCCCTCGCGTCTTCGTGATTGCCATGTGAATACTCCCTTGTACTTGGTGCGGATTGGCGGTGCGTTACATCCCCAGGTGTTCGAGCAGTTCGCTCTCCCTGACCTGGAAATCAGCGTTGTCGAGCTGTTCGACAACACGTCCTTGGGCGAGCAGGTAGTGCCGGTCGGCGACAGTCGAGGCGAACTTGACGTTCTGCTCGACCAGGAGGATCGCGACGCCGTTGGCCTTCACCTCGCGGATGATCTCCCCGATGCGCTGCACGATCACCGGAGCCAGCCCCTCGCTCGGTTCGTCGAGCAGCAGCAGGCGTGAGCCCATGCGCAGCACCCGGGCGATGGCGAGCATCTGCTGCTCTCCCCCGGACAGCTGCGTGCCCATGGATGCTCGGCGGTCTGCCAGCACCGGGAAGGCTTCGTACACGCGGTCGAGCGCCCAGGCATCCGGATGCACCACAGGGGGAAGCAGCAGATTCTCGGCGACGGTCAGGCTCGAGTAGATGCCCCGATCATCCGGTACCCAGCCAATGCCGGCGCGTGCCCGGGCATTCGGTGACAGCTTGGCGATCGGCTGCCCGTCGAACGTGATCGAGCCCTGCAGGTCGCGATGCAACCCCATGATGCAGCGGAGCAGCGAAGTCTTGCCGGCACCGTTGCGCCCCACCAGGGTGACCACCTCGCCGGGTTGCACATTGATGGTGACGTCGGACAGAACCCGTGCCTCACCGTAGGACGCCGACAGCGAATTGATCTCAAGCATGAGCCTGCCCCAGGTAAGCGGTGATGACCTTCTCGTCCTTGCGGACCTCGTCGTAGGTGCCCTCCACCAGGATCTGCCCCTGCTGGAGAACCGTGACGCTGTTGGCGAGGCTGCCGACGACGTGCATGTTGTGATCGACGAAGACGATCGTGCGGCCGGCCGAGATGCTGAGCACCAGCTCGATGGTGCGATCGACGTCTTCGAGGCTCATCCCGGCCGTCGGCTCATCGAGCAGCAGCAGTTTCGGCTCCAGCGCCAAGGCCAGAGCCAACTCGACCGCCCGCTTCTGGCCGTAGGCGAACTGGCCGACCTCGTCGTTGGCACGATCGGCCATGCCTACCTGGTCGAGCAGCTCGAGCGCCCGGCCGTGGAAGCGATCGAGGGTGCGCTCGGACCGCCAGAACTTGTAGGCGAGGCCGGTGGGGCTGCAGAGCGCCAGTTCGAGGTGCTCGAGTGCGGTCAGGTTGTCGAACAGGCTGGTGATCTGGAATGAGCGGGCAATACCGAGGTGGGCGATGTTCTCCGGGTCGAGGCCGGTGATGTCCTTGCCGTCGAACACGATCGTTCCGGAAGTCGGCTTGAGAAATCCGGTCAGCAGGTTGAACAGCGTGGTCTTACCGGCACCGTTCGGCCCGACCAGCGCATGCACGCTGCCCTCCTGGATCGCCAGGTCGACGTCATTGACGGCCTTGAACCCGCGAAAGTCCTTGGTCAACCCGGAAGCTGCCAGCAGCGTCGTGGTGCCCGACCCGGCTGCGACACCGGGCTGAGCTGCGCTCACCAAGCCGCTCCGTCAACGCTGTCGTGAACCACGGTTTTCGGGGGGAGCAGCACGGCGAAGCCCTTCCTACAGTCATTGGAGGCGGTTGGCGATATATCAACCTGACAAGTGATTCAGGTTTCGTGTTGAAGGTACTCCCTCTGATGCGTCCAGCGCAAGTGTCCCCAATTCGGGGGCGCGCACGATCAACTCATCCCACCCATAGCTGCGCGGTGTTTTCCGGCTTGCGCGGCCGCAAATGCGGCCGCGCCACGGAGACGGGCGCGCGGCCGCGCCAGAGATCGTGCAGAGAACGGGGCGTGTTCGGCGGGGCTACTCGGTCGCGGCGGCGCGCTCCAGCACGAGTTCGCGGACGCGCGCAGCATCCGCCTGGCCCTTCATGGCCTTCATCACGGCACCGATCACGGCACCGGCAGCCTGCACCTTGCCGTCGCGGATCTTCGCCAGGACGTCCGGCTGCGAAGCCAGCGCCTCATCGATGGCGGCGATCAGCGCACCGTCGTCGGACACCACGGCGAGCCCTCGGGACTTCACGACCTCGCCGGGTGAACCCTCCCCGGCCATGACTCCCTCCAGCACCTGGCGGGCCAGACGGTCGGTCAGTTCGCCGTCCTCCACCATGGCCACCAGCTCGGAGACGTGCAGCGGCGACACCAGCGATGACGCCTCGACCCCGCGCTCGTTCGCGACGCGGGCGATCTCACCGGTCCACCACTTGCGGGCGGAGTGAGCGGATGCCCCGGCAGCGGTCGTCGCCTCGACCTCGTTCAGCAGGCCGGAGTTCACGACATCCTGGAACTCCAGGTCGGTGAAGGCCCAGGCCTCCTTCAGCCGGCGCTTGCGCAGCGACGGAGCCTCCGGCAACGCCAGGCGCAGTTCCTCGATCAGCTCGTGGGATGGCTCGACCGGCAGCAGGTCGGGCTCGGGGAAGTAACGGTAGTCGTCCGCGTCGCTCTTCGGGCGCCCGGCTGAGGTCACCCCGGTGTCCTCGTGCCAGTGGCGGGTCTCCTGGATGATCGTGCCGCCCTTGGCGAGGATGGCCGCCTGGCGCTGGATCTCGTAGCGGATGGCGCGCTCAACCGAACGCAGGCTGTTCACGTTCTTTGTCTCGGTACGCGTTCCGAGAATGCCAGAGCCACGCGGGCTCAGCGAGATGTTGGCGTCGCAGCGCAGGTTGCCGCGCTCCATCTTCGCCTCCGAGATTCCGAGGGAGAGCACGATGTCACGAATGGCGGCAACGTAGGCCTTGGCGAGGTCCGGGGCATCCGCTTCAGCACCGGTGATCATCTTGGTGACGATTTCGACCAGCGGAACACCGGCTCGGTTGTAGTCGACGAGCGAATACTCTGCACCCTGGATGCGACCGGTCGCGCCACCCACGTGGGTGAGCTTTCCTGCGTCCTCCTCCATGTGCGCGCGCTCGATCTCGATCTGGAACACGCGGCCGTTCGGCAGCTCGACTTCGACGTTGCCGTCGAACGCGATCGGCTCGTCATATTGCGAGATCTGGTAGTTCTTGGCCAGGTCGGGGTAGAAGTAGTTCTTGCGCGCGAACCGGCTCGACGGCGCGATCGAGCAGCCAAGGGCCAGGCCGAGGCTGATCGAGTAGCGGATGGCCTTCTCGTTCACCACCGGAAGGCTGCCGGGCAGGCCGAGGTCGACGGGCGTGATCGTCGTGTTCGGCTCGTGCGGCACGTTCTCGAAGGCCGCCGGGTTGGGGGCATCCGAGAACATCTTCGTCTGCGTGTTCAGCTCAACGTGAACCTCGAAACCGAGCACCGGCTCGAACATTTCAATGGCCTTGTCGTAGTCCATGAGATCGATCTTGGCCATCAGACGACACCTTCCATTGCTGCGAACTCTTCGCCGAACGCGAGGTCGGGCGCCTGACTGATCAGCGTGTGGCCCCACTTCTCTTCTAGCAGCGCCTCCAACGCGGAGCCGGCACGGTACAGCCTCACATCCTGGCGCGCGGGAGCCATGATCTGGATGCCGGTCGGCAGCCCGTCCTCGGGCGCCAGGCCCATGGGCAGGCCCATTCCGGGAATGCCGGCCAGGTTCGCCGGGATGGTCGTGATGTCGTTGAGGTACATCGCCAGCGGGTCTTCCAGCTTCTCCCCCAGCTTGAACGCCGTGGTCGGCGCGGCCGGGCTGACCAGCACATCCGCTTTCAGGAATGCGGCATCGAAGTCGCGCTGGATGAGGGTGCGCACCTTCTGCGCGCTGCCGTAGTAGGCGTCGTAGTAGCCGGCGCTCAGGGCGTAGGTGCCCAGGATGATGCGGCGCTTCACCTCGGGTCCGAAGCCTGCCTCGCGGGTGGCCGCCATGACATCCTCGACCGTCCCGCCACCCTCAGGGTTCACCCGGAGGCCGAAACGAACGGAGTCGAACTTGGCCAGATTGCTGGACGCCTCCGCGGGGAGGATCAGGTAGTACGCGTTGATGGCGTACTCGAAGCTCGGCGCGGAGACCTCGACGATTTCGGCGCCGGCGGATGCCATCAGCTCGAGCGATTCCGCGAACCGGCTGTGCACGCCGGCCTGGAAGCCGTCGCCGTTGAGCTCCTTCACCACGCCGACGCGCAGGCCGGCGAGCGACCTGGACGCCGCTCCCTCGCGGGCGGCAGTGGCGAAGCTCGGCCACTCGTCGCGCAGCGAGGTGGAGTCACGCGGGTCGTGGCCGCCGATGACGTCGTGCAGCAGCGCCGCGTCAAGAACCGTGCGGGTGACCGGGCCGACCTGGTCGAGGGAGGAGGCCAGCGCGATCGCGCCGTACCGGGATACGCCGCCGTAGGTCGGCTTGACGCCGACCGAACCGGTGACTGCGGCCGGCTGGCGGATCGAGCCGCCGGTGTCGCTGCCCAGTGCGAGCGGCGCCTCGAAGGCTGCAACGGCGGCAGCGGAACCGCCACCAGAGCCTCCCGGGATGCGCTCGAGGTCCCACGGGTTTCGGGTGGGCCCATAGGCGGAGTGCTCGGTCGATGAGCCCATCGCGAACTCGTCCATGTTGGTCTTGCCGAGCGGCACCAGGTCCGCTTCGCGCAGCTTGCGCACCACGGTCGCGTCATACGGTGGAACCCAGCCTTCGAGCATCCGCGACCCTGCCGTCGACGGCATGTCGATGGTGCACAGGACATCTTTGATGGCGATCGGAACGCCGGCCAGCGGACTCAGCGTCGCGCCGGAAGCCCGCTTGGCGTCCACCGCCTTCGCCGTGTCGAGAGCGGCGGATGACACGTGCAGGAACGCATGGACATCACCGTCGACTGCGGCAATGCGGTCCAGGTGCGCCTGCGTCACCTCAACGCTGGAGACGTCACCCGACTGCAGTTTCTCGGCGAGCGCGGCTGCGGACATCCTCGTCAGATCGGACATTACTGCTCCTCCCCCAGGATGGCCGACACCCGGAACCGGCTGCCGTCGTGGTCTGGTGCACCGCTCAAAGCCTGCGCCGTCGTCAGGGTCTCCCCCGGAACATCCGGTCGGAACACATTGCTGAGCGGAATCGGATGCGACGTGGCCGGCACATCGGCTGACGCCACCTCGTTCACCCGCGCCACCGAGTCGATGATGACGCTGAGCTCGCCAGTGAGCTTGGCGATCTCGGACTCCGTCAACGCGATGCGGGCCAAATTGGCCAGGTGGGCCACCTGTTCGGTGGTGATTTCAGACATGGGGGCTCCGCAGGGTCGCTTCTGGTGGGGACCCGCCAATTCTATCGGGCACCCCCAACGGGCAGGCGCCGGGCGTCAGATCAGGCGATTGAAGTAGGTGAGGGTGCGCTGCACGTCCTGGCCGGAGCCGTCGCTGACCAGCGATCCGCGGTCGATACCGATCAGCGCCATGTTCCGCAGCGACTCGCTGTTCGGTGCGAAGTAGCCATTGTGGCCGACGGATGCGGTCAGCTCCTCGTCGGTGATCAGGTCGACGCCGCCGGCAACACTCATCGGGTGGGCGCCATAGGACGGCGCACCCGGGTCGTTGCCGAAGTAGCCGGTGCCCACCACCGGGTCCCAGCTGGCCTCGCCGACGAAGACGTTGCGTCCGCGAACGTGCAGGTCGTCTACGGACTGTGCGTCGCTGCCGGGGGAGCCGACGACGGCGAAGGAGTCGACCTCGAAGTTGCCGGTCACCAGCGCTTTCATCGCCGCGGTCGACCCATAGGAGTGCGCCAGCAACGACACGAACGGCCGATCGGTGCCGCGCTCGTCGAAGAGCGAATCCATGGCGGAATCCAGGTACAGTGCGCCCTCGTCCGCAAGCTCCTCGGAGCCGACGGTGAAGATGTTCGGCGTCTGGTATCCCATCCAGGCAACCGTGGCGACGGTCTTGTCCTGCAACCGCGGGTCGCTCCTGCCCAGCAGGTCGAGCCAGGCGTTCTGCTCGTTGTACAACTCCAGCGCGGTCTCCGACCAGTCGACGACCTGCCCCTCGATGGTGAAGAACATTCCCGGGATCAGGTAGCTGACGTAGTCGGCGGTTCCCAGGTCGCCGACGACGATGGCGGCGCGGCCGGGCCACTGCGTGTCGAGGCTGATGATCGAGCGGTCCGGCGTTCCAGTCGCCGGCGCGATGGCCAACTCGATCTGGTGCAACATGCTCAGCTGGGCCCCGATCTCGGTGCTCGCAACACGGCCGATCCCCATCTCCGCCGTCGCCTCGAGCTGGCCGATGGTCGTCTCGAGCAACTCGCGGTTGACGGCATCTCGTGTGGCGATGGGCACACCGGGCAGGTTGCCGACAATCTCAGGTGCCGCGGCCCGCAGGTCGCGTTGTGCCGCTGTCGGCAGCGAAGCCCACCAGCGGGCGGTCTGACCGGCAGCGGGCGGGTTGAGGAGCAGCTGCGTCGTCGACTCGGAACTTGTCTCCATGAACGAGCTGAGTTCCGCCCGGTCGAGCATCGCAAGCTGTTCGAGCAGCACGCGACCAGCCAATTGCGGCAGGAGAGTGGGGTCAAGTCTCTCGTGTTGCGCGCGCAGCGTGGTGTTCCCGTCGACCCGGAAAGCGCTGAAGGGATCCGTCTGTGGCGCCTGCGTCACGGTGCTTGCCGCTGTGCTGGCCATGGCGGGCGGAACGAAATCCGGCGCGGCAACTACCCCAGCGACCCCTGAAAGGGTGACCGAGGCGACCAGCAGCACCACGAGGTCAATCACGGATTGGACAGTTTCCTATGTACCCCATGCGGGAGGAGCATCAGCAAATGAAATGTTCTTACTTACTGTAGGTATAGCAGAGGCCCAATTGCATGGCAATAAGTTGCGCAGGCGCAAAGATCCGGATGTTTCGCTATTCGAGCGCCGATGGCCCCTCGGCGAGCAACACGGCGAACTGCGCGGCGTCGATAATCCGCACGCCGAGTTCTTCGGCTTTCGCCAGCTTGGAGCCGGCGCCGGGGCCCGCCGCAACGAAATCCGTCTTCTTCGACACGCTCGAGGCCGCCTTGCCTCCAGCCGCGATGATCGCCTCCAGGGCGCCCTCCCGGGTGAAGCCCTCCAGGCTCCCGGTGGCCACCACGGTCACGCCCTCCAGTGGACCGCCCGCCGCCGCTGCCGCGCCCGGCCCGGCGTGACCGGGCGTCGAGAACTGGACGTCGGCATCCGCCCACCGCTCCACGATCTCCCGATGCCAATCGACCTGGAACCACTCGATCACCGCGTCGGCGATGATGCCACCAACACCATCGACGGTGGCCAGTTCATCTCGGGACGCCTCACGAATCGCCTGCAGGGATCCGAAATAGTCGGCGAGTGCGCGGGCGGCCACCGGCCCGACGTGGCGAATGTTGAGGCTCACCAGAATGCGCCAGAGCGGCTTGGTCTTCGCCTTCTCGATCTCTGCCAGGAGCTTCACCGCACTGGATGATGGCTGTGGCCCGAGCAGTCCGCTCTTCTTCTCGGCGGGCGTCGGGTTGCGGCGGAACGGGGTTCGCACTTTCGGCTGGCCGTCTTCAACCTCCTTCACCAAGCCGGTCTCGCTGTCGCGCACAACGACTTCGATCGGCAGGAGGTCGTCGAGGGTGAGGTCGAACAGCCCCGCCTCGGTGACCAGCGGCGGAACCTCCGGAACGCTCGGCTGCGTCAGCGCCGCAGCAGCCACCTCCCCGAGAACCTCGATGTCGAGTGCACCCCGGCTGCCGATGTGCTCCACCCGGCCGCGAACCTGCGCGGGGCAGGTCTTCGCGTTGGGGCAGCGCAGGTCGATGTCCCCCTCCTTCGCCGGCCGCAGGGGCGTGCCGCACTCCGGGCAATTGGCCGGCATCACGAACTCGCGTTCGGTACCGTCTCGCAGCTCCACCACCGGGCCGAGCACTTCGGGAATCACATCGCCCGCCTTGCGCAGCACCACCGTGTCGCCGATGAGCACGGCCTTCGCCTTCACCACGTCCTGGTTGTGCAGCGTCGCCTGGCGCACCTCGGAACCGGCAACGCGCACCTTCTCCATCACGGCGAAGGGCGTGGCCCGTCCGGTGCGCCCGACGCTCACGACGATGTCGAGCAGCTTCGTGTTCACCTGCTCCGGCGGGTACTTGTAGGCGATCGCCCAGCGCGGCGCCCGGCTGGTCGCACCGAGCTCGTCGTGCAGAGCCAACTCGTCGACCTTGATGACGATGCCGTCGATCTCATGTTCGACGCTGCCGCGGTTCTCACCGAAGTATTCGATGAACTCGGCCACCTCGCCTGCTGTCTTCTTCACGCGGTAGTGGCTGCTGGTCGGCAGGCCCCAAGTGCTCAGCAGTTCGTACACCTGTGATTGGGAGGCGGCGGGAGGGTTGGCCCAGGCGCCGATGCCGTGCACGAGCATCCGCAACCTGCTCAGCCGGTTGGTCATCAGCCTCAGCCCGGACTCGCTCTTGCCCTCGGACTTCTGCCGCAGGCTTCCGGATGCCGCGTTCCGCGGGTTGGCGAATACGCGCTCCCCGGCCTCAGCCTGTTCGGCGTTGAGTTCCCGGAACGCCGCGACCGGGAAGAACACCTCACCGCGCACCTCGACGAGGGGCGGATGCCCGGAGCCGGCCAGCCGGCGCGGAATGGAGGTGATCAGGCGCACGTTCTCTGTCACGTCTTCGCCGACCCGGCCGTCGCCGCGGGTTGCCGCCGAACGGAGAACGCCGTTCTCGTAGCGCAGGTTGAGTGCCAGCCCGTCGATTTTCAGTTCGCAAAGGTAGTCAACGTGGCGGTGGGCGTCGCGTTCGACCCTCGCAGCCCAGGTGGTGAACTCGTCGATGGAGAACACGTTGTCGAGGCTGAGCATCCGTTCCGCGTGCTCAACCGGGTCGAACAGGGTCTGCGCCTTGCCGCCGACCGTCTGGGTCGGGCTGTCCTGGCCCTGGAGCTCCGGGAACAGCCGCTCGAGTTCTTCGAGTCGGTGCATCATCCGGTCGTATTCCGCGTCATCGACGAGCACTTCGTCGCGCTCGTAATACGCATCACGCAGTTCGAGGATGCGCGCCGTCAGCTTGCTGGCCTCATCGTGCGCAGCGTCAAGGTCGGGCGCGGTGTAGGTCTCTGCCACGGCACAAGTGTAGGCGCGGCCGACGACATCGGCAGGCGGCGTTCAGCGGGTCAGTCGCGGGGCGTGGTCGCGTGCTCGGTGAGGATGCGCTGCATCTCCGGGAGCCCGAATTGCTGGGCCACCTCATGCGCGGTGTGCGCGCCAATGTCCGGGTCGGCACCGGCGTGCAGCAGTGCCCGCACGATCGGCTCCGAGTTGCGGAAGACCGCGGCGATAAGAGCCGTCTGACCCATGTTGTTGATGATGCCGGTGTCCGCACCGGCAGCCAGGAGCGCGTCGACGGTCTGCGGATGCTCGCGGTAGGCAGCGAGGATGAGCGCGGTATCCCCGCGCGCGTTGGCCAGGTCGACGGACACCCCCGCGTTGATCATCTCGAGCAGCGGCTCGGTGCGGCCCTCGCGGGCCAGGTCGAGCACGCCCTCGACGAATGCGCGCTGCTCGTCCTCGCTGAGTGGGGCGTCGGTCATGCCGATACCGGTACCGCGCTCACCGTGCGGTCGATCGTGCACTGGCCGAGTACGCGGGTTCCCACATAGACCACGGCGGTCTGACCGGTTGAGACCCCGTTGAGCGGCGTTTGGGGGCGAATGACCAGCTCGGCGTCCTCATTGACCCAGGCGGTGGCTGGCACCGGGTCGCTGTGCGCACGCACCTGCACGTGGCACTCGAACGGCGTTGTCGGGTCTTCCGGGGCAAGGCCGGCCCAGCTGAAGCGGCTCCCAGCGACCTCGGCGAGGTCGAGCGCCTCGCGTGGCCCGACCACGACGGTGTTCTGCTTCGGGCGCACCTCCAGCACGAACCGTGGGCGGCCGTCGGGGCTCGGCACGCCAAGGTTCAGTCCCTTGCGCTGACCGATGGTGAATGCGGCGGCTCCTTCGTGCTTGCCGACGACGTCACCGTTGCGGTCAAGGATCTCGCCCTGCTCCGCACCGACCCGCTCGGCAAGCCACCCACGAGTGTCGCCGTCCGGGATGAAGCAGATGTCGTGGCTGTCCGGCTTGCTGGCGACGCTGAAGCCGCGCTCAGCAGCTTCGGCTCGCACCTCTGCCTTCGACGGTGTTTCGGCCAGCGGGAACATGCAGTGCGCCAACTGGTCCGCGTTCAGCACACCGAGCACATAGGACTGGTCTTTCGCCCAGTCCGCGGCGCGGTGCAGCTCGCGGTTGCCGTCAGCATCCGTCTTGATGGAGGCGTAGTGGCCGGTCACGACCGCGTCGAACCCCAGGTCGATGGCCTTCTCGAGCAGGGCCGCGAACTTGATCTTCTCGTTGCAGCGCATGCACGGGTTGGGGGTGCGGCCGGCGGTGTACTCCTCGATGAAGTTGTCGACCACATCGAGCTTGAAGCGTTCGGAGAAATCCCAGACGTAATACGGGATGCCGATGATGTTGGCCGCGCGCTGGGCGTCCATCGAGTCTTCGATGGTGCAGCAACCGCGGCTGCCGGTGCGGAGGGTTCCGGGCATCCGGCTGAGGGCCAGGTGAACACCCACCACCTCGTGGCCGGCGTCGGCAGCGCGCGCGGCAGCGACGGCGGAGTCGACCCCGCCACTCATCGCTGCCAGAACTTTCACGTCATCCAGTGTACGGGCCCGCCCTGAGCCGCCCCGCACCCTCCACGCCGCCTATCCGGGGATGTCGTTGAGGGTCTTCTCCACCGAGCCGAGGCGGGAGTCGATGCCGTCGAGGCGGGCGATCAGCTTCTCATTGACGGCTGCGTTCTGCTCGAGTGCTTTTGCCAGGTCGGTGTTGCGGCCGGCGAACTTCGTCGCCACGGTGATGAGACCGCCCACGATGATGCCGACGATTGCGATCCAGGCGAACCACGGTATGTAGCCCAGTGCGGTGATGTCCATTAGTTTTCTCCGATTTCTGCCTGTACGGCGGTGACGATTGTTGTGGCGTCGATGGTGAGAGCGAAGGGCACGACCTCGAAGAACTTCATGGCCTTGCCGTCTTCGCTCAATTCGAGATGTCCGGTAACGAATCCGGCCTCCTCGAGCTTGGTGAGGTGCATGTAGAGAAGCGCTCGTGACATCCCGACCTGCCTGGCGAGCTCGCTCACATGGAGCCGCTCCCCCACCAGCATCGCGATGATGCGCATCCGCTGCGGGCTGGCGATCGCCGACAACCGAGCGCTGAGTTGTTCAGCGGTGTCGTCGGTCGAGAAAATCCCTCCCCTGGCGTCTGACTTGCTCACGATTCTCCTCTTTACTGCACCTGTCAGACGACACTAACATATGCAGGTCCCAGTCTGTCAAGTTGGCCGATAGGCGAAATCGCGAGCCGACCCGCCGCGGGCCACCCGTACGTTGATTAGGCACGGAGCGCTTGCGCGCCTGATGGTGCGGCAGTAGCGTGACGGTACCTGACGGGTGTCCTGCGCCTTCCCTGCACTGGGCACTCGCCGCCGGAAGTCATCATGACCTTGTCAGCAGACCTCGACCGCGGCCGCACCGCCTTTGCAGAGCATCGGTGGAGTGATGCGATCAGCGCGTTGACGCGAGCCGAGCAGGATGGCAGCCTGCCGCCCCAGGATCTCGAGCACTTCTCCACGGCTGCGCTCGTCACCGGCCAGGAAACCGTCGGAATCGACACGGCGACGAGAGCCCACGAAGCCTTTCTTGCCGACGGAGACTTCGCCAGCGCAGCCAGGTGCGCCGGCTGGATCGGTATGTACTTGATGGGCATGGGTGACGGTGCGCGCGCCTCCGGCTGGTTCTCGCGGGCCAAGCGGGTGCTTCAGTCGAACCCGGAGCCCTGCTCCGTCGAGGGCTTCCTGCTCATCCCGGCCGCCCTGGGGGCGCTCTACGGAGGAGACGCTGCCAGCGCGGCACGTCTCTTTGGTGAGGCATTCGCTGCCGGTGAACGATTTCACGATTCCGATTTGGTCGCCCTGGCCCAACTTGGGCAAGGCCAGGCGAAGATCGCGCTGGGCGAATTGAGCGAAGGACTGGGTCTGTTCGACGAAGTGATGGTCGCAGTCACTGCCGGGGAGGTTTCGCCGATTCCGGCAGGCATCATCTACTGCGCCGTGATCGGGAACTGTCACCTCGCCTTCGACGTGCGTCGCGCCCAAGAGTGGACGATGGCGCTCGACCACTGGTGCGAAGCCCGCCCGGACATGGTGATGTTCAGCGGTCAATGCCAGGCGCATCGCGCCGAGCTCTACCTTCTGCACGGTGCCTGGGTCGATGCTCTCGAGGCGGCGCAGGCAGCACAGGAGCGGTATCGACGCGGTGACCGGAACGCTGTCTACGGTGCCTGGTATCAGCAAGCGGAGATTCAGCGGTTGCGCGGTGAACTGGAGGATGCCGAGGAGTCGTACCGCCAGGCAAGTCAGGGCGGGTTCGAGCCGCAGCCGGGACTTGCCCTGCTCCGGCTCGCGCAGGGGAAAACGCTGCTGGCTCAAACCAGCATCCGCCGGGCTGGCGACCTTGTCGATCAGGCGACCCGGCTCCTGCTGTTGCCCGGTCTGGTCGAGATCGAGCTTGCCGCCGGCGATGTCGCCGCTGCTCGGCTGGCGGCCGACCAGCTCGCCGAGGTCGCCACCACCGCCGCGATGCCGATGATGCAGGCCATGGCAGACCAATGCGACGGCGCTGTGCTCCTGAAGGAGGGTGATGCGAGAGGCGCATTGAGCAAGGCACGCCGGGCGTGGAGGATCTGGCAGGAGCTGGATGCTCCGTACGAGTCCGCACGCTGCCGGGTGCTCGCAGCACTCGCTTGCCGTGCTTTGGGCGACGAGGATTCCGCGTTGATGGAGTTCGCGGCCGCACGGGACGTATTCGCCGAACTCGGCGCGGCGCCAGCGCTCGCCGAAACGAACGCCTTGGCGCGGACGGATTCTGCCGGCCCGCTGACCGCGCGGGAGCTCGAGGTGTTGCACCTCGTGGCGGCAGGCAAAACGAACCGTGTGGTCGCCGCCGAGCTGTACATCAGCGAGAAAACCGTTGCGCGGCATATCAGCAACATGTTCACGAAGCTCGGGCTGTCGTCGCGGGCGGCGGCCACGGCATACGCCTATAAGCACGGCCTGGTCTAGGAACCCGCTACACAGTTTTACCCATGTGGCCGCCAGGCAGTTTGGGAGATCTTCCCGACGTGCACACCGGATACCGTCCGTAGCGTCGATGGCATGAACATCCCCATCCTCGCCGGCGCGATCTCGACGGCGCTCTTCGCGGTCAGCATGCTGCCCATGCTGCGCAAGGCCGCGCGCACCAGGGACCTGGCGTCGTACAGCCTGAGTTATCTTGCGATGACCAACCTGGCCAACGTCGTGCACTCGTTGTACGTGTTCAGCCTTCCGGTTGGCCCGATCTGGCTTCTGCACGCCTTCTACGTCGTCGCATCCGCGCTGATGCTGACCTGGTTCCTCAGATACCGGAACGGCGCCCACACCGGCATATTCACCCAGTCCCGCATTCTCGAACAGGAGGCAGCATCATGAGCTTCGACCTGGATTACGCATCCGACAAGATTCTCGACACCGTCGTCATCGGTGGCGGACAAGCAGGACTCGCCATCGGCTACTACCTGGCACGGCAACACCGTGATTTCGTCATCCTCGACGCGCACCAGCGCATCGGCGACGCCTGGCGGCTCCGCTGGGATTCCCTCCGCCTGTTCACGCCGGCCAAGTACGACGGCCTCCCCGGGATGCCCTTCCCCGGTGACCGGCTCTCATTCCCCACCAAGGATGAACAGGCCGACTACCTCGAGGGGTACGCCGAACGGTTCGGCCTGCCGGTCTGCACCGGTGTGCGCGTGGATCGGCTGTGGCGAGAGGATGATCGTTTTGTCGTCAGCTCGGGTGGACGTCGATGGAGAGCGGAAAACGTGGTGGTGGCGACCGGCGGCTGCCAGGCACCCCAGGTGCCGACCGTTTCCGGGCTGCTCGGTCAGGGAGTGAATCAGTTGCACTCCAGTGCGTACCGAAATAACAGCCAACTCCGGCCCGGGCCGGTGCTTGTCGTCGGGCTGGGCAACTCGGGCGCCGAGATCGCGCTGGAAGTGAGCCAGACGCATCCAACCTCTGTTTCAGGCGTGCCGAGGGGCGAACTCCCGGTGCGCCACGGCCGGGCGGCGGCACGGTTCGTCCTGCCTTTTGTGCGGTTCGCCGGGATGCACGTGCTCACTCTCAATACCCCCATCGGGCGCAGGCTCGCGCCGACGTTTTCCGCACATGCCACACCGCTCATCCGGACCAAGCGCGCCGAGCTTGCGGCCGCCGGGGTTGGCGCGGTCCCCCGAGTGTCCGGCGCCAAGGACGGAAGACCGGTGCTCGAAGGGAATCAGGTGCTAGATGTTGCGAATGTGATCTGGTGCACCGGCTATCGAGACGATTTCGGGTGGATTGACCTACCGGCCTTCGACCAGGCCGGTCGACCCCGGCAGCGCCGCGGGGTCGTCGAATCAGTTCCGGGCTTGTACTTCCTCGGGCTGGAATTCCTGTTCGCGGTTGTGTCGGCGACCATTCCGGGAGTGGGCCGGGATGCCAGGTACCTGGCCGGCCACATCGCCGCCCGCGCACCGCGCACATCCGGGCGGCAGCAATCGACAGCGAAGGTGTCACGGTGAGCGTGAAGAATCTCCTGCACAACCTGCCTCTGCCTCCAGGGCAGGTGATCGGAATGGTAGCGGCGGCACGCCTCGGCCGGTTCCGTGCGGCCCGGCTACCTGGCCCGCGAATAGTTCGCCGGGCAGCCGGCCCAGGGCTGATGGTGGCCGGATGCGCGTTCATCAGCTGGGCGTTGTCGGAGCGGCGTCGCCACGCTGTCGACGGGTTCGACCTCGAACGACCGCCGACACTGGTGACGACAGGACCGTACGCGTTGAGTCGGCATCCCATGTACGTCGGCTGGTGGCTCATCCACCTGGGATTCGGCGTGCTGCGCGGTTCAGCGTGGGTCTTCATCACCGTGGCCTTGGCGGTGCTGGCCGAGCATCGCGGGGTTCTCGCCGAGGAGAGGATGCTCGTTCAGGCGTTCGGCCCGCAGTACCTGAACTACGCCGAGCGGGTTCCGCGCTATGTCTCGCTCGCAAGAGTAATGAGTTTTGCCGAGCGGTGGTTCACGCCTCAGCGGGCGACCGCACGGTCCGCGTAGCCCGCGCGGCTGGCGCGCTCAACGGCAGCGGGCAGCGCGGCAAGCAGGGCGTCAACATCCGCTTCGGTTGAGGTGTGACCGAGGGTGAACCTCAATGCTCCCAGCGCTTCAGCCTCACTCAGCCCCATCCCGACCAGCACATGGGACGCCTCGGGCACCCCGGCCTGGCAGGCCGAACCCGTGCTCACTGACACTCCTGCCCCGTCCAGCAGGAACAGCAGGGAGTCACCCTGGCAGCCGGGGAACGTGAAGTGCGCATTGTTCGGCAGCCGGTTGACGGGGTCGCCGCGCAGGACCGCGGTGGGAACAGCAGCCTGCACGCCGGCGATCAGGCGGTCGCGAAGCCTGGCGAGCGAAGGAAACGGATGCTGCGCGGCCGCGGCGAACGCGATGGCAGCGGGCGCATCCTGGGTTCCCGACCGTACCTGGCGCTGCTGCCCGCCGCCGTGGATCAGCGGGGTGACGGACGCCGTGCGCGAGAGCGCCAGTGCGCCAATCCCGAGCGGGCCGCCGATCTTGTGCGCGGAGACGCTGAGCGCCGCCAAGCCTGATCCGGCGAAGGACACCGGGATGTGGCCGTAGGCGGCGACGGCATCCGCGTGCACCGGAACGTCGTACTGGGCGACGAGCGCCGTGATCTCGGCCATCGGCTGGATCGTACCGACCTCATTGTTCGCCCAGATCACGGTGAGCAGGGCGATGTCGTCGTGTGACTGCAGGGCCTCGGCGAGAGCATCGAGGCGGATGCGGCCGACTTCGTCGACCGGCAGCCACTCGATGATGGCGCCCTCGTGTTGCTCCAGCCACTCGACGGTGTCGACGGTGGCGTGGTGCTCGCCGTGCGGGACGAGGAGTCTCGGCCTCGGCAGGCTCGGCTGGTCTCGACGAGCTCGACCCGCTGAAGCGGCGGGATCTGCGGGTGCAGCGTTCCGCGCCCAGTAGAGGCCTTTCAACGCAAGGTTGATCGACTCGGTGCCGCCCGAGGTGAAGACCACCTCGATAGGGTCGCAGCCCAGGGAGGCGGCGACCTTCTCGCGCGCCTCCTCGAGCATCCGCTTCGCATTCTGGCCCTGGCTGTGAATGGATGACGGGTTTCCCACCAGGTCCAGCGCGTTGATGAGGGCCTCCCGGGCCTCCGGAAGCATGGGGGTGGTCGCCGCGTGATCGAGGTAGACGGCCATGCTGCTCCAAAATTGGGGGTTTGCGCGCGGAATCTGGCTTGCCCGCGCACTGATTACTCTAGAACGATGTCCTCCGAAGACCCGCTGCAAGACCTGGGCGTGCGTGTGCACGACGCGGGAGGTCAACTGCGCGTGTGGTCTGCGAACGCGACGGCGATGGAGTTGTGCCTCTTCGACGACAACGACATCAACTGGGTGGTCGAGACGGTCGCGATGACCAGGGACGAACACAATGTCTGGACGGCCGCGCATCCGGCCCTCACCGTGGGGCAGAGTTATTCGATCCGCGCCGACGGGCCGGTCTCCCCCACGAACCATTTCATCCCCACCCGCCACCTGCTCGACCCGTATGCGCGCGGCCTCGCCCGCACACCGGAGGGCGGATGGCGCGCGTACGTTCAGGACAACTCGTTCGACTGGGCGGGGGCGCAGAAACCGAACACCCCGCTCGACCAAACGGTCATCTACGAGGCTCATGCCCGCGGCATCTCCAAGCTGAACCCGGCCGTTCCGGAGCACCTGCGCGGCACCTATGCCGGCCTCGCCCATGAGAGTGCGATCGCCGAGCTGAAGGATCTGGGCATCACCGCGATCGAGCTGCTTCCGGTGCAGCAGTTCGTCAGCGAGCAGCGCCTGCTGAACCTGGGGCTTGCCAATTATTGGGGCTACAACACGCTGGGCTTCTTCACTCCGCACACCGGCTACGCCTCGCGCGACGCGCGTTACGGCGGCACGGCAGCCGTCCTGAGGGAGTTCAAGGGCATGGTGAAGCTGCTGCACGAGGCCGGCATCGAGGTCATTCTCGACGTCGTCTTCAACCACACCGCCGAGGAGGGTCCTGGCGGCCCGACCACCAGCCTGCGCGGCATCGACAACGCGTCGTACTACCGGCAGATGGAGGACGGCGACTACATCGACGTCACCGGCTGCGGCAACACCATCAACTTCTCGCTGCCGGCCGCCCAGCGCCTGGTGCTCGACTCGCTGCGTTATTGGGCGAACGAGGTGCAGGTCGACGGCTTCCGCTTCGACCTGGCGACCACGCTGGGGCGCAACGGCGACGTTCATTTCGAGCCGGAGCATCCGCTGCTCCACGCCATCGTCAATGATCCGGCGCTGGCCGGAACCAAGATCATCGCCGAGCCGTGGGACGTGGGGATGGGCGGCTGGCAGGTCGGCAACTTCCCGAACGGCTGGTCGGAGTGGAACGACGGCTACCGCAACCGGATGCGCGACTTCTGGTTGACGGATGTCGCCAAGGCCCGAAAGCACGGCGTCGCCTCCGAGGGCATCGGCAGTATGGCGAGGCGCCTGGCCGGCTCCGCCCACAAGTTCTCGCAGGAGCGCGGACCGCTGGCCAGCGTCAACTTCATCACCGCCCATGACGGCTTCACTCTCGCCGACCTGACGACCTATAACCAGAAGCACAACCTGGCCAACGCCGAGAACAACCGGGACGGCACCGATGACAACCACTCCTTCAACCACGGGGTGGAGGGCCCGACCAACCGCCCGGACATCGTGACCGCCCGGCGCAAGGCGATGCGCAACCTGCTGGGGACGTTGCTGCTGTCCGCGGGTGTGCCGATGATCACCGCCGGGGACGAGTTCGGCCGCAGCCAGAAGGGCAACAACAACGCCTACTGCCACGACAACGAGCTGACCTGGCTGCAGTGGGAGCGCGAAGACTGGCAATGGGACCTGTGGCGAGTCACCCAGAAGCTGTTGCGGTTGCGCCGCGAGAACGCGGCACTGCGGCCGTCCCGTTTCGGTGTCGCCGGCCAAGTGACCGCTTCCGCTACCGAGATGTCCTGGTACAACGCCGAGGGTGAGTCGATGTCCATCGACGACTGGGACTCCCCGGAGGAGCGCACCCTGCAGTACTTCGCGTCGTCGACGCCGGAGGTGGAGGTGCCGAACAGCATCCTGCTGGTGGTGAACGGCATCGAGGAGCAGAAGACCGTCACCCTGCCAGAGCACGAGGGCGTCGCCGGTTACGTGTTGCTGTGGGACAGCGCCCTGGACGACACCAGCCCGGATGCGCACGCGCCCGGCACCGAACTCACGCTCGCGCCCACCTCGATGCAACTCTTCCGGGTCGAGTAACGATGGCACTCGGCACCCCGGCCACCGTCGCGCTCAGCGCTGCGGGCATCCGCTTCACCCCGCACGCCTACCAGCACGACGCCTCCGTCACCAGCTTCGGGCTGGAGGCGGCGACGGCCCTGGACCTCAACCCGGAACGGGTGTTCAAAACGTTGCTGGCGGATGTCGACGGTCGCCTCGTCGTCGCAATCGTTCCGGTCACCGGGATGCTCGACCTCAAATCGCTTGCCGCGGTCGCTGGCGGCAAGAAGGCCGCTATGGCGGACCCTGCCGTCGCCGAACGGAAGACCGGCTATGTCGTCGGCGGCATCAGCCCGATCGGGCAGAAGACGCAGCACACGACGGTGCTCGATGAGACGGCAGAACTCTACGACTCCGTGTTCGTGAGCGGTGGCCGGCGCGGGTTCGACATTGAACTCGCACCGGCCGACCTGGTTGCCGTCACCTCAGCGACGGTCGCGGCGATCGCGCGGCCCTGACGCGTCAGGCAACTGGAGCGAATCGGCCTTGTCGAGCGGAGCGGCCCGGAAAAGCGGGTCGAGCTCGTCGAGACCAGTCGAGCTTGCCGAGGCTCGCCCCAGTATCTCGTCGGCCCGCGCCAACTCGCGATCCCGTTCCTGCTCGCGCGCCAACCGACGCTTCTTGGCGCCGGCGGCAATCCCGCTAGCGACCATGTAGCCGGCGTAGATGAACAGCGCGATTGCAATGGCGGGGATGATCAAGGCTCTGCTCTGCCCGTTGAAAAGGTTGTTCACATAGCCGATCCACGGAACGCTGTACCAGACCTTTCCCTTCAGCTGCACCGGTTGCACCGGCACGGCATCTGCCGCGCCGTTGGCGTCGCCCTTGGTTGTGAAACTTCGTTCACCGTTGGTCAAATGGCTGATTGAGATCACCCGGTGAGTCACCACTGCTGTCTCACCAGACTTGATCTGGTAGGTAATCGGATCGCCGATCCGGATGTCTTGTGCATCGATGGGCTTGACGATGACGAGCGTTCCCGGCGGGTAGGTCGGCTCCATGGAACCGGTCAGCACTGTCATGGGGGTTGACCCGGTTACGGCCGGGACGACAATAACCATGACCCCGACGAGTAGCACGAATGCCAGTAACCCGGCGCTGAGACCAACACCCAGATAGTAGAGAATTCCCCTCGACTTATTCTGGTCGCCGTCTCCGGCTGCTCGCCGCTCACTCATACGAGGGTCTCCGCTTCGGCTTTCTTGCTCCAACGCCGCACCACGAGGAAAACAGCGCCACCTAAAACGGATGCTCCGATCAGCACGAGAACCAAGTACTCCTCGAAGAGGCGCCAGGTATTGGGGTCGATGCCAAGGAATTCTGGCACGTTGAGCACGGGAAGGTCCGTATCCGGCGAACCTGCAGCCGTGGGAGGCGCGTCTCCTTCCGCAGCTGCGCCTGAACCGCCCACACCCGACATCGAGGGCCGCGCCGGTTGTTGGGGCACGACGGGGAGCACCGTTCCGCTCCGCCCGCATTCCGTCGGGGGCAGTTGCTGAACGGTGCCGGTGAGCGCGACGCTCAGGGCAGCGTTGGCTGTCGCGCCCTGGCCTGCCTGGCCGCGCAGATCGCCCAAGGACAGCGACGTCGTCACACGGACGACTTCACCGGGCGCAACAACTTGGCCCTCGAGCAGCACCCAGCACGGGTTAGCTTCAAGAATGGTCACCGGCGTCCCGACGTGCCCAGGAGTGCTGACACCCAGATTCAGGGCGTTGGCGAAATCGGAGTTGCTCGTGACCACGTCGCGCAGGGTTATGCGTAGAAAGCCCGGCTCCGTCGAGGAGTTGCGCAGATAGAACAGGGACTCATCGTTGTCCCCTGGCACCAAATTCGCGAGGCTGGTAAACAGCGCGCCGGAATAGGTCGAGTTGTAGCTCACCCCATCAGGGCTGACTTCGACACCGCCCGGAGCGGCAGCGGCCGGGCTCGCGGTCGCCAGTCCGGTCAGCACCAACCCGAGGGCGACCCCGGGTGCGATGAGACGCCACAGAGGGGTCATCATGATGCGCATTCCAGAGTCACATTGCCGCTGGATCCACCAGTCTTCTTGACCGGGAACTCCTTGTAGGCTCCCGGGTGCTGTGCGTCGCTCACCCGGATCTTCAGGTTCGCATTGCCTGACGGCCACGCAAGGTCGGCATAGATGGACATCTGGGTAGGGGTGTTCTCTTTGAGAAGGGGAGACCTGATTGGGGTCACTGTGGTGCCGTCCACGAGATAAGCGTCATAGAGGTTCGTGGCCGTGTGGGGCCAGGAGAGGATGACACCTCGACCATCAGTTGTTAGCCCGCAACTCAGAATGGCGCCCGTCCCTGCTGGCACGGTCGTTGCGACCCCGGTATGTGTTGCGGATGCCAACCATCCGCTCGCGGCGTTCGGCGAGATGGTTGACGTCACTGTGGGGGTGATGGTGAACCCGTCTTCACCGCCGAGTTGGCTGTGCGTACTGTCAACGACGCGTACACAGAACGTCGCACTGGCACCCGGACCCAGGTTGAGCAAGACCGGGGGGATGGCACCCAACTGTCCCGTTGTAGCACCGGATGGGGTCGGCTTCACGGTGCAGGCAGTCGTGTTCTGCCACACGGCGACAGTGAGATTCGCAGTCCGGGCCGCTGGGGTGACGGTTGCGCTCAGTTGCGAGGAGACCGGCATGGTCCGGGTCGTGCCTTGGGTGGCGTTGGTCGCGGTAAATGAGCCGTTGCTGGTGAAAACACCCTCATCGAAGGCAAAGGCGTTGAGACCGGCGAAATTGGTGATGACGGCAATCTGCCCGCCTTGCACGGTGCTGGTCCCGGTTGCCTGGGAATTCCAGTATGCGTAGCTGACACCGGCGCCGGATGCCACCAGCAGCGTGATCAGCAGCGCCACTCCGCCGCTGTGGATCAGGTTTCGGCGCAACGGGTTCTCGAGGCTCTTCCTGAGGCGACGCGAACGGGATGTCTTCATGATGATCAGGCAACCTTCTGCGTTGCGGTGAAGACAATGGTCAGGGGAATCGCCGCTCCCCTGCTGGCATCTGACGCCTCATCCTTCAGGGTCACTTCGATACAGGCCTCAAGGCCCTGGCCGGCTGACCACACGCCCACCGCGGACTGCACCGTGAGGGAGTCGGGGGCGGCGAGGTTCGTCGATCCTGGGGGGCAGGCGCCTGGAAGAATCTCCACCCGGTAGTCGCTCACGGCAGCGGATGTGGAACTCGCGACGACCGTGACGTCGGCAGGCACCGTTCCGGTGTTGGTGAGCGTCACCGCTTGCTGCACGCGGTCCCCGGGAAACATTGCCCCCCACGGTGAAGAGTCGATCATCGTTGAAGATCCGTTGTTCACCAGAAGAGTGAGCGAGCCAGATTCCACGACACCGGCGTTGACCGGTGATGAGTCCGTCCAAAGCCCGTAGGTTCCGCCGGCGGTAGCCACGACAATGAGCGTCGCTCCCAGCGCGGCGGCTGAGACGGTGAGCATGCTCTTGATCAGAGCCGCGTGCTGGCGTACTGCGGGTGCGGGCATGAACATGGGGTCACCTCCTGAGGCGAGAGGGGAAGGAGGGGGAGGGTGCGCGGATCGGCGGTCGGCGGGCGCGAAGGAGGAAGCTGCACCCGCCGACAACCGTGCTGTTACGGAATCTGCGTAATCGTGATGATCGCGCCAGACAGGTCCAGCGGAGTGCTGCCTGCTTGAGAGGTGGCGCCGCTCGCATCGAACGGGAAGTCAACCGTGATCGTTGCAACAACCGTGTAGGTGTCGGCGCCCAGGTCGGTGAAGTCCGTGACTGCGACTCCGTCTGAGCCCTCGACATCGAAAGTCGACGCCACGGTTGCGCCGGTGATTGTGGAGGTGACGGTGTCAGTGACATTCTCAGCAAGCTGGAACGAGAGGTTGTCGCCAACAGCGGTGATGGTGAGCGTTTCCGTGTACACGAGCTTGTCACCGGGCACGATCCGGTACGCAGCAAGCGCCGCCGCGTTGAGAGTCGTTTCTGCACCGCCGGCGTAGGCCGCAGTCCACTCGCCAGCCTCCTCGACCGAGATGTCCAGCTGCCCCGCTGTTACAGTACCGGCCGAGGCGAGAGTCGCACTGTCGTTCCAGTAGGCGAGCGTTCCGGCCCCACCGAGCAGCAGTGCGATGCCGGCTGCACCGGCGATTGAACCCTTGACGAGCTTGTTCATGGTGTTTCCTTTCGCGACACCGCGAAGGGCGTCGGGTTATGGGCCCGACTGACCGCACACCATTCCCCCAACGCACTGCGATCAGACACAGCACGCCGTTGGAGCGCGTTAAGACATTCGGGTTGTCTTCTTGCCGGCCTCGGGGTTAAGGCGAAACCGACGGGTGGTGAAACTATTGGGTAGTGAAACTGTGGGTAGTGGAGCGCCTGAAACCTGGGTGAGGTTTCGGGTGTTTATCCCCGCATAAAACCCTACAGAAGCGGAATTGGGCGGACAACGGATGACCTCCCCCCAGTGGTGGGGGCACAAGCCATGTCCGCAGCAAGGGGGACAGACAGAACTGGCCGTGTCCCCCATCCGAACGAGCTCCCTGCGAGAGTCTCGTTCCTTCAACCCCAAGAGGGTACGGTCGAGTAATGGCAGCCGATTTTCACGCACAAGTCGGGCGAATTCCCATCCGGCAGCTCAGTCCCCAGCAGCCCGAAAACCTCTGGCCCGCCACGAGCTTCTCCGGCGAGGTGGTGCCGTTCCAGGCCACCGTCTTCAAGGAAGGCCACGACGTACTCGGCGTCGACCTGCTGCTGACCGACCCTGAAGGCAGCCAGACCATCCACCGGATGCACGCGGTCGCCCCGGGCACGGATCGCTGGCAGGCAGACGTGCAGCTCGAGAACGCCGGCAGCTGGTCGTGGAGCGTCCAGGCCTGGGTTGACGACTACGCCACCTGGCTCCACGACGCCGAGATCAAGGTGCCCGCCGGCATCGACACCGAATTGATGCTGACCATGGGGGCGGCGCTCCTCAAGCGGGCCGCAGCCGGCGACTCCGCAAGCAAAGTGCTGAAGGATGCCGCCAGGGCCGTCGCCAAGAAGTCACTGAGCCCCAAAGAGCGCCTCGCGGCAGCCGCCGACACCCGAGTGGTGTCCGCGCTCCACGCCAAACCGCTCGCCTCACTCGTGACGCTGAGCATGCCGCTCACGCTCCGGGTGGAACGCACCCGTGCCGCGGTCGGCAGCTGGTACGAGTTCTTCCCCCGCTCCGAAGGCGCCAAGCAGAAGAAGGATGGCAGCTGGACGAGCGGCACCTTCCGCACGGCCACTCGCCGCCTGCCCGCGATCGCCGGCATGGGCTTCGACGTCGTCTACCTGCCGCCGGTCCACCCGATCGGCTTCAGCTTCCGCAAGGGCCCGAACAACTCCCTGAACCCCGGGCCATACGACCCGGGCTCCCCGTGGGCGATCGGCTCAGCAGCCGGAGGTCACGACGCGATTCACCCCGACCTCGGCACCGAATCGGATTTCGTCTCCTTCCTGGGTTCAGCGAAGAAAGCCGGGCTCGAGGTGGCGATCGACCTGGCCCTCCAGTGCTCCCCCGAGCACCCTTGGGTGACCGAGCATCCGGAATGGTTCACCACCCTCCCCGACGGCTCGATCGCCTACGCCGAGAACCCGCCGAAGAAATACCAGGACATCTACCCGCTCAACTTCGACAACGATCCGGACGGGCTCAGCGCCGAAATCCTGCGCGTCGTCCGGCACTGGATCTCGCTCGGCGTCCACATCTTCCGGGTCGACAATCCGCATACGAAGCCGCTGCGCTTCTGGGAGTGGCTACTGCACGAAGTCAACACCGAGCATCCGCAAGTCGTCTTCCTGGCTGAAGCGTTCACCAGGCCGGCCATGCTGCGAGCCCTCGCCCAGGTCGGCTTCCAGCAGTCGTACACCTACTTCACCTGGCGCAACACGAAGGAGGAACTCGAGGAGTACCTGCAGGAACTCTCCCACGAGACCAGCGACTACCTGCGCCCCAACCTCTTCGTGAACACCCCCGACATCCTCACCGAATACCTGCAATTCGGCGGGCCGGCCGCCTACAAGGTGCGCGCGGCGATCGCCTCCACTGCGTCGCCCACCTGGGGTGTGTACTCCGGCTACGAACTGTTCGAGGATGTCGCCCGGCCCGGCTCCGAGGAGAACATCGACAACGAGAAGTACGAGTATCGCCCCCGCGATTACGCCGCGGCGGAAGCCGAGGGCCGCTCGCTGGCGCCGTACCTGAAAGTGCTGAACCGCATCCGCTCCGAGCATCCGGCCCTGCGCCAGCTGCGCAATCTCGACGTGCACTGGAGCGACGACCCGTCGATTCTCGTCTACAGCAAGCACCTGGACGGCAAATACATTCGCAGCGGGCGCAGCGACGCGGTCATCGTGGTCGCCAACGTCGACCCGCACGCGGTTCGCGAGACCACCGTGCACCTCGACTTGACCCGTTTCGGCCTGGAACCGGATGCGACGGTCGAGGTCACCGACCTGATCACCCGCGAGAAATTCAGCTGGGGAGCGGACAACTACGTCAGGCTTGACCCGTTCACCGAGCCGGCGCACATCCTCAGCGTGGATTTGAGTCAGCGAGGGACGCGCTGATGTCCAAGGTCACCGCCAAGCCCGCCCCCGACCTGCCACCGCTCGACCATGACGTGGTCGCCGCAGTCGCCCAGGGGCGTCACGACCAGCCGCACTCCATCCTCGGCATCCACCGGGTCAGCGTCGGCAACGTCATTCGCGCGGTCCGCCCGCTGGCATCCGCGGTCACCGCGAAACTGGCCGACGGCGGCCGAGTCGCGCTCGCCCACCTGGCCGACGGCCTCTGGCAGGGCGCGGCCGCCGGCGAGCCGCAACCGTACACGCTGGAAACGCTCTACGACGATGGGCCGTCCTGGGAGTCCGACGACCCGTACCGGTTCCCGGCGACCGTCGGCGACCTCGACCTGTATCTCTTCGGCGAGGGCAGGCACGAACAACTGTGGCGGATGCTCGGCTCCCGCCTGCGCACCGTCGACGGCGTCGACGGCACGGCGTTCGCCGTCTGGGCGCCCCACGCCGGGGCGGCCCGGGTCATCGGGGACTTCAACTCCTGGAACGGCGTCGGCCACCCGATGCGCCGACTCGACGCGGTGGGCGTCTGGGAGCTGTTCGTACCGGGAATCGCCGCAGGCGCCGCCTACAAGTACGAGCTGCTCACCGCCGACGGCGCCTGGGTGCAACGCGCCGACCCGATGGCCCGCTACACCGAGGTTCCGCCCGCCACGGCATCCGTTGTCGGCAGCAGCTCCTACAGCTGGGGCGACGACAAGTGGATGCGGTCACGCGTCGACCCTCACGACCAGCCGATGAGCGTGTACGAACTGCACGTCGGCTCCTGGCGGCCCGGGCTCGGCTACCGCGAACTGGCCGATCAGCTCATCGACTACCTCCACGACCTCGCCTTCACCCACGTCGAGTTCATGCCGCTCGCCGAGCATCCGTTCGGAGGGTCCTGGGGCTACCAGGTGACCGGGTACTACGCGCCGAGCAGCCGGTTCGGGCATCCGGACGACCTGCGCTACCTCATCGACCGCCTGCACCAGGCCGGGATCGGCGTGATCGTGGACTGGGTTCCCGCGCACTTCCCCAAAGACGAGTGGGCGTTGGCCAACTTCGACGGCCAGCCGCTGTACGAACACACCGACCCCAGGCGCGGCGAGCAACTCGACTGGGGAACGCTGGTGTTCGACTTCGGGCACTCGCAGGTGCGCAACTTCCTGGTCGCGAACGCCCTGTACTGGCTGGAAGAGTTCCACCTCGACGGCCTGCGGGTCGACGCCGTGGCATCCATGCTCTACCTCGACTACTCGCGTGAGGAGTGGTTGCCCAATATTCACGGCGGCAACGAGAACTATGAGGCGATCAGCCTGCTGCAGGAGGTCAACGCCACCGCCTACAAGCGCAACCCCGGCATTGTGATGATCGCCGAGGAGTCGACCAGCTTCCCTGCGGTCACCGGACCCACCGCCAGCGGCGGGCTCGGGTTCGGCCTCAAATGGAACATGGGGTGGATGCACGACACCCTCCAGTACATGCAGGTCGACCCGATGTACCGTTCGCACCACCACCACGACGTGACGTTCAGCTTCCAATACGCGTTCAGCGAGAACTTCATCAACCCGATCAGCCACGACGAAGTCGTGCACGGCAAGGGCTCGCTGCTCGGCAAGATGCCGGGCGACCAGTGGCAGAAGCTGGCGAACATGCGCGCGTACCTCGCGTTCATGTGGGCGCACCCCGGCAAGCAACTGCTCTTCATGGGGCAGGAATTCGGCCAACCGTCCGAGTGGAGCGAGCAGCGCGGACTCGACTGGTGGATCCTCGACCAGCCAGTGCACCAGGGGCTCCACCACCTGGTCGGCCAGCTGAACCGCGTTTACCGCGCAGAGTCGGCGATGTGGAGCCTGGACAGCGACCCCAGCGGCTTCACCTGGCTCGTGCGCGGCGACGCGACCAACAATGTGGTGGCATTCCTGCGCTGGTCCGCCGACGGCTCACCGATCGCCGTGCTCATCAACTTCAGCGGCATCGCGGTCGGCCCCTACCGGGTCGGACTGCCGTTCGCCGGCGAGTGGGACGAAGTGATCAACACGGATGCCACGGTGTACGGCGGCTCCGGAGTCGGCAACCTCGGCGTGGTCACCGCCACCGAGCATCCGTCGCACGGCATGCCGGCGTCAACGGAGCTCACCCTGCCACCGCTCGCGGCTCTCTGGCTGAAGCCCCGCGCCTAAGCGGGTCGAGATGCGGCGCTAGTAGAGGAGGGTTGTCAGGCGGCGGCGGGCTGCGACCACGCGGGGGTCTTCCGCGCCGGCGATCAGGAAGTAGTCGAGCAGGCGCGTGCGCACAGCATCCTTACCCTCCGGATCCAGCGTCGGGAACAGCGTGAGGAGACGGTCGAACGCGTCGGCCAGGTGGCCGCCGGAGACATCCAGGTCAGCCACGGCAAGCTGGGCGGCAAGCTCCTGGGGCGCGTTCCCCGCAGCGGTGCGGATGTCTGCCGCGCTGACCCCCTGAAGCCGGTGCAACAGCGATACCTGGGCCAGCCCGGCCATGGCGAGATCATCGCGCGGGTCCTGGGCGATGGCCTTCTCGTACGAGGCGATTGCCGACGGGTAGTCACCGCGGGCGATGGCGTCGTAAGCCTCCTGGTGCAGCGGCGGCAGCGGTTCCTCCACCGGCTCCGCGTTCGCCTCAGCGGGTTCAGCCTCGTCGGGTACCACCGTTCCGGTCACGCCGTTCTGGGCCGCCACCTCGAGCACCTGGTCGAAGACCTGGCGCGCCTGGTCATCCGGCACCTGCCCCTGGAAAAGCGGGACCGGACGCCCGCCGACGACGGCCGCAACCGTCGGCGCCGCGGTGACGTTGAATGCCTGCTGCAGCTGGGGGTTCGCCTGAGCGTCCACCGTCGCCAGCATCAGCCGTCCGCCGAACTGCGCGACCAGCTTCGGAAGGGAGGTTCCCGGCTCCCCCGCATAGAACTCGACGATCACCGGCACGGTGTTCGACAGTTCCAGGATGCCGGTGAAGTTCGCGTCCGTCGCGTCGACCACCAGGGACGGTACCTTCAGGGGGCCGGCAGAGTCGGCCGCAGCCCCGGGAGCCGAACCCGCGGAGTGCTGGCCGGTGCTCGGTGGGCGGACCAGCGAGGAGAGGTCAACCGCTCCCCGAAGGTTGGACGCAGAAATATCGGACACTACAACTCCTTTGCGGCTACGAGGTTCTCGCTGAAGCCCAGCAAGACGATCTGGTCGCTGCTGGCCGCCGGCGGGACGTAGAACAACAATTGATAAGCGTACGTGGCCGACACACCATTGGTGGTCTTGGTGACACCGGAAAGAGCCGCCGTCGCCTTTTCCGGGCTGAGGATGGAGCCGGCCTCCTTCGGCTTGGCCGTCTCCAATTCCGAGATGCTGACCGTCACGATGGCGCCAGAGTTCAGCGAGGCCATCGCAATCGGCTGGCCAACGCCCTCGGTCGTTGAATATTCGAGGGTCGTCGTCGACAGGGCTTCCGCCCGCGCAGCCTTGGCTTCAGCGCCAACCCCAGGGAGCAGCGCGTCACCCTCGTAGTCGAACAGTTCGTAGTACTCGCTCTTCGGGCCCAGCATCATGACGTCGGCATACGCGGTCGCCAACTGCCCCGGCGGCAACCTCAACATTTTGTTGGCCGGGTCCTGGCGCACTGCCCCGACAGTCGCAGCCGCGAGGTCGGGGAGAACGGCGTTGGCTTCCAGGACGACCGCGTACGCGACCTTGTACGGTTCGCGCGGGGTCTCCTGCACCAGCATGAGCGCGGTGGGGATGACGGCAGGCTCCACCGGTTCGGCGGGAGCCTCTTCGGCGGGAGTCTCTTCCGCCGGCGCCTCCTCGACTGGCGCATCGGTCGCCGTCGGGGCCTCAGGCTCGGCGGCCTTCTGGATGACGGTGAACACGGTGCGCGGCCAGACATCCGACTGCTGCGGAAGGGTCAACTCGACGGGTCCGGCCGGAATCGCCGGCGGCGGCTCGATCGAGTTGTCGACCGTCCTGATCGCGTAGTTCGCTTCGCGCAACTGCAACGCAGCGCCGGTGAACCGGGTCTTAGCCAGCTCGGGGTCGCGGTCGGTATCCGCCTGGGCTGCAACAGTGGAGATGCGCTCGACGATGCCTTCCAGTTGCGACACGGTGACGGCGGGTGTCTGCAAGAGCTCGTCCGTGGACATCGCCGTAGCGCTGGGAGTCGGCACGTTCTCGACTGTGCGACCGGTGATGAAGTCGGGCAGGTCTTCCACCGAGCATCCGCTCAGGACGATCGCGCTGACCAGCACAACCGGCAGTGTGACCGTCATCCTGCCAGCGGAACGCCTGCCGCGCGGATTCTCGATCGCCTTCGGCTTGCCTCGCACGGCCTTGGTGGCCTTGCGGTAGTTGTAGCGGGGCTTGCTCGGCAGCTTCGGTTGCGACGGAGGCTTGGGCGACTTACGCCGCGGACCCCTGGTCTTGCGGAGGTGCGCGAGGGCCCACAGGTAGAGCCCGAGGCCGAGGAGGAGGAACAGCACTCCCCCGATGAGCAACGGACCGGACCACGGGGCGCGATTGTCGACAGCCCAGGTGACCGCCAGCTCGGACGGGGCAGGCTCCACGCCGTCGGTCATGACGATGACCGACACGTCCTGGGGCACGTTCACCGTGAACTCGAGGGAGCCCTCGCTGGTGTACTCGCCAATCCAGAGGTCTGACCCTTCCGGCGCGATCGCCTCATCGGTCGAACCCTTCACCAATTCGCTGGTGAGCTGGCTTGTCTCGCTGTCGTAGGTGACGTGGTTGTACGACGTGTCGCCCGCCCATGCCACGAGGTCGCCGCTGCGCCCATAGGCCGCGAAGACCTTGTCATCGAACGAGTCGCCGATCTCGAGCTTCTGGCGACCGTCCCTCGCGTTCAGGGCGGACCCGTCGATGATCGTGATCGGGGCAGCTTCCTTGACCGTCACTTCGGATGTGGCGCGGTCGGGCTCCGCGAAGACCGTGCGCTGGGCGATGCCAAGACCGATCAAGCCGAAGGCGATGACAAAGCTCACAATGGCCGCAACAAACCTCAAGTAGTTACTCCTCTCGTGTTGCCTGGCCGGGTCGAATAGTTGGTAAGCGGTGGACGACCGCAAGCGGCATCTACCCGCCTGAGGGCGGGAACATGCAGTGCGGATCGTTCATTGACCCGTAATGGCACAGACAAGACGCTCCAGATTACCCGAGCACCCTGAAAGCTGCCTAACAGCGGCCTGAACGCGACCGGCGGATGCCCACCGTTGCAGGCATCCGACTTCTGTTCGGGCAGCGCCTTGACGCTAAACTCGGATAGCTCGGGCTGAAACCAGCTCGCACAGGGCTCGCCAGGCCGACAACTCACGAGGAGACCATCGTGCCCAATGACGACGAAGCGTTCAGTACCGTCATGCGCGGGTACAACCGCGAAGAAGTAGACAGCGCCGTCCAGGACCTCCGGCGCGAGGTCATCAAGGCGAACACCGATAAGGCGGATGCCGCCAAGGAGATCAAGCGGCTGACCGCCACTGTCGCCGACCTGCAGTCTGAGATCGAGGAGACCGGGAGCCCGACCTACAGCGGCCTCGGAACAAAACTCGAGAACACCCTGCGGGTCGCCGAGGAGCAGTCCACCAGGCTCATCAGCCAGGCCGACATCGATGCGGAGAAGCTGCGCAGCACCGTGCAGGCCGAAGTCACTGCACTGCGTGAAGGGGCCGCTGCGCACGCCGAGAAGGTGGTCGCCGAGGCGACCGCGAAAGCCGAAGCTGCGCTGACTGCGGCGCAGGAGGAGGCTGCTGAACTGCTGGCGAGCGCGAACGCCCAAGCGGAACTGACCACCCAGGACGCCCTGCGTGAAACGGCCGCCATCCGGGGCGCCGTCGCGACGGAAGCAGCAGAGACGCGGTCGACAGCGAAGCGTGAAGTGGCCGCCCAGCGCGCCGAAGCCGATCGCGAGGTGTCGGAACTGCGGGCGGTCGTCGGCAGGGAGGTCGCCGAGGCGCGGGAGCAGGCTGCCGTGCTGGCGAGGGACACCGAGAGGGCCAGGGCCGAGTTCGAGTCGGAGAACGAGAAGCAGCGAGGTGACCTGGCGCGCGACATCGAGCAGCAGCGCGGCGACCTCGCCCGCGATGTGGAGCAGCAGCGAGGTGACCTCATCCGAGACGCCGAGAAGCAGCGCGCGGACCTCGCCCGGGAGGTCGAGACCACCCGTACCGAGCTCACTCGCGAGGTGGAGACCACCCGCGCCGAGCTTGCCCACACCGTCGAAACCACCAAGGCGGAGCTTGAGCGGGAGGTTACCGAGACACGATCGTCGCTCGAACGGGAGACCAGCGAAGCCCGCGCCAAGCTCGAGCTCGACACTGCCAGGGAACGCGCGTTCCTGAAGCTGGAGACGGATGAGGCCAGGGCGGCCGTGGCGCTGGAGACGGACGAAGCCCACGCGGCGCTCAAGCGGGAGACCGACGACGCACGCGCAGCGCTCAAGGCGGAAATGGACGAGGCGAGGGCGAAGCTCAAGCGGGAGACCACGGCTGCACACGCGAAACTGGCGCAGGAGTCTGCTGCGCGCCAGGCCAAGCTGGAGCAGGATACCGCCAAGGCGCACACGGCGCTCGAGCAGGAGACTGCCGAGGTCCGTACCGCCCTGGAACAGGACACGACCGCCACCCGCGAGGCGCTGGAGGCGGAAGCAGCGGCCACCCGCGCCGAACTCGAGAAGGAGATCTCCGAGGCGAGGGCCAGCCTGGCCCACGACGTGGGGCAGCAGCGGGCCAGCCTCGCGCACGACATCGATGAGCAGCGCACCAGCCTCGCCCACGACATCGACGAACAGCGCACCAGNGCGAGGGCCAGCCTGGCCCACGACGTGGGGCAGCAGCGGGCCAGCCTCGCGCACGACATCGATGAGCAGCGCACCAGCCTCGCCCACGACATCGACGAACAGCGCACCAGCCTCGCCCACGACATCGACGAACAGCGCACCACTCTGGCCGCCGACATCGAACGGCAGCGAGCGGAACTAGCGAACGAGCAGGAGACAGTTCGGGCCGCGCTCGCCTTCGAGGCCGACGAAGCCCGCAGCACGGTGGCACGCGAGGTCGAGCAGTCCCGCATCGACCTGGACGTCGAACTGAAGTCCCGGCGCGATGAGGCCGAAAAGGAGTTCCTCGCCAAGCAGCAGGAGGCGGTCTCCCAGACGCAGGCCTACCTCGACGAGGCACAGTCCCAACTGGCGGAGGCCATTCGTCGCGCAAGCGAGAAGCGCAAGGAGGCCGAAACCCTCGAAACGTCGTCCAAACGCGAGGCCAAGGCTCTTCGTGCGGATGCCGACGCCACCGCAACCGAAGTGCTCTCGAATGCGGAGAAGCGGGCGAAAGCGATCGTCAAGGATGCCGAAAAGCGATCCGCGAAGCTCGTGTCGGATGCCGAGGAACGCCTGGCGAAAATTAGGATCGAACGCGAGGCGGTCGCCGCATACTTCGAGAACCTTCGCGGTGTCCTGAGCGAAGCCGAGAAGATCAGCACCGGCGCAGCCGACGCCTAGCCTGCGCAGCCGCGCAGGTTCGGTGCCGGAACGCACGATCGATACTGGAACACAGCATTGACGGGAACATTGGGGCACAGATGAAGATTCAGAACGCGTTCCGGTTCGGCCTTTTCGGCGGCCTCGGCGTGCTGGTGGCGATCGGTATCGGCACAGCCGTCGGCAACCTGGCGACGATCCTCACCTACATCGGTGCCGCGCTGTTCCTCGCTCTCGGCCTCGACCCGCTGGTCACGTGGCTGGAGAGCAAGCGTTTCCCGCGCTGGCTCGCCATCCTCACCGTCCTGGTCGGGGTGATCGGCGTCTTCACCGGCCTGGTCTTCGCATTGGTCCCGGTGATCGTCGAACAGGTCGAGAAACTCGTCGCGCAGGTGCAGGAGATCATCAAACTGTCGCAGGAGGAGCTCGAAGAGCGGATCCAGGAGGTCTTCCCGTTCCTGGATGTCAACCTGGTGTTCGCCGAGTTCGACAAGTTCGTGCAGAACCTCGACGTCTTCAGCATCGGCGGCGGTGTGCTCCAGGCCGGAATCGGCGTGGCCACCGCGGCCTTCGGGGCGATCATCGTGCTCATCCTCACCCTCTACTTCACTTCGTCGCTGAACAGTATGAAGCGGGGCATGTACCAGCTGGTGCCGGCCTCCAAGCGGGAGAGGTTCGTCGACATCTCAGAACAGGTGACCACTTCGGTCGGTCGTTATGTCGTCGGCCAGGGTTCGCTCGCCCTTATCAACGGTGTGCTGAGCTTCATCTTCCTGTCGATCATCGGCGCGGAGTACTCAGTTCTCCTGGCCTTCATCGCGTTCCTGTTCGGCCTGGTGCCCCTGGTCGGAACGCTGACCGGATCGACGATCATCGTGCTCATGGTGCTGCTGTTCAACGGCTGGCCGACGGTGCTCTTCGCGGCGATCTACTACCTCGTCTACATGCAGGTCGAGGCATACCTGATCAACCCCCGCATCATGAACCGCGCCGTGCGAGTGCCAGGCGTGCTCGTCGTCATCGCCGCTCTGGCCGGCGGCACGCTGCTCGGCGTGCTCGGCGCCCTGGTTGCCATCCCGGTGGCCGCGTCGATCCTGATCATCGTGCGCCAGGTCATCATTCCCCGGCAGAACGAGCTTTAGGCGGGCCAGGAGGTCGGCAACGGCAGGACTGCGGGGTTCAGCCGCTCCACGATCTCGGTGAGAACGCGGCGGGTCTGCTGCTCCCCCACCCACAGGTGCCTGCCGTCGTCCACGGCGACGAACTCGACCTCCGGTACGGCAGCGAAGCGCTTTCGTGCCTCCTCCGGCCGCAGGTAGTCGTCCAGTTCGGGGATCACCGTCACGAGGCGCTTGCCGCTGCCCGCCCAGGCTGCGACATCAGCATCCGTCGCCCGATGCAGCGGAGGCGATAAGAGGACAGCGCCCACGATCGGATGCTGCAGACCGTAGCGAAGCGCGACCTCGGTACCGAACGACCAGCCGACCAACCACGGACTGGGCAGCCCGCGCTCGGCGACCAGCTGCATCGCCGCGCGCAGGTCGTGTTGCTCATCGATTCCGTCACCGAACGAACCGTCAGAGGTTCCTCGAGGTGAGGTCACACCACGGAAGTTGAACCGGAGCACCGCAACATCGGCGAGGGCCGGGAGCCTGGCCGCCGCCTTCCGCAGGATGTGGGAGTCCATGAACCCGCCGGCGGTGGGCAGCGGATGCAGCGCCACCATGGTGGCGACCGGTTCGTGGCCCTCCGGCAGCGCCAGCTCTCCGACCAGGGTCAACCCGTCACTGGTCTGCAGTTCGATGTTCTCCCGGATGGCCGGGAGCTCGATGCCGGCCCGGATCTCGACCGGGCTCGACGACGCGTCTTCGGTGGTCACAGTGCTCCTAGTAGATCTTCCAGCAGTGAGTGTGCCAGTGGCGGCGGGCGGCAAGATCGTCGGATTCGCCCATCAGGCCATCCGCCCGCCAGGTCACGACGTGAGCCGTTCCGACGGCGACCTGCGTTCCGCAGCCCGGGCAGGTGTACGGTTTCGCGGCCGATGGTGCGGCGACCGGCTGTACGTTCCACAGGCCGTCGCGCTTGGACTCCGTGTGCCGCCCGCCGAAGAGTGCGCGACCGAGGTCGAGTGGCGCGTCATCCGCGTGGCGGTCGAACGCGTCACGCTTGCGACGCGGATGATTCGACCTGGGCATGTATCGAGCTTAGCCGCGGCGGCAAGAGGGATCCGGTCAGTACCAGCCCTTGGCCTGGCTGGCGCTCCAGGCGCCACAGGGAGTGCCGTAGCGGCCCTGGATGTAGCCGAGGCCCCAGGTGATCTGGGTGGCGGGGTTGGTCGCCCAATCGGCTCCGGCCGTCGCCATCTTCGATCCAGGCAGCGACTGCGGGATGCCGTACGCCCCGCTTGACTTGTTGTGGGCGTAAACGTTCCAGCCCGATTCCTTCTGCCACAGGGCGACCAGGCAGTCGTACTCGCCCTGACCCCACCCACGTGCGGTCACCATGTCGAAGGCGATCGCCTTCGCGGTGCCGGGATCGGGGGCGCCCGCTGCCGGCGCACTTCGACCGACGGGTGCAACGGGTTTGGGCGGCGCCGGCTTCGTGATGGAGTAACCCTCGCGGAGGATGGTCGAACTGTGGTCGCCCGCCACCGCGAGAGCCTGTGCGGGTCGGGCATCCGCTGCCGCTTCGGCCTCAGCGTGAGCAGTCTCGGCGAGCGCCGGCTCTTTGCCCGTCGGTGCGATGGCGAACACCAGCATGACGGCGGCGGCGATGGTGAAAGCGAAAGTACGCAGCACGAACGAACGGCGCTCGTCCCGCACCGCGGCGCCCACCCCCGACAAAACTAACGATGCCTGAGGAGGCTCATTGGTCTGATGCCTACCCACAGTGACAAAACCCTAGCCCACCTTCCTGCGAGAAAACAGGCAAGGTCAGCGAACGGCCAGCATCACGTCGATGACACTGTCGAGGAGAAGGTCGACCTGAGCCTCCCGGTAACCGCCGCGCTGGGGTCGGAAAGCCGCTGTGCGGACATCCGTCGTCTCCAGCGGCGCGCCAGAGACCAGGTGGGCCAGGATACGATCCGCCAGCGCATCGACATCCTTGCGGCGGTACCCGTTCACCATGAACCCGGCGCGAGCGAAGCGGTGCCGTTTCGGGCGTGACAGCCGGTTCACGATCTCCTGGGCGATCACGCGCGTCTCTCGATACCAGCCGTCCTCCCCCGCAGCCTGAATGGCCTGCTCCCGCTCGCGGGTGGCGAAGGCGTCTTCGAGTCGTTCCAGCGCAGCATCGACGTGAGTCGTCGAGTACCCGCCCCGACGCATGGAGAACGCGGTGGTCCGGATGTTATCGGCGCTCACCACGGAGTTTTCGGCAACCGTCGACGAGTAAGCACGGCGGGCCTCCTCGAGGAAGTCTTCGACTTCATCGATGTCGTAGCCACGCTTGCGGGTCTTGGGAAAGGTCGAGCTCACCGCTCTATTGTGCCCTACGTGAACAGGATGAAGAGCACATAGGCGCCCGCGGCACTCGGCAGGATCGAGTCGAGCCGGTCGAGGAAACCACCGTGGCCCGGCAACCAGGTGCTGATGTCCTTGATGCCGAGATCTCGTTTGATCAGCGACTCCGTGAGGTCACCCAGTGTGCCGGTGAACACCATGGTGATGCCGAAGATCAGCCCAACCCACCACGGCTGGTCGATCATGAACAGGGCGAGCAGCACTCCGGCGATGATCGCGACAACCACGGAACCGGCGAAACCCTCCCAGGTCTTCTTCGGGCTGATGCGGGGCGCCATCTTGTGCTTGCCGAGCAGGAGGCCGCTGGCGTAGGCACCCGTGTCGATCGAGATGATGGTGAGCAGGAAGGCCAACGTCCACCATTCGCCGCCCTCCTGGGCCGTGAGCAGCACGGCGAAACTGGCGAGGAACGGCACGTAGGTGTAGACGAAGGCGCCGGCCGCGACATCCGCCAGCAGCGTCTTGCCGTTCACCCGGTGACTGGGGCGGGCCTGCTCGGCGATGCGCCACAACGTGATCAGGGCGATACCGGACAGGGCGCTGAGCCACTGCCCGTCCACCCCGAGGTAGAACGCCGCCGGAACGGTGGCGAGTGCCGCAATCACGACGGGAATGCGCGGCACATTGTGCCCGGCGAACCGGAGGGCACTGGCCAGCTCGAACGCGGTGAACGCGATCAGCGCGCCGGCGAACAGCATGAACAGCTCTTTGACGACGATCAGGCTGAACAGCATGGCGAAACCGAGCGCCAGGCCGATCACGATCGCGGCGATCAGGTTGCGGCCGGTGCGCGCCTCGATCTTCTCGTTGGTCGCGTCGATCTGGGCGCGGGTGGCCTCGAATTGCGCCTTGATCTCCTCCGCGGTAGCGTGCGCGAACTCCTCGAACTCTGCGCGTTTCGATTTGCGTCGCAGTAACCAGGACCGTCGTGCGGACTTCTCGCGAGGTTCAGTCATCTAGACCTCGAGAAGCTCGGCTTCCTTCTTCTTCAGCGCGTCGTCCACACCGTCGATGTGCGCCTTGGTTGATGCCTCGAGCTCCTTTTCGGCGCGCGCGACCTCGTCATCGCCGACGTCAGCCTTCAGGGCATCCAGGTCGTCCTTCGCCCGGCGGCGGATGTTCCGGATCGAGACGCGGGCGTCCTCCGCCTTGGCTTTCACCACCTTCACATACTCCTTGCGACGGTCGGCGGTCAGCTCCGGCAGGATCGCCCGGATGGTGTTGCCGTCGTTGCCGACGCTCGCCCCGATGTGCTGGGCGCCGGCGATAGCCTTCTCGATGTCTTTGAGCGCGACCTTGTCGTACGGTGTGATCAGCAGTTGCCGGGCCTCGGGGTTGGTCATCGAAGCGAGTTGTCCCAGCGGCGTCGGGGTTCCGTAGTAGTCGACGAGGATCTTCTGGAACAGGGCCGGGTTCGCCCGACCGGTTCGCACGTTGGCGAAGTCGTCTTTCGCGGCCTCGAGGGACTTGCCCATCTTCTCTTTGGCATCCGCCAGCACGTCACTAATCACGTACAACTCCTTCGCGTCGAGAACGAGTTTACTGGTTAACCGCCAGCGAGCATGGCGACGCCGGCAAGCACGACTGCCGCGCCGATCAGTCTCTGCACCGGGTGCGGCTCCCGGAAGAACAACCAGCCGGCGAGTCCGACAAGTACCACGCTGACTTCCCGAGCCGGAGCCACCAGCGAGACCGGGGCGAGCTGGATGGCGAGGAGGATCAGAATGTAGCCGAGCGGGGCCAGGATGCCGACGGTCAGCACCAGGGCCCAGTGACCTGTCGCAACCTCCCGCACCCTGGTGCGCTCCCGAAGTCCGAGGGGTGACATGAGCAGGAACTGGAAGACGACGCTCCCCCAGTAGACACCGACGACCGGCATCCCGCCGATGGTGACCGCCGCGCTGTCCCAGAGCGTGTAGACGGCGATGATGACCCCGATCACCAGCCCGAAGGCGACGCCCGCCCGATTGTCGGCTGCGCGCGAACGGCCTCCGGCGAAACCGACCGTGATCACCCCGGCAATGACGACTGCCGCGCCCGCCAGGGCGAGGGCGCTGGGTCGTTCGGCGAAGAGCAGCATTGCGAAGATGACGGAGAGCAGCGGACCGGTCCCCCGTGCCAGCGGATACACCACCGAGACGTCACCGGCCCGATAGCCGGTCTGGAGCAGCAGGAAGTAGACGACCTGCAGGGCGCCGCTGACCGACGCGAAGCCCAGCCAGTGCCACAGGTTCGCACCGGAGTCGATAAGCGACCACACGCCGAACGGCAGGTACACGATCGCACCGACCAGGAACGCCAGCCAGAGGAACATCGCACCGGTGGCGCCGGCCTTCTTGATCGCCAGATTCCAGGCGGCGTGCACCACCGCGGCGAGGGCGATCAGGCCCAGGACGAGCGGGGTCATCCTTCAGCCGGCGCCCGGGATGGGCTAGTTGGAGACAAGCGTGCCGATGTTCTCACCACGGATGGCCTTGGCGACGTTCCCGGCCGGCGTCATGCCGAAGACCACCATGGGCATCCCGTTGTCCATGCACAGGCTGAACGCTGTCGAGTCGACCACCTTCAACCCCTGTACCAGGGCCTCCTGGTAGGTCACCTTCTCCAGCTTGGAGGCGTCGGAGTTCTTGTTCGGGTCGTCGTCGTAGACCCCGTCGACACCGTTCTTGGCGACCAGCACGACATCCGCGAAAATTTCCAGCGCCCGCTGGGCAGCCACCGTGTCGGTGGAGAAGTAGGGCAGGCCGGCACCGGCGCCGAAGATGACCACACGGCCCTTCTCCAGGTGACGCTCCGCACGCCGCGGGATGTAAGGCTCGGCCACCTGGGTCATCGAGATGGCGGACTGCACACGCGTAGCCGCGCCGGCCTGCTCGAGGAAGTCCTGCAGGGCGAGGGCGTTCATCACGGTGCCCAGCATGCCCATGTAGTCGGCTCGGCCACGGTCCATCCCGCGTTGGGAGAGCTCGGCCCCGCGGAAGAAGTTTCCTCCGCCGACCACGATGGCGATCTCCACCTCGGATGCGACCGAGGCGATCTCCTTCGCGATGGAGCTGACGACATCCGGATTCACGCCAAGGGAACCGCCACCGAAGGACTCTCCTGAAAGCTTGAGAAGAACCCGTCGCTTGCTTTTCCCTGTCGTCATGTCTTCTCCCTCGATGGTGTTCTTACAGATTATTGCGTTGCACATGAAAAAGGGGTCCGAGTCGCATCAGCGTCTCGGACCCCTCATCACACCAGGGCTAGGCGCCGACCTTGAAGCGGGCGAAGCCGCTGACAGTCAGGCCGGCATCGCTGAGCACCTTGCTGATGACCAGCTTGTTGTCGCGGGCATACTCCTGCTCGAGCAGGGCGACCTGCTTGAAGAATGCGCCAAGACGACCCTCGATGATCTTCGGAAGGGCAGCCTCAGGCTTTCCCTCGCCGCGGCTGATCTCCTCGACGATGCGACGCTCGTTGTCGACGTCTTCGGCCGGAACGTCCTCGCGGGTCAGGTAGATCGGGTCAGCGAACGAGATGTGCTGCGCGACACCGCGGGCGGTCTCCCCATCGTCACCGGCGTAGCCGAGCACAACGCCGACCTGCGCTGGCAGGTCCTTGTTGGTCTTGTGCAGGTAGATGGAGAACTTCTCCCCCGAGACGGCGGCCACGCGGCGAAGCTCGATCTTCTCGCCGAGGATAGCGGCCTCGTCGCTGATGAGGTCGGCAACCGTCTGAGAGCCGGCGGGAGCCGCGAGGGCCTCCTCCAGAGTCGTTGCTCCGGCAGCGACCACCGCGTCGAGCACCTTCTCGCTCAGGGAGACGAATTTGTCGCTCTTGGCAACGAAGTCGGTCTCGCAAGCGAGTTCGATCAGCGTTGCGGTGTTTCCGTTCTCACGAGCGGCAATGAGGCCCTCGCTGGTGGACCGGTCGGAGCGCTTGGCGTTGCTCTTCGCACCGCGCAGGCGCAGCAGCTCGGTGGCCTTCTCCAGGTCACCGCCCGCCTCAACGAGCGCGTTCTTGGTCTCGACCATGCCAGTGCCGAGGCGCTCGCGCAGGGTCTTGAGGTCTTCCAGGCTGAAATCTGCCATGTCGGTTCCTTACTCCTTGTCTGCTGCGGCGTCAGCCTTGGCAGCAGCGGGCTTCTTCGCAGCCGGCTTCTTGACGGCGGCAGGCTTCTTCTCGGCGCCGGTGGAGGCGGCTTCGATCTTCGCCTCGGTCTCGGCGTCCGACTCCGGCTCGTGCTTCGGGGTGACGTCGCTCGACTCTGCAGCCTTCTCGGCAACAGCGGCATCCGCGTCGTTCTCCTGCGTGGTGTCGCCAACCGGCTTCTCCGCCTTCGCGGGCTCCTCGGTCTTGGCGGGCTCCTCCGCCGTGGCGGGCTCCTCAGCCGTGGCGGCTGCTTCAGCAGGCGTCTCAGCAGCAGGCGCGGCCTCGGCGGTCTGGCCGAGCAGTTCGGCCTCCCACTCGGCGAGCGGTTCGACGGCGGAGACGTTGCCCTCCTCGGTCTTCGAGTGGCGCTGAACCAGGCCCTCGGCCGCGGCATCCGCAATGATGCGGGTGAGCAGGCCGACCGAACGGATGGCGTCGTCGTTACCCGGGATCGGGTACTGAACTTCGTCCGGGTCGCAGTTGGTGTCGAGGATCGCGATGACCGGGATACCGAGCTTGCGCGCCTCGTCGATGGCGAGGTGCTCCTTCTTGGTGTCGACGATCCAGATCGCGGAAGGCGTCTTGGTCAGGTTGCGGATACCACCCAGGCTCTTGTGCAGCTTGGTGAGTTCACGCTTCTTGATCAGGAGTTCCTTCTTGGTGAAACCCTTGGTGGTGTCGTCGAAGTCGAGCTCTTCGAGCTCCTTCATGCGCGAGAGGCGCTTCGACACGGTCTGGAAGTTGGTGAGGAGCCCACCGAGCCAGCGCTGGTTGACGAACGGCTGGCCGACGCGCTGAGCCTGCTCGGCGATGGCGCCCTGAGCCTGCTTCTTGGTGCCGACGAACAGGATGGTGCCGCCGTGGGCAACCGTCTCCTTGACGTAGTCGTAGGTCTTGTCGATGTAGGCGAGCGACTGCTGCAGGTCGATGATGTGGCTGCCGCTGCGCTCGGTCAGGATGAAACGCTTCATCTTCGGGTTCCAGCGGCGGGTCTGGTGTCCGAAGTGAACGCCGCTGTCGAGCAGCTGGCGGATGGTGACAACGGCCATTGCCGTCTCCTTTTCTGGCACGGCTGCCCGAGGCTCGCCGTGCTCGTTCTCAGTTGTTATCGCGGCCGGTCGGCCACTGATCCTGGTGCCCGGCCCACATCCGCAGATCACTCCCGTTTCGACGTGCGGCACGGATGATCAGACTGATTGGATGTGAGTGCCACGTCGGTGAGGACGTCATGGGCACGCGTAGTCACCCCGAATACACGGGATGCGTCGTCAATCATAGCACTGCTCCCTCCCCTCCCCGTGGCTCCTGCGAAGTGCACCAATCAGGGTCAACCCCGGCGGTCCCTGGTCGGCGTTCGGCACCATGGAGGGGTGTTGCTCCCTCCGCCAGGCACCGGTCCATCCCGGCTTGCTGCGCTGGTGATAGTGATCGCATCGACACTGTTCGCGGCGTCCCCCGCCGCGTCGGCGACGAGCGTTCACGCGGCGGAGGGAGCATCCGTCACCTGGGTCTGGCCGGTCAGCCCGCCGCGGATGATCGTGCGGCCTTACATTGCCCCGCCCATCCCCTACGCCGCCGGGCATCGCGGTATCGACATCGGGACCCAGGCGGATGCCCCAGCCGGCGTGTTCTCACCGGATGACGGGGTGGTGCACTTCGCCGGAGTGGTGGTTGACCGCCCGGTGCTGTCGATCCGCCACCGTGGCGGCCTGATCTCGAGCTTCGAGCCCGTGACGACGGAACTGGTGGCTGGAGCAGCCGTACTTCGCGGCCAGCAGGTCGGAGTGCTGCAGCCCGGGCACTGTTCCAGGCCCTGCCTGCACTTCGGCGTTCGCCTGCACGGGGAATACCTCTCACCGCTGGCCTACCTCGGCGGGATCCCCCACTCGGTGCTGCTGCCGACCCGGCCTCTGCGCTGACTCGCGCTGAGACCTACTCAGGGCAGGCTATTTCGAGCGAGAAAGGGCGCTCGGCCACCAGATGGTGCGGCCGATGTCGTGGCTGAGGGCTGGGACCAGCAGCGAACGCACCAGGAAGGTGTCGAGCAGCACGCCGAAGGCGACGATGAAGGAGATCTGCGCCAGGAACAGGATCGGCAGGACTCCGAGCGCCGCGAACGTCGCCGCCAGCACCAGCCCGGCCGAGGTGATTACTCCCCCGGTGGAGGACAGCCCGCGCAGGATGCCCTCTCGGGTGCCGTGCTTCAGCGACTCCTCCCGCACCCGCGTCATCAGGAAGATGTTGTAGTCGATGCCGAGCGCCACCAGGAACACGAACCCGAACATGGGCACCGACGGGTCGGCTCCGGGGAAGTCGAAGATCCCGTTGAACACCAGCGCGGAAACTCCGAGCGCGGCGCCGAACGACAGCACGACACTGGCGACCAGCAGCACCGGCGCGAGAACCGACCTCAGCAGCAGCATCAGGATGAGCAGGATCGCGCTCAGCACCAGTGGGATGATCAGGTTCCGGTCGTGGATCGCTGCCTCGTTGGTGTCGATGGCGACGGCGGTGACCCCGCCGACGATGGCCGCGGAGCCGCCCTCCTGGAATGACCCGCGCAGGGCGTTCACGGTGACCGCAGCATCCGCTGAATCGCCGGCATCATCGAGTGTTGCCTGCAGCATCACCCGACCGTCAACCGTTTTCGGCTCGGGAACCGGTGTTCCGGGCGGACCGACCGGCTGGATGCCGTCGGCGGTCACCGGTGCTGTGCCGCTGGGCGAATCATCCGACAGCACCGAGACGGATGCGACGCCGTCGGTTTCGAGGACGGTCGCCACCACCTCACCGAGCTCCGGCACCGGCGCGATGATCACCGCCGGGGTACCCGACCCTCCGGGGAAATGCTCGCCCAGCACCGCCTGGCCGTCCCGCGCCTGCGACTCGCCCAGCACGAACTCGCTCTGCGCGACGCCGTCCGCCTTCAGCTGGAGCATCCCGACGGAGGCGACCACCAGGATGAGGGTGCTGGCAATCCACACCACGCGCGGACGCCGGGAGACCAGACGACCGACACGGCCCCACACGCCTCTTCTGGCGGTGTGTTCCGGATGCTCGGAGCCGAGAGCCGGTGCAAACGGCCAGAACGCCACCCGCCCGGCAGCCATCAGCACAGTGGGAAGGAACGTCAGGGCAGCAAGCACCGCGAAGCCGATGCCGATGGCAGCGACCGGGCCCATCGCCTTGTTCGAGTTCAGGTCGCTGAACAGCAGGATCAGCATGGCCGCGATGACGGTTCCACCAGACGCCAGGATCGGCTCGAATGAGCCCTTCAACGCAGCCCAGGTGGCGTCCCACCGCCGTGCATGATCGCGTAGCGCCTCCTTGTAGCGCGCCACGTATAACAGCGAGTAGTCGGTGGCGGCACCGATCACCAGGATCATCAGGATGCCCTGCGTCTGCCCGCTGAGCACCACGATCTCTGCCTTCGCCAGTTCGACGACGACGAAGATCGCGGCAGTCAGCGCGAACATGCTGGTTCCGAGCACGATCAGGGGCAACAACGGCGAACGGTAGACGACGATGAGGATCACGAGCACTGCGGCGAGTGCGACCAGCAGCAGCAGCCCATCGATTCCGCTGAAGGCGTCGACAATGTCAGCAGAGAGACCGGCTGGGCCGGTGACCAGGGCGACCAACCCCGGCTCGGAGTCAGCGGCCAGGTAGGCGCGGACCTCCTCGACGGTGTCAGCCACCTTGATGTTCGTGTCGATCGGCACGAACAGTTCGGCGGCCTGGCCGTCCTCCGAGAAGATCGGCGGCGACACACCGTCAGACAGGACACCGTGCATGGTGCCGAGGTCTTCCGCCTGACGCTCGATGCGACGCTTGTCGGCATCCGTCAATCCGGTGGAGCGCTGGTAGACGAGCACGGCCGGAACAGCGTCACTGTCGCGGAACTCCGCCTGCAGCTCCTGCACTTCGGTCGCTTCGGCACTCGACGGCAGGTGCTGGGCCTGGTCGTTGTCGGCGACCTCGTTGACCTCACTGAACGACGAGCCGCCCACGCCGGCCATCGCAAACCAGGCCAGGGCCAGCACCATCGGGATCAGGACGCGCAGCCAGCGAGGCACGCGGGTACGGCGAGGTGGGCGGGCGGTGGTTGGAGTCTCAGATGCGGTCACTATTCCGACAGTATTCACGCGGATGTCCGGCGGCGTCGTACAAAAGTTTGAATCCGCCGGAGTGGTTCGGGGGTGATGGTCCGTTCGATGGATGCCGGGCATCCGCTGGCGGAACTAGGCTCGCGTCATGGACCGGACGGGCACACAGGAACGCACAGTCGTGTTCTCGCGGAACACCCCGCTGGCCCCCGTCTTCCTCGGCCTGCGCATTGCGCTGCACACGACGGTGACCGGGCTCACGCTCTTCGTGATCGTTCGAGGCGTCACGCTGGAGCTTCCGGCCGCCTCCTGGATCGTCGCCATGGCGGTCGTGCTGCTGATCACCTATACCAGTGGCGCTTTCCTGTTGCGGTCGGGGCCGTCGCGACTCGTCCAGTTGTGCTGGCTGGCCACGGTGACCGCAGAAGTCGTCGCGCTGGTCTGGCTGACATCGGATGCCGCGTTCCTGGTCTTTCCGCTGTTCTTCCTTCAATTGCACCTGCTCCCGATCAGGTGGTCGGTTCCCCTGGTGGCCGCCACCACGGCGTTCACCATCGCATCCATGGCCGCGCACACCGGGTGGGGCGTGGGCGGGGTGATCGGCCCGATCATCGGCGCTGCGGTCGCCATCGCCATCGGGCTCGGTTACCGCGCGCTGTACCGCGAAACGGAGGAGCGGCAGCGCCTGATCGACGACCTGGTGGCCACGCGCCACGAACTGGCGGTACGGGAACGGGAGACGGGCGTCCTGGAGGAGCGTGAAAGGCTGGCGCGGGAAATCCACGACACCGTCGCCCAGGGCTTGTCGAGCATCCAACTGCTCCTCCACGCAGCCGAGAGAACCGTGACTGACCCGGGGGCCGTCGAGCACGTGCGCCTGGCGCGCGAAACCGCCGCAGCGAGCCTCGCGGAGGCACGGCAGTTCGTTCGGGAGCTTTCTCCACCCGCCCTTGAAGAACAGGGGCTCCCGCAGGCCCTGGAGCGACTTGCGGAGGCCACCACACAGGCCGACCTGGTGGTGTCGTTCCACCTCAGTGGCGACCTCATCGAGCTGCCGATGCGCCAGGAGACCGCGCTGCTGCGCATCGCCCAGGCATCACTGGCCAACGTGACCCAGCACTCCGGAGCGACCCGAGCAGAGGTGACGCTCACTTATCTCGATGACTGGGTCGGCCTGGACATCGTCGACAATGGCAGTGGTTTCGATCCCAATGAAGCGACCAAAGCGTCGTCGTTCGGCCTGGCCGGTCTTCGCGGGCGCGTCGCGGGGTTGGGCGGCCGGCTGTCGATCGAATCCACTCCGGGTGGGGGTACGGCCATCGCCGCCGCGTTCGACCTGACGGATGGTGCACCGTGATTCGCATCCTGATCGCCGACGACCACCCAGTGGTGCGGGCCGGTCTGCGCGCACTGTTCTCCGGCGAGGCCGACCTCGAGGTGGTTGCCGATGTGCCCACTGCCGAGGAAGCCGTGCGGTCGGCAGGGCAAGGCACTGTCGACCTGGTGCTCATGGACCTCCAGTTCGGCGGGGGAATGCAGGGTGTTGCCGCCACCCAGGCGATTCGCGCGCAGCATCCGTCGCCCCGCGTGCTGGTGTTGACCAATTACGACACGGATGCCGACATCCTGGGCGCCATCGAGGCTGGCGCGAGCGGCTACCTGCTGAAGGATGCGCCGCCACACGAACTGCTTGCCGCGGTGCGAGGTGCGTCAGCCGGCGAGACCGCGCTGGCGCCCGCTGTCGCCGACCGTTTGAGCATCCGTCGGCAGAAGAAGGGGCCCGAACTCACGCTGCGCGAGATCGAGGTTCTGGGCCTGGTGGCCGACGGGAAGTCCAACCGGGCCATCGGGCGGGAGCTGTTCCTCAGCGAGGCGACCGTCAAGTCGCACCTCGTGCACATCTTCACCAAGCTCGGGGTGGCATCTCGGACCCAGGCCGTCGCCCGGGCGCGCGAGACCGGGTCCATTCGCACCTGAGACTGTGCGCTCAGGCGCGAGGGTGAGCCGAACGGTAGCTGTCCTTCAACCGCTCCATGGAGACGTGCGTGTATATCTGCGTTGTGCCGAGGCTGGCATGCCCGAGCATCTCCTGGACTGCCCGCAGGTCGGCGCCGCCGTCCAGCAGGTGCGTTGCTGCGGTGTGGCGGAGCGCGTGCGGGCCGGACGGCCCTCCGCCGGGGATCTCATCCAGAAGTCCGGACACCAACCGGTAGACCGTACGGCTGCCGAGGCGCCGCCCCTGGGCGCCCAGGAACATGGCCTGTGTCGGCTCGCGCAGCAGCAGCCCGCGAGCGTCGTCGAGGTAGGCGACGATGGCGTCCTTCGCCGGAACCCCGAACGGGACGACCCGCTCCTTCGACCCCTTGCCGAGCACCCGGACGGTGAGGCGCCCGAGGTCGACGCTGCCCTGGTCCAGCCCCACCAGCTCGCTGACACGTAGAGCGGATGCGTACAGCAGCTCGATGACGCACAGGTCACGCATCGCGTTCGGGTCGCCCGTGCCCGCCTTCACCTCGAGCGAGGCGAGCATGTCCGCCAGCTGTTGGCGGGTCAGCACCCGGGGTAGTGAGCGGTCTGGTCTCGGCGATTTCAGGCGGACTGCCGCATCCGTCGACCCGTCCTGCTTGGCCAGCCAGGCACTGAACGCCCTGGCGGCAGCTGACCGGCGGGCGAGGGTGGACTTCGCAAGGCCGTCCTGCGTTCCCTGCCAGAGCCAATCGCGGAGGAGGTCGAGCGAGAGGCCCTGTGACGTTGCGACGCCCTGGGTGTCGGCGAACTCGCTGAGCCTGGCCAGGTCTGCGCGATACGACCTAACCGTGTTCGGGCTGAACCCCCGCTCGGCGCTGAGGTAGCGCGAGAACGCGTCAATGGCAGGGTCAAGCTTCACGCCTCTATCGTGCAGCGCGCTGCCTCCGCTCTGCCGCTCCCCCGCCGCAGTGCGCGGATCGGATTCGCTCCAGCCGGGCGGGTAACGGCCGATTAATGTCAGCGCATGCCCTAAGGCCGCTCCCCTGGCCGGCTACCCTCAGCTGGCAGGTTCGGTGCCCAGGTTGAAGCTGCTCTTCTTGCTGGAGAACATCTCGCGCCGCTGGTGGGGTGTCATGGCTTCGATCTGGGCGCGGTAGTCCGCGGAGAAGCCGGAAACTTCAGCGTTGTCTCCGAGCGGGACGAGCGAGTGCACCACCCTGTCCTCGTAGACATGAACCATGCTGATCGCCTGGCCAGCGTCGATGCCGGAGAGCAGGCGGTGGTCGGCGGTGAGGTCCAGCGTGTAGCAGGTGGCTGAGACGACCGACACGGGCACGCCGGCGAACATGCTGTGGGTGGAGTAGTGGAGGTGGCCGGCGAGGATGCCGCGGACATCCGTTCCCCGCACCACCTCGGCGAAGGCGTGCTGGTCTTCGAGTTCGAGCATCTCCATCGCCCAGAGGAGCGGGGTGGGGATCGGCGGGTGGTGCACGGCGATGAACGTGCCGTGCGGCGCAGGCGTGGCCAGCTCGGCGCGGAGCCATTCGAGTTGGTCGGGGGTGATGGCACCGTGGTGGTAGCCGGGCACGCTGGTGTCCAGCGAGATGATGCGCAGGCTGCCCACGTTGTAGACGCGGTCCTGGGGCGCTTCGCTGCCCGGTTCGTCGAAGAGTTCCTGCGAGTACTGCAGGCGCTCATCGTGGTTGCCCATCACCCAGATGACCTGGGCGCCGAGGCGTTCGGCGGCCGGCTCGACAATGGCGCGGAGGCGCTGGTAGGCATCCGGCTCCCCCAGGTCGGCCAGGTCACCGGTGAAGACGATCGCTTCGGGGCGGACGTCTGACCGTTCCAGCTGCTTGAGCGCCTGCTCCAGGTGGTCTTCGGTTCTCACCGATCCGTACAGCTCTTTGCCGGCGGCGAGAAAGTGGGTGTCGCTGATGTGGGCGATGGCGTGCAGGGGCGCGGGGTGCTGGCCGAGTTGAGTCACGGCTCAACAGTATTGCCCGCCGCCGACCGTGACCAACTACACGCCTTTCTTCACCCAGCCCCGCTCCCGCTCCGCCACTGTGCCCTCCACGGAGGCGGCACCGAGGATCGCCTGCACGGTGGCGACGGACAGCCCGGAGCGGGCGGCGATGTCGTGGGTGGTCCGCGGGGAACGCGTGCTGATGGCATCGAACACCCTGACCTGTTCGGAGGTCGCACCCTCGCCGAGGCCGTCCAGCGTGTTGGCTTCGGCCCCGGCGAGCGGCGCCAGCTCGGCCATTTCGGCGGCATTGGTCACGCAGACGGCGTCGAAGTCGCGAATGAGGCGGTGACATCCGGCGGATGCCATCGAGGTCACCGGCCCGGGGACCGCACCGAGCGGCCGGCCAAGGGCAGCAGCGTGCCCAGCGGTGTTGAGCGACCCGGATCGCCAGCCGGCTTCCATCACGATAGTGGCCTGGCTGGCAGCCGCTATGAGCCTGTTTCTTTGAAGAAATCTCCACTTGGTGGGTTGTGAGCCGCACGGCAATTCCGAGACGACTGCCCCGGACTCGACAATGCGGGTCAGGAGCGCGTCGTGCCCGCTCGGATAGAACCGGTCGACGCCGCCGGCCAGGAACGCCACGGTCTGGCCGGAACTCGCGAGCGCCGCCCGGTGAGCCATCCCGTCGATCCCGTAGGCGGCGCCGGACACAATCGTGTACCCGCGGTCGACCAGGCTGGCGGATGCTTCCATGGTCACCTGCTCGCCGTAGCCGGTCGCCGCCCGGGCACCCACCAGGGAGATCGACTGCTCGAGGGTGAGCATCGTCGAGACGTTCCCGCGCAACCAGAGCGCGATCGGCGCATGGAGGCCCAGGTCGGCCATGCCGACCGGCCAGGCCGGGTCGCCGGGCGTGAGCAGTCGAACGTTGAACCGGGCGGCCTGCTTCAACGCGATCAGTGCAGTGGCAGACGTGATTCGCGGATGCCAGCGCTTCAGGGCATCCGTCGCCTCCTCCTCCGTCAGGTTCTCAATGCCGGTTTCGCGCACCTCCGACACCATTCGGGTCACTGTCCAGCGGTCAACCACGGACGCCAGTGCCTGGGAAGCACCGAGCGCGGACACGAGGACGCCTGCAACACGGTCCCCGGGCTCGGCGATCCCTGTCCATGCTGAGCGGGCGAAGCGCTCCGCGATCTCCGATGGCTCCAGCTGTTCACCGGCAATCTCACGGATCAGTGGCGCGACCACCGCCTCCTTGATGCCGAACATGCTCATCGGTGCGCCTTTCTCTTGGTGGGTTATCTCTTGGTGGGCTGTGTCTTGGTGGGTCGTGCCCTTCAGCTCCGTCATGACATCGCCCTTCTCAGGTATAGGGCGCGGCCGATCTGGTCGGGCCCAGGCGTGGTGACGCCGTCGAGGTCGGCGAGCGTCCAGCCCACTTTGAGCACGCGGTCGTAGCCGCGCATCGTGATGCCGCCGCGTTCGAGAGCCCGATCGATCGACACAGTCGTCGCGGGCGACAGCCTCATGCGCTTCGAGCGCAGCCAGGTGCCCGGTACCTGGCTGTTGAGCGTCCACGGCGTGCCAGCGAGCCTGCCCACAGCGGAATCTCGGGCGCCGATGACCCGCGAACGTGCCTCTGCCGTGGACAGGCGAGGCAGCTCATCCGCCACCTTCAGCTGCGCTGCCGTGATGCGCGACACCCTCAACTGAATGTCGATGCGGTCGAGAAGCGGCCCGGACAACCTGGCCAGGTAGCGCCGCCGCGAGTGCGGAGGGCACACGCAGTCGGAGTCGCGTGAACCGTACTGCCCGCACGGGCAAGGATTCGCGGCCATCACCAGCTGGAACTGACCGGGAAAATGGGCGACCGCGTTGGCGCGGTGGATGCTGATGACACCGGATTCGAGTGGCTGCCGCAGGGCATCCAGCACGTTGCTGTGGAACTCCGGCGCCTCATCGAGGAACAGCACGCCGTGGGCTGCACGGGCGGCAGCCCCTGGGCGGATGATGCCGGTGCCCCCGCCGATCAGGGCGGCGGCGGTTGCGGTGTGGTGCGGTGCTTCGAGCGGTGGCCGGGTGACCAGGCCGGCGCCGACCGGCATCCCGGAGAGGGAGCGCACCGAGCTCACCTCGAGGGCGGATTCGGTGCTCAGGTCGGGCAGGAGCCCAGGCAGTCTGGCCGCGAGCATGGTCTTGCCTGCTCCCGGTGGCCCGAGCAGGAACACGTGGTGTCCACCGGCGGCGGCGACCAGCATCGCGTGCACGGCGTCATCGTTGCCGACAACGTCTGCCAGGTCTGGCGTCTCGGCCTCGATAGCAGCAACATCCGGTCGAAGAATCGCGTCAACCGGGATCGGCTCGAACTCACCGCCGTGCCAGATGGCGGCGTCTCGCAGTGATGCGACACCTATGACGCGGATGCCTGGGACCAGGGCGGCTTCGTCCTGGTTGCCGGTCGGAACCATCACCGTGGTGGCGCCGGCGCGCGCCGCAGCCAGCACCGCCGGGAGCACTCCGTTGATCGGGCGCAGCCTGCCGTCGAGACCGAGTTCGCCCAGGTGCACCACCGATTCGACGGACCCCGCGCTGACCGAATCGGCAGCGACCAGCGCGGCGACGGCGATCGCCAGGTCGAACCCGGAGCCCTGCTTCGGCAACGCAGCCGGTGACAGGTTCACCGTCAGCTTTCGCGTCGGCAACGGGCATCCGGAGTTCGTGGCTGCAGCCCACACGCGATCACGTGCCTCGCCAAGCGCCGTATCAGGCAGGCCGATGAGCACGAACTTGGGCAGTTGGTTCGAGATGTCCGCCTCAACCGAGACCAGCGAACCGGTGAGGCCGAGAAGCGCCACAGCGGTGGTGCGCCCGATCGGCATCAGAACACCCGCTTCAGGTGCTCGATCTGCGGGCTGCCTAGCCTCGGGGCGATCACCGCGATGGCGTCGATGCGGATGCGCTCGTGACTACCCGGGTGCGCCTGGCACCAGGCGGCCGCCAGCCGACGAAGCCTGGCCAACTTGAGCGTCGTGATGGCTTCGAGCGGATGCCCGAAGGCGATGCTGCTGCGCGTCTTCACCTCGACGAAAGCGGTCTCCGAGCCGTCGAACGCGACCACGTCGATCTCACCCTGGCTGCAACGCCAATTGCGGTCCAGGATCGTGTACCCGGCGTCCACCAGGAATGCCGTGGCGAGTTCTTCGCCGTGCCGCCCCAGCGCATCCTTTGCAGCCATGACCACCTCCGACTTCGAGGATGGCGGCAGGTGCGCAGGCGCCTAGCGTGGTTCAGCGAAACCGTGATCGGTGGGTGTCAGCGCAGGCCTGTGGAGGGAGGGACTGCGTGAGGGCGATCTACTCGTCGAGCGCGAGTTCCTTGGGGAGCTCCAACTCCTTGGCGTTCAGCTCCTCGACGTTCACGTCTTTGAAGGTGAGCACGCGCACGGACTTCACGAAGCGGTCGGAACGGTAGACATCCCAGACCCACACGTCGTTCATGGTGAGCTCGAAGTAGAAGTCGTTCTCGGTGTCCTGCCGGACAAGCTCCACCTCGTTCGCCAGATAGAACCGTCGCTCCGTCTCCACGACATAGCGGAACTGGCCCACGACGTCCCGGTACTCCCGGAACAGCGCAAGCTCGACCTCGCGGTCGTAATCCTCGAACTCGTCCTCATCCATAGCGTGTTCAACTCTACGCTGTTTCCGATGGTGCCCTGCCGGGGTATGCAGCTCAGTCGGCGATGGCGACGAGCTCGTCGAATAGGGCCGGCTGCTTCAGCCAGGTGCGGCGGTGGAAGTCGGTAGCGCCCAGCTCGGCGATGGCCGCCATGTGCTCCGCACTGCCGTAGCCCTTGTTGCCGGCCCAGCCGTACCCGCTGGTGACAGCATCCGCTTCGATCATCAGCCGGTCGCGATGCACCTTGGCGATGACGGATGCTGCGGCGACCGACGCGCATTGCTGGTCGGCCTTGACGAGCGTGCGCACCGGGAGCGGGGACGACAGCCCGGGGTTGAGCCAGTCGAAGTGGCCGTCGAGCAGTACGATGCTTTCGCGGATGCTCGCGCCAGCCTCATGCAGCGCGGTCAGGGCGCGCTTTCCCGCCAGGGCGAGGGCGGCGGAGATGCCCAGCTGGTCGACCTCCAGGGGCGACGCGAGACCGACAGCACTGAAGCGGCACCACGATGCGCTGAGCGGCGCCAACTCCTCGCGGCGCTTCTCGCTGAGCATCTTCGAGTCGCGAAGCCCCTTCGGGATCGCGCCCATCTTCCGTTCGACCACGCTCATGCCCACCCCGACCGGGCCGGCGATCGCACCCCGGCCGACCTCGTCACATCCGATGACGTAACGGGCGCCCTGCGCGTGCAGGCCGGCTTCGTAGTCCAGTGTGGGGTCGGAGACAACCATCTACTGTCCCTCGTCGACCCCAGCGAAAGTCTGGGGGTAGTTGTCGAGCCAGGTCCAGTTCTGGCTGGGCCAGCTGACCAGGAACGCCCGGCCCACCACGTGGTCGAGCGGGACGAATCCTTCGGTCGGGCCAGAGGTATTGCAGCGCGAGTCGCAGGAGTTGTAGCGGTTGTCGCCCAAGACCCATAGGGAATCCTTGGGGACGGTGATCGCGAAGTCGTCCTTCGACACCTTGGTCACCTTGTCCGGCAGCTTCAGGTATCCCTCATCGATCGGCACGCCGTTCACCGACAACTGGCCGAAAGCGTTGCAGCAGGCCACCTCGTCGCCGGGAAGGCCGATGACGCGTTTGATGAGGTGGTCGTTGCTGTCCGGGGCGCTCAGGCCGATCGCCGACAGCATCCAGTCGACCGCCTCGACCAGCGGGGCGCGCTCTTCCTGCGGAACCGGGTTCAGCCAACCGCCCGGATCCTTGAACACCACGATGTCGCCGCGCTCGACGTCGAACAGGTCGGGGATCAACTGGTTGACGATGATGCGGTCCTGCACCTGCAGGGTGTTCTCCATCGACGAGGAGGGGATGTAGAACGAGCGGATCAGGAAGGTCTTGATGCCCACCGAAATGATGATCGCGGCCAGGAAAATGAGGACGATGTCGCGGAGGAACAGCTTGATACCGCGTGTTTTGCGGCGCCGTTCGATCGCCTCGCTGGCTGTGCGCGAAGCAGGCAGTGCATCTGTCATTTAACCCCTGAGCTCCCCGCCATATTACGTGGTGGGGAGCTGAAGTAGCGTGCGCTATCGGGTGCGTTGCGTGGGACGGGAGGAGCGCTTAGCGCTTTTCCTTGATCTTCGCCTTCTTGCCGCGCAGGTCGCGCAGGTAGTACAGCTTGGCGCGACGAACGTCACCGCGGGTGACGACCTCGATGTGGTCAATGACCGGGGAGTGAACCGGGAACGTGCGCTCCACGCCCACCTGGAAGCTGACCTTGCGAACCGTGAAAGTCTCGCGGACGCCCTCGTTCTGGCGGCCGATGACGACCCCCTGGAAGATCTGGATACGTGAACGCGTACCTTCAACGATGTTGACGTGCACCTTCACGTTGTCGCCGGCGCGGAAGTCCGGGATGTCTGAGCGGAGTGAGGCCGCATCTACGGCGTCGAGAATGTGCATGATTGTTCGCTCTCTGCGGCCGCCACTGGTCGACCACGATCTAAGTACTGCTGAAGAATGGGATGGTGCCGAAAGAATGCTGGCTCCCCTGTGGCAGAGCCGTGCGCGGGCACAAACGCTAATTCTGCCATAAGCGGATGATCGCCGCCAGTTGAGCCCGCTTGTCCGGCCCGGAGCGTTCAGTCTTTCGGCGGCTCCAGGCGGATGACCGTGCCGGCGCCCGGCGCATCCGGGTTCGCCTGCCGATACTGTGACGCGGGAACGGCGGTGTAGTCCAGTGATGCCAGCGCAGACTTCACTCGCCGACGAGTCTCGGTGAACAACTGCCAGAGTGCCGACCAGAACGCCGCAACGGACAGCATGATGACGATCGCGGCGACAGCCGGATGCGCGAAAACGCCGGCGGCGATGATGGAGAGGTACCACGCGAAGTGGAGCCCGACGTCCAGCCACGACAGTGCACGGTCGCGGCGCACCGACTTGCGCGCCACCGTGAATCCTGCGACGACCAGCATCACGACACCCAGGATGGGGCTGATCAGCAGCAGCAGCGCGAAGTCCCAGCCACTCTCCGCGAGCACCAGACCGCGCCCGATCAGCAGGAACACCGGCAGCACCACGAAGGCGCCGAACATTGCGTAATAGAACGCTCGCCTCAGCCACATGGGACAAGCGTACGCGAGGCCTGCTGGAGAACAGCTAGGCCTAGCCGGTTACCCGTAAGGCAAGCATCCGTGCGTCTTTGATGGAGTACCCCAAGGTTGACGATGAAGACTGGCACCGTAACCGGATGTCATTGTTGCTGGTCAGGTCGACAACCTGGGTCCAGCCCGGTGCGATCGTCTGAACAGTTCCATGTGCAACCAGGGAACAATCACCGGTACCGCCGTCAGGCGTCCATTGAATCTCGACGAGCCACTTCTCGGCACTCAACATTGGGCTGAAAGCAAGCACCGTGTTCGGCGTATCGGTGAACCCTTGGGATGCCTTCTCGACCAGCCGCACATTCACGTCGCCATCGGCTCCATCGACACCGTCAACCCCATTTGCACCGTCAACTCCATCTGCACCAGGCGCACCGGCAGGACCGGGCATACCGGCAGGACCCGGCGAACCCGCGGGTCCCTGCGAACCTGCGTCGCCCCGAGCACCTGTGGAGCCTTTCGGCCCTACAGCCCCGCGAGCACCAGCCGGACCTACGCTCCCGTGGGGCCCGGCCAAACCGTCGACACCTTGTGCACCCTCGGGGCCGGTCGGACCCGCAGGCCCCGCCGGGCCCTCTGCTCCGTCTGTCCCGCTCGATCCCGTGGCGGACGTCGCATCCGCAACGCCCTGCGAGGCTCCTCCAGCAATGGCGTTGCCTGCGAGGCTTCCTCCCAGGGCCACCACGAATACAGTGACAAGAAGGGCGATGATACTCAAAACAGTCTTGGGCACGGGTACTCCTGAGTCGGCTGTCGGGTCCCATCGACGATATACTGTGGGACTCTCACTTTACCGGTTCGTTAGCTAGCCGTTACCATCCAGTAGTTCAGGCCTGACCTCACGGGTGCGATCCAGCTGTTGCGCCCGTCGCCACGCGGCGATGGCGGCGTGGTTGCCGCTCAGGAGCACCGGCGGTACCTCGAGCCCTCGCCATTCGGCCGGTTTCGTGTAGCTGGGGTACTCGAGCAGCCCGTCTTCGTGACTCTCCTCGACCAGGCTCTCCGGGTTGCCGACCATGCCGGGGATGAGCCGGCCGATCGCCTCGATCATCGCCATCGTTGCCACCTCTCCCCCGTTGAGCACATAGTCGCCCAGGCTGATCAGGCGAACGGATGCCCGGGTCGCCGTGTAGTCGATGACCCGCTGGTCAATGCCTTCGTACCGGCCGCACGCGAACACCAGCTGGGGCTCCTGGGCGAGCTCGCGTGCGAGCTTCTGGGTGAAGACCTCGCCAGCTGGCGACGGGAAGATGACTGTTGGCCGAGCATCCGCTGCTGCAGCATCGAGGATGCTGTCGAGCGCCTCACCCCACGGCTCCGGTTTCATCACCATGCCGGCGCCGCCGCCATAGGGGGTGTCGTCGACCGTGCGGTGCCGATCGTGGGTGAAATCGCGGAGGTCGTGCACAGTGAGGTCGATCAGGCCGCTCTTGCGCGCCTTACCGAGCAGTGAGACGTCGAGCACGGAGAAGAACTCCGGGAAGATCGTCACGATGTCGATGCGCACGTAGTGATCCTAAGCGCGGAGGACTCGCTGACACGAAAGGAGGAGAAAGCAGCACTATCGCCGAAAAAAGTCCCTCAAACCGTGCAGACGGCACGAAAGGTCCCTCAATTCGCGGGCGGCTCTTCGGTGAGTGCAGGCTTGTTCGGTTCGTCGTCGGGCTCGTCGGGCAGCTCCTCGAAAAGGCCGGGGGGCGGCGTCACCGTCAGGGTGCCGGCCTTGATGTCGACTGCGGGCACGATCGCCTTGACGAACGGGACAAGCACCTCACCGGCATCCGTCGTCACATGCAGGAGGTCCTGGGCCGGAAGGTGATCGACCAGGCTGATGGTCCCGACTTTCACGCCGTCGCGGATGACGGACAGGCCGACCAGCTGATGGTCGAACCAGGCATCCTCCTCGTCAGGGCTCTCATCGAGATCCTGGTCGACCCAGAGGATCGCCTTCAGCAACGACTCGGCTGTCGTGCGATCCGGGACATCCTTGAAGAACGCCACGGGATGCGTGTTGTACCACTTCAGCTCGACGAGCTCGAGGGTCTTGCCGTGCCAGGGCGACGAGGTCGGCACCTGGAGAGTGAACACGGCGCCCGGGACGAAACGTCGCCCCGGGTCATCCGTGTACAGCTCGATCTTTATTGCACCCTTGAGGCCATGTGCCTTGGTAAGGCGGCCGACTCTGAGTTGGGTCTTACTGGACATCGCTTGTCTAGTAATCGGTGTCGACAACGTCGACGCGCACCTTGCGGCCATCGGCGAGAGCCGAGACCAGGGTGCGGAGCGCCTTCGCAGTGCGGCCAGCGCGACCGATCACACGACCGAGGTCCTCCGGGTGCACGCGCACCTCGAGAACGTCGCCGCGAGGAGAGTTCTTTGACACGACCTGCACATCGTCCGGGTGATCGACGATCCCCTTGACCAGGTGCTCCAGAGCGGGTGCGAGCACGTGCTACGCCTTGTCTGCGTCGGGAGCGGGGGTTTCCTCGGCGGGAGCTTCGGCTGCTGCCTCAGCTGCCGGAGCCTCCTCGACCTTGGGCTCCTCGGCGGGAGCTTCCTCAACCTTGGGCTCCTCGGCGGGAGCTTCCTTAGCCTTCGGCTCTTCCTTCTTCGCCTCTTCCTTGGCCGGGGCCTCGGTCTTCGGCTTCAGGACAGCCTTCTTCTTCTCGTCGGCGACGAAAGGAACCTTCGGCTCCTTCGTCTTGACAGTCGACTTGGCGTTCTTCTCGCCCTTGAACGTTCCCCAGTCACCGGTCAGCTTGAGGAGAGCAGCAACCTGCTCGGTCGGCTGTGCGCCGACGCTCAGCCAGTACTGGGCACGCTCGGAGTTGACCTCGATGAACGAGGGCTCCTCGGTCGGGTGGTACTTGCCGATCTCTTCGATGACACGGCCGTCGCGCTTGGTGCGCGAGTCGGCGACAACGATGCGGTAGTAAGGAGCGCGGATCTTGCCGAAGCGCTTCAAACGAATTTTTACAGCCACAATTCTCCTGTGTTTCTAGATATGGGAGCGAACTGACAGCCGTGAGCGTGGGGGCACACTCGGCAGAAAGGTCTAAGGAAATCTGGTGCGGTTTGATTAGAGGGTCGAACCGCGCAGACTCAACAGTCCATTCTGCCAGAAAAACCGTGACGGTGATTACCGGGGTCGGCTACTCCGCCTGAACCGGCACCGCCGGAGTGGCTGCACGTGACGTGCGGCGGCTGAGGGCGACACCGATCAGGCAGATTACTCCACCGATGATGGCCAGTACGGTGGGGATCTCCTGGAAGAAGAGGAACCCGAGGGCGACCACGATGGCCGGGACGACGTAAGTGGTGACGCCGAGCTTGCCCGCGGGCATCCGCGACAGGGCGTAAGCCCAGGTGCTGAAAGCGAGAGCCGTCGGGACTGCGCCCAGGTAGACGACGCCGGCGATCGCCGCTGCCGGCGCCTCCTGGAGTTCGGCGATGAGACCGCCACTGAACGGGAGGCAGGCGATGGCGCCGATGACGCAGCCCATCCAGGTCACCTGCGTCGCCGGCATCCGCGTCAGTACGCGCTTCTGGCAGAGGACTCCGATGGCGTAGGCCAGCGCGGCGACCAGGCACCAGATCACACCCCAGCCGTCACCGAATTCGGATGCCCCGGTGCCGAGTCCGATGAGAATCACCCCGAAGAATGCGACCCCGGCGCCGATGGCGAGCCACTTCGGGATGCCCTCACCGAGGAACAGCCCGGCACCCAGAGCGATGAGGATCGGGCCGATGTTCACCAGCATCGCCGTGGTACCGGCATCCAGAGTCTGCTCTGCCGTGTTCAGGGCCACGTTGTAGACGCCGAACCAGGCGATCCCGAAGACCAGGATGAGGAGCCATTCGCGGCCGGTCGGCTTCACCCAGCGGCGCCCGATCAGGACCAGGGCGAGCAAAGCCGTGCCGATCAGCAGACGGCCGAGCGCGAGCGGACCGCCGGAGAAGTAGGGAGCAACGCCGCGGATGACGACGAAAGCGCTAGCCCAGGCGATCACCGTTACCACGATGGCGACGAGTACGAGGGTCGATGCGCTGGCGACGGGACGCCGGGTCTTCAGGGTGGTCACCGTCTCACGTTATCCATAGCCACCGACATTGGATCACCGAACGACGGCCTGTGGCACGGACTTGTCGAAGGCTGGCAGAAAGCTACCTGGAGTTCTGCTGATCGCGCCAGGAAAGCCAGCCCTTGATCGAGTCGAAATCGTACTCTGGCCGACGCAACTCGATCGTGAACAGGCTGACGCCGAGGGCGACCTGCTCGTCGGCGTCCGCCACGGACATCCGCGACCCCAGCTTGGTGGAGATTTCGATCTCGCTGACGTCGCGACCGACGTCCTCGCCGTGTTTCGCAAGGATTCCCAGCTTGCGCTTCAGGGTGGGCGCGTCGGAGAAGCTGTGCCAGATGTCGGCGTGCTCGGCGACGATGCGGAGCGTCTTCTTCTCCCCGCCACCGCCGATCAGCACAGGGATGCGGCGGGTGGGAGGCGGGTTCAGCTTCTCCCAGCGTGAGCGGATGATCGGAAGGTCACGAGCGAGGGCGTCCAGCCTGCTGCCGGCCGTGCCGAACTCGTAGCCGTACTCCTCGTAGTCGCGCTCGAACCAGCCGGCGCCGGTGCCGAAGATGAACCGGCCGACCCCGTCGGGACCCGCGCTGATGTGGTCGATGGTGCGGGCCATGTCCGCTTGCAGGTTGGGGTTGCGGTAGCTGTTGCAGTTCACCAGCGACCCGAGCTGGACTGTGCTGGTCTGTTCGGCGAGGGCCGCCAGCATGGTCCACGACTCGAAGTGACGGCCATCCGGGTCGCCGGACAGCGTAAAGAAATGGTCCCAGTTGAAGAGCACGTCGATGCCGAGGTCTTCCAGTTCGGCGGCGGTGTCACGCAGCTTGGGGTAGTCGGCGTGCTGGGGCGCCAACTGCACGCCGATGCGGATGGGGCGGGTGATCATCCGCTCAGCCTACGAGTCGTGAGTGGTACCTGTCGGTTCAGCGGGTCAGCGATCCCAACGCGGTACCGGATGCGTCGAAGAGGTGCAGGTGGCCGTCGGTGTCCATTCCGGCAGCGGATGCCTGCGCGACCCATGCGGGAACAGGCGCACCCTCACAGAACATCAGCGTTGACGGCCCGGAAGTCGCGAGGAACCCACCGTCGCCGTCCACCGCCCACCGTCCGCCGCCACCGTTGCAGCCGTCGGAGCCGGTCCAGGTGCCCCCGGCGTTGAACACGACGTGCGGGTCGGTCGGGGTCGTATCGACCGGTACCCACTTGCCGTCGAGCGCATCCGCTGTTGCAGGCTCCAACTCGCCCGGAAGCGGCGCCGGAGCCGCGAACTGGGCGCGCACCTCATCGGTGACCTCCGGCGGCTCGGCGAAGAACTCGGCCGCCGTCGGGATCGGCTCGGGCGCGCCGTCGATGCTGAGCGATGCGACGACACTGCCATCCGCCGCGAGCAGGTCGTAGCCGCCTGGCGTCGCGGTGAACCCCACCACCTGGTTCAGCCACTCCACGACCGGCATGCCGTCGGTCGCGCAGTCGCCCATCGCGCCCCACGCCTCACCAAGGAAGATCGAATCTGTTGCCGCCCAGGAACCGTTGATCATTCCGCAGTCCCGCCACAGCTGGAACTCGTTCGCGTCCAGCCGCAGCCACGTCGCTTCGCGTTCGCCCTCGGCACCGGTAACACGCCAAAGGTTGACCAGGCCGAGCGCTGCGGATTCGCCCTCCCCCGGCTCGATGATGATCGGCGGGGACGTCGGAAGGACGTCGTCGGGGTTGGCTTGTCCTGCGCATCCGGCCAGGAGCAGGATGGCGACGACGGGCAGGGCGAAACGCTTCATGTTCTGACCGTACCCAGTGGGCAGCGGATGCCGCGACCCAACGTTTTGCGGGGGTTGGGCGTCAGCGGGAAACCTTGACGAGTTCGGCCAACTTGCCCGCTGTCAGTGCCGCGCTGGCGGCGCGGTCTTTTCGGTGGAACGCCATCGCATCCGTCGCAGCGTTCCACTGAAAAGGCCGCGCGGCGGAAGGGACGCGCCCGCGGAGCGACGTCAGCGACCGAGGAACTTCTGCAGCGAGGCGAGCTCTTCCTCGCTGGGGCCGCCCTTGGCTGCGCCCAAGCCGAACCCGGAACCGGAGGCGGGAGCATCCGCCGGCTTGCCAGAAGCAAGCGCAGCGTTCTCGGCTGCGCGCTTCGCCGGGTTGCCCGACTTGGAGCCCTTCTTCTTGGCCTTCTGCGGCTTGCCGCGTCCGCCTCCGAAGCCTGCGCCGGGGATCGGCCCCATGCCTGGCACCTGGGGCATCCCGCCCTTGGCGACCGTCTTCATCATCTTCGCGGCCTGCTCGAACCGGTTGACCAGGGCGTTCACCTCGGTCACCGATGTGCCGGAACCGCGGGCTATGCGCAGTCGGCGCGATCCGTTAAGCAGCTTCGGCTGGCGGCGCTCCATGAGGGTCATCGACTGGATGATCGCCTCGGTACGCGTGATCTCCGACTCGTCGAAGTTGTCGAGCTGCTCGCGCATACCCTTCGCGCCGGGAAGCATCCCGAGCATGTTCTTGATGGAGCCCATGTTCTTGAGCTGCTGCATCTGGGACAGGAAATCCTCGAGTGTGAACGTGTCGGTCGCGAACTTCTCCGCAACCTTTTTGGCCTCGTCCTCGTCAAAGTTCTTCTGCGCCTGCTCGATCAGGGTGAGGATGTCACCGAGGTCCAGGATGCGGCTGGCCATCCGGTCGGGGTAGAACGGTTCGAATTCGTCCAGCTTCTCGCCCGTGCTGGCGAAGATGATCGGGCGACCGGTGACGGATGCGACGGACAACGCCGCCCCACCGCGAGTATCGCCGTCGAGCTTGGTCAGCACGACGCCGGTGAAATCGACGCCCTCCTGGAAGGCCTTGGCCGTGGTGACGGCGTCCTGGCCGATCATCGCGTCGATGACGAACAGCACCTCGTCCGGGTCGACAGCCTTGCGGATGTTCCCTGCCTGCTTCATCAGCTCGGCATCGACACCGAGGCGCCCGGCCGTGTCCACAATGACAACGTCGTACTGCTTGTCCTTCGCGAATTTGATCGCGTTCTTGGCCACCTTGACCGGGTCGCCTACGCCGTTGCCTGGCTCCGGGGCGAACACTGCCACGCCGGCCTGCTCACCGACGACCTGCAGCTGGGTGACGGCGTTCGGCCGCTGGAGGTCCGCTGCGACCAGCAGCGGCGTGTGGTTCTGCTCGGCGAGCCACTTGGCGAGCTTGCCGGCGAGGGTGGTCTTACCGGCACCCTGTAGTCCGGCCAGCATGATGACGGTGGGCGCCGTCTTGGCGAAGTTGAGTCGCCTGGCCTCGCCACCCAGGATCTGGATGAGTTCGTCGTTGACGATCTGCACGACCTGCTGCGCGGGGTTGAGCGCCTTCGACACCTCATCGCTGAGAGCGCGCTCGCGCACCTTGCCGGTGAACTCTTTGACGACATCGAGCGCGACGTCGGCGTCGAGCAGCGCTCGCCTGATCTCGCGAACGGTGCCATCGACATCCGCTGGGCTCAGCTTGCCCTTACCGCGCAGGTTCTTGAACGTATCGACGAGGCGGTCGGTGAGGTTTCCAAAAGTGGCCATGGTGCTCCCTAGTTTAAGCGGAAGGCGGGGGCTCAGGTGACCGCGGGCGGTGACGGCGGCTGGCCATAGGGTTGAGCCATGCGCCACGGAATTGTGATTCTCCCCCAGGACACGTGGGCGGATGCCCGGCACAAGTGGCAGCAGGCGGAGCAACTGGGCTTCGACCATGCCTGGACCTACGACCACCTGTCGTGGCGGAGCCTCGCCGACGAGCCGTGGCATGCCACGATTCCGACGCTCACGGCTGCCGCGACGGTCACGTCAACGATCCGGTTGGGCACCTTCGTGGCGTCGCCGAATTTCAGGCATCCGGTTCCGTTCGCCAAGGAACTGGCCACGGTCGACGACATTTCCGGCGGGCGGATGCTGCTGGGTGTCGGCTCCGGCGGCACCGGGTTCGATGCGTTCGTGCTGGGGCAGCCCGAATTCACGCCGCGGCAGCGACACGAGCGGTTCGTCGAGTTCGTGACCGGCCTCGACGAGTTGCTGCGGTTCGAGGCGCCGGGAAGCGGAGGCGTGTCGTTCGAGGGCGAATGGTTCACGGCGAGCGGCGCCAGGATGGTCGGAGCGCCCGCTCAATCGCCCCGGATACCGCTGATCGTCGCCGCAAATGGCCCAAAGGGCTTGCGGATGGTCGCCGAGCGTGCGGACGGCTGGGTGACGACCGGTCGGGAATCCGAAACCGGCGACGTCTGGTGGGCGGGGATCGCCGAGCTGTCCGGACGCCTCGACGATGCGCTTGCGGCGCAGGGGCGCGAATCCATCGACCGGTACCTGAGCCTGGACTCGGGTGGCCGGCTCGCGCTGGACAGCGTTGGCGCCTGGGAAGACTCGGTCGGCCGGGCATCCGTTCTCGGCTTCACCGACGTGGTCTACCACTGGCCGCGCGCTGAAGGCATCTACGCCGCTCGGGAAGAGGTGCTGTTCGAGGTGGCATCGCGGCTCTACGGAAAACAAGCGCAGAAGCCGGTAACTTGGGGGGCATGACTTCACCGCTGATCATCCGCCTCGGTGGAAACACCCCCGCCATCGCCGACACTGCCTGGGTTGCACCCAACGCCACTCTCATCGGGCAGGTGGCGCTCGGCGACGAGTCGAGCGTCTTCTACGGCGCGGTGCTGCGCGGCGATGTCGACAGCATCACGCTCGGCGACCGCAGCAACCTGCAGGACAACGTCACCGTACACTGCGACTCCGGGATCCCGACACGGATCGGATCTGGCGTGAGCGTCGGGCACGCCGCCGTGCTGCACGGCTGCACCGTCGAGGATGACTGCCTGATCGGCATGAGTGCGACGGTGCTCAACGGCGCGGTCATCGGAGCCGGCTCGCTGGTGGCCGCCGGCGCTGTCGTGCTCGAGGGAACCGTCATTCCGCCGCGATCGCTGGTCGCCGGGGTGCCGGCCAAGGTGCGCCGGGAACTGACGGATGAAGAGTTCGCCAAGGTGAAGGACAACGCGACCCACTACGTCGGATACGCGAAGACGCACCGCGCGGCTAACTGATCCTCGTGGGTTGACTAGGCCCGCAGAATTGGGCTAGTCGAGGAGTCCGGCGACGAAGACGTGCGGCGTGAACCCGGTGAGGTCGCCTATGCCCTCGCCCTGGCCGATCAGCTTGATCGGGATGCCGGTGCGCTCCTGAACGGCGACCACGAAGCCGCCCTTCGCTGACCCGTCGAGCTTGGTGAGCACCAGCCCGGTGACGCCCGCGTGCTGAATGAAGGCCTCGGCCTGCGACAGCCCGTTCTGGCCGGTCGTCGCATCCAGCACCAGCAGCACCTCGGCGATCTCGGCCTGCTTCTCGATCACGCGCCGGATCTTGGACAACTCGTCCATGAGCCCGCTCTTGGTCTGCAACCGCCCGGCAGTGTCGATCAAAACGATCTCGATGCCCTCCCGCTGAGCCTTCTCGACGGTCTGGAAGGCGACGGATGCCGGATCCTGCCCCTGCTGCTGGGGACGCACGATCTGCGCTCCCCCGCGCTCGGCCCAGGTCGCGAGCTGCTCGACTGCTGCCGCACGGAACGTGTCTGCTGCACCAACCACGACACTTCGCCCGTGGCCTACGAGGAACTTCGCAAACTTGCCGATCGTCGTCGTCTTCCCGACGCCGTTCACCCCGACAACCAGCACGACAGCGGGCCTGGCGCTGAGGGTGAGGGTGGGGTCCAGCCTGGCGAGGCGCTCTTCGAGGCTCTCCCGGAGCATCCGCTTCAGATCTGCGGGATCTGTCGTGTTGTACTTGCGCACCTGCTGGCGCATCTCGTCAACGACCGCGTCAGTGACATCCGACCCGAAGTCGGCCCTGATCAGCGCATCTTCCAGGTCTTCCCAGGTCTCGTCGTCGATGGTCTTCTTCGCGAACATCCCCCGCAGTGCCCCGGACAGGGACCAGCTATTCGTCTTCTCGGCCATCCCCCAATCCTAAATGCCCGGTGACGGTCGCGCTGTGGGGGGTTCCGCGCGGCTGGGAACCCCCATAAAGCACCCCTCAGGGTCGGAGACTACGGTGGCACGGAGCGATTTTTCGGAGGGCGGAAACACGTGACAGTGATCGGGTTCCACGCATCACACGAGCAGGTCCATCCGAGCGAGCTACTGGATGCCGTGCAACGCGCTGAGGAGGCCGGTTTCACCGCAGCCATGTGCAGCGACCACTTCGCCCCGTGGAGCGAACGCCAGGGGCACTCTGGCTTCGCCTGGGCCTGGCTCGGCGCAGCATTGCAGGCGACCTCGATCCCCTTCGGCGTCGTCAACGCCCCCGGCCAGCGCTACCACCCGGCCATCATCGCGCAGGCGGCCGCCACCCTGGAGAGCATGTACCCGGACCGGTTCTGGGTGGCGCTCGGCAGCGGCGAGGCCGTCAACGAGCACGTGACCGGGGATGCCTGGCCGAGGAAGGAACGCCGAAACGCCCGCTTGGAAGAGAGCGTCACTGTCATCCGCTCCCTGCTGGCCGGGCAGGAGGTCAGCCATGATGGCGAGGTCACGGTCGACCGGGCGAGGCTCTGGACGCTTCCCGAGCATCCGCCCTCCCTGCTCGCCGCCGCAGTGAGCGCGAAGACCGCAGGCTGGGCAGCCGGTTGGGCTGATGGACTGGCGACCGTGGCGCAAGCGCCGGATGCCCTCCGCGGCGTCGTGGACGCCTACCGATCGAACGGCGGGGTCGGGCCCCTGGTGCTCCAGGTGCACCTGAGCTTCGCCGCCACCGACGACGAAGCTCTCGCCATCGCCCATGACCAATGGCGCACCAACGTCTTCTCCCCACCGCTGTGCTGGGACGTGGACTCGGTTGAGTCGTTCGACCTGGCCGCAACCCACGTCCCCCCGGAGGCGATGCACGGCAGCGTCAACGTGTCATCCGACCCCGCCAGGCACGTCGCCTGGCTGCAGGAAGCCATCGACCTCGGCTTCGACGAGATCTACCTGCACCACGTCGGCCAGGAACAGACCGCGTTCATCGACGCGTTCGGCGAGCATGTACTGCCCCACTTGCCGGTCACCAGGAAGGAACGAGCATGAGAATCTCCGACACCAGCGACCTGTGGTGGAAGAACGCCGTCGTCTACTGCCTCGACGTTGAAACCTTCATGGACTGGAACGGCGACGGGCACGGCGACTTCGGAGGGCTCGCCCACCGGCTGGACTACCTCTCCGACCTGGGGGTCACCTGCCTCTGGCTGATGCCGTTCTTCCCCACACCGGACCGCGACGACGGCTACGACATCACCGACTTCTACAGCGTCGACAAACGATTGGGTCACCTCGGAGACGTCGTGGAGCTGATCCGCAGCGCCAGCGACCGCGGCATTCGCGTGATCACCGACATCGTCGTCAACCACACCTCCGACAAGCACCCGTGGTTCCAGGCAGCGCGCTCCAGCAAGTCGTCCCCGTACCGCGACTTCTACGTGTGGCGGGACAAGCCGCCGAAGAACGCTCCGGAATCGGTCTTTCCGGGAGACGAGGACGGCGTCTGGACGCTGGACGAACGCACCGGCCAGTACTACCTGCATCGCTTCTACCACCACCAGCCCGACCTCAACGTGGCCAACCCGCGGGTACGGGAGGAGATCGGGAAGGTGCTCGGCTTCTGGCTGGAGCTCGGGTTCTCCGGGTTCCGGGTGGATGCAGTGCCGTTCTTCATCGAGGACGACAGCGACTCGTCAGAATACGGCGACCCGCACGACTACCTGCGTGAGCTCCGCGAGCTGGTCAGCAGGCGGCGAGGCGACGCCATCCTCCTGGGCGAGGTGAATCTTCCGTACAAGCAGCAGCAGACCTACTTCGGCGGGCGCGACGGCGACGAGCTGACCATGCAGTTCGACTTCGAGGCCATGCAGCGCCTCTACCTCTCCCTGGCGCGAAACGATGCCCGCCCGCTGTCCAGGATGCTCGCCAAGCGCCCGGCCATCGCGCGCACCTCCCAGTGGGCGAACTTCGTGCGCAATCACGACGAGCTGACTCTCGACAAGCTGAGCGACGCCGAGCGCGAAGAAGTTTTCACCGCCTTCGCCCCGGAAGAGCGGATGCGCGTCTACGGTCGAGGAATCGTGCGGCGCCTCCCCCCGATGCTGGAGGGCGACCCCCGTCGCATCCGCATGGTGTACAGCCTGCTCTTCTCGCTTCCTGGCACTCCTGTGCTGTTCTACGGGGAAGAACTGGGCATGGGCGAGAACCTGGATGCCGGGAAGCGGTTATCGGTTCGCACCCCGATGCAGTGGACGGATGGCAAGAACGGCGGGTTCTCCAGCGCCAGGCGCTCGCTGCTCCCGAACCCGGTCACCGAGGGCAGTTACTCCCCCACCCACGTCAATGCGAACGCCCAGCGCCACGACCCGAACTCCTTGCTGCAGTTCGTGCAGAAGCTGATCCGTCGCTACCGCGCCTCCGCCGAGATCGGCTGGGGCGAGCTGACGATCCTGAAGCAGCCGCATGCCGGAGTCCTGGCCCACCGCGTCACCGGCCCGCTGGGCAGCATGATCGCGCTGCACAACTTCACCCCGGAGGCTGTGTCGGTGCCGCTCACGATCGATGGCGCCAATGGCGACACGAGGCTCGTCGACCTGCTCGACGAGGAGGTCAGCATGACGAGCGGGAATGGCAGTGTTCAGCTCGACCTGGACGCGTACGGCTACCGGTGGCTGCGGGTGCTCGACCCCGGCAGCAAGCGCCTCTCCTGACTTCGGGGACAATGAGATCATGACTATCGCCTTCATCCGCCACGGCCAGACTGACTGGAATGCCGCCCTCAAGATGCAGGGATCGAGCGACATTCCCCTCAACGAGACCGGTCGTCAGCAGGCGCGCGATGCGGTAGCCGTGCTGGCTGATGCGGGTTGGGAGGTCATCGTCAGCTCTCCCCTGGCGCGGGCGCGGGAGACCGCCCAGATCATCGCCGACGGGCTCGGAATCGCACTCGGACGCAGCTACGACCTGTTGGTCGAGCGCTCCTACGGTGAAGGCGAAGGCCTCACCCTGGCCGAGATCGACGCCCGCTGGCCCGACCGGCAGTACCCGGGTCTCGAGCCGCTCGACTCGGTGGTCGCCCGCGGCACCAAGGCGCTGCAACAGATCGCGGACGAGTATGCGGGCAAGAATGTGGTCATCGTCTGCCACGGCACGATCATCCGCTACACCCTTGCCTCCCTCGCGGGCCGGCCGTTCGATCACATCCTGAACGGGTCGGTGTCGACGCTCGACGTGGTCGATGGCCAGTGGGAGGTGCTCAGCGTCAACGGGGAGCACCTCGAGTCGCTGGTCTAGCCTTCGATCAGGACGTCGGCGGGGGCGGATGCCCGCAGCAGCGCCCACAGGAGAACGGCGGCCACCAGCAGCATGCTGGCCAATCCGAGCCCCGGGTAGCCGAAAGCAGTCAACACCGGCCCCGCGAGGGCACCACCGGCAGCGCCGGCGAGGTTCATCATCAGGTCGGACACTCCCTGAACGCCCGGCCGATCGCCGATGGGCACCGAGTCGACCAGCATCGTCGATGCCGCGATGGTGGACGCCGACCAGCCGAGCCCGAGGAGCACCAGGCTGACCCCGACCAGGGCGTGCGACTCACTGCCGAGCCAGGCGACGACGAGAGCGGATGCCAGGATCGCCTGGCCGCCGAGCAGTACCGGAAGCCGGCCGACGCGGTCGGCCAACCAGCCGAAGACCGGTGACAGGCCGAACATCCCGGCGATGTGGAGGCTGATGGTGAACCCGACGATCGCCAGAGTTGCGCCGTGCCCGTACAGGTGAACGGGTGTCATCGACATGACGGCGACCATGGTCGCGTGGCTGAGGGCCACCGCTCCGACAGCGAACCGCGCGCGCGGGTTGATCCGTAGGGTGGCGAACCCGAGGCGCGGCCGCTCCCGGGCTTCCGTGCCGAGGGCATCACGGGCGACCACCAGCGGATCGGGCCGCAGGCCGAACAGGTAGATGCACACGGTGATCGCCTGGGCGGCAACCGTGAACACGAACGGGCCGGTCAGGGTCGGCAGGCCGAGCACGTCGCCGATCGCCTCGCCCGGTTCGATCAGGTTGGGCCCGAGCACGGACCCGATGGTCGTCGACCAGACCACCAGAGACAGGTCTCGACCACGGTGTGCCGGTCGCGCCAGGTCGGTGGCGGCGAACCGGGCCTGCAGGTTGGTGGCCGAACCCGCACCGGAGAGGGCGAAGGCGACCAGCAGCAACGGGAACGATCCGATGGACGCTGCCAGCACCAGCAGGATCGCGGATGCCCCGGCCAGCATGGACCCGAACCCCAGCGCCGGGCGACGGCCCCGGCGAACAGCGAACCGGGCCAGGGGCAGTGCGAGCACCGCTGCGCCGAGCGTCGACATGGTCGCCGCCATGCCCGACCAGGCGTCGTATCCGGAGACGTCTGCGGCCAGCAGGGCGCCCACGGATGCCGTTGCACCGATGCCCAGCCCGCCCATGATCTGCGCGCTGCTGAGCACCCAGACGGTCTTGCGCTGAAGACGTTCGATGTCGGTCACCGGGTTACTCTACCCACCGCGAACGACGTTGTGTGAGACGAGGGGCCTAGCCGGCTTTTTCCTCGGCGGCGGCCACGCGCTGGCCGACGACCGCGCTCACACCGTCTTGCCGCATCGAGACGCCGTAGAGGGCATCCGCTATCTCCATCGTGCGTTTCTGGTGGGTGATGATGATCAGCTGCGAGGTCTGGCGGAGGTCTTCGAAGATCTGCAGCAGCCGGCCCAGGTTGGCGTCGTCGAGGGCGGCCTCGACCTCGTCCATGATGTAGAACGGGCTGGGGCGCGCCTTGAAGATGGCGATCAGCAGGGCGACCGCGGCCAGCGAACGCTCACCGCCGCTGAGCAGCGACAGGCGCTCGATCTTCTTGCCGGCGGGCTTGACCGTGACCTCGATTCCCGTGGTGAGCAGGTCGTCGGGGTCGGTGAGGTGGATGCTGCCGGTCCCCCCCGGGAACAGGATCGGGAAAACCTGGTTGAACGCGGCCCTGGTGTCTTCGAAGGCGCTCGCGAAGATGTCCTGCATCTTCTCGTCGATCTCGTCGATGATCGTCAGCAGGTCTTTCCGCGTGTTGGTGAGGTCGGTGAGCTGCTCGGTAAGGAACTTGTGGCGCTGCTCGAGGGCCGCGAACTCCTCCAGTGCGAGCGGGTTGACCCGGCCCAACTGCGCGAGCTTGCGCTCGGCCCTCGCGAGTCGGGCCTCCTGCTCGGCGCGCACGAACGGGATTCCCGTAACCTCGCCGTCAACAGGAGCGTTTTCCGAATCGCCGAGCCTGGCGGCGCCCTCGTCGGCATGTTGCTCAATCCGTCCTGTTGACGGAGGGGAGGTGGATCCATCGACGAGCTCAGAGCTGGGGGCGTCCTCGTCGAGGTCGGTCGTGAGGTCGGGAATGGGAACCTGGGGGCCGTACTCGGCGACCAGCACGTCTTCGACGAGACCGAGCTCCTCGCCCGCACGCTCGAGCAGGGTAGAGAGGTGCAGTTTCTTCTCGTAGATCTGCATCTCGAGTCCGTGCACGCTCTCGCTGATCGTGTGCAACCGTTCGCGAAGCACACTCTCGTTGCGGCGAAGTTCGGCCAGTTCCTCGTTCTGCTTCGCCCGCTCGGCTTCCCGGCCGGCAAGCTCGAGCCTTGCCTCCGCCACGGAACGATCGACGGCGTCGAGCACCGCGGGCAACGCCGAAATCACCTGTTCTGCTGCCTCCACCTGCCGGCGACGGATGACGGCACGGCGGGCTGCCTCCTCGGCCGCGGCCCGCTCGGCGTCCAGTTGCTGGGCGAGCTGTGTCGCCCGCAGTTCCTGGGCACGCACTCGTTCACGAGCGGTCTCCACCTGCAGGCGTGCCTCAACCTCGCGCTCGCGCGCGGCATCCAGTTCGGCGGCGAGACCGTCGCGCGCCGCGATGTCGAGGATCGGGCGAGGGCGTGCCTTCGCCGTCTCCAGTTCGGCCTCGGCACGCTCGGAGGCTGCAACAGCATCCGTCACGGAGGAGTTGGCCAACTCGAGCCCGCGTTCGAGACGCTGCGCCTCGGCATCGGCGGCCTCGACCTGCACCTTGGAGCGGTTGAGCTTCTCGGTCTGCGCAGCCAGCTGCGAGTCGAACTCGCGCAAGGTGGCCAGTGCGCGAACGCTCTGTTCTTTCGCCACCTGGAGGGTGCCCCGCTGCTCGGCGAGCGCGAATTGGGCGCGTTCGATGAGCGAGGTGACCTCGGAGAGGCGCTCGGTCGCGGCCTCCCGATCGGCGACCAGTTCGAGGCGGGAGCGCTTGGCGCCGGAGCCGCCACGGAGGACGTACTGGCTGAGCACGTCGCCCGATTTCGTGATGACGGTGAGCGCTGAAGCGCCTGAACCCTCCGCCTCGTGCGAATGCCCCCCGGCAGTGCGGCGTGCGGTGGTCAGCCCGGTCCACACCCGCCTGGCGGCCTCGAGATCGTCGGCGATCACGACCCGGCCGAGAAGACCGAGCACACCCGCGGGGGCGGTCACGACGTCGACCGCGAAGACAGCGCCGTCGTCCAACTGGCCGCTGACTCCGGTAACAACGTCGGCATCGGCCAGCACGAGTTCGACGCGGCCGAGGTCGTCGGCGGCGGCGTGAGCAAGCGCGTCGATCGCGGAGTCGCGGTTCTCGGCGAGCACGGCATCCGCCAGCGAGCCGAGGGCGGCAGCGATGGCCGCCTCGTAGCCGGGCTTCACCTGCACGTGCTCAGCCACCAGTCCGCGGATGCCCGGACGCTTCGCCCCGACCAGCGCGCTCGAGCCGTCCTTCTGGTCGAGGGCCATCGAGAGGGCGCTCTGGCGGGCCGCCAGCGCGTCACGTTCCCGTTCGAGGGTGTGCAGCTGCTCACGAAGGGTGTCGATCTCGGCTTCGGCCGCCGTCACATCCGCCTGTGCGCTCTGGTACTGCGCATCCAGGTCGGTCTCCCCTTCGTCTCCGAGGGTGGATTCCGCCTCCAGTTGGGACAGCAGCTGGGCTGCGGCGTGGCGGCGGGCCAGTGCAGCATCCAGCGCGTTCTGCTGGCGCAACACCTCACCGCGAACGGCGGCGAGGCGGGAGGCCGCGGTGTCGGCCTGCCCGGTGAGCTTCGACAGCTCCAGGTCGTGGCGGGAGACGAGCGAACTCTGATGGGCGATCTCCTCGTCGAGCCCGTCGAGGTTGGCGCGCGCCTCAGCGGTGACCGCCTGCGCCGCCCGCCAGGCGGTCTCCGCCTCGGCAATCGTCGCGGTGAGCCGGGCAGCCTCGTCCCGGGCATCCGTCACCATCTGCGGGCTGACACCGGATGCCGCCTGGGCGGTCTCCGCCTGCGAACCGAGCAGGGCGAGCCGCTGGTTGGCGAGCGTGTACAGGCCGCGCAGGCGCTCCTGCACCGACTCGAGTCCGAACGCCGTTCGCCTCGCCAGGTCGACCGCGTCGCCGACCTGCGCCTGCTCGATGCGCTGCTCCCGCAGCTTCGACTGGTCGAGTTGCTCCTGCAGCACGATGCGCTCGGTCTTGCGCTCCGACTCGCTCTTGCTGTGCAGCGTGAGCGACTCGCGCAGGGTTACCACTTCGTCAGCGAGCAGGCGTGCGCGAGCATCGCGCACGATCGCCGCGATCGACTGGGCTTCCCTGGCAATCTCGGCCTGATGCCCGAGCGGCTTCAGTTGGCGACGGATCTCCCCCGCCAGGTCGCTCAACCTGGTCAGGTTGGCTTGCATGGCATCCAGCTTGCGGATGGTCTTCTCTTTGCGACGGCGATGCTTCAGGATGCCGGCGGCCTCCTCGATGAACCCGCGGCGGTCCTCCGGGCTGGCATGCAGAACGGCGTCGAGCTGGCCCTGGCCGACGATGACATGCATCTCGCGGCCCAGGCCGGAGTCGCTCAGCAACTCCTGGACATCCAGCAGCCGGCAGGTCTCGCCGTTGATCGCGTACTCGCTGCCGCCGCTGCGGAACAGGGTGCGGCTGATCGTGACCTCCGCGTACTCGATGGGCAGTGCGCCGTCGGAATTGTCGATGGTGAGGATGACCTCGGCCCGCCCGAGCGGCCCCTTGGTGGCGGTGCCTGCGAAGATGACGTCTTCCATCTTGCCGCCGCGCAGGGTTTTCGCGCCCTGCTCGCCCATCACCCAGGCGAGGGCGTCGACGACATTGGACTTGCCGGAACCGTTCGGGCCCACGACGCAGGTGACGCCCTCCTCGAAGGCGAAGGTGGTGGACTGCGCGAACGACTTGAATCCTTTGAGGGTCAGGCTCTTCAGATACACCTGCCTGCCCTCCCGTCGCGCCCGAAACTCACGGGTCAACGGTACCGGAAGGGCGTGCAATGGCCCGACTGCAACTCCGGTAACGATTTGGGTGATGGAGGTGCGGCATCCGCCGACCGCGTTGTAGCCTGATCGGCTGCCCATTCGGGGCATCCGCACCGGAGCAGAAAGAACTTTCATGGCCGACTTCGAGATCGACGAATTACTGCCGCCACAAACGCTGGATGGCCCAGCAGGCGCAGACTTCATCGAGATGGCACGCGTGCGCAATGACGTCGAGGCAGCGGCTGTCGGCAACTACGACCTCGCCATGAAGCCGGAAGAGCTCCTCCCCGAATACCACAACCCCTATGAGCCGAAGCGGATGTTCGTGGCCAGGGTCGACGGACGGATCGTGGGCCGCTCGGTGCACGAGTTGCAGAGCGGGGACGACGTGCGCTCAGCCTGGCTGCACGCAGAGGTGCTGCCCGAGTTCCGTGGCCGCGGGATCGGTACCGCGCTGTACGAGCGGGTGCTTGAGATCGCCCTGGCCGACAAGCGGCAGGTGCTTCAGTCGTTCGCCCACCACGCGGATGCGGCCGGCGAGCGCATCGAGTCACCGACCGGTTTCGGGTCCGTGCCGCTGAATGATCCGTCCACGCGGTTCCTCCTGGCCAACGGTTACGCCCTGGCGCAGGTCGACCGGATGAGCCGGTTGCCCCTGCCCGCTAACCTTCCGGAGTTGGATGCCCCGGAGGGTTACTCCCTCGAGCGCTGGATCGGTGCCACCCCTGAGCACCGGCTCGGCGACCTCGCGGTGCTGCAGCAGCGGATGAGCACTGACCCGCCGCTCGGGGAGGTCGACTACCAGCCCGAGGAGTGGGACGAAGAACGGGTGCGCGACCTGGACGCCCGGCGCGCGGCGGAGGGTCGGCACTGGATGACCACTGCGGTCCGTCACATTGAGTCGGGCACCCTGGTCGGCTTCACCGAGTTGGTCTGCGCCCACGACCCTGCGACACCGGTGTTCAACCACAACACCCTCGTTCTCAGCGAGCACCGCGGGCACCGGCTGGGCATGTTGATCAAGGCGGCGAACCTACGCCTCCTGTCGGAAACCGCACCCGGGCATCCGGCCATCTACACCTGGAATGCCGAGGAGAACCGGCACATGCTCGACGTCAACGAGGCGATCGGATTCGTGCCGGTCGGTTACGAGGGCTCCTGGAAGAAGGTGCTCTGAGCGCCTGGTGCTCTCCGCGGCGTCGGCTCATCCGTCAGCTATGGACACAGCCGGCTGCGCTGCGGATACAGGCGTGTCTCTACCTGACGGGTGAAGCGAGTCAGCGCAGGCGCTGGCAGAACGGGCAGAAATGGGACCCACGGTTCATGAACGTTTCGCGGATGATCGGACGCCCGCAGCGCGGACACGGTTGGCCGTGCTGGCCATACGCCTGCAGGGAGTGTGCGAAGTAGCCTGACTCTCCGTTGACGTTCAGGTATTGCGTGTCGAAGCTGGTGCCGCCCTCACCGAGCGCCTTCGCCAACACCAGCCGAACCTCGGCGAGCAGGCGTTTCGCCTTGGGCAGGCTGAGCGTATTGGTCGGCTGGTCGTAGTGGATGCGCGCCGCCCAGAGGGCCTCGTCGGCGTAGATGTTGCCGATGCCGCTGATCAGGGTCTGATCGAGAAGGGCGCGTTTCACCCCTGTCTTGCGGGCGCTGAGCCGCCGGAAGAAGACCTTGTCGTCGAACAGCGGGTCGATAGGGTCGCGGGCAATGTGGAAGACCTGGTTCGGGACCGACTGCGCCGGGGCATCCGTCGTCGCCCGCAGCTCATCGATGGCCATCGAACCGAAGATGCGCTGGTCGACGAAGTTCAGGCGCAGCGGCCCGTACTCCGGATGCACCACGTCGATGCGGATGCGCGTGAGCCGGTCCTCTACGCCGGGCTCGCGCAGGAGCACCTGGCCGCTCATGCCCAGGTGCACGACCAATGCCTCGGACGCAGTCGAAATCGAAGGACTTTCGGCCGAAACGGCGCCAGGTGATGCAGAAGCGGCCGAATCCGGACGGATCTCCTTCGTTTTCGATTCCACGAGCGGCAGCCACAGGTATTTGCCGCGACGGTTCGGGGTGAGCAGCGTTGCGCCGGTCAGCCGCTCGACGAAGTCCTCCGCGGGGCCAGGATGCCGGCGCAGCGAGCGCTCGTCCAGCACCGTGACGGCGGTGACAGTTGCGCCGGTCACGGCCGGTTCCAGGCCGGCGCGGACGACCTCGACCTCGGGTAGCTCCGGCATCTATTCGGACTGCAGCAGCGTCCACGCGTCGAGCGCGGCAGCCATCTCGGCGTGCTTCTTGCTGGTGCCGTCGCCCGAGGCGATCTCCTTGCCGCCGAGCACGACGACAGCGTGAAACCGCTTGGAGTGGTCTGGGCCGCTGTCGGTGATGACATACGTCGGCACTCCGCGCCCGCGGCGGGCGGCCAGCTCCTGCAAGCTGGTCTTCGGGTCCATCGCGGCGCCGAAACGCTCGGGGTCTTCCAACAGCGGGGAGATGAGTCGCAGCACCAGACCGGTAGCGGCATCCGCCCCCGCACTCAGATAGGTGGCCCCGATGATCGCCTCAACCGTGTCGGCGAGGATCGAGGACTTGTCTCGCCCGCCGGTCAATTCTTCACCGTGACCAAGGCGGACGTGCGGACCCAGGTCGATCGACCGGGCAACCTCCGCAAGCGCCACGCTGGAGACCAGGCTCGCGCGCCTCTTCGCGAGGTCGCCCTCGCTGAGTGTCGGATTCTCGGTGTACAGCATGACGGTGACCGCCTGGCCGAGAATCGAGTCGCCGAGGAACTCGAGCCGCTCGTTGTGGGCGATGCCGCCGTGCTCGTACGCGAAAGACCGGTGCGTCAGGGCAAGCTCGAGGAGCTCTGGGCTGACATCGACCTGCAATTGGTCGGCGAGACCGCGCTGGGGTGCGGCATGACGGCCCGACTGGGCGGAGACGACCGGAACCTGCCGTTCAGCAGACACCGGCGCTCCCTCCGCTCACGTAACCGCCAGGCGATTTAGACGTCGGCGACCTTGCGGCCCTTGTACTCCATGTACAGGGCGGTGCCGGCGGAGTCTTCGACAACCTTCGCGCGGTGCGGGAGGCTGTAAACGACCTTGCCACCCTCGATGGTCTTCACCAGGGTCGGCGCGGTCGCCTTCCACTGGGCGCGACGCATGCGGGTGCTCGCGCGGGACATCTTGCGCTTGGGTACTGCCATGACTATCTCTTCTCTCTCTCGACATCGGCCTCAGGGGCAATGTCGGCACCGCGCTGCGCGGCGTTGTCTGTTGGGGTGCTTGTGGCCTCGGTCAGGCCTTCGAGTCCGGCAAGCGCCGCCCAGCGGGGATCGATGGGTTCTTCATGCTCGTGACCGGGGTTGTCGAGAAGCCGCACCCCACATTCTGGGCACAGGCCGGGGCAATCTTCTTGACAGACCGGTTGGAACGGCAGCGACAAAACCACTGCGTCCCGAATGACGGGTTCAAGATCCACGTGGTCGTCTTGAACCTGATACTCGAAAGCTTCGTCCTCAGAATACGCGAAAAGCTCCTGAATATCGACTTCGACCGGGTGGGCGACATCGATGAGGCACCGAACGCACTCCCCGGTCGCCGTCGCATCCACTTCGGCACTGACCAGGATGCCGTCATGCAGGGCTTCGAGGCGCAGATCGATCTCGACGTTTGCGCCCTCCGGTACGCCGATGACGGCGTTGCCGAAGGGTTCCGGCGTCGCGATGTCGAGTTGGCGCTCGCGCATCTCGCCGGGCCGGTGCATGATGTCGCGCACGTCGACGGTCCAGGGGGTCTGGCGTAGGTGAGTCACCCGAGAAGTTTAGCCGGGCATCCTGAAGCAGCTACCAGTTGGCGTGTCAGGTACCGAACCGGATGTCGCTAGAATTTGTGCAGACCCACTGCGCCTGACCTGGCGTAGTGCGCTCGACCTCCGATTTGAGGCCGGCAGGTTTCGTGGCCGCTTGTGCCACGAACTCTCGCACGCCCACAACCGGAGGACCCCCATGAATTCTCGACTCGCCGTTCCCGCGATGATCGCCACTGCCTTGCTGCTGAGCGGATGCGCTGCAGCCGCCGCACCCGAACGCCCGGCCCCGACGCCGGAGGCGATCACCAATTGCGGCCTCGAGGTGACGTACTCCAACCCGGAGCGCGTCGTCACCATCAAGTCGTCGACCACCGAGATGCTGCTGGCCCTGGGCCTCGGCGACCGCATCGTCGGCACCGCGTTCCCTGATGGTCCAGCCCCTGAGCAGTGGGCGGATGCTGCGGCCGACATCCCGGTGATCTCCGACAAGGTGCCATCGGAGGAGACCGTTCTCACCCTCGAACCCGACCTGGTCTACGCCGGCTGGGAGTCCAACTTCTCAGCCGACGGCGCCGGTGAGCGCAGCGAGTTGCAGTCGCTCGGTGTTGACACCTACGTTTCCCCCTCCGCATGCCAGTCACTTTCCGCCGATCACCCCGCACTGACGGTGGACGACATCTTCGCCGAGATCACCGAGGTCGCGTCGATCTTCGAGACGGATGCCACGGAGCTGGTCTCCGGGCAGCGGGCAGCACTCGAAGCGGTCAAGCCGCTCTCCGGCGAGCGCACCGCCCTGTGGTTCTCGTCCGGATCGGACACCCCGTTTGTCGGCGGCGGCACCGGGGCGCCGCAGGTCGTGCTCGACCACCTCGGCCTCACCAACATCGCCGGCGACCTTGGACAGGCGTGGGCCCCGTTCAACTGGGAGGCCGTCATCGCGGCCAACCCTGACGTGATTGTGCTGGTCGACTCCGCGTGGAACAGCGCGGACAAGAAGATCGGCATCCTGCAGGCCAACCCGGCCACCGCACGGCTCGACGCGGTCGTCAACGGGCGATACCTCGTCATCCCGTTCGCGGCAAGCGAGGCCGGGGTGCGCACGGTACCGGCGATCGTTGATCTGAGCGAGCAACTTGCGGAGCTTGAGCTTGGGTAGAACGAGCGAACGAGTGGGGTTTCGACAGGCTCAACCAGCGAAAATCGGTCGACCAGCGAGATCTGCTCGACCTGCGAAGGTGCACTCACGACCAGCAGTGGCGGCGATGGCGGCCGTGCTGGGAGCGGTGCTCGTGGCATCCGTCATCCTGGCCGTCACGTTCGGGCCGGCGGACATCACGCCGGGCGAGGTGTGGGCGTCCGTGCTGCATCACCTGGGAATCGGCGCGACCCCGCTCAGCGAGTTGCGCGACGGCATCGTTTGGGAACTGCGGATGCCCCGGGTACTGACCGCCGCGGCGGTCGGCGCCGGCCTGGCGGTCAGCGGCGCGGTGATGCAGGCGCTGACCCGCAACCCGCTGGCCGACCCGTACCTGCTCGGCCTCTCGTCGGGGGCCTCACTCGGCGCGGTGCTGGTGCTCCTGATGGGTGCCGCGATCATCCTGCCGCTGGCCGCATTCCTCGGCGCGCTCCTCGCCCTCGGACTGACCCTCGCGCTGGCCAGCTCCCTCGGGCGCATCACGCCCTCGCGTACGGTGCTCGCCGGCGTCGCGGTCTCGGCGCTCGCATCCGCCCTGACCAGCCTGGTCATCTTCTGGTGGGTGACCGGCGACTCCTACCGGGAGATCCTGAGCTGGTTGCTCGGCTCGCTGGCGGGCGCGCGCTGGCCCGCCGTCGCGATCACCTTCACGGCGATCCTGATCGCCGGCATCCCGATCCTGTTGAGCGGGCGCACGCTCGATGCTTTCGCTTTCGGCGACACCTCCGCCGCCGCCCTCGGGGTGAATGTGCAGGGCGTGCGCTGGAGCCTGCTGGCCGTCACCGCGCTGCTGACCGGGGCGATGGTGTCGGTGAGCGGGTCGATCGGGTTCGTCGGGTTGATCCTGCCGCATGCCGTGCGGCTGCTGGTCGGCCCGCGCCATCGCGCGCTGCTGCCGCTGGTCGCCCTGGTCGGGGCGATCTTCCTCATTTGGGCGGACACCGCCGCCCGCTCGCTGTTCGACCCGCGGGAACTGCCGGTCGGTATCGTGACGGCGATCATCGGCGCACCCGTTTTCGCGTTCCTGCTGGCGAAGCGCAGGACGGACGCATGATCGGCGACGGCCTCGACGTCGACCGGGTCGATGTGCGCATCGATGGAACCATGATCATCGACGGCGTGACCTCTTCGGTGCCGCCGGGCAGCCTGTGTGCCCTGATCGGCCCGAACGGTGCGGGCAAGTCCACCCTGCTAAGGGCGATCGCCGCCGTCGAGAAACCGGATGCCGGCACGATCGCCTTCGATGCCCAGAACCTGCCAGAGATGGCCCGGAAAGCAAGGGCACGACTGGTCAGCTTCGTGGAGCAGGATGCCGTCACCGAGCTGACCCTGACAGCCCGCGAGGTTGTCGCGCTGGGGCGGACCCCGCACCAGGCGATGTGGCAGGAGGAGAGTCGGGAGGACCGCTCGATCGTCGCCGACGCCTTGCAGGTCGCCGGGGTGACGGAGTTCGCCGAGCGGGACTTCACCAGCCTGTCTGGCGGGGAGCGCCAGCGGGTCTTGCTGGCGAAGGCGCTCGCCCAGCAGCCACGGCTGCTGCTGCTGGACGAGCCGACGAATCACCTCGACATCAGCGCGGGACTCGCGACGCTCGAGCTGCTCCGCAACCTCACCGACACCGGGGTGTCCGTACTCGCCGCCCTGCACGACCTGAACCTCGCGCTGGCGGCCAGCGACCACATCTTGGTGTTGCATCGCGGACGAGTGGTGGCCGCCGGGCCGACCGAGACGACGCTGACCGCCGAGCTCATTCGCGAGGTCTACGGGGTGCGGGCAGACCTGCTGCCGCACCCCGCGACCGGGAAGCCGATGGTGGCGTTCAGCGCCATGTAGCTGGTTTCGATACGGCGCTTCGCGCCTACTCAACCCGCAGAAGCGGCCTTGGCCAGGGCGGTCACGTACTCGTCGATGCCCCAGGTGAGCGAGAGTGCGGTGGGCGGTGAGACCGCTGCGACCAGTTCGACACCACTGACGGATGCGACCGCGCCGGCCTTCACCGCCGGAATCGTCTGGGCGTAGCTCTGGGCGAGGAAGGCATCCGCCTCGTCCTGCGTGTTCGCGAAGGCGACGATGATGTCGCTCTCCAGCTTGTCGAGCTCCTCATAGCTGAGCGTGAAGTAGAACGGTGACTCGCCGTTGGCTAGTTCGTCCACCGACGGAGCGTTGACCAGACCGAGGTCGAACAGGAAGCTGACCCGCGAGTCGGCCGGCTTGTAGACGTAGAAGGTGCCGGACACGTCCCATACGACCGCGACGGACTTGCCAGCCAGTTCGGGGTTCTCGGCCGCCTTCTCGGCGAGTACGGCGTCGACGCCGTCCAGCACGGACTGCGCCTCAGCCGTCTTGCCGAGCGCCTCGCCGACCAGCGAGACGACGTCGCGCCACGGGGTCGTCCAGGCTGCGTCCGGGTAGGCGACGGTTGGGGCGATCTCGCTGAGGAGTTCGTACTGCTCCTCGGTGATACCCGAGTAGACCGCGAGGATCAGGTCGGGTGCGGCTTCTGCGATCGCCTCGTAGGCCGGAGTCTCGTTGCTCGACGGGATGAGGACGGGCGTTTCGACGCCGGCATCCTCGAGGGCCTCAGCGGTCCACGGCTGCACGCCGTTCTCGTCCCCGCCGTAGGCCTGCGCCTCCATGGCGACGGGGATGACGCCCATGGCGATGGCGGCATCCGCGCTCCCCCAGCCCAGCGCGACGACGCGCTGCGGTTCGCTCTCGATCTCGGTATCGCCGAACGCGTGCTCCATGGTGACCGGGAAGACGCCGGAACTCGCGGAGCCCTCGGGCGTTTCTTCAGTTCCGGATGCGCATCCGCTCAAAACGAGGAGGGCGGCGGTCGCAGCGGCGAGCGCGGCTAGGCGGGGGCGAAAACTCACAAGGACTCCAAATCGGGGAAAGGTGAACACAACGCTTAGGGTTGCCTAACCTAACTATAGAGCACCGGTTACTCGTGTTTCGACAGAGATTCCGGCGCGTGGAACTTGCCGATCGGCACCACCATCGGGGTTCCGCAGACCGGATCGGGGGCGATGAGTGCCTCCAGCCCGAACGCGTCCCGCAGCAACTCCGCAGTGAGGACGTCGGATGGCGCCCCGTTCGCGATAATGCGGCCATCCGCCATCACCACCAGCTCGTCGGCGTAGCGGGCGGCCAGGTTGAGGTCGTGGAGCACCATGACGACGGTGGTCTGCCTGGTGCGGTTCAGCCCGGCCAGGAGGTCGAGCACGTCCAGCTGGTGGCGCACGTCGAGGAAGGTGGTCGGCTCGTCGAGCAACAGGATGTCCGGGTCCTGGGCCAGGGCCATGGCGATCCAGACCCGCTGCCGCTGGCCGCCGGAGAGTTCCTCCACGCGCCGCCCCACCAGTTCGAGGCAGGACGTGACAGTGAGGGCATCCGTCACAGCGACATCGTCTGCGGCAGACCACTGGCGGAACCAGCCCTGGTGCGGATACCGGCCGCGCCCGACGAGGTCGCCCACCGTGATGCCCTCAGGCGCGATCGGGGACTGCGGGAGGATGCCGACGACTTTCGCGACATCCTTCGCCGGGAGCGCGTGGACGTCGCGGCCGTCCAGGCTCACCACGCCGCTCTCCGGGCGCAGCAGGCGCGCCATACCCCGCAGCGTCGTCGACTTGCCGCTGGCGTTCGCACCGACGATGACCGTCACCCGGCCGGCCGGGATTTGAAGGTCGAGGTCGGTGACGATGCGGCGGCCGTCGTAGCCGAGTGCGAGTCCGGTGGCCCCGAACTCGTGGGCTTGCTTCTCTGCTGTCATGCGCCGCGTCCTCCGCGATTGGTGGTGGCCAGGAGCCACAGGAGATAGGGGGCGCCGACCAGCCCGGTGACGATGCCGGCCGGAACCTGCACGTCTCCCGGCAGCAGGTGCTGTGCCACGAAGTCCGCCGCCACGACCAGAACCGCGCCGACCAAGGCACTCGGGACCAGTGCGAGGCCGCCGGTTCCGAGCATCCGCCTGGCAATCGGCGCCGCAACGAAGGCGACGAACGCGAGCGGCCCGACGAACGCGGTGGCGACGGCGACCAGGGCCACGGCGACGAAGAGAATGGCCAGACGAGAACGCTCGGGGCGCAGTCCCAGCCCGCCGGCCGCGTCGTCGCCGAGTTGCAGGATGCGCAATCGCGCCGAGAACACCCACACCAGCGGAAGCAGCACAACCAGCGCGGCCACGATCACCGCGATATCGGCCCAGGAGGCGCTTCCCAGCCCGCCGACCATCCAGACCAGCGCCTGCTGCACTTCGCGCACATCGCCGCGGGTGATCAGGTAGCCGAGCACGGCCTGCACCATGAAGGCGACGCCGACGCCGATCAGCACGAAGCGAAAACCTGTCACTCCCCCGCGCCAGGCCAGCAGGTAGATGCCGGTGGCGACGACGATCGCGCCGAGGAAGGCGGCCAACGAGACCGCCGCTCCGCTGAAGCCGAGGATCAGGATGCTGAACGCGGCCGCGACGCTGGCGCCCTGGCTGATGCCGATGATGTCCGGGCTGGCGAGCGGGTTGCGCAGGAGCGTCTGGAACAGCGCACCGGCGATCCCGAAGGCGCAGCCGACCAGTACGGCGAGCACGAGCCGAGGCATCCGCAGCCGGAAGATGATGAAGTTGTCGCTTCCCGAGCCCTGGCCGATGAGAGCTTGCAGAAGGTCGGGGATCGGCAGCGTGTACGCGCCGACGGACAGGCTGACGGTGACCAGCACCACCGCAACCGCAGACAAGGCGAGCGTGATCGTGCGTGCGCGGCCGCGGATGCCCGACCGCTGCACGGCGACGGATACCGCGCTCACAGCCCGGCCAACTTCACGCGTCGAACCAGGGCGATCATGATGGGGGCGCCGATCACGGCGATGATGATGCCGGCCTCCAGTTCGGCTGGGCGCACGATCAGGCGACCGACCACGTCGGCGGCGAGCAGGAGCACCGGCCCGAGCAGGGCGGAGTAGGCGAGGATCCAGCGGTAGTCGGGCCCGGTGATCGGCCGCACGATGTGCGGCACGACGAGGCCGACGAACACCATGGGGCCGGCCAGCGCGGTGGCTGAGCCGCAGAGCAGTACGACGGCGAGGGCAGCGATCACCCGGGTCAGCGTGAGGTTCTGGCCCAGACCGCGGGCCAGGTCGTCTCCGAGTGACAGGAGGTTGAGCATCCGCCCCACTGCGAAGGCGAGTACGGCGCCGACGGCGATGAACGGCCACAGCGCGATGATCGGTTCGAAGTCGCGGGAGGCGAGGGAGCCGACCGACCAGAAGCGGTAGGAGTTCAGGGTTTCGGCGTCGGTGATGAGCACCAGGGTGATGATGGAGGTCAGCCCGGCCGTCAGCGCGGTTCCGGCCAGCACCAGCTTCACCGGGGTGGCGCCCTCCCTCCCGATGGCTCCGATGCCGTAGACGACGCTGGCGGCGGCCGCGGCGCCGAGGAAGGCGAACCAGACGTAGGCGGATGGGCTGCTGATGCCGAGCACGCCGATCGCCAGCACCACGAAGACGGATGCGCCGGCATTCACTCCGAGGAGGCCGGGGTCGGCGAGCGGGTTGCGGGTCACGCCCTGCATGATGGTGCCCGCGAGCGCCAGGGCGAGCCCGACGATGACTCCGATCACGGTGCGCGGGACGCGCAGGTCTCGCACGACAAGATGGTCGTTGTTGCCGGCGTCCGGCGCGAAGAGGGCGTTCCAGACGTCGGGAATGGCGACGTCGCGCGCGCCGAGGGCGAGGCTGAGAATGACCATCACCAGCAGGAGCGCGGCTGCCGCCCCGAGCCCGATCAGGCGACGGCGTCGCAGTGATTCGGGCCTACGGGTGTCTTGCAGGGCGGTGGCGGTCACCGCCCCGTCGCCAGTTCGTGCCGGTTCACACGACCTCAGCCTTACCGAACCGCCAATAGCCCATGAAGGCAACCCGCTTGCGGTCGATCCCGGTCTCACTCACCAGGAACCGGCGCAGCAACTTGATGGAGGATGCCTCGCCGGCCAGCCAGGCGTAGAAATGGCCGTCCGTCACTTCGGCCGGCGAGTCCCAGAGAAGTTCGATGTCGACGTCGACATCATCCAATTGCTGGGCGGAGGCCGCGAGGGCCGGGCGGATGATGGCCAGGTTGTCAGCAACCCACCCGCGCACTGCGGGGTCGAGCCTGGTTCCGACCGGGTGGTCTCCACGGTGGAGCCAGGTGACCGAGCATCCGCTCGGGAGGTCGATGGAGAGGAGGTCGGCGGCATCCGGAACCTCGATGAAGGCTTGCGCGCGCCGACCGTGTGGCAAGGATTCGAGCACGGCACAGATGGCCGGGGCCGCGGTCTCGTCGCCGGCGAGCAGCAGCTGGGTGGCCGCTCCGGGGTGCCAGTCGATGCCGATGGCGGAGTCGATGCTGCCTGCGTCTGGGCCGACGATGACGACTTCATCGCCGACGGTCGCACGGTTCAGCCAGCGCGATGCCGGACCGCCGTCACCGTGGCTGACCATGTCGACGTCGAGTTCGCGTTCGGTCGGTCGGATGGCGCGGACGGTGTAGGTACGGAACGGGTTGCGCCGGTCGTCGGGAAGTGCCCGCAAGCGTGCGTACCAGCTGCCGTCGGCGATGGTCTGCTCGTCGTCGGCGCCGAAGTCGCTGTAGCCGTGGCCCTCGATCGGGAACACGATCTTGAGGCGCTGATCGAGTCCATCGGTTCCGAAAGTGTCGAAGTCGTCACCGGTGAACGTGACTCGCACGAAATGCGGGGTGAGCTGAACCAGACGGGCAACGGATGCCCGGTACGGGCGGTACGCCGGACGCGCCACCTTCACCGGGACCGAAGTCATAGTAAGCATGCCCTAAGTATGGCATGCCTAACCTAAGGTGCTACGCGGTTTCCCTCGGCCGAACAGCCTGGACCGCACGGCGCCACAGGGAGGCTGGCAGCAGCACCGCTCGCACCCTGGCCCACCAGTCCTGCGCTGACCTCAGCCGGTTGACGGTGACCGCGACATCGTCGGCCGACACCGACACGCCCCTTCCGGGACGGGCATAACCCTCCAGCTCGATCATGGTGACGATGCGGGCCAGCGCTGCTGTCGCCGATGAGATCACGCCATCCGGATCCTTCGCCGGGCGCCGCCCGGACGCGATCGCCTCCGCCAGCAGCCGCCCGCTCTCGCGAGGGGTTGCCGACCTTGGAACCGGAATGCCGGCATCCTCAGCGCTTTGCAGAACCTCGTGCCAGCCGAGCGTCGCCGGAGCGAAACCGCGGCGGATCGTGCGGATGCGCGCCCGCCGCTCGATCGCCCGGATCATCGCCGGCGTGAAGATCAGGAGCACACCGAGCAGGCTCAGCCCGATCAGCCACAGGAGCCCTGCGGGAATCGTTCCGGCAGCGGCGCCGCTGCCCGAGTTGTCCCCCGCATCACGCGCGAGCGGATCATCCGCTGCAGCCGGATCGGACGGTGCGGGCTCCGGATCTCCTGCCCCGGCGGCCGGAATCGGAACGCCGGCGACCGTGGTGTCCGCATAGTCGGGGATCACGCCGCGCGTCGCCGTCGGCTCGAACGGCATCCAGCCGATGCCGTCGAAATACAGTTCGGGCCAGGAATGCAGGTCGTGCGACGTCGCCTCATAGACCGCGCGGCCCTCGAGTCGCTGGTCGAGCTTGCCACCAGGCAGGAACCCGACAGCAACCCGGGCCGGAATGCCGAGACTGCGCGCCATCAGGGCCATCGCCGATGCGAAGTGCACGCAGTAGCCGCTCTTCACCTCGAGGAACGTCGCGATCACCTCCAGCCCGGTGCCGTCGTAGCCCTCCTCGACGGGGGCATCCTCCGAATAGCTGAAGTCGCCGGCGCGCAGGAATTGCTGCAGGGCGAGCGCCTTCTCATAGATGGAGTCGGCGTCGCCCACCACCGCCCGGGCGGTCTCCTCGATGATCGGCGGCACATCGTCCTGTTGGATGACGGCGAGGTCGGCCACTGAGCGCGGCACGGTGGAACCGGCCTCCAGCAGTTGCTCCGGCGTCGGAGTCAACACCAGCGACTCCACCCGATACTCCTGGTTCCTGCTCGACCCGAAGCGGGTACGCAGCGAGAGACTGGCCGGGTCCCAGCTCCACCCCCGGTCAAGGCCAACCACCCGCTCCGTCGGGTACGGCAACGGCAACCAGATTGTGTCAAGGCCAACGATCTCCACCCGGGTGGAGTCCGTGGTGCGCTCGACCTCCCCGGAGAGTCCCGGAGGCAGCCCGAAGTCGTCCGGCGTGTTCTCCTCCTCGAACGGGGTCTCTCCGACAAACCACTTGTCTCCGTCGAACTGGTCAAGGCTGACCAGGCGCAGGTACTGCCCACTCCCCGACTCCGTGCTGTAGGTCAGCGCACGACGCTCGACATCGCGTCGCAGGTTGTTGCCCAGGTTCACGATGGGGCTGTCGCCGGTGGTGATGGCTGTTCCCGCCGGCCCGGCCTGCACCGGCTCTGTCGTCGGAAGCACCACCTGGGCGACCAACGCGACGGCGAGCGCACCAGCAGCCACCGAGAGGGTGAACCGCCGATCCGGCGCCGGCGCGTTCGCCCGCAGAAGGTAGAGGTAGGCAATGGCAGCCGCCATCACCCAGAACAGGTCGAAGTCGCGCTCCACCGTGAGCACCGGCATCCACAGCACGACCAGCATCAGCAAGCCGACCCAGGCACGCCGCTGAAGCGAGATCGCCACGAGGTCGGCAGCGAGCGAAATCAGACCAATGCCTCCGGCGATCAGGAACAGGATGCCTGGCACCGGCTCCGCGGGAACCGTCTGCTCCATGATCGACGTCTGCGCCAGTTCAATCAGCAACCCGAACTGTTCGATCGTGTCAAAGGTGGGGAACAGCCCGATGAACGTGGTCTGGGGTGCGAACTGCTGCGTGAGGAAGCCGAACAGCGCCAGCACCGCCACCACAGGTGGCACCCAGCGCCAGGTCGCCCAGACCCTCACCAGGGCGGATGTCCCCAGCACGATTCCGCACGCCAGCAGTGCGATGAACCACCAGCCGAGATCCTGCAGGACCACGTTCAGCGTCGCAGTCGCCGTCATGATGCACGCCAGCAGGGCCAGGCTCACCTTCCAGTGCGCCGGCGGGAGTTGCGGTTCTTCAGGAGGCACGAAGCGCTCCATCACCCTCGACCACCGCGAGCCAGGCGCCCTCGGCAGTGTCACCCGGCCGCACAACGACACAGGTCCAACCGGCCGTGCTCAGCGGAAGGCTCACCGACTCGTCGTCCGGCATCGCCAGGAACGCGACCGCCAGTTCATAACTGCTGCGGCGGCGGGCGAGGGCCTCGACCAGCTCAGCGTCGGGGTCCGAGATGATGGCGAACATCGAACCGGGGGTGCGGCTGGACTGCCCGCCGCCATTCGCCAGAATGACGTCCATCGGCGCCGGTACCGGGCTCAGGGCGACCGTGGCCAGGCTCTCCAGGAAGTGGGTGGTGTTCTCCACGGACGCGAGCTGGGCATCCGCCGACTCGTGCATGTGCACCAGGAACCCGGAGTGCTGGAGGTGCACCACCAGGGTGGCCGCGAAGCCGACCGCCCACTCGAATCGGTCACTCTCGGCGGTGGCCAGCGGGTGCAGGGAGTTCGCGTCCCGGTAACCGCTCCTGCGGGTATCGAGCAGGATGCTCGCCTCTGAGTGGCTGCGTTGCTCCTCCTGCCGCACCATCAGGTCGCCATGGTGAGCGGATGCGCGCCAGTGCACCCGGCGCAGCGCGTCACCGGTGCGGTAAGCCCGAGTGGTGACGTCGTGGTCGCCGCCGACCGAGCGGTGCTGCACCAACCGGGCAGACCCCTCTGCCTCGGCGATCGCAAGACCGGACTCCGGAAGGGCCCGCACCTCGGGGATGACGGTGACCGTCTGGGCGTGGTTCGCCACCTGCGTACCGCTGGCGAGACCGAACGGGTCGGTCATCGTGATCGTGAACGGCCCGATCTCGAACTGGCCACGCCGCGGCGGCGCGAGTTCGTAGCTGAGCCTGGTCGACGACAGCGGTTCCCGGTGGCGGAATAAGCCGCTGCGCAGCGGCTTCAGCTGCCCCGAGGCGGGATGTCTGGGAAGCCAGCCGACGGCATCCGTCCAGGTAGCCGCCGGGAACGGGCGCGGGGCCAGGTTCTGAACCTGCAGCCGAACCATGGCCGGGTGGCCGGCCGTCAGCACTAGCGGTGCAAAGCTGCGGCGAACATCCAGCTTCGGGCGCTGCAGCCTGATCAGGAACAAGGACAGCAGCGGGACAGCCGCGACGAAGCAGCCGACGAAGAGCAGTTCGGGGCGCCGAAGCGCGTAGGCAAGCACGATGAGCAGGAAGGCGACGGCGAGAAACACCCAGCCCCGCGAAGTCAGGCGGGTGTTACGCGCCCTCTTGCCAACCCGAGCTGCTAACACGACGACCTCACACCGAGTCGAACACGCCGAGGGGGACGTTGATGGAACTGACGATTCGCGTGATCGTCTGCGAGATGTCGGCGGTGTTGAACGAATTGCTGGCCCCGCGACTGGAGGCGATCAGCCGATGACCGAGCACCGGAATGGCAAGGTCATCAATGTCGTCCGGCAGCACGAACTCACGTCCGTCGAGGGCGGCGCGCGCCTTCGACGCGCGAACCAGGTGCAGCGTCGCGCGGGGGCTCGCGCCCAGGCGAAGCTCACGGTCATTGCGGGTGGCCTGCGCGATGCTGACCGCGTACCGCTCCACGGCCGGCGACACGTAGATGCCGCGCACAGTGGCGATCATGGAGGCCAGCTGCGCGGCCGAGACGACCGGCGAGATGTTGGCCAGCGGGCTGGTCAGTTCGCGGCTGCGCAGCATCGCCTGCTCGGCCGCCTCATCCGGATACCCCATCGAGATGCGGATCATGAACCGGTCGCGCTGGGCCTCCGGCAGCGGGTAGGTGCCCTCCATCTCGACCGGGTTCTGGGTGGCAACGACGGTGAACGGGTGCGCCAGCGGATGCGTGATGCCATCGACGGTGACCTGGTTCTCCTCCATGCTCTCCAGCAGGGCCGACTGCGTCTTCGGGCTGGCGCGGTTGATCTCGTCGCCGATGACGATGTTCGCGAAGATCGGGCCCGGGCTGAACTCGAAAGTGCGCGAGCCCTGGTTGAACACCGAGACGCCGGTGATATCCGACGGCAGCAGGTCGGGCGTGAACTGGATGCGGTTGACCGTGCAGTCCAGGGAACGGGCCAGCGCTCGGGCGAGCATCGTCTTGCCGACGCCCGGAACGTCCTCGATCAGCAGATGGCCTTCGGCGAAGAGCACGGTCAGGGCGAGCTGCACCGCCTCCGACTTGCCGTCGATCACGGTCTCGATACTGCGAACGATCCCCCGACTCAGGCTATGGAAATCGGGTACCGCCAGTGGGTGGGTTTCGTTCAACGTTGAACCTCAATGCTTGGTTTACCTCAAGTGAGTCTGTCAGATGATCCTGACTTTTGGGAGCGCTTCCCGTCGCCGAATCCGAGCGCGTATGACTCGTCGCTGCCGAGCCGGAACATGTCGTGTTCTGCCGGTCGCACCAGCGTTCGCGCCCCCGGCAGGTCGAGCTCGCCGACGAGGTCGGCCATTCCCCGCACGATCGCCACCGGAAGGTTGGCCGCCTTCCCCTTCACCAGGTCGGCGGCGGCGGCCAGCTCGTCGGCGACCGCGGTCACGGTGACCTCGAGTGGCCGGCCGTGGGCATCCGTGCTCCCCCGCAGGTCGTCGACGACGCGGATGCCCGCGGCGCCGATCGCGGCATCCGTCTGTCCCAGCCGCCAGGGTCGGCCGAGCGTGTCGGAGATGACCACACCGACCTTCACGTTGAAGCGGTCGCGGAGGGCGCCCGCGAGCCGGCGAGCCGAGGCATCCGGATCGATCGGAAGCAGCAGCAGGGTGCCGTCCGGGGTGTTGCTGGCGTCGACACCCGCCGCAGCCATGACCAGGCCGAGGCGGTTCTCGACGATGCGGGTCGTTCCGGCCGGATGCTCGCGGCTGGCCACCACGCGCACCGTCTCGTCGGTGATCGCCTGCTCACGATCCGCGGCGGCCACCTGACGACCCTCGGCCTTGGACACGATCTTGCTGGTGACGACCAAGATGTCGCCGTCCTTCAGCGCGTCATCGCCCTCGAGCAGGTCGCCGATGATCAGCGCGAGGTCGTCTCCCGAGACGATCTCGGGGATGCCATCGATCGCCCACACCTGCATTGCGTCCATTCGCCCATCCTGACGCAAAAATGAAGGAGATCCGTCCGCGTGGTGCGCCTGCGGGCAGCGAATAGCGCGTTCCGGCGCTGATCTCCTTCGTTTTCGATGGGCTCTTGCGCAGGTCGACTAATGGGCGTAGCTTTTTGGTTATGATGACTAGCCAATTGGAACTGCACTACCTCCAGCGGGCGGACGGCCGCCTCGCCTACACCCTGGACGGCACCGGACCGCTGGTCATCGCGGTCCCCGGGATGGGCGACCTGCGCTCCGTCTACCGTGACCTTGCCACGCCAATCGTGAGCGCCGGCTACCGCTTTGCCGTGATGGACCTGCGCGGCCACGGCGACAGCGGCACCACGTTCACCACGCATGGCGACGCCACCACCGGGCGCGACATTCTCGCCTTGATCGAGGAACTCGGCGAGCCCGCGATCATCCTCGGCAACTCGATGAGCGCATCCGCCGCCGCCTGGGCCGCCGCCGAACGCCCGGACGCGGTCAGCGGACTCGTGCTGCTCAGCCCATTCCTGCGCGAACCGATGCCTGGTGCGCTGGCGCAGGCGATGATGCGTGCCCTCTACCGCGTCATGTTCGCGTGGCCCTGGGGCGCAGCGTTCTGGGTGGCGTACTACGGCAGCCTCAACAAGGTCACCCGCTCGCCCTGGCTCGAGGAGCACCGGAAAGACCTCCGTCGCAGCTTCGCCCAACCCGACCGGTTGCGATCACTGCGGCGGCTGGCCGTCCAACTGGACCACTCCGAAGTCGAGGCCCGCCTCGCCGAGATCACCTCCCCCGCGCTGATCATGATCGGCGACCACGACCCTGACTTCCGCTCCCCCGCCGGCGAACTGGCCTGGGGCGCCACGGCGATCAACGCCGACGCGGTGTTGGTGGCGGATGCCGGCCACTACCCGCAATCGCAGCGACCCGACGTCGTGGTGCCGGCGCTGCTGCGCTTCCTGGCGAAGATCCGCCCGACGGTGCAGAACCCGGCCGAAGCGGCAGCGGATGCCTAGGGCCGGGCTCAGCAGGGAAGCCGTCATCCAGGCGGCGCTGGCCATCCTCGACGACACAGGCGCTCGGGGATTCGACGCGTTGACCCTCGCCGCTGTTGCTACCCGGGTCGGAGTTGCGGCGCCGAGCCTCTACAAGCACGTGAGCTCGCTGGCCGACCTGCGGCGGGAGGTTTCCGTCGCCTCCGTGCGGGACCTCACGCGGGCTCTCGGCTCCGCCACCGTCGGCCGCGCCGGCGAAGAAGCGGTGGTCGCGCTCGCGGCCGAAGTGCGCGCCTTCGCCCAGCGCCACCCCGGACGGTACGCGGCCACCCAGCACGCCGGAAACCCGGACGACCCGGCGGATGCCGAACTCGTCGCAGCCGGCGGCGAAAGCGTAGCGGTCATCGCGAACGCACTCCGCGGCTACGGTTTCGCACCCGACCAGGCGACCGATGCCATCCGCGCCATCCGCTCAGCCGTTCACGGATACGTGCTACTCGAACTGGACGGCGGCTTCGGCCTGCCCCGCGACCTGGACGCCAGCTTCGACGCGCTCATCCGGATGCTGGTGCGCGGACTGCAGGACCTCAGCCGTTAAGGATTCTGGAGGAAGTCGGCGACCGCGCGCGGGACGTACGGGCTGACGTCGCCACCCAACGCCGCAACCTGCCGCACCAGCGAACTGGACACGTGGGCGTGGGCCGGATCCGGCAGCAGGAAGACCGTCTCGACCCCGGCCAGGTTGCGGTTCACGATCGCCATCGGCGTCTCGTACGCGACATCAACGCCCGAACGCACGCCCTTCACCAGGACGCTGGCACCGACATCCGTGCAGTAATCGACCAGCAGGCCGACCGTCCAGGACGTGACGCGGATGTTGCCAGGCAGGCCCGCCTCGGCGATCGACTTCTCCAGCAGCGACACCCGCTGGGCCACCGGGAGCAGCGCCGTCTTGTCCGGGTTGTGCACCACCAGCACATGAAGTTCGTCGAACATGCCGGCGGCACGCTCGATCACGTCAATGTGCCCCAGGGTGACGGGGTCGAACGATCCGGGAACAACGGCGATCCTGCTCATACTCTTCACCTTATCGGCGTGACTCTGAGAATGCCGCCGTCAACAGGATGGATTACGCGACACGCGGTGGCGCGGGCACCCGGGCTGGCGCGCCCACGTTTCCGTCCTGTTGACGGAGTTCAGACCGGTCAGTTCTTCGCCAGGAAGTCGCGCGTGGCGTCGTCGAGCCTGCGCGCGATGGCGTGCCGCAGGGCGGGGTGCCCGGCCAGGATCGGGTCCTCGTCGAGCACTCTCTGGGCCAGTTCGCGAGCCTCAGTGATGAGCTTTCCGTCCTTCGCCACCCGCAGCAGCCGCAACGAGGAACGCCCACCAGACTGCGTGCTGCCCAGCACATCGCCCTCCTGCCGCAGCTCGAGATCTTTCTGCGCCAGCTCGAAGCCGTCCAGGGTGGAGGCGACGGCATCCACCCGGTCTCGCGCCAGGGTTTCCGGCTCGGCACGTGTCACCATCAGGCAGAGACCAGGCACCGATCCCCGACCGACTCGCCCGCGCAGCTGGTGGAGTTGCGAGACGCCGAAGCGGTCGGCGTCCAGGATGACCATCGTCGAGGCGTTCGGCACGTCCACGCCCACCTCGATGACCGTCGTCGCGACCAGCACGTCGATGTCGCCGGCCGCGAATGCACGCATCAGGGCATCCTTCGTCTCGCTCGGCAACCGGCCGTGCAGCGCCTCGATGCGGGCGGATGCCAGCGACGGCAGCGCGCGAAGCCGCGCCAGGGTGTCGGTGACGTTCTCGGGGGGCGCGGCGCCTTCGACGAGCTCAGGAAGCTCATCCGCCTCCTCCTCCTCCTCCTCCTCCTCCTCCGTCGCCTTGGACTTGTCGTTGCTGTCGATCGCCGGGCACACCACGAAAGCCTGCCTGCCCTGCGCGAGCTCCTCAGCCATCCGCTCCCAGATGCGCGACGCCCAGCCCGGATGCTCGGCCAAGGCGACAACGTGCGATGTGATCGGAACGCGGCCTGACGGCAGCTCGGCGATCGTGGAGATGTCCAAGTCGCCGAACACCGTCATGGCGACCGTGCGCGGGATGGGCGTTGCGGTCAGCACCAGCACGTGCGGAGGGGTCGACCCCTTGCGTCGCAGTGCCTCCCGTTGCTCGACACCGAAGCGGTGCTGCTCGTCGACCACCACCAGGCCAAGGTCGAAGAATCCGACGGACTCGCTCATCAGGGCGTGCGTGCCGACCACGATGTGGGACGACCCGGAGATCGCCGCGAGCATGGCCTTCTTACGATCGGCGGTGGACATCTGGCCGGTGATGATCGAGGGACGCAATTGGGCTGCAAGATCTGGGCCCAGGGTGCGCACGATCGACCGCAGGTGCTGCCCGGCGAGCACCTCGGTGGGTGCGAGAAGCGCCGACTGGCCGCCCGAATCGGCAACCGCGAGCATACCGCGCAGCGCGACCAGCGTCTTGCCGGAACCCACCTCGCCCTGCAAGAGGCGATTCATCGGGGACTCCGCCGCCAGATCGGCAGCAACCTCCTCACCGACTCGGGCCTGGTCACCGGTCAGCGTGAACTTGAGCTGGGCGTCAAACCGCTCGAGGAAACCGCCCGGCTTCGGCACCCGGGGCACCGCCGCCTGTGCCCGCAATGCCACCCGCTGCTCGAGCAGCGCGGTCTGCAGCACGAACGCCTCCTGGAAGCGCAACGCCTTGCGCGCCGCCCGCCACTCGATCTCCTTCTTCGGCCGGTGAATGAGTTCGACAGCGCGCGAATAGGCCATCAGCGTGCGTTCCTGGCGGATGGCATCCGGAACCGGGTCGTCAAGCTTCGGCAGGGTGTCGAGCACCACACCGATCGCCTGTTGCACCTTCCAGGACGCGACGGATGCCGTGGCCGGGTAGATCGGGATCGGCTGCTCCGCCCAGGCGCGGGCCGACTCGACGTCGGTGGCGGCATCCGGTTCGAACAGCTGGTAGTCGGGGTGGGTCAGCTGGCGGGCGCCTCGGTACTCGCCGACCTTGCCGGCGAAGATGCCCCGCACGCCCGGCTTCAGCTCGTCTTTACGCCACGCCTGGTTGAAAAACGTGAGGGTGAGCATGCCCCTGCCGTCAGTGATCTTCGCCTCGAAAATCGACCCACGCTTGGCCTGCATCGAGCGCTGGCTGACCTCGATCACCTCGGCCACGATCGTGACGTTCTCGTCGAACGGCAACTCGCTGAGGGCGGTCAGCTCTCCGCGCAGGGCGTACCGCCGCGGGTAATGGCTGAGCAGGTCGCCGATAGTCTCCAGGCCGAGGTGCTTCTTCATGGCCGTCGCGGTGCGGCCGCCGAGCGTCGAGCTCAGCTTGGCGTCCAGCGGCGATTCCACGCTTCAACCGTACCGGCGGCCACCCACGCTCGCCGCGCATCCGCCCTCCCGTCGTCCCGGCCCCCTCCCGCTGTCCCAAATGAAGGAGATTCCCGCGACGATGGGCCTACTCGTCAATAGACGTGTGACGAACCGTCGGATTTTCCTTCATTTGGGACTGAGCGCAGGGGTGCCGACTGGGCGGTAGCGTTGAGGCGATGACACGCATAATCTCCGGGTTCGCGGGATCGCTCGCGCTGGCGGTGCCGCCGAACGGCACCCGACCGACCAGCGACCGGGTGCGCGAAGCGATCTTCTCCGCGCTCGATGCGCGAGGCGTGATCCAGGATGCGCGAGTTCTCGACCTCTACGCCGGCTCTGGGGCGCTCGGACTCGAGGCCGCCAGCCGTGGTGCTCGGCGGGTCACGCTGGTCGAGCGCAATTACGGGGCGGTCCCATTCACCCGTAAGAACGCGGCCCGTATCAAGAAGGCCGCTCCCCGCTCCAGCGACCTGTCGATCGAGGTCAGCTCGTCGCCGGTGCACGCGTTCCTCACCGGCGCGGAGTCGACCTGGCAGATCGTCTTCCTCGACCCCCCATACGACCTCAGCAACACTGAGTTGGTGCACGCCCTCGAGGTACTGGTGCCGCGTCTGGAAACAGAGGCAACCGTCGTACTGGAACGCAGCTCGCGGATGCCGGTGCCCGCCTGGCCAGACGGGCTCACCCTCGACCGGCGCAAGGACTACGGCGACACGACCCTCTACTGGTTGAGCCCCACCGCCGAGTAGCTCACCCGTCAGGTGCGGACACCCGTGTACGCGCGCCGCATACGAGCGTGTCCGCAGGTGACGGGTTGGGCCTGCAGATGCTCAGCCTTGGGCGCCGTTCCAGTTGCGGTACGGATCCCAGCCCGACGTCGGCGCCGGGGCGCCGTCGACGCGGATGCCCTCCCCCGCGAAGACCACGCCAATGCGTCGGAACCCGCCCGGCAGGGCAGCGGATGCCGGGAAGCTCGCCAGCAGAGAATGGTCCTCCCCGCCGCCGAGAGCCAGCGCAACATCTGGCCCCAGGAGTGCAGACTCGAAGTCGACGCCGACACCGCTGGCGCGAGCCAGTCGACCGGCGTCGATAGCCAGGCCGTCGCTGAGGTCGAGCATGGCGGTCGCTCCCCCGACCGCAGCCAGCAGCCCGTCGCCGATGGGAGGGGTAGGGGCGAGTTGAGCAGCGGTGCTCTCACGTAACTCGGCGGCTCGCCGGGCATCCGGTTCGCCTGAATCGTCCACCGCCTCGGTGAACAGCAGCTGCAGCGCAGCAGCCGCCGCGCCGAGGGGGCCGGACACCGCGACCTGATCCCCGGGCTGAGCGCCCGAACGAAGAACCGGTTCGCGGCCGCCGAGGTCGCCGAACGCCGTCACCGCGATGGTCAGCGTTGGTGACACCGAGAGGTCGCCGCCGACGACGCCGCAGCCGGGCGCCATAGCGGCGCATCCGTCACGAAGGCCGTCGGCGATGCCCTCCAGGAGTCCGATCGGCGAGTCGGCCGGCGCGGCGATCGCGACCACCAGGGCGGTCGGCACCGCCCCCATTGCGGCAATGTCGGCAAGGTTGGATGCTGCCGCTTTCCACCCGAGGTCGTGGGGCCTCGACCAGGCCAGGCGAAAATCCGGGCCATGGATCATCATGTCGGTGGTGACGACGAAGCGACCGTCCGGCGCGGCAACCACCGCGGAGTCATCGCCAGGACCGAGCAGCTGCCAGTCGGCCGACGGGAGCCGCGGGAAGATGCGGCCCAGGGTCGCCGATTCGCCGAGCGAGGCGAGGGTGTCACTTTCGGTCATGCCTCAAACGGTAGCCTGTATGGGTGAGATCTCCGTTCCAGCTGGTGGCCATCACCGCTCTTGCGACAGTCGCCGTCAGCCTGCTCGGGGCCTGCTCGCAGATGGTCCCGCTGGAGCCGGCACCGGATGCCACGAATCCCGATTGCGCCGAAATCATCGTGCGGCTACCGGAAGGCATCGATGAGTTCGCCCAGCGGGAGACCAATGCACAGGCAACCGGCGCCTGGGGTGACCCGGCGGCGATCTTCCTCCGCTGCGGCGTCGAGGTGCCCGGCCCGTCGGCGCTCCCCTGCTTCACCGTGAAGGGTGTGGACTGGCTGCGGGACAGCAGCGAGGCGCCCGTCTACAAGTTCATCTCCTACGGGCGCGACCCGGCCGTGGAAGTGGTCATCGACGGTGACCGCGCCAGCAGCAGCGCACTCAGCGCACTCGGGAACGCCGTAGGGAGCCTGCCCGTCACAAAGGAGTGCCTGGCCGCGGAAGACGTCTTCGAGGAGAACGAAGAGTAACTAGGCCCGGGGTCCGTCCAGCCCGACCAGTTTGCCGGCGATACCGCCGGCGGCCTTCAACGCAGCACCTGAGCCGAATCCGGCGGTTGGCAATGCCGGCCGAGCGTCGCGCGCCTCGATGAGGGCGTCCTTCAGCACCTCAGCGGCGGATACCTGCGGCGCCCACAAGTACAGCGACATCGCCCCCGGAATCGAGTTGACCTCGTTCACGAACAGCTCGCCGGTCGCCTCGTCGAGCAGCAGGTCGACGCGAACCACGCCGGTCAGCCCGGTCACCTCGGCAACCCGCGCCGCGAGATCCGTGGCCTGCGCGGCGACCGCCTCCTCAACGTGCGCCGGAAACTGACGCGGCGCACTGGTGAGCCCGGCATCCGCCCCCGCCGAACCGGCGAGGTACTTCTCGGCGTACGAGTACAGGCCACCCTTCGCCTCGTCACGCAGCGGACGCTCGAGCTGGGTGATCTCCAGCGACGGATGCGTGCGGAATGAGATGTTGAGATCGGCCAGCTCCGGCCGGTACGGCTCCAGGACGGCCCCACCACGCAGGTGCACGCTCGACTTGCCGAGGGCACGCGCTGTGTCCACATCTTCGACTATCTCGATACCGATCGACGATCCGCCGTACCGCGGCTTGACGATGTACGGCCCGGCGAACGACGGTTCGCGCAGCGGCGACAACAGCTCGCGCGGCAACGACGGGATGCCTGCGGTGCCCATGAGCCCGCCGAACGCGAGCTTGTCCATGCCGACGGCACCCGCGAACAGGCTCGACCCGGTGGCCGGGATGCCCAGCAGGGTGAACACGGCAGCCGCGCCTCCGCCCTCGCCCAGCCCGCCGTGCAGGCAGACCAGCACGGCGCTCGGCTCCAGAGCGTCCTCGCCGAAACGCTTCTTCACGTAGAGGCCGGCGTTGTCGCCCAGGCGAACCTCGACCGGCTTCGAGTTCTTCGGAACGCCCTCGAGGTAGTCCTTCGCCTCGCTCTTCGACGGAACCAGGTACCAGCCGCCGGATGGCGCCCAGTAGATCGGCAGCACGCTCTCGCCCGCGGCGGTCAGCACCCGCTCAGACTGCAGCCCGGTGAGAATCGAGATCTCGTGCTCCGGGGAGGGTCCTCCGAACAATACGGCCCAGGTGTCGCTCATAACCATCCATCGCACTCGGCCCGCACCACGGCCTGGGTTGCCTGCGTGCCCGGTGCATCCGCATCCCGGTCGGTGACTGGATCAGGGGTAGTGGTCAGGCAGGTCGTTCTCATAGAGGATAACGCCTCGCTCGCCCGCGAGATCGAGAGCGGCCTTGACGGCCACGTCGCGACGGTCATAGACCAGCACCGGATGCTCGGAAAGCTCCGCCCCGGACCGCAGCGCCGCACGGTTGGTTCGCCCGACAGCCAGCAGGCGTCCGCCGTGAGCGGTGACGGATGCCGCGAACTCGGCGTTGCGCTGGCGCTGCATATTTCCCAGCTCCACCATGCCGGGCGTGACGACCACCAGCTGCCCGCCACGCTCTTCGGCGAGGGCGGCTGCGCCCTCGAGTGCCCGCTCGGCACCGACCGGGTTTGAGTTGTAGGTGTCGTCGATGACGATCACGCCTTGCGCAGTCTCCTGGATCTCAGCGCGGTGCTGTGCGCCGGGCAATGAGCCCAGCTTTCCCGCAATGCTCGCGGCCGGCACCTTCAGCGCGAAGGCGATTCCGGCGGCGACGGCGATGTTCACGGCGTGCCCGACGCTCGACACGGTCACCGGAAGCGTCGCCGGTCCGCCCGGCTCGTTCATCGTGAGCTGCCCGGAGGCGGCGTCCAGTACGACGTCCGCCGTGGCTCCCGGAGAGGTCGACACAGTGATCACGGTCTTGCCCTCTGTTCGGCATTTATCGGCGAGGGCGGCCAGCTCCGGCTGGTCGATCGGAAGTACGACGATTCGCGCCTTCTCGGTGATCTCGGCCTTGGCCGCGGCGATGACCTCGCGGCTGCCCATGCGCGCGAGATGCGCCTCGCCGATCGTGGTGATGGCGGCTACGTCCGGCGGGAAGCTCTTGCTCAGCTCGCGGATCTCCCCCGGCCCGTAGACGCCCATCTCCGCGATGAACACCTCGGTGCCAGGGATGACCCGATCGTTGACCGCGCGCGACAGGCCCATCAGGTTGTTGAAGCTGGCCGGTGAGGCGACGACCGAGAACGAACCGTCGAGCAGGTGTGCGACATACCCCTTGGTCGAGGTCTTCCCGTACGAGCCGGTGATGGCGACAACGGTGGGCTTCACCTGGTTCAGCCGCTTGCGTGCGCTCACCAGGTACTTGTTGGACAGCGCCTTCTCGAGGGCGTTCATCGGGATGAGGGCGAGATCCATGAGAAGCGGAGCCGCCAACAACACGAGAGCGACGCCAACAACGCCCACCAGCCACCAGAGGAGAGCGGATGCTGCGAGCAGGAGCACCGCGTAGGCGACGAGCAGCCTCCGGGCACGGGGCGTCCAGTTCATCGGCGAACTGGTGCCGCGGATGTCCAGGCCGAGCGGGAAGAATCCGGCGGCAATGATGGCGGCGGGGATGCCGAAGTAGGTGAGGATCGGGGCGTTCACCCCGGTGTTCGCCCAGACACCGACCGCGATCAGTGCCAGGGCAACCGGAACGAGGATCAGGTTGGCTGGCATCCGGACGAGCCAGAGTGCTGCGATGCGGCCGACCCAGCCGGCAATGTAGTGCTCCCGCTGGGCGACCCGCAGCCACTTGAGCGAGACGGCGACTGCCGCAAGGGCGGCGATCAGCAGGGTGATGGCCAGGATCCAGTTCACGCGTTCGTCTCCTCGATCAGCTTCAGCAGATCTTCGCGGACCGCCACGGGCAGGTCGCCCTCCAGCAGGTGCGCGGCCCCGGGAACAGAGCGGAAGGTCGCGGTGGCAACCAGTTTGCTCGCGGCGAGCCCGGCATCCGTCGGCGCAGCCGTGTCGTGCTCCCCCCAGACCATGCGCACCGGGACGGTGATCTTCGCCAGGTCGTCGCGGTAGTCCTCGCGCATGACTTTCACCAGCACGTCGCGCATCACGCCGCTCGCCGCACGGTAGTCCGGCGAGCCACGGCGCTGCTTCTCGGCCTCGAGTCGCGCCTGGGAGATGAGGCCGATCTTCGCCAGGAACCGCACGGCTCGGTAGCCGAGGGAAGGCTTCGGTGGCGGCGTGAGCCTCAGCAGCGGAACTCCGGTCAACACGATCCCCCGAACCAGGTGCGGATGCTGCGCGGCCAACCGCACGGCAACGCGCCCGCCGAAGGAGTGCCCGAGCAGGATCACCGGAGGCATGCCGCCCAAGGCATGCGCCACCTCTTCCGCGTAGCGGTCGGTCCCCCAGGCCTCTGACGGCTCCGGGGTGATGCCGAAACCCGGGAGGTGGATGGAAAGTGAGTCGAGCCCTTCGACGATGTCTCTGAAGTCGTGTCCGCTGCGACCCCAGCCGTGCATGGCAATCACCGTCGGTGGAATGGACCCGGTTTTCTCGGCCAGAAGCCGCCCATCCGCCAGTGCCGTGATCACCTAGCTAGAGTACCGTGCACTCCGCATAGTGCCCGTTCCGGAGGATAGTGCCCCGCGCAACGGTAACTATCCTCCGGAACGGGCACTTTCGCGAGGGCTACTCGCCCTGGGGGATGTCGGAGTCCGTGGTCAGGTGCGGCGCGATGTCACGCGGGTCCATGGTGCCGGCGAGCACTTCTGCGACCTGCGACACGATCGGCATGACGACACCTTTCTCGAGTGCGAGCTCCAGAATAGGGGTCACGGATGCGAGCCCCTCCGCCGTCTGGTTCATCTGCTTGATGACCTCGGAGAAGCTGTAGCCCTGCCCGAGCAGCCGCCCGGCGGTGTTGTTGCGCGACAGCGAGGACTCACAGGTGGCGATGAGGTCGCCCAGGCCTGCCAGTCCGGACAGTGTTTCCGGTTTCGCCCCGAACGCGACAGCGAAGTCGGTCATCTCGACGAGCCCGCGGGTGATGATCGACGCCTTCGTGTTCTCGCCGTAACCGACACCGTCGACGATGCCGATCGCCACCGCGATGAGGTTCTTGAGCACGCCGCCGAATTCGGTGCCGACGACATCGGTGTTCACGAATGCGCGGAAGTAGGGGTTGGTGGCAGCGATGGCCACTTCGGTCGCCGTGTCCAGGCTGGTGGAGGCCACGACGGCGGCGGTGGGCTGTTCCCGCGCGATCTCGAGTGCCAGGTTGGGGCCGGATGCCACGGCAATCCGGTCGGCGGAGATCTCCAGTTCCTGGCTGATCACCTCGCTCATCCGGAATTTGCTGCCCTTCTCGACACCTTTCATCAGGCTGACGACGGGAGATGCGGCAGGGATCAGCTGGCGAATGGTGCGCAGGTTCTCGCGCAGCGTCTGGCTGGGGACGGCGATGAACACCATCTGGGCGCCATCGAGTACCTCGTCGATCACGTGGCTGGCCCAGAGGCTTCGCGGCAGGTTGACTCCGGGCAGGTAGTCGCTGTTCCGCTTGCTCTCCGAGATCTCTTTGGCCACCTCGGGGCGCCGCGCCCACAGGGCGACGTCGGAGCCACCGTCGGCCAGGATCTTCGCGAACGTGGTTCCCCAGCTCCCGGAACCCAGAACGGCAACCCGGCGGGCGCCGGGGGTGATGACCCTGATCGGTTTGGTGTCAATCAAAAGCGGCCGGTCTCCTTCTGGTTGTTCTTCGCCGGGTCCCAGGGCTCTGCCGGTGGTGTCTCCCCGCGGAGGTCGGCCGTCAGCGCGGTGATGGCCACCATGACCTTGTTGGTGGCGGCAGCCAGCGTGCTGGAGTCGAGCGGGCGCCCGCGGAACTCGGAGAGGTCGACCGGGTCGCCGATCTTCACATGGACGGTCTTGCGTGGGAACAGGCTGATCTTCTTGCCGTAGCGGGGCATCACCTTCTGGGATCCCCAATGCGACAGCGGGATCAACGGGATGTCCGCCTCCAGCGCCATCCGCACGGCACCGGTCTTGCCGCGCATGGGCCACAGGTCGGGGTCACGGGTGAGGGACCCCTCCGGGTAGATCACCACGGCGAGACCCTGATCGGCGATGCGGGTGGCTGCGGCGAGCGGGTCGTTGTTCCTGGCGACTCCCGACCGTTCGACCGGGATCTGGCCGGAGATCTTCGCCAGGTACCCGAGCACCGGGATCTTGAAGATGGAGGCTTTTGCCATGAAGTGCGGCATCCGCCCCAGCTTCCACATGACGACGCCGACCACGAGCGGGTCGATCTCGCTGTAGTGGTTGGGCGACAGGATGAAGGCACCGCTCGTGGGAAGCTTGTCGCCGTCCTGAATGCGATAGCGCGCGACGACCGACATGAATGGGACCACCAGGAACGCCAGCAGCCGGAAGATGGGCGTCTTCTCGCTCTTCGCAGGCCGCTGTGGCGGCGTGCGGGGCGACACTGCCCCGTCGGTTTCCTTCACCCGGTCTACCCCTCGTAGACGAAGTCGGCGCCGAGCGTTGCGAGCTTCTCGATGATGTGCTCGTAACCGCGGCTGATGATCCCGACGTTGCTGATCTTCGACTGGCCTTCGGCGCTGAGCGCCGCGATGAGGTGGCTGAACCCTCCGCGCAGGTCGGGGACGCGGATGTCGGAACCGTGGAGCGCGGTAGGCCCGACGATGACGGCGGCCTGCTCGAAATCGCGTCGGGCGACACGGCGGGGGTGGTCAGGCAGCCCGTTCGGGTGCACCACGATGTTCGCGCCCATCTCGCGCAGCGCCTCGGTGAACCCGAAACGGTTCTCGTAGACGGTTTCGTGGACGATCGAGGTGCCCTGCGCCTGGGTCAACGCCACCATCAGCGGCTGCTGCCAGTCCGTCATGAAGCCGGGGTGGACATCCGTCTCGATGGTCACCGGCTTCAGGTCACCGCCCGGGTGCCAGAAGCGGATGCCGTCCTCCTGCACATCGAACGCCCCACCCACCTTGCGGTAGACGTTGAGGAAGGTCATCAACTCGGCCTGACGCGCGCCTTCGACGAAGATGTCGCCGTGGGTCACCAATGCGGCCGCGGCCCAGCTGGCCACCTCGTTGCGGTCGAACAGCGCGCGGTGCGTATAGCCCTCGAGGCGGTCGACGCCCTCGATCAGGATGACCCGGTTCGGCTCGACCGAGATGATGGCGCCCATCTTCTGGAGGATGGCGATGAGGTCCATGATCTCAGGTTCGATGGCCGCGTTAGTGAGTTCGGTGGTGCCCTTCGCCTTGACGGCGGTCAGCAGCACCTGCTCGGTGGCCCCGACGCTCGGGTATGGCAGCGTGATGGATGCGCCGGTGAGCCCGTTCGGCGCAGTCAGGCGGATGCCCTCATGGCTCTTGTCGACGACGGCACCGAACGCGCGGAGGGCGTCGAGGTGGAAGTCGATCGGGCGGTCGCCGATGCGGCATCCGCCAAGGTCGGGGATGCGTGCCTCGCCGAGCCGGTGAAGCAGGGGGCCGCAGAACAGGATGGGGATGCGGCTGGCGCCGGCGTGGGCGTCGATCTCGGCGAAATGGGCGGTCTCAACCCGGCTGGTGTCGAAGCGCAGTTCGCCGACGCTCGGGCTCATGACGCGAACGCCGTACACCTCGAGCAGTCCGCGCACGACCTTCACGTCGCTGATCTCGGGCACGTCTTTGAGCAGGCTCGGGGTCTCGCCGAGCAGCGCTGCAACCATCGCCTTGGTTGCGAGGTTCTTCGCACCCCTGACGGTGATGCGTCCGTTCAGCGGTGTTCCGCCGTTGATGACGATCTCGTCTGATCTCAGCCCGACGTGGAGTCCGGCCTTCTGTGCATCCTCTGTCAGGGAAAAGTTCATCGTGGCCTGTCGTTAGCGAGCGGGGAGGGTGAGGGGCAGCCAGCTCGCGCGGCCGTTCTCGAATTCTGTGATGTGGGCTTCGTCTCGCAGGGTGAGGGCGATGTCGTCCAGACCTTCGAGGAGCCGCCACCTAGTGTAATCATCGATCTCGAACGGGACTGTGAGGTCGCCCAGTGTCGCCGTCTTGGCCTGAAGGTCGACGGTTGCCTCGATCCCCGGGCTCTCCTCGATGATGGCCCAGAAGGCTTGCGCGTCTTCTTCGGTGATCTGCGCGGCCAGCAGGCCCTGCTTGCCGGAGTTGCCTCGGAAGATGTCGCCGAAGCGGGGGCTGAGCACGGCGGCGAACCCGTAGTCGCGCAGCGCCCAGACAGCGTGCTCGCGGCTGGAGCCGGTACCGAAGTCGGAGCCGGCGATCAGCACGCGCGGGTTCTGGAACTCCGGCTTGTTGAGAACGAACTCCGGGTCCTGGCGCCAGGCGTAGAAGAGGGCGTCGTCGAAGCCGGTCTTGGTGACTCGCTTGAGGAACACGGCCGGGATGATCTGGTCGGTGTCGACGTTCGACCGCTTCAGCGGCACGGCAACACCGGTGATGGTGGTGATCTTGTCCATTACGCGTTCGCTCCCATCTGGGCCGCAGCATCCGCTTCGGCATCTGCGGTGGCCTGGTTCGGCGTGTCACTGTGCCGACCGCCACCACCCAGGTCGTTGTCGGCGGCGATGTCCCACGGGCTGGACAGCGTGCCACGGATGGCGGTCGCTGCAGCGACGAGAGGCGACACCAGGTGGGTTCGCCCGCCCTTGCCCTGCCGGCCTTCGAAGTTGCGGTTGGAGGTGGATGCGCAACGCTCGCCCGGCGCCAGCTGGTCGGGGTTCATGCCCAGGCACATGGAGCATCCGGCGAACCGCCACTCTGCGCCGAAGTCGATGAAGACCTTGTCGAGGCCCTCGGCTTCGGCCTCCAGCCGCACCCGGGCTGAACCGGGAACGACCATCACACGAACGTGGTCGGCCTTCTTCTGGCCCTTCACGATGGAGGCGAATGCGCGCAGGTCTTCGATGCGGGAGTTGGTGCAGGAGCCCATGAACACGGCGTCGACCGGGATCTCCTTCATCGGCGTACCGGGCTTCAGGTCCATGTACTCGAGCGCGCGCTTGGCGGATGCCCGCTCATTGGGGTCTTCGAAACTCTCCGGGTCGGGGATCGAGTCGGACAGCAGCACGCCCTGGCCGGGGTTGGTGCCCCAGGTGACGAATGGCTCGAGCTCACCTGCGTCGAGGTAGACCTCGGCGTCGAACACGGCGTCGTCATCGGTCGGGAGCGTCTTCCAGTACTCGAGAGCGGCATCCCAGTCGGCACCCTGAGGCGCATGCGGACGACCCTCGAGATAGTCGAAGGTGGTCTGGTCCGGGGCGACCATGCCGGCGCGGGCACCGGCCTCGATCGACATGTTGCAGATGGTCATCCGCCCCTCCATCGAGAGGGCGCGGATGGCGCTTCCGCGGTATTCGAGCACGTAACCCTGGCCGCCGCCGGTGCCGATCTTGGCGATGATCGCAAGAATGACGTCCTTGGCCGTCACCCCGGGACGAAGCTCGCCCTCGACGGTGATCGCCATCGTCTTGAACGGCTTGAGCGGCAGCGTCTGCGTGGCCATGACGTGCTCGACCTCGCTGGTGCCGATGCCGAACGCCATCGCCCCGAACGCGCCGTGCGTCGAGGTGTGGCTGTCACCGCAGACAACGGTGATGCCTGGCATGGTCAGCCCGAGCTGGGGCCCAACCACGTGGACGATGCCCTGTTCGACGTCGCCGAGCGGGTGCAGTCGCACGCCGAACTCTGCGCAGTTCTTGCGGAGGGTCTCAATCTGGGTGCGACTGGTGACATCCTCGATCTGCTTGTCGATGTTCAGCGTCGGGGTGTTGTGGTCTTCCGTCGCGATCGTCAGGTCGGGGCGGCGCAGCGGTCGTCCGGCCATCCGCAGCCCGTCGAACGCTTGCGGGCTCGTCACCTCGTGAAGGAGGTGAAGGTCGATGTAGATGAGGTCGGGAGTGCCGTCAGCACCTTTGACGACCAAATGGTCGTCCCAAACTTTCTCAGCCAGTGTCCTGCCCATGGGGCCCGCCTTTCTCCACGAATCAAGCAGCCGAAACGTCGGCGACTCAATCTGAACAGTCTACTTCGGGGCGCGACAGGAACGCTGAGCTGCGCAAAGTGGTGCCGTTCGCCCCAGCGAATTTGCCCCAGGTGTCCGGTTTATCTGTCGGGTTGCCGACGCATTTCGAGAAAACCGATAGTTGCACAATGGTCGTTCCATCGGTGTCATTGCCACGGGACACGGTGAGTCCGTAGCCGTCCGGGCTCTTCAGCATGTGGCCATACGGGCCTTCAGGGTCCTGCTCCTTGCCCTGTTGCTCCTCCACGCCGGGTGCGCGTTGCCAACCTCGATCGACGGGTTCACAGCGCCTCCCAGGCATCCGCTCAGCACCGCCATCACGGCGATGGCGGATGTGGCTGTCGCAGCCGTTCGAATCATCGGCCCTGCCCCACTGTCGCCACAATTTGCCCGGTGATGATCTGCCTTCCGTCAGCTGCGTTCGACCGACACGGTGAACTCGCCGAAGCTCAACTCGGCGCCGTGTTCGACCAGTGCGGGCGTTCCAGGCTCAACGACGGCTCCGTTGCCACCCGCGTATTCGAGGAACACGCCATTCGTCGAGTTGAGGTCGTGCACGACGAGTTGCCCACTGGCAGTCAACTCGAGCGCCGCATGCGTTTTCGAGACGGTTTTGCCCGTGTCAGCGATGGGCAGCAGGAGCGCTTGGTGCCACTGTGGGCTGTGCGCTGGGTCACGACCGACGAGCGTCGTCTTCTCCACCAGCGCCTGCTGGCCGTCTGGGAGGGTGAGTCGCCACGCCGGTGCGCTCCGGCGACCGACGGATGCGCGAGTCGCGTCATCGACCGTCGGCACCTCTGGGGCCGGTGCCACCTGCTCGGCCAGGGTGGGCACCGGAAGCCCGGGCGCCCCTACCGGGAAGAACGCCGGCGCGTCATCGAGGGTGCTCGGCTTCGGGGCCCGTGTCGACGGCATCCGGTAGGTTCCGGAATCGACGATCCCCGGCGGAAGCGTGATCAGGCTGGCGGGGTCGACCGGATCCGGCTCCTGCGCCCCGGCAGCTCGCTGCACCGGCGCAATTCCGGGAGGCGGGGGTGGGATCAGAAACGGGTTGTCGTCACTCGTGCTCACTCGCGTATCCTCCCCCGGGCCATAGGGGTGCCATGCTATCGCAGTGATCGCGGTTGCTCGACTCAGCGGGAAGCCACTGCAGTGTGCTGACGATGGCCGTGAACAGGGGGACCAACGGCTCGGCCAGTTGCTCGAACGGGGTCGCGAACGTCAGCGGAAGCACGGTTTTCGTCGACGGTACCGTCACCCAGAATCGCACCGCCAGCGACTGGCCCTGCTTGGTCTCCACCGTCTCAGTCGTGCGGAGAACCTGACTCTCGCCGACCGCGAAACGCTCGGCCACTGAAGGCTCGTTCCCGGAGCGCCGCAGGCCATCCACAAACGCATCCATGACAGCGGATGCGTTGGTTCCGACCGCGACACTCAGTCGCGGCGTCGCGCTGTGCACGGACAGCATCGCCGACACCGGGATGCCGTCGGCCACCTGCTCGGCCAGGTACACCTCGGTTGCCCCCAACCGCCTCGCCTCTCCGACAGAATCGAGCAGCTCACGCCTAAGGCGCTCCCGCTCCGTGGCCCGCGAATCGTCGGAACCCACCAGGTCCCGCACCAAAGCCCGCACCGCTTTCGCGGTGGCAGCGTCGTCGGTCACCGGGATACGAGACCAAATACCGCTGAACGTGAACGCCGGCCGTGGCGCGTGTGACGCGTCAGCGGTCATCTGACCACTCGCCGTACCGGATCTCCAATGCGTGGCGTGAAACTGACGCGCTCAATCCGGCGGTTCCCTCCCCCACATACCCCTCGCCCCAGGAGAGCCCTGTCACGGCGTCACCGATCTCAACGCTGTTATTCAAGGTCTGAAGTCGTTCCGGTTCGGCTGGCCGCTCCCCCTCCGACACCTCGATCGAGATGCCGTTCGTCGGCTTGAACGCCGCATACTCCCAGGTCGCGCGCAGCGCATCATCGACCAGCCCGGTCAAGTCATCCCCCGGCTCCTGCGCCACATACAACCGGATCGCATACCCCCGGTTCGTCGGGAGCCCACTGGTGGTCGTCCACACGAACGCACCAGACACCCCGGGCAACTCAGACAACCGCGCCTCAATGTCAGTTTCACCCGCACTACACCCGACCAAAGCCGGCACCAACACGGCCAGCACCACCCCAGCCGCAAGCGCCCGCCTCACCGAACGATCAACCACACTCATCCCCTTCGAGCCTCGAATCGTTCCACAGTCTCAGTTCCGTAGAAGAACTGCTGCTGACGCTCACGGAACGCAACCACCTGCGGGTCGGTGGACCTGTCTATCTCGCGGACAGCTGATGCCGCGTAGTCCACGGTGTTGTGTCCATGAGCATCAGGATTCGGGTCAGCCGGTGTAGTCGAGATGGTCATCCAGTTGTCACGCGTCGGGTTGTCGGCGAAGAAATCGAGGTGTGGCACGACATCCGCCGTGTGCTCGATGGCCATGACTGAGACACTATCGGGGATCGGGACATCGCCGATCGGCGAACCGACCGTGAACACCGTGGTCACGTCGAACCGGCTGGTGAATGCGGGGTCGGCAGCAAGGTTCGCTGCTGCGATTCCTCCCTGGCTGAACCCGGACAGCATCACGTCGCTACCCGAGCCGGGAATGTAGCCGGCCTCGAGAAGCGCCAACTCCACTGCCTTCTCCAGCTCCGACCGCTGGTCGGGATAGAACTTGGCCCACAGGTTGCCGTCCAGGTCGTTCGGAGCACTTCCGCCGGCCGAGAACCACTGCTGCGTGCTCGGAATCTGCACGCGGTACCTGGTGATGCCGTCCTCGCCGACAACCGTGGTCACCTGGATCACTGCGCTATCCGCGCCCAGGACACCCGGGTCGCCTGCACTGTCGATGGCACGCTGATCTTCGACTGCGGAACCGAAAAGGTCGTCGCGACCCCCGCCTGGCACACGGATTCCTGCAGCGAGCCGGTCTTTCAACTCCACCGTCGGTGTCTCCCGCCCAGTCAGCCAGGCCGACAACAGCATCGGGGAGAGCGCGGCAACCAACAGCCCTATCGCCTCGTTCTTGAATCCCTCATCACCCGTCATCAGGTATGCGAGAGCGTCGAGGCCGACCACGAGCACCACAGCCAGCAGCAGCACAACGGCAACGACCAGCGCAAGCACCTGAACCACCCTGGCAAGCACCTCGAGCAGTACGTCGATCATCGGTCCGAAGATGTCAGCGAACCACTGGCCGATCTGGTCGCCTGCACCCACGATGTTGACCCAGAGGGAGTCGTTCAGGTCGCTCTGGTCCACGACGACACGGATGCGTTCGGCGGCAGCGTCCGAAGCATTCCGCAGGTCGGCCACCGCCGCGTAATACTCCTCGCGAGTGGTCGCCACCCGGTTCTCCGCCAGTTGCCACTGCCGCCGCGCTGTCTCGCGCCCAGCCTCCTCGCCGGCGTAGTAAAGGAAGTCGTCGTACGTCTCTCGTGCAGCGTTTGCCTGCGGGTAGTAGGCGTCGTAGGCGGTGTTCGCTCGCTGCTGGGCGCTTGCGAGCGCCGGGGCGAAATCGCTCAACACCAGCGCGGCCGTCTGGTAGCGGGAATGCGCGAGCAGAATCTCGTCGTGGACCTGCTCGGCAAGGCTGCGCACCTCGTCGACGGCGACACTGATGGTCTCCTGGCTGTTCGTTACTGCCAGCAGCTCAGAGGCCGCGGAGAGGATTGCCGCAGCAGTAGCAAGGAACTCCTCCGACCTGGCCGTGACCACACCCGAATCACCCTCGACCCGGATGAGGACCTCACCGTACATTCGGAGCCAATGCCTCGGCATGTGTGGCGAGTTGGGCGTCCAGGTCTTCGAAGGTCTGGCTGATCATCTCCAGGGATTCCGAGAGGGACGTCAGGTTCGCCTGGATGCCGCGTCGGGTGTCGTCCCAATTGCCGGCGAATGAGTACACCTGGGACTGCAGCGAACCGATTGAACCGACGGCGATCGCGACGTCATCCCCGACCCTGCCTGCGTTGCCGAATTGGGCAGCGATCAGGTCAAGATTGCCGCTCACCTCACGCAATAGGCCCAGGTCGAGACGCAGATCGGCCACGGCCCCCTCCTTGCTGAAAAGGCCGTGGCGGGGTTACCCGCCACGGCTCGGGCCTGTGGCCCACAGTTGTCCTTAGCCGCGAATGGCGTTGCCGAGCTCGGTGTCGACGTTGGAGAGGGCGTCTGCCGCCGCGGTGAGGAACTGGCTCATGCCGTCCAGTCCGGTGACCGCCTGGGTGGTTCCCTGAGTGAAGGCGTCGTAGGAGACCTGGAACGCGCCCGATGCGGAATCGGTGACGAAGCCGCTTTCTACGAGACCGTTCACGAGCGTCTGCAGCTCGGTCAGCTTCGTGATCAGGTCGTCTTTGCCCGAGATCAGGCGGCCGGCGGCATCCGTCATCTCCGAATAGGTCACGTTCATGTTGGCCATGGTTGCTCCTCAGTATCAGGTGGTCGGTGGGTCCGGTCGACCCGAGCCCCACAAAGACAGTATCGGTTCGCGGGGATGTCTCACATGGGTACCACTACCCATGCGCCACTCAGTCCTGGGAAACGGATGCCGCCAGCTCGGCGAAGCGCGGTCGGAACCGTTCGAAACCGGCCAGGTCGGTGGTGGCTGTGCTCAGCAGGAAGAAGCCACCGTCCACCTCGAAGGCGTAGGAGCCGCGCAGCGTCATCACCTGGCGCGCATCGTCGTCGAACGGAGCGTGGCGAACGCACAGCACGCCGGCCAGGCCGGAATCGGTGACCACCTCGGTGACGGTCGGCTCGCGCACGAGATCTGGCTCACGGATGCCGGCCACCTCTTCGACCGGCGCGTCGCCCACTTCGCCGCGGGCGATCATCCGCCCATCGACGATGTGGATCGGTCCGCGAAGGGATTCCAGGTAGACGTAACAACTCTGGGCGCCGCGCGTCTCGACCTCCCCGCCTACCAGCGCCAGCGACCCGGCGAGCGCGGCGGTCTCGTCATCGGTGAGGCGCATTGCCGTGACGTCCGCGAGTTCGGCAACCAGCGCATCCGCCCATTCGGGAGCCGTCTGGAACACCTCACCCTCACCAAACGGGGGCACGCCGATCCAGTCGTCCGGGTAGCGCACGAAAACGCTCATTCTGGGGCCTCCTCGCCGGGGAACGACACGCTCGCCATGAGGGCATCGAACAGGAACTCGAGCGCCTCGACGATCTGGGCGGAATCTTCGGTGTCTGGCACGAACAGGCTTGCCGTGAAGGTGATCCACTGCCGGCGCCCGGTCGTAGGGCTGACGATGTAGTTCACGATCCGCGCGGCGGGCGCGGTCACCTCGCCGGCGTCATCACGCTGCAGCGGCCGGTCGGCCACCGTGCGAACCGCCAGCGCCCCACCCACCGTCGTGGCGCGGGCGCCCGTCGTCGCCGCCGACATCGACAACAAGGTGTCTTGCACCGACAGCGCTCCGGACAGCTGGCGCGGGAGCGGCGCCACAGCGATCGACGCAGGGATGTGGATACCCGCGGTTGCCGCGATGGGCACCCAGACCTCCCACACGCCCGCCTCGCGAGACTGGTCGACCAGGTTCTGCAGCATCGAACGCAGCCGTGGCCGTGCCAGGTCTCGCTTGTCGGCGGCGACGGATGCCATCACCTGGGTGACAATGCGCCTCACCTCGTCCGTGGCGCGGTCATCGAGATGCAGCGCCACCCACCCCTGGGGAAGCAGTACAGACATGCGTGTCTGCGCCGTGTGCTCAGGCGTCATCGGCATCCCGCTTCGTGTTTTTCTTGGCCGGGCGCGGGTGCAGTTGGCGCTGCAGGGTCCCCCATCGCCGGTCGCCAACGCCGGAAAGTGCGCTGGCCGTCAGCATCAGCGACAGCTTGACGTCGAGCGGTGTTCTCATGCCGTACTTGCGCTTGCAGACCGAGGCCGCTGCTCCCACGGTGAGCGCTGCCAGGATCGCCCAAATGTAGTCGAGGGAGTACACGTCGTTACCGCGCTTGAAGATGCCGAACAGGCAGCCCACGGAAATCAGCGCAGCAACCAGCGAATGCCTCACGATCCAATCCGGCGAGGTATACGTTCGAACCTTGACGTGCCGGCGAGCCTCCGCATCCGGCAGCCACCACCGAGACGGCTTCCAGCAGATCACCAGAGCGGCGGCGATGATCGCGATCCAGATGAGCGCAATCCACGCCGGCAGCGCGTTCCCCGGGATCGTCGAAATGACGCACATCGGGTCGGCGGAGCATGCGTCACGCCGCTCTTTCGACCACGTCGCCGACGCGACAACGCCGGCCCCGATCGGGACCAGGGCGAGCACCAGTATGAATCCGAATAAAGACGCCACCAATACCCACCCGACGGCGCGGCCGATCCGCTGGCCCTCCCGGGTCCTCTGTGCGGCAAGTTTCCTGGCGACGCTCTTCGGAGTGCCGGGCACCTGCGGCAGGCGCACGCCGAACACCAGTACAGTCACGATCGCCACCAGCCACAGGAACCCGAGCCACACTGGGGCACCCTCAGTGAGAATCGCCGACAGCGCGCATCCAATGTCGGACGAGCACGCCGCAATCTGTTCCGCCGGCCAGGCACCCGCGCGCACAATGCCTTGCCACAATGACAAAATCAACATGACAATCCCGTAACCAGCTGCGGGCACAACCAGCGCGCTCAGAGCAATCGCAAGGACCAGCCAAGTTCGCCCGCGCCGATCGAACGTTCGCCACAATTTCCTCACCAGTTGCTGCCCAGCCTCCAGGTGGAGTCCCCCGTCAACGACCCGACCCTGTCGCCCACTTGCCCGAGCTCGATCGCGATTCCTCCGGCCGTTGAACTGGCGTTATAGGCGGACAGCCGGTTCAGGGCGGTGGCCGCGCCGGTGGCGTGGCTGCCGGAGAGAAGTTGCACATTCGCCATGGAATCGAGTTGTGCGATCACCCGGTAATCGGTACCGATGTTCTGCAGCTGCCTCATGAGTGACAGGTTGCGCACATCACCGAACGCCCCTGCCGTGTCCACGAGACCCAGGGCACGCTGCTGAGTCATCCCGGCGATGCCACTTCCGGCATAGCTGGTACGCACCGATGTCGCGACCGTGGTGCGGGTCGCGTTGGCAGCCATCGTCGTGGCCACCTTCCCGCCGACAAACGTCAGGGCGGCCAGCGCGACAGTGAAGATGGCCTCGGACGGCGACATCGTGCCTGCCAGGCCCTGCACGATCGCGTTGGCCACCTGGATGATGGTGGCGACGAGGAGGATCACTCCCACGATCGCGTTCAGGCCGGGAATGAACAGGGCGATCACCATTGCGGCCGTCGCGATCCAGCCGACGATTTCGACGATCCTGTCGATGATGTCCTTGTGCTCGTTGATGAACTGGACTGTGTTGTCCCACCAGCTGTCGTTCAGGTCACCGCTGTTCTCCACGTCCGAAATGGCCCCGATGGCCGTGGTCGCGGCAGTGTCACGGTGGGTGATGGCTGACTGAAGCAGCGCGACCGCCTGCTCAAGCGAGCCACCGTTGGTGCGCACGCTGGCCGACGCCGTTTCAAACTTCTGCTGGTAGTACGCCTCGAGCGTCGGCGACAGGTCGTCTTCCCGGAGCTTGGCCTGGTACAGGTCCGCCGTGTCCTGTGCTGTTGCGACAGCCGAATTCGCCGCGATCGCCGCGTCGAGGGCGTCGACGGACCATCGCTGGGCCTCAGCGAACGGCACTGCATAGGCGCTCAAGGCCTCCGCCACGCCGAAGTAGCGTTCGTGTGCCCTCTCGATGCGACCGGCGACTTCATCCGCCTGCTCCATGATGGCCGCCACCGCCTCACTCACCGACTCGTCGAGGCAGGCGAGCGCACGAAGGTTGCTCGCCGCCTCCTCAATCGCGGTGGCGACATTCGCATAGTCGGTGGCGGCAGAACTGACGACGGAAGCGTTGCCCGGCACTGGGTCGTGATCGTGGCCGATCGGTGCCCAATCATCCGGCCGCATTACTGGTCTCCCTCAATCGCCACAGCCAGCTCCGTGTCCGTGGCCTCAAAGCCGTCTGCCGCGTTCACCAGGTTGTCGTGCACGGTGGTGAGCTGCTCGACCAGCTCGCTGCGCCGGTGGTCCCAATTGCTCGCGAACCCACGCACCCGCTCGGCGAGCCCGGCGTGCCCGACCGCGGTCGCCACATCCTCGCTGTTGCCGTTCGCATTCTCGAACTCCGACTTCACCGTCGCAATGTGAGCCGCCGTATCGCGCAGGAACTCAGTGTCGACAATCAGCTGCTCAGCCACGATCGTGTGCCCCTCTCAACAGTGCCAGTACGACAGTAGTAGACAGCGCGCCGGCACCCCCATGGGGAGCACTACCCATGCACGCGATCACAGCAGCGGGAGTTGCACGCGCGACACCTTGCCGCGGGCGATGTACATGCCGCGACCTGGCGGGAACTCGCTGCGGCTGCCCCGAGGCAGCGGCGTCTTCAGCAGGATGTCACCTTCGATCGAATCCGGTTGCAGCAGCAGCCCACGCCTGGCGTTCTTGATCTCGGCGAACAACGGCCACGACGCGTTCCACGACGTTGTCTCCGCCTCGGCGACCAGCAGGTGCTCGCTGCGCTTCACCGCCTTCACCAGTTCGACGATGGCGGCATCCGCCGGGGTCTGCAGGAAATCGGGGATGTTCTCGACGAACACGGCGATCCTGCCCTCCGTCTCAGGATCGGCGACGGCAGCGGACAGGTCCTTGGCGAGCGCGGCCACCTGTTCGATCGTCGTGGCGGCGCCCGTCCATTCGAGCGCCCCGGCGAGCCCCGAACGCGCGTTGCCGAGATAGTAGCGGCGAGCCGGCGCGTCGGCGCGTGCAACCGACCTGGCGAGCCACTCCAATGCGTTGCTGCGACCGCTTGCCGGCGGACCAGACAGGAGGAAAGTGCCGCGCGGATCGAACCCGACCGCGGCCAGTTCCTCGTCACCGACACCCAACACCGGGAAGTCCGCCACCCCGTCGGGCAGGGTCGAGTGCGCGTACTCCTTCGGCAGCGCATCGATCGGGTCGACCGGCCTTGTCCCGGCCCGCAGCATCGACTCCGCCAGCTTCTGCACGGCCGCTGATTGCTCGGTCATCGACGGGGAACCACCGAGCACAGCGACCTGGGTCTCCAGGCCGTCGACGATCGCGCGTCCGGCCGGAGACGACGGGCTGAGAACATCGTTCGGGGCATCCAGCATGCTGTATCCGGTGTCGTCGGCCAGGCGGAGGATCACGCGACGCTGGATGCTGGAACTCACGGACGACGGAACGGCACCCGGCCGGTCAGCCGTGAACGCCGCGTGCATTCCGAGCTGGCGACCATCACTCAGGATGTCCTTGAACACGTCGTACCAGACCGCCCGGCCACTGGCCACCTCCCAGTCCTCACGGAACGATGGGAAGCCGTCGATCAGCAACAGGATGCGCCGTTCCAGCGGAGAGCCGGTCAGTGTGCGGTAGTCGGTGATGCTCGACGCATTGGCCGCGGCGAAGCGAGGACCCCGCGACTCGAGTTGGGTCTTCAGGTAGCGGAACAGCCGAACAACCCGCTCGGAGTCATCGCCACCGATGATGGAGCCCACGTGGGGGAACGCCTCGAGCATTCGCAGGCTGCCGGTGCCGAAGTCGAGACCGTACACCTCGACCGGGCCCCCGCGTGGGGTGATCGCCGCCGCGCTGGCGAGGGTGCGCAGCGCGGTGCTCTTACCCGAACCACCCGTGCCGTAAATCGCGATGTGACCGTCGACATCGGGCAGGAAATAGACCGGATGCTGCTGCTGCCTGGTGGGAACATCCGACACTCCGATCACCAACTCGCTGTCGGTGCGTTGGCGCAGGAGCGACAGGTCGTACACCGCGGCGATCTCGTCAAGCCACGGGCGGCGGGGAGCCGGAATCCGGGCAGCGGATGCCGCGGCCACGATCGAGGAGACCAACCGCTGCTGGTCGGTCGGGCCGAGATCCCTCGACTCCAGGGCAACCTCCGTGCGCGGCTCCTCCCAGGGTGCCTCGCCGCCGAAGCGCAGTTCGGCGATATCGATGCTCGGGCGTTCCAGCTCGCGCGAGGTCCAACCGCCCGCGTAGGCCGACTGGAACTGCTGCAGGCGCCCTGGGCCGGTCTTCGCGATTCCACGGCCGGGGATTGACGGGTCGAAGTGGGCGGCGTCTTTCGTGCCGATCACGTCGCTGCTGTCAGACTCGTCGGCCATCCGCAACGCAACGCGCAGGTTGGTGTTTGCGCGCAGGTTGTCCTTGATCACGCCAGCCGGCCGCTGAGTCGCCATGATCAGGTGGATGCCGAGCGACCGACCGCGCTGTGCGATGTCGACGACACCGTCGACGAACTCCGGAACCTCCCCCACCAGGGCAGCGAACTCGTCGATCACCAGCACCAGTGCCGCCGGGCTCTCCGGGTCGCCTCGCTTCTCCAGCTCCAGCAGGTCCTTCGCTTTCTTACGCACAAGCAGGTGCTCCCGGAAGTGCAGCTCGGCCCGCAGGCTGGTCAGGGCACGACGAACCAAGTGAGGGCTCAGGTCGGTGACCAGTCCGACGCAATGCGGCAGGCTCACGCAGTCCGCAAAGGCCGAGCCGCCCTTGTAGTCGACGAAGAGGAAGGTCACCCGATCCGGGCTGTACTCCGCGGCCATTCCGAGCACCCAGGCCTGCAGGAACTCGCTCTTGCCGGAGCCGGTCGTTCCGCCGACCAGGGCGTGTGGGCCCTGGGTGCGAAGGTCCAGGTGCATGGAGTCGATACCGGCGCTGCCGACCGCCGCGCGGAGCTTGCCCGGGCGGCGCTTGGCGGGTGTTGCCCCGGGAGTGCGATCGTGGATCGACTCGTTCTGCCGCCACCGGTCCACCACCGCATCGCTGGCCTCCACCAGTTCATGGCCAAGCACTGTCACCAACGAAATGGAGCGCGGCAGGTCACTGTCGTCGGCGACGACCGCCCCAGCATCGACCACCGGTGCCATCCGGCGCGCGAACGCCAGTGCAGAATCGGGATCGATCAGCTCCACCTCCACATCGGTGATCACCTCGCCGAGGCGCACCAGTCCCACCGTTGCCTGAGGCGCATCCGCCGTGATGTGCAGATAGGTGCGGCAGACCGCAGGGAGTTGCTCGACTTCCGACGCCATCCAGATCGGGTAGACACCCGCATCGGCACCGCGCTCGGCCAGTTGCACCAGCCGTGCCCGGTCGACGGCCACATCGTCCGAGATGAGCACCACGATCGCCGGAATTGGTGACTGGGTGCCGTCCGCAGTCTCCCGCTCACCGGCATCCGCACCCCGCTCGAGCGCCGAGCGGCGCTGCTCCATCGCGCCGCGGCGACGCGCCTCCGCCTCCTTCGTGCGCTTCAACACCACTTCTTCGAGGGCCGACAGCAGTACGGATGCACTCGACGAGCTGTCCGCGAGATGGCTCCCGCCCAGCGGGCTCTGCGGGGAGGAGGTGTGCGGCATCCACTTCAGCCAGCCCAGTTCGCGCGACCACTGGGGGGTGACCAACGATGCGACAACCAGCTCGGCCGGTGAATGCAGGGCAGTCAGCTGCACCAGGATCGCATTGACGGCACCGACCGTATCGGCTGCCTGACCCGCGACACCGATCGCACCCGAGTCGTACAGGTTGTCGACAATGGGAACACCGGAAACCTTCTCGTGCTCGGTGATCACCACGTCCAGGCGCTCCTGGAACTCGGGCAGCAGGTCACCGCGGGATGCCGAGTCGATCACGTTCCGGGACTTCATCGTTCCGATACCCAACTGCACGTTGAGGAACGACCAGTGCTCTGCTCGCCGGGTCCAGGTGAGCGGGCCGCGGCGCATCGCCTGGTCGAGGGCATCCGCTGTCGATGGAGACTCCGCCAGCCGGGCTTCGCGCTCCACCACCACCTCAGACGCCAGCTGCTTCGACAGGGACGCCAGGTGCAGGTCGAACTTGGAAATCGCCTTCTTCAGATTGCGCTTGTTCTTGGACTTGTTCATGAAGAAGTTGCCGATGAGCATCAGCGGTGACATCAGCACGAACAGGAGGGCGGCTGGACGGTTGAAGATCATCCACATGCTCACTCCGAGCAGCACGGGTGCGACCATGGCGAGCCACGGGAACGGATCGTCGTCCTTCTCCGACGGTACTTCCGGCGCCGAGAACGTTCGGCCAGGATAGCGCGACTCCACCCGCGGCGACCGGTTGAACATGACCGGGCCCGCGCGCTGCACCAGCCCGTTCGACGCCACCGTCTCAGCGACGGTGATCTCGAGCTCAGAGTCCCCGACGAGTACGGTTTCCGTCTCGGTGACCACGAGCCGCGGAACCAGGCCGCCATCGACGACCAGCCCGTTTGCCGACCCCAGGTCGACAACCTCGACGACGTCGGAGACTTCCAGGCGCACGTGGCGCTTGGACACCAGGGGGTCGGACAGCACAACGTCACAACCGGCGTCGCGCCCCAGGATGGTGGAGCCAACCTGCAAGGGGAACTCCCTGCCCGCATCCGGCCCGGCAACAACACGCACGGTGGCAACAGTCGGCCCCTGGCCGGTTCCGCGCGGCGAGTAGAAGATCCCGGCATCCGCCAGCTCGACCCGGGCGCCCGACCCCACCCAGGCCTCGCCGATCGCCGCGTCGGGGGGCAGGATCAGCCACTCGTCGTGCCCGGGAAGCGAAGCACGAAGCGTCAGCGCCTCCTCATCGATCGCTTGAGCGGCCGGCCGGGGGTCGACCCTGGCAATGGTCGACGCGATGTCAGAGATGCTGGCCGCAGCATCCGTCGTCACGACTATGTCATCGACGCTGCCCGAACTACGTGCGAGAGTGACTTTGAGACGCATGCCCCACCCTTTCGTCTGACTCCTGTGACAGCTTCGCCGCCCAGTCCCTGGCCGAGCGGATGCGGTACCGGCTGAGAATGCGGCGCACCCTGCTGAGCTCGGCACGACCTGCTTGGGTAGCGGCGAGCGCTTCGCTCCACACCTGTTCGCTCTGCTCTGGCGGGACCTCCTGACCGGAGAACACCGCCTCATCCGCAACGATCGCGATCGAATGCAACGGGACGTGGTTCTCTGTTGACAGCTGGCCCTCCAGGTGGTCGGCGACCCTCACCCGCGTGGACTTCCCCGGAACGTCGAATCCGAGCTCAGAGTAACGGTCGACCAGTTCCTCCCACGCCCCGGCCACCTGGTCGTGGGCGGCTGCGGCGGTGCGGCGGCGCCTCAGCCGTCGAGCCTTGACGATCCCGACTGCGAGCATCGGCAGGAAGATGATGGCTGCCGGGATCAGGATGCTGAGGCCCAGCGCGTAGACCCAGCCGGGTATGACGAGTGAGAAGCCGTCATCCTCTTCTTCTGTCTCCTCCAGCTCGACGGGGCTCAGCAGGTCTTCGTCATCTGCATCTACGCGCGGGGGCTGCCTGACCTGGGGTTGCGGTTCACTCTGCGGCTTGGGCGTCTGGTCTTGAGGGATGTCGGTCTCGTCCGGCGTGGGGTTGAAGGCGACCCAGCCGACGTCATCGAATGCGACCTCGACCCACGCGGTCACATCGTCTCCGGTGACCTCGACCGACTGGCCTTCGACCACTTCCGGCGCAAAGCCCATGACGACCCGTGCCGGGTAGCCGAAGCTGCGCGCCATCAACGCGAACGCGGAGGCGTACTGCTCCTGGTCGCCGACCATCTGGTTGCGCTCCAGCAGTTCAGAGATGCGGTCGGCGCCGTGGCCCGCCCGCGATGCGACCGAATCGGATGCCCGGCCATGGCTCAGGAACCCGGTGCTGGCCAGCGCGATCCGGATGGCCTCCAGCTGTGCCGCCGGTGCCGTCGCGCTGGCGGCGTACTCCTGCGCCTTCGACGTCACGATGTCTGGCGCGGCGTTGACCGGCGGGAGTTCAACTGCGGCGACTGAAACGCCGGCCAGGTCTGCGGCGGACACGACCTGCTGAACGGTCGCGTCGATGGTGTAGCTGTCGCCCTCGCTGAGGCCGGAGGTGAGCACCGCCGTCCCGGTGGCGTCGTTGTACCGGAGGTTGTCTGAGGCCGTGGCCGACTCCCCTGCCGTGAACTCAAGGTTGGTGGGGTATCCGACGCTCGGAAGCCACACGTCGGCGTAGGTCTCGATGGTGAAGGTCACGTTCTCGCGGGCATCCGGCGTGATGAATCGCTGCTGCGGCATGGTGCGCCCGACCAGGTTGAAGGTGCCCGATCCGTTCGTGCTGGTCTGCGGACCGGTGACGTTCCACAGCTTGCCGTTGAACGAATCGAGCGTTGCCAGGCGGATGGTGTCTCCGTTCTGCAGCCCGCTGACAATGAACAGGACCTCGTCGGTGACCTGTTTCGTGTAGTGGCGGAAGCCGCTCAACGGACTGGGGTATTGCAGCGGGTCGAACGGCGGCTCGATCTCGTCGCGCAGTACGAAGCGCTCGTCCTTGGGCGGTGCCAGCCAGAAGCCGGCTCCCCCACCGAGCAGTACGGCGGCGGCCACGATGGCGGCGGTTCCGGCCAGCTTCCGGTTGCGCAGGCGGCTCGCCCCGGCCTTGGCGACGCTGGCCCCGGCCGGCCTCCGCCAGCCAAGCCAGACCAGCGCGAGCACCGCGAAGGTTACCCCCCGGATGCCGGCGAGGTACGGGTCATCCGTTCCGATCAGGATGCTCACCAGGTAGATGGCGATCGGTCCGATGAGGGCAACGCCGAACCGCCACGCCGTGCGTGGACGAGACGTCAGCCAGCGGATGGCAAGCGTTGTCGAAACCAGTGCGACCAGCCAGGTGGCGACGTATGGCACCACGGTGATGTATTCGGGTGCTCCGATCGGCGTGCGCAACGTCACGATATCGGTCCAGCCGAACACCGCGCCGATGGCCAGGCTCGACACCGACTGCAGGCTCGGAAGCACTCCGAACAGGGCCTGTTCCGGCACGGCGAGCGCACTTCCGAAGAGGAAGTACCCGACGATGGCCGCCAGGGTCGTCGGCACCAGGCTCAGACGGAACAGCGACGCCAGGATGCCGGTGGCAGCGCCCAGCGCCAGCCCGCCGAGCGCCGGCACCAGGAAGCTGTACCCGCCGAAGGATGGCTGGAATCCGATCAGGCCGATGACCGCCAGCACCAGCAGCACGGTCACGTCTGTCCAGGCGCGGCCGCTGATGCGCCTGAGGCCCTGCCCGGTGTCGTTGCTCATGAGCTCAGTCCTCTCACCAGCGCCGAGAGGTCTTTCAGGTCACCGATCGTAATCACCGTCAGGCCGGCGACCGCGGAGATCTTCGGTTCCGAGCCGAGAACCACCTGGAAGGCGACCTGGCTGGTGTCTTGCCCGAACAACGACTGGATGCTGCGGAAGTCTGCTGTGCTCATCGCGGAGCCGGCGATGAGCATCACCACACTGGGTGCGGGCAGCCTGCGGGTTCGCTCCCGGGCGAAGTGCCGCATCGTCTGGAACAGGCGGCCGACCGGTTCGATCCGGCAGGAGGAGTCAAGCATCGAGGTCACCGTCTGCGTGCGCCACAGTCCGCTCTCGCTGACCACGTTCATCTGGGTGCCGTCGCGGATGACCTGGGCGGCGATCGAAGCCGTCACCGAGATGGCCAGCTCGAACTCGTCGTCCGAGGCGTAGAGGTCGCCGCGGGACGCGTGGATCATGGTCAGTTGGGAGCGCCGGGTCTCCTGGAATTGGCGCACCATGAGCTGGCCGATCCTGGCCGAGGTGCGCCAGTGCACATAACGCCGGTCGTCACCGGGAACATAGGGGCGCAAGGCGTGGAAAGCGATGTCATTGTTGGTGATCGTCTTCGAGACCTGGCCTTCGAGGTCCCGCACCAGCCCGGCGGCGGATGGCACCAGGCGCACGGTCTTCGGATGCACGAACAGGTCGACCGCGTCGGCCCACTTCAGCGCCCTTCGCAGCAGGCCGAGCTCGTCACCGCGCACGGATTCGGCCGGGCCGGCGACGATGACCGCCCGCCGGCTGGTGGGCACGGCAAACAGTTCTTCATGCTCGTCCCTGGGCTTCATCGAGGGAAGCTGGAACTCGGCCAGGCCCCTGCCGACCGGTAGTTCCATGCGGGTCGGGGGGAGACCACGGGCACCGGTGTTGGTCACCAGCATTCGCCCCATCGCGCGGTCACCGACCACGACTCGGCGCGGGTTCAGCTCGACCACCACGCCGTAGCTGGCCCGGCCGAAGAGGAACGCGCAACTCACCAGCAGCGCCGCCAGGGTTACCGTGCCGAGGTAGGTGAATTCCTGCCAGCCGAACACCACGCTGAGGATGAGCGCGGCCACGCCGATTCCGAGCACCAGCCAGCCGAGTGGAGTGACGACCCGCACAACGGGACCCACAACCCTCCGCGCCCATTGCCCGACGGGCACGACGATGGCAGCCACGGCGGTGGCGAATCGTCGTGCCGAACCGGCAATTCTCTGCAGGCGCGCAGAGATGCCGGCTGGCAGGCTCGTGGTGGTCACTGACTTCTAGGCGGCGCGGTACGCGGGCGGCTCGATGTTCACCAGGATGCGGCTCACCACGTCTTCGGCCTTCACCCCGGCGAATTCCGACTCGGGGTCCAGGATGACGCGGTGAGCGAGCACCGGGACGGCCAGGTCGCGCACATCATCCGGCGTCGCGTAGGTGCGTCCCTGGGTGATGGCCCAGGTTTTGATCGCCCGTGCGAGGGCCATCGCACCACGCATACTGACGCCGAGCACCACGTCGCGATCCTTCCGTGTCTCATCCACGATGTCGCTGAGGTACTGCATGACGGACTCGTCGACGAACACTTCAGCAGCCAGCGCTGCCATCGCGACGATCGACTCAGGCTTGATGATGGGCGAGACCAGCGATGCGCGCGCACGGGTACCGGAATCCATCAGCAGGGCGACCGAGGTCTTCTTGTCGGGATAGCCCAGCGTTGTCTTGATCAGGAAGCGGTCGAGCTGGGCTTCCGGCAGCTTGTAGGTTCCGGCCTGCTCGACAGGGTTCTGAGTGGCGATCACCAGGAACGGTGCACCGACCGAGTGACCCTCACCGTCGATCGTGACGACACCCTCCTCCATGACCTCGAGAAGAGCGCTCTGCGTCTTCGGGCTGGCGCGGTTGATCTCGTCGGCGAGCACGATGGAGGCGAAGATCGGGCCCTTGTGGAACTCGAACCGGCCCTTCGACTGGTCGAAGATCTGCACACCGGTCACATCCGACGGCAGCAGGTCGGGAGTGAACTGGATGCGCGAGGTGCTGCCGTCCAGTGTGTTGGCCAGTGCCTTCGCCAGCACCGTCTTGCCGGTACCGGGGTAGTCCTCGAGCAGCACGTGCCCGTCAGAGATCAGCGCAGTCAGCACCAGGCGGATGACGTGGTCTTTACCCACGATCGCCTTGTCGACGTTCGCGATCAACTTCTGGAAGGCATCCGCGAACCACGTCGCCTGCTCCTGTGTTACTGGCATGGTTCCCTTTCGTCAAACATTGAAATTCACGTGGTTGCTCTCGACACCGTCCACAATCACGTAAGTGTCGTTGTACCCGCAGTGCGTCGAGGGGTAGTGGCTGTTTCCGTAGAAGGTGTGGGTTGCTATGCGGCTCAGGCAATAGAGGTGAACGGTGTGTTCGCCACCGCCGAAGTTCTCCAGGGTGATGTTGTACCGGTAACAGCCTGACGTTCCACTGCTCTGGCAGGTGACCGCCTGCCCCCGCGCGAGGTTCACCTTCGGGTCGGCCGGCTTCGGATTGACTGACACGGAGGCACTGCCGATGGCGCTCTCCCCGGCATTGTTTCGCGCCTGAACGTCGATGGTGAAGGTTCCGCCGCCGTTCCCCACAGAGGTGCTGGCGGTGCGACCAGTGCCCCAGCCAGACCAGCCTCCGCTGTTCACCCGGTGGCGGTACTGCAGGTTGTCGGTGACCGCCGCACCCTGTCCCGCGTTTGCCGGTTGTCCCCACGCCCAAGAGATCGTGGTGGGCGCGGTGCCACTGCCTGCATTACCGCGCACGTTGGTCGGCGCCTGCGGCACCGTCTGGTTCTGGATGCGCACTGGCGCGGAGGTGGCGCGAGCACTCTCCTTGCCTCCGGTATTCACCGCCCACACGGTGACCGTGTAGTTGCCGGCACCCAACCCGTTGTCGGCGACCGGCCGTCCCGTGCCGCTCTTGCCGCTGCTGGTGGTCCAGTGGTACGTCACGTTACCGCCGTTGGCACCGACATCCGGCCAGGTCCAGGTGATGTTGGCGGTTGCCCACGGCGAGTCCGCCGAGCCGGTCGGCGCCGGCGTCCCCGGTGTGCCGTACGGGACCACGGGGTCACTCGAGATCGACCATGGCCCTGGTCCGTGCTGATTGATGGCGCGGACGGTTATCGTGTATGCGGTCCCGTTGGTGAGACCGCGAATCGTGCAGTCAGCACCAGGCTGACAGTCGGTCGGGACGGTGACGCCGCTCGACGGGTTCGCCGCGACCTCGTAGGCGCTGATCGGCTTGCCATTGGTGGCCGGGGCGGTGAACCGGAAGGTCGCCTCCCGGTCACCACCGATATCTGAGGTCCTGGTCGGCTTCGCAACCTGGTCCGGCACATCGCTGACCACCAGGACAATGGTGCCGTTGACCAGGCGGTCGGCGTCCTCCGTGGCGTCCTCAACCGTGTAGACCACCTCGATGACGCCACTCTTGAGAGCCGCGTTCGGCGTGATTCTCACTTTGTCAGCGGTGAATGAGACGTTCGCCGGCTCTCCCGTGTTCTGCACCTGGGCGTCGACGATCTTCAGCGCCTCCCCCGTCGTCTGGTACGGGTTCGAGTCGTTGGTCAACGGATGCGCCGTGATGGAGCCGCCCCCATCACCACCACCGCGCTTCATCTCGAGCGAATCGGTGACCGCCACGGCCAGCGGGCGGGTCGAGCCGACGACGGTGACATTGATCGTTCCGGGAACCTCGAACTTATCCCAGCGCAGCGTCACGCCGAGGGCCACGGTTGTGCCCTTCGGGGTGTTCCGGGGAACCGTCATGGTGAGCTCGGACCCGTTCAGGCTCGGCTGCAGCCCATTGCTCGCGCCGGTGATATTCGAGTAGGTCACATCCTGCAGGATCTGCGGGTTGGGGTGCCCGGTCGACTTGCGCAGGTCGATCACGGTCTCCTCGCCGACCTCGATCTGCGCGTTTGGTGTCGTGAACTCCGGAGGCGTGTCGCGGAACTCTGGGTCCCCCACGACGATGTCCAGGCGCAGGTTCGCCTTGATGCCCTTCGGGTCGTTCTTCGATGACCCGTCTGTGACCGTGAAGTTGATAGCGGCCGGCCCGCGGTAGTCCTGGACCGGGGTGAAGCGAAGGGTGTCCTTGTCGACGAGGATCTTGTCCCCGTTGCTCTGGACTCCGCTGACGGTCGCCGCGTCGGGGATCCACACCTCGCGTCCGGACGGGGCGATGACGAGGTCGGAGAGGTCCCATTCCCTGGTTTCGTTCATGCTCACGTACTGGGTGGGCAAAGCCGGGTCGATGTGCGGAGGGTCGTCGAAGTTCTCGTCGACGGCTGCGGGAACGAGGATGAACGCCATCGCGCTCAATTGGTCCAACTCGTTGGTCACCCGGTATGCGATCGCCTGCCGCTTCTGCCCGGGGGTGACGTCGATCTCCCCCGGATTCTCGAGCAGCTGTGCGGAGTCCGCGTTCGGGCCCTCCACCGTGACGACGAGGTCTTCGTTGGGTCCGGCCGGGTTGAAGGCGAAACCGTCGAACACGTCGACGGTGATCGACTTCTCCCCGGCGATGTCCTTGGTGAGGATCGGGACGTCAGTCGCCGATGGTGGCAACAGCGGTGCATCCGGTGTCACCTGCACGAGCACGTAACTCATGGCGGCGCCACCGCGGTCGTTGGTCAGCTCATAGCGCAGCGAGAACGACTGCTCGGTCTCCGGCGCCTCGATGACCAGGTACTGGCGGCCGACCACCTTCGCCTCGATGCCCTCCGGCACGTCCACGAGCTCCTCGGACACCTTGATCGGTGCGCCTTGCGGGTCCGAGTCGTTCAGCATCAGGTCCACCTGGGCCATGCGTCCCGGGCGGATGGAGACGCTGTCGGGCAGCGCGGAAGGCTCCTGCAGTTCGTCGGGCTCCGGGATGACGGCGATCTTGATCTCGCCCACTCCGGTGGCGCCGAAGGCGTCGTAGACCTCGTAGCTGAACGTGTCGGTGCCGGATGCCGCACTCGACGCCTCGTAGTAGAAGTAGTCCGGCCCACTCTCGACGACCGACCCGAGCGACGGGTTGGTCGGGAAGTTCAGCAGTTGGGTGGAGTCACCGTCGGGGTCGATACCGTTCAGCGGGACGTTCACCCGGATGGTTCCGCCGGCGAGCACCCGCGCCACGAGTGGCACCGGCTCAGGGTCTCGGTTGTTAGCCTCATCCAGCCCGGTGACGGTGAACACCGCGGTCGCCGCGGCGGTCTCACCGAACGGGTCCAGCACCCGGTAGTCGACGCGGTACTCCCCGGGTTTGTTGGGTGCCTGGAAGCGCAACCGGTCCTGGCTGACGAAAGCAAGGCCGTCGGAGGGCGGCGTCACCAACTCGGTGTCCAGGAACATGGACGAGTCGTCCGGGTGGAAGTCGTTGTCCAGCACGTCCAGGGTGATGATGTCGCCGACGCGCACCTTTGCTGCATCGTTCTGTGCCACCGGCGGTTGATGCTTCGTCAGCGCGGGAACCGGCACAACGCTCACACCCGCGGAGGCCGTGCTGACCCCGTCGGAGATCGTGTAGGTGAAGTGTGCCTGGTCGACCAGTGCGGCCGGCGACGTGACCCGCACCAATGTGCTCTCCAGCAACTCGACCACCAGGCCCTTGCTGGTGAACTCCACCGGCACATCCACTGACTGGATGGCAAGGATGCGACCGGTGGGACTGACGTCGTTGGACAGTACCGACACCGTGGTCGGTTCGTCCCCTCTCAGGTAGGCGGTATCCTTCACCGCCACTGGAGGGATTTCGGCATCCGCCGGCTTCTCTCGGACATCGAAACGCACGATGCCCGAGCTCGTGTTCGCACCGCCGGTGAGAGTGTAGACGACGTAGTGGATGCCCGGATCGGATGAGCTGAACGTGATGGTTCCGCGGTCGGTGTTGGCACTGACGACGGCGCTTCCGCCCGGCTCCTCGATCGCAGCAAGCAACAGCTGGGCCCCAGACGGCGAGACATCGTTGAGCAGCGGCTCCACGACGACCGCCTCGTCCACGAAAGTGGTGGCGAAGTCAGGGGTTCCCACCGGGTTCAGCGACCCGGCCGGCTCCACGTTGACCACCAGCGTGCCCTGCACCGGTGTGCCACGACCGTCGGTCACAGTGAAGACGACCTCCTTCTCACCCAGCTCCGACGTGCGGTGCGAGAAGGTGACGAACCCGTCCGGGGTGAACCTGACCAGATCGCCCGATTTCGGTGACGCTGCGATCAGGAAGATGTCGTCCCCGTCCGGATCCTTCCAGTCGGTGAGAACGTTGTAGCTGATGGTCTGGTTCGCCTCGACACTGACACCGGCCTCGCGCAATGCCACGGGCGATTCGTTGCTGCCTTCTGCCACCACGCGGGCGGTGACTCGCGCCTGGTCAGTTCCCTGTCTGCCGTCATCGACCGTGTAGGCGAACGAGATGCTGCCTACGAAACCGGGAGCCGGCGTGAACTGCAGGGCCCGGCCGCCATCGATGGGGTCCAGGGTTCCGGTGGACTCGGCAATGCTGTCGTAGGCCGAGATGACAAGCACGTCCCCGTCAGGGTCTGAGTCGTTCTCCAGTACCGGCAGGATCGTGGTGCGACCGGGCCGGATGCCGTAGTCGTCGTCGTTGGCGGTCGGCGCGCGGTTGGTATCGGTGCGCTCGGCGAGGGTGTCTTCGAAGGACTGGATGGCCGACTTCTCGTCGCCTTCCTCCTCCGTCTCCTGCTCCTCTGGAGGGGTCACGTCCTCCCAGTTCTCCACCAGCCGCATGTTCTCATCGACCAGCCAGACATTGCCGTTGTCCAGGTTGTTGAGCGCAATCACCGTTCGGTTGACCCGGAACTCCAGCACGCTGCCCTGGGTGGGCTGCTCGATGTCGACCACCGACGGCTCCTGCCCATCGCAGCTGAGCAGGTACTTCTGTGCGCCGCCCCAGGCCCCGTGGGCGCAGCCCTCGAGGAACACCGGTGCCGAGACCCCGGAGGCATCCGCCACTGGCTGGGAAATCTCCGCGGGCACGGCCTCAACAAATCCGGAACCCAGGTTTACTTTCAGCAGCGAATCGCCCGTTGCTATGACCGCGTAGTCGGACGCCGGACCGGTCTGCTGAAGTCGCAGCCCCTCCTCGTCGAGCACGAACCTGGAGCCGCCCTCGTTGAGCAGCTCGTTGGTGGATTGGTCGAGCACGACCGCCTGATCGCCAACCGCGGCAAGCTGGAACTCGCCCACCGCAGGGAAGTCCTTCTTCTCCGGGACGGCAGCCAGCGAGTCGACCTTGTACAGCGCCTTGTCATCCGGTGAAACGGCGATGATCACGCCGTCCTGGGTGACCGTGACATGGGAGCCGGAGCCCAGCTCGAGCAACGGCTCAGTGGAAACGTGGTTGAACTGCAGGTCGCCGACCGCGGGGATGGCCCACAATTCACCCGCTGTCGACAGGATGGCAAGGGTGGTGCCGCCGTACGCTATCTCTGCGCCTTGCGGAACCTCGATGGCCGAGGTCACTTCCGTTGACGCCGGGTTCACTGATTCGACGCGTCCGCTGGCCGGGTCGTGCATGAACAGGGTGTCACCGTCCTGCAGCACGTCGAAGTTCGGGCTGGATGCGACCACAGACCCGTTCAACTCATCGATCTGCCGGTTGAGGCGGCCACCGAGCAGCTGTTCGCCGTTGGTGACCCACACGTCGCGAGCCGTCAAGTCGACGTCGGTGACGGGGAATCCCGGATGCAGTGCGGCAATGGTGAGAGGGACACCCGCAATGACGGCGAAAACCAACGCCGAGGCGAGAGTCTTCCGACTCTTCAGCCGAAACGCAGGCGCCGTCACTTTGTCATGTCCCCCAGAAACTTGCCCGGCGATGAGCGGAATCTTCAGCACAGTGCCGCGGTTACCTCAAATAACCTAACAGCAACTCACTAAAAGCCGGCAGCCCGCCCATAGGTAATTCTCCCCATCGTTATACGACGTTCACTCCGAGCGATGATCCTGGTCGTTGCGATCGATCAGGTAGAGGTCGTCCCGGCTGACAAGGCGCGTGGCGACCGCGTACTCCACCAGTCTCAGACGCCGGTGCGTCGCCAGGTTGCCCCGTCCACCGCGCAGCCCGGCAACCCCGATCTTGTCCAGCTTCTCGCAGACGTTGTCGAGCTTGCGGTTGAACGTGGTCATCGACCAGTGCAGGCGTTCGGCAGCCTCCGCCGACGCCGGGATCTGCCCGCGACCGGGGGACGTCTGCCGCAGCACGTCCTCGGCGAGTGCCACGATCAGCAGGCGTTGCGATGAGGTGAGCGGGATCGGCTCGATGGTGGTCGAGCCGCCGGCACCCCCGGCAGCAGCCGCGGTGTTGAAATATTCCTGCGGGCCGTGGATGGTGAACTCATAGGTTGTCGACCCGGCACTGAACAGGACCTGCAATTGGGGGAACACGATCGGCAACCGTGCACCAGGGGCGAGCCAGGCCTGCACAGCGCCCGTGGCATCCGTCACCGTCGCCGACAACAGCTTGCCCACGTTGCCGAGCCACCACATGCCGAAGTCCTCGTAGATGCGCAGGAAGCGACGGTGCAGGTAGGGGTTGTCATCGATGACCAAGTCCGACTCGCGGCCGATATGGAAGTCGTTCGGGTGCTCGACGTCGTACCACTCGCCGCAGAACTCGATCTTGAGCGGATTCATGCCGGGTAACAGGTCTCAAGCGGGTTGGCCGACTCGCGACCGGAACGGATGATGTGGACCTCGACGCAGGCGGTCGCGCCGTCTGCGGTGAAGACGCCATCCGAGACCTGGTGGGGTGGCTCGCTGGCCCCGCGGTCGGTGCGACGCCAGATCATCGAGTCGCCGTCGTTGGCGTCGGGGTTGGACACCGTGAACGTCACGGTGGCGCCATCCGACGTCGCGGACACCAGCACCGGCGTCGGGATCTGCTCCACCACGGCGGCTCCCCCACCACCGGGAACCGTCGGCTCCGTCTCGGCCGGCCCCGGCAGCCCGGTGACCAACAGGCTCACTGCCACCCCGGCGGCGATCATCACGGCGACCGTGCCAGCCAGCCACAGCACCAGGCGATTGGCCTTAGATGGTCGCGGCTCAGGCGCGTCCTCCGGCATGACGTCGACGACGGGCTCCGCGACCATCCGCTTGCGCACAATGGTTTCGCTCGACAACTCCGCGGACGGCTGGGCCTCGACTCGCTGGGCACCACGCACCTGCGTCGCATCCGCCACCGCGGTCGGCGGCGGAGGCGACACCAGCGGTGCCTCCGGCTGGGCCTCGATGGTCGACACACCGCGCGCCCGGGTGGCGTCATCATCGTCCGGTGCGCCGTCGCGAACCGAGTCGTCGACGATCAGGTTCGGCACGTCGATCGTGGTCGGCGCGTAATTCAGCTCGAGCTCGACCCGCTGCATTGCTCGCGCGAACTCGACCGCCGTCGCGAAACGGTCCTCGCGGTTCGACGCCATTCCCTTCGCGAGCACCGCCACCAGGGACCGCGGAACGTCCTCGCGTTCCAATGGGGTCACCAGCCCGCGCTCGATGCGCCCGATCAGGTCGAGCGTGCCGTTGGAGCGACCACGGATCTCGAACGGTGTGTGACCAGCCAGCAATGTGTAGAGGGTCGCTGCCAGCGAGAACACGTCGGCACGAACATCCGGATTCGGGTCGTCCTCGAACATCTCGGGCGGCGACCACGGCACCGACATTCCCACCGACGCGCTGCCGGTGGTGCCCGTGTCATCGGCCAGCGAGTCGAGGGTACCGGTGTGCACCGGCAACTCGTCGTCCAGCGCCGAGGAAATGCCGAAGTCGGTGAGGGCGGGCCACCCATAGTCGTTGGTGAGCACATTGGCCGGCTTGATGTCACGGTGCAGGATGCCCGCGGCGTGAGCCGTCGCGACGGCACCGGCCACGCGGACACCGGTGCGCAGCACATCCGCCACCGCCATCGGCTCGCGCTTGTACCGCTCGGCCAGGCTGGGCCCGGAGCAGTACTCCATGACGAAGTATGGCCGATCGTCGCTGGCGACATCGGCGTGGAAGATCGAGACGATATACGGATGCGCGGAAAGCTGCGCCATCAGGTTCGCCTCGGCGACGAAAGCGGCACGATTCGCGGCGGTCAGTTCCTCGGTGAGGAGCACCTTCACCGCAACCCTCCGCTTGGGCAGGTGCTGGTCGTAGAGGAAGACATCGCTGAAGCCGCCAGAACCGAGCAACTTGACGAAGGTGTAGCCGGGAAGGTCGGGCGGAACGGAGGTTGGCCGGCGCACTAGCCCTCCTCGCACACGGTCAGCGTGACGCCGCCACCCAGGTCCACCACCGTGCCGACGATCACGGCGGTCGGTTCACCCTGCCGAAGCTGCTGCGGCGCCTTGCCCGGCATGACGACCTGCGTGCCGTTGCGAGAGTGGAGGTCGGTCACCACGACGGTGCCGCCCTCGACCGCGAACTGCGCATGGTTGCGGGAAATGTCCTTGTCGCCCGGGATGGTGACCAGTCTCGGCAGCGCTCCGCCGGACACCTTGCTGGCCGTCGGGGCCCGCCCGACCAGCACCGGCTGGCTGAGCGGCTCGCGTGAACCGGTCGACAACTCGAGAAAGAGCGCCGGCGACGGTGGGGCAACGGCCGGCGCATCCACTGCAGTCCTCGCCTTGCGGCTCCCCCGGAGCTTCTTCAGCTCGCCGGTCATGATGGTCATGCCGTCGTGATCGCCTGCGGACGCTTCAGCCGCCGGAGCCTGCTCGACGTCCAGGTCTGGCTCCCGGACAGCGGCATCCGACACGTTGCGGTACATCGTCTCGCCGAAAAGGTAGTCGTAACCGGCGTCGGCGGGCCGAACATCCGAATGCAGCTCGGCGGGAACGCCCGCCAGCTCGGCCGGGAGGTCGGCCATCGTCGTCTCGGACACCGAATCGGTCACCGGGTGGCTGCCAGCCCCTGAGCTCGGCGCGGGCACCGGCGTGGACGTCGACGCAGCCGGTGCATCAGCGGTGACCGCACCACCGGGGACGGACGAGATGCGCGAAACCAGCGCCGTGCCGCGCTCGATCGGGAGCCAGCGTGCGTCGGCTGCCTCAGCCGGTTCCGGAGCCACGACCACCTCGATATCGGCGACCTGCTGAAAGTTCTGTTCTGTCCAGGTCGAGACCCCAGTGCCGTCCATCGTGTATGTCGACCCACCCGCGGTCACCACCGCCTGCACCCCACCGCGAACGATCACCCGCACCGCCCGCTCGCTGCCGCCACCGGACCACTCCAGCAAGGCGAACGGCGGAGTCGCCGAGAGTCCGCCCTTGGTGAGCTCGTCGAGCGCAACCTGGAAACCCTGCGCGGAGTCGGCACCCTGGCTTCCTGCAAACACCGCGATCCCGGTATCGACAGCCTGCGGATGCACCACGAGCAGCTGTGAACCCCACGCCACTGCCAACCAGCCGGAAGCACCGGCTGGACGATAACGGAACTGACTCACGGCATCCATCTACTTCCTGGGTCTGGTCTCTTCGAGGTGGTGCGGGATTCCCCGGTCGTTGGTGTCTTCATCCGCTGAATGCGCCGTACCCACCAGCTCGGAGTCCACGACCACCACGGTCACGTTGTCGGCACCTCCCGCGGCGAGCGCCGCCTCGACCAGGCGTTCCGCGATGGTGCGGCCATCGTTTCGCTGGAAGCGGTCGGCAAGGATGCTCGCGATCTGGTCATCATCGAGCTCCTTGGTGAGTCCGTCGGAGCAGGCCAGGAAGACCTGTCGGCCGGCCACCGGCAGCAACCAGATGTCAGGGTCGACGATGTCACCGACCCCGATCGCCCTGGTGACCACGTTTCGGTGCGGATGCTCGCTGGCTTCGATCGCCGTGATCTGCCCGCGGTCGAGCAGTTCCTGAACGGCTGAATGGTCGACGGTGACCTGCTCGAGCTTGCGGCCGTCCCAGCTGTACACCCGCGAGTCGCCGACGTTGAAGGCCATCCAGTGGAGAGCCGTGTGCGACTGCACCAGTGCCAGGCCGGCCAGCGTGGTACCGGAAACTGCGTCATCGTCATCATCCGTCATCGCCACCAGCGCCTGGTTGGACGAATGGATCGTCTGCACTACGCGGTCCGGGGTCAGTTGGCCACCTTCAGCGACCACGGCCGCAAAGGTGCTGACCACCGACTGGCTGGCGCGGTCACCGAAGGAGTGCCCGCCCATGCCATCCGCGACCAGGAACAAGCCGTCCCCTGCCAGGAAGCTGTCTTCGTTAACCTTGCGAACCTTGCCGAGGTCGGACGCCGCCGAGAACGAGAGTCGCAGGGTTCCGTCCGGGAGAACCAGCTCGTGCTCTGTTTCAGCGTTCATCGATTCCCCCATACACCGTCATCCCCAAGAGAAGGGCGCTTCATAACCTAGCAACGGATGCCTCGGTGTGCATACGCATCCGGCTAGGCTGTGGCCAGCGGCGCACCACCTCTGCGCCCTAGAATTCTGCCACTGTGCTGCCCACGAAGCGGCACCCATCAAGGAGAAATGCATGACCCCGCAACCATCGACGACGCTGGACGCCCACACCCTGGACCTGTCCACCGTTCCGTTCACCCACGAGCGCGTTCTCATCACGACCGGCGTTCGCTCAGGACTGACCATGAGCGTCGCGGTTCACTCCACCAAGCTGGGCCAGGCCCTCGGTGGTGCCCGCGTCTGGCAGTACGACAACTGGACGGATGCCGTCGCAGACTCCCTGCGCCTGTCCGCCGCGATGACGTTGAAGAATGCGGCCGCCGGGCTCAACCGGGGCGGCGGGAAGTCCGTCATCCACCTGCCGGTCGGCACCGTGCTCAGCGATGAGCAGAAGCGCGACGCCATGCTCGACCTCGGCGACGCCATCGAAAGCCTCGGCGGCGCGTACATGACCGCTGAGGATGTCGGAACGAGTGCCGAGCTGATGGCCGTCGTTTCCGAGCGCACCGCCCACGTCTGCGGCCTCCCAGCCGACCGCGGCGGTGTCGGCGAGCCGGCGGATGCGACCGCTGCCGGCGTGTACGCGAGCATCCTCGCCACCCTCGACGCCATCTACGGCAGCCGCGACCTCACCGGTCGCCACCTCGTCATCTCCGGTCTCGGCCAGGTCGGCGGGCGCCTCGCGACCGCCCTCGCCAAGGCCGGCGCACGCCTCAGCGTCACCGACGTGAACCTGGCCAAGAAGGAGTTCGCCGCCTCCCTCGGCGCCACCTGGGTCGACGTCGCCGACGCACACCACGTCGAAGCCGACATCTTCGTCCCCTGCGGCCTGGGCGGCGTGCTCACATCGGAGGTCATCAGCGAGCTGCGCGTGGCCGGCGTATGCGGGGCTGCCAACAATCAGCTCGCCCAGCATGATGGTGCAGCGGAACTCAATCGCCGTGGCATCCTCTGGGCACCAGACTTCGTGGTCAACGCCGGCGGTGTGATCTACCTGGCCCTGGCCAGCGAGGCGAACGCCGACCTGTCCGCGATCAACGCGAGGGTCGAGGCGATCGGGGACACGGTTGCGACAATCTTTGCGGATGCGCGCAAGCAGAAGATCACCACCCTGGAGGCGGCGGAGCGCCTGGCCGCGGCACGCCTCAACGCGGCTGGCTAATTCACCTACTCCTCTATTGAGGACTTGCGGGCATCCGCCTTCGTCTTGATCATGCTCGCGATAACCGCAACCGCCATGGCTGCCACGATCACGCCGAGCGACACCCACGTGCTGATCTCCGGCGCCCACTCGACCGCGTTGCCGCCGTTGATGAACGGCACCTCGTTCTCGTGCAGCGCGTGCAGGAACAGCTTCACGCCGATGAAGGCGAGGATGAAGGCGATGCCGAACTTGAGGTACACGAGGCGGTCGACGAGGTCCCCCAGGAGGAAGTAGAGCTGCCGCAGGCCCATCAGGGCGAAGATGTTGGCGGTGAACACGATGAACGGGTCCTGAGTGATACCGAAGATCGCCGGAATCGAATCGAGTGCGAACACGACGTCGGTGGTGCCCAGGGCGATGAAGACGATGAGCACCGGGGTGAACACCTTCTTGCCATCGATCGTCGTGCGGACCTTCGCCTCGTCGTACTCGTCGGTGATGCGGATGTGCCGGCGGAGGTAGCCGATGATCTTGTTCTCAGTCTCCTCCTCATCGTCGTGACTGGTGAACGCCTGGTTCCACGCGGTGTAGAGCAGCCAGAGGCCGAAGATGTAGAACACCCAGCTGTAGTTCTCGATGATCGCTGCACCGAGCAGGATGAAGATGCCGCGGAACAGCAGCGCCAGGATGATGCCGACCATCAACACCTCCTGCTGGTATTTCTTCGGCACCGAGAACCTGGCCATGATGATGATGAACACGAACAGGTTGTCGATGCTGAGGCTGTACTCGGTCAGCCAGCCGGCGATGAACTGGCCACCCTGCTCGACGTCACCCAGCACGAACATCAGCAGCGCGAAGACCAGCGCCAGGCCGACGTAGAAACCGATCCACAGGCTCGACTCCTTCACCGAAGGGATGTGCGGGCGCTTGTACGCAATGATCAGGTCGAACACGATGATCAGCGACAGCACGATCAGCGACGTGATCTCGAACCAGACGGGAAGGGTAGTCACAGAGCGGAATCCATTTCGTGGGGACGGGTACGGTGAGGCCCGAAAGTCTCTCCCGCACCGTCCGCGGACTGGTGCCACCGCATCCGGGGCATCGATGATGGTGCCCGTACTGACGATTGCGGCATAAGGCCCGGAACCACCGGCACCTCTAGGGATACTCCCCTTCGCTGTTCTCATGGTAGCGGATGCCTTTTAGGCTTTTGAGCATGACGCCCCCATCCGCAGCTCCGCCGAAAGGCTCCGAGAGGACCCTCGATGTGGAGGCTGCCGGGCGCGCGGCGGTCGCGCTTGCCGTCCCCCTGCTCGTGCTGCTGGCGCTCAACCGCATCGACCTGGCCGTCTACGCGTCGTTCGGAGCGTTCACCGGCCTCTACGGCCGCCACGAACCGTACCGGGTGCGGCTGGTCTCTGTGACGGCTGCCGCAGTCGCGCTGGTCAGCTGCATCGCGGCCGGCGTTGCGCTGGCCAGCCTGGGTCAGCCGCTCTGGCTGACCGCCGTGGCGCTTGCGGTCGTCATCGCTGGCGGCGTGTTCGCGACAGCGGTGATCGGTTGGATCCCGGGCCAGCCCGTGTTCCTGGTCTTCGCCCTGCTGGTGTGCGCCGCCGTTCCAACCACCTGGAGCGAAGCGCCCACGGCGATCGTGACCGCCGTGCTTTCCGCAGCTTTCGCCTGGATCGTGTGCATGTCGGGCTGGGTGCTGCGGCGTCTGGCCGGGGACCGTCACGCCCACCACTTCCGGGGGCTGCCTCGTAGCCCGCAGCGCTCCTTCACCGCACTGAAGGATGAGGTCGTCATCCGCGCGGCCATCGTCGCCGTCGTCGGAGGGCTGGTCACCGGCGCCATTGCGCTGGCGTCAGGGATCGGGCGTCCGTACTGGGCGGTCGTCGCCGTCGTAGCCGTGCTGCCCCTCGCCTATGCGCCGTTCTCCCTCACGCGGGCATGGCACCGCGCGGCCGGGACGACCGTTGGCGTGTTCATCGCGGCCGGAATCCTGTGGCTGAACCTGCCGCCGATCGCCATCATCGCGATTGCCGTGGTCTGCCAGTTCATCACCGAGATCGTCATCGCCCATCACTACGGTGTGGCGTTGCTGTTCATCACCCCGCTCGCTATCACGGTCAGCAACCTGTCGCTTCCGAGCGAGGTGTTGCCGCTGCTGGCCGACCGGGTGCTGGAGACGGCGATCGGATGCGCGGTCGCAGCCGTGCTGGTACTCACCAGGCGCTGGTGGGCGAGCCGGGCATCCGTTCGTGCATCTTAATGAACCTGCAGCTGCTCGCGCACTTCCGCCTCGGTCATTGGCCGCAGCGACTCCCAGGCGTCAAGCACCTCGTCGGCGTTAGCGGGGCGTTCACCGCTGGCCGCCTCGACATTCTGGCTGATCGCAGACCTCACAGCGACAAGGCTGCCGTTCTCCATGCGCGCGTACCCGGTGCCATCCGTCAGCCGCCACAGGTCCTGACCCTTGACGCACCAACTCGCGTAATCCTGGAGCGTGTCCGTCTCGTCGAGGCCCATGTCGGCGGCACCGAGGTACCAGCACGGGGTAATTTCGGCATTGCTCGTGATCGGATTCCGGTCGATCACAACCTCCACCACACCACCGTCGACGGTGACCGAAAGAGTGCGAAACGGCCCGCCATCTCTGCAACGACGCCGACGATCGCCCCGCCCCGCAAGTCAGCGACCATGGGGAAGGCACCGCTCTCAATGAAGGCTTCGAAGTTCGCAGCTTCCTGCTTCTTCGCCTGCTGCTCTGCCTGCGAAGGTCCCGTTGCCTGAGGGTCGGGGATGCTGACCCAAACGAGGCCGGCGATCAGCAGCGCAGTGCCGACACCTCCGGCAATCCGCAGCGGCCATGGCCCGATGAATATGCCCAAGGCCAGCGCCGAAGTGGCCGCGATCAGCAGGTGCACGAGTTCGAAACCGGGCTGGACCCAGATCATGGGCACCGTACCGAAACCGAAGAACGCGATCCCGAGCGCGACAAAGGCCATCACCGCCACGATGATGGCCGATCGGATGTTGCGCCGACCGGTGCACCGGGACACGGTGATCGATATCAGGACGACTGCGATGACCAGGGTCACGGCCAGCACCAGCAGTCCATACGGCTGGCCGAACATGGCGGCAACCACGCCGCTCATGCTGATGTTCAGAGCCACCGCCAGAATTACCGCGGTGAGCCCCATGGCGATTCCGGACCCCCGCATGAGATGAGTCAAGTTCATCCCCGGCGGATCGTCAAGCCGTGCGGAAAACGAAAAAACCCGCTCAACTGAGCGGGTTTCTCGATTGTGACCCCAACCGGATTCGAACCGGTGTTACCGCCGTGAGAGGGCGGCGTACTAGGCCACTATACGATGGGGCCGTTAGTGCAACTCAAAGAGTATGCCACACCCCAGCGGGCGTCACCAAAACGACCGGTCAGCGCAGCGGTGCGAGCACGCGGAGGGCACCCGGCACCACCTCGATGTCGACCGGTAGACCACCAACACGCTCTCCGTCGGCATATGCGATGACCCGATCTGCCTCGACGCGGATGTTTCGCCCGCGATAGATGGTGACGCGCGGGTCGGTCACGTGCGTGCCCTTGAACACCCGGGGGAAGATGCGCAGGAACGCGAGTCGCTTCAACGGCTGCACCACCAGCACATCGAACTCGCCGTCGTCGAGCAGGGCGTCCGGGGTGACCATCATGCCGCCACCGAACGAGGTGTTGTTGGCGACGGAGATGAGCACGGCATCCGTCTCGATCTTCGTTCCGTCGATGGTCAGCCGGTACCGGATGGGGCGCAGCATCGCCAGTTCGCGGAGCAGCGCCAGGTTGTAGCGGCTCCTGCCCTTCGGCCAGCGCATCAGGTTGGCGCGCTCGCTGACGACGGCATCGAACCCGGCCGACAACACGCAGGCGAACAGCGACACCTGGCCCGAACCGTCGGTCACCCGTCCGACGTCGATGAGGCGCGGAGCGCGGGTCAGGGAAACGAGCAGCGCCTCGATCGCCGCCTCGGCATTGCCGATCGGGATACCGAGCCCTCGGGCCATGTCGTTGCCGGTTCCGGACGGGACCAGCCCGAACGGCACTTCCGTTCCGGCCAGCACCTGGGCGGCCAGGTTGACCATGCCGTCACCGCCGACGACGACCAGGGCGTCCGGCTGCTCGGCGACCGCGTTGCGTGCCGACTCGATCAGCTCGAGGAAGGTCGGTTCGACCAGGGTGGTGACCAGGTGGCCCGCGCCGCGCAGCGACTGCACGACGGCGGGACCAACCGCGCGGCCGCGGCCGAACGAGGCGGCCGGGTTAATGGCGACGACGATGCGCAGCGGCTTCGTCGTCGTCATCCCCCGATTATGGCGTGGACCCGGGAGTTAACCGAAAACGATCGATTTGGTTGGGCTAATCTCCGAACGTCGGCGCATCCCGTAGGACTCGGTATCGCAGATGGACCTCGCTGGCGAACGCTGCGGTCTCAAGACGCTCGAGGCGGAGCTGCCGCTCCAGGCCGGCGAAGAGAGGGATCCCTTCGCCGAGCACGACCGGCACGACGTGCAGCTGGATCTCGTCCACGAGATCGAGGGTGAGGCACTGCCTCGCAATGCGGCCGCCCAGGAGGCTCACCCACTTCTCTCCGGCGTCGTGTCGAGCACGCTCCACAGCCTCTTCAACGTCGTCCACCACAAAAGTGAAGGTGGTGCCGTCGCGCTCTACCGGCTCCTGCTCGCTATGCGTCATCAGATACACCGGCACCTTGAGGGACCCGCCGTACGGGATCTCCCCGTCTTCGATCGTCTGGGTCTTGTTCGCACCTCCGACGACGGCTCCGATGTCGGCGCAGATCCGCCCCACGATCTCCGCGTCCTCCGGCGCCACCGGAAACCCGTCCATCCAGTCCATCCCTCCGGCAGGATCCGCCATGAACCCGTCAATCGACACCGTCGCGTGGATCATCACCTGTGACATGTTTGACCTTTCGTTGAGGTGAGTCCGCTGACTCGCCACATCGAAAGATATCCGTCCAGCTGAGGTGAGTCAAGTGGCTCACCTCAGTGGGATACTGGAACGATGACGCGCAAGCTCTCCGCATACCACCGGCAGATCGCTGCGGACAATCGTGCGGCGATTCTCGCTGCGGCCGCCCGCCCGTTCCTGGAGCACGGCTACGACCGCACATCGCTGGCCGAGATCGCCACATACGCCGGCGTATCCAAAGCCACGCTGTTCAAGCAGTTCCCCACGAAGGCAGAGTTGTTCGAAGCGACCGTCCTCGCGGCGGGAAGCGTGCCAGGCGGCGCGCCGAGCGCCCCCGATCCGGAAGACTTCCTCGGAGGACTCGTCAGTTTGGGGAAGGCCTACGTCGAACTGCTCGATCGACCAGGCATGGCCGACCTGATGCGGATCGTGATCGCAGAGTCGCCCCGCTTCCCCGAACTTCGGGAGCGGACCTTCGACTTCGGCACGCTCCCGGTGCTCGCGGCACTCGCAGACTTTCTGCATGCCGCACACGTCGCGGGGACTGCGGACGTGGAAGACGCCGACGTCATCTCAGCCCAGTTCCTCGGAATGATCGCCACGGTGGTGTTCTGGCCAAGACTGGTCCATGGCGGATGGGCACTCACCGACGACGAGAAGAACCAGGTGGTCGAGCAGGCAGCCCGAACGATTACTGCGCGGTGCGCGCTACCCGTTTCCCGCAACGGTTGAGACTTGGGAGCTCCCTCAGCCAGGTGAGTCCTGCAGTCGAAAACGAAGGAGATCCGGCCATTCGTGTCGCGTTCTGACGCTGAACGCGCCGTTCACGGGCGGATCTCCTTCGTTTTCGACGGGTCGGCTCAGTCGCGGGCGAAGCGGATGAGGCGCAGCAGTTGGGCGTTCAGCGCCACCACAATCGTCGACACGGCCATCAGGGCGGCGCCGACCGCCGGTGGCATCAGGAAGCCGACCCCGGCGAGAACGCCGGCCGCGAGCGGGAGGCCCACAATGTTGTAACCGGCGGCCCACCACAGGTTCTGCAGCTCCTTGCGATAGGTGGCTTTCGACAGCCGGATGGCGTCGGCGACGCCACGCGGGTCGCTGGAAGCCAGCACGACCCCGGCCGACTCGATCGCGACATCCGTTCCGGCACCGATGGCGATCCCCACGTCGGCACGCGCCAGTGCTGGGGCGTCGTTCACGCCGTCGCCGACCATGGCAACCCGGGTGCCGCCGTCCTTAAGCCTGGCGACAACATCCGCCTTCTGGCCTGGAAGCACTTCGGCGAAGACCTCGTCGATGCCCAGCTGCGCGGCCACCCAGTTGCCGACCTCGTGCGAGTCCCCGGTCAGCATGGCAACGCGGATGCCGCGGCTCTTCAGCAGCGACACCGCCTCGGCCGATTCGGCGCGGATGACGTCGGCCACCGCGATCATGCCGACAACCGTTTCGCCCTCGACCACGTAGACCACTGTCTTGCCCGCACCGGTGTGCTCCCTGGTGGCGTGTACCAGCGAGGTTCCGATGGTGATGCCGCGCTCGTTCACGAGTCGTGCGCTGGCGACGGTGACCGAGCGTCCGTCTACCACGGCCTCGACCCCGCGACCAGCGAGCGACTGGAACTCCTTCGCCCTGCCGGCACTGACCAGTTGGCGCTCCTGGGCCGCCTCCACGATGGCACGGCCGATCGGATGCTCGGCGTTCGCCTCGGCGGACGCGGCCAGTGCCAATACTTCATCCGCCGACAACCCGCCCGCGGAGACGACATCAGCCACTCCCTGGCGGCCCTCGGTGAGGGTTCCGGTCTTGTCGAAGAGCACCACGTCGATCTCACGTGCGGCTTCCAGCGCGATCCGGTTCCGGATGAGGATGCCGCGCTTCGCCCCCAGCGACGTCGAGATCTGCGATACCAGCGGGATGGCCAGGCCGAGGGCGTGCGGACAGGCGATCACGAGCACGGTGACCACACGCTCGAGAACGAATGTCGGGTCACCCGGCTGCAGGAGCGCCCAGGCGACCCAGGTGATCACCGCGGCGGCCACGGCCACGTAGAAGAGCAGGGCGGCCGCGCGGTCCGCCAACAGCTGGGCACCCGACTTGCTGGCCTGCGCATCCGCCACCAGCTTCATGATGCCGGCGAGCGCCGTGTCGCCGCCCACCTTCGTCACCCGAACGGTTAGCGCGCCGGAGTCGTTGATGCTGCCGGCGATGACCTGATCTCCCACCTTCTTGCGCACAGTCGACGACTCCCCGGTCAGCAGGGATTCGTTCACTTCGGAGTCACCGTCGGCGACCTCCCCGTCGACTGGCACTGCAGCGCCCGGTCGCACCAGCACGTGGTCGCCGACCTTCAGCTCGGACACCGGATGCGTCATGGTGTGCTCGCCGTGGACGACCTCGGCAGTGTCCGGGAGAAGCTTCGCCAACTCGCCGAGGGCATCCTGAGCCCCCATCACGGCGGCCATCTCGATCCAGTGGCCCAGCAGCATGATGGTGATGAGTGTCGCCAGTTCCCACCAGAAGTCCATGCCGGGCAGGCCGAGCGTGACCGCGAAACTGTAGCCGAAGGCGACCAGGATGGCGAGGGAGATGAGGGTCATCATGCCCGGCTGCCTGGCCTTGAGTTCCTGCACCCCGCCCTTCAGGAAGACCATGCCGCCGTAGAAGAACAGTGCGATGCCGAAGACGGCCGGGATGAAGTGGCTGCCAGGGAACCGCGGGCCGTCGAGACCCAGGATGTCCTGCAGGCCGTGCGAGAACACCAGGGTGGGAATGGTGAGGACCAGGCTCAGCCAGAACTTGCGGCGGAACATTCCGGGGTCGTGGTGCTCATGATGGTCGTGGCCCTCAGCATGCCGCGCGTGTTCATGGCCGGCTTGTGTGTGGCTGGCATTGTCGTGGCCGGCGTTGTCGCTCGACGCGACGCCGTGCACCGCCCGCTCGTCGACGGCAGGCCCATGATGCTCGTGTTCGTCGTGGCTCATGGGTAGAATATACCCCTAGGGGGTATCCAGCGCAAGCCCCTGATGCCTAAGCTGGGCGAATGCGAGTCACCAAACAAGAGCACGCCTGCCTGGTTCTGGAGAAGGCCGAACAACGGGTCATCATCGACCCCGGCTCGTTCACCACCCCGCTGAGCGGCATCGACAACGTGGCGGCGATCGTCATCACGCACGAGCATGCCGACCACTGGACACCGGAGCATCTCTCCCGCATCCTCGAGCGAAACCCGGATGCGGTGATCTTCGGGCCGCCGGGCGTTGCCGCCGCCGCTACCGAGTTCGCCATCATCGAAGTCGCCGACGGCGACCACCACGAGGTAGACGGATTCAGCCTCCGGTTCTTCGGCGAGAAGCATGCCGTCATTCACCCGTCGCTTCCGGTGGTCGACAACGTGGGCGTGTTGGTGGACGACCTTCTCTTCTACCCCGGAGACTCGTACACGGTTCCACCGGTGCCGGTCGACACGCTCGCCGCTCCGGCCGGCGCACCCTGGCTGAAGATTTCCGAAGCGATGGATTACGTGAGCGCGGTGGCGCCGAAGCGGTGTTTCCCCACCCACCAGATGGGGCTCTCGAAGATCGGGCAGAAGCAATCCAACGATCGGCTGCGTGCCGTCACCGAGCAGGCCGGGGGCGAGTACTTCGCGCTTGAGCCTGACCAGTCCCTGGACCTGTAACCGGGCTCAGGCAGCACCACCGTAGAGGCCCTCGACACCGAGGGGAATGACGTGCGGCCGGCCGGCGGTCGGCTCGTGGATGATTTGAGCGCGCAGGCCGAAGACCTCCAACAGCAACGACTCGGTGACCACCTCGGCCGGCGTTCCCTCGGCCAGGATTCGACCGCCCCTCATGGCGATGATGCGATCCGAGAACCGGGCGGCGAGCGAGATGTCGTGGAGCACCATCACCACGGTGCAGCCGCGGTCACGATTGAGTCCGCGGATGAGTTCGAGCACCTCCACCTGATGCGCCAGGTCGAGGAAGGTGGTCGGTTCATCCAGCAGCAGGATGTCAGTCTCCTGGGCAAGGATCATCGAAATCCAGGCACGCTGACGTTGCCCGCCGGAAAGGTCGTCGATCGGAGTGTCGGCCAGATCGGTCATCCCGGTAGCCCGGAGCGCGTCCAGCACGATGCGTTCATCCGTTGAGGAGAACTGCTGGTACCACTTCTGCCGGGGGTGACGGCCGCGGGAGACCAGGTCTGCGACGGTGAGCCCGGACGGCGCGTTCGGGCTCTGCGGCAGGGCGCTCAATTGGGTGGCGATGTGCCGTGTCGACAGTCGCTGGAGCGGCACTCCGTCAAGCAGGACTTCCCCGGCCTCCGGGGGCAACAGCCGGCCCAAGCCCTTCAAAAGGGTCGACTTTCCACTGCCATTGGGGCCGATCACCGCAGTGACCTGGCCGGGCGCGACCTGCAGTGACAGGTTCTCCACCACCCGCCGCCCTTCGTAGCCGAGCGACAGTCCCCGGGCGGTCAGCCGCGCTTCGATCCCAGCGTTCATGAGCCCTTCCTTGATGCGACGATCAGCAGATAGATGAGGTACGGCGCGCCAAGGACCGCGGTTCCCACTCCGACGGGAAGCGCGACCGGCAATGTACGCGCAGCGAGGATGTCGGAAACAAGCACGAAGATCGCCCCGACGACCATGGCGACGTTCACCGGTGGCACGACTCCGCGGGTGAGCAATCGGGCGATCTGGGGGCTGGCCAGGGCCACGAACGCCAGCGGTCCGGCGACCACCGTGGCGAGCGATGCCAGCAGCACCGCGATGGTCAGGGCGACGACCCGCACCAGGCCGAGCCGCACGCCCAGGCTGATCGCCGTGTCATCACCGAGGGTGGTGACGAACAGCCGCTGGGAAGCGAACGCGGCGGCCAGCAGCAGGGTGATCGCCGCGGCACCCATCGGCTGGATCAGGGTCCAGTCCTTGCCGTTGAGCGAACCCATCATCCAGGTGAGCGCCTGGGCGGTGCTGGAGACATCACCGAGGGTCAGCAGCCAGGTGGTGAGGCTCGTCGCCAGCCCGGACACCCCGAGCCCGACCAGGATCAGACGAAAGCTGTCGATCCCGCGCCGGTAGGCGAGCAGGTACACGGCAACTCCGCTCACCATCCCCGCGGTGAAGGCTGCGGTCGGCATGCCCACGCTGGCGGCCGCGCCGCTCAGCCCGGCCGCTCCCCCGCCGGCCGCGATGAGGACCGCGACCGCGCCGAGCGCCGCGCCGGAGGTGACACCGAGGATGTCCGGGCTCGCGAGCGGGTTGCGGGCGACGGTTTGCGTGATCGCGCCCGACGCTGCCAGGCATGCACCGACGATGACAGCCGCAACGGTTCGGGGTGCGCGGAACTCGGTTACCGCCAGGTAGTTGCTGGCATCGCTGGTGTCGCCGAGCAGCGCTGCCACCACGGCGGAAGGTTCAATGACTGAACCGCCGAGCGCCAGGTGCACGACTGCGGCAGCGATGAGCAGCACAATCGTTCCGACCCAGATGGTGGCTGCCCGCGGGTCCATCCGCAGCGATGCGTCGCCGATGCGCCAGACGCGGATCGATCGGATCGGCGCGGATGCCGGCGCGGTCACAGGGTGACCAGCTTCCGGCGACGGGCGAGGAGCACGAAGAACGGCGCTCCGATGACCGCGAGGATCACCGCGGCCGGGAGTTCGCCCGGGCGGGCGACGATACGCCCTATCGTGTCTGCCACCAGCAGCAGCGCGGCGCCCGCGACTGCGGAGGTGGGGATCAGCCACCGGTAGTCGCCGCCGACCACGGCGCGGGCGAGGTGGGGAACAATCAGTCCCGCGAAGGCGATCGGGCCGGCCATCATGACAGCGCTACCGGCAAGCAGCGTGATCGCCGCGATGCCGACGGTGCGCGACCGGCGCAACGACACCCCGAGCGACTGCGCGGTCTCCTCACCCAGGGCGAGAACGTTCAGCGACGAGGTGTTGGCGATGGCGAGCACGCCTCCGGCGAGCGCGAACGGCCAGACCAGGTCGATCGCGCCGCTGCGGCCGCTCAGTGAGCCCACCTGCCAGAACCGCAGGGTGTCCAGCGCGGCCTCGTTGAAGAGCACGATAGCGGTGACCAGGGCAGCGCACAAAGCGGCGACGGCTGCGCCGGCCAGCACCAGAGTGATCGCGGTCGCTCCCCGGCCGGCCAGGTGCGCAATGGTGAAGACCAGCATGCTGGCCACGAGTGCACCGATGAAGGCCATGATCGCCAGGACGATCCAGGGCACCGTGCCGGCCAGGGCAGTCGTCGCCACGACCGCGAGGGCGGCGCCCTGGAAGATGCCGAGCAGCCCGGGGTCGGCGATCGGGTTCCGGGTGTGACCCTGCACCATGGCGCCTGCCAGTCCGAGGCAGGCGCCGACGACGATTCCCAGCACCGTGCGCGGCCAGCGGAGTTCACGGATGGTCACATCCATGGTGGTGGCCGTGGGGCTGAAGACCGCATGCCAGAGTTCGGCCGGCGATGATGGCGCACTCCCGACAGCGACGCTCGCGATGATCGCGACACCCAGAGCGAGCACCACCAAGGCGAGTAACACCAGCCGCCGGGGCGCAGTGATGGCGCGGCGAGGCGATTGGTTTTCCACGGGTTCCCTGTGACGGAGCTGTTCTGGACGAGGCGGCAAGTGCTGCTACAGTCTAGCTCGCAATGTAGCTTAGGCTTACCTAAGTTCACCCTCGTTCGACACCGAAAGCATCCACGTGAAATCACAACGCCTTCTGAAGTCCCTTACCGCTGTCGCCGCGCTCGCCACCCTCCTCGGAGTTTCTGCGTGCAGCACGGCCAGTGCGCCAGTCGCCGAGGTGGCCGCCGCCGACGGCTTCCCCATTGTCATCGAGCACGCCATGGGATCGACCGAAATCCCCGAGAAGCCGATCCGCGTGGTCGCTCTCGACCCGAGCTATGTGGATGCCACGCTGCTGCTGGGTGCGGAATTGGTCGGCTACGCGCAGTACCGTCAGGACCCGACGAACCCGTTCGCGCCCTACCTCGGCGACGTCGCATCCGAAACCAAGGATGCTGTCAACGTGGGCACCATGGCCGAGCCGGACCTCGAGAAGATCCTCGAACTCGAGCCCGACCTGATCATCTCCGCCAAGGTGCGCCAGGAGGCCCTCTACCCGCAGCTGTCGAAGATCGCACCCACCGTTTTCTCGGAGAGCACTGGCCCGACCTGGAAGGAGAACGTCGTTCTCCTCGGTGAGGCGCTCGGCAAAAAGGACAAGGCAGAAGAGCTGGTTGCCGCCTACCAGAAGCGGGCGGCGGATGTCGGCGCCGCCATCCTGGCCGCGGATCCGGAGCTCACCTACTCGCTGATCCGGTTCGTCGGCGAAGACACGGCCCGCCTGTACTCATCCGATTCCTTCATCGGCGAGATCATGGCCGACATGGGCATTCCCCGCCCAGCCGACGGTCCGGATACCACGGAGTCGATCTTCGTTCCGTTGTCGGCCGAGCAGATCCTCGAGGGGGACGCCGGGCTGGTCATGGTCAGCGCGTTCACGCCGGATGGCGCAGAAGGGGATGCGTCACGGGCGCAGCAGGAGCTTTTCGAGTCCAATCCGTTGTGGGACCGGCTTCAGGGAGACCTGCTGAACGTCGATGACGGCACTTTCCTGGCATCCGTGAGCATCCAGGGAGCCCAGTCGGTGATCACCCAGCTGGCTGAGCACTTCGGAGTGGACCCGCAGCTGCCATAGTCGGCAATACGACTCAGCCGATGTGCCGGCGCACCTCATCCATGAATTGCTTCGGCTCATCAGCGAACAGCCTGATCTCCCACACGGTCTCCGGACCGTGCGGGAGGCGGATGGCGGTCGGACGCTCGAGCGTGATCAGGATGTTGGTCTCATTCTGAATCCGCAGGTGCAGGGTGTCGCCCCCCTCGCCCGACGTCACCTTCGGCTCCTTGGCCGACTCGACCACCTGCTTGTCCGGCTCCACCGAATAGACGTCGTCCCAGGAGATCGGGATGTCGACCTCCGCGCCATTGCGCACCCGGATGCCGTCTGGCCCGACAGCGTGCGGTCGGGTGAGGTAGCCGAGGAGGAAACCCACCATGAAGGTGAGCCCCCAGATTCCCAGAATGAGGAACGGGATGCGCACGAACAGCCATTGGTGCACGATCAGGTCGATGATCGGGATCTCGACGGCCGACAGGACGATGAAGATGATCATGATCGACATGAGCGGGCGGTGGTAGGTGAACCCCTTCGCACCGGCCGGCACGTTCGGTCGGCGGAAGATGAACCGGTAAAGGCTCAGCCAGACGCCGATCTCCATGCTGATCGCACGACGGCCGACATAGACGACCTTCTGCCACGGCGTTCGGCGCTGCCTGGCGGTCGTCACGGTCATGACGCCCCCAGTTCCGAGTTCGCCTGATCGGTCGCCATCAGCTCCTTGAGACGACCGATAACCACGTCGAGGCTGCGTTCCAACTGATCGACGTCACCGTGATTGAGGCCGACGACCAGGTCGTGCGAGAGTATCCGGTGGTCTTCGGCCATCTTCGCCATGGTGCGCTCGCCCAATTCCGTGAGCGACACGACGGTCGCCCGGCGGTCGGTCGGATGGTCACCCCTGACCACGTAGGCGGATGCTTCGAGCGCGTCAACGAGGCCGGTGATGTTGCGGGGGCTCACCTGAAGGGCCACCGCCAGCGACTGTTGGGTGGACGGGCCCAAGCGCTGGAGTTCCCACAGCAGGTGGGTGCGGGCGGTCGTCAGCGGTGTTCCCTCGAAAAACCGGGTGAGGTCCTCCTGAAGGAGAGCTGTCACCGCCAGCAACTGATCGAGCACGCGAGGTTCCATCTAATGATGGTAGTACATCATTACCTATATTCACGAGTTTGATGCGGGCGAGAAAAAAGACCCGATCTCTCGGGCCTTCACTTGCTGGGGTACCTGGACTCGAACCAAGAACAAGAGAATCAGAATCTCCCGTGTTGCCAATTACACCATACCCCAATGGTCCGAACCGGAATCCGAACCGATTGACCACTTTACCGTACCGGACGAGGCGGGGCGAACACGTCAGCGACTGTGGGCGGTCGGGATGCCGATCAGGTCTCGGTTGATGGTGGCCGCGACCCGACCACCGGATCCAGCCGCGACGATGAGCTGCTGCGGGCCGGGCGAGGTGATGTCCCCCGCGGCATACACGCCGGCATGACTGGTGCGGCCATCACGGTCGACGGTCAGCAGCCCCCAGCCATCGGTGTGGAGCCCGAGCGAGCCGGCGAACTCCAGCTGGGCGTGCCACTTGGGGCGCACGAAACCGCCCGACATCGCGATAACGTCGCCGTCGACCAGTCGGACGCCCGTGACCCCGTGGCGGTCCCCCTCGACATCATCGATCGCACGGCGCTCAACGGTCACCCCACGCTCGGCGAGGAGCGCCTCCTGGCCTGGAGTGATCGCATCCGCCCCGTTAGTGAATACGGTCAGGTAGTGGCTCCACTGCGAGATCAGCAGGGCGCGCCAGGCGACATCCGACGTCTCACCGATGAGCGCGATCGGGCGGTCGCTGTACTCGTAGCCATCGCACGCCACACAACTGAACAGCCCGAGACCATAGAACGAGCGGATGCTCGGAAGGGCAGGGAGCTCCTCGTGCAGCCCCGTCGCCACCAGCACGGTTCGGGCGGTGACCAGCCGGTCGGGCTTGCCGTTGATGCCCTTCGCGTTCACTTCGAACAGGCCGGTCGACCCGGTCGTATGAGTATCCGTCTCGTACACGTGCTCGCCGGGCGTGCCCAGCGCGGTCACCGTTTGCACCCTGGCCAGCTGGTATTCGGCCCCGGGGTATGCGGTCAGGTCCTCGCGGGCGAGGCGCCGCAACTCGTGCGGGGCCACACCATCACGCGTGATGAAACCGTGGGAGACGAGCGTCGCGGCGTTGCGCGGGCGGTTGGCGTCGAGCACCAGCACGCGACGCCGGGCGCGCGCCAGGTTGAGTGCGGCGCTGAGTCCGGCCGGTCCGGCACCGACGATGACGACGTCGTAGTCGGCCTGCACCGGCCCCGATGTCACCACGGTGGCTCCCTACAAGTGGTCCGCGAGCCGCTGCACGCGCGCGATGGTCGAATCCCTGCCGAGCAGTTCCATCGACTCGAACAGCGGCGGGCTGATGCGGCGACCAGACAGGGCGGTGCGCAGCGGGCCGAACGCGATGCGCGGCTTCAGCGCGAGCCCGTCGATGAGGGCTTCCCGAAGGGCAGCCTCGATCGCCTCGTGCGTCCAATCGGCGACCTCCATCAGGGCGGCAACGGATGCGTCGAGCACCTGCCTGCCCTCGGCGCCCGGCATGGCATCCGCGTCGTACTCGATGCGGTCGTCGTCGGTGAACAGGAAGGACAGGAGCGCGGGGGCCTCCCCCAGCAACTGCATGCGCTCCTGGACGAGCGGCGCCGCCTTCGCGAGCAGCACCCGGTCTTCGCCGCTGTCGACGACACCGGTCAAGTAGGGCAGCAGGCGTTCCGCGAAATCGTGCGGTTCGAGCATCCGGATGTGGTCGCCGTTGATCGATTCCGCCTTCTTCTGGTCGAAGCGGGCGGGGTTCGGGTTGACGTCCTCCACGTCGAACGCGGCCACCATCTCGTCGATGGTGAACACGTCGCGGTCGTGGGTCAGCGACCACCCGAGCAGGGCGAGGTAGTTGACCAGGCCCTCCGGGATGAAGCCGCGGTCGCGGTGGTGGAACAGGTTCGACGCCGGATCGCGCTTGGACAGCTTCTTGTTGCCTTCGCCCATGACGTAGGGGAGGTGCCCGAAACGGGGAATGAACTCTGTCAGGCCGATCTCGATGAGGGCGGCGTAGAGGGCGATCTGGCGCGGGGTGCTCGACAGCAGGTCCTCGCCACGCAGCACGTGGGTGACCCCCATCAGCGCGTCGTCGACCGGGTTGACGAAGGTGTAGAGCGGGATTCCGTTCGGGCGCACCACCACGAAGTCGGTGAAGCTGCCGGCGGGGAAGGTGATGTCGCCGCGAACCAGGTCGGTGAAGCTGAGGTCGGTGTCCGGAACGCGGAGACGCAGCGCCGGTTCGCGGCCCTCCGCGCGATACGCGGCCTTCTGGGCATCCGTCAGATCCCGCTCGAAATTGTCGTAACCCTGTTTGGGGTCGCGGCCGTTCGCCACGTTGCGCGCCTCGATCTCCTCGCCCGTGGCGAAGGACTCGTACAGTCGGCCGGTGGCCTTCAGCTTCTCGATGACACCCTCATAGATGTCGCTGCGCTGGGACTGCCGGTACGGGCCGTGCGGGCCGCCGACGTCGATCCCCTCGTCCCAGTCGATCTTCAGCCAGCGAAGCGCCTCCAGCAATTGCAGGTAGCTCTCCTCGCTGTCTCGCGCGGCATCCGTGTCCTCGATGCGGAAGATCAGCTTGCCGCCGGTGTGCCGGGCGTAGGCCCAGTTGAAGAGCACCGTGCGGATCAGCCCGACGTGCGGTGTGCCGGTCGGAGACGGGGCGAAACGAACGCGCACATCGGCGCCGGATGCGGTGGAGAACTGAGCAGACATTGCTGCAATTCTAGGCTCACTCTGCCGTGATGCAGGTGATGCGCTAAAATTGTCATCATGCGCACCACACTCTCGATCGACGAAGCGCTGCTTGAGCGCGCGAAGAAGCGTGCGGCTGAACGAGGGCAAACCCTCGGCCAGTACGTGGAAGACGCCGTTCGCCGGGACCTGGTGGCGCCGCCTCAGGAGAAGGCCGCGCCGGCGCTTCCCACATTCACCCGAGGAACGGGCATGAGGCCAGGCCTTGACCCCTCATCGAATCGAGCCCTCTTCGATGCGCTCGACTCGAGCGGCGACCTGGCGTGATCGTTCTCGACGTCAACGTCGTGCTGGCCGCCTTCCGGCAGGACCATGCGCACCATTCGGCTGCCCGCCCCTGGTTGGAGCGCACGCTCGCTGACGGGACGGGCATCCTGGTCTCCGACGCCGTCTGGATCGGCTTCGTCCGCCTGGTCACCAACTCCCACATTTTCGAAGTGCCATCCACTCCAAGCGAGGCTTTCGGGTTTGTCGACGCGGTCTGTGCAGCGCCGTCGTATGTGCAGGTGCCCGGCCTCCACGACGGCTTGACCCCGTTCAAGAAACTGGTGCTGTCATCTGACTCATGGGCCAATCTCATCCCGGATGCCTACCTCGCCTCGATCGCGCTGTCTCACGCCTGCCCCATCGCCAGCTTCGACCGCGACTTTCGCCGGTTCGACGGGCTCGAGATCGTGGTGCCGAGAGCCTGAAACGCCAACCAGACCGAAACCACCCGCGCTCAACAGGATGGATTCGGCGAAGCGGGCATGTCGCTACGCCCGCTACCGCGTGTCGCCGAATCCATCCTGTTGACGGCGGCGCTACTACGGCATTGCGGCCTTGCTCCGCACGACCTCGGGGTCGCCGATTTAGCCATGGGAATCGTCCTTTCCGACGAGGTCGTGAACAGTGCGGGTAAAAGGCCCCCACTGCTCGCGGAAGGTGTTCAGCTGCTCGGTGCCGGCATCCGTCAATCGGTAGTACTTGCGAATCGGGCCCGCGTCCGAAGCCTGTTCGTAGGTGCTGACCAGCCCCTGGGCGCGCAGTCTGCTCAGCATCGGGTAGAGCGTGCCGATGCTCGCGATCATGCCGTGGGCGATGAGCGTCTCAGACAGCTGCCTGCGGACGTTTCGGGCCGACGCGCGCACTTTTCAGTGGGTCGCGCAAAAGTATGCGCCTGCGAGCTACTGAAAAAGGCGCGCTGCCGGGTCTCGACAAGCTCGACCAGCGGATGTGACGAGCGGCGCCCCGTCGGCGAGCCCAGGGAACGGAAGCCGGGCAGACCCTTTGACGAGGTCAGGGCAGCGGATGGCTCTGGGCGGCGGGCGGCTCGGTGAGTGAGCAGCCTCAGGCGCGGTTGCGCGCCGGGTTGCTCAGGGTACCGATCTCGTCGATGGTGATGTCGACGGTCTGGCCGTCGACGAAACCGCCGAGGCCGGCGGGCGTCCCGGTGAGGATGACGTCGCCTGGCAGGAGGGTCCACACGTCCGAGATGTACTCGATCAGCTCGGGGATCTTGTGAATCAGGTCCTTCGTGTTGCCGTGCCGACGCGGCTCACCGTCGACAAAGGTCTGGATGTTCAGGTTGGTCGGGTCCAGCTCTGTCTCGATCACCGGTCCCAGCGGGCAGAACGTGTCATAGCCCTTCGCCCGGGCCCACTGGCCGTCGGCGAACATCTGGTCCCTGGCCGACACGTCGTTGGCGATCGTGTAGCCGAAGATGTAGTCGGCGTAGTCGGCCGCCTTTACCCGCTTGGCGATCTTGCCGACGACGATTGCGAGCTCGCCCTCGTGCACGATTCGACCCTCCACGGGCGGAATCTGGATGGCCTCGCCCGGGCCGATCACCGAGGTGTTCGGCTTGAGGAAGATCAACGGCGCGCTCGGCGCATCGATCGGCATCTCCGCCTTGTGCTCGGCATAGTTCAGCCCGACGCAGACGACCTTGGAGCGCGGAATGACCGGTGCCAGCAGCTTCGCGTCCGCGAGGGCCACGCGCTCACCGGTGGTGCCGTAGCCGCTGAACATGGGGTCCCCGGCCAGGACGACGAGTTCGTCACCATCAACAATTCCGTAGCGGGGGCTGGCATCATCAACTGCAAAGCGCGCGATTTTCACCGTTCGAGTCTACCGGCGCGGTTGCAACCGCTTACACGGGCGGATACCACGCAGTGCATGTCCACTACGCGTCCAGGCGGGTCAGCCACCCGTGCTTGTCGGGCACCCGGCCGTACTGGATGTCGGTGAGTTCCTGGCGCAGCGACATGGTCAGCTCACCGGCCACGGCATCCGCTGATCCGATCTCGAAACCTTCGGCCTTGACGACGGCGATCGGCGTGACGACGGCCGCGGTACCGCAGGCGAACATCTCGACGATGTCACCGGATGCCACGCCTTCGCGCCACTCATTGATGGTGACCCGGCGTCGCACCACCGTCAGCCCACGATCTTCGGCGAGCTGCAGGATGCTGTCGCGGGTGATCCCCTCGAGGATGCTGTCGGACTCCGGGGTGACGAGCGTGCCGTCCTTGTAGACCAGCACCACATTCATGCCGCCCAGTTCTTCGACGTATTTGCCCTCAGCGGAGTCGAGGAACAGCACCTGGGCGCACCCCTTCTCGGAGGCCTGCGCCTGGGCGAGCAGCGACGACGCGTAGTTGCCGCCGGTCTTGGCGGCGCCGGTTCCGCCGCGGCCGGCCCTGGCGTACTCGGTGGAGAGCCAGATCGCAACGGGGGCGACACCGCCGTGGAAGTAGGCGCCGGCCGGGCTGGCGATCACGTAGTAGTTGACCTTCTTTGCCGGTCGCACACCCAGGAACGCCTCTTTGGCGAACATGAATGGCCTCAGGTACAGGCTGGTCTCCGCGGCCGACGGCACCCAGTCGGCGTCGACCGCGATGAGCTGCTTGAGCGACTCGATGAAGTAGTCGGTGGGCAGTTCAGGCAGGGCGAGGCGCGCAGCGGAGTGCTGCATCCGGCGGGCGTTCGCCTCCGGCCGGAACGTCCAGATCGAGCCGTCCTGGTGGCGATAGGCCTTCATTCCCTCGAAGATCTCCTGGCCATAGTGCAACACCGCTGCCGCAGGGTCGAGGGCGATCGGGCCGTAAGGCTGAACCCGCGGACGGTGCCAGCCGCCCTGCTCCGACCAGCAGATGTCGACCATGTGGTCGCTGAAGCTGGTGCCGAAGCCCGGGTTGGCCAGAATCGCCTCCCGCTCCTGAACGCTTCGAGCGTTGTCGTTCTTGGTGACGGCGAAGGTCAGTTCGGTGGGAGCGAGCAGGTTCTTCATGGTGGTCCTTTACTGGTCTTGCGTAGAGATTACTCCGACAGTGCTGCGACGATCGCGTCGCCGATCTCGGCAGTGCTGCGCCGTGCGTCTCCGCGGACGGCGAGGTCGGCTTCAACGGCTGCGTCCACCCGGTCCGCCGCTTCCGGCAGCCCGAGGTGGTTCAGCATGAGCGCCACCGAGAGGATGGCTGCCGTGGGATCTGCCAGCTGCTGGCCGGCGATGTCTGGTGCCGAGCCGTGCACCGGCTCGAACATGCTGGGGAATGTGCCGTCCGGGTTGATGTTTCCGGATGCCGCCAGCCCGATGCCACCGCTGATTGCGCCGGCGAGGTCGGTGAGGATGTCACCGAAGAGGTTGTCTGTGACGATCGTATCGAATCGGGACGGATTCACCACCAGGTGGATGGTCGCGGCATCGACGTGCTGGTAGTCCACGGCGACATCCGGGTACTCGGTGCTGATGGCATCCACTGTCCGCTGCCAGAGGCTGCCCGCATTCACCAGCACGTTGGTCTTGTGCACCAGGGTGAGTTTCTTCGCCGGCCGCGAGTTGGCCAGTTCGAATCCGTAGCGAACCAGACGGTCGACGCCGAACGCCGTGTTGACGCTCACCTCGTTGGCGACCTCCTGTGGCGTGCCACGGCGGATGCTGCCGCCATTTCCGACGTACGGCCCCTCGGTTCCCTCCCGCACGACCACGAAATCGACATCGCCCGGATTGGCGAGCGGCGACGCCACAGAGGGGTAAAGACGGGTGGGGCGCAGGTTCACGTAATGGTCGAAAGCGAACCGGAGCTTCAGCAGCAGGCCGCGCTCGATGATGCCGCCGGCGAGGCGGGCATCCCGTGGGTCGCCGCCGACCGCGCCCAGGAGGATCGCGTCGTGCTTCGCCAGCTCGTTCAGGTCGTCGTCATCGAGGATGTTTCCGGTCTCCAGGAAGTGCCGCGCGCTGAACGGAAAGTCCGTCGTTTCGACCGCCACATCGTCCGAAACCACCGCGTTCAGCACTTTCACAGCCTCCGCAGTGACCTCGGGGCCGATTCCGTCCCCGGCGATGACGGCAAGCGTGATGGTACGGGGCATTTCTGGCTCCTCAGGGGCTCGGGACGGATGGCTCCCCCAAGGCTACCGCGCCGCGTTCCGCTATCACTTTCCCGCCGTTTTCGGCGTCGCCGCGCTAGCGTTGTGGGGAGATAGCAGTGCGCGGCTCAGCCTTACCGGCCGTTACTGAGGTCTACCAACGCAAGTGAGAGGACACAGAAAATGGGTATCGGATCTGGAATTTTTCTCTTCGTTGTCGGCGCGATCCTCACCTTCGCCATCAACGTTCAGGTCGACTGGGCAAACCTCGACCTTATCGGCTACCTGCTCATGGGAGCCGGAATCGTCGTGTTCCTGGTATCGCTCGTCCTCGTCATGAGGAAGCGTTCCTCGACTGAGACAGTGCGTCACGTTGACAGTGCGGGTGGAGAACGCGTCACCCAGCGCGAGAACCGCTCGACGACTGACAACACGACTGACCCGCTGGTCTAAGAACAGACGACGAAGGGCCCGGCAAGACTGCCGGGCCCTTCGCCATGTTCGAAGGTCTTATTCGCTGATTTCGATCTGACGCACCAGGTCTGCCTCGATCGCCACTCGCACGGTGTTCAGCAGGTCCTCGGATGCCGGCGAGTCGATAGTCAGCACGCTGAGCGCCTGTCCACCGGCTGTCCGCCGGCTGATCTGCATGCCGGCGATGTTGATTCCGGCTTCGCCGAACTCCTGGCCGAAGATGGCAACGATGCCCGGGCGGTCGGTGTACACCATGACGACGAAGTGGTCGGCGATCGGCACCTCGACATCGTAGCCGTTGATCTCGACTACCTTCTCGATCTGCTTCGTGCCGGTCAGCGTTCCCGAGACGGACACCTCCGAGCCGTCGGCAAGCCCGCCGCGGATGGTCAGGAGGTTCCGGTATTCGTCGCTCACGCCATCCGTGATCAGGCGGGTCTGGATTCCCCGTTGCTCGGCAAGCAGCGGTGCGTTCACGTAGGAAACGTTCTCGCTGACGATGTTCGTGAAGATGCCCTTGAGGGCAGCCAGCTTCAGCACGCTGACGTCGAACTCGGCGATCTCGCCCCGGGCTTCGATGTCGATGCTGGTCACGGGGCTGTCGGCGAGCCCACTGAAGATCTGGCCCAGCTTCTCCATGAGCGGGATGCCGGGTCGCACCAGGGGGTTGATGACCCCGCCTGCGACGTTGACGGCATCCGGAACCAGTTCGCCGTCGAGGGCAAGACGCACCGACTTGGCAACCGAGACGCCGGCCTTCTCCTGCGCCTCGTCGGTGGACGCACCGAGGTGGGGGGTGAGCACGATGTTGTCGAGGCCGAGCAGCGGGGAGTCGCGCGGCGGCTCGCTGACGAACACGTCGAGGCCTGCTGCCGCGATCTGCTTGGTGGAGAGCGCCTGGTAGAGAGCGTCTTCGTCAATGATGCCGCCGCGGCTGCAGTTGACGATGCGCAGGCTCGGTTTCGCCTTGGCGAATTGCTCGGCGCCGAACAGGCCGGTGGTCTCCGGGGTCTTCGGGATGTGGATGGTGATGAAATCCGACTGTTCGACGAGCTCGTCCAGGGTGACGACCTTGACACCGAGTTGCTGCGCACGGGTCGGGGTGACGTAGGGGTCGTAGGCGATGAGTTCGGCGCCGAATCCGGCCAGGCGCTCAGCCACCAGGCTGCCGATGCGGCCGAGGCCGACGATGCCGATAGTTTTCTCGAACAGCTCGATGCCGGTGTATCTGGAGCGATTCCACTCCCCCGCCTTCATCGACTGGTTCGCCTCCGGAATGAACCGGGCCAGGCTCAGGATGTGGCCGACCGCCAGCTCGGCGGCAGAGATGACGTTCGACGTCGGTGCATTCACGACCATGACGCCGGCGGTGGTTGCCGCCTTGATGTCGACGTTGTCGAGCCCAACACCCGCGCGAGCGATCACCTTCAGCTTCGTGCCCGCCGCGATGGCCTCCTCATCGAGTCGGGTCGCCGAGCGGATGAGCACAGCACTCGCATCCCCCAGTTCACGCAGCAGCGCGGCACGGTCCGTGCCGTCGACCTTCCTGACCTCGAAGTCCGGTCCCAGGGCCTCTACGGTGGCCGGCGACAGTTCTTCAGCGATCAGTACGACAGGTTTCGACACGAAACGTTCCTTCGGTTGCGCAGGCGGGAGGGCTTCGCGCCGCGACCCTGGGGCGCCAGATAGTTACATACTCTAACGGCAGGCGGATACGCACCGGGGAATGTGACGGCCATCCGCCCAAGCCCGCCGGAATACTGGGTGTCGTTCGCCACTTACTACCAGTGACATGGAGAGCGCGGTGGCGGGGATGGGATCGAACTACAACCATCCCCTTCGCTTCGGACTCTCGCTGGACCCGTCCTCGACGGATGAGGTCACGGGGCACGCAATCCTCGCCGACACGCTCGGGTACGACCTCGTCTCGGTGGACGACTCGGTAGTCCTGGACGCGTGGAGCGCCCTCTCCTGGATCGCTGGCCGCACCCGGAACATCCGCCTGCTTCCGATCGTGGACCTCTCCCTGCGCTCCCCTGGTGTGCTCGGACGTGCCGCTGCGAGCCTCGACCTGCTCTCCGGCGGTCGGCTGGAGCTCGGACTCACGGCCGACGACGCCGATGCTGTGGCTGAGGCGATCAGTATCATCCGGGGAATGTGGGCCGTCGACGACCGGCGACCGCCCCGCCATGCCGGTGCGCACTACCGCGTCGACGGAGCCGAGCGGGGCCCGGCTCCCGCGCACGATGTGCCAATCCTGGTGCAGGGAACGGGCGAGCAGATGCTGCGGCTGGTCGGCTCCGACGCGGAAGGCTGGCTCGTGCGATACCCCGCCGCCCTCGAATCGGGCAACATTGTCATCGATACTGAGGCACAAGGTGCCGGACGTGACCGGCGGGAGATCCGCCGAGTTCTCGACGTGGACTCGTTCGATGGTTCGACAATCGACTGGGTGGCGCAATTGCTACCCCTCGTCACTCGGGACGGCGTGGGCACGCTCCTGCTGAAGAGCGATGACCCGGCCATGATCCGCCGCTTCATCACCGAGGTCGCGCCCGCCCTGCGCGATGCGGCAGAGCAGGAGATTCCCGGGCTGTCGACCTCACGGCCGATCCGTCCGGCGGCATTCCTCGCGAAGCGGGTGCCTGGCATCGACTACGACGCCGTGCCAAGTACGCTCGCCGCCATCGAGCCGGGCGACATCCGCTATTCGGGCGTGCGCTCGACATATATGCGCGGTGGAGCGCCGGGGATCGTCCTGCTGCCCGCCACCCCCGCACAAGTGGCGGATGCCCTGGCCTTCGCGCGAGACCACCCCCAGCTGCCGCTCGGAATCCGTAGCGGTGGACACGGTATCAGCGGGCGTTCGACCAACCACGACGGCATAGTCATCAACCTGTCTGCGCTGAACAGCATCGAGGTTCTCGACCGCGCCACCCGGCGAGTGCGGGTCGGCCCTGGTGCGACCTGGGGCGAGGTGGCCGCTGCCCTTGAACCGTTCGGGTGGGCCATCAGCTCCGGCGACTACGGCGGGGTCGGTGTCGGGGGGCTGGCTACGGCTGGCGGCATCGGATTCCTCGGGCGGGCACACGGACTGGCGATCGACAACCTGCGTGCCGTCGAGGTGGTGCTCGCCGACGGACGGATGCTGCGCACCAGTGACACGGAGAACGCCGACTTGTTCTGGGCGATGCGTGGGGCCGGCGCCAACTTCGGTGTCGCCACCGCCTTTGAGTTCGAAGCCGCCGAGGTGCCCGGGGTCGGCTGGGCCCAGTTCGTGTTCGACGCGAGCGACACCGCAGACTTCCTCGTGAAGTGGGGCGCAGTGCTCGAAACGTCCCCCCGCGACACCACGAGCTTCCTCATCCTGGGAGGCTCCCACCCCGGCGAGCCCGCGATCGCCCGCTTCTTCGGAATGGTCGACTCGATCGACCCCGACACCATCATCGCCCGCCTTCAGCCGTTCGCCGACGTGGCACCGCTGTACCAGCAGTCGGTGCAGTTGCTGTCGTACAGTGCGGCGCTCATGCCGGCCCAGGGTCAGGCCAACCAGGGTCGCGGTGAGCCTGTCAGTCGCTCTGGCCTTCTGGAGCACATCACTCCCGAATTCGCGGATGCGGCCCACCGACTGCTCGACAGCGGCGCCACCCACTTCTTCCAGATCCGCGCGACGGGGGGCGCGGCATCCGATGTCCCGCCGGATGCGACGGCATACGCCCACCGCTCGGCCAACTTCTCGGTGGTGGCCGTCGCCTCGAGTCAGCAGCGGCTGGACACGGAGTGGCAGCGGCTCGCGCCGTTCTTCGACGGGCTTTACCTGAGCTTCGAGACGGGCGCGGGCCCGGAACGCATCCGCGACGCGTTCCCGCCAGCAACGCTGAAGCGACTGCGGTCGCTGAAGGCCGAGTACGACCCTGGCAACCTTTTCCGCGACAACTTCGCGATCGGCACCACCACCCAGGACACACCTGAACGACGCACCGCCTAAGAATGAAGAGGATCTGATATGACGGACTACGGCCACGACCTGCAATTCGGGGTGTTCATCACCCCGACGAATTCACCCGCCCAGCAGGCCGTGGAATTGGCGGTTGTGGCCGACCGGGCCGGCCTCGACCTGGCGACGTTCCAGGATCATCCGTACCAGCCGAGATTTCATGACACCTGGACGCTGCTGTCGTTTATCGCCGCACGCACGGAACGCATTCATCTGAGCGCCAACGTGCACAATCTGCCGTTGCGGCACCCCGCGCTGCTGGCGCGCAGCGCAGCCAGCCTCGACTTGCTGAGCGGCGGTCGCCTCGAGCTCGGCATTGGTGCCGGTGGTTTCTGGGATGCCATCGTAGCTATGGGCGGCGTGCGCAGGACTCCCGGCGAGTCGATAAAAGCGCTGGAGGAGGGCATCCGCATCATCCGCGAGATTTGGGATGTCGACCAGCCCGGTGGGGTGCGATTCGAAGGCGAGTATTACACCGTGAAGGGCGCCAAGCGCGGACCTGCCCCCGCCCACGACATCGGGATCTGGGTCGGAGCGTACAAGCCGCGCATCCTGCGCATGACCGGCCGCGCCGGCGACGGCTGGCTGCCATCGCTCGGCTACCTGCAGGGCGGACCGTCCGAGTTGGCCGCCATGAACGCGCACATCGATGAAGGGGCGGATGCCGTCGGTCGCGACCCGCGCGCCATCCGTCGCCTGCTCAACATCGGCGGGAAGTTCGCGCCGACGGGCGGCGGGCTGCTGCAGGGTCCACCGGAGCAATGGGTTCGCGAGCTGACCGGGATCGCCCTCGACTACGGCATCTCCGGGTTCATTCTCGCGAGCGACGACCAAGCGACGATTGAACTGTACGCCCGGGAGGTCGCACCAGGCGTGCGGGAGGCTGTGGCGAAGGAGCGGGGCTGAACCCAGGCCGACCGACAACCTCGCTACGCTACTGGCAGGATGAGCGAGAACGAGAGCCGCAGCCGGGTCGGCACCTCCGGATGGGATCACCGTCATTGGCAGGGCCACTTCTACCCGCAGTCGTTGCCACAGCGCGGGCGTCTCGGCTACGCATCGGAGCGCCTGTCCACGCTCGAGATCAACACGACATTTCACGGTGGCGGGTCACCGAGTAGCTTCCTGGCCTGGCGAGACGCGACGCCCGCAGACTTCGCATTCTCGGTCAAGGGCCCGAAGTCGATCACGCACGGTCAGGCGCTGAGGAATCCGGCGCGGGGCGTCGCCGACTTCTTCGCCTCCGGAGTGCTCGGTCTTCGCGAGAAGCTGGCAAGCGTGCTCTGGCAGTTTCCCCCAGGGCTGGGTTTCTCCCCTGAGGTGGTGGAAGGCTTCCTCGCACTGCTTCCGCATTCCATCGCCCAGGTCCAGCGGCTGATCGAGCAGGAGGGCAGGGCGGCAATCGACCCCGGTGCCTCGGATACCCCGATTCGTCATGCTCTCGAGGTGCGGCACGCGAGTTTCGACACTCCCGCGTTCGTCGACCTGCTCCGCCGCTATGACGTGGCCGCGGTCGTCACCAACTCCCCCACCTGGCCGCAGTTGCGCGAGGTCACCGCCGACTTCGCTTACCTGCGGTTGCACAGCGGCAAGGATCACCACCCGAACGGCTACGACGCGGCGTCCCTCGACGAGTGGGCCTCGCTTGTCGATGGCTGGCGCAGCGGGGCCGGCTGCACTGACGGAAGCGGGCGCGACACGTTCGTCTACTTCGTGAACCCGGAGCACAACAGTATTCGCCCGCCCTTCGACGCCATGGCCCTTCAGGGCAGACTTGGCGGCGCAGGCGGCAACGAGCCTCCGCTTTCTGTCGGGCAACCCTCCCTGTGGTGACGCCGCTCCGCCGGTACTGCTGCGGTCGGCCATCCGGCCAGGCCCCAACGTTCTCCGCCGGTCACGCGTCCTAGTTAACGTGGCCATGACGAGGGGAGTCTGGTGAAAGCACAACGAGGTGGCCGATCCGTGCTGCTGGCGAGCGTCGGCATGCTGACGGTGGCGCTCCTGCTGGCCGGATGCGCGGGCATCCGAGGGACCGTCCCGGATGCCGCCATCGTTCCCCAGGCCGACTGCGGCGAGACCGGCTCGGCCGGGCGCGTCCCGAGCGACTTCGTGCCGGTCAGTGTCGCTCTGTGCGACGACTTCGGCACGGTCACCGACGAGGATGGCGTCTGGTCGGGCCCGGCCACCCGCCACCTGGAGGGCGACCTCGTCCCGCTCATCGAAGCATTGAACCAGGCCGATGACCCGCGCTGGCTGGGACCGTGCACTGCGCACATGGTCATCGTTCCCCAGCTATGGCTCGCGGATGCTGCCGGGCGCGCCGTGCACGTGACCTACCCGGTCGACGGATGCAGGCAGCCGAAAACGGAGGCCGTGAATGCGGCCCTCGCGCTGCTTGAAGTCACCGCCGGCAGCGTCGACCGGCAGAACCTCACCGAGTCGGCAGCAGCCATCGAGGCCGGCTGCCGCACCCAGTGGACGCCGCTCCGAGTCGTGGCACCCGATGAGCTGGCTGACGTTCCCGGCCTCGACACATCTCCGAAACAGCCGGGCGACACCGGCTCGGACGAGTTCGCAACCGTTCCGCTCGGGTTGCCGCCCGTCGGCCAACTCGACGGAATGCGGCTGTGCCGGTACGCCGCCGACCCGAGCCCCGAATACTCCGAGCTGGTCGGCCTGCCCGTCGTGGGGACTTTCACCAATGGCTCGACACTGAACGCCGAAGAGGGACGCATCATCCTGACTGCCGCGGAGTACGAGGTCATGCCGCTGATCGCGTGCCTCCGCCCCGCAACGGAGTTTGTCGTCGCACACCCTCTCGTCGACGGGCAGCATGCCGGCGGTACCGTGACCATCGAGGTGGACGGATGCCAGCGGCTCTTCGGCACCACCGGCTTCACCCTGGTCTCGGAGGAGATTCTCGCGCTCGTCCGGCCGCGGTAGCGCGCCTGGCTCAGACGAGAGCGGTCAGCGTCAGCGTGACGGCCGCCACGATGGCCAGGGCCACCAGGTAGAGCAGCGCCTGATGTGCGACACTCCGGCGGCGGCCCATCCACCAGGCCAGCGCGAATGCGGCAATCGGAAGGACGGTGTTCGCGATCAATATGACCCATGGCACCTCGATCGTCGCCAGGCCGTTTTCGCTGGCGAAATCGTTGGCGTCGGCGATCTGGGCCGGCAGCCCCACCAGGTTGGTGATCGCCTCGAACAGGTCGTAGGCGAACAGCAGGCCGAACACGATAGCCACGGCAAACGGGAGGATGCGTCGCCGGGTGCCGTGGGCATCCGTCTGCCGCATCATGCGAGACCTCCCAGGATGAACGGCCAGGGGGCGACCAGGAGCAGGCCGGCCAGCAACCAGGAGATCCGCGCGACCGCGCGACTGTCACGGTTGAGCAGCAGCACGGCGCCGAACCACACCGCAGGCGATGCGATCGCCAGGAACTCACCGAACTGGTACATGATCTCGGAGAGCAGGCTGCCCTGAGTGTAGGTGTCGCGTTGCACGGCGATGATCCAGCCGACAATGTAGAGCAGGTAGGCGCCGCCGAATATTCCGTAGACGACAAGCATGGCCGAGCTGGTGGTCGGTGATGCGGAGGGGCTCGTTTCGGCATTCCGCTGAACTGCGGGCGGTGCATCGACGTGGGTCGGATCGGTCTCGTCACCCCAGCTCAGGGGGTCATCCGGGTCCCGGCTCATGCATCGACTCTACCGGGCCGCGACGTGCCGACCTCGGTGTGACGCCGCCAACCGCGCCGTCGTTTGTTGACGGTGAGCCCCCACCACAGGCTGACAGAGAGGGTTGTTCCCCCTCGAGGTCAACAAACCGAGGTGCCGTTGGCTGGGCACCGACATGTGTACACTGTGCACATGTCGGATATGCTCACCTTCTCCTCCACCATCGTGAACCCCGAGTGGATGCCGTCCTGGTCGGTCATCGAAGTGCCGGATTCCGAGGTCTTCTTCGGCACCGGCAAATCTGTGCGAGCCAACACCACTGTCGACGGGGTCTCCGTGACATCCGCCCTGATGCCCTCCGGCCGGGGCCACCATTTCATTTCGGTGAGCGCCGCGCTGCGAAAGAAACTCGACAAGGGAGTCGGCGATCAGGTCGAGGTGCGCATCGAGCGCATCCGCTGACGTTTCGCGGTGACATCACTCGACGATGACGGTGTTTCTCTTCGATGAGCCCGTTTGGATCAGCGTCATCGAAGAGAAACACCGTCATCGATGAGCGGAGGCGGAGTGAGACGACGAAGGGGCCGAGCCTCGTGGCTCGGCCCCTTCGCAAAGTGGAATACGGATGTCTCGACAGGCTCGACTGATCTCGACGAACTCGACCCGCTTAGACGTGTCTAGCGGGCGGCGGAACCGTCGGTGTAGTCCTCGTCCTGCTGCTTCCAGGCGAACAGCGAGCGGAGCTCCTTGCCGGTCGCCTCGATCGGGTGCTGGGCACCCTTCTCGCGGAGTTCCAGGAACTCGGGGCCGCCGGCATCCTGGTCCTTGATGAACCGGTCGGCGAACGCGCCGGACTGGATGTCGGCGAGAACGGCCTTCATGTTCTCCTTCACCGACGGGTCGATGACGCGCGGGCCGGAGACGTAGTCGCCGTACTCAGCGGTGTCGGAAACCGACCAGCGCTGCTTGGCGATGCCGCCCTCCCACATCAGGTCAACGATGAGCTTCAGTTCGTGCAGCACCTCGAAGTATGCGATCTGCGGCTGGTAGCCGGCCTCAATCAGCGTCTCGAAGCCGTACTGCACCAGCTGCGAAGTGCCGCCGCAGAGAACGGCCTGCTCACCGAACAGGTCGGTCTCGGTCTCCTCGGTGAACGTGGTCTTGATGCCGCCGGCGCGCAGGCCGCCGATAGCCTTCGCGTACGACCAGGCCAGGTCCCAGGCCTTGCCCGAGGCATCCGCCTCGACGGCGACGATGACGGGAACGCCACGGCCGGCCTCGTACTCACGACGAACCGTGTGACCCGGGCCCTTCGGAGCGACCATGATCACGTCAACGCCGTCCGGCGCCTCGATGTAGCCGAAACGGATGTTGAAGCCGTGGCCGAAGAGGATCGCCTTGCCATCGGCCAGGTGCGGCTTGATGTCGACGGCGTAGAGGTGACGCTGGTGCTGGTCCGGGGCGAGGATGACGATCACGTCGGCCCACTCGGCGGCCTCGGCAGAGCGCAGCACCTTGAAGCCGGCCTCCTCAGCCTTCTCGATCGACTTGGAGCCTTCCTTCAGGCCGACGACCACGTCGACACCGGAGTCGCGCAGGTTCTGTGCGTGCGCGTGACCCTGCGATCCGTAGCCGATGACGGCCACCTTCTTGCCCTGGATGATCGACAGGTCCGCGTCTTTGTCGTAAGCGATTTCGGTCATAGTGTGTGCTCCTTGGTTGTGTGAGGTTTTCAGGTGCGGGTCTCGACAAGCTCGACCAGCTTCAGTTCAATTCTTGAAGATGCGCTCGGTGATGCTCTTGGACCCGCGGCCGATGGCCAGCAGGCCGGACTGCGCGATCTCCTTGATGCCGTAAGGCTCGAGCACCTTCAGCAGTGCCTGCGTCTTGGCGGTGTCGCCGGTGACCTCGATGACCAGCGCATCCGTCGCCACATCGACGATGCGAGCCCGGAACAGCGTGGTCGCCTCCAGGATCTGGCTGCGGGTGGTGTTGTCCACCCGCACTTTGATCAGCAGGTGCTCCCGCTGAACGGTCTGCGCCGGATCGAGTTCGACGATCTTGATCACGTTGACCAGCTTGTTGAGCTGCTTGGTGACCTGCTCGAGGGGGAGCTCCTCGACATCCACCACCACGGTGATGCGCGAGAGGCCCTTCACCTCCGACTTGCCGACGGCGAGCGACTCGATGTTGAAGCCGCGGCGCGCGAACAGTCCGGCGACCCTGGTCAGCAGACCGGGTTTGTCCTCGACGAGGAGTGACAGAACGTGCGTCATGGGTTTACTCCTCTTCCCACTCTGGGGCGTTGTCGCGGGCGTATTGGACGGACGAGTTGCCGACTCCCTGGGGAACCATCGGCCACACCATGGCGTCTCGGCTCACGATGAAGTCGATCACCACCGGACGGTCGTTGGTCTCGTTGGCGAGCTTGATCGCAGCGTCGACCTCCTCCTTCTTGGTGACGCGGATGGAGAGGGCGCCGTACGCCTCCCCCAGCTTCACGAAGTCGGGGATCATCACGGTGTCGGCACCGGTGTTCAGGTCGGTGAAGGAGTGACGGCCGTTGTAGAACAGCGTCTGCCACTGGCGCACCATGCCGAGTGAGGAGTTGTTGATGATCGCGACCTTGATCGGGATCTCGTTGATCGTGCAGGTGGCGAGCTCCTGGTTGGTCATCTGGAAGCATCCGTCGCCGTCGATCGCCCAGACGGTGCGGTCGGGGTTGGCGACCTTCGCACCCATGGCGGCCGGCACGCCGTACCCCATGGTCCCGGCGCCACCGGAGTTCAGCCAGGAGTTGGGCCGCTCGTACTTGATGAATTGCGCAGCCCACATCTGGTGCTGACCGACACCGGCGGCGTAGATGCCCTCCGGTCCGGTGATGGCGCCGATGCGTTCGATCACGTATTGCGGCGACAGCAGGCCGTCGTCCGGCTCGTCGTACCCGAGCGGGTACTGCTCGCGCAGGAAGTCGAGCCGGGTCCACCACTCGGTCAGGTCCGGCCCGGATGCCTTCGCGGCGTCGGCGAAGGCAGCGATGAGGTCGATGATGACGTCTTTGGCGTCCCCGACGATGGGCACATCGGCGATCCGGATCTTCGAGATCTCGGCCGGGTCGATGTCGACGTGCACGACCTTCGCATCGGGGGCGAACTCGGTCGGCTTGCCGGTCACCCGGTCATCGAACCGAGCGCCGAGCGAGATCAGCAGGTCGGACTCCTGCAGCGCGAGAACCGCCGGAACGGTGCCGTGCATCCCCGGCATGCCGAGGTGCTGCTTGTGCGAGTCGGGGAATGCGCCGCGCGCCATCAGCGTGGTGACCACCGGAGCACCGGTCGCCTCGGCCAGTTTCAGCAGTTCAGCGGATGCGCCCGCCCTGATCACGCCGCCGCCCACGTAGAGCACCGGCCGCTTCGACTCGACCAGCATCTTCGCCGCTGCGTTGATCTGCTTGCCATGGGCCTTCACCACCGGGCGGTACCCGGGCAGGTCGACTTTCGGCGGCCAGATGAACGGCGCAGAGTTCTGCTGGCAGTCCTTGGTGACGTCGATGAGCACCGGCCCAGGGCGACCCGTCGTGGCGATCTGGTACGCCGCCGCCACCGTCTTCGGGACGTCCTCCGGCCTGGTCACCAGGAAGGAGTGCTTGGTGATCGGCATCGTGATTCCCACGATGTCGACCTCCTGGAACGCATCCGTGCCCATCGAGGTGGAGAAGACCTGTCCGGTGATGACGATGAGCGGAACCGAGTCCATGTGGGCATCCGCAATCGCGGTCACCAGGTTGGTCGCGCCTGGGCCGGATGTCGCGATCGCGACACCGACCTTGCCGGTGGATGACGCGTAGCCCTCGGCCGCGTGTCCTGCGCCCTGCTCGTGCCGCACCAGGATGTGGCGAATGGTGCTCGACGACATGAGCTCGTCGTAGAACGGCATGATGGCGCCGCCCGGCAACCCGAAGACATCCGTGATGCCGAGCTTCTCGAGGGAGCGAAGGATGGCGCCTGAGCCGGTGAGGATCTCAGGCGTCGCCTTCTGCTTGGGGGCGGATGCGTGGGGCACGGGCGGTGATTCCGTGGACATCAATCTTCCTTAGTTCGATCGTTTCGACCGAGTCGGCACGAAAAGGCGAGAGCCGCGAAGCTACCCGGTGACGGCGCCCTTGGCGGCGGAGTGCACGAGCTTCGAGTACTTGGCGAGGACACCACGGGTGTAGCGCGGTGGAAGGGGAGCCCAGCCCAGCTGGCGAGCTTCCAGCTCTGCCGCGTCGACAAGTAAGTCGAGCGAGCGAGCTGCGATATCGACCCTTATTAGATCACCATCGCGCACGAAGGCGATCGGACCTGCGTCCACCGCTTCGGGTGCTATGTGGCCGATACACAGTCCGGTTGTGCCGCCTGAGAATCTGCCGTCCGTCAAGAGTAATACATCTTTGCCGAGTCCCGCGCCCTTGATGGCTGCCGTGATGGCCAGCATCTCCCGCATTCCGGGCCCACCCTTGGGCCCCTCGTAGCGGATGACGACGATGTCGCCCTTGACAATGCTGCCGGCGGTGAGGGCGTCCATCGCGGCGCGTTCGCGCTCGAACACGCGTGCCGGCCCTTCGAATACCTCGGCGTCGAAACCGGCCGTCTTCACAACGGAGCCTTCCGGCGCGAGCGACCCGTGCAGAATACTGATGCCTCCGGTGGCATGAATCGGGTTGTCGAGTTTGCGGATGACCGTGCCGTCGAGTTCGTCGGGGTTCAGTTCGGCCAGGTTTTCGGCCACCGTCTTGCCGGTGACCGTGAGTGCGTCGCCGTGCAGGAGGCCGGCATCCAGCAGCGCCTTCATGACGACCGGCACTCCCCCGTGGCGGTCGACGTCGTTCATCACGTACTCGCCGAACGGCTTCAGGTCGCCGATGTGCGGAACCTTATCGCCGATACGGTTGAAGTCGTCCAGCGTGAGTTCGACCTCGGCTTCGTTGGCAATGGCCAGCAGGTGCAGCACGACGTTGGTTGAACCGCCGAACGCCATGGCGACAGCAATCGCGTTCTCGAACGCCTTCCTGGTCAGGATGTCGCGGGCGGTGATTCCGAGGCGCAGCAGGTTGACGACGGCTTCACCGCTGCGGTGGGCGTAGTAGTCGCGACGACGGTCAGCGGATGCCGGTGACGCCGAGCCTGGAAGGCTCATTCCGAGGGCTTCCGCGACGCTCGCCATGGTGTTGGCGGTGTACATGCCTCCACAGGCACCTTCGCCTGGTGCGAATGCGCACTCGATGCGCTTGGCATCCGCCTCGCTCATGATGCCCGCCTTGACCGAGCCGACCGCCTCGAACGAGTCGATGATGGTGATGTTTTTCTCGGTGCCGTCGCTGAGCTTGACCCAGCCTGGGGCGATCGAGCCGGCGTAAAGGAATACGGATGCGAGGTCGAGCCGGGCGGCCGCCATCAGCATTCCGGGGAGTGACTTGTCGCATCCGGCCAGCAGCACGGAGCCGTCCAGGCGCTCCGCCTGCATGACCACTTCGACCGAGTCGGCGATCACTTCACGCGAGACCAGCGAGAAGTGCATGCCCTCGTGGCCCATCGAGATGCCGTCCGAGACGGAGATGGTGCCGAACTGCAGCGGGTAGCCTCCGCCGGAGTGCACACCTTCCTTCGACGCCTGCGCAAGGCGGTCGAGTGACAGGTTGCACGGCGTGATCTCGTTCCAGGAGCTGGCGATGCCGATCTGGGGCTTGTCCCAGTCGGCATCGCCCATCCCGACGGCGCGCAGCATCCCGCGGGAGGTCGTCGCTTCGATCCCGTCAGTGACGACGCGGCTGCGGGGCTTCATGTCGATGTCGTTCGTAGGCACCCATTGAGTCTAACGATTCGCCGGATGCGCTTGTCTCGGCTTCGCCCGTCAGCACAAAAGGAGGAGAAACCCTTGTCTAGACCGAAAAAACTCCTCCTTTACCTGCTGATGTCAGAAAGGCTCTCTCATTTGCGGCGAGGAAGGGAGCAGGAACAGCAGGCGCGGCTAGGGCGACGGGCGCTCGGACTGCGCCTCGTCGATGGCTTCTTCGAGTTCATCGGCCAGCAGGTAGTCCGGGTTCACATTGCCTGCGCGGTACGCGGCGCGTCCGATCATGTGTGCGGAGATCGGCGCGGTCAGCATCTGGAAGATGAGAACGGGAATGAGCGTGGCCACCGTCAGCCAGCTGCGATCCGAGATGGCGACCGCCAGCAACACGAAGATCAGGCCGACCATCTGGGGCTTGGTTGCCGCGTGCATCCGTGACAGGGCGTCCGGGAAGCGGATGAGCCCGATCCCAGCCGCGACCGACAGCAACGCACCCACCAGCAGGCAGCTGGCGGCAACCAGGTCGAGTATTGCGTCGGGGCTCATTGCGCCTTCCTCCGCTTCTTCGCCGGCTTGACGGGCACGGTCGGCTTCCCGCCACCCTGCTTCGACACGTAGCGTGCCACCGACATGCTGGCGAACACGGCGGTCACGGCCAGCACGACCATGATCGGGATAGTGCGCGTGTGGTTGTGGTAGACCATTTCGGCACCGAGCACCAGGATGAGCGTGGTCACCAGCATGTCGGATGCGATCATCCGGTCGAGGATGGAAGGCCCCCGCACGATGCGGTAAACGGATGCGCCTGCGGCGGCAGCCAGCAGCACGCCGACGGCGACCAGGATCAGGTCGGTCATTTCTTCGTCGCCTCCTCGCGCTCGATGAGGTCGTACTCCTCGCGGGAACCGAGCGCCCTGACGATGCGCCGTTCGACAGCGAGCACGCTGGCCCTGGCCTCATCGACGTCCTCCAGGGTGTCGGTGTCGAGGACGTGCACGTACAGCACTGCACGCAGACGGTCGGCTTCCACGACCAGCGAGCCAGGCACCAGCGAGATGGCGATCGAGACGAACGTCATGATCAGGTCTGATCTGCTCCGCAGTCGCACGGCGACGACGGAGCTGTGCGGAATTTTCCGCGGGTCGATGGCGATCCACGCCACCTGAACGGATGCCCGGAACAGGTCGTAGGTGAAATGAGCCGCGAAGACGAGGGCCCACCACGGGTTGAACCGGCCGGACAGCCTGACCGGCGGCAGGTAGAACACCCGGGTGACCAGGAGCGCGATGATGACCCCGGTCAGCAGGGTCAGCCAGGTGAACGATCCCCACAGCAGGCCCCACAGCACGACCAGCCACACCAGCATGGGAATCTGGTGCAGGAGTACCCTGCGCAACCGTGCCCGGTTCTCCGCCATCACTCCACCCCCTCGGGGAAGACGAGGTCAATATAGTTGTTCGGCCCGTTCAGGTTCTCTCCTGCCCGGGAGCTGAGCCCGTAGAGCGGCCCGGCGAAGACGGTCAGCGCGACACTCAGTGCGACCATGCCGGCTGTTGCCGCCACCATCAGCGTCGGCGTGCTCTTCGCCTCGATGTCGCTGTTCTCGCCGGGAGCTTCACTGAGTTGCTCCAGCAGGCGGGACTCGTACTGCTCCACCTCGTCCGCCGGGCGCCAGAACGCCATGTTCCAGACCCGGGCAAGGGCGTAGAGGGTGAGCAGCGAGGTGAGCGCGCCGGCCCCCATGACCGTGTAGACCAGCCAGCCGGCGTCCTCCGCTGCGGCGTTGAACAGTGCCAGCTTGCCGAGGAAACCGGAGAACGGCGGTATTCCGCCGAGGTTCAGGGCGGGGATGAAGTACAGCACGGCGATGACCGGCGCCGCGGCGAGCAGCCCGCCGATCCGGTTGATGGAGGTGCTCCCGCTCTGGCGCTCGATCAGGCCGGCGGTGAGGAAGAGGGTCGTCTGCACGATGATGTGATGCACGATGTAGAAAATCGTGGCGTTCAGTCCGGCCACTGTCCCCATCGCGATCCCGAAGATCATGTACCCGATGTGGCTGACCAGGGTGAACGAGAGCAGCCTCTTGATGTCGGCCTGGGCGACGGCACCGAGGATGCCGACGATCATGGTGAGCAACGCGACGATGAGTAACGCATCGCCGAGCTGGTTTCCGGGGAACAGGATCGTCTCGGTGCGGATGATCGCATACACGCCGACCTTCGTCAGCAACCCGGCGAAGACCGCCGTGACCGGTGCCGGGGCCGTCGGGTAGGAGTCCGGAAGCCAGAACGACAGCGGGAACACGGCCGCCTTGATGCCGAAGGCGATCAGCAGCATCACGTGCAGGGTGAGCTGCACGCTGGGGTCGATCTCGGCCATCCGCACCGAGATCTGCGCGATATTGACGGTTCCGAGGGCGCCGTAGATCATCGCGATCGAGGCGAGGAACAGCAGTGACGACACCAGGCTCACCACGATGTAGGTGACGCCGGCGCGGATGCGTGGACCGGTTCCTCCCATGGTCATCAGCACGTAGGAGGCGACCAGCAGGATCTCGAACCCGATGTACAGGTTGAAGAGGTCCCCGGCGATGAACGCGTTGAAGACTCCGGCGGCCAGCACCATGTAAGTGGGGTGGTAGATCGACACCGGCGTCTCGCTGTCGCCGTCCGCCATACCCTGGCCGACCGAGAACAACAGCACCGCGAGGAGCACAGCGGCCGAGACGATGAGCATCAGCGCGGTGAGCCGGTCGACGACCAGCACGATGCCGACCGGTGCCGCCCAGCCGCCGACCTCCATGACCAGCGGCCCGGTGGCATCCACGTCGATCAGCAGGAAGATGCTGACCACCATCACGGCGACGAGCGCGACGACCGTGACCAGCACCTGCAGCAGTTGACGACGGCCGGCGATGAGCGCGCCGGCCGCACCGATCAGGGGCAGCATGACGACGAGCGGGATGAGGGCGGTCACTCCTCCTCCCCCGTCTCTCCCAGTTCCTGGGCGGCCGACAGCTCGTCGAGGTGGTCCACTTCGGTGTCGAGCGGGTCCGGATGCTGCAGCTCTTCTTCGACTGCGGCGTCGCGCTCCGCGATCGCGAGGTCTTCCGGGTCGTCTTCGAGTTCATCCGCCCGCGACAGCCGCCACGAACGGTAGATCAGCGCCAGCAGGAACGCGGTCACCCCGAAGGTGATCACGATGGCGGTGAGGATGAATGCCTGCGGCAGCGGGTCGTTGAACTCGTCAACGGATGCGCCGCCGCCCAGGATCGGCGCCAGCCCGCGGCGACCGCCCATCACCAGGATCAGGATGTTGGTCGCGTTGCCGACCAACAGGAAGCCGAGCACCACCCGGGTCATGCTGCGTTCGATCATCAGGTAGACGCCACTGGCGTACATCACGGCCATCAGGATGACCAGGAGCAGGGTGACGCTCATCCGGTCACCTTCTCGCCGACTGCGTCGTGGAGGCGTTCATTCGGGGTGTTCGGGTCTTCGTCCTCCTGCTGGCGGTCGACTTCGCCGCCAAGGCTTCGCAGCACGTCGAGCACGAGGCCGATGACGATCAGGTAGACGCCGATGTCGAAGATCGTCGATGTGACGAATTCGACGTGGCCGAGTGCCCACACTTCAGCTTCGATCCAGGTGGAGGTCAGGGCGTCGGCGCCGAAGAACAGCGGGACAAGGGCGGTGCCGACGGCGAGAACCAGTCCGGTGCCCAGCAGCTTTCCGGCGTCGATGGTCACGGCGGCGCCCAGTTCGTAGCGCCCGCCGGCCAGGTACCGGGCGACCAGCGCCATGCCGGCAACCAGACCAGCCGCGAAGCCTCCACCCGGCGCGTTGTGACCGGTGAACAGCACGAAGAGCGACACCACGATGATCGAGTGGAAGAGCAACCGGACCGTCACTTCGAGCAGGATCGAGCGGTTCTCCGGGGCGAGGGTGCGCCCGGCGAGCAGCCAGGCGAGTCGTGTCTCCTCGGTCTCATTCTCCCCGAGCTGCCTGCCGCGCGGCCGTGCCGGTTCTGTCACCGGGCGCTGGCGTGAGAGGAACCCCTGTCGTCCAGTCAGCTTGGTCGGCCGGGGCAGGTCGTCGATGCGCCGGTCGAGGAAGATCAGGCTCGCAACGCCGGTCGCCGCCACGATGATGACCGACAGTTCGCCCATGGTGTCCCAGCCGCGGATGTCGACCAGGGTGACATTGACCACGTTCTTGCCGTGCCCGCCCTCGTACGCCAGCGACGCCAGGTCGAGAGAGATCGGGTCGGCGATGCGGGAACCGAGCGCGATGATGGCGACCAGCGCCATGGTGACACCGACTCCGACTGCCAGGAGAACGCGCAGCCAACTGCGGCTGCGGCGCGGATGGGCGACTCCGATGCGCTGCGGCAGCCGGCGCAGCACCAGCACGAACGCGACCAGGGTGACGGTCTCGACGAGCACCTGCGTGAAGGCGAGGTCTGGCGCGCCCTGCAGCGCGAACAGGGCAGCCATGCCGTAGCCGGTCACTCCCACCAGCACGACCGCGGTGAACCGCTTGGTGGCTCGCACCGCGGCGATTGCGGCGACCGCCATGAGCACGGCGATGGCGAGCTGCCCGGGGAAATCCCACCAGAGGAACTCGGTCGGCCACGGCTGGTCGATGGTGAGTGTCGCGCCCACCGCGAGCACCATCACCAGCAGGATGACACCCAGGTAGAACGGCAGCGAACCGCGCTGGGTGGTCGCCGTGACGCGTGCGGCCGTGCGATCGATGAGCCGCATGCCCTTCCAGTAGCCGTCCGCGGCGTTGATGAGTGACGGCACCCGGTTCTGCAGTGCCAGCACCCGGCTGCGCAGGAAGAACATGACCAGGCCGAGCGCCAGGGTGCCCGCGGAGATGAATAGCGCAGGCTCCAGCCCGTGCCACAACGCCAGGTGGTAGTCCTCGTGGCCTGCGGCACTCGGGAAGCCCTGGGAATATCCACTGAGCCATCCGCCCACCACCGGGGAAATCACCCCGAGCGCCAAGCCGCCCACCGCCAGGACCGCCGGCGATGTCAGGATGCCCGGCCGGTCATCCGCCACTGTCGTCTGCTCGACGTCCGGCTTGCGGAAGAAGGCACCCCAGAGAAAACGTGCGCTGTAGGCGGTCGTGAAAACCGACCCGACCGCAACGCCGACCAGGGCAACGACGCCGATGCCGGTTCCCGATTGGAGCAGTGCGGTGAACACGGCCTCCTTGGCAACAAAGCCGAACGCGGGTGGCAGGCCGACCATCGAGATCACGGCGATGGTGGTGATCGTCGCCACTGCCGGCGAGCGCCTGCCGAACCCGCTCAGCTTGCGCAGGTCGCGCGTGCCGGTGCGGTGGTCGATGATCCCGACGATGAGGAACAGGGCCGACTTGAACAAGGCGTGGGCGATGATGAGGGCGATCCCGGCGAGCGCTGCGTCCCGGCCCCCGAACCCGATGATGACGGTGAGGAACCCGAGCTGACTGACCGTGCCATAGGCCAGGAGGAGTTTCAGGTCGTGCTGACGGATGGCCCGCCAGCCCCCGACGAGCATGGTGAACACGCCGACAATCACGAGGGTTTCGCGCCAGCCGGGGATGTCGGCAAACCCGGGGGCGAGCGCAGCGACAAGGTACACACCCGCCTTCACCATGGCAGCGGCGTGAAGGTAGGCGCTGACCGGGGTCGGTGCCGCCATCGCCGCGGGAAGCCAGAAGTGGAATGGCACCAGAGCGGACTTCGACAGCGCACCGACCAGGATGAGGAAGATCGCGGTGGCCACGACCGCACCGTTGGGCGGGTCACGAACAATGGCGGTGAGGCTGGTGGTACCAGCCTCCACCGAGAGCAGGACCAGGCCGACCAGCATGGCGAGCGCCCCTGCCGTGGTCACCAGCAGGGCCTGGAGCGCTGCACCACGGCTCGACTTGCGGTCGGTGTAGTGCCCGATGAGCAGGTAGGAGAACACCGTGGTTGCTTCCCAGAAGATGTACAGCAGGAAGACGTCGTCCGCGATCACCAGCCCATACATCGCGCCCGCGAACGCGAGGAAGATACCGGCGAAGCGACCGAGTGCAGGCTCGGATACCGAGAAGTACCTCGCGCAATAGATGAGCACCAACGCACCCACCCCGAGCACGATCAGGCTCATCACCCAGGAGAGCACGTCGAGGCGAACGCTGAGCGAAAGCCCGATTTCCGGGACCCAGCTGTACGACTCGCTCAGGATATTGCCGCCCAGCACCTCCGCCGACCCGGCCAGCGTCTGCGCGACCCCGAAAGCAGGAACCAGTGCGAGCAGGTAGAACACTCGGGTACCCAGCCACTTCGTGAGTACCGGCGCCAGAACTGAGGCCGCTACGAAGACGGACAGGGCGGTGAGCACGTGACCTCCGTCGTCTCGGCGGGCGGCGCGCGTACGAATTAACGTGAGCGGCTACTGGGTAGGCCAATTCTACCTGCGCGCCCGGGCTGGAATTACGGGCTAGACGCCGCGCCGCCTGTCCGCAAGCTCTTGCAGCACCTGTGCCACTTCGGGGAGGCCCGGAACGCTGAAGGTCGCATTCGTCGGGCCGGTTCCGCATTTAAGCCCGAGATCCTGCCCCGTCAACACCGCGAAAGCGTCCTCGTCGGTCACGTCATCTCCGGCGAAGAACACCGCCGTCGCACCGGAATGTTCGCGCAGCCGCTCGAGCGCGTCACCCTTGTTCGTCGATCGAACCGAGAACTCGAGAACATTGCTTCCGCGCCGGGTGGTCAGGTCCCCCAGGCTGGCGACAGCGGCCAGGGCGTGGCTGGTGGCCGATACGGCGTCATCAGCGGATGCGAGGCGGGTGTGCAGGGCGAAACCGGCCGGCTTAACCTCCACCCACACCCCGTAGAATCTGTCGGCGACCGCCTGCAGGGCCTCCCCCAGCCGACCGACGCGCCCCGTCTCATCCGCCGTCAACGTCAGTGACGGTTCAGAATCGAGCCTCACCTCGACACCGTGCGAGCCGCTGAGGAGCACACCGTCCGGCGCTTCGGAAACCTCGACCAGGCTGGCCATTGCCCGCCCCGAGATCAACGCGACGCGGGTTCTCGGCGCCTCCAGGAGCGCGAGGATCGCCTCCCTCGCCTCGGGGAGCGCACGCGCATCCGCCGGATCATCGACGAGCGGCGCCAGCGTGCCATCGAAGTCGAGGGCGACCAGCAGCGTCTCCGTACCGGCGAGGTCGGCGATCGCTTCAGTCAGCTCAGACACCGCGAGCGCCACCCAGCACCGCCAGGAACTCGGACGACCACTTGGCGACGTCGTTGTCCATCACCCGTTTGCGCAGGGAACGCATCCGCTGCCTGCGGTCGGCCGCCGGCATCTCGACGGCGCGCACGATACTGCGCTTCAGCCCGTCGATGTCGTGCGGGTTCACCAGCAGCGCCCGCTTCAGCTCATCGGATGCTCCCGCGAACTCACTGAGCACCAGCACACCGTCGTCGTCGATTCGGCTGGCGACATACTCCTTCGCGACCAGGTTCATGCCATCGCGGAGGGCGGTGACCAGCATGACGTCCGCCGCCAGGTAGAGCGCGACCATCTCTTCGCGTCCGAAACTCGTGTGGTGATAGCTGATCGGATTGTGGGCGATTGTCGCGTGATCACCGTTGATCCTGCCGACCATGAGCTCGATCTCATCCCGCAACTCCATGTAGGTGAGCACGCGTTCCCGGCTGGGGCTGGCGACCTGCACCAGGGTGACCTCGCCGACGGTCAGTTTCTCCTCCGCCAGCAGCTCACCGAACGCCTTGAGCCGGTGTCCGATGCCCTTGGTGTAGTCGAGGCGGTCAACGCCCAGGATGATCGTTTTCGGGTTACCCAGGTCGCGGCGGATCTGGCGGGCGCGCGCCTGGATCTCCGGTGTGCGGGCGAGTTCGGCATAACTGTGCGAGTCGATGGAGATCGGGAACGGCTTGGCCACGACCTTCCGGAATGGCTTGCCTTCCGGAATAGGACCGAAGGCGCGCACTCCGACCGACTCGTCGATCAGCGGAACATCGACCTGGGTGCCCTTGGTAGGAAAGCCCTTCAGCCGCCGAACCGCCTGCGTGAAGTTGTTGGCGTCCGCGGTGCGCTGGAAACCTATCACATCCGCGCCGAGCAGGCCCTCGATGATCGGGGTACGCCAGGGCAGTTGCGAGTAGATGCCGTACGGCGGGAACGGGATGTGATTGAAGAACCCGATGGTGAGGTCTGGGCGGGCCTCCCGTAGCATCTTCGGCACCAACTGCAGTTGGTAGTCCTGTACCCAGACGGTCGCGCCGTCCTCGCTGGCGGCCGCGGCGGCATCCGCAAACCGCTTGTTGACCTTCACGTAGCTGTCCCACCACTCCCGGTGGTAGGTCGGCGGCGCGATGACATCGTGGTACAACGGCCACAGGGTGCCGTTCGAGAATCCCTCGTAGTACGCCTCGATCTCGCCCTCGCTGAGCGCAACCGGCACGATGCGGATGCCCTCGCTGTCGAAAGCTTCGAGTTCGACACCGGCCTGCCCAGCCCAGCCGACCCAAGCACCGTCGTTGCCGCGCATCACAGGCTCGAGCGCGGTCACCAGGCCGCCCGGCGAATGCTTCCAGCGCGACGTGCCGTCAGGGTCGGTCACCCGGTCAACCGGCAGTCGGTTGGAAACGACGACGAACGAATGTTTCTCGTCGCTCGCTGGGGCCTTCTTCTGACTTCGTGCTGGCATGGAGCGGGGGCTTCCGTTCTCTTGGATGACGATGCGCTGGCCTCACTCAAGGCTACCCGTGCCCGCAGCCGGCGCTGGTTGCCGGCTCAGGCGGTGGCCAGCTGCATCGCTGTCGTCCTCCTGCCGCGACGGATGGCGACCAGCGCCAGGAGGGCACTGATCGTGCCGAACGCGGCGAGCGCGAGGCCCGCCCCGAGCACCGGCGCGACGCCTCCGGCGGCGATGATCGCCTGCATGCCGTCAACGGCATAGGTCAGCGGAAGCAGCGGGCTGACCCACTGGAACGGTGCCGACAGCAGCTCGATCGGGTACAGGCCACCGGTCGCGGTGACCTGCACGGCAATGGCGAACAACGAGATCACCAGGCCGGCGCGCCCCAACACCGACACGAGCAGGTGATGGAACGCGGTGAAGGCCACGGCCGTGATGGCGGCGAAGGCCAGGGTCGCCGGCAGCAGCGACCAGGCGACGCCGAGCCCGAAGTGCAGCAGCGCGACCAGCACCGCCGCTTGGGCGAGCGCGATCAGGCTGGTGCGCCGGAGGGTGTCCAGCAGCAGGCGGCCGGAGCGCGCCGTCGACGCGAGCACCCGGGCGGACAGCCGGCGTTCGATGAGGAAGATCGCCAGCGCGCCGATCCACAGGCCGAGAGGCACCAGGAAGGCGGCCAGCGCCTGGGTCGTCTCGGCCACCTCGTTGTCGCGGGTCACGTCCACGCCGACCGGGTCGGCAGCCAGCTTGGCGGATGCTTCGCGCTGGCCGTCGTCCATGGCCGGCACCTGCGCGGCTCCGCTTTCCAGCCCGGTCGCGAGTTCGCCGGCACCGGTCGCCAACTGGTCGGCTCCGGCTGCGGCCGAGTCGGCACCGATGGCCAGCCCGCCGACACCGCTGGCGATCGAGGCTGCGCCGGAGCGCAAGCCGGCCGAGCCACCGGCGAGCTGAGCGGCCGCGGATGCGCTCTGGCTGATGCCACTCTGCACTCCGTCGATGCCGCCGCTGACCTGTTGGGCCAGCGGAGGGCCGCTTGCCGCAGTGGTGGACAGCTCTCCCGAAAGGAAACCCAGGGTGCCTAGCGCGGCGCGAGCGTCGAGCGCCTCCTGGTTCGTGGGGTCTGCCGAAAGGATGGCGTCGATGGAAGCCGTAGCCGCGACTACCTGGCCGGCGATTCCATCGCTCAGTTGCTTGACACCGGAGGTGTAACTGCGCACTCCGGCTGACAGCTGGTCGAGGCCGGACGTACCGTCGCGCAGCGTTCCGAGCCCGCCGGCCAGTTGGTCAACTCCCCCAGTGTATTTCGACACCCCGGCGGCGAAGTCGGTAGCGCCGGCTCCTGCTGATGCGGCGCCGTTCGCGAGTTCGGAAAGGCCGCCACTCAAGCCGGCCGCTCCCTCGGAAAGCTGGCCGGCACCATCCGCTGCCTCCCCGAGCGCGAAGCCCAGCTCGCCCATTCCGGAAGTGATGCCGCCGATGTACTGGGCGGTGATCTCGGTGCCGAATGCGTCGGCCATGCCGGTTCCCACCGACTCGGACAGCACACCGGTGAGGTAGCTGTGGGCGTCGTCAGTCCTGATGCCGAGAACGGCCTTCTTCGGGCTGTCGCCTGACAGCGACAGGATCGAGGCCGAGAAGTCGGAGGGAATGGTGAGGATGGCATGCACCTTCCCGTCGATGAGCGCCTGTTCTGCGTCGTCGCTGTTGCTGATCGTCCAGTCGAACGAGTCGTCCGCGATGAGCTCGGTGACCAATTGGCGCCCGGCGAAGATCGGAATCTCGCTGCCGTCCGCGGCGGTCTGGTAGATCAATTCGTCCTGGTTGACCAGCGCGGCCGGGATGTTGCCTGCTGTGTCGTCGGAGTTCGCAATCGCACCGACGAACAGTCCGGCGAAGGCGAGGGGCACCAGGATGACCGCGCCAATGGCGGCCGGGCGCAGCCAGCGGCGGCCTGCGGTTGTTCGGGCGCTCATCGGAGCACTTCCCTTCTGTCGATGCTGCTGGTTTCGCTGGCGCTCAGCGCTGTGTCTTCGAGCGCTGTGTCTTCGAGCGCTGTGTCTCCGACTGCCGCTGTGGCTTCAACCGCATCGACGTCGATCGTGATGACGGGGCGTCCGACGATCAGCGGTGTCGTCGGGCGATGCGGTACACCGGTGACGATGGTCACCCGCGGGCCGGCCAGCAGCACAGCGGCCGTGATCAGTTGATCGGTTCCGGCGAAGTCGTCCGGCTGGTCGATAGAGACCACGGGTGTTCCCTCCGCGACTGCCGCCGCCACCAGCACGGTGGCCGACTCGAGGGCGTTCAGCGTCGCCATCGGCGTTCCGGCCTCGATGCGGGAAACGGCGGCACCCACGTCGGCGAGCGCAGCATTGATGGCGTGCACCCAGGAGTCAGCGTTTGCCGCGCCGCGTCGGCGGACGCCGGTCACGCGCATCCGCTCGCCCAGGAGTTGGCCGACCGTCAGCCCGTCGGCGACCCCGCTAACCTCGGTCATGGCCACGATCCGCCTCACCCGCGAGCCTTCGGATGGCAGCGGATGCCCGCCCACCTGGGCGCGGCCGGACACTGGGTCGAGGCGTCCGGCAAGCGTCGCCCCGAGCATCCGTCGCCGTGAGCGGTCGCCGATGAGCATCAAGAGAGAACCGGCCACGACCGTCACGGAGAAGGGGCCTGCTGACATTGTGGGAGTCCCGACGACCAGGTCGTCCGTGCTGATGACGGCGCGCTGCTGGTCATCCGCCCAGCCGACAGCCTCCCGATGCTCGCGGAGCTTCTCACCCTCGACGTCGGCGTGCGGCAGCAGACGGGCCAGCCAGGCCGGCATCCACCAGGCGGCGCGGCCGAACAGCGTCATCAGGGCGGGCACCAGCGTCATCCGCACAAGGAAGGCATCGAGCGCGATGCCGACCGCGAGCCCGAGGGCGATCGGCTTGATCATCCCCGCACCCTCCGGAACGAACGCGAAGAAGACGAAGAACATGATGAGCGCCGCCGCGGTGACCACTCGTGCGCCGTTGGTGAAGCCCCGTTCGACAGCGAACCGTGCGTTCCCGGTACGCACGAACTCCTCCCGCATCCCGGACACCAGGAACACCTGGTAGTCCATAGCCAGACCGAACAGCACCGCCATCAGGATGATCGGCATGAAACTCAGGATCGGTCCCGGCTGCTCGACGTGGATGAGCTCGGCGAACCAACCCCACTGGAAGACCGCGACGACCACGCCGAAGGATGCGACCACTGACAGCAGGAACCCGAGCGCCGCCTTGACCGGCACCAGCACCGACCGGAACACCATCATCAACAGCACGATCGACAGGCCGACCACGATGAGGCCGAACGGGATGAGGGCATCCGTCAACCGCTTGGAGATGTCGATGCCGATCGCGGTGTAGCCGGTGACGGAGACGGGCGTGTCGTACTCCGCTTCGAGCTCGGGGGCGAGGTCGCGGATCGACTGCACCAGCACCTTGGTCTCGGCCGAGTCGGGCACACTGTCGGGCACCACCTGGATGATGGCGGTGTCGAGGCCTTCGTCCGGGATGCCCTGACTGACTTCTGCGACGTTGTCCAGGGTTTCGAGCTCGCCCGCGATGGCCTCCAGGTCGCCCAGGATGTCGGTCGTCTGCGTGATGTCGATCGCGACGACCAATGGACCGTTGTAGCCGGGCCCGAACCCTTCGGTGATGAGGTCGTAAGCCTTGCGCTGCGTCGAATCGACCGCCTCCGAGCCGTTGTCCGGCAGGTTGAGGTCGAGGCTCGCTGCGGGGATCGCGAGCACGCCGAGGATGATGATCACGGCGGCGGATGCCAGCAGCGGCACCTTCATGACAACGCGCACCCAGCGCCGGCCGAGCGACGGCTTGCCCGCCTCGTCCATGTTGGCGAGCGCACGCCGCTGCCCGCGTGAGCCTTCCTTCGGTGCCAGTCGGGCACCGGCGAGCCCGAGCAGCGCCGGCAGGAGCGTGGTGGCAACGCCGATGGCGATCAGCACGGCGAATGCCGCGCCGATTCCCATGATGCTGAGGAACGGGATGCCGACCACCAACAGCCCGAGAAGGGCGATGATTACGGTCACCCCGGCGAAAACCACGGCACTGCCTGCCGTGCCGACCGCCATGGCGGCGGACTCCTCCGGCTCTTCCCCCCGCGCGAGCTGGTCGCGGTGCCGCGACAGGATGAACAGCGCGTAGTCGATCCCGACGGCCAGGCCGATCATCAGCGCCAGCAGCGGCGCGGAATTGGAAACGGTCGTGAACGCGGAGACGCCGATGATCCCGCCGATGACGATTCCGACACCGACCAGGGCGCTCAGCAGGGGCATTCCGGCCGCCATCAGCGAGCCGAAGGTGATGACCAGCACCACGCCGGCGAACAGCACGCCGATCATCTCGGTGACGGTCACGCCGAAGGTGCTCTGCTGGAACACCTGCCCGCCGAACTCGATGTCGAGCCCTGCGTTCTCACCGATCGCGGCGGTGGCGGTCAGCCCCTGCAACTGGCCGTCCGTGACATCCGCTGAGCCGTGATCGAACTGGATCTGGGTCTTCGCGATCCGGCCATCGTCGCTGACCGCGGTTCCGGCGTACTCGTCGAAGGGGGTCAGCACGCTGTTGATGCCATCAATGCGGCGGATGTCCGCGGCCATCTCCTCGATCGCCTCGCGATACTCCGGATCGTCGACGGATGCGCCGGCCGGCGCGACGCTGACCACCTGGGCGCTGGCACCGGCCACCTGCGGGAACACCGATTCGAGTCGGTCGAGCGCGCTCTGCGACTCGGTGCCGGGGATGGCGAACGATTCCTGCATCTGGCCGCCCAGCGCGAACCCACCGCCGAGGATGGCGAGCAGTGCGAGCATCCAGGCGCCGATGACAAGCCAGGCACGACGGTAGGCGAACCGCCCGAGGCGGTAGAGGAGGGTGGCCACGGTTACTCCTGGGTTGCTTGTTTTGTTGCGACCGGAACCAGAAGCTCGGTCATGATGGTGACGAGGGCGACGCGGATCTCCTCGATGGGCGGCCCCGTGATCTCGAGGCTGCGCATAGTGCAGAGCATGTAGGCCGCGCCACCCAGGGCGATGCCGAAGCGCATCTGTTCCTCCGTGTCGGCAACCGCCGTCGAGAAGTACTCCGCCAGGCGCATGACGAGGGCGTTGGCCCGGTCGACCACGGGAACATCGACGAGCGATGGCCCCTGGTTGATGAACAGGTTCACCTCGAGGCGGTGCTCGAGCAGGAAGTCGACGAACCCGACGATGAACTCGCCGCGGCGTTCGGCGGTGAGGGGCTGCGCTGAGGTGGTGTCGAGGATGGCGCCCATCCGGTCGATTGCCGGGCCGATCGCCGCCTCGAGCAGTGCCTCCTTGGAGGCGTAGTGGTAGAGCACGCTCGACTTGGAGAGCCCCGCCAGTTCGGCGATGCGCGCCAGGGAGGTTCCGGCGTATCCAGCCGTGGCGAACTCGGCGAGTGCGATCGTCTTGAGGTCGGAGGCGCTGGACATGGAATCCACCATACCTGACCGATCGGTCAGGCTCTGACCGATCGGTCAGAATAGGGACGGTTTCACAGGGCTTCCTCAGCTTTCGGCACCACCGCACACGGGCGGGTACCGTTGACACGAACATTCCACCGGAAACCAGGAGGGCTCATGAGAAAGTTTCTGTTCAGTGGAACCGTGATCAGCGCTCTGTTCGGCGCGGGGACCGTGGTCAAGGCGACCAAACAGGGACCGCACGACTGGCGCTTGATCCTGATGTGGGTCGGCTGGGCATGCACGCTCGCCGTCGCCGTCGGCACGGTCGTCAAACAGGCCCAAACCGGCAACGAGATAAAGGAGTAGACATGCGCAACTTCGACTGGGGCCACCGTGTTGCCCACCTGATGGGCGGGATCATCGAGGCTCTCATCATCCTCGTTGCCGTCGCCGTGCTGGCAGCGGTCGTCTTCCTGCTGGTGCGCTACCTCCTCGTCGCCACCAGGGCCGCGCAACTCTACGTCGACCAGCATGAGCCCCCGCGCTCACGCCGCGACGGCTACGGCTCGGGCCCAGGCTCCGGCCCTGGTTCGCCCGGTGACGCAGCTCCGAGTGCGCCGATGGGCGGCGGAGCAACGTCGACCGTTGCACCCGCCACGACTCCCGTCACCTCTCCGGCCAGTTCTTCCACTTCTTCCGCGACTTCTTCCGTGACGAAGCCCGCAACCAAGCCGGCCACTGCACCCACCGTGCCAGCCGATGCGGCATCCGCAAGCGGTGACGTCACCAAGCCGACCCCGACACGGGCGAAGTCTGCGCCGAAATCGGGGACCAAGCCGGCCACCACGCCCGTCACCAAGCCGGCTACGACACCCGCGACCAAGCCGGTAACCAAGCCGCGGACCCCGAAGACACCGCCCAGCGTGTAGCAGCAGGAGACCAGCTCAGCGCTCGACCGGCGGGACCGTGCCGATCGGCCCGGTGAATTGCTGACCCCGACCGGACTCGTCACCGCTGAACAGCGCGGACTCGTCAGCCGAACCCGTGGCGCCCCTGGCCCGACGCAGTTCCGGCTCTGCCTCGACCAGTTGCACGCGGGAGCGTGGAATCGACTGCGGACTCGTCTCGTGCAGCCAAGTGATCATCTCTTCGCGAACGAGGCAGCGCAGGTCGAACAGTTTGCCGGCGTCGAGCGCGCTGACCAGGATGCGCACGCGCACCTGGCCGCCGACAGCATCCGTGATCTGCAGCACGCCGACCCGCTGGTCCCACAGTTCGGACGATTCGAGGATGCGGTGCAGTTCGTGGCGCATCTGGGCTGGCGTCACCCGCCAGTCCAGGTCGAATTCCACCGAGCCGAGCAATTCCGAGTTGCGCCTTGTCCAGTTCTCGAACGGGGTTGTTGTGAAGAATGTGGAAGGCACGACCATCCGCCGGTCGTCCCAGATGTGCACGGCGACGTAGGTGAGCGTGATCTCTTCGATCCTGCCCCACTCCCCCTCGACGATGACCACGTCATCGACGCGGATGGCGTCGCTGAAGGCCAACTGCATTCCGGCGAAGACGTTGGCGAGGGTCGACTGTGCTGCCAGGCCGGCGATGATGCTGATCAGGCCGGCGGATGCGAGGAGGCTCGCCCCGGCAGCGCTGGCGCCAGGGAAAGTCAGCAGGATCGCTCCCACGGCGATGATCACGGTCGCCACGACGGTCAGGCGGCGAATGATCAGCACCTGGGTGCGTACCCGGCGCGCCACCCGGTTGTCCGGGACGTCCACCCGGAACCGGTGGAGCCACAGGTCTTCGAAGAAGATCGCCAGCGAACAGGCGAACCAGGCACCCAGGGCAATGGTGACGATCAGGAACAGGTGCGAGATGACATCCTGTGCTCCGAACTCCGGCGCGTACGCCGCGAAGGCGATCCAGAACAGCACGCAGACCAGCAGCAGGCGGAATGGGAGGCGGGAGCGGGCGATGAGTTGACGCGCCCAGACCGCTCGCCGAGCGGCCAGTCGCAGACTGAGCGCAGCGACGGCGGTGAGGATGACGGCGGCGATCAGGGCACTGCCGAGAGCGACCAGGAAGAGGACCCAGGGATCGGAAAGCATCGATCCATCGTGACACGATCCCAATGGCCTACGCACGGCTTCCATACAGGCAACGCACAGCCTCGCGGGGCGCTCATCAGAGCAATCTTCGAAGAACGCCTCCGATCGCTGGCGTGTCGCCGATATAGTGCCGTACAGTGGCGGCGAGGTGAGGGTCGGAATGCAGGTTTCGGGGAGAGCCATCGGGCGGGTTTTCACCCAGCCGGTCGCCCCACCACGCAAATTTCGCGGGGCCATCGACGCCGCTCTCACTCTTGCTCTCGGTTCGGTTTGCGCCTTCGCGCTGACTCTGGGCCCGGCGCCTTTGAACACGGTCGCCGCGTCTTCGGCCGCAGCTGCGTCGTTCGCCGGACACTTCGGTCCCTCGGCACAGTCGGGGCTGCTTCCTGCGGAAGTGGATGACTCGGACGGGTCGTCGAGCAACTCGGGCAGTGAGCAGGATGAAGGTTCGCCAACGGTCGATGACTCGTCGACGACTCAGACTCCCGCCGAGTCCTCGGCACAGGTGACCTCACCGGGTGCCGCCAAGAAGGCCGAGAAGACTCAGCCGAAGGTCCCTGGCCCGCTTCCGCACGCTGAGACGACTGTGCCGCCTCCGCGCGCTTCCGTTCTGGATCCGCTGGTGCAGGCCCAGAACGTGCCCAGCCCTCCGCAGGGTGTCGCGGGCTCTGCAGTTGTGAGCATTATGGAGTCGTTCCGTGTCGCGTCCGGTCTCGCGGCTTTCGTCGCAGCGGATGCCTGCACTCGGCCCACTCTCCACGCCACTGTGACGGTGGGCGCCAATGGCGCTTTCGCACCGGGTGAGGCGAAGATGTCGCTTGCACCCGACCCGGCGCACGCCACGGTTGGTATCAGCGCCGGGTCGTTGTCCGTGACCGTCTACGCCTGCGAGTAGTAGCTACCGGATTCCCCGCTGGTTGAGCCTGCGCTGCACTCCGCTGCTTGAGCCCGTCGAAACCGACCGAGCCTTCGGGGTTCCGCGTGGTGGGCAGAGTGTGGGCAGAGTTCTACCCCGTAGCTTTGCGTGGCTTTCGTTCTTGTCGTTCTCGGTCTCGCCGTTCTTGTTCTTGTTGTTCTCGTTGGAGGTCGGCGAGGGCGGCGGATTTGTGCGGCATCAGCCGGGGGGTGCGGGTGGGGTCGATGTTGGCGGGTGGGTGTAACCAGTAGGTGCCGCCGGTGCGGGTGATTTCCCAGTGGTTGTTGTGCAGGAGCATGTGGTGGTGTCGGCAGAGCAGAATCCCGTCGGCCAGGTCGGTTGTGCCGTGGTCGCGTTTCCACTGGTGGATGTGGTGGGCTTCTGCCCAGGTGGCGGGGCTGGTGCAGCCGGGCCACCGGCAGCCGCCGTCCCTAGCGGCCAGGCCGATGCGTTGCAGGGCACTGTAGAGGCGTTGTTCCCGCCCCAAATCGATGCATTGCCCGTCCCGGTCGAAGCTGACCGGTACCATCCCGGACTCACACAGATGCCTCTCCACCGTTTCGATCGATACCGGGGTGGTCTGGCCTTCGATCCGGCCATGCCCGCGACGGCCTGATCCGGCAGCGCCGTCGGCGTCGTCGGTGGGCTCGGCGGGGTCGCCGGGTTCGGCGGCGCTGTCGAGGGTGGTGCCGGTGACCAGGACTCGGACGGCGGGTCGGCGGGCGCCGAGCACGGAGCGGGTGGCGGTTTTCGCGTCGGTGTCGGCCCCGATCCGCAGCACGGCCATGAACCCGTCGAAGGAGAGTTGTTCGATGCTGCGCGGGTCGGCCTCGATCGCCTCATCGTGGGCTTTCGCGGTGACATCCACCATCCGGGGACCGCCCCGGCGGGGAGAGGTCAGGGAATCGTAGATGGAGTCGAGGTAGGCGGCGTTCTCCGGATCGGCCAGCATCGTGTAGACGGTCATCCCATCACCGCGCCGGTACCGTTTGAAGGATCGGGCCTGGTGCCGGGCGCGTTCCCGGTCGGCGATGCCCGCCTCATCCAACTCATCCCGCAGGCTCCTCGCCCGATCCAGCAACTGGTCGGCATTCAACGAATCCGCTACCCGGGCATCCGGGTCGGCCGAGTCGAGACCGCTGGGGCTGGCCAGTTCAACGAGTTGGGCGGCGGCTTCGGCCAGCAGCTCGGCGGTGATGTCCTCCGTCGGGACCCCCAGCCCGAGTCGGATCGCCTCGCCCGCCTCCATCGACAACACCCCGGCGGCCACCGCCCGGCCGACCGGGGCCAGCCACGGTTGGGTCAACTCCGGGGAGACTTTGCCGGTGTGTTCGGCTTCGGTGATCAGTTCGGCTTCGTGGATGATCCCGCCGGTGCGCACCAGCTTCGCCGCCTCCCGGGAGGTGGACCGGTCAAATGCTGCACCAGTTTCTCCGGAGTGCGAAACCCACCCTTCTGCGCCAAACCCTGATAGCCGAGCTCGTAACTGGAGCGGCGGGCGATCTCCCCGGCGGTGGCGGCGAGGGAGGGCTCCAGTTGCCGGGTGATGTCAGCGAACAGGGCCGGGATGGCCAACAGTTCCTCTTCGGGCAGGCCGGCCAGGGTCGCCGAATCCCGCGGCAGTATCGCGGCGGCTGCCGCGATGCTGCTGAGGGAATCGGTGAACTGGGACATGCCACAATTCTCCCACATTCGAAGGTTTATTCGAGTGAATGTGCGTAGTTCTTCTCCACAGATTTGTTGTGGATAAAGGGAAGCGAGCGGGTTGTGGAGGAGAAGACGAGATGCGAACCTCGGCGGGTTTCGACAAGCTCAACCAGCGAAAAACAAGCTCAACCAGCACAAGCCGCCCTCCGACTCAACCAGCGGGAGCGCGCCGCGCGCCGGAAACGCAAGAAGGCCCGCACCATTCGGCGCGGGCCTCCTCGTTGAATACGGTGACTAGCTGGTGAGCGTGTCCACGTAGTCCTGGTTCTCGGCGATCCAGTCGGCGACGATGGTCTCGTACTCGCTCGCCTCTGCACCGCTGTTGTACATCGCGTTCTCCAGCGAGTACAGCAGTTCGGAGTCCAGCTCCCAGTTCTCGATCCATCCGGTCAGCTCGGGGAAGTCATCCGCGAACCCGGTACGGGCGATGGAGTGGATTTCCTCCGCGTCGCCGAGGGTGCCCTCAGGGTCCTTGAGGTCCTTGATCGGGAACTCGTCGTAGGCCCAGTGCGGACGCCACAGGGTGACGGCGATGTTCTCGCCGGCATCCAGCGCCGCCTTGAGTTCAGCCAGCATCGCCGGTGTCGACGAGGTGACGAACTCCATGCCGTCCAGACCGTAGGCCGGGATGGTGCCGTCGGCCACTGCAGCGGTCAGTCCGGCACCGGGCTCAATGCCGACGATGCGGTTGCCGAACTCATCGGCGTGCTCGGCCAGCTCATCGAGCGAGTCGATCGGCGCGTCCTCGTTCACGGCCATGGTCAGCACGGCGTCATTGTTCCAGGACCCGAGGTCTTCCAGGTCGGCGCCGAATTTCTTCATATAGTCCGCATGGGTCAGCGGCAGCCATCCGTCGAATGCCACGTCGTAGTCACCAGTGCTGAGGCCTGCGAAAACAGGGCCTGCGTCTGCGTACTCCAGGGTTACGTCGTAACCCTTCTCCTCGAGCACTGCCTTCCACAGGTATGAGGCGGCCTCGCCCTCCGGCCATCCGTTGAACACGCCAACGGTCAGTGACTTCTGGTCACCGGAGTCTCCGCTTCCGGCGTCGTTGGACTCCGGGGTTCCTGCGCACGCGGTCAGGCCGAGCAGTGCCACTGCTCCGACCGCGATGGTCGTCATAAAGCGCTTCTTCATACTGTTTCCTTTCCACCCGATGCTGTGACCCGGGCGATTGGTGGTTGTGCATTGTCCATCGGGGACGACTCAGTGGCCTCCCCGGTGGCGGACTTTGCGTTCTCGGCCGACGTGGCGTCGGTCGAAGATCTGAGGGTGGTGTTGCGGGTCGCGTTCTTGCGCCCAGCACCAAGGCTCGCGGTGAGCCGGTCGAGGATGATCGCGAGAATCACGACGGCAAGTCCCGCTTCGAATCCGAGCCCGACGTCGATGCGGCTCAGCGCCTGGATGATCGGCTTACCAAGACCCGGTGCACCGACCATGCTGGCGATGACCACCATGGACAGCGAAAGCATGATGACCTGGTTGACACCGGCCATGATGCTGGGCCGTGCCAGCGGAAGCTGGATCTGGGCGAGGATGCGACGCGGTGACGAACCGAAGGCGTGTCCAGCTTCGACAACCTCCTTGTCGACCCCCCGGATGCCTAGCTCGGTCAGGCGGACGCCTGGCGCCATGGAGAAAGCGATGGTCGCAACAATGCCGGGTACCACTCCGACGCGAAACAGGATGATCGCAGGAATCAAGTACACGAACGCCGGCATAGTCTGCAGGAAGTCGAGCACCGGTTTGATGGCCTGCGATACCCGGTCGGACCGTGCCGCCCAGATGCCCAGCGGGATGCTGATGACGACGGCGATGAAGGCTGACACGATGGTGAGTGCCAGCGTGTCCATGGCGTTCTCCCACTGGTTCACCGACATGATGACGAGTAGGCCGACGCCGACGCCGACGCCGAATCGCCAACCTCGCACGTACCAGGACAGCCCGGCGAGAACTACGATGATGGCCCAGAAGGGCGGCGTCACGAAGAGCCAGTCGGCAGCGTCATACAGGCCGTTGAAGATGCTGCGGATGAAGTCGAACAGGAACCCGAGGTTCTCGGTCACCCAGTCCACGGCCACCTTGACCCACTGGCCGAGCGGCAGGCGGAAGAAGTCGTCGCTCACAGTGATGCCCCCTTCATGTGGGCATCTTCAGCAGCAGCGGCGGCGCTGAGGGCGGAGACGCGAAGCGTCTCGCTGATGACGTTGACCGGGATGGTCGGTGGTGGCTCGATGGCCGGCGTCTCTCCGGTGTTGGTAGACACGTTGCCGACGGCAGCCAGCAGGGTGACCCTGGGGATGACCCCGATCAGCCGGTTGTTCTCGTCGACGACCGCAATGGGCAGCGGGCTTTCCACCGATACTTCGTACAGGTCGGCGAGGGCGACGTCGCCGGTGACGGATGCCACGGGCTCGGTCACAGCGGACAGGTCGGTCTCCCCCGCCTTCACCTGACGCATGACGTCTTTGTCGCGAACGGCGCCGATCAGGGTTCGCCCACGACCGACCACCAGCGCGGCCGACGTCTGCAGGTCGCGCATCTCGCGAAGTGCTGCGCGCGGCCCGGCCGTCACCGAGACGACGGAGCGTGCCGGTTCCATGGCGCTGGAAGCCGTCAGCACCCTGGCGCGATCCACATCCTGCACGAACTGGGCGACGTAGTCGTTGGCGGGGTCGGTGAGGATGTCCTCGGGGGTGCCGATCTGCACGATGCGCCCGTCGCGCATGACGGCGATCCGGTCGCCCAGGAACATGGCCTCGTTGAGGTCGTGGGTGATGAAGATGATGGTCTTGCCGAGGTCGGCCTGCAACTCGACGAGCTGTTCCTGCATTTCGCGGCGGATGAGCGGGTCGAGCGCGGAGAACGCTTCGTCCATCAGCAGCACGTCGGTGTCGGTCGCGAGCGCGCGGGCCAGGCCGACACGCTGCTTCATCCCGCCGGACAGCTCTGAGGGGAGGCTGTCAGCCCAGCCCTCCAGCCCGACGAGCGTGATGATCTTGCGTGCGCGCTCGAGCCGTTCCTGGCGAGCGATGCCCTGGATCTCCAGCCCGTACGCAACGTTGTCGATGACGGTGCGGTGCGGAAGCAGTGCGAAGTGCTGGAACACCATGGAGACATCCCGACGGCGGATGTCACGGAGTTGCTTCGCCGGTACGCCCGTCACCTGCTTGCCAGCGATGGTGACGGAGCCGGAGGTTACCTCGAGAAGGCCGTTCAGCATCCGGATCAGTGTCGACTTCCCGGAGCCGGATAGCCCCATGACGACGAAGATCTCGCCCTTCTTCACTTCGAATGAGGTGTCGATCACGGCTGCGGTTCCGAGGGAGGAGACGTCCTGCCTGCTGGCACCGGCCTCAAGCTGGGTCACTGCGTCTTTGGCCCGTCGGCCGAAGACTTTGTAAAGTTTGTCTGCCTTGACGGCAATGGTTTCGGTCATGTGATCTCCGGCACGCCAACGCAACCGAACTCAGGCTGGTGGGTGCTCACACTCACGGACGGGAGGGCTGTGACTGCACGTGGCACCCTAGACGGGTGCGGGCTGGCGCGAACATCGGGATCGCCGCCATCAGAGCTTCACCGTACGTCCGCGCGGAGTTCCTAGGGCTCTCCGCGGGGCCGCGTCCTGATTAAGAGGTCGTAAAACCGTGTTCTAACCTAACAGGTGAACTGCTCATTTTCTGGGTCAGGTCCGTACTGACGGCTACGTAACCCGGCCGATCGCTGCCATACCGGGCGATATACCGTTGCCTTATCGTTACCTTGGTATTTGTCTGGCTGGCAACCGAGGTCGCTGTGCTCGTCGAACGGCGGCAGTGTCGGATGCTCGGCGTACGGTGGTGGCATGTGCGGACGCTACGCCCTCGACCAGAGCACGGACGAACTGATCCGCGAGTATGTCGCCGCCGGCGGCGACTACCGCGACTGGCGGCCGGACTGGAACATCGCCCCGACCGACACCGTGCCGGTCATCCGCTCGCACAATGACCGGCGGGAGCTCGCCGCTGTGCGCTGGGGTGCTGTGGCGCAGAGTTCCCCCACCTTCGGCGGTGGCAAGCCGATCATCAATGCCCGGGTCGAAACCGTCGCGACGAACGGCATGTTCCGACAGGGTTTCGCTGCCCACCGCTGCATCGTGCCTGCGCTCGGTTACTACGAGTGGCAGCTGCGACCGGACGGCAAGCAGCCCTTTTTCGTGAACAACGCGGATGCGCACCTGGCGATGGCGGGGATCATCCTTCCGTGGCGCGACCGGAGCAAGGCCGACGACGACCCGGATCGCTGGAGACTCTCAATGGCGATCATCACCATGGATGCCCATGTCACGCCTGGTGAGGTGCACGACCGGATGCCTGCCTTCCTCACCCCGGACAGCTACGACGACTGGCTGGGCGATCACCTCAGCGGTGAGGATCTGCTCCGGCTGATCGACGGCACCTCGCACGAGCAGGCCCACGACCTGCATTACCACCCGGTCTCCCGAGCGGTGAACAGCGTGAAGAACGATGGTCCGGAACTGGTGGAGCCGGTCGAAGAGTAGCCGCCCCTCCGCTCTCGCTGCGCGCGCGTCTCTCGCTTCCGCCTCAACACAAACGAGAGATCTATTCGGCGATCCGCAGCGAAAGGAGGAGGTATTTCCGCAAAGTTGCGGCTTTCTCCTCCTTTCGCTCAGCAGCTGAGACGTCAGACGAGCTCGCGCAGCAGGGCACCCGTCGTCGTCACGGTGGCGAAGCCCCCTCCTGACAGATTGATCGCGGCGATCCGCATCAACTCGTCCGCGCTTGCGCTGCCCTCCTCGCCGGCTGCGCCGACCGTGCCGGCCAGGTCGAAGGTGCGCGTAGCATCCAGCGGAACGATCACCTCGTAGCCCAGGTTGCCGCCCATCCTCGCCGTCGTTTCGACGCACATATTGGTCTGGATGCCGCACAGCACCAACTGCGTTGCCTCGTTCGCCTTCAGCCAGTCACCGAGGTTCGGCTCGCCAAGGAACGCCGAGTTGACACTCTTCACCACCAGCAATTCGGCGCTCGCGTTGGCGGCGACGGGCTTCAGCTGGTTGCCCGGATGGCTGGGGTGAAGTGGCGACTCCGGCGAGACACTGTCATGGCGGACTACCACGATGGTCCCGCCGCGCTCATGCCAGGCGTCGACGAGCGCCGCAATGTTGTCCTCGCACGCTGGGTTGCTGGTCGGCCCCCAATACGGATCGTCGAAGGCGTCCTGCACGTCAATGAGGATGAGCACGGCGGAGTCGGCAATGGTGGTCATGTTCCGATTCAACGCCAAGCGGATGCCGTCTGCAGCAACACTGCTGCCAGCCTGGGTTGAATTCCCGCCAAGGATCAGCTCATCTCGGTCCCGGAATTCGTTGTGGGGCGGGCACGCAGGTGGATGCGTTTGCCCTCCTTGCTGAAGATGGACAACATTTCGACGGGTCCGGTGCCGGTCGCGGACAGCCAATGCGGAATCCGGGTATCGAACTCGGCGGCCTCGCCGGGCCCCAACGTCACCTCCTGGGCACCGATCACGAGCCGTAGGCGTCCGGATAGCACGTACAGCCACTCGTGGCCGTCGTGAACCTTCGGGTCGGGAACCGCGGCGACCCCGGCCGGGTTCGCGGGCAATGTGACTTTGTAGGTCTGCACTGGGCTCGACTCAGGCGAGAGCGTCTCGTACTGGATCTCGCCGATGCGCTTCTTCGTGCGCGACACTCGCGGGTCGGGGGCCGCGCGCGGCACGATGTCGTCGAGTTCGAGCCTCAGCGCTCGCGCTATCGGCACCACGAGTTCGAGGTTGGGTGCACGCTTGCCCGCCTCCAGGCGAGACAGCGTGCTCGATGAAATTCCGGTGGTCCTCGAGAGCTCAGCGAGAGTCATGCTGCGCTTCTCCCGCCAGCTCTTCAGGCGGGGGCCAATGAGGGCGAGAGAGTCGTTCGGCAATGTGGCTCCGTTGTTGCTGATTCGGCATGGATAGTTGCCACAACGGTACCAGCTCGGCACGATGATGGCATGACGAACGACAGGCACCCTTCCGCAGCATCCGCCCCCGGCCCCGCCCACCCGATATCTGACGAGCCCTGGGACGTCATCATCATCGGTGGTGGCAGTGCCGGGCTCAGTGCGGCCCTCATCCTCGCTCGCGCCCGTCGGCGCGTCCTCGTGCTCGACGCGCAGGAGCCACGCAACCGGTTCGCGCCCCACATGCACGGTGTGCTGAGCCGCGACGGCTACTCACCGCTGGACCTGGTGGCGGATGGTTACCGCGAGGTCCGAGCCGTCGACGGGGTGATCGAGAATGCCCGCGTCGTCGAGACTCGTGCGACCGCCGGCGGCTTCGAAGTCGTGACCGACAGCGGCGCCCGCGCCAGCGCACGCCGGCTGATCGTGGCGACCGGAACCCGTGACCAATTGCCCGACATCCGAGGCCTCGCCGAGCAGTGGGGTCGCGGAGTCGTGGCGTGCCCGTACTGCGACGGCCACGAGGCGACCGGTCGCGCGATCGGCGTGCTCGCAGGCTCCGTGATGGGGCTGCACAAGGCGCACATGCTCCGGTCCTACTCCGACGACATCACTGTGTTCACCGCACTTGCGGGGCCCATACCGGATGCCGACAGACTCGTGCTCGAAGAACGGGGAATGCTGCTGGAGGATCGTGCCGTCACGCAGGTCATCACGGATGGCGTCACGCTGACCGGGCTGGGCCTCGCAGACGGCACGGTCGCACCGCTCGACGTGGTGTTCGCTGAGCCAACACCCATCGCGCTGGACGAGCCGCTGAGGCAGCTCGGCGCTGAACGCGCATACACGCCGTTCGGGTCGTGGACAGTCGTCGACGAGTCCGGCAAGACAAGCGTCGAAGGCGTCTGGGCCGTCGGCAACGTCGCCAACCCGGCAGCATTGGTCCCCATTGCGGCAGGCTCCGGCGCTGCCGCGGCCCTCGCCATCAACGGGGAGTTGGTGGCGGAGGAGGTCGCGGCGGCCGCCGATCGGGTCGTCGTCGCAGCATCCGCAACCCTCGACTCATCGATGGGAAGCTGACGACTATGACTGAGTCACAGGATGAAGCGATCACCGACCCGGCCGAGTTCTGGGAGGCCCGCTACACCACCAATCGAGACGAGAGCGGACACGTCTGGAGCGGACGCGTCAACGCGACGGTCGAGCGCGAGGTGACCGGGTTGACCCCTGGCACTGCCCTCGAACTCGGGGCCGGCGAAGGCGCAGACGCGCTGTGGCTCGCAGCCCGGGGCTGGGCCGTGACGGCCATCGACATCTCGGCGACCGCGCTGGCTGTGGGAGAAGCGAAGGCAGCACAGGAAGGGCTGGCCGGACGCATCGACTGGGTACAGGCCGACCTGGCCACGTGGCATCCGTCGGCGGAGTTCGACCTCGTGACGTCCGCGTTCCTGCACTCCCCCGTCGAGTTGCCGCGCGAGGAGATCCTGCGCCGTGCAGCATCGGCAGTGGCACCCAGTGGACGGCTGCTCGTCGTCGGGCACGGAGCGTTCCCGCCCGGGTCGAGCCACGCAGAACACGATCACGATGCCCCGCCCCTGCCCACACCGGACGAGGTTCTGGCGTCGCTCCAACTCCCTAAAGGCTGGATCGTCGAGACCAGCGCGCTCGTCGACAGGCCAGCCACCGGGCGAGACGGGACGACCGTGACCCTCGTCGACACCGTGCTGCGAGTCCAACGGGAACGATAGACAAAGAAAGCCCCGTGTCTCTCAGGAGACACGGGGCTTTTCGGTACACCCCCCGGGACTTGAACCCGGAACCCACTGATTAAGAGTCAGTTGCTCTGCCAATTGAGCTAGAGGTGCTTGGCCGATCGCACGAAATCGCGGACCGGTGAACAAGATTAGCATGAAGGGAGACCCGTCCGAATCACAAGGGAGCCCTACATGGCCAACGCCGAAACCGTACTCGAGAAGGGCCAGCCTGCGCCCACCTTCACGCTCAGCGACCAGGACGGCAATCAGGTATCGCTCTCCGACTACGCCGGCAAGAAAGTCATCGTCTACTTCTACCCCGCCGCAAGCACTCCCGGCTGCACCACCGAGGCCTGCGACTTCCGCGACAACCTGAACTCACTGGCATCCGCCGGCTACCAGGTGCTCGGACTGTCCAAGGATGAACTGCCAGCTCTTAAGAAATTCCAGCAGAACGAGAACCTCAACTTCCCGCTGCTCAGCGACCCGAGCCTCGACGTTCATCACGCGTACGGCACCTACGGCCCCAAGTCGATGTACGGCAGGCTCATCGACGGCACCCGCCGGTCGACCTTCGTGGTCAGCGAGGATGGCACGCTCGAGCTCGCTCTCTACAACGTGAAGGCGACGGGTCACGTCGCCATGCTGCGCAAGAAGCTCGGCCTCGACGCCTAGCGCTGGTCTTCAGCGTCGGTATCGTCGGAGGCGGTGGCGGCCAGCACCGGCTTGGTGAACAGCAGCACCAGCACGACTAGCGACAGGATGATCAGCGGCCAGCCGAGGTCCGGCCGGGGGAAGAGCCCCTGCATGCTGCCCACGCCGATCGAAGCCTGAAGCACCTGCCACACCACGGTCGCCCCGCGCGTCCAGGACCGGCCAAGCATGGTGTGGCGGATGATCGTTGCGAGCCAGATCGCGGCCAGCACCGCGAGCACAAGAATGGCGATCGCCGACGGCAGCGACTGCGGCGTGTCGATCAGCAACTCGATCACGAGGTAAACGACAGCAGCCCCAACGAGCAACAACTCGATGAACAACAGGATCAGCAGAATGACCAGCTGAGGGGGACGTTTCCGGGGCGCGGATGCTCCGTTGAGCGGCACCCCAGTGGGGGGCGTTTTGTCATTCACAGTGAGATCCCATACAAAACCGTTGATTTGCTACAACCGATATGAGAGTCTATTGGAGGTTGATTTAGCGCCTACAAGGCTGTGGGCAAATCCCAGAAAACCTCTTCTTTTCCTTCCCGGAATTTTCTGTACCCCTGTGCGTGGAGAATCGTTTCCCGCACGTTTACCAAAGGAGCATCCACAGCATGGATTGGCGCGACCAAGCAGCTTGCCTTACAGCCGACCCCGAACTCTTCTTCCCGGTCGGGAACACTGGTCCGGCAGTGGACCAGATCGAGAAGGCCAAGACTGTCTGCGGTCGCTGCACCGTCAGTGAGATGTGCCTGCAGTACGCACTCGACACCAACCAGGACTCCGGTGTCTGGGGTGGCCTCAGCGAAGACGAGCGCCGCGCCCTGAAGCGTCGCGCAGCTCGCGCACGCCGCGCCTCCTAAGCATTCCAGCATCCGCTTGGCGCGCTAGTCCTTCTTGGTGAGCCAGTTCAGCGGAATCGAGATCGTCACCTCGGTGCCACTGCCGACCAGCGTGTGCCAGTCGATGGTTCCCCCGAGCTCCCCCTGGATGAGCGTGCGCACGATCTGGGTTCCGAGCCCTGAACCCACTTTGCCCTCCGGCAAGCCGCTGCCGTTGTCCCGCACCTGAACCGTGAGGGTCTCATCCGTTCGCGCCGCGGCGATCTCAACGTTCCCCTCGCGTCCGGCCAGCCCGTGCTCGACGGCGTTGGTCACCAGCTCGGTGAGCGCCAGGGACAGCGGGGTCGCATAGGCGCTCGGCAGCTTGCCGAAACTGCCGGTGAAGGTCGGATGCGCCTTCGTGTTGTGGGTGGACGCCACCTCGGCGATCAGCAGCAGCACTCGCTCGAACACGGCATCGAAATCGACGTTCTGGCTGAGCCCCTCGCTGAGCGTGTCGTGCACCACCGCGATGGCGGCGACCCGTCGCATCGCCTGGTTGAGTGACTCGCGCGCCTCATCCGAGTGCGACCTGCGCGCCTGGATCCGCAGCAGCGACGCGACCGTCTGCAGGTTGTTCTTCACCCGGTGGTGGATCTCCCGGATAGTTGCATCCTTGGTGATCAGCTCCTGCTCCTGGTGCCGCAGCTCGGTGACGTCGCGGCAGAGCACGATCGCGCCGACGCGCTCCCCCTGGTCCCGGATCGGGATCGCCCGCAGTGAGACGGTAACGCCCTTCGACTCGATGTCGGTGCGCCACGGCGCCCGCCCGGTCACCACCAGCGGCAGTGATTCGTCGACCACGAGCTTGCCGGTGAGCAGCGACGTCGTCACTTCGGCCAGCGATTCGCTCTCCAGCTCCCCCGAGAACCCCATGCGGTTGAACGCCGACAGCCCGTTCGGGCTCGCGAAGGTGACATACCCGTCGACGTCCAGGCGAATCAGGCCATCGGATGCCCGTGGCGCGCCCCGACGCGGACCGGTGGGTGCCCCGAGGTCCGGGAAGTCGCCGTCCGCGATCATCCGGAACAGTTCGTTGGCGCACTCGTTGAACGTGAGTTCCTGCCGGCTGGGCATGCGCGCTTCACTGAGGTTGGTGTGCCGGGTGATGACCGCGATCGGATGCTTCGTGGTCTGGGCTCCGCTGGCGGACAGTCTGCGCAGCACCGGCACCGCGCGCACCCGGGTCGGGGTCTCCTCGTACCAGTCCGGGGCCGCGGAGTCGACGATCTGAGAGGACTCGTACGCATCCGTCACCTGCTTCTTCCACTCCGGCTTGATCGGCTGGCCGACGAAGTCCCGGTAGAAGAGGGTGGCGGAGCTGGACGGCCGGGCGTGGGCGACCGCGACGAAGCTGCCATCGACGGTGGGCACCCACAGCACGATGTCGGCGAAGGCCAGGTCGGCGAGCAACTGCCAGTCGCCGATCAGCAGGTGGAGCCACTCGATGTCCGCGTCACTGGAGCGGCCCTGGGCGGTGACGAGTTCGGAGAGGGTGGACACCCGAACAGCCTACGGGGGCGGCTGGGCGCGCGCACATTGAGGATGGCGTCGCCGGGGCCACTACGACAGGCTGTAGCCATGGACGCATCTGCACCGAAACCCGACCGAACGCTGCTCGGAGTCCTGGCCGTCATCGCCGTGCTCGTCGTGGTCGCCGTGGTGGTGGTGTTCACCCGCGGAACGCCGGAACTGCACGACCCGGGTACACCGGAACGCGCCGTGCAGGAGTATGCCGCCGCGGTGATCGACGGTGACTTCGAAGCCGCCCGCGAGTTGTTGGCGCCGGCGCCAGCTGAAGACTGCGTTGATTTCGGGCCCAAGGCGACCGACCTCCGCCTGACCCTGGTCGAGACCCGCGAGCGCGGCGAGACGGCCACCGTCACGGTGCTGGTCGCGTCCGGCTACAGCGGTGGCCCGTTCGGCGGATCCGGCTACGAGTATGAGGAAGCGTTCCAGCTGGAGCACTCCGGCGACGACTGGCTGATTTCGAGCGCCCCGTGGGAGTTCACGGTCTGCCCGAAAGCGGATGCCTCGTGAGCACGGCTGCGGGCGGCGGCGTGCAGACCGTGCGCCGGGTGATCACGTACACCCTCCTGTTCGTCATGGTGGTTACCGCGGCGATCGGCCTGAGCGGGCTCCTCGGACGGCTGCTTGACCTCGAAAATGAACTGATTGACGACTCCTCCGGGCTCGCCCAGTCCCTCGCCTTCACGCTCATCGCCGGGCCGCTGGCAGTGGGACTGTGGTGGCTGGTGTGGCGCGGACTTGCCGACGAGCGGGACCGCGCATCCGTCGCCTGGGCGTTGTACCTGGCGTTCGCCTCGACCGTCGCGTTGATCGTGTCGGCGAGCGCCCTGCTCTCCGCTGGCGCTGCGGTGGCAGGCGGCCGGTGGCTCGCGAGCGAGTTCGCCACGGGTCTGGTCTGGGCGAGCGTCTGGTTCTGGCATCGCTGGATGCTGCGGCATCCGGGCAAGGTACCAACGCGCCTCGGCGGGGTGACACTGGTCGTCGGCTCGTTCTACGGGCTGGCCGTCGGGGTCGGCGCGGCGGTCACCGCGTTCGCTGACCTGCTGACGGCGTCGCCGGATGCGCTGGGAGTCTCCGTGGTCATCGGCAGCCCCTGGTGGCAACCGGTACTGCAGTCACTGGTCTGGGCGCTCGGCGGCGGCCTCATCTGGTGGTGGCATTGGTTCCGCGGCGGTGTGCGGGGGCTGAGCACCGGGTTCGCGCAGGTGGTTCTGGTCGTGGTCACCGGTTTCGGGGCGACGGCCTTGTTCCTGACCGGCGTCGCGGTCACGCTATACGTCGCGCTGCGCCTCGCGTTCGACCCTTCCGATCCGGTTCTCGAACGCATTGACCCGCTCGGGTTCGCTGTCTCCGCCGCGCTGATCGGCGCACTGGTGTGGCACTACCACCGCGGCATTGTCGCGCGCCACGTCGCACCGGTACGCCAGGCGACCACGCTGGTAGCCTCCGGTATTTCGCTGGCTGCCGCAGCATCCGGTGTCGGCGTGATCGTGAACTCGCTCCTGGCGGCGATCGGCACGCCCCTCGCCGAGGAAGGGCTGCGCGCACTCCTGCTCGGCGGCGTGAGCGCGCTGGTTGTCGGCGGTCCGGCCTGGTGGCTGTTCTGGAAGCCGCTCTCCCAGGACGACCAGCGCACGACGACCGGTCGGCGGGTGTACCTGGTGGCCGTTTTCGGCGTCAGCGCGCTGGTCGCCCTCATCACCCTGATCCTGATCGCGTTCCGGCTGTTCGAGCTCGGCCTCGCCGACGTCAGTGGCGAGAGCGTTCTCGACCGGGTGCGCGCGCCCGTCGGGTTGCTCGCCGCGACGCTGCTGGTCGCCGGGTATCACTTCGCCGTCTGGAGGCGCGCCCAACGGAACGCTGAACCGATCGGCCCTGCAGCTTCCGCCATCCGCCAGGTGATCCTGGTGACCGGGTCGGACCCTGAGCCGCTTCGGCGCTGGATCGACGACACCATCGGCGCCTCCGTCACCGTCTGGGCGCGGGCGGATGCTGCGGTCAGCACCGTGGGCACGGATCAGCTGGCGGCTGCACTGGAGGGCGTCAGTGCACGCCGGGTGCTCGTCGTGATCGGTGCTGGCGACAAACTGGAGGTTGTGCCCCTGGAGGGTTGAACCTGGGGATGCTCAGCCGGCCTTGACCAGACGACCCAGCCAGTTGCGTCGTGGTGCCGCCACCGGCGGTGGGAGGATCCGTGCGGTGACCAGCTCTCCGATCGCCACCCGAGCCGGGCTCTTCGCGGCGGTGTCGAGTAGGGTCTTGCCGCTCAGGATGGCAGCGTCGAGCGCAACCTGGTCGTGGGGAACCATCACCGGCGAGGTGATACCGCCGAAGCGTTCCAGCGAGCTGCTCACCTGGGCTGCCGGGCTCGGGCCGATCGCTCCGGTGCGCACCTTGTTCATCACGACAGTGACCCGGTCGGTGACGACCGTCTCGACCAGGTCGACGTGCGCGCGGAGGAATCGGGAGAGCCCGACCGGGTCGGCCGCTCCCACCGCGACGACGTGATCTGCTTCTCGCAGTGCCGCGATGGTTGCCGCGTTGCGGCGCGGGGCGTGCAGGTCGCTGGAGATCTCCTCGTCGTTCTCCAGGCTGAAGCCGGTGTCGACCACCGTGTAGTCCACCCAGTTGCGGCACTCGCGCAAGGTCGACACGACGCGAGCCGCAGACAGTTCCGGCCAACGGCTCGGACGGCCGATGCCGGTGAGCACCCAGAAACTGCCGTGGGCGGACAGGTAGCGCTGCCCGATCCGCTCCAGTTGCTGCAGGTCGAGGCCGCCGGCACCGGCCAGGCGGCAGGCAGCGGCGAATCCGGGCGCCTCGTCGAGAAGCCCGAGGGTCGGGGCGACCGACCCGCTGTGGGTGTCGACGTCGGCGAGCGCAACGGTGTGCCCGGCAGCAGCGAGTTCAGCCGCCAGGTTGACAGCAATGGTGGTCCGCCCGGGCGACCCGGCCGGGCCCCAGACGACGATGACCTGGCCCACCAAGTCGACCAGAGGCGGCGCGGTGTGCAACCCGTCGCCGCGCAGGGCCTCCTCCACGGCGTCCCATCCCGCCTCGGCCAGCACCACCTCCTGCAGCCCCAGTGCCGCCGCGAACCGCGACCCCTCGTCGCCCTCGGCGAGGGCGACCAGGCGGATGCCCTGCGCATCCGCCTCCACCATCAGCCGATCGGTGAGGTAGCGGGGCTCGGCCGCGACCAGTGCGCGCTCCGCACCGGACAGCGCGAGAACGGATGCCAGCTCGTCGGCACTGTCGCAGCGGGCAACCACCTCATGTCCGTGCCTGACCAGCTCGGCGTTGACCCGATCTTCGACCGCAACGGGGACGGCAATCGCGAGCGCGCTCATCGTCAGCCCTTCGCCGACGCGGTCATCGGGAGGTTCACCGGCACCAGCGAGAGCGCATCCGCATTGGCCAATGCCTCGAGCATCCGTGCGGTGCGATTGCGGGGCACCAGCAGTTCGACGCTGACGGCGGCGGAGCCGGCGATGATGCTGTCCGACTCGATCACCTGCACCACGGTGGCCGCCGGGACGAGAACGGATGGCGGGCCGAACAGCCCGGAGTCGCCTTCCCGAGCCGCCCAGACGTCGACCACGGAACCCGCATCGACGGATCGCGGCAACTGGGTGGTCACGGCGATGACGACGGATGCCAGCCGCTGCCCGGCCGTGCTGCCCACCGCCGACGACGGCACCAGTTCGCCCTCGGCGATGGTGCGGGTGACGATCAGCCCGTCGGACGGGATCGCATCCGCGTCCAGGTACTTGCCGGTGACCGTACCCAGCCGGACGCTCTGCTCGACCAGGTCATCCGCGCCGATGCGGTCGCCGACACTGAGCACGGCGCGGGCGGCGTAGACGGTGGTCGTCTGGTCCGCGGATGCGACGACCACGAGTACGCCGGCAACGGAAGCCACGACCAACACGATGCCGATCGCGAAGCGGGGATCGAACCAGAACGAGCGCGGCGTTCGTTCGCGTTGTTCGGCTTTGGGTGTCATCCGTCGTCTCCATCGGTCGTGTCTGCCGTGTCGGTTAATGGTTACGGTCGTTCGCGCTGCGCGGGAAAGTTATCCACAGCCCGGCACTGGATGGGCGCGCTCGCGCACAATAGAGGCATGGATGAGAACGGCACCGAGGGCGCAGACCTCGCGGGTGTTGGGGCGCTGGGGCGTTTCCTGACGCTGGCGGACACTGCGGAGATCCTCAACATCTCTGCCGGCCAGGCGTATGCCCTGGTGCGTTCTGGCGAGCTCCCGGCGATCAAGATCGGTGCCGGCGGACATTGGCGTGTCGAGCGGATGGTGCTCGAGACGTACATCCAGGCGATGTACGAGGAGTCGCGGCGCATGAGCCTGTGGAACCAGTCCGACTTCGGCAACGTGACCGAGTTCTCCCGCGGCTGACCATCGGCAACCAGCGCCTGAGCGAATCCCGCTTCCTGAACTCGCCGAAGGGACAGCCGCTGGCGAGCTCAGAGCCGGACCAGCCGCAGTTGCGCGAGCGGCACGATGCGGTGCTGCTTCACCTCGGACTCCCGCCTCGGCGCGTCCCTCTCGTGCAGCGCCAGGTCGACGTGGTCCCTGCCGACCCGGTCGATGGTTCCGTGAATGGTGCCGGTGAGCAGTTCGAGGTCGAGGGCCTGGCGCCGCCGGCACAGGTCGCGCAGCACGAACGCGAGGCTCAAGCGCGCCGAGAGTTCGCGAGGACCAGATCCGCCGTCCGTCGAGGTGAGGCTGCCGGCCACCTGCTCCGGTCGCAGCACAATCCCGCTGACCCCGGCGAGCGGAATGATGCATTGCCGACGGCTCGAGGAATCGTCGAGCAGGTCGGCGGAGAGCCAGTCCTTGCCGAGAGCGACCGGATGCACCACGATCGGCTGTCCGTCGGCAAGCAGCAGGCGGATGGTGTAGTCCTCCCCCGCAGATTCGGCACCGTGCAGCGCCGCCAGCCGGTCGCGGATGGACATCCTCCCCAGCCGCAGCCGCTCTTCTTCTGCCCGCAGGTCGATGTCTTCCGCAGTCAGCTCGTGCTCGAGTTGGCTCTCCAGGTCGTCAAACAGGTTGTCCCATCGCATGGAGTGAACGTATCGAGCGGGTGCGACACCGGGGCGAGGTTATCCACAGCCCCGAAATGGGGGCGTGGACTATTCCTCGAAACACTGGTTGAGTCACATCCGAGTCGGACCGCCCCCATTCGGGGGTAGACGCCATCCGCGCCCGGCCCGCTTCCTCTCTACTGGAAAGTGACCTGATGAGCGCTGCGTCGACCGCCACTGCCACCGTTACGCTCAGCAGCCGGGCAACCAGCCTCCCCAGCAAGGTCATCCACGCCCCGTTCCAGTCGGACGAGTTCTTCGGGCGGCAGCCGACCACGACCTCGACGCTTCCCGACCCGACCCCGCTGCTGGAGAACCTCACCCGGTGCGTCATTGAGATCCTCGCGGGCGCCCGCGAACTGGAGCAGATCTCGCGCTGGGTGAGTGATGAGGTGTATCGGCACCTTCTCAAGCGCGTCGTCTTGTCGGCGCGGGCCAGGCGAGCACGTAATCAGCCGGTGGCCCGGCCGAATTTCGCTATCGGCTCGACTGTCTTCAGCGAGCCGAAGGACGGGATTGTCGAAGCCGTGGTCATTGTTCGCGGGCGGGCGAGGACCCGCGCGGTGGCGATTCGCCTCGAGGGCCTCGACAGCCGCTGGCGCGCGACAGCCATCAACGTGCTGTAACTTCTCTCGATACTCTGCAGTCGGCCGGCTCCACCGAACACCTACTTCTTGGCGCGCTTCTCCTGCGCACGACGCTCGGCCCGGTTGATCGGGGCCGCTCCCCCACCACCGGTGTTCTGCCCGAACGCGCCACGCGCTGCCGGCTGCTCGGCCTGCGCCGTCTTGCCCTGCTGGGTGCTGAAGGCCGGGCTGACGGCATCCGCTGCCTTCTGCGCCTTCGCGGTTGACGCCTGGTCGAGTTGTCCGCGTTGGTTGCGCACCTCGACACCACCGGCTTCTGCCGGAGCCGAGTAGCTGAGCTTGGTTGCCGGCGTGGTGTTACCGGTCAGCCCCTTCGCGGCGACGATCGGGGCCGCGGCGGTGGTTCCGCCCTGCGTGACCTCGACCTCCAGGTTGAACATGAACCCGATGGTCTCCTCGCGGATCTGGCCCATCATGGTCTGGTACATCACGAAACCCTCGCGCTGGTACTCGACCAGCGGGTCGCGCTGTGCCATCGCACGAAGGCCGATGCCGTCCTTCAGGTAGTCCATCTCGTAGAGGTGGTCGCGCCAGCGGCGGTCGATCACCGAGAGGACGACGCGGCGTTCCAGTTCGCGCATGGCCGGCTCGCCTAGCGTGTCGGTGCGCTTCTGGTAGGCGACCTTCGCGTCGGAGAGGATCTCGTTGCCCAGGAAGTCGCGGGTCACCCGACCGCGCGATCCGGCCTCGCTAAGCACCTCGTCGATGGAGATGGACACCGGGTACAGGGTGCGCAGCTCGGTCCAGAGGGCGTCCAGGTCCCAGTCGTCGGCGTGGCCCTCGGCGGTGTGCTCGTCCATGAGCTCGTTCAGCACGTCGTCGAGGAACTTCTGCACGCGGTCCTGCAGGTCATCACCCTCGAGGATGTGACGGCGGTCACCGTAGATCGCCTCGCGCTGGCGGTTCAGGACGTCGTCGTACTTGAGCACGTTCTTGCGGATCTCCGCGTTGCGAGACTCCACCTGCGACTGGGCACTGCGGATGGCTCGACTCACGACCTTCGACTCGATGGCCAGGTCGTCCGGAACGTTGCTACGACCCATCAGTGCTTCGGCTGCGCCGGAGTTGAACAGGCGCATCAGGTCATCCGTCAGTGACAGGTAGAAGCGGCTCTCGCCGGGGTCGCCCTGACGTCCGGACCGACCACGCAGCTGGTTGTCGATACGACGGGACTCGTGGCGCTCGGTGCCGAGCACGTAGAGACCACCGACCTCGATGACCTTGTCTGCCTCGTGCTTGACTTCGGCGGTGACGCGCTCGAATACCGGGTCCCACTCCTCCTCGTACTCCTCCGGCGTTTCGGCCGGGCTGAGGCCCTGCCGGTTGAGCTCGGAGACTGCGAGGAACTCGGCGTTTCCACCGAGCATGATGTCGGTTCCACGGCCGGCCATGTTGGTGGCGACGGTGACGGAGCCGAGACGCCCGGCCTGGGCGACGATCGCGGCCTCACGGGCGTGGTTCTTCGCGTTCAGCACTTCGTGGCGCACTCCGCGCTTGGCGAGCAGGCGAGACAGGTACTCGCTCTTCTCCACCGATGTGGTTCCGACGAGTACCGGCTGGCCCTTCTCGTGGCGCTTCACGATGTCTTCGACGACCTGGCCGAACTTGGCCTCCTCGTTCTTGTACACGAGGTCCGACTTGTCCATGCGAACCATCGGCTTGTTGGTCGGGATCTGCACGACCCCGATCTTGTAGGTGCTCATGAACTCGGCAGCCTCGGTCTCGGCCGTACCGGTCATGCCGGAGAGCTTCTTGTAGAGGCGGAAGTAGTTCTGCAGGGTCACGGTGGCGAGGGTCTGGTTCTCTGCCTTGACCGCGACACCCTCCTTGGCCTCGATCGCCTGGTGGATGCCCTCGTTGTAGCGGCGGCCCATCAGGATGCGGCCGGTGTGCTCGTCGACGATCAGCACTTCGCCGTTCATGACGACGTAGTCCTTGTCCTTCTTGAACAGGGCGGATGCCTTGATCGAGTTGTTGAGGAACGAGATCAGTGGCGTGTTGGCCGACTCGTACAGGTTGTCGATGCCGAGGTAGTCTTCAACCTTCTCGATGCCGGGCTCCAGCACGCCGACGGTGCGCTTCTTCTCGTCAACTTCGTAGTCGACATCCGGAACCAGTCGCTTCGCCAGGTTCGCGAACTCGGCGAACCAACGGTTGGCCTCCCCTGAGGATGGGCCGGAGATGATGAGCGGCGTGCGGGCCTCGTCGATGAGGATGGAGTCGACCTCGTCGACGATGGCGAAGTGGTGGCCGCGCTGCACCATGTCGCTGGCCTGCCAGGCCATGTTGTCGCGCAGGTAGTCGAAGCCGAACTCATTGTTGGTGCCGTAGGTGATGTCGGCGGCGTACTGCTCGCGGCGGTCGGCGGGGGTTTGGCCGGAGACGATGCATCCGGTGGTCATGCCGAGGGCGCGGAAGATGCGGCCCATCAGTTCTGACTGGTAGCTGGCCAGGTAGTCGTTGACGGTGATGACGTGAACACCGCGGGAAGTGATCGCGTTCAGGTAGGCGGCAAGGGTTGCGACCAGGGTCTTACCTTCACCGGTCTTCATCTCGGCGATGTTGCCGAGGTGGAGGGCTGCCCCACCCATCAGCTGCACGTCGAAGTGGCGCATGCCGAGGGTGCGCTTGGCGGCCTCACGCACGGCGGCAAACGCTTCGGGCAGCAAGTCGTCGAGCGACTCGCCGTTCGAGTAGCGTTCGCGCAGCTCCACGGTCTCGTTGCGGAGCTCGTCGTCGGTCAGTTCGGTGAAGTCGTCTTCGAGTTGGTTCACGGCTGCGGCATAGCGCTGCAGCCTGCGGAGGGTGCGACCCTCGCCGACACGAAGGACTCGCTCTAGAACATTGGCCACCGATTAACTCCAATTTGTTTCGGGTCCACGCCTCGAGATGGCGTACGGGCCGTTAAGGCACCAGCTAAACCGTAGCAATCCTAGCTGCGCGATGGGTCCGGACGAGCGCAGGCAGGTCAGTAATTGAGTCGAGCTGGTGGCTCGCCGGGTGGAAGACGCGCTCGGTGGCCTGACCGGCGAACTTACCGGTTCGCACCTGCACGGTTGTTGCCCCCATCCTCTGTCCCAGCGCAATATCCGAGGTCGCGTCGTCCCCGACTACCCAGATGGCGTCGACCGGCAGCTCTCCAGAAGAGTGCCCGAAAGATGCCACGGCGAGTTCCCCGAACTCAGGGGACGGCTTGCCCAGCACGAGGGCAGACTGCCCGCTCGCGTACTCGAGTGCGGCCACGATCGCGCCGGTGTCGAGGTGCGGGCCATCCTCAGCGATCAGGTATCGGCCTTTTTGCAATGCCAGCAGGACTGCGCCGGCCTCCAGGGCGCGGAAAGCCTCGTCAAGCATCGGGTAATTCAGCACGTCCCGGCAATCGCCCACCAGCACGTGTGTCACCTCCTGCCCATCCTGAATGGGCAGGAACTCGCCCCGCACTGCCTCAGTGGCCACAGTCAGCACGGCGGCTCCCGGTCGCCTGGCGAAGTACTCCCTGGCTGCCGTCGTTGGCAGGAAGAGTTCACCGTCCCGAATGTCGAATCCGCGAGCCCGCAATCGGCCGAGCACATCGCCCTCTGTCCGCGAGTCGATGTTCGACAGGAAGCGAAGCGGGCATCCGATGGCTCGCAGCTCTGCGATTGCCTCGACCGCTCCAGGCACGGTGCCGTCGCCGCCGTACAGGGTGCCTTCGATATCACAAAGGATGACTGGAAGTGTGCTCTGTGCTTTCTGTACCTGATGCATGGTCATGACACGGCGGGGAGACCCTTCGGTCTCCCCGCCGACCTCTCCGTTCGGTGAACTAACGTCGCTTGCCTCCTCCGGAGGCGACATTCGCCAGCTCGGTGTCGGTGTCGAGGCCGATGACACCGTAGTCCCAGCCCTTGCGCCGGTAGACCACGCTCGGGCGGTCGGTTTCGGCGTCAATGAACAGGTAGAAGTCGTGGCCGACCAACTCCATCCGGTACAGGGCGTCGTCGACCGTCATCGGCTGGGCCGCGAAGACCTTCTTGCGGATGACGACCGGGCTCCACGGCTCTTCCGCCGGTTCGGCGTTCTGGATCGGAATCGACCCTGTGCGCACCTTCTCCATCAACTCGGGTGCAGCAGGGGTGATATCGACGACACCGAACCCACCGGAGCTCGCCTCGTGCAGCGACGTCGGCCGATGCTGCCCGCGATGGACCTTCTGGCGGTCCTTCATCCGACGAACCCGCTGGATGAGTTTGTCGAGTGCCAGGTCGAAGGCGACGTACTTGTCTGAGCCGGTGGACTCCGCCCGAACGAGCGGTCCGGGCCCAACCAGGGTCAACTCCACCCGGTCGTCCCCCGCGGTGCCGTTCTTCTCGTTGTGGCGGCTGACCCGGATCTGGAAAGCCTGGGCCTTCTCTGCCAGATGGGCGATCTTCTCGGACTTCTCCGTCGCATAATCACGGAATCGATCGGTGATACCTACATTGCGTCCGTTGATGGAAATTTCCATGGCGTCCTCCCAGTTCCCTTGCGACGCGCCGCCCGCGGAACTTGGGCGTTGTGCGCGCCTCTTTTGCCTACCGTAGACCGCCACCCTGTGGAAGTCACTAGTTGGTCACGAAGATGAGGGATGACGGGGAAAGAGGCGTGCGGTGTGAGCCAGCGTTGCCGCACAAACGACCTGTCCGCCGGCCTCGCGGATCGCCCGCGACGCCTCGCTGAGGGTTGCACCGGTGGTCATGACATCGTCGACCAGGATGAAGGTGCGGCCGCCCAGCGCGGATTCGGCGTGCAGCGATCCGGCCAGGTTGACAGACCGTGATTCGAGATTCAGGGACTTCTGCTGCAGCGTGCTGCGAGAGGGGCGGAGGACGGCGGAGGACGCGAAACCGGCCTTCCGCACGAGCAACGCCACCGGGTCGTAGCCCCGGCGACGGAACGACGAGCGCGAGGGTGGAACCAGCGCGAGTTCTGGTGACGGAATGCCGGCCGGTAGTTCGGCGGCAGCCTGGAGCGCAGCCTTCAGCGGTGCGGCCAGGGCGCTGGCGACATCCGTTCTGCCCTGTTCTTTCAGGGCCAGGATGACCTGCCGCACGGTACCGGAATAGTCGAGTGCGCTGACCACCGGCGTGCCGTCCGGCAGCCGGTGCCACGCCGGGTCGGGAGCGAGGCGGATGCGGCAGCCGGCACAGAGCGCACGGTCGGGGCGCGCGCACCCGGCGCAGTCGATGGGCATGAGGACTGCCCACGCGTCCAGGAGGGCGTCGCGCACTGCGGATGCAAGCATCCGACCATGCTCGCCGCAGCCGCACGCCCACGGCAGCCGCGCGTCAGCTCGGAGCACAGCTCGCGTTCCGTCCCGCTGGGGAGGGCTGTCGAAAGTGAAGGAGTTTGGCCCAAAAAGCGCGCGTTCGGCGACAGACGCGCACGCGCGGCGCGATTCTCCTTCGTTTTCGGTACGGGTCAGCGCTGCGTGGCGATGAGGGCGACCTCCGCGCTGCTCTGCCAGCCGCTGCCCCGCCGCACCGAGACGACGCCGTCGGCGCTGAGCACCCGCAGGCTCGCCTCGCTGTTGCCGCCGACAATCGCGACGGCCGCCCCCGGGTTGCCGAGGTCGGTGTGCTTGCCGCCCACCTGCAGCCCGGTGACCTCCATCGCTCCGCCCACGCTGGAGAGGGTCGCGACCGTCAGCTCGTCCATCCAGGTGGCGTCGATCGCGGTCCCGCTGTCGACGATCAGGTCGACCCGCGGTTCGCTGCCCAGCGAGACCGGCACGAAGTCCTGGTTCTGGTCACGGATGATGGACGCCACCACGAGACGCGTTCCGGCGTTCGTCGCCAGCAGCGCCGCAATGCGCGTGCCGTCCCGCGCCACCTCGAGCGAGACGATCTCGCCATCCGCGGGCAGGGTCGTCTGCACCTCGAATTGGTTGCCGTCCAGGTCGGTGACGCGGATGCTGCCCGGCGCCGACCGCTGCACGGTCCAGATGTAGCCGTAGCCGTCGAGCGTGGGCGCGATCAGCCCGGGACGGGCGTCGACCAGCAGCGGGTCCTCCGCGGTGGTGCGCACCATGTAGACACCGCCGGCCCCCAGCGTCGCCGCCACCGTTCCGCTGGCATCGAGCGTGACCTCGGTCGGGTTCGTGGCGACGACCTTCTGGCTCAGCCCGTCGATCTCGGTGACCCGGTTGTTGGCCAGGTAACCGAATTCGCCCTCCCGGAGCACCAGCATCCGGCTGTCCACCTGGGGGCGCAGTTGCGGGGCTGATGGGCCGAGCGGCGGGATGGTCAGCGGGGTTCCGCCGACGCTGAGCTCCAGGCTGGTGATGCTGGCCACCTGGCCGAGGCTCGCCTCCAGCTGCACCCGCATGAGCTGGCGCTGCGCCTCGTTCGCCGCGAGCGCCTCCTCGGTGAGGTCGATGGACGCCACCTCCGCCTCGACGGCGACGCGCCTGGGTGAACTCAGCTGGGTGCCGTCGGGGAACGCGGTTCCCACTGCGCCCTGCAGCCAGGGCGGCGGTCCGTTCAGCAGGGCGGTGACGATGCGGGTGGCCGCGGTACCGGCCGGGAACCAGCGGAGGTCGGGCACCAGGGTCTGCCTGGTCGGGTCGAGGAAGTAGAGGGTGTGCTTCTTGAACAGCTCAGTGAAGGTTGCGGAGCGGAGGACGATGCCGTTCGGCGCGGCGCTGATGCGCCACTCCCCGTCTTCCTGCACGAACTCGAACACCAGCGCCTGGGGGGCCGACGCGTATGCGGTGTACATGCCGTCGCGATCGACGACTGCTGACACCACGATGTTGTACTCCATCGAGGCATCGCCCAGCCGCTCGATGTCGGTGTTCCCGGTGCGGATGAGCACGCTTTCCCGCGGCTCCCACTCCTCGGCGAGCTCGGAGCTGAGGAACTGGCGGGCGATGTCGTAGTTGCCCGAGCCGCTGTGCGCGTCGATGAAGCCGCCGAGGATCATCTCCTGGTCGGCCCCGGCGACAGGCCCCTCCGGGACCACCTCCGAGGCTGCGAGCTCCTGCTCGGTGACCTCCCGCCCGGTCAGCACAGGCCCATCGGTCGGGATGGTCACGCAGGATGAGAGTGCCATGGCGGCCAGGGTGAGGCCGGCCATCAGGCCGAGCCGTCGCATCCGCCTGTTCAGTTTCGCGCTAGTCATCGCCGGCCTCCGGGAGTGGTGCGCTGTCACTCGGCGGCAGGTCGAGCGGCGAGGAGAGGATGAGCACCCCAGGCTGCCTGGGCAGGGTCAGCCGGAAGCAGGTTCCGTTCGCAGGCTCGGACCACACCTCGAGGGTGCCGTCGTGCAGCGCGGCGTCCTCCAGGGCGATCGCCAGCCCCAGCCCGGTGCCGCCGATGGTTCGCTGGCGCGACGGGTCGGCACGCCAGAAGCGGTCGAACACGCGGCTGACCTGCGCCTCGCTCATCCCGATCCCGTAGTCGCGCACGGTGATCGCGACAGCCGTCTGGTTGCTGTCGACGGTCACCACGATCGGATTGCCCTCACCATGCTCGATGGCGTTGCCGAGCAGGTTGCGCAGGATGCGACGGATGCGACGTGGGTCGACGTCCGCCTCGAAGTACCCACCGGGGGCCACCAGTCTCAGGTCGGAGCCGCGCTCGCTCGCCAGCAAGCGCATGCCCTCGACGGCGTCTTCGACCAGCCCGACGATGCTGGTCGGCTCCAGCTCGAGCTCGACAGCGCCGGCGTCGTAGCGGCTGATCTCGAGCAGGTCGGCCAGCAGCACCTCGAAACGCTGCACCTGTGTGTGCAGGAGTTCGGCGGTGCGCGCCGTGGTGGGGCTGAAGTCTGCGCGTTGGTCGTAGAGCACATCACCGGCCAGCCGGATGGTGGTGAGGGGTGTTCTCAGCTCGTGCGAGACATCCGAAACGAAACGTTGCTGCACCCGCGAAAGCTCCGCCAGCCGGGTGATCTTCTGCTGCAGGCTGTCGGCCATCCCGTTGAACGACCGCGCGAGGATCGCCAGGACGTCTTCGCCGCGAACCGGGATGCGTTGCTCCAGCTGGCCGGCCGCGAGGCGCTCACTGGTTTCTGCCGCCAGCCGAACGGGTGCGACCACCAGGCGCACCACGTAGTAGGTGACGGCACCGATCAGCAGCACCAGCGACAGCAACCCGATGGCGAGCGTCTGCTGCACGAACCCGAGGGTGGCGTTCGACTCGCTCAGGTCGTAGACGAGGTAGAGCTCGTACTGCCCGGCCGTCGGCACCTCGACCACCGAACCGGCGACCAGCCCCGGCGCGCCAGACGGCAGCGTCACCGATTGCAGGTGGACGCGGTCGCCTCCTTCGGCGACGGCATCGCGCAGTTCGGGTGTCAGCACCTGGCGCGGGAAATCCTGGGTCTGGGTGGTGGTCATCGACCTCGTGGTGGTCTGTCCCGGCGTGCGGAGGATCGTGTACCCGGTGGTGCCCGGGCTCGCCGTGGTCGACAGGATGCTTCCCTGCACAGCGAACGCGAGCTGCTCCAGGTCGACCTGGCCCGGGTCCTCCACCGTGAGCGCCGTGGTGAAAAGCTCCTGGGCGACGAGCGTCGCACGCACGTGCTCGGTCTCCACCGTCTCGCGACGGGAGCTGAACAGGTTGTCGCCGATGACCACCGACATGTAGCCGCCGATCACGGTGACGGCGAGGCCGGAGAGCACCACGGCGATCGCGACGGTACGAAACTGCAGCGAAGTGCGCCAGATGCGACTGGCTCCACGAAGGAACCGGCTCCAGCGCACACCGAGCAGGGTGGGCGAGAACCTAACTGCCTGCGCCTGCACGATAACCGACCCCGCGCACGGTCATCACGATGGTGGGGTTGTCGGGGTCTTCCTCCACTTTCGCCCGAAGCCGCTGCACGTGCACGTTCACCAGCCGGGTGTCGGCCTTGTAGTGGTAGCCCCACACCTGCTCGAGCAGCATCTCGCGCGTGAACACCTGCTGCGGCTTGAGGGCGAGCGCCAGCAGCAGCTCGAATTCGAGCGGTGTCAGGTTGATCTTCTGCTCACCTCGCCGTACCTCGTGCCCCGGCACGTCGAGGATGAGGTCGCCGATGGTGAGCACGTCGGTCGAGACTTCGGGGGTGGGACGCAGGCGGGTGCGGATGCGTGCCACCAGTTCCTTGGGATTGAACGGCTTGACGACGTAATCGTCTGCTCCGCTTTCCAGGCCGCGCACGACATCCGCTGTATCGGACTTGGCGGTCAGCATGATGATGGGGACACCGGATTCGGCGCGGATCTCGGCGCACACCTCGATGCCGTTCTTGCCCGGCAGCATCAGGTCGAGCAGTACGAGGTCGGGCTTCGATTGCTGGAATGCAGCCAGGGCTTCGCTGCCGTCAGCGCAGAAGGACGGTTCGAACCCCTCCGTGCGAAGCACGATGCCGATCATCTCGGCAAGGGCGGTGTCGTCGTCAACAACCAGAATGCGCGCGTTCATCGTCCCGTCTTCGGTCCTGCACCCCCGATTCGGGCCCGGAGGTGCTTTGGCACAAGAGTAGCCGAGTGTGAAAGCATACGACTGACGTTCGTTGCCCGCACGAACGCGGCGAAGGGGTGCGCGTGAGCGACGAGCAGGACTGGAAACCACCGGTATTCACCGAAACACCCGGTTCACCGGAGGGGGCGTTCGTCCCACCGGTCGCGCCGACACCCGCTTCCAGCAGGCCGTACGGGCCTCCCGCCGCCCAGCCTGCCGCTCCGACATACGCACAGCCACAGCCCGCACAGCCGGTCTACGGGCAGGCACCGGCTGCCGGCTGGACTGCCCCGCCGAAGCCAGGGCTCATCCCACTGCGACCGCTCACCCTCGGTGTCATCCTGGGCGCCTCCTTCCAGGTCTTGCGGCGCAACCCTCGCCCGACGTTCGGCTTCGCGCTGGCCATCCAGTCGGCGATCATGCTGCTCACCCTGGTGATCACCGGCCTGGTGACCTTCGCGGCGCTGTCCCGCGTGGTCACCGCCTCGACGACGGATGTGGATGAGGTGGGCGCCGGCGCGCTCGCGATCATCGTGTTGTCCACCCTCATCCCCGGTGTTTTGTCGCTCGTCGCGGCTGCCCTCGTGCAGGGCATCCTGATGCTGGAGATCCAGCGAGCCACCCTCGGCGAGAAGTTGAAGCTGAAGCAGCTCTGGGCACGCGCCCGTGGCCGTCTGGGCGCATTGGTGGGGTGGATGTTCCTTCTCACCGCAGCACTCCTGGTCGCGATCGCCGTGCTGGTGCTGCTCATCGTGCTGCTGGCGGCGCTCGGCACCGTCGGCGTCGCCCTCGCTGTCGTGGTCGGCATCTTCGGTGGCGGTGCGCTTCTGGCCGCCGCGGTGTGGGTCGGAACCAAGGTCTCCCTGGTGCCCAGCGTGCTGATGGGCGAGCGGCCCGGCCTGAGGGACGCCATCGCGCGGTCCTGGTCGCTGGTCGGTGGCTACTTCTGGCGCACCTTCGGCATCCAGCTGCTGGTGGCCACCATCCTCAGCGTTGCCATGCAGGTGGTCACGGTTCCGATCCAGTTGCTCGCGCCGATGGCGGTCTTCCTCATCGACCCGAACGGCACCATGGGCCCGGTCACGGTCATCATCCTGGGTGCGCTCTACCTGCTGTCGATCCTGGTCATCCTGGTGTTGTCGTCGATCGTGCTGGTGGTGCAGTCGGCAGCGACCGGGCTGATCTACATCGACCTGCGGATGCGTAAGGAGGGTCTCGACCTCGACCTGGCCCGCTTCGTGGAAGAGCGCAGCGCCGGGCAGAACCCCGCCGACCCTTACCTGATGGGCCACCCGGCGGCAGGTCCGTCTTCGCAGCCGATCCCGCCGCAGAGCGACTCCCCCTGGACATGATCCCCGGGACCCTGTCTGGGAAGGCGCCGGCTGATGTTCCGGTCGACCCGAACGCCGATGAGGCGCGTAATTGGATTCTCGACGAGCTGAGCGAGCCCCGCTACGAGGCTGCGAAGCCGACCTGGTTCGACCAGCTGTCATCCGCCTTCCTTGACTGGCTGGGGTCACTGCTGGACGGCGCCAGCGGAGCGCCATCGGGGCTGCTGCTGGCGATCGTCGTCGTGATCATCGTCGCCGCGCTGGTCGCGGCGTTCCTCATTTTCGGCATGCCGGCGCTGAACCGGCGCAGCGCGGTCAGCGGCTCCCTGTTCGGCACCGATGACGACCGCAGTGCCGAGGCGATGCGACGGGCAGCGGATGCCGCGGCATCCGCCGGCGACTGGACGCTGGCCATCGAAGAGGCATACCGGGCGATCGCGCGCGGGCTCGCCGAACGCACCATCCTGGCGACCACGCCGGGCACCACCGCCCACGGTTTTGCCGCCAGGGCCGGCGCCGCCTTCCCCGCGCTCGCTGCGAACCTGGCCGCCGCGGCCGACACCTTCGACCGGGTCCGCTACCTGGGGAAGCCGGGCTCCGAGGCGGAGTACCGCGCCGTCGCCGCGCTCGAGATCCAGCTGCGGTCCGCGCGCGTTCCCCTTCCGGCGGTGACCAGATGACCGTCGTCACCCCCACCGTGCAGTCGTCACTGAAGCGCACGGCGTTCTGGTCCATCGCCGCCGTGCTCGCCGTTCTGGTCGCCGCCGTGATCCTGACCGTTCGCGGCGCCACCGTGCCCGATGGGGTGTTCCTGTCGGCGACCAACCCCGCGCCCGGCGGCGCGATGGCCGTCGTCGAGGTGCTCCGCGACCAGGGAGTGAGCGTCGAGGTCGTCGCAACGCAGCGCGAGGCCAGCGACGCGCTCGCGGGGGCGGATGCCACCCTGCTGCTTCACGACGCCGGCGGCTATCTCGAACCGGAGCACCTGCACGACCTCAGCACGCGGGCCGGCCACACGGTGCTGGTGGAGCCGGCCTTCCAGCAACTGCGTGAGGTCACGCCCGAGATCGGCGCGGCCGGAGCCGTCGAGGGCACCCTGGCCGCGGACTGCGACGTGCCCGCTGTCGAGCGCGCCGGCAGCGTGCTGGGTGACGGAAGCGGCTATCGCGTGATCGGTTCCGTCGACACGCCAGAGTTCGAGCACGCCGAGTCGTGCCTGGGCAGCGGGGACGACGTCTACTCCCTGCTGCAATTCGAAGGCGACGGGCGCACGGTGACGGTGCTCGGAGCATCCACTGCCCTCAGCAATGAGCACGTAGCCGAACTCGGCAACGCCGCGCTCGCGCTGGGCCTGCTCGGCGAGAACCCCACGCTCGTCTGGTACCAACCCACGCTCGCCGACGTCGCCGGGAGTACAGCGACCATCGCCGACCTGACGCCGGCCTGGCTCAGCGCCGTGCTGGCCCTGCTATTCCTGGTCGTGATCGCGGCCGGCGTCTGGAAGGGCAGGCGGATGGGGCCGCTGGTCGTCGAGCACCTCCCGGTGACCGTGCCATCCAACGAGACCATGGACGGCCGCGCGCGGCTGTACCAGAAGGCATCCGCCCGCCTGCGCGCGCTGGACGCCCTCCGCGTCGGGACCGTATCAAGGCTCGCCACCACCTGCGGGCTGCCGCGCACGGCAAGCGTCGCCGAGGTGGCTGCCGTCACGGCATCCGTCACCGGGCGGAACCTGCACGAAGTGCGGTGGCTGCTGCTGGAGGCCGAACCCGCAACCGACCGCGACCTGATCCAGCTGTCCGACGACCTGATGATGCTCGAGAAGACCGCCACCCACCACGCCACAGGTGGTACCGCCCGCCAGCCGACCAACCCGGGAGAATGAACGCATGACACTAGAGCAACCCTCACCCGTCACCGCGGACGCGACCGAGCTGCGCGCCATGTTCTCGCGGGTGCGCAGCGAAGTCGGCAAGGCGGTCGTCGGGCAGGACGGCGCCGTCACCGGCCTGATCATCTCGCTGCTGGCCGGCGGCCACGTGCTGCTGGAGGGCGTACCAGGCGTCGCCAAGACGCTGCTGGTGCGCACGCTCAGCCGCACGCTGCAGCTCGACACGAAGCGCATCCAGTTCACGCCCGACCTGATGCCGGGCGACGTGACCGGGTCGCTGGTCTACGAGTCGAAGACCGGCGAGTTCGACTTCCGTGCCGGGCCGGTGTTCACCAACATCCTGCTGGCGGATGAGATCAACCGCACCCCACCGAAGACCCAGTCCGCACTGCTGGAGGCCATGGAGGAGCGGCAGGTCAGCGTCGACGGGCTCACCCGGCCGCTGCCGGCGCCGTTCATGGTCGCGGCCACCATGAACCCGATCGAGTACGAGGGCACCTACACACTGCCGGAGGCGCAACTGGACCGGTTCCTGATGAAACTGGTGCTCGAGGTGCCGGAGCGGGACAACGAGGTCGAGGTGCTCACCCGCAGTGCTGCCGGATTCAACCCGCGCGACCTGGCGGCCGCCGGCGTCACCGCGGTGCTTGACGCGGAGCGGCTCGCCGCTGCCCAGGCGGCCGTCGCATCCGTTCGGTCCAGTCCGGACGTTCTCGCCTACATCGTCGACCTGGCTCGCGGAACCAGGCAGTCCCCGTCGGTCAAGCTCGGCGTCAGCCCCCGCGGAACCACCGCCCTCCTCGCCGCAGCGAAGGCGTGGGCGTGGCTCAGCGGGCTCGACGCGATCACCCCCGACCACGTGCAGGCGATGGCGCTGCCGGTGTGGCGCCACCGCATCCAGCTGCGGCCCGAGGCGGAACTGGAGGGGGTCTCCCCCGACAGCATCCTGCGCTCGGTACTGCAGCAGGTGCAGGTGCCGATCTAACCGTGACCCTTTCTCTGATGGCACTCTTCTGATGGCACTGTCCGGCTGGTTCGTCGCCCTGCTGGCGCTCGGCGTTGTGCCGATCGTCTACTTCGACGACCCGCTCGCCCTGCTCGGCTGGCTGGCCGCCGTGCTGGTGATCAGCATCATCGACCTGGCCTTCGCCGGCTCGCCGCGGCAGGTGCGGCTGGCGCGCGAGGTGGGCGATCGGGTTCGCCTCGGGGAGACGACCGCCGCGACGCTCTACCTGACCAACACCGGCCGCCGGACTGTTCGCGGGATGGTCCGGGACGGCTGGGAGCCCTCGGCGGGCGCGTCACCCACCCGGGCACGCATCGCCGTTCCGGTGGGCGAGCGCCGCGCCGTGGTCACGCAGCTGACGCCGTTTCGACGCGGGGAGCGCCGGGCTGCGCAGGTCACCATCCGCTCATTCGGGCCGCTGCGCCTGCTCGCGCGTCAGGCGACCATCGACCTGCCGGGAGCCATCCGCGTGCTGCCTGCCTTCAACTCCCGCAAGCACCTGCCGTCGCGGCTGGCCAGGCTGCGGGAACTGGACGGGCGCACCAGCGTGATGATTCGCGGGCAGGGCACAGAGTTCGACTCGCTGCGCGAGTACGTGCGCGGCGACGACGTTCGCTCGATCGACTGGCGGGCGACCGCGCGGCGTCAGGATGTCGTGGTGCGCACCTGGCGCCCGGAGCGCGATCGCCGCGTCGTCATCGTGATCGACAGCGGACGCACCGCGGCCGCCCGCATCGAGAACGAGACCAGGCTCGACACCGCGTTCGAGTCGTCCCTGCTGCTGGCCGCCCTCGCCTCCCGCGCCGGCGACCGGGTCGACCTCGTCGTCTACGACCGCCGGGTGCGCGGGCGCGTGCAGGGGGCGACCGGTGCCGACCTGCTCTCCCGAATGGTCAACGTGATGGCGCCGATCGACCCGGAACTGATCGAGATGGACTGGAGCGTCGTCCCGTCGCTGGTGCGCTCGGTCACCAACCAGCACTCGCTGGTGGTGCTGCTCACCTCGATCAGCACGCCTGGGGCATCCCGCGGTTTGCTGGCCGCCCTCCCCCAGCTGACGCGCAAGCACACCGTGCTCGTCGCATCCGTCACCGACCCGACCGTGATCGCCGCCACCGGCGACCGCTCGGACCGCAACGCCGTCTACCGCGCCGCCGCGGCCGAGCGGGCCATGCTCGACACCGCCCGGGTGTCTGCCGCCATCCGCCAGCTGGGGGCGAATGTCGTGACCGGCGCGCCCCTGGACCTCCCGCCCGCGGTCGCCGACCGCTACATCGCGCTGAAAGCCGCCGGGCGCCTGTAGCCCGCGACGCCGCGCTGCCGCCTCGCCCACCCACCGCGACGATGACGCCCTTTCTCTTCGATGCGCCCCTTTCAAACAGGCGCATCGAAGAGAAACAGCGTCATCGTCGCGCCCTCACCGGGCACATCGAAAACGAAGGAGATGCGCGCGAGAAATGCCGTTTCGGCGACGAAACGCGCCACAAGGGACGTTTCTCCTTCATTTTCGGCGCGACGGCGCGAGCTGAGGGCGGATGCCGGGCGGGCGGGTCAGCCGGCGACGAGGCGGTGCGCGCCGGCCTCGAACGCAGCCAGGTCGCCGGTCTCGCCGGCGAGGGTCGCCCGGCGCCCGAAAATCCACTGGTAGGCGAGGAACGCGGCGAGCGCCGCCGTACCGATGCCGATCTTGATCGGCCACGGCCAATCGAGTCGGGTCACGTAGCCCTCGATCAGCCCGGACACGAGCAGCGCAAGGGCGAGCCCCACCGCGACGGTCATCAGCGCACGGGCGTCCTCGGCCAATGCCTGCCCACGCGTGCGCACACCGGGCGCCACCCAGGCCCAGAAGATGCGCAGCCCGGCCGCGCCGGCGACGAAGATCGAGTACAGCTCCAGCTGGCCGTGCGGGGCGATGTAGAGGAAGAAAATGTCGAGGCGGTCGTTGGCGGCCATGAGAGCCGCGGTCAGCCCCAGCTGCTGCGCGTTCATGAACAGCAGGTACGGCGCGTACACGCCGACGATGCCGAAGGCGACGCATTGGGCGGCCAGGAACGCGTTATTGGTCCACACCAGGCCGGTGAACGAGGCGGGCGGATGTTCGGAGTAGTAGTCGACGAAGTCGTCCTCCGCGAATTGGCGCTGGAACTCCTCGGTACCGAAGTTGGCCAGCACCCCCGGTGTCTGCAGCGCCCACACCGCATAGAGCACCGCGACCAGGGCACAGGACAGGGCGACCGCCAGCGACATCCAGCGGATGCGGTACAGGGCTGCCGGCAACTGCGCCCCGAAGAAGCGCGGCAGCTGGCTCAGCACGTTGATGCTGGCGCCGGTGAAGCGCAGCCTCGCCCGTGACAGCCAGACGGAGAGGCGCTCCCCCTGTACCGACTGCCCCGCCGTGGTCTTGATGGCGGACAGCTGGGTGGCGCCGGCCTGGTAATGCTCGATCAGGGCATCCGCTTCCTGCCCGGTGAAGCGACGTTTCGCTCCCAGGCGGGCAAGCTCGTCCCACTCATCGCGGTGGGCGGCGGAATAGGCGTCGAGATCCATCTGCTTAGATACTGGCATGGCCGCCGCATCCCCGCTCGCACCAACTGCTCGGGTGCAATTCGATGCCTCCGATGAGCTGATCACCGGTGAGGCGGTCGCCCTCGACCTGCGCCCGGTCGGCTTCGTGCTGCGCGCTGCGGGTGCCGCCATCGACCTGCTCACCTACCTGGCCGCCTACTTCGCAATCGTGTTGCTGGTGCTGTCACCGCTGGGCGGCGCATTCCTGGATGAGGCGACCCAGTCGGCCGTCACCATCGGCGCCCTCGTCTTCTGCATCGTGATCGTTCCGATGACCGTGGAGCTGCTGACGCAGGGGCGCTCGCTCGGCAAGCTGGCGGTAGGCGCACGGGTGGTGCGCGACGACGGCGGGGCGATCGGGTTCCGGCACGCCTTCATCCGCGCCCTGACCGGCATCATCGAGGTGTTCATGTCGCTGGGCGGGATCGCCGCGCTGGTTGGACTGCTCAACACGCGGGCGAAACGGCTCGGCGACTTCCTGGCCGGTACCTACAGCCAGAACGAGCGTGTCCCCAAGGTTGTGCCGCCGGTTTTCGGGGTGCCGCTGGAGCTGATTGAGTGGTCGAAGACGGCGGACGTCGCGCGGATGCCATCGGGCCTGGCACGGAGGATCGCCCAGTTCCTGAGGCAGGCGAGCGGGCACTCCCCGACCTCCCGGTCTCGGATCAGCCGCGACCTCGCGAACGAGACGGCGCGCTACGTGTTCCCGGTGCCGACGGTTGACCCGGAGTTGTTCCTGGCGGCGGTTGCCGCGCTGCGCCGCGAGCGCGAATACACCGCCCTGCACCTGGAGCGCCAGCACCTCGACCGGCTGGGCCCGGCGCTCGACGGGCTGCCGCACGGGTTCCCCGACCGGTAGCGTGTCTCGGCAGGCTCGACCAAGCGTTCGACCCGCTTTACGTCGCGGCGCGCACCAATCGGAGGCACGCCTATGCAGATCGCCAAGCGACCCTCTGATCCGTGCGCGCGGCGTCTGTGAGTGGATACCACGCGCCACCTACCGCGCTCCACGCGCCTACCGCCGGGTCAGGTGCCGCGCGATGACCAGCCGCTGGATCTGGTTGGTGCCCTCGAAGATCTGCATGACCTTCGCCTCCCGCATGTACCGCTCGGCCGGAAAGTCCCGCGTGTAGCCGGCTCCCCCGAGCACCTGCACCGCGTTGGTCGTCACGCTCATGGCGTTGTCCGTGGCCACCAGTTTCGCGATGGCGGATGCCTGCCCGAACGGTCGCCCGGCATCCTTGAGCCTGGCCGCAGCCAGGTAGGTGGCGCGGGCTGAGGCGACATCCGCCGCCATGTCCGCCAGCAGGAAGCCGAGGCCCTCATGCTGGATGATCGGCTTGCCGAACGCCTCGCGCTCGTTCGCGTATCCGACGGCGAGGTCGAGTGCCCCCTGCGCCAGCCCGGTGGCCACCGCCGCAATGCCGAGCCGCCCGGAGTCGAGGGCGGCGAGCGCCATCGGAAGGCCCTGGCCCTCCTCGCCGATGCGCCGGTCGGCGTCGATGTACACGCCGTCGAAGTTCATCGTCGCGGTGGGCGATCCGGTCAGGCCCATCTTGTGCTCCGGAATGGCGGCGGTCAGCCCCTCAGCATCGCCGGGCACCAGGAAGCAGCTGATGCCACGGCCGCCATCGTCGGAGGTGCGAGCCAGCAGCGTGTAGTAGTCGGCATTTCCCCCGTGGGTCGTCCAGGCCTTGGCGCCGGTGATCACGTAGCCGTCGCCGGAGCGCACAGCGCGGGTGCGCATGGCAGCCGGGTCCGAGCCGGCGTGCGGCTCGGACAGGCAGTACGCCCCGAGGCTGTCGCCGCCCAGCATGCCTGGCAGCCACCGCGCCTTCTGCTCATCAGTGCCGAAGTTGACCAGCGGGAAGCAGGAGAGGGCGTGCACGGAGACACCGACGCCGACGCTGGCCCACTCCGTGGCCAGCTCTTCGAAGACTTGCAGGTAGACCTCCGCGGGTTGGTCTCCCCCGCCGAACTCTTCCGGGTACGGCAGGCTCATCAACCCGGCCTGGCCGAGCATCCGCATGACGTCCCGCGGGAACATCTCATCGCGCTCCGCCTCCGGTGCGCGGGGCGCAAGTTCCTTGGTCGCGATCTCGCGGGCCAGGTCGACCAGGTCTTGGGCTTCCTGCGAGGGCATGAGGCGTGAGGCGGGCATCGGCGCTCCTTTGCGGCTGTATTCCCAAGAGACTGAGTACTTCAAGCGGTACTCACGGCGGGATTCTGGTACTGTGCTGAGTATGGCACAGGCGCTGGGCACCCCGTTGCGGAACGTATCGACCCAGCAGCGCCGCGACCGGGCATCCGTTCGCCGTGACGAGCTCATCGAGGAACTGATCGACCTCTTCATCCGGGAGGGCTTCCTCGGCTTCAGCATCGAGGATGTCGCCCGCGAGCTGAAGCGCTCCAAGTCGACGCTGTACTCGGTGGCCGACAGCAAGGAGCAGATCTTCGTCGCCGTCGCGCGCGCATTCTTTCGCCGCGCCACCGCCCGCATCGAAGAGCGGCTGACGGATGCCGACCAGCAGCGTACCGATCAGCACGGTGGTCGGATCGGCTCCTACCTCAAGGCCATCTCCGACGAGTTCGCGTCGGCCTCCCCGCAATACTTCGCCGACCTCGACGCCTTCGCCCCCACCCGCGACATCTACCGGGCCAACATGGATGCCGCGTCGCAGCGCGTGCAGGACCTCGTTCTCGAGGCGGTGCCGCAGACGAGCCACGCCGACGCGACTTTCCTCGGCACGGTGGCCGCGCAGATCATGGAGGCCGTGCACCGTGGCGACATCGAGCAGTCGACCGGCCTCGAGCATCCGGCCGCGTATCGCGCTCTCGGCAATCTCATCGAGGCGGGCGTCTCGGCATCCGCCCGCCAAGACAGGCAATAGAGGGCAAGCTATGAGTGACCAATTTCCCGCCGACCACCCACAGAAACGATCAAGGAGTCGAGACGCATGAAGATCATCGCATTGGTGAAGCAGGTCCCAGACACCGGAGGTGAGCGCAAGCTCGACGCGTCCGGGCTGCTCGACCGCGACGCGAGCGAGCGCATCATCGACGAGATCAACGAGCGTTCGCTCGAGATCGCGCTCAGCTACAAGGACTCGAACAAGGGCACCGAGGTCGTGCTGATGGCGATGGGGCCGGCGGATGCCACCAGCACCCTGCGCAAGGGCTTGTCGATGGGCGCGGACTCCGCGATCCACATCGTTGACGACTCTCTTGCGGGCTCCGACGCCGTCCGCACCTCGCAGGTGCTGGCTGCGGCCCTGAAGGACACCGGGTTCGACCTGGTGGTCGCCGGCAATGAGTCGACGGATGGTCGGGGCGGGGTCGTTCCGGCGATGCTGGCCGAACGCCTCGGCGTCGCCCAGCTGACCCACCTGAACTCAGTGGAGCTGACCGAAACCTCCGTCAGCGGGGTTCGGTCGACCGACTCCGGAACCCTCACCGCGCACGCCGGGCTGCCGGCCGTCATCTCGATCACGGAGATCGCGGCCGAGCCGCGCTTTCCCAATTTCAAGGGCATCATGACCGCCAAGAAGAAGCCCGTCACCGTGCTCAGCCTCGCCGACCTCGGCGTTGAGACGCCGGAGGCCCGCTCCGTCATCGTGTCGGCGACCGAGCGTCCGGCCCGCGCGGCAGGCAAGAAGGTCGTCGACGACGGCAACGCCGCAACCGAGCTGGCAGAGTTCCTCGCTGCCGAGCGCCTCATCTGATCCAGCAGCGACTGACACGTACGTAAAGGAAGACGACAATGTCGAAAGTTTTGGTAATGATCGAGGTCTCTGATGGCCAGATCGCGAACACCGCGGCCGGCCTGCTGGCCGCCGCTTCCCGCCTGGGCGAGCCGGTCGCCGTGCTGACCGCGAAGCCGGGCTCCGGCCTCGGTGCCCAGCTCGGCGCGCTCGGCGCCGCCGAGGTTTACCTCGCCGAGTCCGACCAGGCCGGCGAACTGCTGGTGACGCCGGAGGTGGACGCGCTGGCGTCCGCTGTGGAGGCGCTGCAGCCATCCGCTGTGTTGCTGAACAACTCTCCTGACGGGCGCGACGCCGCAGCCAGGCTCGCCGTGCGCACCGGCGGCGCCCTGCTGGTCGACGCCGTCGACGTTCGCCTGGACGGCGAGCGCGTCGTCGCCACCCACTCGGTCTTCGGCGGCGCATACTCGGTCGACGCGGCCGTCGAGGGCGGGCTCGCGATCGTCACCATCCGCCAGGGCGCGATCGAAGGCAAGGCGGAGCCGGCATCCGGAACCGTCACCAACGTGCCGCTCGTGGTTGACGGCAGCGCATCCGCCGTCATCGACGAGGTGAACCCTGCCACCGAGGTGTCGAGCCGTCCTGAACTGCGCGGGGCGACCAGGGTCGTCTCCGGCGGTCGCGGGCTCGGATCCGGTGAAGCGTTCGAGTTGGTCGAGCAGCTGGCTGACGTGCTCGGGGCGGCGATCGGCGCTTCCCGCGCTGCGGTCGACGCAGGCTACGTGCCGCAGACCTACCAGGTCGGGCAGACCGGCATCACGGTGTCGCCGCAGCTGTACATCGCCCTCGGGATCTCCGGCGCCATCCAGCACCGGGCCGGGATGCAGACGGCGAAGACCATCGTCGCCATCAACAAGGACGGTGATGCCCCCATCTTCGACATCGCCGACTTCGGCATCGTGGGCGACGTGTTCACCGTCGTGCCGCAGCTGATCGACGCGATCAAGGCCCGCTCCAACTAGCGCCATGGCATCCACTTCACTCAGGTCCAAACGCTGGTTCCCGCTGGTCTGGATCATCCCGACAGCGCTCGTGCTGCTGGTGGTGGCTGTGCTGTTCGCGCAGTGGCTGCGCGGCCTGCCCGAGGTGCAGTCGTTCATGACCGACTACCCCGGCGAAAGCCATCTGCCGGATGGCGCACCGGTCGGCTTCCCGGCCTGGCTGGGCTGGCAGCACTTCCTGAACGTGCTGCTGATCGTGCTGATCATCAAGTCGGGCTGGCAGGTGCGCACAACGCAGCGCCCGCCCGCGTACTGGACCCGCAACAACAAGGGCCTGATCCGCACCAAGGGTGCGCCGAAGAAGATCAGCCTCGACCTGTGGTTCCACCAGTCGCTGGACGTGCTGTGGGTGCTCAACGGACTCATCTTCTACATCCTGCTGTTCGCCACCGGCCAGTGGATGCGACTGGTCCCCGTCAGTTGGGACGTCTTCCCGAACGCCCTGTCGGCGACCCTGCAATACGTGTCGCTGAGCTGGCCGGTCGAAGATGGCTGGGTCAACTACAACAGCCTTCAGTTGCTCACCTACTTCGCCACGGTCTTCATTGCGGCTCCGCTGGCCATCGTCACAGGCATCCGGATGTCTGGGGCATGGCCGGCGAAGGCAACGCGCCTGAACAAGGCGTACCCGATCGAGGTGGCCAGGGCGATCCACTTCCCGGTGATGCTCTACTTCGTGCTGTTCATCATCGTGCACGTCACGCTGGTGCTCGCCACCGGGGCGCTTCGCAACCTCAACCACATGTACGCGATGAGCAGCGACGAGGGCAGCTGGGCCGGATTCTGGATCTTCGCGGCGTCGCTCGTCGTGATCGTCGTCGCCTGGTTCGCGGCGCGTCCGCTGTTCCTGCGCCCGGTCGCTTCGCTCATGGGTTCGGTGACGCGCTAGTAGCGGTCGCTTCCGCCGTCGCGCGGTCTTTCCAGTGGCATGCGCCCCAAAAAAAACTACCGCGCGGCACTGAAACGGCCGTGCGGTGAAGGCGCGGCCCCATCGACACGGCGAGTGCGAGCTAGTAGCGGTAGTGGTCGGGCTTGTACGGGCCGGCCGGGTCGAGCCCCAGGTAGGCGGCCTGCGCATCCGTCAGCGTCGTCAGCTTCACGCCGAGGGCGTCCAGGTGCAGCCGCGCGACCTTCTCGTCGAGATGCTTCGGCAGCACGTGCACATCGATGGGGTAGTTCTCGGCGTGGGCGAACAACTCGATCTGGGCGAGCACCTGGTTGGTGAACGAGTTGCTCATCACGAACGACGGATGCCCGGTGGCGTTGCCGAGGTTCATCAGGCGTCCCTCGCTGAGCACCAGGATGCTGCGGCCGTGCGGCAGCCGCCACTCGTGCACCTGCGGTTTGATCTCCACGCGCTCCGCGCCTTCGACGCGGGCGAGCCCTGCCATGTCGATCTCGTTGTCGAAGTGACCGACGTTGGCCACAATGGCGAGGTGCTTCATCCCCAGCAGGTGGTCGACGGTGACCACGTTCTCGTTGCCGGTTCCGGTGACCAGGATGTCGACCTGGTCGATGACGGAATCAAGGGTGGTCACCTGGAAACCGTCCATCGCGGCCTGCAGGGCGCAGATCGGGTCGACCTCGCTGACGATGACGCGGGCGCCCTGGCCGTTCAACGCCTCGGCGGCACCCTTGCCGACGTCACCGTACCCGCAGACGAACGCTACTTTGCCGCCGATCAGCACATCGGTCGCCCGGTTGAGGCCGTCCGGCAGCGAGTGGCGGATGCCGTACTTGTTGTCGAACTTGGACTTGGTGACCGAGTCATTGACGTTGATGGCGGCGAATTGCAGTTCCCCGGCCTTCGACAGCTCGTAGAGCCGGTGCACGCCGGTGGTGGTTTCCTCGGTGACACCCATCACGCCCTCGGCGATGCGCGTCCAGCGATCGGGCGACTCGGCCAGCGAGGTTCGGAGGGTGTTCAGGATGACCGTCCATTCGTGGCTGTCGTGCTCCGTGGCATCCGGAACCGCACCGGCCAGCTCGAACTCGCGCCCCTTGTGCACCAGGATCGTGGCGTCGCCTCCGTCGTCGAGGATCATGTTGGGGCCGCTGTGGCCCTCCGTGCTCCAGTCGAAGATCTGGCTGGTGCACCACCAATACTCCTCGAGGGTCTCGCCCTTCCAGGCGAATACCGGAACGCCCTGCGGGTTCTCCGGAGTGCCGTTCGGCCCCACCGCGACGGCGGCGGCGGCCTCATCCTGAGTGGAGAAGATGTTGCAACTCGCCCAGCGCACCTGCGCGCCGAGGGCGGTGAGGGTCTCGATCAGCACCGCGGTCTGCACGGTCATGTGCAGGCTGCCGGCGATGCGCGCGCCGGCGAGCGGCTTGCTGGCGCCGAACTCGTCGCGCAGGGCCATCAGCCCGGGCATCTCGTTCTCGGCGAGGCGCAACTGGTGGCGGCCCGCTTCGGCGAGCGTCAGGTCGGCAACTTTGTACGGAAGTTTCGTGGAGAGCATCTCCCCATTCTGGCACCCGACCGGGCCACCGAAAATGAAGGAGATCCGCTCCTGAGCGCACGTTTCGGCGCAGAACGGCCCATCCGCGGCCGCATCTCCTTCGTTTTCGACGCGTCGAGCCAGACTCCGCGCCGGGCGGATGCGCGCCGGGCTACTGGCGGATGAGCTCCAGCACCGAGTCGCGGATGCTCTCCAGCTGCGCCTGGTTGCCGGCCTCCACGTTGAGGCGCAGCAGCGGCTCGGTGTTGGACGGACGCACGTTGAACCACCAGAAGTCTTCCGGGGAGGTGTTCGTGCTGCTCACGGTCAGCCCGTCCAGCTCGTCGAACTCGCCCTTCGACGCGAACTCGGTGACGATCCTCGCGTAGGCGGCCGCGACATCCGTCACCGTCGAGTTGATCTCGCCGCTCTGGAAGTACGGGTTGAAGCGCTCCGCGAACTGTGACAGCGGATGCTGCTGCCCACCCAGCTCGGCCAGCAGGTGCATCGCGGCGAGCATGCCGTTGTCTGCACCCCAGAAGTCGCGGAAGTAGTAGTGCGCCGAGTGCTCCCCGCCGAACACCGCGCCGGTTGCGGCCATCTCGTCCTTGATCAGCGAGTGCCCGACCTTGGTGCGCACCGGGATCGCCCCTGCCTCCTCGATCGCCTCGGCGACGAAACGGGATGTGATCAGGTTGTGGATGACGCAGAGCTCGCCCTCCTCGCCGCGGGCGCGCGCGCGGGCGATCTCCCGCACCGCCACCACCGCGGCGACAGCGGATGGGGTGACCGGCTGGCCGAGTTCGTCGATCACGAAGCAGCGGTCGGCGTCGCCGTCGAAGGCAAGTCCGAGGTCGGCACCCTCGGCGAGCACGGCCGCCTGCAGGTCGACCAGGTTGGCCGGCTCGAGCGGGTTCGCCTCGTGGTTGGGGAAGGTTCCGTCAAGTTCGAAGTACAGCGGAATCACCTCGATCGGCAGCGCCGGCAGCCCGGCCGCGGTGCCCAGCACGGCGGGTACGGTGAGACCGCCCATCCCGTTGCCGGCGTCCACGACCACGCGAAGCGGGCGGATGCCGGACAAATCGACCAACTCGCGCAGGTACGCGGCGTAGTCGGCGAGCACGTCAAGCTCACGCGCCGAGCCGGGTGTCGCCGCCGGCGTGATCCCCTCGGCGAGGTACTTCTCGGCCCGCTCCCGGATGGCGGTCAGCCCGGTGTCCGCGCTGATCCCGCGGGCGCCGGCGCGGCTGAACTTGATGCCGTTGTAGGTGGCCGGGTTGTGGCTGGCGGTGAACATGGCGGCCGGCGCGTCCAGGTGCCCGGAGGCGAAGTAGTTCTCATCGGTGGAGCACAGCCCGATCGAGACGACGTTGCCGCCCCTGGCCCGCACTCCCCCGGCGAACGCCGACGCGAATCCGGGCGACGAGTCGCGCATGTCGTGGCCGATCACCACGTCGGTTCCGGATGCCTGCACTTCGTCAACGAAAGCGGCGCCCAGGGCGGTGACCACCTCATCCGTCAGTTGGCTTCCCACCAGGCCGCGCACGTCGTACGTCTTGACGAAGGCGGACAGATCGTGCGGATTACTTGTGGCGCTCATGCCATCGAGCCTATGCCGTGGCTAGGCTTCGGCGGGCACGCCGCCGAGCATGACATGGCGGATGACCTGCCACCCTTGCGGCGCCGACAGTCGCTCGGAGTGGCGAACGCACAGGTCGTAGCTGTGCGGCTCCGCCTTCTGGCTGAGCGGGCCGAGAACGGCCATCGAATCCGCGTACACGTAGGTGAGCGTGGTCACCGCGTCGGCGACGCAGGCGACTTTGCTACAGGGTCGACCGTCCATATGGGTTCAGCTTAGGGGTCGGCGGGCTCGGGGCGGGGTAGGGCGGCGGGCGTGCCTCCCGAGACTCGTGGAGCGTTGCCCCGGGACTCGTAGACTGGGTGCATGGCTCGAACTGCACGCGCGTCGACGCGGCCCGGTTGGCGTGACCGCCACGGCCGCGGCATCCGTGCTGCCGTCACCGGCCCGCACCTGCCGATGCTCCGCACGCGAACGGATGTCTTCGACCAGACGGTCGCATCGACAGCCGGCTACCTGAAGGACCTCTGGCCGAACGAGCTGGCCGGGGTTCGCTTCGAGGTTGCCGCGCTGCCGCCGGACCCGACCACCACGGGTGTGGTGGATCGCTGGCTGGTGATCCCGCCGCAGCGCCGGATCATCCTGTTCCGCCTACCGATCGAGCGGATGGCGCGCCTGCACCGCCGCGACGAACTGCACCGCCGGATGATGATCGAGAGTTGCGTGTTCCGTGCGGTCGCCGAGCTGCTCGGCAAGGACCCGTGGGAGCTGGCCCCGGAGCGTTTCCGCCACTTCTAGCGGCTACGGGTAGACGGTGATCCGCTCGGCAGCCGGTCCGGTCGGCGAGACCGTGAAGCCTGCGAGCAGCCCGTCCCCGGTGTAGCTGACGGCGACCCGGAGCTGCGTGAAGCCGCTCAGCCGGTAGGCCGTGCCCGGGTCCACTGGCACCGCGATCGCACCTTCGGCCGGCACCGTCACGGTGGTGGTTTCCCCGGCGGCGCCGTCCACCGCGATGATGACTTCGGCATCCGTCGTCGAGGGGTTGGAAAGGTGCAGCGCCGCGTCAGCTCCAGACCCGATGTTCACCAGCGCCTGCTCGCGCATGAGTTCGGCCGATTCGAGCCAGACGAAGTCGCTCAGCCCGGATTCGCCCACCGTCGACGCGCGCGCGCCGGCCACCAGCGGCACGTCGGAGGTGACGCTCACCGTGTATCCGCCGTCTTCGAAGTGCTCGAACGGGAACTCGCTGACCTTGCCGGGCAGCAGGTCGAAGTCGACGCTGATGGTGTCGCCGCCGCCTTCCGGAGTCACCGCGATGGTGGCGGATGCCGCCTCGTCGCCTGGCACGAACAGCCGCAGCACCGGCGTGATGTCGTGATAGTCGGGGGCGCCGACCTTCGCGTCGAGCGCCTCATGGCCGACGATCACCATCCCCGGAATGACCACGTCAGTGGATGGCGCGGCCGCTGGCCCGACCATGTCCACGCCGCCCGGCTCGAGGATGCGCACGGTCGACTGCTGCAGGTGGGCGACGACGGTTCCGCCGACGCTGGTGACCCGCACGACCGGTGACACGAGTCCCGGCGCGAACCCGGCGAGCGAGAAGCTGGTCTCGCTGTTCGGCTGCACGACGATGCCTTCGGTTCCCGGCGCTTCGACCAGGCCGTCTTCCGAGTAGATGCTGATGCTCACGGTGGCGGCGACCGCGCCCGGGTTGGCGAGGGTGAGCAGAGAGGTGCGTCCGGTGTCGCTGGAGCCGCCGACCAGCCAGGTTTCGGCCCGCGCTTCGACGCACTCCGCGGCGACCAGCCCGGCCAGGCCAGCCGAGTCCACAGTCTGCAACTGGCTGCCGGCGAGCAACGGCTGGAGATCGGGGTTGTCCTGCGCCGGCGCGAGGGTCAGCACGGTGGCGGAGCGTCCGGACGGCTCGCTCGTCTGCCCGATGCTGCTGGTCTCGACGGCGCCGTTGGTCGCGAGATGCCGAACGCTGGGCGTGCCGACGGCGGATGCGACGGTGGCGCTTCCGCCCTGGTCGTCGCCCAGGCGCAGCATCGGTCCGGCGCAGACCCGCTGCTGTGGGGCTGCGACAGGGATGACGGATGCCGCCGGCGGGGTCGCCTGGTGAGCCGGCAGCGGCAGCAGGGTCGCCGCCAGGACGGTCGCGGCGGTGGCTGCGATGCCGATGAGCCCAGTGACGGCGCGTGCCCCGACGACGAGGATGCCGCGTGCGCGGGCTCCCCGGGGAGCAGCATCCGCTGGTGGCACCTGCGCTGGTGGGATCTGGGGCTGGGTCTCCTCCAGCACCGGCTCGTCGTCGTGGAGGTCAGGCATTGTCTTCCTCATCGAAGGTCGTGGCCGGGCCTTCCAGGCTGTTGGCGCTGGCCCGCACCCGGCGCTTGCGGCGGGCGGTCGGCACGGCGAGGAGGAGGGTGAGGAACACGATGACGCCCTGCACGGTGAGAACGATCACGCCGAACGGGGTGTCTGTGTTGCCTGGCTGCGCTTCGGGGACGGTTTCCGGTGAAGTCGCGACCCGCCAGAGCAGTCCGCTGGCGGTCTCGCCGACGCTGCTGACCCGGTCGTTGCCGTCGAGGGCGACGGTGATGCGTTTGTGCACGGCGGCCTGGGACTTGTCGCCGCGGTCGGCGGCCTCGAGCACGACGAACCCGATGTACAGCTCCTCCAGGTCCGCGGTGGGGTCGTACCCGCTGCGCGAGGCGAGGTTTCCGGCGAGTGTGGCGAGCCGGTCATCCGCTTCACCCAATTGCTGGTTAGTGGCCGCGATCGTGGACTGGTCGTCGAGGGTGGTGCCGAGGCCGCGGTGCAGGGTCGCCGAGATCCGGTCGTCCTCGCCCGTGTCCGAGCTCGCCGGCTTCAGCATGAGCGTGCCGATCTGCGGGTTGGTCACCGACTCGGCCGCGACGACAGCAGGCACGATGCGATTCGAGCTCGGCGCGATCGCCGCCGCACCGACATACCCGGCGATCAGCAGGGGCACGGCCAGGAGCACGGTGGTCGCGACCGCGACGGCGCCGAGAGTGAGGGACGCCGGGCCGAGCGCGTCCAGCGCCGCGATCACGCAGCAGAGCAGTCCGAGCCAGAACAGGCTGAGGCCGGAGCCGGTCCACACCGCGGTGGTGTCCGCGCCGACGGAGCTGAGTTCGAGGCGCGAGGATGCCACGGCCACCAGGAGTCCGAGCAGGGCGAACACCAGCCCGGGCACCGCGCGCCTGGTTCCGGGCAGGAACAGCGCCATCAGGGCGAGCACGACGGGGACGGCCAGGAGCGCGGCGACAACGTAGGGCGCGGCGGCGACCGGCAGGGAGAGCTGGTCGAGCAGGTGCGTCCAGCCGCTGAACCCGCTGTCGGTGCTGGCCAACGCGAGCTGCCAGGCGGATGCCCCTCCGCCGTCTGCGGGGACGCCGGGGTCGGCCAGCAGCGCGAGCGGGTTGCCGCGGCGGAACTGCTCGATCACCAGCGGCGCGAACAGCGCGGCGGCCGGCAACGGGATCAGGATGAGTCGGTGCAACCCGCGCGGCTGCACCACCATCCACGCCAGCCAGGCGAGCACGATCACCGGTGCGAGAACCGGGGCGGATGCCGTCACCGCGGCCATCAGGAGCGCCGCAGCCGCAGCTGCCGGCCAGGACCGCGACGCGTTGATCAGCGCCAGTGCGAGCCACGGCAACAGGATGTGGGCGATCGCCGACCCCAGGTGGCCCGACGACAACGACGACAGGAACGGTGGCGCGACGGCCCAGAGCACGGCGGCAATTGCCGGGATCCAGCCGCGCACGCTCAGCCGCCTGGCGGCGAACCAGGCGCCCGTGGCGGCCAGCGGCAGTGCCGCGAAGTAGAGGATGACGATGCTCAGCGACGGCGCCCAGAAGGTGAGGCTGCCGAGAACAGCCAGCACAGTCGTGAACGGGTCTGCGGCATCCAGGAAGCCGGTGCCGATCTCGCGCCATCCGACCCCCACCTTCGGCCAGAGCGAGCGGATGTCTGCGTCCAGTGGCAGCAGCCCTCCCCCGCTGACTGCACTGGCTCCGAGCAGCGGGCCGAAGGCGATGAGGCCGGCAACCGCAGCGACCGCGACCACGGCCAGGCCGCCCCCGCTGATGAAGCTGATCTTCGGCTCGGTGGTGTGGCCGGTGCTGACGGTCTGCTCTTCGCGTGCCTGAGCGCGACGCTCGCGCACGTCCGACCACGGCAGGCGGAGCGGCGCGATGGCGCCCCAGCCGAGGGTTCGGGTGCGGTGCAGGTTGCGGCGGGCGCCCGCGACGGCCCCGTCGAAGGCGGCCCGGAATGCGGCGGAGAACTCCCCGGCGATTGCGCCGGGGCGCTTCGCGAGCAGGGCGCCCAGCGACCGCAGCACGGCCAGCGGAACCAGCGAAAGCCAATGCACCGCCATGGCGGCCCCCGGCGCGTAGACCAGGCGGCGGTGCAGCTGGGCCGAGCGGATGGCTGCGGTGCGTTTCGCCGCCGACACGCTCTTGCGGCCGAACAGTTCCGGCCCGCCTGCGGATGCGACGCGCGCACCGGGAACCAGCACGACGCGGAACCCGGCCAGCCTGGCGCGGATCGAAAAGTCGAGGCCGGAATCGACGGTGGGCAGCCCGGGGTCGAAGCCGCCGAGTTTCGACCACAGCGACCGGCGCACCAGCATGCCCTGCGCGGCCACCCCGAGCACGTCGTCCGAGACGTCGTGCTGGGCCTGGTCGAGTTCGTTCTCCACCATTGGCATGGACGCGCCGAGCCTGGTCATCGACTCGCCGAACTCGGCGATGGTGTCCGGTTTGTCCCAGCGCATCAGCTTCGGCCCGGCGATGCCGACGGATGGCGCGATCTCGACGGCGGCCAGCAGCTGCTGCAGGGCGCGCGGTTCCGGTGCGTTGTCGTGCGCCAGGAACCACAGCCACTCGTTGTCGGAGTCCGGGTGCGGAACGCCGTGCATCCCGAGGGCGATCGCGTCGCCGAAGCTCGACTTCGCCGGCGCACTCACCAGCTGGGCGGGCTGGGCGGCCGCAAGCTGGTCTGCGCCGTTATCGGATGACCGCGCGCTGACGGCGATGAAGACATCCGGTTGCCTGGTCTGCGCCTTCAGTGCGGCGATTGTGCGGTCGAGATATTCGGCCCCGTTTCGGGCGACGAGTACCACCGTGACAACCTGACGCATTTGTTCGAGCCTACGGGGCCGCGGCCCGCCCGCTTCTCAGACACGCGGCGAGCCCAGCCCGGGTCACCGAAAATGAAGGAGATTACGCCCGTGTCTGCATGATCACGCCAGAACAGCGCGATCGGCGACAGATCTCCTTCGTTTTCGACGCATTCGTTTTCGACGCGGCGAAACGAGGGCGGATGCTCGGGCATCCGTTCGGATTAGACGGCCTTCTTGCGGAGTTTGCGGCGTTCGCGCTCGGAGAGCCCGCCCCAGATGCCGAAGCGCTCGTCGTTGGCGAGTGCGTACTCGAGGCACTGCACCCGCACCTCGCACGATGCGCAGATCTTCTTGGCATCGCGCGTCGACCCGCCCTTTTCGGGGAAGAATGCTTCCGGGTCGGTTTGTGCGCACAGCGAGTCGGACTGCCAGGCGAGTGCGGCGTCATCGTCGTCGACGTTGACTACGCGGCGTACCCCCGGTACGCCTAGCCTGACGGGGTCGACGAACCAGTCGTCTGGGACTCCACTCCGGTGCTCATTGAGCGCCATAGCACAATCTCCCCTCACGCTTGCGAACGACTTGCCCGTATCGCTTAGGGATAATTACATCGCTGTAGTTCCTCCGAGTCAAGTCGTAAATCGTAAAGCCTCAACTCCGCATAGAAGGTTACGACTCGCCCACCGGCGTGTCGCTCTCCGGCCAAGGTTCACCAAAATGAAGGAGATCGCGCGGCTGAGCGGCCCATCGTGCCCGACACGCCGCCCAAGCGCCTCGATCTCCTTCATTTTTGGGTTATCCGAAGTGATGACTGCCGAGGCCGCGCCAGTCGTCCTGGCGCGTGAGACGGTGCAGGCCGTCCCGTCGTAGTTCCACGATCGTCGGCACAGCGGCCGCGACCACTAACACAATGATCAGTTCCATGGCAGTTAATCTATGTATTGCGAGAAAGAGCCACTAGTGGCAGGATTGTCACAATTCGGTTCATTACTGCCAAGGACGCCACAATGCTCAAGAAGATCGCCCTACTCGCCATCCCCGGGCTCACCCCCTTCGAATTCGGGGTGATCTGCGAGGTGTTCGGAATCGACCGCACCGCCAGCGGCGGCCCCGCGTTCGACTTCACCATCAGCGCGGCCGTGCCCGGCGCCATCCCCACCTCCCTCGGCTTCAGCATCAACGTCGACAACGACCTGACGGCCGCAGCGGATGCCGACCTGATCGCGGTTCCCGCCCACGGCACCGGCCCCATCGACGAGGCCTACCTGCAGGTCATCCGCGACGCCGAACGCCGCGGGGCGTGGATCCTCAGCGTCTGCACCGGCGCGTTCGCCCTCGGCTACGCCGGCGTGCTCGCCGGTCGCCGCAGCACCACTCACTGGATGCACACCGATGAGCTCGCGACCAAATTCCCCGAGACGACCGTGGACCCGGACGTGCTCTTCGTCGAAGACCGCCACGTGGTCACCGGGGCCGGCACCGCGGCCGGGATCGACGCCGCACTGCACGTGGTGCGCAAAGAGCTGGGCGCATCCGCCGCCAACGTCATCGCCCGGCGGATGGTCGTGCCGCCGCAGCGGGACGGCGGCCAGTCGCAGTACATCGAGAACCCGATCACCGAGTGCTCGATCGACTCCCTGGCTCGCGTCACCGACTGGATGGTCGAGAACCTCGACCAGGACCTCACCGTCGACCAGTTGGCCCGGCGGGCGCTCATGTCGCCGCGCACGTTCGCCCGCCGGTTCCGTGCCGACACCGGGACGACCCCGGCGGCGTGGCTGAACCGGCAGCGGATCCTCCGGGCGCAGCAGGCGCTGGAGAAGACCAGTCGCAGCCTCGAGGAGATCGCCTCCGAGGCCGGGTTCGGCACCGCCGCGGTGATGCGGCACCACTTCCTCAAGGTGCTGCAGACGACGCCGACCGCGTACCGGCGTGCGTTCGGCGCGCGAGTCGCCAGCTGACGCATCCGTCGCCCGAGCATCCGCCCGCCTGACCGAAAACGAAGGACGTCCGGCGCCTCCGTGCCGCTACGGCGCCGGATCAGCGGTTATCGCCGGGGATCTCCTTCGTTTTCGGTGCACGCGCGGGCGGTACGGATGCCGCCGACGATACGCCGAGAGCACCGCATCATCTGCTTCGGCACGCTTGATTGCCTCCAGAACGCGCGGCCAGTCGGTGTAGAGCTGCCGGTAGTTGAACCTGTGCGTCGCCCCGCCGGCGATCGCCACCGTCGTGTCGCGGTCGAAGTCACTGTCCCAGGAACTCGCGCCGTCGCCGGTCCACTCCGGGTCGTGCTGCCCACCGTCGATCTCGATGTAGGTGTGCTCACCCACCCGGAAGTCGTGCCGGGCGCCATCCGCCTCGACCTGTTGCAGGAAGCGGATGCCGGCATCCGTCATCCACAGGCGCGCAAAGGTCTCGCCGTGAGACTCGTCGCGGTCGCTCACCTGGCATTGCCAGCCCGCCACCCGTGCTGGGGCGCGCTCGAACACGGCGGCGAGCTGCACGGGTGTGAGCAACCCGCGGTGCATGACGGCGCTCGCGCAGGCAACCGCGATCTCCCGGCTCTCCTCGGCAAGTATCACCAACAGTGCGTCGGCGACGCTCACCCGCCAGCTAGATTCCCCGGCAACGCGTCGGTCGACCCAGTGCACGCGCACCGGGTCACGGCGGTCGAGCCGCCGGTAGCGGTCGACGGGTTTGCGTAGACGGCACGCGCCGACCGGCACCGCAACATGCAGCGCCGGCCGCCTCGGCACCCGCAATCCGTAACTCTCCAGCGCGGACACCCCGGTCAAACGCCCGCCGACCCTGACCGCCAGCACGGCAGGCGCTGGTGCATCCGGCACCGAATACCAGCCATGCCGCACGCGGAAAATGCGACGCTGCCCCAGTTCGTGGCGGATGTGACGGTCGACGTACCCGAGGCGCAGCAGGTCCCGGCGGCGCAGGAAGAGACCGTGGCGGCGGATGGCGTAGGCGATGCTGTCCATGCCCCCACGCTCGGCTACGCCGGGCGACCCCAGCCGACGTTCGGCGAATCTGTGGGATACGCCCGGAACGGGTCGCCTGTGGACGAGCATCCGCTCCCGAAAATGAAGGAGTTCCTCGGCGAACGCGCCGCTTTCACGCTGGAACGGCCCCGGAGCGGACGATTCTCCTTCGTTTTCGGCTACCCCGCCGGCACACCAACGCAGCCGGAGTTAACGCAGTCGTGCCCCGCACGAGGCGGGGCACGACGAAGGTGAAAGCGGTATTACGCGGCGAGAGCCTCGGCACGCAGGGGCTGCAGGGCCCGAGCCCAGGCGGTGAGCTGCGAGATCTGGCCTTCGAGCTCTCCGACCTTCATGCCTGCGGGGGTGAAGGTGGCTTCACCATTCTCGCCGTAGGTGAAGTCGGTGAACAGCGAGAACATGACGTGGGTGCGCACGTCGGCAAGCTGCAGTTCGCCGAAGATCTGGCGCAGGTGCTCGCCCGCGCGGACGCCGCCCATCGATCCGTAGCTGACGATTGCGGCAGCCTTGTTGTTCCACTCGGCGTTGACGTAGTCGAGCGCGTTCTTCAGCGCGGCCGGAACCGAGTGGTTGTACTCGGCGGTGACGAAGATGAATCCGTCGAATTCGGCGACCTTGGTGGCCCAGGCGTTCGCTTCGTCGCCGAGGTAGTTGCCGGCGCCGGCGGGGAAGGGCTCCTCGAGCATGGGGAGCTTGAAGTCCTGCAGGTCGACGAGTTCGAACTCGACGCCTTCCGCGGTCGCATTGTCCTTGACCCAGTTGCCGACCTGGATGCCGTTACGGCCCGGGCGGGTGCTGCCGACGATGATGCCAATCTTGAGGTCTGACAAGACGTACCTTTCGTGAAGTTCCTGAAGTCACCGGTTTCGGTGACACGTCACCGTTTTTTGGTGACACATCACCATAAATCACTCCTTGGTGACATGTCAACTACTTGCTATGATGGTCAGCATGTCCGCAGTTTCAGAAGTGACTGCCGAAGAATGGCAGGTCTGGCGCACGTTCTACACGATGCGCCGCCAGCTCGACCGCGCCCTCGAGAACCAATTGCAGGCGGATGCCGGAATCTCCGGTCCCGACTACGAGATCCTGCTCGCCATCTTCACTTCCCCGCAGAACCAGCTGCGCAGCCGTGACCTTGCCGAGGTGATCGGCTGGGAGAAGAGCCGAATCTCGCACCAGGTGACCCGCATGGAGTCGCGCGGACTACTTGAGCGCCGCGAGTGCGAGGATGACCTCCGCGGCACCTGGGTCGGCATCACCCCCGACGGTCGCCGCGCAGCACTGGGCGCCATGCGCAACCACAACGACACGATCCGGTCACTCTTCTTCGACGTGCTCGACCCGGACGAATTGGCCGTGCTGGCGCGCGCATCCGAGAAGGTGCTGAAGGCGATCGACCCGCCGATCTGCGAGACCCTCGCCGAATAGGCGGCGGATGCTACGCGGTCGTCGCAAGGAACGCCTCGCCATCCCCCGCGAAAGCCAGTTCCGCCTCGTCCGGGGTGACGTAGACCGCGTCCCCGCGGGCCAGCGAGACCGACGATGCCGTGCCGGTGACCGTGAGCGCCCCGGCCGTGCACAGCACGATGGTCGGGCCGGCGATGGCCTGCCTGGTCGCACCGGTCACATGGAGCAGCTTGAATCCCGGCCCCGCCGGACGGTACAGCGCCGCGCCGTCCGACACCAGCGGCCGCAGGTATGGCACCTCGGTCGGAGTGAAGTCGAGCACGTTGAGCAGCTCGTCGATGTCGACATGCTTGGTGGTGAGCCCGCCGCGCAGCACGTTGTCGGACGCGGTCATCAGCTCGATGCCCAGCCCGCTCAGGTAGGCGTGGATGTTACCGGCCGGCAGGTACAGCGCCTCCCCCCGGCGCAGGGTGACCCGGTTGAGCAGCAGCGACACGACGATGCCCGGGTCGCCCGGGTACTCGGCCGCGAGCATCCGCACCGTGCCCAGTGCCGCCTCGACTGCAGCGGAGCCGCCGGAGCCGGCGAGCGCCGTGACCCGGTCGACGAGCGCGGCGACACCGTCGCCACGGGTGACGAGCCACTCGAAAACGTCGGCGAGCGGTTCCGCCTCGATCCGAGCGGCCAGGTCGGATAACCCGAGCGCGTTCAGCAGCTGGACGGTCTGCTCGAGCGGCCGGAACCCGCACAGCGCCTCGAACCGCTCGCTGACCGCGCAGATGATCTCGGGCTTCGGGTACGGGTCTTTGTAGTTGCGCTCGGGGGCGTCCAGCCGCACGCCGAGGGCGTTCTCGCGGGCGAACCCGTCCTGGGCCTGCTCGGCGGTCGGGTGCGCCTGCAACGACAGCGGGGACGCCGCCGCCAGCACTTTCAGCAGGAACGGTAGCCGCGGATGCGACCCGAGGGCGTCCGACGGCGCGGCGGCTATCCATTCGGCGAGGTCGTAGGCTCCGCCGACCTGCGACGGGTCGATTATGCGCGCCGGGGAGCCGGCGTGCGACCCGAGCCACAGTTCCGCTTCCGGCCCGCCGGAGGGGGTCGTGCCGAGCAGCCCGGAGATGGCGGTCGCGGAACCCCACGCGTAGTCGCGAGGGGTGTTCTCGATGCCAACGAACATCCGGAGCTCCTCAGGTCGCAGCTCCGACGAGGCGGGCAGTGGGGTGACGGGGGTCTGAACACGGTATCAAGCACCGCGGCCCGTGGGGAGTAGACGGGCCGGGCGCATCCGGTGTCCGTCAAAACGAAGGAGATCCACCCGCGAACGTCCGTTTGCGCGCCGAAACGCTTTCCCGGAGGAAGATCTCCTTCATTTTCGGCAAGCACCCCGCCGCTATGCTCGTCCCATGCTCGACAGGCCCGCGTTCCGCACCGGTTTCGTGACGCTGGCGGCCTTCACACTGCTGGCCGGGGACGCCTGGCGTTACTCGATCAGCTGGTACGGGTTCGGTGTCATCGCCTTCGCGCTGACTGGCACGTCGATCGCCCTGCTGGTGCGCCACCGGGGCAGCTGGTCGGTCGGCTCTCTGCCGATCCCGCTGCTGGCTTTCCTCGCCCTGGCGACGGTGTCGCTGGCCTGGTCGTTCTACCCCGGCTCGTCGGCGCTGGGCGTTCTCACCACCTGGATGACCGTGGTCACCGCTGTTGCCGCCGCCGTGCTGTTCAGCTGGGCAGAGTTGCTGCGCGCGCTCGGCAACGCCCTCCGCATCATCCTGGGGCTGTCGATCGTTTTCGAGCTGGTCGTCTCGCTGTTCGTGCGCGAGCCGTTGCTGCCGTTCTGGACGGACTACCCGGACGGCAAGCTTCCCCTGCTGCTCTACTGGTCGCGCGATGTGCTGCTGGAGGGCGGCAAGATCCAGGGCATTGTCGGCAACTCGAGCCTGCTCGCGTTCGCGGCGCTGCTCGGCGTGATCGTGTTCGGGATCCAGCTGGCGACCACCAAGCGCAGGCTGGCCGGCTGGTTCTGGTTGTTGGTGGCGGTCGCCACCATCGCCCTCACCCGCTCCCCCACCATCTACGTCGCGCTGGCTGTTCTGGCGTTCGTGCTGGCGGCGGTCTGGCTGATCCGCCGAACCGGCAGGAGGGCGCTGGTCTACACGGGGATGCTGGTCGTGGTGGCCGGCGTCGTGACATCCGTCGCCTTGTTCTCCGACCGGATGCTGGCGCTGGTCGGTAAGGACTCTGACCTGACCGGTCGCACCGAGATCTGGGAGAAGGTGATCGGGCTGGCCGTTCAGCGCCCGGTGGCCGGGTGGGGCTGGGTCAGTTTCTGGACCCCGTGGGCTGAACCGTTCGACGACCTGGTGACCCGCGCCGGCGTCGTGCAGTTGCACGCCCACAACGCGTGGCTGGATGTCTGGCTGCAGTTGGGCACCCTGGGCCTGGTCGTTTTCGGTGCGCTGGTGCTGACGGCGCTGGTGCGCTCCTGGATCCTGGCGACGGAACGGCCGCACGAGCTGCCTGGCATGGTGCCGGCGGATGCCGCTCCCGGCGTTCGCGGGGTGCCGGCACGTCCTGGGTTCACGGCGTTGTCGCTCCTCCCCCTGCTGCTCATGGTTGCGTTGCTCGTGCAGAGCGTCGCGGAGTCCCGGCTGCTGGTGGAGTACGGGATGTTCCTGCTGGTGATCGTCGCGGTGAAGACGCGGCAGGCTCATTCCGGAAAGGATCGCAAGACTGCCGGATATTGAGTGAAGAAGGACCGAGGCGGCCGAAAAGCCGTCTCGGTCCTTTTGTTTCCATCGAGCTATCCTCAGCACTACAATCGAGACCAAAACGTCGGAGGGTGGAGTGGTATGGGCGAGATCGATGAGGCCCAAGAGTCGCCTAAGCCGGCTTCTGACACAGAGGTGGTGACGCAGAGTAGCGAACGCTCTCTCGCGGGCTGGACCTCCGCTGCCGCCGCGTTCGTAGCAGTGGGTGCGACCTCAACGATCGTTCAGGTGATAACCGCGTTGGCGCTCGGGACAGCACAGTATTTCGACTGGCGTTGGTCCACTGGTGGGTTAGTTTCTGTTGCCGCCGCAATATTCATGTGGTCCAAAGGGACGAGTTGGGCGACCTGGCGCCACCGCATTTGGCCATGGCTAATCGTGGTCGGGTTCATGGCCGCTGGGTTCATGTTTGTACAGTCCCACTCCGTTGCCGCAGATCGGGATTTGCCGAGTTCGCCGTCGTTCGGATTCGCAAGTCACTGGACGAAAGTTGACTCAGAGGCCACATTCGAGTTCGTGCGGGAGCCCACGGGCAAGGTTGACGTCGACTACTCCGGTATCAAAGCCTGTTACATCGATCAGCCATGGCATGAATGCATCGACGCGGTGGTCTCTGAATACCAGTTCGCGTGTGTACGTTCTGATCTGTCGACGGATTTACCAATTCATTTGCAGCGTGACTACCAACTGCTCAATGTGTGTGAGGCAACACTTCGCGACATTCAAGACATGCAAAAGCAAGGAGGTGCCGGCTTCGTTGTCGCGACCCCGGGGCACGAGAAGCTTCAAGTGACGGATGAAACTCGCCGCATCCAAGTGGTGAAGGAGCCTGCCCGCACCCACGTCGCGGTGTGTTACCTGGGATTTATGGGCGAATGTCATTGACCGGTTAACCCAGTCTGGCTTCGATACGCGGCTGGCTTTGACGGGCGGATGCTCTGCCTTCGCGACAGCCTAATGAACCAGACAAACTTATTCAGCTACAATTTGTAGCTACATTATTGCAGCGGGCCTTGCTATGATGAATCCATGCCACCCAAGTGGGAAGACTCAGCACTAAAGCGGGGCATTCCCAAGTCGGACGTGGTCTACGCGATTGCCAACGCCACCTTCGTCGACACTATTGAAGATTCGGGTTTTCGCGGCGGCCGAGTAGTGCTCTATATCGGACCGGAGCACGGTCAGACTTCCCGGGAGCTGGAGGTCCTAGTGGAACAATTCGACGACGGCCGAGAGGCTGTGGTCTTCCATGTGATGGCCCTGGGACCGAAGCTCAAGCGCTACCGAGAGGAGCATTCAGATGACTAACGAGAGCTACGAGCAGTACGCTGCCCGATTGACCGACCAAGAGACCCCTCTCGTCGGGTCGGGATCGCCGCTACGCGGGGAAGCTGCCGCCGCAGCGGGGCGATCTTTCCTTGTGGAGGCTTACGGAAGCGAAGCTGCCGTCAAGCGTGCAATGCGCCGCGGTAGGCCTCGCGTCGGGCAGGCCACGGGCGCCTCTCCGGAAGTGCGAGGGCGCATCATGCCCGCAGAGTTCGATGCGCTCGAGGAACTTCGGAAGCAAACCGGTCGCAGTCGCAGTGACCTTGTCCGCGAGGGCATCCATCTCCTTCTCCAAAAGAACAAGATCGGCGCATAGCGGCGTATACGTCGGGCTGACACGACGGCGGCCTCGGCGTTCGCTAGTAGACCGGCATTTGATCGAGCACCCTGCGGGCGGTCTCGACAATTTTCTGCGCTGCCGGAATGGCCTCTTCAACGTCAGCGAGATTGGCGATCGGTTTGTCTAGATCGGGGTACTCGGTGGCGTTTCGCAACCGCCGCATCCAGTCGAAGGAGTCGATAGCCGGGCCGAGCGGAGGATGAAGCTGAGCACGAGCCGCCTGATACAACGTTGCGTGAGCGCCGGCACCTTTTGCACGAAGCCCCTGGTTTGCCAGGATCGCCGCGAGCGATTTTCTCGCCGCGTCGTAAGCGAGCTGGAACGAGCCGGGCGCATCCGTGGTACTGAGCAGCCTCGCTGAGTCGAGGTGGAGTTCCGCTTGCCCCAGCATTGCGTCTGCCAGCTCTCGGCTCGCGGTCACCCGGTCCAGGCTCTGGCGCGCCAGCAGTTCATCGATGTCTGCACGGCCTTGCTCCCAACGTGCGATCACGCGTCATTGGTCCTCTGCTCGATGGTCACAAGGGGTCTGGACTTGAGGGTAGCGACCAATGGCGTTTCTGCTCGCTGCCATTCTTCAGGCGAGATACGAGTCACGTTGACTTCCCTGTGGAGGGCGAGTTCGGCCTCGCGTGCCATTGAGTTCAAGGCGTCCCTGGGTGTCGTACCGACGATCAACACATCGACGTCGCGAGGGGCTGGACCGCTTTCACCGCGGTACCGCGCGGCCCACGACCCGTAGACGTATGCCTGCTCAACGTCCGAAAGCGCGGCGACCGCTGCCTCCAGGTAGACCTTTGGGCCGTACGTGAGCAAAAGCAACTCACGCAGTGGCTCGTGGAGGAGATGCGCTGCGTTCACCCGCACCATTCGGGACCGCCCGACCATGCGATCCGTCAGGATGCCGGAGTCGACAAGCCGCTGGACCTCACGGTGCACGGTTGCCGGCAGCGCTCCAACCCGACGCACAAGGTCGGACAGGCTGAACTCATCTTCCGGGTTGAGGAACAACACCGCGAGCAGGTCGCCCTGGGCGTTGGAGCGTAGTAACGGAGATAGTGTCGGGGCCGGGGTCTTCATATAACGTGACGATATCATCATCTTATGTGAATTGAAATGCTTACAACAGCGCCAGGTCGGCCTCGACCATCCGCTGTACCACGTCACTGAATCCGACGGTCGGCTCCCACCCGAGTATACGGTGGGCCTTGCCGCTGTCGGCGACCTGGAGTGTGGGGTCGGCTGGCCGGGCGAAGGCGGGGTCCAGTCGCACGTGCCGCTCCCAATCGGCGATTCCGGCGGCGCCGAACGCCTCCTGAACGAACTCGCCGACGGTATGCGATACCCCGGTGCCGATGACGTAGTCGTCAGCTGACTCGTGGGCTGCGGCGAGCCGCATGGCGTCCACGTAGTCGGGGGCCCATCCCCAGTCGCGACGCACATCGAGCGTGCCGAGGATGAGCGTGTCGTCCAGGCCGCGGGCGATGCGGGCGACGCCGCGGGTGATCTTCCGCGTGACGAAGCTGTCTGGCCTCAGCGGTGATTCGTGGTTGTAGAGGATGACGGACGAAGCGTGCAGCCCCCGCGCCCGATAGCTGCGGACCAGGAAGTGGCCGAGCGCTTTTGCCGCCCCGTATGGCGACACCGGCGCAACGGGGGTCGCCTCGCTCTGGGGACTGCTGGCGGCATTGCCGAAGATCTCCGCGCTGGACGCCTGAACAACCCGCACGCTCATTCCGCTCTCCCGCAGCTGCCAGGCGGCATCCAACAGCACGGCGACGGGGGTTCCAGTACTGGCCAGGGTCCCGACAGGGTCGTTCCAGGAGGCGGCGACGGATGTCTGCCCGGCCAGGCTGTACACCTCACCCGGGCGCAGGTCGAGTACAAGGCTCCGCAGGCGGTCAGAGTCGCGCACGTCGCAGGCGTGCAACTCAACGCCGTCGATGGTGGCTTCGTTGCCGGGCCGCACGGTGCCGTGCACCTGGTAGCCGCGCTCGACCAGGTCGCGGCTCAGATACCGGCCGTCCTGGCCCGTGATGCCAGTGATGAGCGCAGTGCCGGTGATCAGCGCGGTGGGCATCCGCTCAGGTCGCCTTGGCTTCGGTGGCGAGGTCAGCATCCACCATCATGTGAACCAGTTCGGCGAAGTCGACCGTCGGCTCCCAGCCCAGCTGCCGTTTGGCCTTGCTGGCGTCGCCGATCAGCACGTCGACTTCGGCCGGCCGCATGTAGCGTTCGTCCTGGTCGACGTGACTGCTCCAGTCGTCGATCTCGATCCGGGCGAATGCGAGGTCGAGCAGGGTTCGCAGCGTGTGGGTGATTCCGGTGGCGATCACGTAGTCGTCGGCTTCGTCCTGCTGCAGCATGAGCCACATCGCCTCGACGTAGTCGCCGGCGTATCCCCAGTCGCGGCTGGCGTCGAGGTTGCCCAGCGTGATGGTCGCCTGTTTTCCGTGTGCGATGCGGGCGACCGCCTGCGACACTTTGCGGGTGACGAACTCGGGGCCGCGCCTGGGCGACTCGTGGTTGAAGAGCATCCCGGATGACGCGTGCATCCCGTACGACTCGCGGTAGTTGATGGTCATGTGGTGGGCGAACGCCTTAGCGACTCCGTACGGTGACCTTGGCCAGAGCAGGGTGGTTTCTCGTTGCGGCGTCTCTTGCGCCTTGCCGAACATCTCGGAGCTGGACGCCTGGTAGAACCGCACCGTGCCGCAATTGGGTCCTTCATACAGGCGGATGGCTTCGAGCATGTTGAGCGCGCCCTTGGCCGTCACGTCCGTGGTGAGTGCGGCGTTCTCCCACGAGTAGGCGACGAAGGAGACGGCGCCCAGGTTGTAGACCTCGTCCGGCCGGGCGATGCTGACGGCGCGGATGAGGCTGGAAAGGTCGGTGAGGTCACCGAACAGGAGGGTGGCGTGGGGTAGCGCTTCGCGCACCAGTGACAGCTTCGGGTTGTTCTGCCCCCGCACCAGGCCGAACACCTGGTAGCCCTTGGCTGTGAGCAGTTCGCCCAGGTACAGGCCGTCCTGACCGGTGATGCCGGTGATGAGGGCGCGTTTCATTTGTCGAGTTCCTGACGTCGGGTGCGGCGGATGCGCTCCCACTCTATTGCCGACAAACGCACCGCCCAGACGGTAGCTTTGATCGCACCATGTCGAGCCCCTCCCCCGCCCAAGCCGCACTGCTGGCGTTTTTCGGCTCGGCGCGTTTGGCTTCGGCTTTGTCGACTGCGGCGATCGGTCTCGGAGTGTTCGCCTGGGCGCTGCACAACACGATCGGCTGGGCCGGGCTGATCGGAATGCTGGGAGCCCTGATCGCGCTCTGCGCGGGCTCACTGTTTGCGCGACGCAGCGCCATCGATTGGACCGGCCTGGTGCCCATTTCGCTGCTGCTCTTCGTCGGCTGGGCCGCGGCATCCGTCTTCTGGAGCCAATACCAGTGGGCAACCGTCGGCGGCGTCGCGTATTTGGTCGGCTTCACCGGGCTGGGGTTGTACGTCGCGCTGGTACGGGACACGATCCAGATCATCCGGAGTTTCGGCGACGTGTTGCGCTTCCTCCTGGTCGCGTCCATCGTGCTCGAGGTGTTCTCCGGACTCCTCGTGGACACCCCCATTCGCTTCCTGGGCATAGCCGGCAACCTGGACAAGGGCGGTCCGATTTCCGGCCTGCTCGGGAACCGCAACGAGCTGGGGTTTCTCACCGTCGTGGCTGGGATCAGCTTCGCGATCGAGTGGCGCACCCGATCCGTGAATGCGTCGTTGGCGATCGGCTCAATCTCGTTGGCCGTCATTACCCTGGCTCTCACGAAGTCGCCGATTGCCTGGGGGACGGCCGCTGTGGCTGCGGCTGCCATGTTGGTGCTGTACGGAATCCGTCGGCTGCCCCAGGCGCGTCGGCGGGTGTGGCAGTTTGTCGCGCTGGGAGTCGCAGCGATGGGGGCGCTCATCGTCTGGATTCTGCGTAGCCCCATCATCGAGTCCCTCAACGCGGGGGGCGAGCTGAATTACCGCCTACACCTGTGGCAGCAGATTTGGTCAATCGTGCCCCTCCACTCGGTGGAAGGGTGGGGTTGGGTCGGCCAGTGGAACACCACCATTCCGCCGTTCTCGCTGTTGGGTCCAAGCCCCGCACGGCCGAGCACATCCGCGGTGAACGCGTACCTGGACGTGTGGCTTCAACTCGGCATCATCGGAGTCGCCGCGTTCGTACTGTTGATCGGTCTGGCTTTCGTGCGCTCCTGGCTTCTCGCGGTGCGACAGCGCAGTGTGATTTTCACGTGGCCGGCTGTCGTTCTCGCCGCTCTGGTCACGGTGTCGCTCGCCGAGAGCAGCATCCTGATCGAGTTCGCCTGGCTCACGTTCGTCATCTGCTGCGTGAAGGCTTCGCAGAACCTGAGTTGGCGGTTGGCGTTCCAGCGGCCGCTCGAGCCCGATCCCCTCTAACCGTTTCTTCCCCCCCGGCGCACTACATAGACGAGTTGAGCTGTGACGGAGGAGAACTCGCCGAGGGCTAGTCCCCACGCGCCGCCTGCGGCGCCGAAGTTTGCGGCGAGAATGAGGATCGCTGGCACGCCAATGCTGGCACCGATGATGACGCAGGTCAGGAATTCGCGTCGCGCACCGAGGCCGATGAGGATGATCCTCCCCAACGCCGTCCCCATCGAAATCCCGAGAGTGGCAACGCCGAGCCCGATGGCAGTTGCCTGGTCCATCGCCACGGTCTGGCCGAACAATGCACCGGAGAGCCACGGGCCAATGAGGGCGAATGCGGCAAAGCCGAATACCCCCAGCACGGCGTGCAGGAGCAGCGCGCGTCGCGCCCGCTCAGCGAATTGACTGCGTTCGTCTTCCACCACCCACCCCTGCAGGGCGTTCCCGAGCGCAGAGGTGGAGTATTGGCCGATGCGGTAGAGCTTGTCGCCTGAGACATAGCTTGCGGCCTGCGGGGCTGAAGCCGTGAGACTCACGAAGGTGACGGCGAGAGAGTTGTAGGCACCCCCGACGAGTTCGGTCGCCATGGCGGAACGGTTGTACGCGATGACGGCGCGGATCTCCCCCGGCCGGCGCTCCAACAGCGACGTCAGGCCCACGGTGCGCAACAGGTACCACGCGACGCTTCCCAGGGCTGCGGCGATCAGCAGCAGCGGATACCAGATCACCTCGCCCCACAGGAGCAGCACGACTGCGGCAAGAGCAGTAGCAATGATTCTCGGAAGGATCTCGTAGAACACGATCAGTCCGGCCCGCCCCAGGCCGATCATGTACCAGGCGGAGGAGAGGCCGGTGAGGGCCATCGCAAGACTCATGGCGCCCGCTTCAATGCGGTGCCCCTGCGGTGCGATCAGCACGGCAATGGCCACCGCGATGACGGCGCAGGGGACGAAGAGTATGGCGCGGGCAAGGATGCTGCGACGAAGAACCGTCGGACGTTCGTCCGGAGCTGCGAGCGCAACCATCGTGGGCCCGACCGTGTTGTAGCCGAGCGCGATGACAAGCGCGAGGAATGCCCCCACCGATTGCCCGATCGCGATCGCCAGCCAGGCATCCGCACCCGCAACGCGCGCAAGAATCGGGAGGAAGAGGAACGGCGTGACGAGGGACAGGAACGGGAGGCCAGCAAACGCCACAATGCGCCGGACGAGGCTCGGCGCACGTGTCTCGTCATTCACCGTGCCAGTGTATGGGTTGGTCTTGGCGCACTGCCGAAAGCCGATCCGCCTTCGGCGACTAATATGGGGTACTGTCCCCTCGCCTGATCTTCAAGGAGTCCTCATGTCCGCGAATGCTGGTTACGTTCACGACACCGCGGATGTGGCACCCGACGCGCAGATCTCATCCGGCGCGAAAGTTTGGCACTACGCCCAGGTGCGAGAGGGCGCGAGCATCGGCGAGAACTGCGTTATCGGCCGCGGCGCTTACGTCGGCACCGGCGTCGAGGTTGGCGAGAATTGCAAGATCCAGAACTACGCGCTGGTCTACGAGCCAGCCCGCCTGGGCCGCGGCGTTTTCATCGGCCCCGCCGTGGTACTCACGAACGACCACTTTCCTCGCGCCATCAATGCAGACGGCACGCCGAAATCGGCGGATGACTGGCAACCGGTTGGCGTGAACATCCTGGAAGGTGCGTCGATCGGTGCCAGCGCTACGTGCGTTGCGCCGGTGACCATCGGACGGTGGGCGCTGGTCGGCTCTGGATCGGTCGTTGTGAAGGATGTGCCAGACTTTGCCCTCGTGGTGGGTAGCCCCGCGCGACGTGTCGGGTGGGTCGGCACCGCCGGCCATCCGCTGTCCCAACGTGAAGATGACTTGTGGGAGTGCCCAATCACGGGCTCCCTGTACCGAGAAGTGGCGCCTGACGCCCTAGTTGAGGTGGAAAAAGAATGATTCCAGCAGCCCGTCCTGAGATCGGCGAAGACGAGCGCGTTGCCGTCGATCGGGTACTCCGATCCGGAATGCTCGCGCAGGGCCCCGAGGTTGCTGCATTCGAAAACGAGTTCGCATCCATTGTGGACGGCCGTCGATCCATCGCGGTGAACTCTGGTACCTCGGCGCTTCACCTGGCATTCCTCGCGGGCGGAGTCGGCCCCGGCGACGAGGTGATTGTTCCCTCATTCAGCTTCGCCGCGACCGCAAATGCGGTCGCCCTTACCGGAGCGACTCCCGTGTTCGTCGACATCGAGAGCGACTACTTCTCGATCGACCCGGCTGCCGTTGAAGCAGCCATCACTCCCCGCACAAAGGCGATCATGCCCGTGCACCTCTACGGTCACCCGTCCAACCTCGTGGCGCTGAAAGCGATCGCCGACAAGCACGGTCTGCAGATCTATGAGGACGCCGCACAGGCTCATGCAGCATCCGTCGACGGAATCCCGGTCGGCGCGTGGGGTGTGGCCGGGTCGTTTTCCTTCTACCCCACCAAGAACATGATGTCGGGCGAGGGCGGAATGATCACCACGTCCTCTGAGGAACTGGAACGCGTTGCACGAATGCTGCGCAATCAGGGCATGGAACGCCGCTACGAGAATGAAGTTGTCGGCTTCAACATGCGCATGACGGACATCCACGCGGCTATTGGGCGGGTGCAGCTCGGAAAGCTCGCGGGATGGACCGCGAAGCGTCAGGCTAACGCTGCATTCCTCAACGAGCACATCACGGGAGTCGTGACACCGCCGACCGCTCCAGGCGCCGTTCACGTCTACCACCAGTACACGGTGCGGGTAGTCGATCATGATCGCGACGCCTTCGCCGCTGAACTCACCAAGCGTGGAGTGGGTAGTGGTTCTTACTACCCGACACCCATTCACCGCTTGCCGTCTTTCCAGCTCGAGCTCGACCTTCCGGTCACCGAGACGGCAACGAAAGAAGTTCTCTCGTTGCCCGTTTACCCGTCACTCAGCGACGGTGAACTCGAAACCATCGTGGAAGCTGTGAATGCTGTCGCCAAGGCAGGCGCCTGATGTTGAGAGCGGGCCTCCTCGGTCTCGGTGTCATGGGTCGCAACCATGCTCGAGTGCTCTCCGGCCTTGCGGGCGTCGAATTCGTCGGTGTCTTCGATCCGGCGGAGAGTGCCCCCGACCAGATCCACGACTGCCCCGTGTTTCACGACCTGGATGCATTGCTCGAGCGCGGCATCGACTATGCCATCGTTGCGACCCCCACAGCGTTCCACCTGGATATGGGGATGCGGCTTGCGCAAGCAGGAGTGCACACCCTCATCGAAAAACCTGTCGCCTCCACAGCCGAAGACGCAGCGACGCTGCGCGACCTCTTCGAGGCTCAGGGCCTCATCGGCGGCGTGGGCCACATCGAGCGTTACAACCCAGCCCTGCAGGCTGCGCGCCAGCGGATCGAAGATGGCTTCATCGGCGAGATCTACCAGATCGCGACTCGCAGGCAGGGGCCATTCCCCGGCCGGATCGCGGATGTCGGAGTCATCAAGGACCTCGCCTCGCACGACATCGACCTCACTGCGTGGGTAGCCCAGCAAGAGTACATCTCGGTGAACGCGCGTACCGCCCACCGCAGCGGTCGGCCGCACGAGGACATGGTCGTCGCGGTAGGCACGCTCTCGGGCGGCACCATCACCTCGCATACCGTGAACTGGCTCACCCCATTCAAAGAGCGCATCACCATCATCTCCGGTGAGAAAGGCGTGCTGGTTGCCGACACCCTCACCGCTGACCTCACGTACTTCCAGAACGGACGCATCCAGGTCTCGTGGGATCAGGCGGCCGCATTCCGCGGGGTTTCTGAAGGCGACATGACCCGGTTCGCGCTCGAGCGCAAGGAGCCGCTGCTCGCCGAGCACGAAGCGTTCCGCGACTCGGTTCTCGCTGGAAAGGCGACCGGCATCGTGACTCTCAACGAGGGCACACGGGTCGTCGAGATCGCCGAGAGCATGGTCGCAGACGGGATCACCCGACGACTATAAGCGCCAAGCTGCCGTTGTAGTCACCTCATCGGCACTCCATGTCGCGAGGGCCGAACGCCGTCGACTATCAGTCGCTCTCCCCGTCGCCAACTCGGTGGCGTCGTCAGCGTCAGAACCGTGGTTTTTACGCTTCAGCGACCAAATCACCACCGCGCCAGCGAAGCGGAGCCTTCCTCGAGATAATCCACTGTCCAACGGAGCCCGCGCACAACTGCGCGAATATGAATGTCGTCGCCGGGGCCAGCCTGGACCGTGATACTCCCCGCAGGAACGGTATCCACCTCCCCGCCTTCGGCGAGCACAGCAGACCAGTGCACTGCTTCAAGTGAACTATCCCCCGCACTTGACCCCCTGCGGAAGCGCCCCAGTAGGAAATGCGCCACCTGCTGCACAAACAGTGGGAGGCTCATGTACAAATCATTCACGGATGATGGCTTCCACGTGACGACGGCCGGCTCGTCAGTGACCGGGTGCCCCGTCGATGCATTCGGTATCCCTGCGAGTTCAGGGAATCCGTGGGAGATCATGGTGCGGTAGAAGTTCTTCCCAATGATCTGGGCGCCTCGGAGGCGCAACAACTGGTCAAGATAGGGCCGTGCCAAGACCGGAGTCAGAGGCAGCACGTGCGACGTAAGCATTGCCGGGGCGATATAACTAAAGGACGGTTGCCGCCAGAACATCGCCCAAAAGCTGATTGCCTGCGCAGCCGTGGACCCGCTCGACTCGAGTACCCCTCGCCTCAGACGTCGCCGGGCGGCCCGCGCGACTCTGTCCGCGCCAGCACCCGAGACGCTGTTGCCGAGATCTGAGCGTCTGCGCCCACGCTTGTCCGCCCAGTCACGGATGAAAAGCCCCCGGAGTGCACGCGATGTCATTCCCGGCAGGAGGGGAATATAGGACCCTATCAAGCAATCACCCGGCCAAGCCCCAATAAGGAGCACACGGCCATCTGCGCTACGGCTGGCGGTTTCGTACGACAAGATGTTGCCCGCAGCGGCGTATGGAGATACCTGGCCTCCGGTCAATAACCACCCCACCCGCATGGTCGCGAGGCTTGTGTCCGAGAGAAATGCAGTGCGATGCGGGTAGCCAAGCCGCGCGGCGACCTCGCGCGCAATCACCAACTCCTTTTCGTTGCTGAGGTCGACGGTCACCACATCGGGTCGCTCCGGGAATATCTCGGCCAGGACCGCGGCAGTAAGACGGCTGTCAAGCCCTCCTGAAAGTTGAACGGTCGCGTCCGCGAATCCACCGTCCTGGAGCGGCCCGATTGCTGCAACCCCTCGCCGCAGCCCTTCAAGCGCCTCGCGCTTGATCTCCGTGGTGGACGCCCCTGTGGAGGTGTATGCGTAGGCGGCCCGAGATTCAATACGGACGCGCTCCACCCCTCTGTCCGACGCAGATGCACTCAATCTGTCACCCGGAAAAAGCCGCTCGACGCCGTCGATAGTCGTCTCTACGCCCAACGAATGGTGGTAGGCGAGGACCTCATACACCCCTTGGTCCGACAGCTTCGTCAAACCAAGCGCGAGCGCGATGAAGTGGGGGTCATTGGAGATGACGAGCGAGTCATCCCGCCGTGCGTGGTAGATGGGCCAGGACGCCGCTGGGTCTGAGAACGCGTCTACCTCACAACCCCCGTCAGGTAAGGGGCGAACGACGACTGCCGCAAACTCCCCCCAGACATCGTGGCGTTCGGTGCTGTGTCTTCCGTCGGACGCCCAAGCATCGTCAGCCGCGAGGTAACCAGCTCGAAGGAGGAGGGTCCCTCGCGCCGAATCACGCAGCAGATCTGCGTGGCTGGCATCGCCGTCCCAGGCGATCATGCCCCCGGGAAATTCCTCTTCGATGATTGACCCTGACCATCCCGTTGCGGCCAACCGGTTGCCGTGAAAATCGAGCGCCGCTCGGGCTCGTTCCTGTCGCGCCCCAGGGGCAAGAACGGCTGCAAAGAACAAGGACAGTCTCCTCAGTAGGGCGGAACTCACGATGCTAGCGGACTTTCGTATTTCGCCAACGACCGACGCCGTCCAGCGGCCCACGCCCCGCGAGTACACTCGAACCGTGAGAATACTCGTCACCGGCGCAGCTGGTCTCGTCGGAGGCGCGGTCTCGCGGTACGCGGTTGAGCGCGGCCACGATGTCGTCCGAACCTGGCACACGACGCCGCCCGCACCGCTCAGCGGTGCCCGAGATCTGCGATGTGATCTTGGGAATCCTGCGGCGGTCGCATCGCTGCCGACTGATGTCGACGCCATCATCCACGCAGCGGCACGCATCCCTGCTGGCGAATGGTCCGACGACGCCTCAGCGTCAGTGAACCGGAGTACGGACCACGGCCTGTTGCAGCACTTCTCGGGGGCGGCCTACGACGGCCGGTGGGTGTATGTGTCTAGTGTGTCCCTTGAGCACGCCGAGCTGCGCAGTACCAGTCAGTACTCGAAAGAGAAGGCAGAGGCTGAGGAGAGCGCCGCACGCGCGTTCCCGGACCGGGTGCGGAGCCTTCGGATCAGCTCGCCTTATGGCCCTGGAATGCGTCACCTTAATGTGTTGCGGCGATTCGTCGAAGCGGCACTATCCGGAGAGGCGATCACATTGCTGGGCACAGGCAAACGTACGCAGGACTTCGTGCACGTGGACGACGTGGCGGCCGCTGCGCTTGCCGCGGTCGAGGCGCCAGGAGGAGAGCCTGTCGTTATCGCCTCCGGCCAGCCTGTCTCAATGTCAGCGCTCGCCCAACTCATAGTCGGCATCGCCGGCTCAAGTTCTGCCATCGAGCACACCGGCCGCCCCGACCCGAACGATGGGTTCCGGGCTGATTATGACCTGCGGCCCGCATTCGAAGCTCTGGGCTGGGCCCCCGCCATCCGACTCGAAGCTGGTCTCCGATCCCTTTTCGAGGCAATGTGAAGGTCGCCCTCTTCTCGGACGTACACGGCAACGCGGTGGCGTTCCGCCAACTGCTCGATCAGGCTCCGTTCGCCTCATCTGCCGTCCGAGTCTTTCTGGGGGATGCTGTCGGGTATTTCCCGGATGGAGCGGAGGTCGTCTCCATCCTGCGAACCACAGCGGACATCGCCGTGCAAGGCAACCACGATGCCATGATCGCCGGCGCCCTGCCGATCGACACCTCTGCAGACCGAATCTACCGACTGGCCGCACAGCGCAAGTCGCTCGATGACTCAGCTCTGGCCTACCTCGCCACGCTCCCCCTCACTGCAGAATTAGGCGGTGCTCTCCTGGTGCACGGAAGCCCGAGTGATCCCCTCTTGGGACGCATCCAACCCGACACCCCCGATGACGAGGTCGGAGCGCTGCCAGCGCCGTACGTCTTCGTTGGCCAGACACATCGGCCATTTGTCCGGCAGGTAGGATCATCCACCCTCGTGAACGTGGGGTCGGTCGGGCTCCCCCGCGATGGCACCCGCCACGGCTGCTACGCTGTATGGGATTCCGATGGCGGCGAGGTGCGATTGCACTCGTTCCTGCTCGATACGCGAACCATCCTCTCGGAATATCCCGACGTTCATCCAGATGTGCGCGCAAGAATTTCGGAAGCCTGATGCCCGCACGATCGGAGGAACACAGACGGTGTTGAACGTTTTGGTGACCGGGGCAGGTGGGGGTGGCGTCGGTGAGCAACTGGTCAAGACCATGCGCCTCTCTGGGATCGACAGCCGCGTCATTGCTACGGATACGTCGACGGTGAGCAGCGCGACAGTGAGCGCCGATGCCTTCGAACTGGTCCCGTCTGCGCGCGACAATGGCTATCTCGACGCACTGCTCGCTCTTGCGGAGCGAGAGTCGGTAGATGTTGTGTTGCCGGGATCCGAGGCCGAACTCCGGGTCATCAGCGATCACCGTGAACGCTTCGAGCAACTCGGTGTGTTCTTGCCGATAAATCCCAAGTCGGTGATCGATCTCTGTCTTGACAAGAGCCGGACCGCGGCGTTCTTCATCGAGCACGGCCTCGCATTCCCCCAAAGCGCGACTATCACCAGCGTTGAGGATCTTGAGCGTGTCAACTTCCTGCCCGCTGTGCTGAAACCCTCCATTGGGGGCGGCGGGTCGGCGAACATCATGCTCGCCCAGTCAGCCGACGAGCTGAGAGTGTTCGGTCGCTACCTTCTCGGTATTTACCCTGAGTTCGTCGTGCAGGAATACGTCGGAACAGAGGATTCCGAGTACACCGTCGGCGTGCTGCTCGACATGGACGGCGTGACCGTGAATTCGATCGCTATGCGCCGAATCATCCGCAGCGGACTCGGCGCGAAACTGCGCGTTGCCAATCGCACCGGGCGGGCAGAACTCGGCGAACACCTCGCGATCAGCAGCGGAATCTCCCAAGGCGAGTTCGTCGCTCCATTCGAGCTCAACCAGGAGTGCGAGCGCATCGCGCGTGAGCTCGGCGCCCGCGCGGCCATCAACATCCAATGCCGCTGGGTCGACGGGAAGGCGGTCGTGTTCGAGGTGAATCCGCGGTTCAGCGGCACCTCGTCGAGTCGCGCACTTGTGGGCTATAACGAACTGACAGTCCTCCTTCGCGCTCAGTTCGACGGTGTAGAACCCGAGCGAGATTTCTCCTACCGTCACGGCTACGTGCTCCGCGGGCTGCAGGAGCGTTTCGTGGCGGTCGCGGGCTAGGTTCTTTCATGCAGCAGTCGAAATGAAACCCGCAGATTTCGAACGCCGCTGCGTGGAACGGGGTACGCCTTCCGTTCGGTAGAATTTCACGTGTGCAAGGAGACCGGTCGCTGGATTCGCTTCACGGCTTGGCCGCCCTCTCCGTGCTTTTGTACCACGTCTTGCTCACAAACTCAGACAGCTTAAACGCAGGGACATACGGCCTGCCGGTCGAGGGTCTTGCCGCGAACCTGCTCGTTTACACGCCTCTCCACATTGCTTGACTAGGGGCTGAAGCGGTCTGGTTCTTCTTCATTCTGTCTGGATTTGTGCTCACCCGCGCGGCCAACAAGCCGTCCTTCAGTTGGACGGCATATTTTCCAAGCAGGATGGTCCGCCTCTATGTCCCGTGATCGCGGCTGTCGCTCTCGCGTGGCTGTCGTATACCCTCGCGTCAACGTTTGCGGCGCCTACCAGCGAGGCTCCGTTTGCCTACACTCCAGAATGGGCGATGAAAGACATCCTAATTTTGGGCGGGGCATCCACGTTCATGGGAGTCCTCTGGTCGCTACATACCAAGAACCCTCAAGCACGGGCCGCCGAACGCTGAGTGGCACGCGCTGTGGCCCAGCACCAGGACATGAGACAACCGTGTTATCCACGCCCTCTTTGCATCACAAAGTTCTGGGTTAGAGCACGTCGGCAACACACTGGACTCGCACATCAGGAAGCAGATCCGTGAGCGACTGCGCCAGTCGAGGACCAAACGTCTGAGACATGATCAGTATCGTATCGGTGGGCTGAGCGATGAGCGCTTCGCGGCTCTCGATTGGCGGGCTGAAGCCGGGGTAATACTTCCCATGCGCGCTTGCGTCGTCGTCGAAGAAACGTACGGCCGCCAACGTCAGCGCTCCAATTTTGGCGACGTTCACAAAGCGGCTTGGCACATACACTCCGAGCGCTCGGCTGCCGCGCGTTGCTTGATCGACGAACTCGCGGATGTGGTTGGCATTGGATTCTGACCTGCGCGCGTACTGCTCAGCCAACTCGACTGCCTCCCCGACCTCCACCAAGTCGAGGGGTGGGTCAGAAGGCCTCATAATCGCGTACAGCGAACCGCCGAATGATGCACTCTCGAGATTATCAATCCGCAACCCAGCGAGCCTGGCGGTGTTCTCAAGCGTCCGACGGTCGAAATAACTCCAGTGCTCGTGGAAAAGCGTGGACACGTCCCCGGATGTGATGTAGGCATCTTCGTCCGGCACTCCGATCACCATGGCACCATCCACCGCAAGATGATCGGGAAGACGACGCAGGAACTCGACGGGATCCTCAAGATGCTCGAGCACGTTGCTGAGCACAATCAAGTCAAACCGGCCCGTCACCCTTGGCGAGGGGAAGAAGTCGTGGATGATCTCAATTCCATGCTGGCGCGCGCCCTCCTGCCCGTGGGCACCAGGTTCTACACCGAGTACGTCGGCCCCTCGGTCACGCAACTGCGAGAGAAGGTAACCTGTGCCGCTTCCAATTTCCAGCACGCGGAGGCCTCGAACATCGCGGTATCGCTCGTCTATAAATTCGAGAAAGTCGTCCGCATATACGCGGCCCACACCGAAGGCGTCGAAGTTGCTCGGCATAACCCCCGCAGTCCGGTACGCCATCTCCAAAGTTCTACGCACTGTAGCGTTCTCGCCTTGGCTTACGAGCCCGGTGCGCGGATCCACCCCGAGCACGAACGGCAGAGAATCGGGCAAGCCAGCCATGTTGTGCGGCCGGTCAAGAGCACCGAGTACGAATGGGAGAGACTGGACCTCCCAAAGCGAGGTCACTCTTCGGGCAAGTGGAGTCACGCCACGAGGCTAGTGCATCCCCTTGGTCTGACGCTCCAATACCTCACTTAGTTCGGCACTTGTTGCCGACCCCGAACTGCTGGCAGAAGCATGGTCGTGTACCCACTTGGCGCCGCGCCGCGCGAGTGGTTCGAGCCGGTGCGGCTCGTCCAAGAGGAGGCGCAGGTGGTCGAGGACCCGGTGCGGAGGGGTGATCAACCATGCTTCCGCGGAGTCCGCAGGGAGCTGAGGCTCAATGTCTGGATCGGCACTGGTCACCAGGGCCGCCCCTGATGCCATCGCTTCAACTCCGAAAACTCCCGGCATAAAAGCATAGAACTCATTCAGCACTATGTGCGCGCGGCCGAGGACCGCCTTCACCTCTGCGTTCGGCTTTTCGATAAGTTCCACATACTCGAACTCGTAGCCGTCCTCCAGCAAGGCGGCGACGGCAGCCCTCACCAACTGCGTACCTTTAATGATCGGGGACGAGGGTGCGTGTACAACGACCGGACGGCTCAAGTCTTCAAAGCGCTCGAAAGAGCTAGTGATCTGGTCGTCGGGGTAAAAGTATCGTGTGGGCCGCGCGGGACGCTCTAGGTATCCTCGCTGGTCCACGTCGGCATTGTAGATAAGGTCGGCATAACGGTCGGCCACTGAAGCGATTCGTCTCTTCAGGTCGTCGTAGGCGTCGGTGCCGAACACAGGGTTTATGTCGGCCAAGTAGGTTCCAAGATTCGGGCGTCGCAGCTCTTGCTCAAGTTCCCGCATCCGCTTGGGTGAACGAATGTCATTGCCAGTGAACAAGCACACGATCTTGATTCCGCGGCGCTCCAAGAACCTGAACTCATGCTCGCGGAGGTCGCGGCCCGAATTCAGGAAACCTTCGGAGCCAACGTAGACGAAGCCTCGTGCTTCCGCTGCAAGCCGGCCTAGCTGCCAGGGACCGAGGGTCAGGTCTCGCCACCGCGCCGCGCCCGGCAAGCGGTTGAGCGGCCCCGGAGTCCATCCGTACGGCAGGTCGTAATAGCGGTGCTTCGAGAGGACAACCGACAGCGACCGCGGCAGCGCGCGTCCCATGTCGTATACCAATGATGCGATCTCATACGGTCCGACCACCCAGTCGAGCCGAGACTCCGAGCGTCGACGCCTCATCAGTGCGACGAGATAGCTGAGCCTCAGAAGGACGATCTGCACTGCAAATCGTACGCCCTGCAATACTTGCCGCACGATGATCAGGGCTTGCAGAACTTGACGTAGAAGCTCTTGGGCACTCGATTGAGCTTCATCATGACCCAGAAAAAGGGACGCAGGCGTTCGAACCAACGCTTATAGGTTGGGTAGTCGCGGTACGTGCGCTTTGGCGCGGCCATCAGCGCATCAAATCGCTGATCATCGTAGCCGAGACGCTTCTTGACGAGTTCGATCAACTCTGGATCGGGATATCGCGACGAGAAGAACCGGTCCATCGCGACCTGTCGATCCATCTGACCGGACCGTATGAGCGCAGAGAACTCGATCTGGCGGAAGTTCACTCCAAAGCGCTTGGGCATGAAGTAGCTGTGGCAGAACGCCGACCACCGGTTCTCGAGATGGTGGCCGCCATACCACTCCCACCCGTACTGTTCAGCGAGGAATCGCTTTGCACCCTCCTTGTCATAATCAACCCAGTAGAGCGGCCGAGTGCGCTCGATGCGTGAAAAAGCTGTCCACTTGAGAAACTTGCCGAAGTCAAGGTTGGGGAAGGTTTTCATCGGCACGGTGCCGAACTGGCGGTGCACAGACTTGATGTATCCGCCGTCCATGTAAATCCACCCGCGCGGCGCAATTCCCTCGGTGCGGAAGGAGTGTCCTTCAACGATGTGTTTGATTCCATGCTTTTCCGCGGCGCGATACAGCACGCCCATGAAGCCGATGTCTGTTGGAGCGTCGATGTCGATGACTCCGGCCTCGATGAACGATCGGTAAATGTCGTCGTACTCGTTGTTGTCGACAACGTAAGTTTCCAAATCAACGCCGAGTTTATCGAGCACCGCGTAGATGTTGGAAGTCGCCACCGGGGAGTTCCAGGTGTTGTCGAAATGAACCGCGAGTGGCCGAACGCCCATGCTGACAAGGAGGTGGGCGAGATACGAAGAGTCGGTACCGCCGCTCACTCCGATGATGCAGTCGTACTTCTTGCCCTCACCCGAGCGCTTCAAACGGTCGACGAACGCCTGCAGTTCGGCGGTACTCACTTGCCCGATTGCGTACTGCTTGTCCAGTTCGTCATGGAGGGTGCAGTAGTAGCAGATGGAGCCCTCATCCAGCATCGATCCTGGGACGTCAGAAGTGGTGATGCAGCGCTCGCACATGACCGTACTGGAAAGATCACGCCCGGGAATTTCGTACCGCGGGTCAACGTGCGCGTCGTCATCTACCCGGTTCGATCGATGCTCGCGTTCCTCTTCGAACAGACGAGTGAGCTGCTCACCATTCGGATAATTAACAAGCACGCTGTCACGGCCGCCCTGCATGACGAACTGACTACCAGCAGCCACCGCCGACGCGCCGGCCTCAAGGATCGGCTCTGAAAGGTGTTTTCGCGTACCGGCACCCCCGTGTGCGATCACTGGCAGGTCCGGCAGGAGCCTGGTCACTTCTCGTACGAGGTCGAGATCGAGCCCGGAGCGCGTGCCCTCCCGGTCGATGTTGGTCACCATGACTTCTCCTGCTCCGACCTCGGACACGAGCCGCGCCCAGTCATGCAGTCGCAGTTCAGAAAGCTGGGTGCCGCCTCGGCCGTAAATCCTGTACTCGCCGTCGAGCGCGCGCACGTCCACCGCTGCAACAGTGGCCTGCGCGCCAAGCGCGCGGACCGTGTCGGAGACGATGTCCGGCGAGTTGAGCAAGGTCGTGTTGAAGACGATCTTCTCGAAGCCCTCGCGCACCAACCGATCCGCCTGCTCCACCGATTTCACGCCACCGCCGTATGCCAGTGGGACGAAACATTCGGTGGTCAGTCGTTGAAGATACTCAAACGCCAGAGGCTTGCCTCGCGCGGCGCCGATGTCGAGGAGGAACATCTCGTCAACCTCGAGGTCATTGAAGATACTCAGGACATTGACTGGGTCTCCGACATACTGCGCGTTGTCGAACCGTCGAGTCTTGACGAATCGCTCTCCGTCGAGAAGCAGCGCGGGGATGACGCGGGGGCGCACACTAAGCATCAGGACCTCGCGTAGTCGGCAAGGAGTCGAGCGCCCATTCGGTGGCTCTTCTCCGGGTGGAATTGCGCTCCAATGACGTTGCCGCGGCGGATCATCGAGGCGAATGGGACGCCGTAGTTGGTGACCGCCATCGTGTCAGCTGGATCAGCTGGGTCGGCGAAGTACGAGTGCACAAAATAGAACCGATCGCCTTCCTCCACTGCCGGGAGCACTTCGCTGTTGCCCTGTCGTGCGATCGTATTCCAGCCCATGTGGGGCACGCGAAGCACGTCACCGCCGATCGAGCGCGGAAAGCGCCGAACCATCCCTGGCACGATGCCCAGCCCAGCCTCGTCGCCCTCTTCGCTGCCATCGAGCAACAGCTGCATCCCCAGACAGACGCCGAGCACACGATCGCCAGCCGCTGCCTTTGCTGCAACCACCTCACCAAGACCGGAAAGCCGAAGCTTCGATGCGGCCGTATCAAATGCCCCTACACCGGGGAGGATGATCCGGTTCGCCGCGGCAATGACGTCAGGCTCACCACTCAACTCGCTGGTGAAGCCACTCTTGCGGATCATGTTCACAATCGACGCGACGTTGCCGACGCCGTAGTCGACGATTGTGATGTCCGCCGTCATAGTTGTCCGGTCTTTCCCGACGCAATGGCGCGCGCCAGCGTTGCCACGACCCTTCCCACGTCATCACTGCCGAGCTGAGGATAGAGGGGGATGGTAAGCGCAGACAAGTGCGCCCTGGTCGCCGCCGGCAGCTCTTCATCCCGAATGCCGAAACGCTCGCGAAAGTAAGGCTGCAGGTGCATCGAATAGGTGCCAAGCGTTACTTCGACATCCTCAGCCTTCATCGCGTCGACAACCCGATCCCTATCAATGTCTTCGTCCAGAAGAACGACATAGGACTGATACGAATGCTGAAGCCCTTCCGGCACGACCGGCACCCGCACGCCTTCTAAATCGGCCAGTGCGACGTCGTACTCGGCCGCGATCTCGCGACGGCGTCGCAAGATGTGGTTTAGCCGAGCCATCTGGCCGATGCCGATAGCGGCATGCACATCGCTGAGTCGATAGTTGAAGCCAGCGTCAACAAACGACATGTAGTGGGAGCCGCGAACAGCGCCGTGCGATCGCAGTACTCGGATGCGCTCAGCGAGGTCCACGTCGGAGGTCGTGATCATCCCGCCCTCCGCCGTCGTAATGATCTTGCGCGGATGGAACGAGAAAACCCCGGCCAGCGACAAGGTGCCGGCTTCGCGACCATGATATGTCGCACCAAGTGCACAGGCGGCGTCCTCGATAACCGGGATTCCATGCCGCATTGCAATTTGATTGATCGGGTCCATGTCCGCGGTGAGTCCGAATGCATGCACCGGCATGATCGCTGTCGTTCGCGGTGTGATGGCAGCCTCGAGCCGGGTCGGGTCGAGGTTGAATGTGTCAAGATCAATGTCGACGAAGACAGGGGTTGCACCCTGCTGGACGACGACATTCGCGGTGGCTGGAAAACTGAAGTCCGGGATGACAACCTCATCGCCCGGTTTCACCCCGGCGGCATGGAGTGCGAGGTGCAGGCCGGTGGTTGCTGAGCTCACAGCGAACGCATCGTTGCTTCCGATGCGTTCGGCAATCAGCCGCTCGAACTCCGCTGCGCGCGGTCCCTGGGTCAGAAAGCCGGACTCAAGCACCTCCTGGATCAACTGGAGTTCTTCAGCTCCAGTGAGCGGGACGTTCAGCCTCATGCAAACACGGCCTGGTACCAAGCCACGGTCTCGCGCAGTCCTTCATCGCTGAGCGCGGCCGGCTGGCGGCCGAGATGCGACACGAGGCGGGTGACATCGGCTTGGTGAGACCTCACATCGCCGGGGCGCTCGGGCGAGTGGATGATCGGGTGATCGGGTGCATCCATGATCTGCAGAATCCGCGCTACCAGCGCATTGATCGACGTCGGAACGCCGGTAGCAATGTTGAACTCAAGGCCGCTGCAGTCCGGATTTTCGGCAACTGCCACCGTGAGGTCAGCGGTGTCCCGCACGAACGTGAAGTCGCGAGTCTGTTCGCCGTCACCATGGATCTCGATCGGTGTGCCCTCCATGACTCGCTGGATGACAATGGGGATGATCCCAGCGTACGAGCCGGGGTTCTGACGCGGACCGTAGTTGTTGAATGGACGCACGGTGGTCGCGTCGATGCCGAATGTACGTACGTACGAGCGGATTATGTGATCTTCTGCCGACTTCGAGGCGGCATACGGGGTGATTGCGTCGTGCGGATGGTCCTCGTCCATGGGGGTGTACCGGCTGGTTCCGTATGCCTCCGAACTGGACATGTGTACCAGTCTGGCGATCAGCCCGCGGCGCGCCAGCTCGCAGAACGCGGTGGTGATTCCGATATTGGTGGCGATGGTCCAGGACGGGTAGGTCAGCGATGTCGGCAGGGGTACGACGGCGAGGTCGAAGACTGTCTCGATTTGATGTGCAGTCACAACATCCTGCATGGCGGCGAGGTCGGATGCATCGAGTCGCAGGATCTCAACGTCGTATTTGTCGCACGCGTCAGCGAGGTTGCTTTCGTTGCCCAGAAAGAAGTTGTCAACGACAACCAGCCTCTTCGGCTCCTCCAGTACGAGGCGATCGACCAGATGGCTCCCGATGAAGCCTGCGCCTCCCGTAACCAGCACCGAACTATTGCGGATCGACACGTTGAATTGCCCTTCTTGCGGTGGGAGGCAAATAGCCTCGAACGATTGTATCGGGCGAGAGGCTCAGCCTCCCTCGCGATTTAGCACCCCACGACCGGCTCAGAATCGAGACATGTGCCTCGCCCAGCGTCTCGACGGGACATCGTGCTCCATCGATCCTACCCGTTCGTTGCTTAGCCGATCGTCATCATGGAGTTCCATCCCGAGTCGACGAGTCGAGTTCCCTTCCATGCTCCAGCGCCGTTGCCGGGATAGAGGATGAGGCGCCCGTCAGGGAACCGTGCGAGCACGTCTGGTCCACCCGAACCGTCGAAATCTCCCGGGCTGAAAATCGACACGATTCCTCCCCAACCGATTCCGATCAAAGTCCGAGGCTGCCAGACTCCGGACCCATTTGTCGGGTAGAGCCACAGATTTCCATCAGAGGTCCTGGCGATGATATCCGCGCCGCCGATGCCATTGAAGTTGCCGCCGTTGAAGACTTCGGTGAAGCCCCCCCAGCCAATCCCGATCTTGACCCCTTCACTCCTGAGCCATCCTCCGGCCCCGTTTCCACTGTGCAGCCAAAGGTCACCTGCCTTGTCGCGCGCGACGACATCTTGATATCCGTCACCGTCGAAATCGATTCCGAATACGCGGTCGAATCCACCCCAACCCTGTCCAATTGTCTGGGCGCTGCTGAATCCGCCGGCACCGTCCCCCGCGAAGAGCTCGAACGCACCCGCCTCGGTGATTCGCCCCAGGTCAGCATGACCGTCGCCAGTGAAATCGTCGAGTGTCACTGTCCGTGTCTTATTTCCCCAAGACGAGTCGAGGATTGGGGTGGTCGCGTGGAATCCGCCCAAACCGTCTCCCCGGAACAACCGCAATTCTCCTGCCGGTGTTACGCCGAGCACATCACGATGTCCGTCGCCATCAAGGTCACCGGCACCAGCGTCGTTCAAACGTGTCGGTGCCGGGGTAGGCGTCGGAGTTGGGCTTGGGGTAGGGGTAGGGGTAGGAGTAGGAGTAGGAGTAGGAGTAGGAGTAGGAGTAGGAGTCGGCACCGGGGCACCCGGACGCATACCGGCAGCGGTGATATTCAGGAAAGAGTCCCAGCCATGGTCTGTCGTGCTTGTCCAGACAATGGAACCGTCCCCAGTTCCTCGGAACAACCGAATGGTGGCACCGTTTTTCACCCACAGGTCCGGTGTACCGTCGGCGGTGAAGTCGCCGAACGAGAAGGCCTCGGTGTATCCGTTGAAGCCCACACCAATCTGGATTGCGGCTTCCAGTCCGCCGTCGCAATCGCTCTTGTGCAGTAGAAGCAGACCATCTGGCGTGATGGAGATAAGGTCACCGCATCGGTCACCATCGAAGTCACCCACGCCAGCCACTGTGACCGCGCCAGCGAAACCTCCGGCAACTTTCGCACGTGCGCCAAACTGCCCTGCTCCGTCTCCCGGCCACAGCCAAAGGTCACCCGCGGCGTCGACGGTGAGCATGTCAGGGTGAGCATCGGAATCGAAGTAGCCCCCATATAGGACCGAGCGAGCGGATGACCAGTCCGCCGAGATCGCGCGCCGGAGTGGATAGTCCAGGCGACCGTCACCCGCGTAGAACCAGGCCTTACCGGCCGTATCCCGTGCGATCACATCCCGGAACCCGTTGCCGTCCAGATCGCCGACACCGATGATCTCCTTTGCGCCGGCCCAACCGACACCCAAGCTCACCCGTGACGCCCAGTCGCCGGCGGCGTTCGCCGGGAACGCCCAGAGTGCGTGGTTGCGATCCCTCGCAATCAGATAGCCGGCAAACATGTCGTCCGTGTTCGTTACCGAGGTTACGATCGGCGGGCGGACCGGCCGCATGCCCGCACCGACGATGTCCTGCATCACATTCCAACCTTGGTCCACGATCGTGGTGTTACCGATGGCTCCGCCCCCAACGCCTCGAAACAGATGCATGGTGCCGGAGGCTGTCTTCGCCCAGAGGTCCGCGACGCCATCGCCCGTAAAGTCACCGAGCGTTGAGAGGTTGGTGAATCCGCCAAACCCGATGCCGATCCGGGTCGGCGGAAGGAAACCACCAGCGCAGTTCCCTGAGTGCAGCATGAGGTCCCCCGAGGGCGCGAGCCCGAGGACATCTCCGCATCGGTCGCCGGTGAAGTCACCCACGCCCACCAGCACAGAGTACGAACCGAAGCCCGAGCCGACCTTATGGGCGTTGCTGAACTGGCCGGTGCCATCTCCGAACCACACCCACAGGTTGCCGGATGTGTCGACGGTGAGCATGTCGGCATCGGTGCCGGCGTTGACGTAGCCGCCGTAGAGCACATGCGTTGAGGTGGACCAATCAACGTTGATCAATTTGCGAGTCGGGTATTCCAGAGCGTCGGTGCCTGGATAGAACCATGCTCGACCCTGCGTGTCACGAGCGATGATGTCCCGATACCCATTGCTGTCCAGATCGCCAACACCGATCACGGACTCGGCTCCGCCCCAACCTGCGCCGAGGCTCGTTCGCGGAGCCCAACCCCCACCCCCTTTCGCCGGGTAAGCCCAAAGCTCGTTATTCGCATCGCGAGTAATGAGGTAGTCCACGTCGGCAGTGGATGTCATGGAGAAGCCAGCCGAACCGAACCAGTCGTTGTAGAACCGCCAGAAATTGCGGTTCCCGTAGGACGAGCATGCGTCCCCGGTGCCAGAGAGGTTGGCGAGGGCAGCCGCGTTAGGTTGGTACGGCGTGTAGCTGTAGAGCGCAGCGGTGGCGTAGTTGCGCACGTTGACGTAGCTGCCGCCGCAACCGGCGTTGGGGTGATATTGGATGTACTGGTTACCGGGCTGCTTCGCGAACACCGCAACCTTGTAGGTCTTCAGCTGCTTGGTGCCGGTATATACCTGGCTGGCGAGACCAGCGAAAGCGGTGTCGCAGGGGGCTGTGTCGGGGCAGGCCATTCCCATTGCGGCCTTCAGCTGCCAGTCGCTCGGCGCGGTGCTCGTCACCAACGCCTGCTCCTTCTGCAGCGTAGCGAGCACAACCTTCGCGGAGATGCCGCATGCCACCTGTACACGGTAGAGGAATTCAGAGAACAGCATTGTCCCGCCTTGCAGGACGTTGCAAATCAGGCCGCCGTTGTTCGCGTACGAGGCCGCAGCGCCAGGATGGGCGACCTGGATCACATTGAGGCACCGCGTGCCCGCGCACTTACCGATTTTCCCATCGAGGAAAACCTGAATCTGTGGGGCGGTCATCGCGCCGCCATCGTAAAACTCGGCGTCGGAGATGATGTGGCCAGGGTCGAATTGGGAGGCGTCGATCGCGGCCGCAGGTGCTGGCGAACCTACCGCCATCGGCATCACGGCGACAAGCGCGAGTGCGATCGCGCTTGCCATCCAGCGCAACCTTTTACCTGACACGCCAGCACCCCCAGCTCGACACAACCCCGATAGTATCGCAGGGCCACAGTCCGATCCACTGGAGGCACGCGGAAATACGATGACCGATGAGGCGATGACGATCGGTAGAGACGTTGGCACGAATGCACCTCGTAAGCTCAAAGCATGCAGATCCTGAGCGTCGTCGGCGCGCGACCACAGTTCGTGAAGTTGGCCCCGATCGCCGCCGCCCTCGCGGGCCGTGCAGAACACAATATTGTGCACACCGGACAGCACTACGACGACTTGATGAGCGACGCGTTCTTCCGCGACCTGAACATCCCTGCTCCTGCAGTGAACCTCGAGATCGGCTCCGGCAGCCACGGCCAGCAGACCGGCCGGATGCTGGAAGGGCTTGAGCGCGAACTTGAGCGCCTATCCCCCGACTGGGTGCTCGTCTACGGAGACACCAACTCGACGGTGGCCGCGGCCCTCGCGGCGGTGAAATTGCACCTGCCAGTCGCCCACCTCGAAGCCGGTTTGCGGTCCTTCAACCGCCGCATGCCAGAAGAACACAACCGCGTGCTCACCGACCACGCCGCCGACCTCCTCCTCGCCCCCACGAAGGTGTCGATGGATCATCTCGCCCGCGAGGGACTCGCCGATCGGGCTGTGCTCGTCGGTGATGTTATGACTGATGTCCTCTACAACGTGCGTGACCGCGCGCTCGCCGAACCCGACCAGACCCCATTCGACCTCCCGGTCGGAGGGTATTACGTCGCGACCATCCATCGACCGGACAACACCGACGACCCGGTTCGGCTCAGTGGCTTAATCGATGCCCTGGCCGGTCTCGACCGTCCTGTACTACTGCTCGCGCATCCGCGGTTGAAGTCGCTCGCCAAGCAGCATGGAGTTCAGCTCGACCAGGGCGCCCTGCGCACCCACGACCCGCTGCCCTATCCCGAACTGGTAGCCGCCGTCATGCACAGCGCCGGCGTAGTGACCGACTCCGGGGGCCTGCAGAAGGAGGCGTTCCTACTGCGGGTGCCGACGACCACGATTAGGTCGGAGACGGAGTGGATCGAGACCGTTGACCTCGGCTGGAACGTTCTTGCCAACGAGGTGAACACCATCGCGCGGGCAGTCTCTCGGCCTGCGCCGCCACCGACGGATAGCGCACCATACGGAAACGGGCACGCCGCCCAAGCGGTTGTCGATGAGCTCCTGAGGGAGCGACAATGACCTTGCCTCGCCTACTCATCCTGTCGTTCTCGAATATCTCTGCGGATGCCCGGGTACTCAAGCAGGTAAAGCTTTTCGCCGAACGCTACGACGTAACCACCTACGGTTATGGGCCCAGTCCCGACCCAAGAGTGCGTCACGTGCGGCTCGATGACGCTCACGGCATCCGCCGTTGGCGCCGGAGTGACCTGATCCTCCGGCGCTTCCGCCGGATCTACTGGCGGCAACCTGCCATCCGCCAGGCAGCTGCCGATCTCGGACAGCTCGAACGCTTCGATGTGATCCTCGCCAACGACATCGACACCGTCGGCCTCGCGCTCGCCCTGAAGCCGAGACACGGCGTGCACGCCGACATCCACGAGTACGCACCGCGTCAGAACGAGGAACTTCTCGTCTGGCGCATATTCATCGCACCATTCGTGAAGTGGATGTGTGGCGAATTCCTACCGCGGGCCTCCTCTATGACGACGGTCGGGCACGGAATTGCGGATGAGTATCAGCGCGTATTCCGTGTCCACTCCAAGGTCGTAACAAATGCGGCACCCTACGCTGAACTTGCTGCGGGACCGGTCTCCACCCCAATCCGGCTTGTCCACAGCGGTGCCTCGATACGTAACCGTCGACTTGAGGTACTCGTCGCTGCCACCATGGCGAGCAAGAGCGACGTGACCATGGACCTCTATTTGATGGGCAACGATCCTGAGTACGTTCAAGAGTTGCGCAGTCTTGCAGCGGGGTCCGATCGCATCAGATTTCCTGAGCCTGTCCCATACCAAGATCTCATCGCCTGCCTCAATGAATACGATGTTGGCGTTCACATTGTTGCGCCAACGAACTTTAACAATCGTTGGGCCTTGCCAAACAAGTTTTTTGACTACGTCCAGGCAAGGCTGGGGCTGATAATCGGTCCGTCCTCCGAGATGCAGAACCTTCTCCGTGCACATGGGTTCGGTGCAGTGGCCGACGACTTCAGTGCCGCAGCATTGACCAAGGTGCTGGATTCGCTGACCGTCGACCAGATTTCCACGTGGAAGTCGCACGCGGCGACCGCAGCACATGAACTCTCCGCGGAAGCACAGATGGGTGCATGGAGCGCTGCAGTCAGAGCCCTCGCGGATCGAGCTAAAGCATGACCGATCCGGTCGTCGATGTGATCATCCCTGTCCATACCGATGCCAGACCTATCATGCGCGCCACGGCCTCTGTTCTGTCGACGACCTCGGTAGATACCCGAGTGAGCGTCGTGTGCCACAATGTCGCCCCGAAGCAGATCGGGATCGCGCTTGGGGATTGGGCTGAGGACCCTCGGGTGCGGCTGCTTTATCTGGCGGACGGTGTGCCAAGTGCAGCCGGTCCGATCAATGCGGGTTTGGATGCCGCAACCGGCGAGTTCACGGCACTCCTTGGCTCCGATGACGAGTATGAGCCGGGAGCCGTCGATGCCTGGGTGGCAGTCGCCCGGCGTGACAGTGCCGACGTCGTCATCCCACCGTTGCGTAGCTCGCCTGGTGCGACGACCCGAAGCCCACCAACCCGACCGTTCCGTACGCGCAGCCTAAACGGAGTACGGGACCGCCTCGCCTACCGCACAGTGCAACTCGGCCTCGTCTCGCGCCGCCAGTTTGGAAATATAAGGATGACCCCTGGGCTGCGTACCGGCGAGGACGTCATCCAGGGTGTCTCTCTCTGGTACTCAGATGCTCGAATAAGTCTCGCGCGAGGCGCACCCGGCTACCTGATCCACCAAGGCGATCTGGCGACTAGGACGTCGACCAGCGCGAAACCGGCGTCAGAGTCCCTGCTGTTTCTCGACGCAGTCCTGTCACCTGAGTACCTCTCGACGTTGACCCCGGAACAGCGGGAATCGTTCGCAGTGAAGCTACTACGCACTCATGTTATGGACATTCTCGGGGCAAGCCTGAGTGCCGGGGCGCCAGCCGCAGATTTCACGGCGCTATCCGTCGCAGTTCGGCGGATCCTGGCCACAGCGCCGCGCGTCGCTGGGATCCTGAGTCGCCGTGAAGCTCGCATCGTCGCCGGACTTCAGGGCAAAGCTAACCCGGATCGACTAGCCGCCGATCACGCCGTACTAACTGACTACAGATACCCGGGAAATTTCCTGCCCGCCTCGAGCAGCCGCATGTTCCACCGCGAATCGCCGCTGCGATTCCTTACCGCGATCGCGTTTATGCGCTGAGCCCGAGGAATGGCGCGATGGCGGCAGCCGAGCGGCGGCCGCCGTGCACGGCTTCTACAAATGCTGGACCCGCAGCGCGCATCGCCTCGAAGTGTTCCGGCTCTGCGGCCGCTCGCCGCAGTTCGTCTTCGAGGGAGCCGATCGTCACCTCGTGTATCGGCAACTCCAGACCGGTCCGCTCCCGCACTCGGTCACGTGTGAAATCATCCACATGGCTCATCACAAGTCGTCCGGAAGCCATGGCCTCACATGCCGCGACTCCATAGATTCCCAAAGCGAACTGGTCAAGCACGATGTCCGCCTCAGCATAAAAGCCCGGCATCGAGGCGTGCGGAACCCCGAAGGCTTGCCGATACTCGATCACCCCCTCCTCCGAGAGGCGATGGAGCATCGGTTCAACTCGATCCGTACCCTTAAGCCATTTGTGGGACGGAGCATGAGCAACCACCAAGGGGCCAGCCGAGCTCCTCGTCGCCGCAGCCTCCCGCCACTTAGTCGTGTCGACCACCACCGGACACCACGTTGCCTCTGGAAGCCAACGCAATAGATCCGGCGTCGACACAAAAACGGGCAACCCAGATTCTGCTGCTAATGCCGCATTCCTAGCCGCGCCCTCTTCCAGTGCACGCACTGGCCCGGACGCGTCCCGGAACGGGGACCACTCGTTCAGCGCGGCATGGCGTGATGGGGGGCGAATGTCGCTGCCGTGGAAGAGCAGGGCACCCTTTACGCCGCGAGCGCCGAACTGTGTCATTTCTTGTTTGACATCAGATCCATATCGGCGACCAAGCAGCGGTAGGCCCGACTCCCAAATGAGGTGGGTCTGGTGCGAGAGATACTGCTCGAAAGAATCCAGCCACGATACTGAACGCTGATACACAGCCATCGGCACCTTTATATCTGCCTGGGGCAAAAACGGCCCAACTCCGATACCGTGCATCGCCATAGCAGCGACGCTTGGGAAGCTTCGCTCAAAGGCGCGTGACCACTGGTAGCCCTGCTCAGCAGAGTTGGCTGGCCCAATCACGAGGCGGATGTGTGCATCGCGAGGCAACTGCGGCACAGGCACTTCGTCCTCGGAAAAGCGGTACCGGGCGACGTCCGCTAAGCGTCCTAGCGCTCCTTGCCCTGTGGCGATCCGATGGGCCAGACGACGGATCCCATCGGGCGCACGCTCCAGCAACGTTACGGCGTCGAGCATGGCACCTCCACTTGATGAGCAAACGCCGAGCATCCCACCGAAGGCATACGTCTCGTCCATCAGGCGGCCCAACGCCGTAATGCTAACCTAGCCGCGATGAAACAACTCTGGAGCGCGCTCCTCGACCTTCTCCCGCTCCTGCCCGGTCGGGCACGGCAATTCCTCGTCATTTACATCTTCTGTACCGCAATCCTCTCCCTATTTGACGTGGCAGCGATGACTCTCCTCGTGCTCATCATCACCCCGGTCGCATCAGGGTCGCCGGTCGTCCTACCCCTTCTCGGGGAATTCCCTGACGACGCAATCCCTTGGCTACTGCTGGTCGCGTGCGGACTCATCATCATCAAGAGCGCCCTCGCGGTGGCCATGCACTGGTTCGCGACCAAGCAGTTCGCATTCTACGAGTTCGAGATCGGCGCACGAATGTTCCGCTCCTACTTAAGATCGAGTTGGGAAGAGCGTTCTAAGCGAAGCACCGTTGAGTTCACTCGCATTGCCGACACCGGGATCTCGGTGGCGATCTCCGGGCTGATCCTGTCGCTGCTCACGATTCCAGGGAATGTGCTGACCATCGTGCTGACATTGGCTGTGCTCGTTGTCGCACAGCCAATCACCGCGTTGATCTCGCTGGTGTACCTGGGTCTCGTCGCAGCCCTCATCAACCAAGTGGTCGCGAAGCGGACCTTGCAGGCGGCCCGAAACAACCTGGACTACAGCTACCGCGTCGCAGGGCTGCTCACCGAAATGGTCGAGGCACTTAAGGAGCTAACTCTTCGCGGGCGACTGGGCCAGATCCAAGAGGTCGTTGCACGTGAGCGGCAAGGCGCCGTTAGGGCGCGAGCCTCCCTATCATTCCTATCTATCATTCCCCGCTATGGCTATGAAGCAGCCCTAATCGGTGGATTCCTGCTGATCGGAGGCGTCGGCTACATGTTCGGCGGGCTGAGCGCGGCAGTCGTCGCTGTGGCCCTATTTGCGGTGGTCGGTCTTCGCCTAATTCCGGCTCTCACTGGTATCCAGTCTTCAGTCATCAGCGCGACGGCAAGTGTGCCCTGGGTCAGGGACGTTGTCGACGACTTGCGTGGCACTGAAGCAAACGCAACGGACGCACTGGCCGGAACCGACGTGTCGCAACTTCCCGAGGCACCTCAGGCACTGACGCTACGAGACATCGAATTCCGTTACCCGACTGGCTCGGACTCTGTGCTGCTCGGGCTCAATCTTGAAGTGCCTCTCGGTTCCACGCTCGGCATAGTTGGCCCCAGCGGATCAGGAAAGTCGACACTCATCGATCTCCTTCTGGGGCTTCGCGCTCCAACCTCGGGGAGCATGACGATCGACGGCACTCCATTGCCAGAAGTCATACACGCCTGGCGTTCCCGAATCGGATACGTGCCCCAGAGGGTCAGTCTGTTCGATGGAACCATTGGACAGAATGTCGCGCTTTCTTGGGACGACGATTATGACCGGGACAAGGTCATGGAAGCGCTAGAGAAAGCACAACTAGGCTCGCTTATCGCATCCCGCAAACACGGCATCGATGAAACCGTCGGGGAGCGCGGTGTCTCGCTTTCCGGTGGCCAGCAACAACGGCTCGGAATAGCCCGTGCCCTCTACTCTGACCCGTTGATTCTGGTGCTCGATGAGGCCACCAGCTCTCTCGACACGAAGACCGAGGATGATGTCGTCCGCGCCATCAAGGCACTGCGGGGAGAGGTGACAGTCATCGCTGTCGCGCACCGTATCTCCACCATCAAGGACTACGACCAGGTCTGCTACCTCGACCATGGGCAAATCCTGGGCAAGGGAACTTTCCTTGAGCTCGCCGAAGCCGTTCCGCAGTTCGGTTTGCAGGTGCAGTTGGCTAGCTTGACCGAGGGCGAGCCCGACGCCGAAACCACATGACATCGACCTACCAACGAAAGAGCGATATGCCCCGAATTCTCTGTATCTCCTTCTCTCCGATACACGCAGACTCCCGGGTGCTGCGCCAACTCGAGGTTCTGCGACAGCACGGTGAAGTGACAACGGTGGGATACGGCCCTGCACCCGAAGGCGTTGCGCAACACATCCAAGTACCGGATGGAGCTTCGTCCCTACCCGAGACCGTGCTCGGCGTGGCAAAGCTCGGGCTTCGGCTTCACAACGCTGTCGAGCTCACCGCGCCGGGCGAGAAGGCGGTAAAGAGGCAGGTTGTCGAATCCGGCACGTACGACCTGGTCGTCGCCAACGATGCCCGTGCGCTTCCTTTGGCCTTCGCCGCAGCGGGTGGAGCGCCGATCCTGGCCGACATGCATGAGTGGGCGCCCGAAGAGCGCGCGACCGTTCTCGTTTGGCGCTTGCTGGTTGGCCCTTACATGGAGCACCTCTGCAAGAAGTACCTTCCCAAGGTTGCTGCGGTGACGAGTGTGAGTAAGGGTCTTGCCGGCCTCTACAGCGACCGATACGGGGTCAGCACAGAGATCGTTCGAAACGCGGCGGACTTGCGGGATCTCACGCCGACGACGGTCGATCCGAATGTCATCCGGCTTGTGCACAGCGGCACCGCTGACGCGGAGCGCAACATCGTGGAACTCATCGACGCGGTTGACAGGCTTGAGGGTCGCTTCACCCTGGATCTCTATCTGATCGAAGTTCCGGGCGGGCACCTCAGTGTCATCCGCAAGAAGGCAGCCGCCACACCAGGGGTCACCGTGCATCCTCCGGTACCGCCAGAGACTCTGCCCACCGTACTCAACCAGTACGACCTCGGAGTGTTCCTCTACCCGCTCAAGACGCTGAGCCATCTGTACCACCTACCGAACAAGTTCTTTGATTTCGTGCAGGCCAGGTTGGGACTGGTGTTTTCTCCCGCCCCCGAAATTGATGCGCATATTGGGGAGTACGGGCTAGGCATCATTACCGGCGGCACAACGACGGATGCCTTGGTTGATGCGCTGCGCGATGTCACCGCGGCCGACGTGACAAGGTACAAAGAGGCAGCCGATCGCTCGGCTAAGGCACTATCAAGCGAGCCGGATCGGGCTACACAGAGCGCGCTTGTCGCTCGACTTCTCGCAGGTTAACGATGAGGGTCGTTATCGCCACTCGGATCTTCGGTCCGGAAATTTCGGCAGCGTCCGGGATCCTCCGCACTTGGGCCGAAGAGTTCCGGGACCGTGGGTGTGAGGTCACGATCTTGACTGCTAAACCGCCCCGGGGTTCGGTCATCGATGATCCGCCGGGCATCACGGTGCGCAGAGCCCCGGTGAAACGTGACCGGCAACAGTATGTTCGTGGCTATCTCAGCTACATGAGCTTCGACATCCCCCTGGCCTTCCGGCTCCTGTTCTCCCGGAAGGCCGACCTCTATATTGTCGAGCCGCCACCCACCACGGTCGCCGTCGTCCGCGTCGTCGCGGGCCTTCGCCGAACTCCGTACGTCGTGCGTGCTGCCGACTACTGGTCGGAAGCCGCCGAGTTGGTGACCAGTTCCCGGCTCATTCTGGGCATGCTTCGCCGGGTCGAGGCTTGGGGACTGCGCGGTGCGAAGATGCTGTTCTCCGCCCACCAACCATTGACTGACCGGTTCCGTACCGCCGGCATCATGACCCCCGCGGTCCCGATCGGTTTCGGCGCGGACACCAAAGATTTCCGCTACGACGGCCAGAAGCCACCGGACCCGCCGGTGTTCGTCTACGCCGGAACCCACTCCGAATGGCACGGCGCCGGAATCTTCGTCGAGGCAATGCCCCAGGTGCTGCAGCAGCACCCCGGTGCCCGCCTGGTCTACTACGGCAACGGCGAAGACCGCGACGGGATGCAGACCAGAGCGCAGCACCTCGGGATCGTGAACTCGGTGCAGTTCAACGGGCCGATACCACCCGCGGCCCTTTCAGCTATCCTCGCGGCAGCCACCGCCACCGTCGCCAGCCTGGCTCCCGTCGCGGCAAACGAATATGCCCTCGCCACGAAGGCATACTCCTCGCTTGCGGCCGGATGCCCAGTCATCTTCGCCGGCCCAGGCCCCACCGTCGAGTTCCTCCGCGACGCAGGCCATCCCCTGGCCGGAGTGGCCGTGGACTACGACATCGATGCGGCAGCCAAAGCTATGAACACCGCAGCGGCGGCACCCCTGCAACAGGCTGCTCGCGCTGAACTTTCACAATGGTCTGCAGGCCAGTTCTCGCTAGACGCGATCGCCAAGCGAGTCGTTGACGAAAGCCTCATGATCATCCGCGCATAGCACTTGATTAGTGGGAGCGCGCCGAGTCTCAACAGGCAACTCGGAGAATCATCCTATTGAGTTGGTTCAGATAGCGAGGTGACGGCGGCACCCTACGGGGCCGTATGGAATGCGATGAGAGTAGTTTTTGCCACTCGGATCTTTGGTCCGGAGATTTCGGCAGCGTCCGGGATATTGCGCACGTGGGCGGAAGAGTTCCGGGACCGTGGATGCGAGGTCACCATCCTGACCGCGAAACCCCCACGCGACGCCATTATCGATGACCCATCAGGTATAACGGTGCACAGGGCCCCGGTAAAACGTGACCGGCAGCAATACGTTCGCGGTTACCTCAGCTACATGAGCTTCGATATCCCCCTGGCCCTCCGGCTCCTGTTCTCCCGGAAGGCCGACCTCTATGTCGTCGAACCACCGCCCACCACGGTCGCGGTCGTGCGCGTGATCGCTGCCCTTCGCCGCACCCCGTATGTCGTGCGTGCTGCCGACTACTGGTCCGAAGCCGCCGAGTTGGTGACCAGTTCCCGGCTCATTCTGGGCACGCTTCGCCGGGTCGAGGCTTGGGGACTGCGCGGTGCGAAGATGCTGTTTTCCGCCCACCAACCATTGACTGATCGGTTCCGTACCGCCGGCATCATGACCCCTGCAGTCCCGATCGGTTTCGGTGCCGACACCAAAGACTTCCGCTACGACGGTCAGGCGCCACCGGACCCGCCGGTGTTTGTATACGCAGGTACCCACTCCGAGTGGCACGGTGCCGAAATTTTCGTCGAGGCGATGCCCGAAGTGCTGCGGCAGCACCCCGGTGCCCGCCTGGTGTTTTACGGCAACGGCGAAGACCGCGACGAAATGCAGACCAGAGCGCGGCAGCTCGGGATTTCCGAATCTGTGGAATTCAACGCGCCGATACCCCCAGCGGCCCTCTCAGCTATCCTCGCCACCGCCACCGCCACAGTCGCCAGCCTGTCGCCCATCAAGCGGAACGAATACGCGCTGGCTACCAAGGCGTACTCGTCCCTCGCGGCCGGATGCCCAGTCATCTTCGCCGGCCCTGGCCCCACCGTCGAGTTCCTCCGCGACGCAGGCCACCCCTTCGCCGGGGTGGCAGTGGACTACGACATCGATGCGGCAGCCGCAGCCATGAACACCGCTGCGACTGCACCGCTGCAACCGAACGCCCGCGCCGAACTGGCAGAATGGGCTGCAGGCCAATTCTCATTGAACGCCATCGCACAGCGAGTCGTCGACGAAAGCCTCTCGATCATTACCACGTAGCATCACAATCTAGGATTGAAACACCCAATCCCTCTGGAGAGACCCTTTGAAGATCGCCGTCATCGCCCTCGGCAAGATCGGGCTTCCGCTCGCCGTCCAATTCGCCAGCAAAGGCCATGACGTAGTCGGTGTGGACGTTTCCCATCGCACTGTCGATCTCGTAAACCAGGGCCTCGAGCCCTTCCCCAACGAAGCTCACCTCCAGGAAATGCTGTCCGAGCTCGTCCCTGCGGGCAAGCTCCGCGCCACTACGGACTACTCGGATGCCGTGCCTGGTGCCGACGCGGTGGTGCTGGTCGTGCCACTCTTCGTTGATGAAGTCACCGCTGAGCCGGACTTCGGATGGATGGATGCGGCAACCAAATCTCTGGGCGAAGTGTTGACTCCCGGTACCCTCGTCTCCTACGAAACGACTCTCCCCGTCGGCACTACGCGCACCCGGTGGAAGCCCCTCCTGGAAGAGGCTTCTGGGCTGAAGGAAGGGGTCGATTTCGACCTCGTCTTCTCTCCGGAGCGCGTGCTCACCGGACGGGTCTTCGAGGACCTCCGCAAGTATCCGAAGCTCGTTGGCGGACTCAGCGAACGCGGGGCACAGCGCGCCGTCGAGTTCTACAATGCGGTGCTCGACTTCGATGATCGCCCTGACCTGCACCGCGGAAACGGCGTGTGGGACTTGGGCAGCGCCGAAGCCTCTGAACTGGCGAAGCTAGCCGAGACGACGTACCGAGATGTGAACATCGGCCTCGCGAACCAGTTTGCGCGCTTCGCGGGGAAGGCAGGCATCGACATCTATCAGGTGATCGAGGCGTCGAACTCCCAGCCATTCAGCCACATCCACCAACCCGGTATTGCCGTCGGTGGGCACTGCATCCCGGTGTACCCGCGGCTGTATCTGTGGACCGACCCTGAGGCCACCATCGTCTCCGCTGCCCGCGCCGCGAATGCCGGCATGCCCGACTACACCATCGGATTGCTGGAGGGAGCCTACGGTGACCTTACCGGCGCGAGGATTGCCGTACTAGGCGCCGCCTACCGTGGTGGAGTGAAAGAGACGGCGTTCTCCGGAGCCTTCGGCGCAGTTGAGGCACTGAAGGCGCGTGGCGCCGTGCCCCTTGTTCACGACCCACTCTTCGACGACGAAGAGCTCACACGCCTGGGGTTCGCGCCGTACCATTTCGGCGATCCCATCGATGCTGCAGTGGTGCAGGCGAACCACGCAGAGTACCGCTCCCTGAGTTCGGAAGACCTGCCAGGCATTCAAGCATTTATCGACGGGCGGCGAATCTCGTCGGCCGAGCAGTGGCCTGGAGTCGCATACCGGGTCATCGGCAAGCCAACGGTGTAGGACCCGCAGCGCACTCCTGATAGCCGCGGCACAGGCCTATTGCCGGCGAAGCCGCCACACCTGTTCGATGGCTTAGTCTGAAATGCGTGGCATAATTTGAACGTTCTCCGGGTTCGCGTTCCACGGGCCCCTGCCATCCCTTACGGAATCGGAGTATTACACGTGTGCGGAATCTTTGGCTTCATCGGCCCGGATAGCCTCGACTCCGCGTCGGTCAAGACCATCGTCAAGCACGCACAGCAGCGGGGGCGTGACTCCAGTGGCATGGTTATCCATGGCAAGGATGCCTACAACTCCTACCGTGCAGACCTGCCGATCGACCGCCTACTGAAGCGGATCCCGTCACCTGGCCACCTCTTCTTCGGCCACAGCCGGCTCGTGACAAACGGCACCGCAGACAACCAACCGGTGATGCGGGAACAAATCGTCGTGCTGCACAACGGCATCATCATCAATCACGAGGATGTCTGGCCACAGATCAGCAAGACCCCAGAACTCGAGATCGACACCGAGGTCATTCCCGCCATCATCGCCACGCACCTCGAAGATGGCGGAACGGTCGAGACGGCGGCCGAGCGCGTTCTGGAGCTCACTGAAGGCGTCGTTGCTTGCGCCGCTCTCATCCCGCGGCTCGGAAAGCTCCTGCTCTTCTCCAACAACGGCAGCCTCTACCTCGGCGACAAGTCGAACGGCGTTGTCTTCTCATCTGAGCGGTACCCGCTCGAGCAGATCGGCGCGGCAAACATCCGCCAGATCAGGGACGGCATCGTTCTTGATGTTCCGGTTCAAGAGGAGAAGATTCAGCTCAAGGAATGGGCGGACCGTTCGATCAACCTGGTGCCAGGGCTCGGCCTGCTCGCGGAAGAAGAGAAACTCCTGCAGTATCCGCGGCCAGAATTTCGGCGCTGCACCAAGTGCATCCTGCCGGAGACGATGCCGTACATCACCTTCGACAACGACGGTGTCTGCAACTACTGCCTGCACTACAAGCCAAGGAACCAGCCCCGTCCCAAGGAAGAGCTGTTCGAGCTTGTCAAGCCATTCCGTCGCAAGCACGGCGACGAGGTACTCGTTCCCTTCTCCGGCGGCCGCGACAGCTCCTACGGTCTCCACCTCATTGTCAACGAGCTTGGGCTGCGTCCCATTACGTACACCTACGACTGGGGCATGGTCACCGACCTCGGCCGAAGGAACGTCAGCCGGATGTCGGCGAAGCTCGGGGTCGAGAACATCATCGTGGCGCCGGACATCACCAAGAAGCGCGACAACATTCGCCGCAACCTCAACGCCTGGCTCAAGTCCCCCCACCTCGGCATGCTCAGTGTGCTTACCGCCGGCGACAAGCACTTCTTCCGCCACATCGAGACCATCAAGAAGCAGACCGGCATCTCGCTCAACCTGTGGGGCATCAACCCTCTCGAAGTCACGCACTTCAAGTCCGGCTTCCTCGGCGTTCCACCCGACTTCGCCGAAGAGCGCGTCTACAGTCATGGGGCAATGAAGCAGCTCCGCTACCAGTCACTGCGCTTCGGCGCCATGTTGAAGAGCCCCGGATATTTCAACCGATCGCTGTGGGACACCCTTTCCGGCGAGTACTACCGGAGCTTCACGGAGAAGACCGATTACTTCCACGTCTTCGACTACTGGCGCTGGGACGAGAAGGTGCTCGAAGACACCCTCGACAGTGAGTACGACTGGGAGCGAGCGCCGGACACGAAGACGACCTGGCGAATCGGCGACGGCACGGCAGCGTTCTACAACTACGCGTACTACACGATCGCTGGCTTCACCGAACACGATACGTTCAGAAGCAACCAGATTCGGGAAGGTGAGCTCACTCGCGACGAGGCTCTGCGTCTCGTCGAAGAAGAGAACATGTCCCGTTACCCGAATCTCAAGTGGTACCTCGACGTCGTCGGCGTGGACTTCAAGCACGCGATTGAAACCATCAACCGCACTCCCCGCCTCTACGAAGAAGCGTCGCTTCCCGAGCTAACGACGAAGCGCAACTGACAACGCCGGCTGGGCTGCTGAGGCTGAAACCTTGCGCCTGAGCTCTGGCCACAAAAGCACCAACAACCCGGCATATGCGATCGCGCCGATAAGCCACACAGCAGTGGGACCGACGGGGAACCCGGTCCACCACCATTCGGCACCAGCGTCCAGGTTCGCTCCCTGCTGGTCAGCACCGGTCACGTAGCGCCGAATGTTCACCTGGAGTGCAACAAGGTTCGCAATGGCCAGGGCGCCCAGAACAGTGAATGTCTGCAGTCGGGTGAAACGCAGCCTGCCGCGCGCACCGCCGAGCGACGGCTCGACAATGACCAGGAAAGCGAACAGCACAATGAGGGGCAGCAGATAGCGGGGCTGGAGATTCGCGCCGACCTTGTCACCACCTACCGTGAGCACGTAGACAGGCAGAGCGACAAGAACGAGGAGTGTTCCTGCTACCGAGATGGCCTTGCGCCAGTTCAACCGGCCCAACCCCGCGAACCCGACAACGACGAACGCCGATACGGCCGCCCATGCCACGATGGCGGGCAGCTGAGTGTCCAGCCAGCCAAGACCCCAGGCACCCCAGACGCCTGTCCACAGGAAGGGAAGCATGAGCAGGTTGTACGCTGCCAGCGAGGAACCGCTGAGTGCTGGTTCGTAACCGGTCACATCACTGACAACCGGGACTGTCGCCCCTTCGCCTCCGGTGAAGCCCACCAGGCCGACACCGCTTTGTCCTGCTGCCGCGAACATTGCCACGGCCAAGGCAACACCCGCCACAGGCAAGACCGCACTGAGCGCCCAAGCGCGATTCGGAGCTGCTGTGAGGATCAGCACGGTGACCGTCGCTCCGACAGCATAGATTGCGGCATCCCCGCGGGCTCCGGCGACCATCAGCATACCCACGACATAAATAGCGCCAAGCGCCCAGCGTCGCGGACCCTCTGACTCGAACCAGCCGAGCAACGCGAGAAAGGCGGTTCCGATTCCGACGATCGCCCACCCGCTTGGATTATTCGACGGGATGAGGAATACGCCTAACGGCACAAGGGTGATGAGCCAGCCCCACAACAGTGTTTGCCGGCGGCCGACAGGTAGGAGCACCGCCAGCGCGGTAGCCAGCCCGACGAACAGCACCACGTTGAAGAGTCGCATCGCCAGAGCGCTGACTTGCAGGTCAGATCCGGCGAAGATGTGCATGGTCGCGTAGTAGATCGGGGGGTACTCACCGGCGAAATTCCCCCGCGTCGTCTCAACGGGATTCCCATTTCCCGCCTCGAAGGAGGCGGTCTGGCATTCCGCGCTGCGCGCCTGGTCTTGCGCATAGCAGGAGACATCCCGAAAGGCCTCGGGGACGATCCTGCTGTTCTCATAGGAGCCCTTTGTGCACTCGGTGCTCCCACCGCTGGCACACCAGGTGCTGACGATGTGGTAATCATCGTCAGGTCCGGCGCCGACCGGCGATGCGAAAGCCCATGCGCTGAGGGCAATCAGGGCCAGCACTGGCGCCAGGTGAATCCACCGGGTGCGGCGAACTAGGGTGAAGATGTGCTGCGAGGTTCGGGCCTCACTTGTCACCATTCGGGTTCCTCTTAATTTCAAGCGCCAGCTTCTGAACGACCTTGCGAAGCTCATCGCGGGTGCGGGCCAGCTCGAGAGTGATTTGCATGAGAAGTAGAAGTACGACGAAGAACCCACCAACGAAAAGCAAGTTAATGGGCTGCGCGATTCCGAAGAACGCGCTCACGGTATCGAGCAATCCCGGCCACGCTGAAAGAATGATGGCAGCAATCGCAGCAATAAGCCAAACCACCGCATATTTCTCCGGGAGCACGTAGGACCGAAGAAGCATAATGACGACAATCAAGAGGGCGATAGCCAGGGCTATCGCGAATACCTGCGGAGTCACGCGGCCGCTCTCTTTTCTCGCAGGTTCAGTGCTTTGATCTGCGGGGGAACACTTCGGATGCTTGCAAGGCCGAGGATGAGCAGGATACGCCCGGTGTACAGGGTTGCCCTAAAGACGGACTGGGAGGGAACCCCGCCCGCCCGTTCATTCATGACGACCGGGATCTCGCTCACAGTCAGCCCCTGCCGGACCGCAAGCACGATGGACTCAACCGTGTCGCCCAGCCATTCGACCGGGTAATGCTCCGAGAACACCGCGAGCGCACGCGGGCCGGCGATGCGAAAGCCACTCGTGGCATCGGTGAGTCGCGTGCGCGCATAGACCGAGGCGACCCGCGCAATGAAACGCTGAACGCCGCGCCGTGCGGCCGATGACTTGAACGAGCCGCCATCGGCGAAACGACTACCGAGAACGATGTCGGAGTGCTCGGCGGCGGCAATCAGTTCTGCAATAAATTCGGGGCGGTGCTGGCCGTCACCGTCGAATTGGATGACCGAGTCGTACCCGTTTTGCACCGCGAACTTGAACGCCGTGCCCATTGCAGCGCCCACGCCAAGGTTTATGGCGTGCGAGACGACGTGTGCGCCTGCGGCACGGGCGATCAGCGCTGTGTTATCACGAGAACCGTCGTCAACAACCAGGACATCCGTGAGAGCCTGAACTGTCGACAGGGACGCGAGCACGTCACCCATCACTGCTGCCTCGTTGAGGGCAGGGATCGCAACGAGGACTCTCATAACGCCACAGTCTAGTGGGCGAGGGGGTACCGCTAATTCAGGTAACGGCTACCGCGGCGCCGACTCGGCAGGAACATCCGTTGCCGCCTCTGGGTGCCCCGAAACGGTCGTGACAGTTGCTGGAGGCCAGGCCACTGCCCTGAGGATGACCGCCAGAAGTGCCGCATAGGCGAGCGACCCAACAGCCCAGGCGAACATGGGCGACGGAGCTCCGTTCCACCACCATTCGATGCCGAGGTCGAGATTGGAACCCGGGTGGTCGGCCCCCTTGATGTACCGCCGCATGTTCACATGCAGTGAGACAGCGTTCGCCACCGAAAGCGCTACGACGATCAGAACCACCTGCAACCGCGCGAGTGAGACAGACTCACCCAGCTGGGTGACCGCGATCAACCCGGCCAGCAACACGATCAAGGGGAGCACATAACGCGGCTGCACAGCGACGCCCACAATCTGCCCACCCTGAGTCAGCACATAGAGTGGCAACGCCCAGACTGCCAGCCCGGCACCTGCCACCACAAAGAGCTTTCTGCCCCGCAGTCGCGACAACGCGACAAAGCTGATCGCGACGAAACAGGAGATCGCGCTGAACGTGACGATGCTCGGCGTCGCTGTATCCAGCCATCCGAGGCCCCATTCACCGAAATTGCCGGCCCACAGGAATGGGATGTTCAGAAGGTTGTAGGCAAAGCGCCCGAAACCGGTCAGCCGCTCCGCTGGATCCGCATCCTCGGGCAGTGGCTCCCCTGTTGGCGCGCCTGAACTGAAACCGGACACTCCAGAACTCGACTGGCTCGAGAGTGCAAAGAACAGGAAGCAGATCGCTACGAGCGCCACCGGCAGGATCGCGTCCAGCGCGTACTTGGGCCATTTGTCCTTGTCCCGAGGGAAAGTAAGCACGAACACAGCACCAACGCCCAACACCGTGTAGATGCCGGCATCGCCACGTGATCCGGCTGCCATCAGCGTTCCAACTACCGCTATCGCCCCGAGAGCCCACCGTTGCCAGCCGGACCGCTCGAGGTAGCCAAGCACCGCCAGCCAGGTGGTTCCCACGCCGACCATCGCCCAGCCACTCGGATTGTTTGATGCAATCAGGAACATCCCGAGTGGGACAGTCGTGATCGTCCACATCAGAATGAGCGTTTGTCGTCGGGGAACGGGCAGAAGCCAGAACAACGCTGTCGTGAGGCCGACGAACAGCAGCACATTGACGAGGCGCATGACGACGACCGAGGTGAGGATGTCTGACCCGACGAACGCGTTCATGACGAAGTAGTAGACCGGTGGATAGGAGCCGACGAAGTTTCCGCGATCGGTGAGCACCATGACGCTGCCCGTCGCGTCAAAGTCCTCCTGACAGGCCGCAGTCTTATTCGGCTTTCCCATGTAGCAGGGCGACTCCAGGATCGCCTCCGGCACCACCCGGGTATCCGCGGAAGTGCCCGGTTCACAGCTCGTGCCATCGACCACGGCACACCAGGTGCTGACCAGGTGGAAATCGTCGTCTGGCCCGGCGCCCATCGGCGACGCGAGCGCCCACGAGAACAGGGCGACCACCGCGAACAGCGGAGCAAAGTAGATGACCTTCACTTTTCGCAAGAGCCGTGCCTTTCCAACGCCGTTACCCATGCAGAACAGCCGCCTCGCTCGCATCCGAATTCTCGCGCGGCTTGATGCCGGAAGGTCGCCTCAGCGCATGAAGCACAATAAAAATCAGCGCGGCATAGGCCACCGAACCGATGACCCACACGGTGTTGGGCGATAGCGCGAGGTGCCACCACCACCCGATGTCGTCGTCGATGTTCAGGCTCTGGTTCGAAATCCCTGCCACGTATCGCTGCATATTGAGATGCAGTGCAATGAGCTGACTGCCCGATAGCCCAGCCGCCACCATGATCCACTGTGGAGTGGTCAACCGGTTGGGCAACCGGCCGGACGAAAGCGTAACGATGCCAGCGAAAAGGACCATCAGAGGCAGGATGTAGCGGGGCTGCAGGTTCTCACCAACGCCGTCGCCGGCAGCTGCCAAGAGCCCGGCCGGCAGCAGGGCGAGCACCAGTGCCCCGCCCGCGAGGACCACGATCCGGCGTACCGATGCCCCTTGCACGCTGACAAACCCGACCCCGATGAAACACGCGAGACCGACGAACCAGATGGTGGCCGGCATGGTGGTGTCAAGCCACCCCAAACCCCACTCCTTGCCGACGATGCCCATCCACAAGGACGGTACCTGGAGCAGATTGTTCACCACCGCGGCCACGAAGTTCGTCGGCTCCGCGGCAACCCCTCCAGTGACGCTCTCAATCGGTCGCGAGAACCGGTACATGGCTACACACATGACGGCCGCTGCGAGCGGAAGGATCGACTCGAACAGGAAGCGCCTGGATCGCGAGAACGTCAGGATGCCCACCGCGACAATGGCAACGATTGTGTAGATCGCTCCGTCGCCGCGCGAACCTGCGGCCATGAACGCGCACAACGCAAAGATTGCCCCCAGGGCAACTTTGCGGCCAATTGCGGACTTGGTCGCATCCGTCTCGTAGTACCCGAGCAACGCGATCCACCCGAAGCCGACCCCCATGATCGTCCAGGCACTCGGGTTGTTGGACGTGAGAATGAAGAGGCCGAGGGGAACGGTCGTCAATACCCAGCTCCAGACCAGTGCTGGTCGCCGAGCGATTGGCAGGAGCAGGTACAGGGAGGTGATGAGCGCGGTGAAGATGAGTACCGTGACCGTTCTCATCGCCAATACCGAAGACTCGATGTCGTCCGAGGCGAACAAGCCCATTACCGAGTAGTACACCGGAGGGTAGGCGCCGACGAAGTTGCCCCGGTTCGTCATAGTGGACGGCTCCGCAGTGAAGTCCAGGCGTTCCTGGCAGGCTGCGCTGACCTCGGGCTTTTGTGCGAAGCACGGCGCTTCCACCAGCGTTTCGGGTACGACTCTGGTCTCCGAGTCCTTGCCGGGCAGGCACACTTCGGCGCTGATCGGGCTCGAGCACCAGGTGCTCACCAGGTGGAAGTCGTCGTCGGGGCCAGAACCTACGGGAGAAGCCAATGCCCAGGACATCATGGCGACGAAGACGAGCAACGGAGCGATCAACATGGCCGAAAACTTCGGCCGGCGGGTCGGCGTCGAAGCGGCCTCGCCTGCTGTCAGGTCTGGAGTGCTCTTTCGAAACCTCACTGCTTGGTCAACCCCATCCGCCTCCGTAGTTTCTGCCAGGTAACCCGCACACCGGAGTGCTGGAGGTGGTGGAGCGCCATACGCGCGTTATGCCGGAAACCGTAGGGCTTCCTGGTCTTGCCCATGGTGGCGCCCCGCCCACCCGGCGCACCGTGATCGGCTGCTCTAGCGGGAGCTCGAACGAATTCCGTCAACGGGGCCAGCACTCGCTCCCAGGTGAAATCCTCCGCGACGCGGCGCACGTTCATCCGCGCATTCTCAGCAAACGACTCATCGAAGAGGGCGCGATCCAGGGCTGCGGCGAGCGCCTCGGCATCCTCAACCGGTACAACAGCTCCGAGATTCTCGCGCTCGACCAGCTCCGCAAAGCTGTCGCCTTCGGTCACCACGATGGGTAGACCAGCCCACAGGTAGTCGAGGATGCGGGTACGGAAAGAGAATGTCGTTTCCACGTGAGAATGGTGCGTGCTCACCCCAGCGTCAGCCTCGGCCAGGAAGTTCTGCCGATCGCTGTAGTCCACCCAGTCTTCGTTGAAAAAGACAGAGCTACCCAGTACGCCCAATTCCTGGGCGAGTTCCAGGGACTCCGCGACGATTCCCATCGTTTCGACTCCGGGATGCTTCGTTCCCAGGAAGTACAACCGAACGTTGCTTCGCGATTTGGAGAGCTCTGCCACCGCGCGGATGAGGGTTTTCGGGTCGAACCAGCTGTAGACCCCACCACCCCAGATGAGCACCTTGTCGTTATCCGAAATGCCGGGGACGACTCCTCGCAACGCCTGCCTCGTGTGCTGCGGAGGCGTCGAGTCGAGCCCGAAGGGCACGACATTGAGCAGTCGCTCCAGGTGTGGGTCGTTCTCGTAGGTGGCCGGGTTGATCCTGCCCAGCGCCCCGAGTTGGCCAAGATAGAACAGCCGCTGCCTCTCTGACGCACAGAGGAAGAAATCGCCTCTCGCGAGCTGCTGGTTCAGCACTTCCGTTGCCGTCGACACGCGGAGGTTCCAGGTGGCCCTGGCCAGTTCTCTGCCCTGTTCCAGCATCTCGAGGTGCATCGGGTCGTAGATATCGGCAACCACCACTTTTGAGGTGGATCGCAGCGCCTCGAACTGGTTCATCGCGTGACCCTGAAAGACGATGACGTCAGCCCAGCGTTCCAGCTGCCGAAACTCGTTGTTCTCCCCCGGCCGCACCTGCTGAAGGGCGAAGGGGGCTTCGAGCCCCGGCTCGAGGGACGTCGTCGTGACGAGCGTTACCTCGTGCTCACCGGACAGAACGCGCGCCATGTTCCACGCCCGTATCGCCGGGCCGGCCATCCGCGTACCAAGGGGATCACCCGTGATGACGAGAACGCGCGTCATCGACGCTCCGCCAGCAGCTGAACCAGGTACTGCCCGTATCCGCTCTTGATCAGTGGCTGCGCGAGGTCTTCGAGCTGATCGTCATCGATCCAACCGGCCCGCCAGGCTATTTCCTCGATGCACCCGACCTTGAAGCCCTGCCGCTGCTCGATGACCTTCACGAACTCCGTGGCCTGGATCATCGATTCAAAGGTGCCAGTGTCGAGCCAAGCCGTCCCACGGTCCAGCAGTTGCACCTGCAACCGTCCGTCAGACAGGTACCGCTCGTTGACGGCGGAGATCTCCAGCTCACCCCGTTCGCTCGGAGCAATCGACTTGGCGATGTCGATGACGTCATTGTCGTAGAAGTACAGCCCGGGCACCGCATAGCGGCTCTTGGGGTTTGTCGGTTTCTCCTCGATCGATAGTGCCTTGAAGTCGTCATCGAAATCGACGACACCGTAGGCTTCGGGGTTCGCAACCTGGTACGCGAAGATGAGCGCGCCGTCGACCTCGAGATTCTTGCGGAGGTTCGAGCCGAGGCCGGTGCCGTAGAAGATGTTGTCGCCGAGCACGAGGGCGACCCTCTCGTCACCGATGAAGTCCTCACCAATGATGAACGCCTGGGCAAGGCCGTCCGGGCTGGGCTGCGCCGCATAGCTCAGTTCGATCCCGAGGTTGGAGCCGTCGCCGAGAAGGCGTTCGAACTGTGGCTGGTCGTCCGGCGTGGTGATGATGAGAATTTCGCGGATGCCCGCCCGCATCAGCGTCGAGAGCGGGTAGTAGATCATGGGCTTGTCGTAGATCGGCATCAACTGCTTGGAGATGCCCTTGGTGATCGGCCACAGCCGGGTGCCGGAGCCTCCGGCCAAAATGATTCCGCGCATCAGTCTCAGCTTCCGATCGTCTTGAGGGAGTCGTAGAAGTTCCGGCACTCATCCCAGGTCGGCAGGAGGCCGGCCGCTGCCGCCTCCTCAAGACTCGGGGCATCGCGGTCTTTCGGGGAGAGCAGAGGCGATCCTGCCTCGTCTGGGAAGACCAGGCCGACCGTGCTGTCGAGCGGGTCGATTCCGTGCTCGTGGGTCGGCTGGTAGACATCCGAGACCAGGTAACTCACGGTCGCGTCATCCGTTAACGCCACGAAGGCGTGCCCGAGGCCTTCTGCGAGGTAGAGCGCGCGGCGATCGACGGTGTCGAGCAGCACACTGTCCCATTGGCCGAATGTCGGAGAGCCGACCCGAATATCAACCACGTAATCGAGCACAGCACCATGGGCGACGGTCACATACTTGGCCTGCCCGAGCGGAACATCCGCGAAATGGATGCCGCGGACCACACCCTTTCGGGACACCGAGGTGTTCGCCTGGCGGAGGGTCAGCGGGTGGCCGACGACCGACTCGAGTTCATCGAAGCGGTACCACTCGAGGAAGACCCCGCGGTCATCAGCCCACTGGACGGGCGTGATCTCGTAGGCGTCGGCAATGTCGAGTTGTCGGATACGCACGTAATGGATTGTACCTTGGGCCTCTCAGCGGTCCGACTGCACGAGGTCGCGGAGCACATCCTGCGCTCCCATCCCGAACTTCCGGTACCAACCGCCACTGGCGCGGACCAATATCGGTACAACTCGAAGCAGCCGGTTCGACGGGAGGCGTGAGCGAAAAGCCTCATGCCGCACCTTTTCGCCCGCGAGGGATACCCATTGCGGATGCGCGCCCAGGCTCGGCAGCCGTGCCGCCAGTTGTTCGGCGCGGAGCAGCAGGGTGCGGTTACGTTGCCGCCGCGGCTCCCGCAATTTAGCGAGTTTGTCACCGAACGACAACTTCGACGCACCGATCTGGTTGCCTCCGTGCTGTCGGTAATCAATCAGGGAGCGCTCGTCTAGTCCAATTCGTCCGACTACTGCCGCGACAGCAGCCAGCCACTCGTCATGAATCCAGGCGCCAGGTATCGGCATGGCGCGGCTGGCGAGCTCCGAGCGGAACACCGCCGTTGCGCCCGTCACAATATTCCTGCGCACCAGCACGCGCAGGGCATCGCTGGAAGTTTCCGTCGCCTTCTCCCAGTGGGAGACCCCGATGGAGTCGAACAGGGTTGCCCCGAGCGGCTCTCCGTTGTCGTCGACCAATCGGGCGTCGCTGTGCACCAGCGAAAGCTGCGGGTCGGCGGCGAACAGGGCCTCAATCTCGGCCAGGCGTTCCGGCACCCAGACATCGTCCTGGTCGCTGAGCGCGATGAGTTCCCCGTCACAGGCGAGAATCGCCTGCTGGAAGTTCCCGGCAACCCCGAGGGCGTGCTCATTGCGGAACACCACGAAGTCGAGTTCATGTTCAGGGTGCGCTGCGCGGTGGTCTTCCACCAGCGTGGTGACCAGCTGCACCGTCGCATCCGCCGAAGCGTCGTCGGACAACACCAACTGGGCAGGCTGCAGCGTCTGACCCAGGATGCTGCGCACCTGGGTCTCGACGAACCGCTCCCCATTGTGGGTGCACAGCGCCACCGAAATGGTGGGGTGCTGTCGCTGGGCCTCGGTCACGCATCACAGCCTAGACAACGCCGGTGTTCATGCCGGCCCAGTTCAGCCTCAGCCGACCCATCTAGGATGTAATCGCTATGAACTCCCCCCTTCCCCATCCAACGGGCGTGCCGCGCGTTGCCTTGGTGACCGTGAGCTACGGCTCGGAGGATGTGCTCGGCGAGTTCCTGGAATCGGTACCAGAGGCGAGCAGCCAGCCGCTCGCGGTGGTGATCGCCGACAACAAGCCTGAGCCGTCGGGCCCCGTTGAATCCCTGGCAATCGAGAGCGGCGCGACCTGGGTGCCGCTCCCCCAGAACCTCGGCTACGGCGGTGCCATCAACGCAACCGCCGCCGACCTCCCGCTCACGGTGGAGTGGATTTTGGTCAGCAACCCCGACGTGAGCCTGCGCCCTGGCGTGATCGATCGGCTCGTCGCCGCGGGCGATGCCGACGACACCATCGGAACGGTAGGCCCGACGATTCTCACCGCTGAGGGCGACGTCTATCCGTCTGCCCGGGCTGTGCCGTCGCTTCGTACCGGAGTGGGCCATGCCCTCTTCACGAACCTCTGGGGCGGAAACCCCTGGAGCCGCGCCTACCGGAACGAACACGACCAGGCGACTGAGAGGCGCGATGTCGGCTGGCTCTCCGGCGCGTGCGTGCTCGTGCGGAGGTCTGTCTTCGACCAGCTGAACGGCTTCGATTCGGGCTACTTCATGTACTTCGAAGACGTCGACCTGGGCTACCGCGTCGGCAAGGCAGGTTACCGAAACCGCTACGAGCCAAGCGCTGTCGTCGTGCACACCGGAGCGCACTCCACGAACACTGACTCGGAGCGGATGATTCGGGCGCACCATGACAGCGCCATCCGCTTCCTTGATCGCAAGTACGCTGGACCATGGATGTGGCCCGTGCGCATTGCCTTGCGGGCCGGGCTCGGCGTCCGGTCCTGGATCGTTCGCCGCAACCTCGACAATTAGTCGCCTGACGACGAACCCAAGGAATGACACCGTGAAGCTACTCGTTACCGGCGGAGCCGGATTCATCGGCTCGAACTTCGTTCACTACGTGCTCACCGAGACCGACCACACGGTCACCGTTCTCGACAAGCTGAGCTACGCCGGCAACCTTGAATCACTTCAAGGGCTCCCGGATGACCGATTCGACTTCGTCAAGGGCGACATCTGCGATGCCACACTGGTCGACGAGCTGTTCGCCCGGCACGATGCAGTAGTTCACTACGCAGCCGAGAGCCACAACGACAACTCGCTCGATGACCCTCGCCCATTCCTCGACTCCAACATCGTCGGCACGTTCACTCTTCTTGAGGCGGCGCGCAAGCACGGCATCCGCTTCCACCACATCTCCACTGACGAGGTCTACGGTGACCTCCAACTGGATGACCCCGAACGGTTCACCGAGGACACCCCGTACAACCCGTCCAGCCCGTACTCCTCCACCAAGGCCGGCAGCGACCTGCTGGTGCGCGCCTGGGTTCGTTCGTTCGGCGTGCAGGCAACCATCTCGAACTGCTCCAACAACTACGGCCCGTACCAGCACGTCGAGAAGTTCATCCCACGGCAGATCACCAACGTGCTCCGCGGCGAGCGCCCCAAGCTGTACGGCGCCGGCGTGAATGTGCGCGACTGGATCCACGCCGACGACCACTCCTCCGCGGTACTCACCATCCTGGAGAAGGGCCGCATCGGCGAGACCTACCTGATCGGCGCTGACGGCGAGAAGAACAACAAAGACGTCATCGAACTCATCCTGACCCAGCTCGGGCAGCCCGCCGACGCCTACGACCACGTCGTCGACCGCCCCGGCCACGACCTGCGCTACGCCATCGACTCCACCAAGCTGCGCACCGAACTCGGCTGGGCTCCCCGATTCGCCGACTTCGACGCCGGCCTCGCGGCCACCATCGACTGGTACCGCGACAACGAGAACTGGTGGGCACCGCAGAAGGATGCCACGGAGGCGCGCTACCAGGCGCAGGGCCAATAAGAATGCGCTACCTCGTCACGGGAGCGGGCGGGATGCTCGGTCACGACCTCCAGACGGTGCTCGACGGTCGCAGCGTCACCGCGCTCAGCCGCGCCGACCTCGACGTGACTGATCTCGAAGCGGTGCGTGCAGCATCCGCCGGCCACGACGTCATTATCAACGCGGCCGCCTACACCAAGGTCGATGACGCTGAAGAGCGCGAAGACCTCGCCTATGCGGTGAACGCCACCGGTGCGGGCAACCTCGCGACAGCAGCTGCAGAAAACGGCGCGACGCTCGTTCAGCTCTCGACCGACTACGTTTTCGACGGGACGGCGACCACGCCCTATGCGGAGGGCTCCCCGCTTGGCCCGGTGTCCGCCTACGGCCGCACCAAGGCGGAGGGCGAGCGGTTGGCACAGAAACTGAACTCGGGACGCACCCACGTCATCCGCACCGCCTGGCTCTACGGCCAGCATGGGCCGAACTTCGCCAAGACCATGCTCCGGTTGGCCTCCGAACGCGACGAACTGACCGTCGTCTCCGACCAGGTCGGGCAGCCCACCTGGACGCTCGACCTCGCCCGCCAGATCGTGGCGCTACTCGACAGGGAAGCGCCCGCCGGCATCTACCACGGCACGAACTCCGGCCAGGGCAGCTGGTACGACTTCGCTCAAGCGATCTTCACTGCCGTCGGGCTCGACGCCGACCGCGTCAAACCAACCGACAGCTCCGGGTTCGTTCGCCCGGCACCACGACCGTCATACTCGGTGCTCGGGCACGACGCCTGGGAAGCGGTCGGCCTCGCACCGATGCGAGACTGGCGGGAAGCGCTCGTCGCAGCCGCACAGCAGGGAGTACTGGGACAGCCATGACAACCACTCTGCGCGTCGTCGCCGACCAGATCATCGCCCCGGTGCCGGGCGGTGTCGGTCGCTACACGGAAGAGCTCACGCGAGCCCTCATCGGCACTGCACCGGAAGGATGCGATGTCGTCGGGATCGCCTCCGCATCCACCGCTGAAGACCGGGACCGGCTGCGGATGCTCCTCCCTGGAATTGCCGACCTTGCGGTACTACCGGTGCGTCGCAGGGAACTGTCGCTCCTGTGGCAGCTGGGCATCGTCGGCATCCCCGGAACAAGCATGTCGGGCAAGGGCATGGTTCACGCACCCAGCCTGCTCGCGCCGATGCACAAGCATGACCGGCTCAACGAGGTCGGAACGCAGACAGTGGTGACCATCCACGATGTCGTACCGTGGACGCACCCGGAAACCCTCAATCGCTCCGACGTCTGGTGGCAGAAGTCCATGGCCAAGCGTGCCCACCGGTTCGCGGACGCCGTCGTCGTGCCCACGCATGCCGTTGCCGGCAAGCTCAACGAAATCATGGACTTCGGCGATCGCATCCGCGTGATCGGCGGGGCGGTGAGCTCCAAGCTCACGCTGCCGGTGGACCCCGACGTACGCGCCGCACGGCTGGGACTGCCTGAGCGTTACATTCTCAGCGTCGGCACTCTCGAGCCGCGCAAAGGGCTCGAGCCGCTCATCCGCTCCCTCGCCCACGCCGACTCCGTCGACCTGCCGCTGATCATCGTCGGACCCGAAGGGTGGGGCGACCTCGACGTCGTAAGCCTCGCTGCAGAAGCCGGGCTCGCCGAGGACCGCGTGCGCACCCTCGGGTTCCTGGCCGACGCCGACCTCGCCGTCGCCATCGACCGCGCAACCGTGTTCGCGTTCCCCAGCCTGGCGGAAGGATTCGGGCTGCCCGTCATCGAAGCGTTCAGCTTCGGCACACCGGTGGTCCACTCGGACGCGCCGGCAGTCGTGGAAGTCGCGGCCGGCGCAGGGCTACGCGTGGAGCGTGAAGACGCAGAAGGCTACCCGGGGCGGTTGGCTGCGGCCATCGCATCCGTCGTCGACGATGCGAAACTCGCCGAACGGCTGCGCTTCCAGGGGCTGGATCGTGCGGGGGCGTTCAGTTGGCAGGACTCGGCGCAGAAGGTGTGGCAGCTGCACGCTGACTTGTAGGGGTTGCGGGCCCTTCGACAAGCTCAGGGGGTCTCGACAAGCTCGACCAGCCTAAGTAGGGGGTCTCGACAAGCTCGACCAGCTTGCGGCGGGGTCTCGACAAGCTCGACCAGCTTGAGTGGCGCTACTCGGGGGGTTCCGGTGCTACCAGGGACTCCTGGATTCGGGCGTGGATGAACTCGTAGTCGGGGTTCAGGGTGTCGAAGTCGGGCGGGATGATCTCCAGGGTGGTCAGCGGCAGTGCGCGCGACTTGGTGGCCAGGTCGGTGAACAAGCCCAGCATCACCTGGGGGATGTCCGTCTTCACGACCTGGGCACCGGCATCCGCCACCGCCTGGAACCTCGTCAGCACGTTGGCCGGCTCGAACTGCTCCAGGATGGCCGCCTGCACCTGTCGCTGCCGTAGCATCCGCTCGTAGTCGCTGCTTTCGAAACGGGAACGCGCATACCAGAGCGCCGTCGGGCCATCCAGGTGCTGCGGGCCCGCCTCGACATAGCCGTACGGTGTCGGAGCAGTCACCGGCCCGATCGGCGTACGCTCCGGCACCTCGATCGAGACACCGCCCAAAGCATCGATGAGGTCGGAGAAGCCCTGCATGTCGATCAGCACGTAGTACTGCAACTGCAGCCCGGTGACCCCCTCCACGGCGTCACGCATGGCCTCGATGCCGGGGTTGCTGCCGTTGGCCTCGGCGTCCGGATACAGGTCGGGATGGTTGATGCCCTCCGTGTACAGGTAGCTGATCAGGCAGTCATCACCACAGTCGTAGCCGTTCGGGAACTCCTGGTACAGGGGCGAACCCTCCGAGAACACGGCGCGCTCGAAGTTGCGGGGCAGGCCGATGATCGTCGTCGCACCGGTCTCCGCGTGCACGCTGGCGACCGAGATGCTGTCAGGCCTCAAGCCCATGCGGTCTGGGCCGGCGTCGCCGCCCAGCAGCAGGACGTTGTAGCGCCCGTCGACCGGCTCCTCATACTCGCCGCTGTCGAACACCGACGAGATGGTGGAGCGGGCGATCTCCACCACGTTGGCGCCATAGGCAGCCGTCCCCGCCGACGCCACCAGCCCGACAATCGCCAGCACGGCGATGAACGGACGGGCCGCGGGACCAGTCTTCACCAGTCGCACCAGCCGCAGGGTGTCCAGGGTGAGCACCAGCCACAGCACGGCGTAGACGACCAGCACGATCTCCGCGGCCAGCAGGGCCCACACGTTCGTCGCCAGCGACATGATGAACGACTTGTTCAGGAAGTACACCGCGGCCGCCGCCGCGACCAGCACCCACATGATGAATGTCATCACCACACCGAACCGGCCCAGCCTGCGGCTACCCGCCAGCAGCTGCGCCGAACCCGGCAGCACGAAATTCAGCACGACCAGCCACCAGGCACGGGTCGTCATCGACTGCCTCGACCGCAGGTCGGGGTAGCGGATCGGGCTGGACGCGCTCACCGGCTGCGCTGGAGGGCCGCGTTCTTGTCCGCGACCATCGACTTCAGCTCGTCGGCGTAAGCCCCGAGCCGCTCGGCCAGTGCGGGGTCGGATGCTCCAAGCATCCGGATCGCCAACAGGCCGGCATTCTTGGCGCCACCGATCGACACTGTGGCGACCGGCACACCGGCCGGCATCTGCACGATCGACAGCAGCGAGTCGAGGCCGTCCAACCTCGACAGTGGAACCGGAACCCCGATCACCGGAAGCGTGGTGACGGATGCCAGCATGCCGGGCAGATGGGCAGCGCCACCGGCACCCGCGATGATCGTTTTCAAGCCGCGGCCGGCCGCCTGCTTGCCGAACTCGATCATCCGCTCAGGGGTGCGGTGCGCGGAGACGACCTCGACCTCATGGGCCACCCCGAACTCGGTCAGCACGTCGGCGGCATCCTTCATGACAGACCAGTCGGAGTCAGACCCCATGACGATGGCGACGATCGGTTCGGGCATGGGAACGATAGTAGCGGGCGCGGCTTAAGGGCTGGCTGTGCAACACGCGACCGGGCTCTCTACTCGTGCGAAGGATCGTACGGGTTCCATGGGGCGTCGGGCACCAGCAATTCCGGGTCCCCTGTCCACAACGGTGCCTTCTGCCGCACCGCCGTCGCTGCGGCAAACGAATCCGCGTATGCCATTCGGTGTTCTGACTTGATGCGTCCGGCCTCCAGCACAGTCACCCGATCAGGAAGCAGCACTGCGACAGCCGATTCGATGTCTCGCACAGCATCCAGAGCTTCGTTCTCACCGACCGCACGTCGAAGCACGGAGAACACCTCACCGAGGTTGATCCAACTCATGACTGCTGTGCCTGCCTCGACTTGCTGTTGCACCCTGCTCGCAGCCGGTTCGGTGCCCTCGAGCAGCCGCATAACCGCCCAGGAGTCGAGCACGACCATCAGCGGCTCTCGAACGACTGGTCGGCGCTGCGCTCGCGAAGGAGGGCGTCTGCCAAGGCGTTGTTTGCGAAGCGCGCGAACAGCGGCGCGCGAGGCGCCGACCGTAGCACTACCTCATCACCGCGCCGCTCGAATACGACCTCCTGGCCGGGTTTGATCCCGAGGGCGTCGCGGATTTCCTTAGGGATGACGACTTGCCCTTTTGCTCCGACGAGGTGGTTCATGCGGTCAAGAATAGCAGTCATACCGTGGAGTATGACTGCTGCGGCGGCGGTGGAAAGGCCCTTCGACGGCCTCCACAGCTTCGTCGCGCGCTACTCGAAGTGAGCTGCCGCAGCTCGCGCGTCGTACGCGACAGCGTCCAGGTCGTCGCCGCCGACCGTCACGTGGCCGACCTTGCGGCCCGGGCGTGACTCCTTCTGGTAGTTGTGGATCTTTGCCGTCGGGCGGTCGGCGAGCGCCGCCGCGTAACGCTCGTGCAGGGGTTTACCGGCCGGCCCACCCAGGATGTTCACCATCACCGACCAGCGGTCACGGCATCCGGTCGCCCCCAGCGGCAGGTCGAGCACCGCACGCAGGTGCTGCTCGAACTGGCTGGTCGTTGAGCCGTCGATACTCCAGTGGCCGGTGTTGTGCGGACGCATCGCCAGCTCGTTCACGAGCAACCGGTCATCCGTCGTCTCGAACAGCTCGACCGCGAGAACGCCAGTGACCCCGAGACCCTCGGCGACCGTGCGGGCGATCTGCTCCGCCACGTCGGCCAGCTTGCCGGCCGACTTCGGTGCCGGCGCGATCACCTCGGCGCAGACCCCATCGCGCTGGATGCTCTCCACCACCGGCCAGGCCACCAGCTCGCCTGACGGGCTGCGGGCGATCGACTGGGCAAGCTCGCGGCGGAAATCGACCAGCTCCTCCGCCAGCAGCGCGCCGTCGCCGAACCAGTCGGCGACCTCGGCGCCAGAACGGATGACCCGCACACCCTTGCCGTCGTAGCCACCGCGCGGCGTCTTCACCACGGCACGGCCGCCATTCTCGGCGAGGAACGCATCCAGCTGCTCGACGTTCTCGACCTTCGCCCACACCGGAACCGGAAGCCCCAACTCGGTGAGCCGCTGCCGCATCAACAACTTGTCCTGCGCGAACAGCAGCGCATCCGGACCGGGGTGAACGGCGATGCCGTCAGCCACCAGCTCGCGCAGAACTTCCTGCGGAACGTGCTCGTGGTCGAACGTCACCACATCCACGGTGCGCGCAAAACGAAGGACTTCTTCGAGGTTTCGGTAGTCGCCGACAGCAGAAGCGGCCAGATCGGCGGGGCTTCCTTCATTTTCGGCGAGCACGCGGATGTCCACACCCAGGTTCACGGCGGCCGGGATCATCATGCGGGCCAACTGTCCACCACCGATAACACCAACAGTCAGTGACATGGTTTGCTCCGGAATTCGCTCTCGGTGCGATCTCAGGGACCGCAGGCGGTGTGCGGTTAGACTGCAAACCGCTCCCCCTATCTTCGCTCATCCCTCAGGAGCCGTATTGCGCACACTGCTCACCCAGCTGACCCGGTTCGGGCTCGTGGGACTCATCGGACTGGTCATCGACGTGAGCGTGTTCAACCTGCTGCGGCTCACCGTGTTCTCACCAGAAGCCCTCCACGAAGGCCCGGTCGTGGCCAAAGTCATCTCCACGTCGCTGGCCATCGTCGCCAACTGGATGGGCAACCGGCACTGGACCTTCGCCCGCGAACGCCGCGGGCACCTGGCGCGAGAGGGCGCGGAGTTCTTCCTGGTCAGCTTCGGCGGGATGCTCATCGGGCTGTTCTGCCTGTGGATGTCGCACTACGTACTCGGGTACCAATCGCTGCTGGCCGACAACGTGTCGAGCAACGTGGTCGGGCTGGCGTTGGGGACGGCTTTCCGGTTCTGGGGGTACCGGGTGTGGGTGTTTCGGGAACCGGCGGATGCGCCTCGGCAAGCTCGGCTGGTCTCGACTCTCCGACAGGCTCAGGCCAGGCCTCGCTTCGCTCGCCCGACCGGCTTAAGGGGCTCGGCGCGCGGAAGTGCCTCGACGAGCTCGGCTGGTTTCGACAAGCTCAACCCGCTTAATGCGGGGCTAAGGCCTTCCGAGGGCTCGGTAGCGCCAGCCGGCGGCGCGCCAGCGCACCGGATCCAGGCAGTTGCGCCCGTCGACGATGACGCGCGACCCCACCACTGAGCCGAACGTCTCCGGGTCGAGTTCGCGGTACTGCTTCCACTCGGTGAGCAGCAGCACGGCATCCGCCCCCGCGGCCGCCTCCTCGGCACTGGCGGCGTAGGTCAACTCGGGGAACCGCGCGCGTGCAGTCTCGACCGCCTGCGGGTCGGTTGCGACAACATCCGCCCCCAGCTCGGATAGCCGCACCGCGACATCCAGCGCGGGCGAGTCGCGCACGTCGTCGGAGTCCGGCTTGAACGCCAGCCCCAGCACGGCGATGCGCTTGCCGGAGACCTCACCGCCCAGCGCCTCCGTGGTCAACTCGACGGTGCGGCCGCGGCGACGCAGGTTGATGCCGTCCACCTCGCGGAGGAAACTGAGCGCCTGGTCGACACCGAGCTCCTCCGCACGCGCCATGAACCCGCGAATGTCCTTCGGCAGGCACCCCCCGCCGAAGCCCAGCCCGGCGTTCAGGAAGCGCCGGCCGATCCTCGGGTCGTGGCCGATCGCATCCGCCAGCTGCGTGACATCCGCACCCGTCGCCTCCGCCACCTCCGCCATCGCGTTGATGAACGAGATCTTCGTCGCCAGGAACGCGTTCGCCGACACCTTCACCAGCTCGGCGGTCGCGAAATTGGTGACGATTCGCGGCGTGCCGTTCGCCAGCGCGACCGCGTACACCTCATCGAGGGCGGCGACGGATGCCTCGTCGCCTGGTTGCACGCCGTAGACCAGCCGGTCGGGGGCGATCGTGTCCTGCACGGCGAAGCCCTCGCGCAGGAACTCGGGGTTCCACGCCAGACGCGCACCGGTCGCCTCGACGGAGCCGACCAGCCGCTCAGCGGTCCCCACCGGAACGGTCGACTTACCAGCCACCACGTCCCCGGGCGCCAGGAACGGGATGATCTCGGCGACCGCCGCGTCCACGAACCTCAGGTCGGCCGCGTTGCTGCCGTCCAGCTGCGGTGTCCCCACCGCGATGAAATGCACTCTCGCACCACGGATGCGCGACACATCGGTGGTGAACGACAGCCGCCCGGAGGCAACCGTCTTCGTCAACAGGTCGGCAAGGCCCGGCTCATAGAACGGCGGATGCCCGGACGCCAGCAACGCCACCTTCGACTCGTCCACATCGACGCCGACCACCTCGTGGCCGAGGTCGGCCAGGGCAGCCGCGTGCACCGCGCCAAGGTAGCCGCATCCGATTACCGAAATCTTCATCGGGTACCCCACCTGGTCGTCTCATCGACCGGGTTCGACAGTTCGGCCTGGCGCCTGGCCGCGATCGGGTTCATGCTTCGCTCCATGAGGTCGTGAAGGGTGCTCTGCACCAGGTCGGCGGTGGGCACGTCGCGCAGCTCGACCGGGTGGTCGAGACCGGTGTTGATGAGCACGTCACCGCTGCCGAACATCGACTGCAGCGCGCCCTTCCGCACCGTGATGTCGTAGCCGCGGCTGTGCAGCAGTTCCTGCCTGGTGCGGGTGAACGTGCCAGAGCGCATGATCAGCCGGCGGGTGGTGATCACGTAACGACGGCCGAGCCAGCGGAACAGCGGCACAATCCAGATGAGCAGCAGCAGGGCGCTGCCGCCGGCCACGAGGGCCAGGTTCTGCCAGTCCTCCGGAAACGAGCCGCTGAAATAGGCGAGCGCCCCGATGCCGAGGATCAGCAGGAGCGAGGGCCAGAACAGTGCGCGAGCATGGGGTCGGAGCCGGGCGACAACCCGCTCGGCGTCCGCCCCAGGCTCAGCGAACTCGGATGGCATGAGTCATTCATACCTCAGATGGGTTACGTCGCCGGCGGCGACAGTCTGAACCGAGGCATCCGCCCGGTCGGTGTAGACCAGGCGGCCCAGCTCGTCGATGCCGGTGGCCGTGCCGTATCGGGTCACGCCGCCGGGAAGCTCGACGCGCACCTGCTGCCCGACGGTGCTGCATTGCTGCTGCACCAGGTGGCGGATGCCGCTGGCCTCGGCATCGCCCCCGTGCTCGGCGAAGTCTCGGTACAGGTGCTTCAGCTCACGCAGGTAGGCCGCGAGCACCCGGTCGACGTCGGTGTCGCCGCCGTGCAGGGCGAGAGAGGTGGAGTTCGGCGTCGGCAGGCTCTCCGCGGGGATCGTCAGGTTGAGGCCGGCGCCGATTACGACCCCGCCAGCGGCGGGGAGCAGCTCGGCGAGCAGCCCGCTCACCTTCAGCCCGTCGATCTGCACGTCGTTCGGCCACTTGACCGTGACGTCCGCCTCGACGAGACCCTCCACGGCTCGGGCCACGGCGAGGCCGGCGATCAGCGGGAGCCAGCCGTAACTCTCCAACGAGAACGACGGGCGCAGCAACACCGACACCGCGAGCGTCTGCCCGGGAGGGGCAACCCAGACCCGGTCGAGCCTGCCCCGCCCAGCCGTCTGGCTGGTGGTGGCGACCACCGAGAAGTCTGGCCAGGCATCCGCTGCCCTGCCGATCAGTTCGGTGTTGGTCGAGCCGCACTCGTCGAGGAACTCGAGACGGGCGGCGAAGGCCTGACTGAGGGGAAGCTGCATCCCACCAGACTACGGAGTGCTTCAGCCGAACGATGACGCCATTTGTCGTCGATGACGCCGATACAAGTTGCGTCATCGCCGACAAACGGCGTCATCGTGAGAAGTGAAAGACAAGCGCGGGACCGCGATTTGTAGGGATGCTCCAAGGGATGCGGTGGCCCGGACGGTAAAGTGAACGACGTGACTGCCGAGACGACACCCCAGAATGCCAACGAAGGCACGCCCGACCTGTACACGACCGCGGGGAAGCTCGCCGACCTGAAGGTCCGCTACCACGAGGCGGTGACGGCCAGCGGCGAGAAGGCGATCGACAAGCAGCACGCCAAGGGCAAGAAGACCGCCCGCGAGCGCATCGAACTGCTGCTCGACCACGGCTCCTTCGTCGAACTCGACGAGTATGTGCGACACCGCACGCACGCTTTCGGCATGGAGAAGTCCCGGCCGTACGGCGACGCCGTCGTCACCGGCACCGGCACCATCCACGGCCGCCAGGTCTGCGTCTACGCGCAGGACTTCACCATCTTCGGCGGCTCCCTCGGCGAGGTCGCCGGCGAGAAGATCATCAAGGTGATGGACCTCGCGCTCAAGACCGGCGTTCCCATCATCGGCATGCTCGACTCCGGCGGCGCGCGCATCCAGGAGGGCGTTGTCGCGCTCGGCAAGTACGGCGAGATCTTCCGTCGCAACACCATGGCATCCGGTGTCATCCCGCAGATCTCCATCATCATGGGCCCGGCCGCCGGCGGCGCGGTCTACTCCCCCGCCCTCACCGACTTCGTCATCATGGTCGACAAGACCAGCCAGATGTTCGTCACCGGACCGGATGTCATCAAGACGGTCACCGGGGAAGACGTCGGCATGGAAGAACTGGGCGGCGCGCTCACCCACAACCAGAAGTCCGGTGTCGCCCACTATCTTGCCAGCGATGAGGACGACGCGCTCGACTACGCCCGCGCGCTGCTGTCGTTCCTTCCGGACAACAACCTCGCCGAACTTCCCGTCTACGAGAGCGACGTCGAGCTGGAGATCACCGACGAGGACCGCAAGCTGAACACGGTCATCCCGGACAGCCCGAACCAGCCGTACGACGTGAAGACGATCATCGAGCACATCGTCGATGCGGGCGACTTCCTGGAAACCCAGCCGCTGTTCGCCCCCAACATCGTCGTCGGCTTCGGCCGGGTCGAGGGCCGCTCGGTGGGCATCGTCGCCAACCAGCCGAACGCCATGGCCGGCACGCTGAACATCGAGGCCGGCGAGAAAGCCTCCCGGTTCGTGCGCTTCTGCGACGCCTTCAGCATCCCGATCCTGACGCTGGTGGACGTTCCCGGTTACCTTCCCGGCACCGACCAGGAGTGGACCGGCGTCATCCGCCGCGGGGCGAAGCTGCTGTACGCCTACTCGGAGGCCACCGTCCCGCTGGTCACCGTCATCACCCGCAAGGCCTACGGCGGCGCGTACATCGTGATGGGATCCAAGCAGCTGGGTGCCGACCTCAACTACGCCTGGCCGACCGCGGAGATCGCCGTCATGGGCGGCCAGGGCGCCGTCAACATCCTGTACCGCGGTGAGATCAAGGCCGCTGAGGCGAACGGTGAGGATGTCGCGGCCGTGCGCACCCGCCTGGCCAACGAGTACACCTACAACGTGGCCAGCCCGTTCCTCGCAGCCGAGCGCGGCGAGCTGGACGGCGTCATCGAGCCGGCCGCCACCCGCGTCGCCGTGGTGAAGGCGCTGCGGGCGCTGAAGACGAAGCGCGAGGCGATGCCGCCCAAGAAGCACGGGAACATCCCACTGTGACCGACAACGCTGTGACCGACGCCCCTCCCGCTGACGGCGCTGAGCCGGCCCCGCAATTCCGGGTGCTGGCCGGCAACCCGACGCCAACCGAAATCGCGGCAGTCACGGCAGTGCTGAGCGCGCTGGCCGAAGAAGGCGAAGGGCAGCGGATGTCCGCAGAGCCGGCTGCGCGCAGCGCCTGGTCGGTGTCGCAACGACAGCTCAGACGCGAGATTGTGCCGGGGCCGGGCGCCTGGAACCGTCAAGCTCTCTAAAAACAAACGATCTTCGCAAAACTCCTGCAAAAACGACCGCTTCCACGCAGGACGTACCCCGAATTGTCCCCATCTACGCGGCGTCTCCGCCGTTTTCCTCCTGTTTCCCGGGAGTGTTCAGTAGATTTGTCCCCCGGCCGTCCCCCGAAGTGACGACTTTTGCGATACGGTCCAACCATGCAGTATTGATGTTGCTAGGTGTTTCTCATAGAGGTACACCCGCCAATCGTTAGCTGACTAGGGTAAGCGAGCTAACGAATTGGGGGCGAGTCAGGGCGGTATTCGGGTTATCGCCCTGACTCGGGGTTTAGCGATTGGGCCGGGTAGGGGTATCCGGCCCTCTCGCATTTAACCGGCACCAGGTTTCGACCCTTCGATTCGGTCGCTGCGCGACCTACTCAGGGGAACTACGGCCCTGGTGGGCCCACTCAACCCACAGAGAAGCTAGTGCTCCACCGGCGACGCGGCCTTCCGCACTTCGCGGGGGATCTCCAGCCACAGGTCGACGCGATCCTCGTCATCCTCGGCGGCCTCAGACCCGAGGGCGCGGGCCTCACCCTCACCAGTGGCGCTCAGCCCCACCACCGTGACCGCGACATCCGACCCCTCCGGAACCGTGCGGGCGATGATCAGGTTGGCCGTCGTGTCGCGGATCGCCTTGGCCAGCTCATTGTGAACGCGCTCCAGCTCGTCCTCCCGCAGGTCGTCCACACCGCCCTCATCGAGCAGGTTCACCACCTTGCCGCGTCGGCGGGCGACCATCACCTGCTCGCGCACGCGGTCGTTGAGCAGCTTGCGACCGCGGATCTCATCGCGAATCGCGCCCTCCAGGTACAGGCACTCCTGGCGTTGGCCGGTCGTCAATTCGCCGCGCACATCCACGATGTGCCTCAGCATCGGGAGCGCCATGCGGCTGGTCTGCTCCAGGCGGAACTGGCGCTCGAAGAGGTGCGCCTCCTGGGCTGCCCGCCACTCGGCAGCCTCACGCTCGGCGAGAGCGTAGGTGCGGGCGTCGCGCCCCGCCTTGTCGAGGGAGCGCGACAGCGCGTGCGACACCCCGACCCACAGCACGCTGCCCACGACGCCGAGCGATGCCAGGGCGCCGGGGCCGGCCCACAGCGCCGTCTGCACCACCAGAGCCGCGACCCCGGCCCAGGCGAACCAGTGGCGCCGCCTCGCCGAGGTGATCACCATCAGGGTGCCCACCGCGGCCACGTACCAGGTCGATCGGTCGGAACCCGGAACATAGTCGGCGCCGGCCACCAACAGCTGACTGGTCACCAGGATGGGCGCAGCCACCGCGATCGCAAGGTTGAACGCCGCAAGCCACAGCTGCATCCGACGGCGCCTGGTTGGCAGCAGGCTGAGCACGGTCGCCCCGGCATACAGCACCATGGCCACCAGGTACAGGGCCGGCGACGAGCCAGCGTTGATGGAGAGGGTGCCGAGCAGCAGGTGGTAGACCGAGAACACCGCGGCCAAAGCCACGATCATGTACCGCGGGACGGTGATCATGAGGCATCACCCACGCGCGTGGAGGGGCGGATGCGGCGGGCCACCGGCGCCGGCCACAAGAGCCGGATCGCGGTACCCTCACCCGGGACGGAGTCGACCTCGACCGAACCCCCGGCGTTCGACACCCGGTCGATGATGGACACCCGCAGCCCGAGGCGCTCCACCGGAATCTCCTCCATAGAGAAACCGCGCCCGGTGTCACCCACCTCGATGAGAACGCCACCATCCGCCTGGCTGGTCACCAGCACCCAATGGGTGACGCCGGGCGCATCGCCGGCATGCTGCAGGCTGTTCACCATCGCCTGCAGGCTTGCCGAGTAGAGCGCTTCCGCAGCCGACGCCGGGATGGCGCTCTCCCCGATGGTGGACGTGCGCACGTCGATGATCGAACTCAGCGTCGACGCGGCCAGGCCGATCCGGTCTGCCAACGCCTGCACGCCCACATCGACCGCGTCGACCGTCGAAGTCGACGTCTCCCTCTGCAGGTGACCGATCGCATCCGTCGCCATTCGCCCAGCCATCGCCCTCGACTCGGCGCTATCCGCCTTGCCGGCAGACAACAGGGTCGTCAGCACGCTGTCGTGCACGATCGCGTCCACCTGAACGCGCTCGACCTCGGTCGCGTGCTCCCGCACGGCGTCAACGTAACGGCTCAGCGCCGTCGCCTGGGCGGCATCCACCGCCGCCGCCGCGCCACGCAGCATCGTCACGATGATCAGCACGGCACCGCCCAGGATGACTGCATAGATGACGTCAAGGCTGACCAGCGCCGGGTGCACACTGCCGCCGGACGAACTAGAGCGGATGATGCCGTACAGCAACGGGGCGAGCAACAGGTAGAAGGTGGCCACCCACACCGGCAGGGCGATCGCTGCGGCGGCAGTGGCCACCGTGACGAGGAACCACAACCAGGGGCGATCGGGGCTCGTCCACTGTTCCCCCTCCAGCCCGATCGGCCAGGTGATCAGGGCAATGAGGAACACCACCAGCACGAACGCGTTCGCGGCACGCACCCAGCGCTTGACAATCGACGCGATCACCGCCAGCACCAGGCCGCCGAACAGGGCAACCCCTATTGTCAGGAACCAGATGTCGTTCGCGTACTTCCACTGGTCGAGCGCCACCGGAATCGTCTGCGCACCGAACGCGAGGCCGAAGAAGGCGACCGAGCGGGAGGCGACAACCTCGATCAGCGCACGGCTGATCGGCCTGCGGGCAGGGCGGGGCTGGCGCGCGACGGGTTTCGCGGCAGCCCTAACGGACATCAACGCCGTCGGAGTCGAGCCCCGGAAGAATCCCGTCCTCGACTGCGCGCCTGAGCAGGTCGACCTTGGTGGGTGCCGGGCGGCCGACCTCGATGTACTTGGCGCGGATCCGGTCGAGATACTCCCGCGCGGTCGAGTAGCCGATGCCCAGTTGCTCCGCAGCAAGCTTGAGCGGGAGGCCTGAGGCGTAGAGGTGCAGGATCTCACGCTCACGACGGCCCAATTGCGCCTTCGCGAAGTCACGGTCGGCATCGATCGCGGTAGCCCACTCGAGGTTGTTCAGCACGTCTCCGCGGGCAACGGACTCGACGGCGCTCATCACAATCTGCGTCGCCGACGACTTCGGGATCACACCGGCGGCACCGGCAGCCAGGGCCTCACGCACCAGCGCGACCCGGTCTGCGATGCTGTGTACCAGCACGGCTGAGCCTGTGGCCTGCACACGCTTCACGTTCTCCGTGACGGTGGAACCGTCGCCGAGGGACAGATCGAGTACGACCACATCGTTCTCGCGGCCGTTCAGGCCGGCGACGAAGTCGTCAACGGATGCTGCAGCCAGGATGAAGTCGAAACCGGCCTCATCGCAGGCGGCCTTCAGGCCCAGTCTCACCGATTCATGGTCGTCCACGACAGAAACCCGTACCTGTCGAGTCGACCGGCCGAGGCTCATAGACGGACTCTCGCTTTGGCTCATCGTCATTCCCGTCTCCCCCAGCTAGCTGGAAGACCAGCACTACTGAACACATGCTATCGGGTGGGCTCAGCGATACGGGGAAGAGACGCCGGGGCGACCTGCGCAGTCTCGCCATTTCGGGAGGCCATGCGACCCGATCGCTCACCTCGTGGCATCCGTCTTCACCAGTGTCGCAACCGCCTCGACGTGGTGAGTGTGCGGGAACAAGTCGAACGCCCGCAGCCGGGTCAGTTCGTAGCCGCGCTCCTGCAGCAGGCCCAGGTCGCGGGCCAGCGCGACCGGGTCGCAGGCGACGTAGACCAACTGGGCCGGGGCGAGAGCCGCCAGCGAATCGACGACCGCCTTCCCAGCCCCGGAACGCGGCGGGTCGAGCACCACCGTGGCACCGGGCAGGCTGGTGCGCGCCTTCGCCAACTGGTTCAGGTAGCGGTCGACGCGGGACGTCACAGCGGATGCGCCCAGCCACTCGGCCAGGTTCTCGGCAGCGTGATCGGTGGCCAGAGAGTCGCTCTCCACCGTGGTGATCCTGGTCTGCCTGCCGAAGCGGTCACCGACGGCCGCAGCCAGCAGGCCGACGCCGCCGTAGAGGTCCTGGTTCGCCGCCCGGGCCTCGAAGAGGTCAGGGTCGATCGCATCCTGCACCGCCGTGGTCAGGGTCTGGGCCGCCGACCGGTGCACCTGCCAGAAACCGTGCACGTCGAGCCGGAACATCCTGTCGCCGACCTGCTCGGTGATGGCGTGACGCTTCTGCTTCGTCTTCTCACCGCCGGCCAGCACGAAGGCGTTGCCCACCGACGGGGCGATCACGTCGACATGGGTCGAACCGGGGAACTTCTCGTCGAGCGGGGTGATCGCGGCCACCTCGGGGGTGGCCAGCGGAACATCCGCCACCTGGATGACCCGGTGCGAGCGGGCCGCGTACGGGCCGAGGGTGCCGTCCTCCGCGACGTGCAGGCGCAGGCGGGTGCGCCAGCCGGTGCCGTCCTCGTTCCCGGGGATCGGCTCGACCACGACCTGACTCTCGATTCCGGCCATGCGCTGCAGGGCATCCGCCAGCACCTGACGCTTCAACTCCCGCTGGTGATCCAGGCGGATGTGCCCGAACTCGGCGCCGCCCGCACGCTCATCCGGGTCACGGTCGACGGATGCCGCCGACCAGACGTGCTCCTGGCGGTGCTCAGACGGGGTCACCACGCTCACCGTCTCAGCCCGCCAGAACTTCGCCTTCGAGTCGTCGCTCACGCGGGCCACCACCCGCTCGCCGGGGATAGCGTCGCTGACGAACACCACCCGGCCCTCGTGCCGCCCGACCGCGATACCGCCGTGAGCTACGTTGGTAACGTCGATTTCCAGCTGCCTGCCCTGCCATTCGCCCATCCCTAGAGCATAGGAGCCCGCGTGCGCCTCTACCTGGCCTCCACCTCACCGGCACGGCTGGCGACACTGCGCGCGGCGGGCGTCGAACCGGCCGGGCTGATCAGCCCCGGGGTGGACGAAGAGGCGGCAGTCGCCTCGCTGGCCGCTGGCCTTGGGAGGCCCCCGACGGCATCCGAAACCGTGTACGAACTTGCCCGGCTGAAAGCCGAAGCCGTCGTCGGGCAACTGGTCGACGGTTCAGCTATCGACGGGTTCATCCTGGGCGGCGACTCGGCGTTCGAGCTCGACGGAACCGTGTACGGGAAGCCTCACACGGCAGCCGTCGCCCGCGATCGCTGGCAGCGGATGGTCGGGCGAACCGGGGTGCTGCACTCCGGGCACTGGGTCATCGACCACCGGGCCGGCAGCGTGCACTCCGGCATAGCCTGCGCCGGGATCGGCGCGGTCGAGGATGCCAGCGTCGAGTTCGCGGCCGACGTCACGGCCGCCGAAATCGACGCCTACATCGGCACCGGGGAGCCGCTGTCGGTGGCGGGCGCATTCACCGTCGACAGCCGCGGGCAGGCGTTCATCCGCCGCATCGACGGCAACCCGAGCACCGTCATCGGACTCTCCATACCGACACTGCGCAGCCTGCTGCGGGACGGGTTCGGGGTGGGCTGGCACGAACTCTGGAACCGCTGAAGTTGTCGACGTCCCCACGAAGGCATCCGTCAAATTTGTGGGCTTTCGCCAAATAGCGGGGTCAGAACCGGAATAGGCTAAACAACTATGCCCCGTATCTCGAAACTTCTGATCGCCAACCGTGGAGAGATTGCGGTCCGAATCAACCGGGCAGCGAAAGACAGCGGCATCGCCACCGTCGCCGTCTACGCCGACCAGGACCGGGACGCCCGGCACGTCAAACTCGCCGACGAGGCGTACGCACTCGAAGGCACCACCAGCGCCGAAACGTACCTGGTCATCGACAAGATCCTCTCCATCGCCAGGCGGTCGGGAGCGGATGCGGTGCACCCCGGCTACGGATTCCTCGCCGAGAACGCCCAGTTCGCCCAGGCCGTCATCGACGCCGGGCTGATCTGGGTCGGCCCCTCCCCCAGCGCCATCGAACAGCTCGGCGACAAGGTCTCCGCCCGGCACATCGCCGAGAAAGTCGGCGCCCCACTCGCGCCGGGCACCCTCAACCCGGTGGCGGATGCCGCAGAAGTACTCGACTTCGTCGACACCCACGGCCTGCCGGTCGCCATCAAAGCAGCCTTCGGCGGCGGCGGACGCGGGCTCAAAGTCGCCCGCACCCGCGAAGAGGTCCCCGAACTGTTCGAGTCGGCCACCCGTGAGGCGATCACCGCGTTCGGGCGCGGCGAGTGCTTCGTCGAGAAGTACCTGGACAAGCCGCGCCACGTCGAAACGCAGTGCCTCGCCGACCAGTACGGCAAGGTCGTCGTCATCTCCACCCGCGACTGCTCGCTGCAGCGCCGGCACCAGAAGCTGGTCGAAGAAGCGCCGGCACCGTTCCTCAGCGACGAGCAGAATGCCCTGCTGTACAGCTCATCGAAGGCCATCCTCCGTGAGGTCGGCTACGTCGGCGCCGGAACCTGCGAGTTCCTCGTCGCCGCCGACGGAACCGTCTCGTTCCTCGAGGTGAACACGCGACTGCAGGTGGAACATCCGGTCTCCGAAGAGGTCACCGGCATCGACCTGGTGCGGGAACAGTTCCGCATCGCTGAGGGCGGCGCGCTCGACTACGACGACCCGGCGCCGCGTGGGCACTCGTTCGAGTTCCGCATCAACGGGGAAGACCCGGGCCGAAACTTCATGCCGTCGCCGGGCCCCGTGCACGTGCTGCGGAAGCCCGGCGGCCCCGGCGTACGCGTCGACAGCGGCGTCACCACCGGCGACGTCATCAGCGGCGCGTTCGACTCACTGCTGGCCAAGCTGATCGTCACCGGGCACAACCGCGAGGATGCGCTCGAACGCTCCCGGCGCGCGCTCGACGAATTCGAGGTGGCGGGACTCCCGACAGTGCTGCCGTTCCACCGCGCCATCGTGCGCGACCCCGCCTTCACCTCATCGCCATTCAGCATCTACACGCGCTGGATCGAAACCGAATTCGACAACCAGATCGAACCGTGGAGCGGGTCGCTGGAAGACGCCGCACCCGCGCAGGCGCGGCGCACCGTCGTCATCGAGGTGGACGGCAAGCGCATCGAAGTCGGCCTGCCGGAGTCGCTGGGCTCCGCGCCGAGCGGCGGCGGGGCGCTGACCGCTCCCCCGCGCCGTCGCGCCGGCGGCGGGGCCATCGTCACCGCGACCGGCGACTCGGTGAAGGCGCCCATGCAGGCGACCGTCGTCAAGTTCGCGGTCGCCGAGGGTGACAAGGTCGTCAAGGGGGACCTCGTGCTGGTGCTGGAGGCCATGAAGATGGAGCAACCCCTGACCGCGCACAAAGACGGGACCATCTCGGGAGTGAACGCCACCGTCGGCGCCACCGTGTCATCCGGGCACCTGCTGCTCAACATCGTCTAGTCCGGCGGCTCGCGCCCCTCGACACCCGACGATGACGGCCTTCGTCGATGATGACCCTGTTAGATAGCACGTCATCGTCGACAAAGCCCGTCATCGTTGACGACCCATCTCAGTGCACCCCTGCTCGGGTGAGCTTGCTCGCCAGCAGTTGAGGTGACCGTGCGACAGTCCACCCCCACCTGACCATCGCGTGGCCCGCGGCGCGCAAGTCGTCCTCGCGATCCTTTTCGTCAAGAAGTGCCTGCTCCGGGGTGCGCCCCCGAAGAAACACCGGATTGCGGTATTTGTCCTTGCCGTCGAACTCACCAATGACACCGAACTGGGGCCACCAGAAGTCGACAACATAGCGACGCCCGCTTGCCCCGAAGAGCTCGACCTGGAGACGAGGCATCGTGATGCCCGCCCGCAACATGCTCACCCGACTCAACGACTCGCCCGGTCGATCGGCTGCGCCATTTGCGAACTCGATCACTCTCGCGATTTTCGCCGAGGACTGGCGGAGGGCCAGCACGGATGCCTCGCGAACGAGGTCGCTTGATACAAGCTTGGTCAGCGGTGGGCCATCGATTGGATGCTCCGTTCTGCGAAGCGCAGCATCCGCCATTGCCACGGCGGGACCGAATGTCAACACCTTCGCGCAGTCCACCACCGTTCTCGCAAGCGTCGTAACCGTCAACCCGTCAATCGTTTCAATGTCGGCAGGAATCCCGACTGTGTGACGTGCGACCGTTGCGCTCGACCGCCCTCCTCCGGACCGCCCCACAATGACGTGGACTTGGTTGGGCCAGTGACCAACAATGGGCAGACGCCACAATGCTGCGGCGGAGTGATGCGAGAACACCAGCCGACGGCGCGATAGCGCAGCAGTCGCCTTCACTCGGGCGCGATAGCGGGAATCTGAACCGAGTTGCGCCCACGCCTCCTGGGTTACGTACGCACCCCGCGCCACCGCAACGAGATCACCCTTCTGCACTCGCGAATAGAAGTCACTTCGCGCGCCCAGCTTCACCTGTTCTCTTGCCAGTACAAGTCCGTCGCGCCATTCCTCGCTGATGTAGTTGAGCATCCTGACATGGTTAGTGATGATTCAGTCACCAATCGATCGCAGTCGACCTTGGAGGACACTCCCGCGCTGCTGGGCGGTGTGGAGGAGCGGAGGCCGTACCAACACAGCAAACGATGACACTAGTTGTCGACGATGACCCTCCATCGAACGGGCGCATCATCGACAAACACCGTCATCGTTAGGAGGGTGGCGCGCGGGCGGGCGACCCCGGCCGGCGGGACGGGCTACGGGGCCTGGTGCAGGGCGCGGGCGGCGTCGGTGATGCTGCCGGAGAGGGACGGGTACACGGCGAACGCCTGCGCGACGTCGTCGACGGTCAGCCGGTGCTCGATCGCGATCGAGATCGGCAGGATCAGCTCGGATGCCTTCGGCGCCACGATCACGCCGCCGATCACCGCCCCGGACCCTGAGCTCGCGAACAGTTTCACGAAACCGTCCTTGATCCCCATCATTTTGGCGCGCGGGTTCTGTGCCAGCGGCAACTTGTACACGTCGCCGCGCACCTCGCCCAACTCGATCTGCTTCTGGGTCCAGCCGACGGTCGCGATCTCCGGCTGGGTGAAAATGTTCGACGTCACGTTGCGCAGCTCGGTCGGGTTCACCGCGTCGCCCATCGCGTGGTAAACCGCGGTGCGCCCCTGCATGGAGGCGACGGATGCCAGCGGCAGGAAGTCGGAGCAGTCGCCGGCCGCGTACACGGAGGGCAGGCTGGTGCGCGCCACCCGGTTGACCCGGATGTGGCCGGAATCCGTCAACTGCACCCCGGCATCCTCCAGCCCGATGCCTGCGGTGTTGGGCACGGAGCCGACGGCCATCAGGCAGTGGCTGCCCTCGACGACGCGGCCATCCGTCAGCGTCGCGACGACTGTGTCGCCGTCCCGCACGATGCTGCTGGCACGCGACTTGTTCATCACGTTCATGCCGTTGCGGGTGAAGACGTCCTCGATGACGCGGGCGGCGTCCTCGTCCTCGCCCGGCAGCACCTGGTCGCGGCTGGAGATCAGCGTCACCTTGGAGCCGAGCGCGTTGTAGGCGGATGCGAACTCCGCCCCGGTCACGCCGGAACCGACCACGATCAGGTGCTCCGGAATCGACTCGAGGGTGTACAGCTGGGTCCAGGTGAGGATGCGTTCACCGTCGGGGATCGCGGAGTCCAGGATGCGCGGGCTCGACCCGACCGAGATGACCAGTGTGTCCGCCTCGATGCGGTCGAAGTCGGTCGCGTTCTTGCCCTTGCCGTTGGCTACGATGACGCAGTTGGGGCCGTCCAGGCGCCCCTCGCCCTGCACGATGCGCACGCCGGCACGGGTCAACTGCGACTTCATGTCTTCGGACTGCTGCCGCGCCAGGCGCAGCAGTCGCTGGTTGACGGCGTGCAGGTTGACGGCGATGCCCGGACGAACCGGCTGGCCATCACCGCCGCGCGCGAAAATCTGCACGCCCAGGTCGCTCGCCTCGCCGATCGCGTTCGCCGCCTCGGCGGTGGCGATCAGGGTCTTGGACGGTACGACATCGGTCAGCACGGCCGAGCCGCCGACCCCCACCCGCTCGACCAGGGTGACCTCGGCGCCGAGTTGGGCGCCGGCGAGCGCCGCCTCATACCCGCCGGGTCCTCCTCCGAGGATCGCGATGCTCTGCTTGCGCTCGAATTCGTTGGCCATTGCCCTATTCTCTCCCAGTCGCGGATGCCTGCCGAACCCGCCGCAGGCATCCGCCGTGCACAAAATGGAGGAGATCTGCCCCGCAGACGGCCGTTGTGGAGCGGATTAGCGCTCCAATGCGCGGATGTCCTTCATTTTCGGCACCACCCCGCGGCAATTAGAGTGGACGGATGCCTACCCAGCCACACATCTTGGACGACCTCGCGACCGACCCGTTCGCGGTCGCCGCCACCGCCGCAGCCGAGATTGCCGAGAAGACCGGCGTCGCCCGGCACGACATCGCGCTCACCCTCGGCAGCGGATGGGCGAAGGCTGCCGACCTGATCGGCGAGACCACCGCGACGATTCCGGCGACCGAGGTCACCGGCTTCAGCAAGCCGGCGCTGGAGGGGCACGTCGGCTCGCTGCGGTCCATCCTGCTCCCGAGCGGCAAGCGTGCCCTCATCATCGGCGCCCGCACCCACTACTACGAGGGCCACGGCGTGCGCCGGGTCGTGCACAGCGTGCGCACCGCGGCGGCGACCGGCGCGACGACGATGATCCTCACGAACGGCGCAGGCGGCATCAAGGAGCACTGGACCCCCGGCACTCCCGTGCTGATCAGCGACCACATCAACCTGACGGCTGACTCCCCGCTGGAGGGCGCCACCTTCATCGACCTCACCGACCTGTACTCGCAGCGCCTCCGCGACCTCGCCCACCAGGTGGAGCCGTCGCTGGACGAGGGCGTCTACGTGCAGAACCGCGGGCCGCACTACGAGACGCCGGCGGAGGTGCGCATGGCGAAGGCGATGGGAGGCCACATCCTGGGCATGTCGACCGCGCTGGAGGCGATCGCCGCCCGCCAATCGGGCATGGAGATCCTGGGCCTGTCGCTGGTCACCAACCTGGCCGCCGGCATCCAGAGCACCCCGCTCAGCCACGACGAGGTCATCGAGGCCGGCCGGTCGGCCGAGCCGGTGATCAGCGCGCTGCTCGCCCGAATCGTGGCTGCGCTGTGACCCCCGTCGACGCCGCGAAGGCGTGGCTTGCGCAGGATCCGGACGCCGAGACCCGCACCGAATTGGGCGCCCTGATTGCGGATGCTGAAACCGGCAGCGAAGGCGCCATCACCGAACTGCAACGCCGGTTCGGGTCCCGGCTCACGTTCGGCACGGCCGGGCTCCGCGGCCCGATCCAGGCCGGGCCGAACGGGATGAACCGCGTGCTGGTCGCCCAGGCTGCCGCCGGCTTCGCCGCCTACCTGCTCGCCCGCGAGAAGTCCCCATCCGTCGTCATCGGCTACGACGGGCGCAAGAACTCCCGCATCTTCGCGACCGACACGGCGGAGCTGATGGCCGGCGCCGGGGTGCGCGCCATCCTGCTCCCCCGCCTGCTGCCGACACCGGTGCTCGCCTTCGCCGTGCGTCACTTCAACGTGAGCGCCGGCGTCATGGTGACCGCATCGCACAACCCGCCGAACGACAACGGCTACAAGGTCTACCTCGGCGGCGCCGACCAGGGCGCGCAGATCGTCTCCCCCGCCGACGCCCACATCGAGGAGCAGATTCGCGCCGTCGCCGGCACCGCTAGCGTGCTCGACCTGCCGCGTTCCACCGACTACGAAGCAGCGGATGACGAGGTGGTCGACGAGTATGTGCGCCGCACCGTATTGCTCAGCACGCCCCCGACCGTTCCCCTGAACTTCGTCTACACGGCCATGCACGGCGTCGGTTCTGAGACCGCCAGGCGCGTCTTCGCCGACGCCGGCTTCGGCGAGCCGACGGTGGTCGCCGAGCAGGACCAGCCGGATGCCACCTTCCCCACCGTCGCGTTCCCCAACCCGGAGGAGCCCGGCGCCCTCGACCTGGCCTTCGCCACGGCGACCAGCGTCGGCGCAGAGCTGATCATCGCCAACGACCCGGATGCCGACCGGCTGGCCGTCGCGGTGCCCACAACGAACGGCCCGAGCGCGGACGGCACCGACAACGGGGACTGGCGACGACTCAGCGGCAACGAGGTCGGCTCACTGCTCGGCTGGCGAGCTGCCATGCGGATGCGGGCGGCCGGTACCGAGGGCACGCTCGCCGCATCCGTGGTCAGCTCGCCGGCACTCCGGGAGATCGCCCGCAAATTCAACCTGGACTACGTCGACACCCTCACCGGCTTCAAGTGGATCTCCCGCGCCGGCGGCCTCGCCTACGGCTACGAGGAGGCGCTCGGGTACCTCGTCGACCCGGACAAGGTACGCGACAAGGACGGAATCTCCGCCGCGCTCGACTTCCTGGGCCTCATGGCCGAGCTGAAGGCATCCGGTCGCACCCTCGACGAGCACCTGCTCGACTTCGCCGCAACCTTCGGCGCGTATGCGTCGTCGCAGATCTCGATCCGCGTGACCGACCTGGGCGAGATCGCCCGGGTGATGAGCGCTCTGCGGGCGGTACCACCGGCCACCATCGGCAGCGCGATAGTCAGCCGGATGGACGACTTCTCCGGAGGCTTCGGACCATTCCCAGCCGCCGACATCCTGCGCATCTGGCTCGCCGGCGGATCGCGCATCATCGTGCGCCCGAGCGGCACAGAGCCGAAGCTGAAGATCTACATCGACGCATCGTCGACGGATGGCACGGCACCCGAACGGGTGGCCGCTGCGACGGCGCTGGTCGCCGACCTCGAGGCAGGGATGCGGGCCCTGATCGCCTAGTCGCCGCTAGAGTGCGGGGGTGAAGAACACCCGAGTCTCGCTTGCCTTGGCAGGAATCACGGTCGTCGCCGGCGCCTACGCCTTTCTCGCTCCACTCTTCGGGTTCGGGTCCGCCGCCATCCTGGGCATCGCCCCGACGGCGTTGGGCCTCAGCCTGGCGTTCCTCTTCCTCAGCGCACGCACGCGCCTGGTGGTGATCCCGCCGTTTGTGCTCGGCATGGCATCCGCCACGCTCACCTTGGTCTCCTGGTCGGTCGGCTTCGGTGAAGCGGATGCCGGTGCACCACGCTCCCCGCTCGGCGAGCTGTTCATCCCGGCCGCGGCCTGCGCGATCGTGCTGCTCGGAGCATCCGTCGGCGTTGCCGTCGCATCCAGGCTGCGGATGCGCCCGATTCCGCGCGTATTGATGGGTGTGGCGATCGGCCTGCTCAGCGTGCCGTTCGTGATCCCGCTGCTGCTGTCGGCACCGGCGGCGGTCGTCGTCGGTGTTGCGCTGATGCTCGTGATCGGGCTGCGAGGGCGCACGCCGGCGCCGGCGACCCGGACCCGAGCATCCGCCGGCCGGGGTGTTCGTCCGCTCGCAATGGTCGCCTTCGCGATGACTGTGTTGTCCCTGGTGTACGGTCTGGTGGCCGGCATCATGCTCGCGGGAACGGATGCCGCCACCCAGGCGATGGGGATCATGGCCGCCGGCGGCAACCTGGCCGCCGTGCCGCTGATGGCGGCGCTGGGCCAGAAGTGGGCTCCCGGCCGGGCGGGACCGAAGATCGGGCTGGTCATCAGCGGGCTCGGTGTTGCCGTCACCAGCTTCGCCTGGGCCACCGGTGTCGACCTGAGTGGCGGGCTGTTCCTCGCCATTCCCGCGTTCGTCGCCGTCTGGGCGGGAACGATGGCCGGCGTGCTGCTGCCGTACCGCGGACTCGCGCTGGTCGGCATAAGCGTCGTCGTGGCGATCGGCGTGGCGGTCGCGTATTTCATGTTCGCGTTCAGCACGGCCGGGGCTGCACTCGCCGTGGTCAGCGGCGCGCTCGTGTTCGGCGGGTGGCGTGCACCGAAAACGAAGGAGATCGGCGCGCCGCTGACCGGTTGACGCGGAAAGCAGCCCTGGAACCGGGGGCTCCTTCAGTTTCGGGCACCAGCTCGGGTCGCCGAGTCGGGCCGAGTTGTGGGTTGCCGGAGCGGAGTACCCGCAGAATGAACCGACTCGTGGCTGGCAACAGACTCGCCAGCGACCGCGAATTACGCGGAGGCAGGTTCAGCCGAGCGCCCGGTGCAGTTTCCGCTGGAGCTCGTCGGTGTCGAAGAAGTTGTCGACGACGATCACTTCCGCATAGGTCTTGCCGATCGCCTCCACGAACTCGGCCGACGTGAGGATGACCTGGGCGTCGTCCGCAACGGAGACCACCGTGCCCACGTCTGCCGCAACCACCTCCGCGTCGATCCCGAGCCGTCGCAGCACGCGCTCCGCGTTGACCTTCAGGATGGCCGAACTGCCGATCCCGGCCCCGCAGATCGCGACGATCTTCACCGGCCGGCACCCATGATCTCCAGCACCTCGTCGGCGGTGGTCGCCGCGGCGATGGCATTGACAGCATCCGAATCGTTGAAAATGTTGGCGATGGCGGCGACGGATGCCAGGTGGGTCTCGACCCGCAGGATGGCGAGCCCCAGCACCACGCGAACCGGGTCATTGTGCGGATGCCCGAACGGCACCGGATCCTTCAGCGTCACGACGGCCAGCCCGTCGGCGAGCACGTCCGGGCCGGGGCGCGCGTGTGCGAGGGCGAGCCCGGGGGCGATAACCACGTACGGACCGTGCTCGTCGATCATCCGGATCATCTCCTCGGCGTAGCCGTCGCGCGCCGAGCCCATCGCGGCCAGGGCGTGACCGGCCACGCGCACGGCGGCGCGCCAGTCCTCGGCTTCGGCGTTCAGCACGACTCCGGCTTCGGTGAGCGGTGGCAGCACCATCCTCAGGCCTGCTCGAATCCGGCGCTGATCGCTTCGGCCAGCTCCTCGCGGTCCTCCAGGGGGAGGAACGCCGCCTCGGCCGCGTTCAACTGGAACACCTCGAGGTCGCTGACGTCGTAGCCGAAAGTGTCGCTGAGCAGCGACAGTTCGCGGCTGAGCGAGGTGTTGCTCATCAGCCGGTTGTCCGTATTCACGGTCACGCGGAACCCGAGCTGGTACAGCAGGTCGAACGGATGATCGGCAAGCTCGGTGCCCCAGGCGTTGGTCTGCAGGTTAGACGACGGGCTCAGCTCGAGAGCGATCCCGCGATCCTTCACCCACTCAGCGACCGGTCCGAGCGTGACGTAGGTGTTCTCGCCGTCCTCGTCGTCCATTTCGACGTCTTCGGCAATGCGAACGCCATGGCCGAGCCTGAGGGCGCGGCCGTCGAAAAGGGCGCCGCGGATGCTGTCGATCCCGTCCGCCTCGCCGGCATGCACGGTCACCGGCAGGAAGTGCGTCGCCAGGTAGTCGAAAGCGTCACGCATCCGCCCGGCCGGGAAGCCGGCCTCCGCTCCTGCGATGTCGAACCCGACGACGCCGTTGTTGCGATGGCGCACCGCAAGCTCGGCGATCTCCAGCCCGCGGTCGGCGTGGCGCATGGCGCTCACCAACTGGCCGACGCGGATGCGACCGCCGGCGTGCTGCACCTCTTCGACACCGGCTTCGAGGCCCTCCTGCACCGCTTCGACAGCCTGGTCGAGGGTCAGGCCGCGGGTCAGGTGCTGCTCGGGCGCCCAGCGGATCTCGCCGTAGATCACGCCGTCCGCGTGCAGGTCTTCGACGAACTCGCGAGCAACCCTCGCCAACCCGTCCGTGGTCTGCATGACGCCGGTGGTGACGTCGAATGTCTTCAGGTACTCGACCAGCGAGCCGGAGTCGGCGCTGGTGGAGAACCACTCGGCCAGGGAGGTCGGGTCGGCCGCCGGGAGGTCGAGACCGACCTCATCCGCCAGCTCGATGATGGTCTGCGGTCGCAGCCCGCCGTCGAGGTGATCGTGCAGGGACACTTTAGGCAGGGCGCTGATGTTCACGCCACCGCCCTGGAGCAGGAAGACCTCGGGGGCAGTGTTCATGCCTCAAATCTACCGGTTCGGATGCTCCGGCGCCCCTGTGATAACGCTCCAGCTCCGCGTCGCAGCCAACCAAGAGCCCGTTCGTTGACGGCGACAGCCCTCGAGACGGCTCGTGGTCAACAAACAGGCTCGTGGTTGCGGCAGCAGGGGCGGATGCTGCGGTGAGCCCCGAAGGACGAGTAGGGCTAGTCGACGCGGCCGGCGATCAGCGGGCCGCCGTCCTCGATCGGGTCACCGGCGTCGCCGATGCGGTACGCACCCTCGAGTGCCTCCAGGGCACGCTCGAAGCGGGCCGGCTCATCCGCCGACAGGGTGAACAGGGGCTGCCCCTCGGTCACGGTGTCGCCCGGCTTGGCGTGCAGGTCGATGCCGGCGGCGTGCTGCACCGGGTCCTGCTTGCGGGCGCGGCCCGCTCCCAGGCGCCAGGCGGCGATCCCGAACGGCAGCGCCTCCTGGGCGACGAGCACACCTGAGCGGGAGGCCGTGACCACATGCGTCTCGCGGGCAATCGGCAGCTCGGCCGTCGGGTCGCCGCCCTGCGCGCGGATCATCGCGTTCCAGGTGTCCATCGCCCGGCCATCCTTCAGCGCGGCCTCGACGTCGGCTTCGGGCTGGCCAGCCAGGGCGAGCATCTCGCGCGCGAGGGCGACGGTGAGTTCCACGACATCCGCCGGTCCGCCACCGGCCAGCACCTCGACCGACTCCCGCACCTCGTTGGCGTTGCCGATCGCGTTACCCAGCGGCACGTGCATGTTGGTGAGCAGCGCGATCGTGGCGACCCCGGCATCCTTGCCCAGCGCCACCATGGTCTCGGCCAGCTCGCGGCTCAGCGCCGGGTCCTGCAGGAACGCGCCAGAGCCGAACTTCACGTCGAGCACCAGGGAGGCGGTGCCCTCAGCGATCTTCTTGCTCATGATCGACGAGGCGATCAGCGGAATCGAGTTCACCGTTCCGGTGATGTCGCGCAGCGCATACAGCTTCTTGTCGGCCGGGGCGAGGCCGGCGCCGGCGGCGCAGATGACCGAGCCGACACTCTCCAGCTGGGCGAAGAACTCCTCGTTGCTGAGGTCGGCGCGCCAGCCGGGGATGCTCTCCAGCTTGTCGAGCGTGCCGCCGGTGTGGCCGAGGCCGCGTCCGGACAGTTGCGGAACAGCGACGCCGAAGGATGCGACGAGCGGCGCGAGCGGGAGGGTGATCTTGTCGCCGACACCGCCGGTCGAGTGCTTGTCGGTGGTCGGCTTTGACAGGGAGTCGAAGTTCATCGTCTCCCCGCTGGCGATCATCGCCAGCGTGAGGTCGCGGATCTCCCGGCGCTCCATCCCGTTGATGAAGATCGCCATCGCCATCGCGGCCATCTGCTCGTCGCCGACATAGCCGCGGGTGTAGGCATCCACCAGCCAGTTGACCTGCTCCGTGGAGAGGGCAGCGCGATCGCGCTTGACGTGGATGAGGTCGACGACGTCGAACGGTTCGATAGTGCTCATGATTCCAGCCTGTCAGATTCGGTGCAGCGTTCAGGGAGGAGAAACACGCTCATCCGCGTGAAAAACTCCCTCATTCACTGCGGATGGCACATAAGAGCCCTCAATTGCGGTGGGTGCCGGGGAGGGTCAGCTGGTGGCGTAGTCGTCCAGCTGGCGGGGACCGAACGCATCCGGCAGCACCTGGTCGATGGTGCGGATGCCGGACACCGTCTCGAGCAGCATTCCCGAAGCTGAGTGCTCGTAGAGCAGCTGCCGGCACCGACCGCACGGCATGAGCACGTTCCCGTTGCCGTCGACGCAGGTGAACGCGACCAGCTTGCCGCCACCGCTCATGAACAGATCGGAGGTGAGCGAGCACTCCGCGCACAGGCCGACACCGTATGAGGCGTTCTCCACGTTGCATCCGCTCACGATGCGACCGTCGTCCACAATGGCCGCTGCCCCCACCGGGAAGTTCGAGTACGGCACGTAAGCCTTCCGCATCGCAGCGTTCGCGACCTCCCGGAGGCCATCCCAGTCGATGGTCATGACTTCACGTAGGGCTTGCCGACGGCGGCCGGGCCGATCGACTTGCCGACGAAGCCGGCGACGGCGATCAAGGTGACCACGTACGGGATCATGGCGATGAAGTCCGACGGGATGCCGGAGCCGGACTGCCCGGCCCAGATCTGGAAGATCCGGGAGAACCCGAACAGCAACGCTGCGGCGGAGGCGTACCAGGGGTTCCAGCGGCCGAGGATGACGCAGGCGAGGGCGATGTACCCCTGCCCGGCGCTCATGTCGCGGATGAACGGTCCGACCGACCCGATGCTGAGCGCGGCGCCGCCGAGCCCGGCGACCAGGCCGCCGAGCGTCATCACCCAGAACCGGGTGCGGTTCACGTTGATGCCCACGGTGTCCGCGGCCAGCGGATGCTCACCGACGGCCCGCAGGCGAAGGCCCCACCGCGTCTTGTACATCAGGAACCCGATCACCGGCACCAGGATGAACATCAGGTACGTGGTGATGCGGTGGTCGAGGAAGATCGGCCCGATCAGCGGGATGTCCGATAGTCCGGGGATCGGGATGAACGGAAGCGTGCCCGGGAAGTTCGTCTCCCGCGCGTTGCCGGCAAGCACCGCCGAGTAGAAAAAGCTGGTGATGCCGGCGACCAGCACGTTCAGCACGACACCGACGATGATCTGGTCGACCAGGTACTTGATGGAGAACGAGGCCAGGACCATGGCGACCAGCGCTCCGGCGATCATGGCGGATGCGATACCGAGCAGCAGGCTGCCGGTCACCGTTCCGATGACGGCCGCCGCGAAGGCTCCCATCAGCAGCTGGCCCTCGATCGCGATATTGACGACCCCGACCCGTTCGCCCATGACCCCGGCGAGGGCTCCGAGCACGACGGGCACGGCCAGCGCGAGCGCTCCGGTCGCCAGGTAGATGACCGGGACTCGCCCACCAGCACCCACTGACGCGAGCAGAGTCGTGATGAAGAAGACACCGAACACGATGATGAACCAGATCGGCGTCGTCCGGCGATTCCAGGTCCACCACGCGGAGAGGCCGCTCATGACCAGCATGACGAGACCGAGCACGATGCCGATGCGCTTGGCATCCTCGACCCAGTTGGGGATGACGACGTCGTCACCACTGGCCGTCCAGGTGAACGTCACCTGTTGTGATTCGCCAGCGAATCCGAATGCGACGAGAGCGAGTACGGCGAAGACCGCGAGTGAGATCGGGGCCTTCCAGCTGCGGGGCGCCAGCAGCATTGTCTCGGTGGAGGCGGCGGCCGGGGCGGGTGCAGTCGCTGTCGTCATTTGCTTGCCTCTTCTTTGCTTGCGTAGGCAGTGATGCGGTCCTTGCTCGTGAGACGCCGCCAGCCTTGACTGAGGGGGCCGTCGTGCACCGGTTTCGGCAATCGGAAGATCGCCTTCACCAGTGGCGGCGCCGCGATGAAGAGCACGATGACACCCTGCACGACGAGGAGAACCTCTGGGGAGACATCCGCGATCTGCATCGACGGGCTGCCCGCTTTCATGGCGCCGAACAGCAGCCCGGCGAAGAAGATGCCGACAGCGCCGCCGGCTCCCAGGAGCGCGACCGTGATGCCATCGAACCCGATACCGGCGTCGATGCTGGGGGTGACCCCGCTCGCCCGTCCCAGTACCTGGTTGACTCCGGCGACACCGACGAATGCGGCGCTGGATGCCATGGCGATGATGTAGATCCTCGGCACGTTCATGCCGGCGGTCTTCGCGGCATTCGGGTTCATGCCGACCGCGCGGAACCGGAAGCCGATCGTCGATCGCTCCATGAGCCACCAATAAAGGATGGTTGCGGCGACGACGAGCAGGAATCCGGCGTGCAGGGCGAAGCCGTCGCCGAGCAGGCGGGGCAGTTGCGCCGTCTCCAGTGGTGCGATCGACTGCGGGTTGCCCGCGGCGGCCGGGTCATGGAGAATGCCGGACCGCATGAGCCAGGTCACCAGGTTGACCGCGACGTAGTTGAGCATGATGGTCACGATGACCTCGTGCGCGCCGGAGGTCGCCTTCAGGAGGCCGACGATACTGCCCCAGAGTGCTGCGCCGAGGATTCCGAAGACGATCGCCACCACGAGGTGCAGCACGGGCGGCATCGGCCAGGCGAAGCTCACGAAGCCCGCGAACACGACACCCATCAGGAGTTGTCCCTGGCCACCGATGTTGAACAGTCCGACGCGGAAGCTCAGCGCGATGCCCAGTCCGGATGCGATCAACGGCGCCCCGAGGCGGAGCGTCTCGGTGAGCGGCCGGATCGCGGTGGCGAAGTTGTTCGCGTTGGCGTTGTAGATCGAACCGCGGAACAGCGCGCCGTAGCCGTCGGTGATCGCACCCCAGGCGGCGGAGAAGGTGTCCATCGGGCGCGAGAAAAAGTATCCGGATACCCGCGAGACATCCTCGCTGGTGGCGGCGATCAGGATCGCGCCGACGATGAAGCCGCACAGGATCGCGAGCAGGGTGCGAACGATTCCGCCGCCCATGATCTCGCGGAGCACCTGGTTCATGGTCGACTTCTGGGCGATCTTGGCCGGTTCCTCTTCGGCGACCGGGGGAATGAGTTGTTCGGTCATGCTGCGATCCCCGCCATCATTTCGCCGAGCTTCGCCCGAGGCGTGTCAGCCCCGACGATGCCGATTATGCGACCGCGGTACATGACAGCGATCCGGTCAGCGAGGCCGACGACTTCGTCGAGCTCGGTGGAGACGATGAGCACCGGGAGTCCGGAGTCTCGAGTCTTGATAATCCGTTCGTGGACGAACTCGATCGACCCGACATCCAAACCACGGGTCGGTTGCGAGGCGACGAGCAACCGCAGCTCCCGGGAGAGCTCCCGCGCCAGCACGACCTTCTGCTGGTTTCCGCCTGACAGGCGGCCGGCCAGGGTGTCAGAACCTTGAGTGCGGATGTCGAATTCGTCAATCGCCTTGCCTGCGAAATCTTCGCGGAACCCGAGACGCAGGTTCGCGTACCTGGCGAACGGCTCCCCGTGGCTGCGGTCGAGCATGAGGTTCTCGGAGACCGTGAATTCTCCGACGAGGCCGTCTTTCTGGCGGTCTTCCGGAACGAAGCCGACACCGGCGTCGAGGATGCTGCGCACCGAGTCACCGAGCAGCTCTTCTCCGTCGAGCATCACCGAGCCTTTGACGCCGTGGCGCAGTCCCAGGATGGCCTCGGTCAATTCCGTCTGGCCGTTGCCCTGCACACCGGCGATGGCCAGCACTTCTCCCGCCCGGATCGAGAAGGAGATGTCATCGAGAAGGGGTGTGCCCTTCTTGTCGACGATGGTCAGGTTCTTGACGACGAACGACTCAGCGCCGAGCTTCGGTGCGTCCTTGTCGACCGTCAGGTCGACCTCGCGACCGACCATGAGGGATGCGAGTTCGGTGGTCGATGCGCTCGGGTCAGCCGTGCCGACCACCTTGCCGAGGCGGATGACCGTGATGCGGTCCGCAACCTCGCGCACCTCGCGCAGCTTGTGGGTGATGAAGACGATGGACGTGCCGGCGTCGGCGAGCTGGCGCATGATGACCATGAGCTCGTCGGTCTCCTGCGGCGTCAGCACGGCGGTCGGCTCATCCAGCACGAGCACCTTCGCGTCACGGGCCAGCGACTTGATGATCTCAACCCGCTGCTGGGCACCGACGGGCAGGTCTTCAATCAGGGCATCCGGGTCGATGTCGAATCCGAAGCGTGCCGAGATCTTGCCGACCAGGTCACGCGCCGCTGCCAGGTCGAGCACACCGGCGCCCTTGGTGGGCTCGTGCCCGAGCATGACATTCTCGGCAACCGTGAAGACGGGGATCAGCATGAAGTGCTGGTGCACCATGCCGATACCGGCGGCCATGGCGTCGCCAGGACCGTGGAAGACGACGGGCTCGTCGTCCACCAGGATTTCGCCCTCTTCTGCGTGGTAGAGGCCGTAGAGCACGTTCATCAGCGTTGACTTGCCGGCTCCGTTTTCACCGAGGAGACAGTGGATTTCTCCGGGTTCGATGGTGAGGTCTATTTGATCGTTGGCCACCAAGGCGCCGAAGCGTTTGGTGATGCCACGCAATTCGAGTTTCATGGTGCCCCGATTCTGCCAGCAGTTCGTCATTGAATGAAACAAGCCGCCGGGGCGGGATTCCGCCCCGGCGACTCAGGTCCAGCTAGTGCTTCTGGTTACGCCATCGGGTCGATGCTGCCATCGATGATGCCGGTCTTCAGCTCATCGAGCTTGGTCTTGACCTCAGCGCCGATCTTGCTGTCGAAGTCGTAGAACTCGGACAGGCCGGTTCCGTTGTTCTCCAGCGTGCCGAGGTAGGCCTCACCGTTGAACTCGCCGGTCTCGATCGCTTCGTTGATGACGTCGAAGACGGCATCCGTCATCTTCTTCTCAACCGAGGTCAGGACCTGGTCTGCGTACTCCGGGCTGGTCAGCGCGATGTCCTTGTCGACACCGATGAAGACGATGTCCTTGCCGGACTCGTTGATCGCCTCGGAGGTGGCGCTGAAGAGGCTGCCGGCGACCGGGAAGATCACGTCTGCACCCTTCTCGATCTGGCCTGCGCTGATGCTCTTCGCGACACCGGTGTCTTCGAAGTTGCCGACGAAGTCACCGACGTCCGGAGTGGCCGGGTCCCAGCCGAGCACGGTCACCGGGGTGCCGGTCTCAGCCTCGTACGCCTTGGCGCCGTAGTAGAAGCCGTCCATGAACGGGGTGACACCGGGGATGTTCATTCCGCCGTAGGTGCCGACGACCTTCGAGGTGCTGTAGGCGGCTGCGAGGTAGCCGGCGAGGTAGCTGGACTCCTGCGTCGCGTACTCGATCGGCTTGAGGTTGGCGTTGCCTTCCGACCATCCGTCAATGGTGACGAAGTTCATTTCGGGGTTGGCTGCGGCTGCTGCGTTGACCGGGCCGACCAGGTTGAAGCCGACCGCGAAGGTGACGTCACAGCCTTCAGCGACCATGGCGGCGAGGTTCGGCTCGAAGTCTTCGATCGAGTGGGACTCAGCGTCGCTGACCTGCACGCCCAGCTCGGACTCCGCCTTGAGCAGACCTTCATAGGCTGCCTCGTTGAAGCTCTTGTCGTTCCAGCTGCCCTCGTCGGAAACGGCGCAAGCCAGGTAGTCGACTTCGTCGACCGGGGCTTCGGTGTCGTCAGGGGCGGCTGCACAACCAGCCAGGAGCATACCGGCGGCGCCGATGACGGCCATCCCGGCAAGCCCGCGCTTGCGAGTGATTACGTTCACTAGATTTCCTCCAGATGCAAGCCCCGGCCATACCAGGGCGGATGTGAATCAGATTACCTATTGTTACCGACGGGCTGAGCGAATCCGGTGACGGTAACCGAGACGTTACCAAGCTGGGATGCGCTCATTTGAGCAGGTCGATTCAGTGGAATCGGCGCTGCGGAACGACCTGTCCCTCCAGCAGCGAAATCACATACCGGAAAAAGGCGTCCGAGTCGATGGACTCGATCACCCTGGCATTCGCCGGCAGCCCGTGAACACCCCACGACATCGCAGAGTAGCCGCGGGTCAGCTCAGATGCGGTTTCGATCGCCACCGCGTACTGGGCGTCACCGGTGACCAGTTCCGGATGCAGCAGCACGGCGGCCGTCAGGGAGTCCGGATGCGTGGACCCGGCGATCCCCACGCTCTCGTCGAACGCGAGCGTCGATCCGACGACCCGCACGAAGAAGTCGGAGAGCCCGGTGCCGATCCGCCCGACCTCGTCCAGCTGCTCCTGGGAGAAGACGGCGTCGCGCAGGGTCAGGCGGTCCCACGGGACCACCGTCACGTCGAACCCCGCCTTGAACACCGTCTCGGCAGCCTCCGGGTCGACATAGAAGTTGTACTCAGCAGCGGCGGTGATATTGCCCCGCCCGTTGTTCGAGCCGCCCATGATGTAGAGGGCCTTCACGTTGCTGACGAACTCCGGGTCCTTGACGGTCGCCATGGCAATGTTGGTGAGCGGGCCGATGCAGACGATTGTCAGCTCGCCCGGCGACTCCGCTGCCAGCTCGATGAGGGCATCCACCCCGTGCTGCTGTTCGGGGAGCAGACCATCGAAGTCCATCTCCAGGCCGCCGGCACCATCGCCGTGCACGTTCTCGGCGGACACCCACTCACGCACCAGCGGGCGTCGGCAGCCCAGGTGGATCGGCACATCGCCGAGGCGGCCCGCCGCGTTCAGGGTGAGGTAGGCGTTCTTCAACTGCCGGTCGAAGCCGACATTGCCGGCGACCATGGTGATCGCCCGCAGGTCGGCAAGCGGGTCGAGGAGGCCGACCAGCAGGGCGACACAGTCGTCCTGGGCGGTGTCGGTGTCGATGATGAGCGGGATGCGGGAGGTCATCGCCACTACAGAACGTCGCCGCGGCCGGAGAACTTGAGCGCGTCGACGACGGCCTTCACCCGCTGGGCGTTGGCTGTCGTCGTCACCAGCAGGGCATCCGGTGTATCCACCACGACGATGTCGGTGACGCCGATCAGCGAGATCAACCGCCCGCTCTGGCTCACCACCACGCCGCTCGACGCATCCGCCAGCACGCGGGCGTTGTCGCCCAGGATCGCCAGGTTCGACGACCGACCGCCCGAATGCAGCTTGCCGATGGAGGCGAAATCCCCGACATCGTCCCAGTCGAAGTCCCCGGGGATGACCGCGAGGCGGCCGGCTTTCGCGGCGGGCTCGGCGACCGTGTAGTCGATGGCGATCTTCTCCAGCTTCGGCCACACCCGGTCGACGGTCGCCCCGCGGCGCGGAGTGTCCCAGTCGCGGGCCAGCTCGTCCAGGCCCTCCAGCAGTTCGGGGCGCGACTCCCCCAACTGGGTGAGCAGAACATCCGCCCGGGAAATGAACATGCCGCCGTTCCACAGGTAGTCGCCCTCGGCCAGGTACCGCTCGGCCACCTCGAAGTCCGGCTTCTCAACGAAAGTGTCGACAGCGAAAGCGGATGGCGCGCCATCGATGGTCAGCCGATCGCCGCAGTGGATGTACCCGAAACCGATCGCAGGCTCCGTCGGGGTGATACCGATCGTCGCGATGTAGCCGGCATCGGCGGCAGCAACCGCCTCCACGATCGCGCGGCGGAAACCACGAACATCCGTGATCACATGGTCGGCAGCGAAGGAGCCGATGATCACGCCCGGTTCACGATGGTTCAGGATGGCCGCGGCCAGTCCGATCGCCGCGGACGAATCCTTCGGCTCGCTCTCGAGCACGACATTGTGGTCGAGCAGGCCGGGCAGTTGCTCCTCCACCGCCGCACGGTGGGCGCGACCGGTGACGACCATGATGCGCTCGGCACCGCTGATCGGTTCGAGCCGCTCCCACGTTCCGCGCAGGAGGGTCTTGCCGGTGCCGGTCAGGTCGTGGAGGAACTTGGGCGCATCCGCCCGGGACAGCGGCCAGAGCCGGGAGCCGATGCCGCCCGCGGGAATGACGGAGTAGAACCGATCGAGTGCATCCATGCCCCCAACGGTAGCTTGCCCGAGCGATTCGCCAGCGACCGTCAGGATAGTTCCCGTTCCGGAGGAATGTGCCCCGCGGAACAGGCACTATCCTCCGGAACGGGAACTATGGGCGTGGCTGGAGAAACCCGCAAGGCGAGGGCGGTGGGGAAACAGCGGCGAAACCGGGAATAGACTGGGAGGGTTCCAGACAAGTACATTCGCTCGCCCCGCGTGCAGGGGCTGATTCATCCGCAAGGAGGGTTGCTCGTGCCAGATACTACGGCGGGAGCCCTGGCCGAAGCCCGACCAGATGGCAAAAGACCGCGTGCAAGACTGAAAGCACCGGCAGGGACCCTGTACCGGGGTCGCGAAGGAATGTGGTCCTGGGTGCTTCACCGCATCACCGGTGTGGCCATCTTCTTCTTCCTCCTGGTGCACATCCTCGACACCGCGCTGCTCCGGGTGAGCCCGGATGCCTACAACGCGGTCATCGGCACCTATCAGACCCCGATCATGGGCCTCGGTGAGATCGCGCTGGTCGCCGCCATCGGATTCCACGCGCTCAATGGCCTGCGCATCATCCTGATCGACTTCTGGAGCCTCGGCACCAAGCTGCACAAGCCGTTGTTCTGGAGCGTCATCGTGCTCTGGATCGTCCTGCTGGCCGCGTTCGTGCCGCGCCACCTCATGCACGTGTTCGGGGGTTAGTCATGAGTGCAATCGAATTTCCGCGGGATCGTGGCGGTCGCGGTCGCGGCGTCAACTGGGAGAAGTGGGGCTGGATCTACATGCGCGCCAGCGGCGTCGTGCTGGTCGTGCTGATCTTCGGCCACCTGTTCGTCAACCTGGTCGCCGGTGAAGGCGTCAGCGCGATCGACTTCGCGTTCGTCGCCGGCAAGTGGGCCGACCCGTTCTGGATCGTCTGGGACACCCTGCTGCTCTGGCTCGCCCTCATCCACGGTGCCAACGGCATGCGCACACTCATCAACGACTACGCGCGTGGCCCGTTACTGCACCGCGTGCTCAAGGGTGCGCTCATCGCATCCACCGTCGTACTACTCGTTTTGGGAACCCTCGTGATCTACACCTTTGAAGCCTGCCCTGTCACCGAAGCGACACACTTGCTGCCGAGCTTCTGTGGGGACATCAATTGAGCGGCTCCCTGTTCGCGGATGCTGTTCCGGCCGAAACCGAGGCGACGATCGTTGACGGAGTCCACTATCACCAGCACGATGTGGTGATCGTCGGAGCCGGAGGCGCCGGCATGCGTGCGGCCATCGAAGCCGGCCCGCACGTCAGCACCGCGGTCATCTCCAAGCTCTACCCGACCCGCTCGCACACCGGCGCGGCGCAGGGCGGCATGGCTGCGGCCCTGGCCAACGTCGAGGAAGACAACTGGGAGTGGCACACCTTCGACACCGTCAAGGGCGGCGACTACCTGGTCGACCAGGATGCCGCCGAGATCCTGGCGAGGGAAGCCATCGACGCGGTCATCGACCTCGAGAACATGGGCCTGCCGTTCAACCGCACGCCCGAAGGCAAGATCGACCAGCGCCGCTTCGGCGGTCACACCCGCGACCACGGCAAGAGTGCCGTTCGTCGCTCCTGCTACGCGGCCGACCGCACCGGTCACATGATCCTGCAGACCCTGTACCAGAACTGCGTCAAGCACGGCATCAACTTCTTCAACGAGTTCTACGTGCTCGACCTGATCATGTCCGAGGTCGATGGCGTGCGGAAGCCCGCCGGAGTGGTCGCCTACGAACTCGCCACCGGCGACCTGCACGTCTTCCGCGGTAAGGCTGTCATCTTCGCGACCGGTGGTTTCGGCAAGATCTTCAAGACGACATCCAACGCCCACACCCTCACCGGTGACGGCGTCGGCATCATCTGGCGCAAGGGCCTGCCGCTGGAAGACATGGAGTTCTTCCAGTTCCACCCGACCGGCCTGGCCGGGCTCGGCATCCTGCTCACCGAGGGCGCCCGCGGTGAAGGAGCCATCCTGCGCAACGCCAACGGTGAGCGCTTCATGGAGCGCTACGCGCCAACCATCAAGGACCTCGCCCCGCGTGACATCGTCTCGCGCTGCATGGTGAAAGAGGTCGCCGAGGGTCGCGGAGGCGGACCGCACAAGGACTACGTGTTCCTGGACTGCACCCACCTCGGAGCCGAAGTGCTCGAGACCAAGCTGCCCGACATCACCGAGTTCGCCCGCACCTATCTCGGTGTCGACCCGGTCGTCGAACCGGTGCCGGTCATGCCGACCGCGCACTACGCGATGGGCGGCATTCCGACCACCGTGAACGCCGAAGTGCTGAGCGACAACACCACCGTTGTCCCCGGCCTGTACGCCGCCGGCGAGTGCGCCTGCGTCTCGGTGCACGGGTCCAACCGTCTCGGAACCAACTCGCTGCTCGACATCAACGTGTTCGGCAAGCGCGCGGGCAACAACGCGGTCGCGTACGTGAAGGATGCCGACTTCGCGCCGCTTCCTGAGGACCCCACCGCCGAGATCCGCAGCCTCATCTCCATGCTGCGCGACTCCACCGGAACCGAGAGCATTGCAGCCATCCGCAAGGAACTGCAGGACTACATGGACCGCAACGCCCAGGTGTTCCGCACGGAGGAGACCCTCACCGAGGTGACCGAAGTCATCCGCGACCTTCGCACCCGGTACACGCAGATCGCCGTGCAGGACAAGGGCAAGCGGTTCAACACCGACCTGCTCGAGGCGATCGAGCTCGGCTTCCTGCTCGACCTGGCCGAAGTCGTCGTCTACTCCGCACTGAACCGCAAGGAGAGCCGCGGCGGGCACCAGCGCGACGACTACCCGGACCGCGACGACGAGACGTACATGAAGCACACCATGGCCTACCTGGCAGGCGACCCGCACTCGTCCACCGCGGCAGACCACATTCGGCTGGACTGGAAACCGGTGACCATCACCCGCTACCAGCCCATGGAAAGGAAGTACTAGATGTCCACGGCAACCCTCGAAGCAGCCCCGGCACCCGAGGCGCCGATCCAGTCGTTCACGGTGACCCTGATCATCCGCCGATTCGACCCTGAAGTGGATGCGGAACCGCGCTGGCAGGACTTCGACGTGCAGATGTACGCGAGCGATCGCGTGCTCGACGCGCTGCACAAGATCAAGTGGGAACAGGATGGCTCGCTCACGTTCCGTCGCTCGTGCGCCCACGGGATCTGCGGGTCGGATGCGATGCGCATCAACGGCCGCAACCGGCTGGCCTGCAAGACGCTGATCAAGGACCTCGACATCTCCAAGCCGATCTACATCGAGGCGCTCAAAGGCCTGCCGCTGGAGAAGGATCTCATCGTCGACATGGAGCCGTTCTTCGACTCGTTCAAGGAGGTTCAGCCCTTCCTGATCGCGAACTCGAAGGTGGAGAAGGGCAAGGAGCGCACCCAGTCGGTGGCCGAGCGCGCCCGCTTCGACGACACCACCAAGTGCATCCTGTGCGCAGCGTGCACCTCCAGCTGCCCGGTGTTCTGGACGGACGGCCAGTACTTCGGCCCGGCCGCCATCGTCAACGCGCACCGCTTCATCTTCGACTCGCGCGATGAGGGGGCGGAGACCCGCCTCGACATCCTCAACGACAAGGAAGGCGTATGGCGCTGCCGCACCACCTTCAACTGCACCGAGGCGTGCCCCCGTGGCATCCAGATCACCCAGGCGATTGCCGAAGTGAAGCAGGCGATCATCCGCGGGAAGGCGTAGCCGCTCTCGCTGCGGCGTCAACGATGACGGTGTTTGTCGACGATGCGGATGCTCGAACCACCGTCATCGTCGACAAACACCGTCATCGTGCCGGGTCGGAGCGGTCGGGTCAGGCGGCGCGGGCGGCGGCCACCGTCGCCAGCAGCGGGTCGAAGAGCGGATGCCCGGCCTCGATGCCGCACACCTGCATGATGAACTCCTCCGAGGTCGTGCCGGCGAGCAGCTGCTTGAGCTCGACGCTCTGTTCGTCCTCGGGCACGTCGAACTGCAGGGCGGCGCCGATCGCGGCGAGCAGCGCGGTCGGTGTGACGCCACGCTCGGCCAGCTCGGCCGCCGGACCGACGAACCGCTCGTTGCGTCCCAGCTTGCGGAGCGGCTGGCGACCGACCCGGTCGACCGTGTCGGGCAGGTGCGGGTTGGCGAACCGCACCAGGATCTTCTCGATGTACTGCTGCTGGGCATCCGCGTCCAAGCCGTGCTTGGCCACCAGCAGGGTCTTCGTCTCGTCGAGAACCGAGCGGACGGCATCCGCGACCGACGAGTTCGCGAGGGCATCGGAGATGGCGGATGCGCCGGCCAGGAACCCGAAATAGGCGATCGTGGCGTGCCCGGTGTTCACCGTGAACAGCTTCCGTTCGATGTACGGCTCGAGGTCGTCGACGTAGGTCGCTCCGGGGATGGCCGGCTCGTTGCCGCGGAACGGCGCGCGGTCGATCGCCCACTCGTAATACGTCTCGACGGTGACGTCGAGCCCAGCCCCGGTTTGCGCCGGAACGATGCGATCGACGGCGGTGTTGGCGAAGACGGCCCGGCCCAACACGAAAGGGTCGACCTTCGAGACCTCGTCGCGCAGCAGGTCGGTGGCGTTGATCGCGTTCTCGCAGGCCATCACGGCCAGCGGCGGCGCAGCATCCGCCCTTTTCGCCAGCGCCTCAGCAATCAGCGGCGCGACAAAACGAAGGATGTTCGGCCCGACAGCGGTGGTGACGACATCCGCCGTCGCGATTTCGGCGACGATCTCCTTCGTTTTTGTCGCAGAGTTGATCGCGCGGAAGCCGGTGACGGTGTGGTCGCGAGCCCCCTCCCCCACCTCGTGTACGACATAAGAATCGGCGGCATCGAGCGCGTCGATCAGCTCTGCGTTGACGTCGGCGAACACCACCTCGTAGCCGGCCTCATGCAGCAGCAGGCCGACGAAGCCGCGACCGATGTTGCCTGCGCCGAAGTGGACGGCCTTCATCAGGCGTTGACCTCGCCCAGGATGTCGAGGATCTCCTCGCCGCTGGACGCCTTCAACAGGGCATCCACCTCGTCCTCATCGGAGAACACGATGGCGATCTTCGACAGGATGTCCAGGTGCTGGTTCTCGACGCCGGCGATGCCGACGACGAAGTGCACCGGGTTGCCGTCCCAGTCGATCGGCTGGCCGTACCGCACGAACGAGAGCGCCGATTTGAGGATGGCCTCCTTCGACTCGTTGGTGCCGTGCGGGATGGCGAGGAAGTTCCCCATGTACGTCGATACCGATGCCTCGCGCTCCAGCATCGCGGGCAGGTAGGCGGCGGTGACCGCCCCGGCCCCGACCAGGATGTCGTGCGCTTCGCGCATGGCCTCCAGCTTGGTCGTGGCCTCGCCCTCGGTGCGGATCTGGCTCAGCTGCAGTACTTGTCCCATGGGGAACTCCCTCGTTCGCTAGTTGCCTTGCTGCCTGAGCAGTTCGACCACTTCGTCGTACTTCGGACTGTTCATGAAGTTGTCGACCGACACATGCACTGCTCCGCCGGCCTGGCCCTTCGCCCGGTCGGTGAGGTCCTGGTGGGTGATGACCAGGTCCGCGCTCTCGTCCAGGTTGGCGATCGATTGGTTGATGACCGCCACTCCCTCAATTCCAGCCTTCTTCAACTTGTTGCGCAAGACGGATGCTCCCATTGCGCTGGAACCCATGCCGGCGTCGCAGGCGAAGACCACTTTCTGGATCCTCGCCTCCGTTGCGGTCCCGGCAAGGTTGCCGAGCACCGCGGAGCTCTTGCCCTTGTTCGCCTCGGTCTGCGCGACCGCCGCGGACAGGTCGCCGCCACCGGCAGCGAGGTCCTTCTTGCGACTGGCCCGAAGAATGATCGCCGCAATGATGAAGGACACCGCAGCCGACAGGATCACCGAGAGGATGACCCCCAGGAAACTGTCGTTGGCCGTCTGGATCAGCACCGCGAAGATGCTCCCCGGCGAGGCGGGCGCTCGCAGGCCGCTCTGGAACAGGGCGTTGGTCGCGACACCGGTCATGCCACCGGCGATGACGGACAGCACCAGGATCGGCTTCATCAGCACGTAAGGGAAGTAGATCTCGTGGATACCGCCCAGGAACTGGATGATGATCGCACCTGGCGCGCTTGCCCTGGCCATCCCGATTCCGAAGAAAGCGAACGCGAGGAGCAGACCAAGACCCGGACCGGGGTTCGCCTCGACCAGGAACAGGATCGACTTGCCGGTCTCGGTGGCCTGCTGTGTTCCGATCGGGGTGAAGACGCCGTGGTTGATCGCGTTGTTGAGGAACAGGATCTTGCCCGGCTCGACGAAGATCGACAGCAGCGGCAGGAGCGACAGCGACACCAGCCAGTCGACTGCCGCTTCCAGGGCGTTGCTCAGCCCCTGGATGACCGGCCCGAAGCCGAAGAAGCCGAGTACGGCGAGGATCGCGCCCAGGATGCCGGCGGAGAAGTTGTCGACCAGCATCTCGAAGCCGGGCTTGATCTTGCCCGTCCACAGCTTGTCGGTCTGCTTCATCAGCCACGCCGCGAGCGGTCCCATGATCATGGCCCCGAGGAACATCGGAATCTCGGTTCCCACGATGACGCCCATGGTGGCGATGGTGGCGACGACGCCTCCTCTGGTGTCGTAGATCATCCGCCCCGCCGTGTTCGCGATGAGCAGCGGCAACAGGTAGGTGATCATCGGGCCGACGAGGCTCGCCAGGGTCTCGTTCGGCGTCCACCCGGTCGGGATGAACAACGCCGTGATGAGGCCCCAGGCGATGAACGCGGCGATGTTCGGCATGATCATGCCGCTGAGGAAGGTGCCGAATCTCTGCACACCAACACGTGCGCCACCGCGGGTGCGGGGCTGTGACTCCGTTGTCATGACGGTTTCCTTTTCTTCGGGATTTTGATGGATGGGTGGTGCGATCAGGGGGACGTCGCCGCGGTGGCCCGTGCTGCCGCCGCGGTCGGTGCGGTGAGTACTGCTGCGGCGAGCGCCTCAGCCTCGACCCGGGTGTACCGGGAGAGTTCGGCCCGGACGTCGGCGAGCGCGGCCGGGGTCATCGAGAGGGAGGTCGCGCCGAGCCCGACGAGCACGACGGCCAGCAGCGGGTCCGCGGCCGCTTCACCGCAGACGCCGACGGGGGTTCCGGATGCCTTGCCGGCGTCCCCCAGCATCTTGACCAGTCGAAGGACGGCCGGATGCCACGGGTCCTGGTACGAGGCCACCGTGCCGAGCATCCGGTCGGCCGCCATCGTGTACTGGGTGAGGTCGTTGGTGCCGATGCTGACGAAGTCCGAGGCGGATGCCACCTGGTCGGCCATCAGGGCGAGCGACGGGATCTCGGCCATCACCCCGGCGACGCGGATGCCCAGCTCTTTCGCCAGCGCGACGAAGTACTCGGTCTCCTCCACGTCGGCGACCATCGGGGCCATCACCCAGAGTTCCGCCTGGGTCGCCTCCTGCGCCTGGGCCAGGGCGGTGAGCTGGTCACGCAGGATCTGCTCGTTCGCCCGTAGTGCCCTGAGCCCACGGAGGCCGAGCGCCGGGTTCTCCTCGTCGGCGTCGTTCAGGAAGCTGAGCGGCTTGTCTGCGCCCGCATCGAGGCAGCGCACCACGACCTTCTTGCCGGGGAAGGCATCCAGCACTGCGGTGTAGTCGGCCAGTTGCTGCTCGACAGTGGGCGCGGTCTTCGCGTCGAGGAAGAGGAATTCGGTGCGGAACAGGCCGACGCCCTCCGCCCCCAGCTCGACGGCTGTCGCGGTGTCCTTCGGCGAACCGAGGTTGGCAAGCAGCGGGATCTTCTCCCCGTCGGCCAGCGCACCGTCGGTGATCGGTGCCGCCTTGATCGCCTGAAGCTCGGCGGTACGGGTCTCGGCCGCCACGATCTGTTCGCGGCTGGGCGACACAGTGACGATCCCGGACGCAGCATCGACCAGCACCTCCATGCCGTCGGTGAGCTCGTCGGCATCCGCCACTCCGACGACGGCGGTGATCGCCTTTGCCCTCGCCAGGATCGCCGTGTGCGAGGTGGGGCCGCCGTCGCGGGTGACGAGGGCCACGACCTTGGCGAGGTCGAGCAGGGCGGTGTCGGCGGGGGCGAGATCGTGCGCCACCAGCACGAACGGCTTGTCGGAGGTGGGGACGCCGGGTGCGGGAACCCCGCGCAGGGTGGCGATGATCCGCTGGGAGACGTCGCCGAGGTCGGCTGCCCGCTCGGCCATGTAGCCGCCCATGCCGGTGAGCATCTCCTGGAAGCCGGCGAACGCGTCGAAGACTGCTCGCTCTCCAGTGCTTCCCGACTCGATGCGGGCGTTCACATCGTCGATGAGGCCCGGGTCCTGCGCCATCATCGCCTGCGCTTCGAGCACGCCCTGCGCTTCTCCCCCGGCTTGCCGGCCACGTTCGTTCAGTTCGGCGGCGACGGATGCGAGGGCTGCGGTGACCGCGGAACGCTCGGTGTCGGCATCCGCCGTTCGCGGTGTTTCGGTCGGTTCGGTCAGCGGGTCGGGCATCCGCAACACGGGGCCGAACGCGACCGAGCGTCCCACTCCGATTCCGTGCAGTTCCCGCATGAGTGACTCCCTTATCCGGCCCATGAGCGATGATCCGACCATGGAGCTTTGCCCATGACAATAACCTGAAACTCGTTGACAAACAAACAAATTCGGAGATAAAACTAATCAAGCAGACATTTGTTTATGATGGTTTGACCGTGGTCCGCCACAATCAGAGCTAGCAACCACCCCGACAGCGGAGTCAGAATGTACGCACCCGAGCGGCACCAGGCCATCCTCGAACAGGCACGAAGCAACGGGAGAGTGGATGTTCGCGAGCTGGCTGAACTGCTCGAAGTCACTCCAGAGACCATCCGCCGCGACCTGACCTCACTCGAACGCCGCGGGCTGGTTCGTCGTGCACACGGCGGCGCCATCCCGGTGGAGCGCATCACCATCGCGCGGGCGGTGAGCGACCGCAACGAGATCCTGGCTGACGAGAAGATGGCCATCGCCACTGCCGCACTGGAAGAGCTGCCGGACGGCGGCTCCATCATCATCGACGCCGGAACCACCACCATCAAGCTCGCCGAGCTCCTCCCCCTCGACCGCCAGCTCACCGTCGTCACCCACTCCATCGCCGTCGCCATCGCACTCGCCGACCGGGAGAACATCGAACTGCACGTGCTCGGCGGCACCGTGCGGTCGTCGTCTCGGGCGGCCGTCGGCACCTGGACGCACCAGATGGTGAGCATGGTCAGCGTCGACGTCGCCTTCCTCAGCGTCAACGGCATCACGCCGGAGCGCGGCCTGACCACGCACAACATCGCCGAAGCCGCAGTCAAGTCGGCCATGATCAAGGCGGCCAGGCGCAGCATCGTGCTGGCCGACCACAGCAAGTTCGGGCGCGAAGAGTTCGGACGGATCGCCCCGCTGGCCGCCATCGACACGATCATCACGGATGCGGCAGTCAACCGAGACCTCATCACCGAGGTCGAGGCGGCGGGGCCGGACGTCGTACTGGCCGGGCAACCGGCGGCAGCGAAGGTCGCCCCGTAGCATGGTCACAACTCCAGGGAGGCACCACAAATGACCGAAGTTCAGCGCAGCGTCACCTTCGGCTCGGCCGTCGGGCTGCACGCCCGGCCGGCCGCCACGATCGCCAAGGCGGCAGCCGACAGCGGCCATGCCGTCACCCTGGAGACGGCGACCGGCAAGAAGGCGAACGCCGCGAGCGTGCTCATGCTGCTCGCGATGGGCGTGAACGCCGGCGATGAGCTCACCCTCACGGTGTCCGGTGACGACGCCGAAGCGCAGGCCGACGAACTGGCCCAGCTGATCGCATCCGAACTCGACGCCGACTGAACTCGCTCTCAGGCCGCTCGCTCCCACCGCACGGAGAACCCCGTTCCTACCTCCGTCAACAGGATGAAATGGCCGACATCCCATGGAAACGGATGTCTGGAGGGCGCGTTCCCGAATCCATCCTGTTGACGGATGGCGGCGGATGCGTGAAGCGCCAGGTCAGACACGGCCCGGCGCAGCCTGATTAGTCTCGAAGAATGAAGCAGAAGCTGCAGAAGCTCATCGCCTGGGCGCAAGGGTTGCGGCCGGTGCGGGTCTTCCTGCACTACACAGAGAGCCGCGGGCCGCTGCTCGCCGGCGGGCTCTCCTTCCAGGCGATCTTCGCCGTGTTCGCCGCCCTCTGGGTGGGGTTTTCCGTCGCCGGACTGCTGGTCGACGCGAACCCCGACATCCGTCAGGCGTTCTTCCGAGTGCTGAACGAGTCCGTCCCTGGGCTGATCGACACCGGCAGCGGCGAGGGCATCGTCGACCCGGACGACCTGCAGACCGGGATCGTGCTGAGCTGGACCGGGGCGATCGCGCTCGGAGGCCTGCTGTTCACGGCACTGAGCTGGCTGGCATCCGCCCGTGACGCCATCCGCACCCTGTTCGGGCTGCCAGGCGAGCTGCTGAACTTCCTCCTGCTGAAGCTGAAAGACGTGGGACTCGGCATCGGTTTCGGTGCGGCTTTGCTGATCTCATCGGCATTGCTGGTGTTCAGCACGCAGGCGGTGACCGGAATGCTCGACCTTCTCGGCATCGGTGAGAAGTCGTTGTTCGCAGTTGTCGCCGGCCGGGCCGTCGGCCTCATTCTGATGTTCCTGCTCGACACGGTGGCGCTTGCCGCCCTGTACCGCCTGCTCTCCGGCCTGTCCATCCCGTGGCGGCGCCTCCTGGCCGGGGCGCTACTGGGGGCTGCCGGGCTCGGCGTGCTCAAAGTGCTCGGCTCGGCGCTGCTGGGTGGCGCGTCCCGCAACCCGCTGCTGGCATCCTTCGCCCTCATCATCGGCCTGCTGATCTGGTTCAACCTGATCTGCCAGGTGATCCTGCTGGCGGCATCCTGGATCGCGGTCGGGATGACGGATGCCGGGATCATCCCCGACCCGAAAATCGCCGAAGAACGGCGCAAGGAAGCACAGGAACGCGCGCAGGAAGGAGAGGCCAGGAAGGCGGAAGCCGAAGAGAAACTGAGGCGATCCCTGCCCTGGTGGCGTCGCGTGATCATGCGGCGGAAGCATGACGGAGGTCGTCGGTAGGCTGGCTGAATGACCACCCCCCTGCGCATCGCCACCATCAACACGAACGGAATCAGAGCCGCCTACCGCAAGGGAATGGGCGCCTGGCTCGACGGCCGCGACGTCGACATCCTGGCGATCCAGGAGGTGCGGGCGTCGACCGAAGACCTGGAAAACCTGCTCGGACCGGAGTGGGACATCCTGCACGACCCGGCAACCGCCAAGGGGCGTGCCGGCGTGGCACTGGCCAGCAGGGCTGGGGCCCACGGGGGCGGGGCCTCCATCCACCGCGTCGACCTGGGAGACCCGGACTTCGACAGCGCCGGGCGCTGGCTGGAGGCCGACTACGAGGTGGGCGACAAGGTGATCACGGTCGTGAGCACCTACGTGCACTCCGGCGTCGCCGACACCCCGAAGCAGGTCGAGAAGTACAAGTTCCTGGATGCGATGACCGCACGCCTGCCGGAACTGGCGGCGCACAGCGACCACGCCGTCGTGCTCGGCGACCTCAACGTCGGACACACCACACTCGACATCCGCAACTGGAAGGGCAACGTCAAGCGGGCCGGCTTCCTCCCCGAGGAGCGCGCGTACTTCGACCGGTTCTTCGGCCCCCTGGGTGAAGACGTCGAAGGTGCCGACGGTTCCGTCGGCAAAGGCCTCGGCTGGGTCGACATCGGGCGCGCCCAGGCCGGAGAGGTCGACGGGCCGTACACCTGGTGGAGCTGGCGCGGGCAGGCCTTCGACAATGACACCGGATGGCGGATCGACTACCAGATGGCGACACCGGCACTCGCGGCCACCGTCACGGGCTACGCCGTCGACCGGGCTGCGGCCTACGACCAGCGCTGGTCGGACCACACGCCCGTTGTCGTGGACTACCTGCTGTAACTGAAAGAATTGGCGCATGACCTCCAAACCCCGCTTATTCTCCGGCATGCAGCCGTCCGCCGATTCGCTCCAGATCGGCAACTACATCGGGGCTCTCCTCCAGTGGAGGAGGATGCAGGCCACGAGTGACGCGGTGTTCTGCGTGGTCGACCTGCACGCGATCACGGTCGCGCAGGATCCCGCTGAGCTGCGCCGGCAGACCCGGGGTACCGCCGCCCAGTACATCGCTGCCGGGATCGACCCGTCGGCATCCACCCTGTTCGTGCAGTCGCACGTGCCGGCTCACGCCCAGCTGGCGTGGGTGCTGAACACGCTGACCGGCTTCGGCGAGGCCAGCCGCATGACCCAGTTCAAGGACAAGTCGAGCCGCCACGGGGCGGACGCCACCACGGTCGGCCTGTTCGCCTACCCGACGCTGATGGCAGCCGACATCCTGCTGTATGACACCGACGTTGTGCCGGTCGGCGACGACCAGAAGCAGCACGTCGAGCTGACCCGCGACCTGGCGAACCGGTTCAACTCGCGTTTCGGCGAGACGCTGGTCGTGCCGAAGCCGGTGATCATGGCGGAGACCGCGCGCATCTACGACCTGCAGAGCCCGACGGCGAAGATGAGCAAGTCGGCGTCCTCCGATTCCGGCGTGGTCTGGCTGATGGACGATCCGGCGAAGACGGCGAAAAAGATCAAGTCCGCTGTAACCGATGACGACCGCGAGGTGCGTTTCGACCGCGACCAGAAGCCGGGCGTGTCCAACCTGCTCACCATCCTCTCCGCTTTCACTGAGCGCGAAGTGCCGGCGTTGGAGGACGAGTTCGCCGGTCGCGGCTACGGCGACCTGAAGGGCGCGGTGGCGGATGCCGTCGTCGGCACGTTCGGACCGATCCGGGAACGCACCCGAGAACTGCTTGACGACCCGGCCGAACTCGACCGGATGCTTGCCGTCAACGCCGAACGTGCGAACGAGATCGCGGAGACGACCCTGGCGCGGGTCTACGACCGCGTCGGTTTCCTGCCGAAAGCCTGATCGTGGAACCGTTCACGTTCACCACCGGTCGGCTCCGTCTTGATGAGTTACACGTCGATGACGCCCAGGCGATCTTCGAGTACTGCCAGGACCCGGAGTTCGAGAAGTACCTGACCATCCCGTGGCCGTACAAGCTGGCTGACGCCCGCTACTTCATCACCGAGCATGTACCGCACGGCTGGTCCTCCGGCGAGGAACTGACGTGGGCGGTGCGCTCCGGCAGCGGTGACCTGCTCGGCGTCATCGGGCTGCGCACGAAGCTCGGCCGGTTCGACATCGGCTTCTGGCTGGGCTCGTCCCACCGCGGCCACGGGTTCATGCCGGAAGCGGTTCGCGCGGTGCTCGACTGGGCGTTCGATACCGGGTTCGCCCCCGAGGTCAGCTGGGAGTGCGTGGCCGGGAACGCGGCATCCGCCATTGTCGCCCGAAAGCTGGGGTTCACGTTCGCCGGTGTCCGGCCTGCGGTGCTGCCGGCACGCGACGGGTCGCATCCGGAGTCCTGGCACGGCCTGCTGCGCGCGTCCGACGACCGCAGCGTCAAGCCGGGCTGGCCGCTCCCCTCGCCGCGCAGCGAAAACGAAGGAGTGTCGGCCCCGTGACGACTGTTTCCGAGCAGAACGCCGCGCAAGCATCCGCTTCTCCTTCAGTGTCTGTGGTGCTGTTCGACCTCGACGACACCCTGTTCGACCACCAGCGGGCGGTCGCGCTGGGCGTGACAACGAAGCGGCATGAGTGGGGCGGTGTGCTCGCGGCGGCGGATGACGCGGACGAGGTGCGTCGCTGGCATCACCTGGAGGAGGTGCACTACAGCCGCTACCTGCACGGCGAACTCGACCTGCAGCAGCAACGCCGGGTGCGGGTGCAGGAGTTCCTTCGCCACCACGGGATCGAACTGGACGACGGTGCGGCGGATGCCTGGTACGCCGACTACCTCGGTCACTACGACCAGTCGTGGGTGCTGCACGACGACGCCCTCCCCTGCCTCGATGAGTTGGAGTCGATCATCACCGGAGTGCAGTTCGGCATCATCACCAACGCCGAACTGAACTACCAGACACCGAAACTGGACCGGCTGGCGCTCAGCCACCGAATGCGTCACGTGGTCGCATCCGGTGTCGTCGGGGTTCCGAAGCCGGATGCGCGCATCTTCCAGCACGCCTGCGAACTGTTCGGCGTCGAACCACAGAACGCGGCCTACATCGGCGACCGGCTGCAGACGGATGCCCGTGGCGCCGTTGACGCGGGCCTCACCGGTGTCTGGCTCGACCGCGGTGTCGTGGTGCCCGACCCCGACGAGGTGGCGGAGGCGCGGGCGGCCGGCGTGCTGGTCATCCGCTCGCTCGCCGAGCTGCCGCAGTTGCTGGCTCTTTAGCTGGTCGAGCTCGTCGCGCGATGTACTGAGCTTGTCGAAGTGACCTCGAGTTACTCGAGGCCGATTTCGACAAGCTCAATCAGCCCGAAGGCCGGGAATAAACCGCTGGGCGCCGCGTTGTCATACACTGAAAGAAGAATGTGCTCCGGGGTCGGTGAAAATCCGAACCGGCGGTTATAGTCCGCGACCCGTGGTGCTGAGCGATCAGTGCCCCGGTTGAGCCGGTGGAATTCCGGCACCGACGGTTATGAGATTGCAGTGTCGAACAGGCGCGGGTCTCTCAGTCCGGATGGAAGGAAGCACACAGGTTCGGCGGCGTTTCACGGCGGCGAACCTGGCCACGGCATTGTGGCGCACTCCCGGAGCCCATCTCGAGATCGAGAGAAGGGAACCGGATGACAGCCCCAGGCGACGACACCACCATCGCCACCGCGATGCGTCATGCGTTATCCCTCGCCGGGCACGGCCCAGCGTTCGGCCTGAACCCCCGGGTCGGCTGCGTCATCCTGAGCCCTGACGGGCGGATGCTCGCCGAGGGCTGGCACCGCGGAGTCGGCACCGTCCACGCCGAAGTCGACGCCCTCAGCAAGCTCTCCCCGGAGCAGGCCCGCGGCGCGACAGCAGTCGTCACGCTGGAACCCTGCAACCACACCGGGCACACCGGCCCGTGCAGCCAGGCGCTCATCGACGCCGGCATTGCCCGCGTCTTCTATGGCGCAACGGATCCAGGTCCACTTTCCGGCGGGGGCGCCGACCGCCTGCGCCAGGCCGGCGCCGAGGTCACCGGCGGAGTGCTGCTCGAGGAGGTCGAAGAGTTCCTCCACCGCTGGCTGACCGCAACCCGGCTCCGGCGCCCATTCGTCACCCTCAAGTGGGCGGCCAGCCTCGATGGGCGCGCAGCAGCATCCGACGGTTCCAGCCAGTGGATCACCGGCACCGCCGCCCGCCAGCGCGTTCACGAACAACGCGCGGCAGCGGATGCGATCATCGTCGGCAGCGGCACCGTTCTGGCCGACGACCCGTCGCTGACCGCCCGCGGGGATGCCGGAGAGCTTCTCGAGCACCAGCCGATCCCCGTCGTGATCGGCCTGACGCCGGTGCCCAGCGGAGCAAAGCTGCACCTCCACCCGCAGCCCCTCATCCAGGCGCACAGCCGTGACCTCGACGAGGTTCTGTGCTCGCTGTTCGACCGCGGCATCCGTCACGCCTTCGTGGAGGGCGGTCCGACGCTGGCCAGCGCGTTCATCGCGGCGGGACTCGTCGACGAGTACCTGGTGTACCTGGCGCCCGCGCTGATCGGCGGCAACCGCCTCGCAGTCGGCGACATCGGTGTCGGCACCATCGCGGACACCCGCCGTCTCAGCATCCGCGACATCGAGCGGGTCGGCGACGACGTGCTGATCGTCGCCCGGCCAGGTTTCGACCCTTCGATACGGTCGCAAAGCGACCTACTCAGGGGATCTACGCCCGCTTCGCGGACTACTCAACCCGCAGGAATTGAAGGAGCCAACTAGTGTTCACCGGAATCATCGAAGAGGTCGGCGAGGTGCTCGCCTGGCAGCCCACCGAGGACGCCGCCCGCATCACCGTTCGCGGCCCGCTCGCGGTGTCCGACGCGAAGCACGGCGACTCCATCTCGGTCAGCGGCGTCTGCCTCACGGTGGTCGAGCAGGGCGACGACTGGTTCACGGCGGATGTCATGGCCCAGACGATCGCCATGAGCACGCTGAAGGCGCCCTCTGCAGGCACCCGCGTCAACCTGGAGCGCGCCGCGCAGGTCGGCGACCGCCTCGGGGGACACATCGTGCAGGGTCACATCGACGGAACCAGCGAACTTCTCAGCGTGACGAATGGCGACGCCTGGCGCGTGCTGCGGTTCTCGCTCGCCGCCGAGCTGGCACCGCTGGTCGCCAGCAAGGGATCGATCGCAATCGACGGTATCTCCCTCACGGTCAGCGCGGTCGGCGACGACTGGTTCGAGGTCTCGCTGATCCCCGAAACCCTCACCGCCACCACCCTCGGCGCCCGCCAGGTAGGCGAACTGGTCAACATCGAGACCGACATCGTCGCCCGCCACGTCGAGCGGATGCTGCACTTCCCAAACACACGCACCACCACTGAAAGGAGCGAGCAATGAGCCTCGCTGACATCCCCACCGCGCTCGAGGAACTGCGCGCAGGCAAGCCCATCATCGTCGTCGACGACGAGGGCCGCGAGAATGAGGGCGACGTCGTCATCTCAGCCCAATTGGCCAGCCAGGAGTGGCTGGCCTGGATGGTGCGCAACTCATCCGGCTTCATCTGCGCGCCGATGACCAACGCCATCGCCGACCGGCTCGAACTGCCGGTCATGGTCCTGAACAACGAAGACCCGCGCGGCACCAACTACACGATCTCGGTGGACGCCGCCGACCGCATCAGCACCGGCATCAGTGCCGCCGATCGAGCCCACACGCTGCGGGTGCTGGCCGATGTCGACTCGACGCCGTCCTCGCTGAACCGCCCCGGACACATCATGCCGCTGCGCGCGGTCGACGGTGGCGTGCGGGCGCGCGACGGCCACACCGAGGCGACGGTCGACCTGCTGAAGCTGGCCGGCCTGGTGCCGGTTGGCGCCATCTCGGAGATCGTCGAGGACGCCGGCGAGATGATGCGCCTGCCCGAACTGATCAAGCTCGGCGAGCGCGACGGCGTCGCCGTGATCACCATCGCGTCACTCATCGAGTACCTGCAGACCGTGCACTGCGACACCGACGTGCCGCAGGTGGTCGCCATCCCGGAAACCTCCCGGGTGATCTTCGAGGTGGAGACCACGGTTCCCACCACGCACGGCAAACTGCGGATGCGTGCCTACCGCGACCGGCTGACCGGCGCCGACCACGTCGCCATCATCTCCGGCACGCCGGGTGCAGGGGCGCTGGTGCGGGTGCACTCCGAGTGCCTCACCGGGGAGGTGTTCGGCTCGCTGAAATGCGAGTGCGGGCCCCAGCTGGATGCGGCACTGGAGATGATCCAGGAAGAGGGCGGCGTCGTCATCTACATGCGCGGGCACGAGGGCCGCGGCATCGGCCTGGTCAACAAGCTGCGCGCGTACCGGCTTCAGGAGGACGGCTTCGACACCCTGGACGCCAACATCGCGCTCGGTTTCCCGGCTGACGGTCGCGAGTACGGTGCCGCGGTGGCCATCCTCGAAGACCTTGGCCTGGCATCCGTTCGCGTGATCACCAACAACCCCGACAAGGTGCAGCAGCTCACCGACCGCGGCGTCACCGTACTCGAGCAGGTGCCGATTCTGGTCGGCGTCGGCTCGTTCAATGAGGCCTACCTTGAGACCAAGCGCGACCGGATGGGGCACATGCTCCCGGATGCCGAACTCCTGATGCAGGCGGAGCGCCAGACCCAGAAGGAGCAGGCACTGTGAGCGGTGAAGGTTCGCCCGAGTTCCAGGTCGACGGCACGGGGCTGAACGTGACCATCGTCGCCGGCCACTGGCACGAGGTCATCACCGACGGCCTCATCGCGGGGGCGCGGCGAGTGCTGGAGGCATCCGGTGCCTCGATCACCGAGGTGCGGGTGCCTGGCAGTTTCGAGTTGCCGCTGGTCTGCAAGGCGGCGCTGGAGAACGGGGCGGATGCCGTGGTCGCCCTCGGCGTCATCATCCGCGGCGGCACCCCACACTTCGACTTCGTGTCGAATGCCGCGACGGATGGCCTCACCCGGGTCGCACTGGACACCGGCAAGCCGGTCGGGTTCGGTGTGCTCACCCTCGACGACGAGCAGCAGGGCATCGATCGTGCCGGGCTGCCCGGGTCGAAGGAGGACAAGGGTGCCGAGGCGGCATCCGCTGCCCTGGCGACCGCGGTGCTGCTGAAGTCCCTCCGCGCCTGACCCGTCCGGCGTCACACTGTGCTCCACGACACTGTGCTCCAACCGCGAGCCCGTTTGTTGACCACGACCCGCCTCAGGGAGCAAGGTGGTCAACAAACGGGCTCGTGGTCGGTCGGGGACGACCCTAGCTGGGGAGTTACTTCTTCAGGGCGCGAATGACGATTGACAGCGCCTTGCCGGTGGCCGCCACGAGCGGGATCGACACGGCCAGCAACGGGATCAGGTTCGGCACGAAGCGCGGTCCAAGCGTCGACCCGACGTAGACGCCGAGCGGGATGCTGGCGCCTCCTCCCCCGCCGCCGCTGCCCGCCGGGGTGGAAGCGTTCTCGCCCTCCCCGGCTTCCGAACTGCCTCCGCCAAAGCCGAACCAGACCACGGATACGGGCAGTGTTTCACCCTGCTCCAGCCTGACCTTCTCTCCGAAGTTGACCTTCGCGCCCAACGACGACGTGACGCGATCTGCGATGTTCTCGATGATGTTTGCCATGACTCGACCCTAGGCGCGCGAGCTTAGAGCACACCGAGCCTTCCACACCACGAGGGCAACGGTGACGCTGTTTGTCGACGATGACCCGGTTAGGAACGGGCGCATCGTCGACAAACAGCGTCAGCGTTGGCTGCCGCCCCGGTTGCGCCATCGTGATGAGGGCGTAGCGTAGGACGTGAGGATCCTGCCAACGACACGTCTGAGGGGAAGACTGATGAAACGAGCAGCCGTCCTGATGATCGCCGCCGTGGCCGCGCTGACGGCCGGATGCTCATCGACTTTACCGACCGACCCGTCGCCAGGGGTCAGCGTCACCGAGGCGCCCTCCCCCACCGCGCCGCCAGCCGACGACATCGTACTGTCGATCGACGCCGTCGCCACCGCCCCCAACGGCGCCGAACTCGCCATCACGCTGGACGTGCACCGATCATTCGAGGCCTCCGGTCCGACCGCGGCCGAGCTGCGAACCGCGTTGACGGATGCCTGCGGCCCGGACTTCGTGACCGACGACGAGCTGGACGCAGACTCGTGGGGTCTCGTTCGCATCGACGTGACTGCCGAGGCAACCGGCAACACGGCTTGGCCCGCCGAGTTGCCCACCTCGCTGGTCACCGCGCCGAGGGGTGAGCTGGGCGCGGCCGCGATTGCGGCATCCGCTGGTCCGTTCGTGACGCCAGAAGACCCGGCCGGAGAACTGGGGCCGTGCCTGGTGGATCAGCATCTGGTCGGCGAGGGCGACGGCTTCCTGGTGCTCGGCATCCGCGGCGACTTCGCGTCGGATGATGCCCAAGGCGTGTTCTGGAACGGCTACCGTTACGGCGTCTCGACCCTGATCTTCGGGGAGCCGGTCGACGTAACGCTTAGGGACTGCGTCATCGAGAAGACACCGCTCGGCGAGGAGCTGTCGGCACCGGAGGTCGGCTATCAAGAGCAGTCGGATGCGACGGAGTGCTCAGCCGGAATCCCGCCAGCACGGTAGGGCTCAGTCGAGGAACAGCGCCTTCAACCGGCGAGTGGTCAACGTCAGTCCGACCAGCACCATCACGACGTAGTAGAGCACGTGCCAGAGCATCCCCCAGGCGAGTACACCAGTGGTGAGCCCGCGAATCAATTCGACGCCGTGCCACAGCGGCATCGCCTGCACCACCCACTGCAGCCACTCCGGGTAGACGCTGAGCGGGTAGAACGTCGCCGAGAACAGGAACATCGGCAGCATGACGAAGGTGATCCAGTCCATCTGCTGGAACGTCTTCATGTAGCTGGTGATCCCCATGCCGAAACTGGCGAACCCGAACGCGATCAGCAGCACGGCCGGAAGCGCGAGAATGGCCGTCCACGCCAGGTTCAGCCCGAGCAGCTGCATGACGACCAGGAATCCGGATGCGTAGAGCACTCCGCGGGCGAGCGCCAGCATGATCTCCCCCAGGGCCACATCGAACGGACCGAGCGAGGTCGCCAGCATGCCCTCATACAGTTTCGCGAAGTTCATCTTGAAGAAGACATTCCAGGTGGAGTCGTAGATGGCCCCGTTCATCGCCGCTACCGCCAGCAGCGCGGGAGCGATATATGCCGCATAAGGGATGTCTTGCCCGGACGGCGACTGCACAGCGCCGACCAGCGAACCCAGCCCGATGCCCATGGCCAGCAGGTAGAAGATCGGCTCGAAGAACCCGGACAGCATCACCAGCCAGTTGCTCTGCGCGGTGGCCGTCCAGCCGCGATGCATGACCGAGCGGGCGTTGCCGGCGTAGAGCGACGGGAGCAGCAGCATCCGCTTCGGCAGGATTCTGGTCTGTTCGGTGACGGTCACTTGTTCAGCCTCCTCGCGGTGATGCGGCGGGCGGCAACCCAGCCCCAGACGAACAGTGCGGTCAGGTAACCGATGTGGATCACGGTCAGCCAGATCGGCTCCGCCATGCCGTAGGCGAAGACGCGGGACAGCTCAGCGCCGTGCCACAGCGGAGAGATCCAGCCGATCCAGTGCAGGTAGACGGGCAGCGCCTCGAGCGGGAAGAAGGTGCCGGAGAACAGGGTCATGGGAAGGACGACGAATCGCATGAGCATGGCGAACTGGCCCTTGTCCTCCACGATCGTGGTGGCGTAGGCCATGATCAGCGCGCCGGCACCGAGACCGGTGAGCGTCGCCGTCAGGATGGTGACAACGCCCAGCGTGCTCGGCACCGCGCCGAACAGCAGCATGAACGCGTAGAAGATGACCATCGTCACCACCATGCGCACCGTCACCGAGATGACGATGCCGTCGATGATCTGGCGGGGTGCGATCGGGGCGGCATTCATGCCGAAGAACACCGGGTTCCACTTGAAGCCGAGCATCACCGGGTAGGTGAACTCCTCGGTGGCGACCGTCACAGCGGCGCTCGCCAGCAGGGCGGGGGCGACGAACGTGAGGTAGCTGACCTCGCCCGTGCCGAGCCCCGGGTCGACCAGGGTGGCGAGGCCAACGCCGAGCGCGTAGAGGTAGAGCAGCGGGTTGCCGATACTCGTGGCGACGATCGTCTGCGTGTACGCACGCATGTTGCGGAAGCGGTGCTCGGCGACGTACCAGGCGCCGAAGCGGCGGGGTTTGGTGCCGGGCGCCGCCTCGGCGAGCTCGGCTGGTCTCGACGAGCTCGACCCGCTTAAACTGCTCGATCCGGTTGGCTTGCTCGATCCGCTTACGGCGCTCATTCGATGAGGGTCCGTCCGGTCAGGCGCAGGAAGACATCCTCCAGGCTGGACCGACGCACCAGCGAGGTGATCGGGTGCAGCCCCAGTTCGGTGATGCGTGCCAACTCCGCCTCGCCGTTCGCGCTGTAGATCAGGATGCGATCGGGCAGCACCTCGAGGCGGTCGCCGATGCCTGCCAATTGCTCGGCTGCCCCGGCGTTGCGGTCGGACCCGAAGCGCACCTCGAGAACCTCGCGCGAGGAGTGCTCCCTAATGAGTGATGCCGGTGTTCCCTCGGCCATGATTCGGCCCTTGTCGACCACGATCAGGCGGTCGCAGAGTTGCTCGGCCTCATCCATGTAGTGGGTGGTCAGCACGAGGGTGGTGCCCTGCTCCTTCAGCCGGAACAGGCGGTCCCAGAGGATGTGCCTGGCCTGTGGATCGAGCCCGGTTGTCGGCTCATCCAGCAGCAGGATGCGTGGTTCGTTGATGAGCGCGCGGGCGATCGTCAGCCGGCGTTTCATACCGCCGGAGAGGTCTTCGACCCGGGCTTTCGCCTTGTCGCTGAGCTGGGCGAATTCGAGCAACTCGTCCGCCTTCGCGCGGAGGAAGCTGTGCGGCAGGCCGAAGTAGCGGCCGTAGACGATGAGGTTCTCCCGCACTCGCAACTCGGTGTCCAGATTGTCCTGCTGCGGTACAACCCCGAGCTGGGAGCGGATCTCCGGCCCGAACTCGTTCGGGTCCAGCCCGAGAATGCTGAGCTCCCCGGCCGTGCGGGTGGACACCGCCCCGACCATCCGCATGGTTGTCGATTTTCCGGCACCGTTCGGGCCGAGAAGGCCGAAGGATTCACCGGGTGCAACCTCGAACGAGATCCCGTCGACTGCGGCGAAGTCTTTGTACTTCTTGACGAGGTTGCTGGCGGTGATCACTGGTTCTGGCACAAGTGACAAGCGTAGACCCGGCTACTGACACTGCGCATCCGCGGCGCTGGCTAGACTTTGGGCATGGTCAAGCACAACGGAGCTCGCGGAGCGGTCACATTTGTCGGATGGGTCATGGTCGCCGCCTCGGTCGCGCTGTTCGTCGGCTTCATCTACACGGTCTTCTTCAAGTAGCGTCAACCAAAGTTGACGGCGTCGGATGCGTCAACTAGCGTTGACAGCATGGACTCCACGATCATCCGCACCCTCGCTGGCGAGGCCGGGTCGGACGACCCGATCAAGGCGCTGACCGCCATCCGGAAACTGCGTCGAGAACTCGACCAGCTGGAAACGCTCGCGGTCCGCCGGGCACGCAACGCGAACGCATCCTGGAAATTCATCGCCATGGCGCTCGACGTCAGCAAGCAGGCAGTGCACAAGAAGTACGGCCGGCACTAACAGTGCCCGAAACCACAAGGCCCACGAAGGACAAGATGAGCACCGAAACCCGCAAACCCCGCCAAGGCACGAAGACAGACGAAGGCCCGCGCGCGAGGTTCAGCCAACTCCTCCCCTACTTGTTCGAGCACAAGAAGGTGCTGTTCTGGGTGATCGTGCTCAGCGTTCTCGGCGCCGCAGCGTCCCTCGCCCAGCCGCTGCTGGTCAGCCAGGTCATCGCGCGGGTGGAAAAGGGGCAGTTGCTAGGCGACCTGTTGTGGGTGCTCATCGGACTGGTCGTCGCGGCCGGCCTGCTCAGCGGCTTCCAGCATTACCTGCTGCAGCGCACCGGCACCAGCGTCGTGCTCTCGGCCCGCCGCCGCCTGGTGGCGCGGATGCTCCGCCTGCCGATCTCCGAATTCGACACCCGGCGCACCGGCGACCTGGTCTCCCGGGTCGGGTCGGACACCACCCTGCTCTACGCCGTCATGACCCAGGGCCTCGTCGACGCCGTCGGCGGTGTGCTGCTCTTCGTCGGCTCACTCATCGCCATGCTCATCATCGACCCGGTGCTGCTCGGACTCACCCTGCTCGTGATCGCGCTATCGGTGGTCGTCGTGGTGAGTCTATCCGGCAAGATCCGGGTGGCCAGCCAACGCCAGCAGAAGAAGGTCGGCGACCTGGCTGCGGCGGTGGAGCGGGCGGTGAGCGCCATCCGCACGGTGCGCGCCGCCGGGGCGACCGAGCGGGAGACGGCCACGATCGACGAGGAGGCGCGCGGCGCCTGGAGCATGGGCATCCGGGTCGCGAAAATCTCGGCGCTCGTCGTGCCGGTCGCCGGGATCTCCATGCAGGTGTCGTTCCTCACCGTGCTCGGCGTGGGCGGCTTCCGCGTCGCCAGCGGGGCGATCGACATCGCCTCCCTGGTCGCGTTCATCCTGTTCCTGTTCATGATGATCATGCCGCTCGGCCAGGCCTTCGGCGCCATCACCTCGGTGAATCAGGCGCTCGGGGCGCTCGGCCGCATCCAGGAGATCATCGACATCCCGAGCGAGGACGAAGCGGATGCTGCGGTCACCCCTTCGCCGTCCGTTGAGACAACCGACGCGATCACCTTCGAGAACGTGGAGTTCCGGTACCCGGAGAGCGCCCACAAGACCGAGGCCGAGAAGGTGCTGGCGGAGCTCGAAGAGTCCGGCGAGCTGACGCCGATCCCCACTGCACGGACGTCCGATTCTGGCGAATCGTCCGTAACCGGCAGCGTGGGCCCAGGATCGGTCGCCGTTGTCGACTCGGTCCCTGATCCGGTCGCTGCGCTGGACGACGTGCGCGACCGCGCCGTCCTCCGCGGTGTCTCGTTCTCCGTCCCTCGCGGCCAGCGGGTGGCCCTGGTCGGGCCATCCGGCGCCGGCAAGTCGACGATCCTCGCCCTGATCGAACGGTTCTACGACCCGACGGCGGGCGTTGTGCGCCTGGCCGGTGTGGACATCCGCGCCCTCGACCGCACCGCTCTTCGCGCCCAGATCGGCTACGTCGAGCAGGATGCGCCGGTACTCGCCGGGACCATCCGCGACAACCTCACGCTCGGCAGCCCAGACGCCACCGACGAGCAGTGCGTCGACGTGCTGCGCTCGGTCAACCTCATGTCGGTGCTCGAGCGCGACGAGCGCGGCCTGCTCGCCGAGGTCGGTGAAGACGGTGTCATGCTGTCCGGCGGCGAGCGCCAGCGGCTGGCCATCGCCCGCACGCTGCTCACCGCCCCGCCTATCCTGCTGCTCGACGAGTCGACCTCATCGCTGGACGGGCTGAATGAGCAGCTGCTGCGCGAGGCGATCGACGCCGTCGCGCAGGACCGCACGCTGATCGTGATCGCGCACCGGCTGTCGACCGTGGTCGACTCCGACCAGATCATCGTGCTCGAGCACGGACGCGTCGTCGGCGTAGGCACGCACTCGGAGCTGGTCGTGTCGACTCCGCTCTACAAGAAGCTCGCGAAGCACCAGCTGCTCGTTTAGACCTGCAGGGCGGGCCCGGGCCAGAACTCGCACCCTTGCCGCTCGCCAGCCTCAACGATGACGGGCTTTGTCGATGATGAGCCTGTTCGAAACAGTGTCATTGTTGACAAAGGCCGTCATCGTCGGAAGGAGGCAGGGCCCGCCGCCACAGTAACGACGATGACGCTGCTCGTCTAACACCCGCCGTGGTGCTCTGCCTGTAATACCGCAACCGTGAGTTGGTTTGTTGACCACGCCGCGCCCCGAAGGACTGTGAAGTGACGGGACATCGCTGACAGGTTCGTGGTTGGGCTATCGGGCGAGGGCGAACATCGCCACGGCGGCCGCGGCGGCGACGTTGAGGCTGTCGATACCGTGTCGCATCGGGATCTGCACGATGGTGTCCGCGCTGGCGATTGCGTCGGAAGTCAAGCCTTCGCCCTCGGTGCCGAGCACCAGGGCAACCCGCTCGGGGGCATCCGCCGCGAACGTGCGCAGGTTCACCGCGTCGTCCGTCAGTGCGAGCGCGGCAATGTGGAACCCGGATGCTGTCAGCAGCTCCCGAGCGGATGCCCAGTCCCCGACCCGCGTCCACGGCACCTGCAGCACCGTGCCCATGCTGACCCGGATCGCCCGCCGATAGAACGGGTCCGAGCAGCGCGGCGTGACGAGAACCGCATCCGCGCCGATGGCAGCAACCGAACGGAAGATGGCGCCGACATTGGTCGGGTCGACCACATTCTCCAGGATGACGACGCGCCGGGCATCCGCCAGCAGTTGCTCGGGGCTCGCCAGCAGCGGGCGATCCATGGCGGCGATCAGTCCCCGGTGCAGGATGTAGCCGGTCAGCTCGGCAAGCAGTTCTCCCGGCCCGGAGAACACGGGCACGTCATCGCCGACCAGCGCGACAGCCTCAGCGACCGTGCCGCCCAGGGCGAGCACCGCCCGCGGCCGGTGGCCCGCCCGGAGCGCCCGCTCCAGCACCAGCGCGGACTCGGCGATGTACACACCGTGCACGCCGCGACCATTCTTGAGGAGCACGTCGGTCGCGTGCGCGAAATCGGTCAGCCGCGGATCGCTCAGGTCGCTGATCAGGGTGACGGGCATTCGTCAATTCTGCACCGTCAGCCGACGTCGTCAGACGAAGGCCGCGATCCCGGTCAACGCTCGTCCCAGCACCAGGGCGTGCACCTCATCCGTTCCCTCGTAGGTCCTCACCGACTCGAGGTTGGCCATGTGCCGCATCACCGGGAACTCCGAGGTCACGCCGTCGCCGCCCAGGATGCCGCGGGCGGTGCTGGCGATGGCGATCGCCTCGCGCACGTTGTTCAGCTTGCCGACACTCACCTGCTCAGGCGTCAGGGCTCCCCGCTCCTTGAGGCGTCCGACGTGCATGGCAAGCAGCATGCCCTTCTCGTACTCGACGAACATGTCGGCGAGCTTGCCCTGGATGAGCTGCTTCGACCCGATGGGCTTCCCGAAGACATTGCGGCTCGTCGAGCGCTCCAGCGCGGCATCGAGGCATGATCGCGCCGCGCCCATCACACCCCAGATGATGCCGTAGCGGGCCTCGGTGAGGCACCCCAGAGGAGCGGACAGGCCGATGGCATCCGGCAGCCGCTCCGACTCAGACACCCGCACGTCGTCGAACAGGACATCGCACTGGATAGAGGCACGCATCGACTGCTTGTTGGTGATCTCCGCTGCGGTGAACCCGGCCCGGTCGGTGGGGACCAGGAATCCGCGGATGCCCTCTTCCGTCCGCGCCCAGACCACGGCGACATCCGCGATGCTGGCCAATCCGATCCAGCGCTTGGCGCCGTTGATGACCCACTCGTCACCGTCGCGGACCGCCTCGGTGGTCATGGATGCCGGGTCACTGCCCCCCTGCGGTTCAGTGAGGCTGAAACATCCGATCAGCTCACCGGCGGCCATCCGCGGCAACCACTGCTGCTTCTGCTCCTCCGAGCCGTACTTCGCGATCGCCGACATGGCCAACGATCCCTGCACCGAGACGAACGTCCTCCAACCGCTGTCGACGGCCTCGAGCTCTGCACACACCAGGCCATAGCTCACGGCACCGGCGCCGGCACATCCGTAGCCCTTGATGTGCATGCCGAGAACGCCCAGTTCGCCGAGCTCGGCTACCAGTTCGCGACGGAAGTGCTTGTTCTCGAAGTCCTCGTCGATGGTCGGCTGGATGCGACGGGTTGCGAAGTCGCGGGCTCGCTGCTGCCAGTCCTTCTCCTCGTCGGACAGCAGTGCTTCCAGACCGAAAACGCGGTCGACGGTGTTCATAGGTTCTCCTTGGTGGGTGTGTCTCGTGCATCCAGCCATCTCTTGACGGAGACGGTGTCCGCCCCGAGTATCGGCGGGGCAATGTCGTAGCTTGCTGGGGTTCGGGAATAGCTGACCGGGTGCCGCACCGTCGGAATGGCGCGGTCGCCAGAACCGGCGACGGCGACCGGATCGAGGCCGAGGCGTTCGGCGAGTTCCACGCCCTGGCGCACGTCCTGGATTGGAGCACACGGCACGCCGATGGCCGAGAGGGCGTCGAACCAGTGGCTGGCCGAGTGCGCTGCGAGCGCCCCGACCAGAATGCTGCGCAACTCGATCCGGTTGTCGTTTCTCGCGTGCGTCGTGCTGAAGCGCTCATCCGTTGCGACTCCGTCGAGACCGAGCAGCGAGCACAGCCGCGCGAACTGGCCGTTATTGCCCACCGCCACGACCAGGTCACCATCGCCAGTGGGGAACGGCTCGTACGGGTACAGGCTCGGATGCTCGTTGCCCATCCTGGTGGGCACCACTCCACCAGCGACCCAGGCGCTGGTCTGGTTGACCATGCTGGACAGCGCAGACGTGAGCAGGTTGAGCTCGAGCAGTTGCCCCTCGCCCGTTGCAGTGCGATGGTGCAGGGCACCCAGGATGCCCATGGCGGCGTGCAATCCGGTCATCACGTCGAACAAGGCGACGCCGACGCGGTACGGCCCGGTGTCTTCGCCGCCGGTGAGGCTCATCATCCCGGACAGCGCCTGGACGGTCAGGTCGTAACCCGGGAACTCGGCTCCGGCGCCCGGGCCGAATCCGGTGATGGACGTGTAGATCAGGCTCGGGTTGGTCGCTGACACCGACGAGTAGTCCAGCCCGAAGCGGCGCAGGCCGTCCGCCTTGAAGTTCTCGACCAGCACGTCGGCCTGACGTGCGAGCTGGCGGGCGACGACCAGGTCGTCCTCGTCACGCAGGTCGAGGATGATTGAGCGCTTGTTGCGGTTGATCGAGAGGAAGTAGGTGGATTCCCCATCTCGCAGCGGCGGCTTCCAGGTGCGAGTGTCGTCGCCGTCCGGACTCTCCACCTTGATCACAGTCGCACCCATGTCGGCGAGCAGCATCGTGCAATACGGGCCGGCCAGCACCCGCGTGAAATCGGCGACCACGATCCCGCTCAGTGGCCCGGGGCGGGGCATGTCGATGTTGTCTGAGTTCATGGAGTCCTTGTTCCTCTTCGAGACGGCCGGCCTGGCACAGCTTCCGCCGGCGGTTGAGCTGCGTCAATCATCGACGACCAGCAACGTGACGCCCTCTGCAACACAGGCCGGACGGCTGGCCCCCTCCAATTGAAGTTCATGGCTGATCACGGCCTGCACTCCGGAACCTGACGGGGTCAGGGAGATCAGGGAGGCTCGGTTGCGGATGCGATCGCCGGGCTTGACCGGGGCCGGGAAGCGCACGCGATTGTACCCGTAGTTCAGGGTCTTGCTGAGGCCGGTCACCGTATAGATCTGACGTGCGAACTGCGGGATCAACGACAGCGTCAGCAAGCCGTGCGCCACCGTGCTGCCGAGGTCACTCGTCTCTGCCCGCTCGCGGTCGACGTGGATCCACTGGCTGTCGAGGGTGGCGTCGGCGAAGAGGTCGATTCTCGCCTGGTCGATGGCGAGCCACGGGCTGGTCCCGAGTTCCTGTCCGACGAGAGCGCTGAGCCCGTCGATACCGTCGATGGTTCGCACTGGCCCTCCTTGTTCACACGGAAAGAAATCCAAAGTATATTTAGTGTACTAAACCTATTCCACCTCGGCGGGCAGGACCAGAGACATGACCAACGACACTGTGAACTCCGACTACTACTTGCTTACCGAGCAACTGGACGATCAGGAACGCGACATCGCATTGCGGGTCAGGGGCTTCGTCGACAACGAGGTGCTTCCGATCATCAACGGGTATTGGGAGAGGGCTGAATTCCCGGCGGAGCTTCTGCCCAAGATCGCGAGACTGGGCATCATCGGTACCACCATCGAGGGTTACGGATGCCCTGGGATGAGCCGCCTGGCAGCCGGAATGGTCGCCATGGAGATGTCGCGCGGCGACGGAAGCGTGAACACTTTTCTCGCGGTGCAGTCGGGCCTGAGCATGGGTTCGATCAACCTTCTCGGCAGCGACGAGCAGAAGCAGCGCTGGCTGCCGGGAATGGCGACACTCGACAAAATCGGCGCGTTCGCCCTCACCGAGCCCGACCATGGCTCAGATTCCGTGGCGCTGGAAACGTCCGCTCGTCGTGATGGCGACCACTACGTGCTGAATGGCGCCAAGCGATGGATCGGAAACGGTCACCTGGCGGATGTGGTCGTGCTGTGGGCACGCGACGAGGCCGACGGAAAGGTCAAGGCCTTCATCGTCGAGACGGATGCCGACGGTCAGCACCCGGAGGGCTACCAAGCCGAGGTCATCACCGGCAAGATCGGCAAGCGCGCCATCCTCCAGCCGGACATCCGCCTGGAGAATGTGCGCGTTCCGGTCGAGAACAAGCTGGCAAAGTCCGAGTCGTTCCGAGACGCCGGGACAGTACTCGCGGCGACCCGCACCGGCGCTGCCTGGGAGGCCGTGGGGCACGCGACCGCGTCCTATGAGATCGCCGTGAAGTATGCCGCCACCCGAGAACAGTTCGGCAAGCCGATCGGCGGTCACCAGCTGGTACAGAACAAACTCGCCAACATGCTCGCCGAACTCACCGCCATGCAGTTGATCTGCTTCCGCACCGCGGTGCTGGCCGACCAGGGCAAGCTCACCAGCACCATGTCCTCGCTCGCCAAGATGCACACCGCGCAGAAGGGGCAGTGGATCTGCCGGCAGGCCCGCGACATCCTCGGCGGCAACGGACTGCTGCTGGAGAACCACATCGCCCGGCACATGACAGACATGGAAGTGGTGCACACCTACGAGGGCACGGACTCGATCCAGTCGCTGCTCATCGGCCGCGACATCACCGGCATTTCCGCGTTCAGGTAGAACCACACAAGACAAGGGAACACCATGAGATTCACCGGCAGGAACGCGATCATCACCGGTGCGGCGCGAGGCATCGGGGCCGCCACGGCATTACGGATGGCACGCGAGGGTTGCGCAGTCGGCATCCTCGACCTCGACGGGGCCGCAGCCCTGTCGACGGCGGAGAGCGTGAACGGCGATGCAGAGGTAGTGGCGGCGGGAGGGAGCGCAGCGAGCTACGCCTGCGATGTCACAGACGAGCACGCGGTCGCGGATGCCTTCAGCCGCTTCGCCGAGGCCCGCGGCGGTATCGACATCCTGGTGAACAATGCCGGGATCACCCGGGACAATCTTCTGTTCAAGCTGGAGCCGGTCGACTGGAACCTGGTGATCGCCACAAACCTGACAAGCGCCTATCTGTGCGCACGGGAAGCGCAGAAGCACATGGTGAAGGCGAAGTACGGGCGGATTGTCAGCCTCAGCAGCCGGTCAGCGCTCGGCAATCGGGGGCAAGCCAACTACGCTGCCGCGAAAGCCGGAGTACAGGGCCTGACCGCCACCCTGGCCATCGAGCTGGGTCCTTTCAACATCACGGTGAACGCCGTGGCTCCCGGGTATATCGCCACCGCGATGACCGCGGCGACCGCCGAACGCGGTGGGGCGACCGCGCAGGAACACCAGCGCGCGGCTGCCGAGCGAACCCCGCTGCGGCGGGTGGGTGAGCCGGAGGAAGTGGCCGCGGCGATCGCGTTCCTGGCGAGCGACGACGCGTCGTACGTCTCCGGGCAGACCCTCTACATCAACGGCGGCGCCCGCTGACCTAGCGGGCGCCGCCCAGCGGCCAGCTCTGCGGTCGGAGCACGGGAAGGTCGAGGTTGCCGTGCGACTCGACCACTGCTTCGAACGACCTCAGATGCTTGTCCATCTCCGCCGCCGCATCATCGCCGCGACCCGCAGCGATATGCTCGACGATCTTGCGGTGGCTGGTGTGGGCGATCTCCATGTCGACCGGGACGAGGCCCTCTTCCGGCGTGTGCCAGGCGGCGATCTCCACAATGACCTTCACCATGACCCGATAGAACTCGTTGCCGCAGGCCTCAGCGATGAGGTCATGGAACGACACCAGCCGTTCGAGCGGCTCAGCATGCTGATTGGTCGCCCTGAGCAACTCCTCGATCTGCTCCGGAGTAGCGGCGGAAGCTGCAAGCCTGGCGACCTCCGGCTCCATATCGCGCCGAAAGCGGAAGAGGTCGCGCAGCTTCGCGTCGGACAGCGCGAGGAGAACGGCGATCGAGCGCGTGCTCTGCGCGATGTCGGGCGCACTCACCTGCACTCCCCCGCGCGGGCCGCGGCGGGTCACGATGAGTCCCTCGGATTCCAGCAGCCGCATCGCCTCCCTCACCGTGGCGCGGCTGTAGCCGGTCTTCTCGATCAGCTCAACCTCGCCAGGCAGGTTGGTGCCGACGGCCAGCCTCCCGCGGATGATCTCGTCACGCAGGTCGTTGGCGAGCAGCGTCGAGGCCTTCGGGACCCGTGACTTCGGCCACGGCTTGGGCTGGCCGAGCGGAGGCGTGATCAGGGAACTATTCATGCCGGGCGCGCTCCATTTCGTCGGCCCGAGCCTATAGTCTCGCGCCCGGGCCGTGGCACGGACTCGCGCCGAACGACCTGAGCCGTCCGTCGACCCGCAGGGCTACTTGAACGGGTCGGGCGTCAGCGTGTACTTGGTGGAGAGATACTCGTGGATGCCCTCGAGCCCGCCCTCACGGCCGAGCCCGGACTGCTTGACCCCGCCGAACGGCGCCGCCGCGTTGGAGAGCACCCCCACATTCAGCCCCATCATGCCGGTGTCGAGCGAGTCGATCAGCCGCTGGCCACGAGCCAGGTCCTCAGTGAAGACGTAGCCGACCAGGCCGTACTCGGTGTCGTTGGCCATCCGCACCGCCTCCGCCTCGTCACTGAACGTCGTGATCGACAGCACCGGCCCGAAGATCTCCTCGCGCAGGATGTCGCTGCCAGCCACAACGCCGGTCACCACGGTCGGCTCGAAGAAGGTGCCCTCGCGGTCGATCGCGTTGCCACCGGTGAGAACGGATGCTCCGCGAGACACGGCATCCGCCACCAGCGCCTTCGCTTTGGCCACCGCGCGGTCATCGATCAGCGGCCCGATGGTGACGCCGTCGTCGGTGCCGCGCCCGACCGTGAAACCGTTCACCCGCTCGGTGACCCGCGCGGCGAACTCCTCGGCGACGGACTCGTGCACGATGAACCGGTTGGCGGCGGTGCAGGCCTGCCCGATGTTGCGGAACTTGGCCATCATCGCGCCATCAACCGCCTTGTCGAGGTCGGCATCGTCGAACACGATGAACGGGGCATTACCGCCGAGCTCCATCGAGGTGCGCAGCACGCCGTCGGCGGCCTGCTTGAGCAGCGCGACGCCGACCGGGGTGGAGCCGGTGAAGCTGAGCTTGCGCAGCCGCGGGTCGGTGAGCACCGGCTCGGAGACCGCACCAGAGGACGATGTCGTCAGCACGTTGACGACACCGGCGGGCAGCCCGACCTCCTCCAGCAGCTTGACGAAGTGGAGCGTCGTCAGCGGCGTCAACGCTGCCGGCTTGACGATCACGGTGCAGCCTGCGGCGAGCGCCGGCGCGATCTTGCGGGTGGCCATCGCCAGCGGGAAGTTCCACGGGGTGATGAGGTAGCACGGTCCGACGGGTCGCTGCGACACGATCATCCGCCCGGTGCCCTCCGGGTTGGAGCCGTAACGTCCGGCGATACGCGGCGCCTCCTCACTGAACCAGCGCAGGAACTCGCTGCCGTAGGTGACCTCGCCCTGCGACTCGGCCAGCGGCTTGCCCATCTCCAGCGTCATCAGCAGCGCGAACTCGTCCTTGCGCTCCCGCATGAGGTCGAACGCCCGCCGCAGCAGTTCGCCTCGCTCGCGCGCCGGGGTCGCAGCCCAGGCGTCCTGGGCGTTCGCCGCGGCATCCATGGCCGCGCGCGCGTCGTCCGGCGTGGCATCCGCGATCTGCTTGATCGTCTTGCCGGTGGACGGGTCCTTCACATCGAGCGTCTTCCCCGAGGTCGACGCACGCCACTGGCCGCCGATGAACAGCTGGTCGGGAACGGATGCGAGCAGTTCTGATTCAGTCATGGTGATACTCATTCCTTGAGGGTTAAGAGACGCTGGCGAGGCCGTCGGCGAGCACCTGCAGGCCCTCGTCGAGCAGTGCGTCGCCGATGGAGAGCGGAGGCAGCAGGCGGATGACGTTGCCGTACGTTCCGCAGGTCAGCAGGATGACGCCGTTGCGGTGGGCGTAGGCCGCAACCTCCTTGGCGAGGGCGGCATCCGGCTCGGTGGTGCCCGGCTTGACCAGCTCGATCGCGACCATGGCGCCGCGTCCGCGCACGTCGCCGATGCGGGCATCCGTCGACTGGATGCCACGCAGCCGGTCAAGCAGCACGTCACCGAGCTGGGCGGCGCGGGCGACGAGGCCCTCATCCTCGATGGTCTGGTAGCTGGCGAGGGCGGCGACGCAGGCAATCGGGTTGCCGCCGTAGGTTCCGCCGAGGCCGCCGGGCATCGGGGCGTCCATGATCTCGGCGCGGCCGGTGACGGCGGCCAGCGGGAGTCCGCCGGCGATGCCTTTCGCTGTCACAATCAGGTCGGGGACGATGCCCTCGTGCTCGGAGGCGAACAGCGCGCCGGTGCGGGCGAATCCGGACTGCACCTCATCGGCGATGAACACCACGCCGTTGGCGCGAGCCCAGTCGACCAACGTGGGCAGGAATCCCTCGGCCGGAACGATGAACCCGCCCTCGCCCTGGATCGGCTCGATGATGATCGCGGCCAGGTTCTCGACGCCGACCTGCTTCTCCATCTGGTCGATGGCGCGGGCGGCAGCCTCGGCACCGGTCAGGCCGTCCCGGAACGGGTACGACATCGGCGCCCGGTACACCTCGGAAGCGAACGGGCCGAATCCACTCTTGTACGGCACGTTCTTCGCGGTGAGAGCCATGGTCAGGTTGGTGCGGCCGTGGTAGGCGTGGTCGAATGCGACGACCGCCTGCCTGCCGGTGTACGCGCGGGCGATCTTGACCGCGTTCTCGACGCCCTCCGCTCCGCTGTTGAACAGGGCGGAGCGCTTCTCGAAGTCGCCGGGGGTGATGCGGTTGAGCAGTTCGGCGACCTCCACATACGAGCTGTACGGGGTGACCATGAAGCAGGTGTGGGTGAACGCCTCGACCTGCGCCTTGACCGCCTCGACAACGGCGGGCGCCGCGTTGCCGATGGTGGTGACGGCGATGCCGGAGCCCAGGTCGATGAACGAGTTGCCGTCGACGTCGACGAGCACTCCGCCACCGGCCGCAGCGGTATAGACGGGCATGGTGGTGCCGACAGCGGATGAGACGGCCTGGCTCTTGCGGGCGGCCCACTCCTGGGAGTTCGGGCCGGGCACGATGGCGCCCGCCGTCCTGACCTGGTCGAGTTTCGGTCCACCAGTGATGGTCGCAGCCTGCATGTTGCACTCCTAATCGGTAAGTCCTGATCTCAGGCTAGTCCGCGCATCCGTCCCAGTCGTTATCATCTTTGCCCTGCAGGAACCCGAAATTTGTGCAACGATGCCATATGCCGTCTGTCGCCGAGATCATCGCCATCCCCGCGTTGTCGCTCGATGCCGTCGCCCTCCCGCGACCGGATGCGCAGGCGCGCTGGGTCGCCACCAGCGAGCTGGACGACCCATCTCCGTTCCTCGAGGGGGGCGAGATCCTTCTCACCACCGGCCTGGTCGCGCGTGACGCCGCCCAGTGGCGACGATTCGTCGGGCAACTGCTCGATGCCGGCGTCGTGGCGCTCGGATTCGGGGTGGGACTCAGCCACCCGGATGTTCCGGGCGGGCTTCGCAAAGCAGCCACCGAGCTATCGCTCAACCTCTTCAGCGTGCCACGGCCGGTGCCCTTCATCGCCGTGAGTCGCGCGGTCGCCGACCTGCTGTGGGCCTCCGAACGGGAAACTGACCGCCAGGCGCTGCAGCACCAGCAGGAGCTCACCGGCGCCGCCATCGGAGGGCCGGCCGAACTGGTGGCGACCCTCGCCAGGATCGTCGGCGGCGACGCGGTGCTGTGTACACCAGACGGAACCACGATCGCCGGATGGCCGGCAGCCGGCCTGCTGGAGCGCGCACTCCCGCACATCGCCAGGATGAACGCGGTCGGCGTCCGTGGCGCCGCCGTCGACATCGGGCGCGACTCCCGGGTTGTGGTGCTGCCCGTGGGGGTCGGGAGCCAGGCAGAGGCGTACCTGGCGGTCGAAACCGACTCGACGGCGGCAGGCGCGCAGCGCGCGGCCGTCACCACCGCCGTCGCCCTGCTCAGCCTGGACCGGGCGAGAGCGCGTGCCGAGCTCGACGCCGACCGTCGCATCCGGGCGGGCGCGCTGTCACTGGCACTGCAGTCCGACACGGACGCCGCCCGATCACTTCTGGCTGGCACAACGCAGAGCGCCACGCTGCCCAGGTCCCGTGCGCGGGTGCTGCGTGCGCGCGGGTCGAGCAGTGCGCTGGATCGCGCCCTCACCCAGCTCGAACGCGACTCAGCCGAGCTCGGGCATCCGCTCGCCGCCCGCACCGAGCCGGGGTCGGACACCGACCAGCTTGTCGCGATCATCCAGGCCGGGGACGAGCACCTGGAGGTCGCCCTGCGGCTGCTCGGTGGGCTGGAGGTCGGCGTCGGCCCGGCGCGCCCGCTGGCGGCGCTCGCCCAGAGCGACGACGGTTCCCGCAACGCGCTGGCCGCGGCATCCGCTGTTCGCCCGGTGGTGGTGTGGACCGAGCTCGCCCGGGCCGGCATCGACAGCCTGGTCGACCCGGGCACCCTGTCTGCGTTCGCCGAAAGCCTGCTCGACACGGTGCTGACGAGGGCGGATGCCACGGAGCTGCTCGACGGCCTCCGCGCCTTCCTCAGCCACAACGGCCACGTCGGTCCGGCCGCGGACAGCCTCGGCATCCACCGGAACACCCTCCGCAACCGGCTGGCGACAGCCGAAGACCTGCTCAGCCGGTCGCTGCACGACCCACAGTTGCGTTCAGACCTGTGGGTGGCGCTGAAGCAGGTGGGCGGCCCATCGGCGGGCTCCTGGAGCCTGGGCGGTACCGCTCGCTGAACCGGGCGGCTCTTCCCGAACGATGACGGAGTTCGTCTTCGATGACGGTGTTTGAAACAGGGTCATCGACGACAAACTCCGTCATCGTCGAGGAGTCGCCGCGATTACGCCCCTTCGCGCGCCAGGAAGTCGCGGATGCGCTGCTGCAGCGGCTCGGTGTCGTAGCCCTTCACCATCGCACCCGCCATGCGCACCGGGTCGCCGAAGAAGAAGTACTCGTACAGCGCCTGCCTGCTTGAGAACCCGGAAATCGAGGCGTCGTAGGCGAGCTTGAACAGCTTGATCCGCTCCGGCCCGGTCAGCGACTTTCCCTGCAGGTACAACTCGATGTCGCCGATCGCCTCGCTGGCGATGTCCGCCTCGCCGGGCAGCGCCATCAGCCCGCTGGCACAGAACTTGCGGATGATCTGCGGGAAGCGCTGGGCCACCTTCGGATACCAGTTGCGCGCCGCGTTCAGGGTGGACCACTTCGGGGTCATCATCCCCCACTGGTTGAGTTCGGCATCCGCTTCGGCCGCCCGCATGAGCGCGCGCCCGATCTCGACGTCAACGATGAGCTCGGCCACGTCCTCCTGGATGTGCTGGAAACCGTCGATGCCGATCGAGTCGGCGATCTCGGTGGCGAGGCCCAGGAAGAACTCGCTCTTGGCGATGGTGCGGGTGACCACCTGCTGGGTCATCAGCGCGCCGGCGCCCGTCTCGGTGTAGAAGGCGTTGCAGAGTTCCGGATGCCCGAGCAGGAAGATCCGCTCGTTGGGGATGAAGACGTTGTCGAAGACGACGACAGCGTCCATCTCCTCGAAGCGGCTCGCCAGCGGCTCGTCGAAGTGGCTGCCGCCGTTGTGCAGCGAGGTGCGGCACAGGTAGCGGAGGCCGGGGGCGTCGTTCTGGATGGCAAAGGCGTAGGAGTACGGCGCGTCCTCCGGGGTGCCGCGCAGCACCGTCGACGGGAACACCAGCAACTCGTCGGCGATCGGCGCGACCGTGGCGAGCATCCGCGCACCGCTGATGACGATGCCGTCCTCGCGTTCCTCCACGATGCGGGCGGAGAGCTGGCCGCCCAGCTGCTCGCTGCCCGAAACCGAGCGGTTCACCTGCGGCGGGATCAGCGTGTGGGTGGCCAGCAGGTCGTTCTCGCGGGCGAACTCGTAGTAGTTGCGGATGCGTTCGCCGTACTCAGGTCCGGCCTGCGAGAACCACTTCTCGGCGGCGGCGAGCGCGGTCAGCGAGCTGTTCATGTAGTCGCCGGTGCGGCCGAGGAAGCCGTTCGTGTACTCCGCCCACACCTTGATGCCGGCGCGGCGGTGTTCGAGGTCTTCAATGGTCTTCGGGATGAGGAACGAGACGCCGACCTTGTCGCCGGTCGAGGGCGAATCGTAGGTGAGGGCATCCGCGTACTGCGGGTCGTGCTGCAGGTCGAACAGCTTCGCGTAGGTGCGCGCGACATTCTTGAATGCCGGATGCTCGGCGACATTCTCGCTGACCACCTCACCATCGATGGTCAGATGCGGTCGCATCGAGTTCAGCTTGTCGAGGTACTGCTGTCCGGTACGTGCTCCCATGTGGGTGACTCCTTCGTCTGTGGTTAGGCGGGTTGAGCTTGTCGAAACCAGCCGAGCCCCGTCGAGGCACCGGCCGGCACTGTTACAGCAGGGCCTCGTGGCCCAGCAGGTATTCGGGGATGGTGGTGAAGCGTCCGTTGACGAAGCCGAGGGCGTCGCCTGCGCGGTAGTCGAAGTCCTGCACTTCGCCGAGGAACAGCGTGTGGTCGCCTCCGGGGTAGGTCGCCCAGGGCGTGCACTGGAAGTAGGAGAGCACACCGCTCAACCGGGGCGCCGTGTCGCCCTCGACCCACAGTGGCTCGGCCCCCGGCTTGCCGGCGAAGTGGCTGGCGATTGCCTCCTGCTCGGCGCCGAGGACGTTCACTGTGAACGGTCGCCCCTCCAGTTGGTCGTGGGCGTTCGTTGTGTGCGCGATGCTCACCAATACGAGTGGCGGGTCCATGGAGACGGACGTGAAGGAGTTGACCGTGATGCCGTGCCTGCCGCGCCCCACTTGTGCTGAGCTCGTCGAAGTGTCGAAGGTGACGACCGCGACGCCGGTGGCGAACCGTCCGAGGCTTCCGCGGAACAGGTGTTGCTGAGAGCGGTACAGCTTGGACTCCGGCTTGAACCCGCCGGTCTGTGGTGCGGTGGCAATCATCGTCGATCCCTCGTGGGTCTTTGTGCGGCACTAGCCGACTGTGTTCTATAATCGAACACGACGTTCTCTATAAGAACGATAACTCATTCAGACCGATGATGACAAGGTGCCGACGGCGATGACCCAGGAAACCCCGCACTCCCAGACGCTGTCCCGCGGCATCCGCGTGCTGGAGATTCTCGCCGAGTCCACCGCGCCGATGACCATCGCCGAAGTGGCCGGGGCGCTCGGAGTCCACCGCTCGATCGCCTACCGGATCCTGCGCACGCTCGAGGATCACGGAGTCGTCGTGCGCGACGCATCCGGCGCTCTTTCGCTGGGCCCACGGATGGCGGCGCTCGCCCGTGGAGTCTCCCGCGACCTGCAGGCCGCCGCCCTGCCAGAACTGACCGCGGCCGCGAACGAACTCGGGATGACGACCTTCATGTCGCTGCTCGACCGGCACGAGGTGGTCACCCTGGTCAGCGTCGAGCCGCGCCACGCGCACGCCGCGGTCGCGCAGAGGCCCGGGACGCGGCATCCGCTCGCCGTCGGAGCCCCAGGCATCGCGATCCAGTCCGCACTCAGCGAAACACAGTGGCAGGCGGTCTCACCCGGTGAGCCCAAGCGCCGGGAGGCGGCGGATGCTGCGACGCACGGTTACGCCACCAGTCACGATGAGGTCATCGCCGGGTTGCAGTCGGTCGCGGTCCCGCTCACGCTTGCCGGGCATCCGCCGGCGTCGGTGGCAGTGGTCTACGTCGCGACTGAGCTCTCGGTGGAGCAGATTTCCGCACGGCTCACCACCGCGGCCGCCGCTATCGCCCGGGAACTGTGATCCCGGGAACTGTGACTGGGCTCAGCGGACGACGCGGAAGCCTCCAGCGCTCGCCAGGGCAGCGTCGATCGCATCCACGTCGACCGTCACACTGTCCAGGTGCTTGACGAAGAGGTCGGCAGTCTCGGATTCGGTTACCTCGAATGCCGCCGCGCCGAGGCCCAGGTCGGCGAAGACGTCGTAAAGGGACTGGAGTGCCAGGTTGACGTCCTCCTGGGTGCGCACTCCCGAGACACGCAGGCTGGTGGAAGCAATGTGGTCGTTCATGGTCAAATCCTTCCATTCAGGGCCTGCAGTGCGGAGTCCTCGCGGGTTCCGCCTCGCCCATCGCCATACTCGGCATAGTCGGCGACCCAGCGGATCGACCGCACCCACTTGACCATCTTGTACCCGTGGTTCGATTCGACCCTCATCCGCGCCGGAGCACCGAGGTGCAGGTCGAGCGGCTCACCGTTGCGCTCGATTGCCAGAATCGTGTCATCTTCAGCGGCAGTCTCCAGGTCGTACACGGAATAGAACGGTTCGCGCGGACGGTTGTCGATCATCTTCTGCGCCAGGCCGTACGACTCGACGAGCACATAGTTGGCGCCCTCCGGCCTGGGGCCGAGCAATTCGAGCAGGTCGGTCAACCGCACCCCTGACCAGCGCGAGGTCGCCGACCAACCCTGCATGCAGGTGTGGGTCGCGATGTACGAACGTTGCGGCAGCTTGCGGATGTCATCGAGCGTGAGCACCATGGACTTCCCGCTGAGGTCGTCGCCGATCGTGATGGTGTAGCCCTCCCAGTTGCTGTCGCGAGAGGCGATCCACTCGGGAGACTCGTCCACGGTCGGAGGCAGCCCGTTGGTCCAGTGGAACTCGGAGATGTCTTTCTCCGTATATGCGCCCTGCTCTGCGCTTCGCGGACGCATCCAGTTGAGGAAGACCTTCCGGCCGATCTCGGTGAGCCTCACCAGGAAGTTGTGCGCACGCGGCCGGTCGGCCAGAGTCCAGTAGCTCAGGGCGATCCAGAACACGATCACCGCGACGATGGTGGCGATCATGATGACAAGAGCCTGGGCGTAGCGGGCGGTGTCCACGTCGCCGAAGACCATGTGGACGACGTTGTTCTCGCGGTGCACGAGGAACACCAGGCACACGTGCATGACGATGAACCCGGCCATCATCACCATCGCGATGAAGTGCAGCGACCTCGCCCCCTGGTGCCCACCCCAGAACTTCACGTACCAGGGATAGCGGGAGCGGATGGCCGGTGACATGGCGACGCCGGTGAGCATCATGAACGGCGCGAGGATGAAGATGACAAAGGTGTAGCCGAGCATCTGCAGTGCGTCGTAGGGCTGGAAGTGCTCAATCGACGGGACGCCGAAGCCGGCATAGATAACGAAGGACTCCCAGGCCTCGGGGATCACTTCCCACGAGGTCGGGATGATTCGCTGCCAGAGTCCGGTGGCGAAGAGCAGAATCACGTAGACGAGGCCGTTGAGCACCCACAGCATCACTGACAGACCGTGCCAGTGTCGCCCGAGCCCGACGTTCTCGCGGCCGGGGAGCGAGAGGAGTGGCGAGAGCGACTTCTCGTCCATCAGGGAGGTGTAAACACCCTCCTCCTTCGGCAGCTTCCGCCTGGTGAAACGCAGCCACTCCTTGCCGGGGGCGCTGTCATTGCTCCACCACAGTCGGGGCAGCGACGACAGGATCTCCCAACCGGAGCGCAGCAGCATGCCGATGAGCACGAAGTTGATCAGGTGCGTGGCCTGCAGCCAGAACGGGAAATCGGGATTGCTATTCATGTTCTACTCGCTCCTTCGACTGCCCTGCCTTGCGGTGCTCGTACGGTCAGGCTACCAATCAGCCGAGTCGTTTGGCAGGCGGCAGGCACCTTTCGAAGCACACCCTTTGCTCCGCGGTGCCCGCCGCATAGACTTCCCATCGACTGGCGTCCATGACGCGTCGTCAGAGGGGGTAGCAGATGCCTGGACCTGATAGCCCGGTGATGTTCTCGCCGGCCGAAATGGCCGCTGTTGCCGAGAACGCCCTGGCACACAAGGCCCTCAATCATCCGTACCGGGCATTCATGCTGTCCCTGTCGGGCGGAGGTTACATCGCCCTTGGTTTCGTGTTCTTCACCACGAGCCAAATCGGCACCTCTGACGCGCTCGGTTACGGCATGGGGCGGGTGATCGGTGGCCTTGCCTTCTCGGTGGGCCTGGCCCTCGTCGTCCTCACCGGTGCGGAGTTGTTCACCTCCACATCGATGACGCTGGTGGCGCGCGCTTCGGGCCTCATCACCTGGCCTCGGCTATTCATGCACTGGGGCATCGTGTACATCGGCAACTTCTTCGGTGCCGCAACGATCCTGGCGCTGTGCTGGTTCGGCGGCACCTGGCATCAGGCGGGTGGACGATGGGGGAAGGTGATTCTCGACACCTCATTGACCAAGCTGGAGCATCCGTTCATGGAGGCTTTCTTTCTCGGAATCGCGTGTAACCTCCTGGTCTGCCTCGCCGTCTGGGTGGCCTTCGCCGGTCGCACCATCACCGACAAGGTGCTGGCCGTCACTGGCCCGATCGCGCTCTTCGTCGCCGCCGGGTTCGAACACTCGGTCGCCAATATGTTCATGGTCCCGTTCGGCATCCTCATCAAGGACCTGGCCGGCCCCGAGTACTGGGCAGAGGTCGGCGCAGCCCAGGCCGATTATGCGCTTCTCACCTGGGGCCAGTTCTTCGCCGGAAACCTGCTGCCGGTGACTCTCGGCAACATCATCGGCGGCGGCATCATGATCGGCGCCTACTACTGGCTCATCTTCCGGCTCGGCGAGAAGCACCAGCTGACCGACTAGCGAGAACGGGGCTGGGTAGAACGCTCGACACTGCCCCCAGGATGATATACGATTTCGTACACTATGACGATGACGCAGAGCGACGACGGTTTGACGTACCCCCTCGGAACGGCTGGCAGCCTGCTGGCGACCCGCCCGGGCAAGGTGATCGCCGTTCACCTCAACTACCCGAGCCGCGCGGCCGAACGCGGGCGCACGCCGGAACAGCCGGGCTACTTCCTGAAGCCCGCCACCTCCCTCAGCGCCTCCGGCGGCACTATCGAGCGACCGGCCGGATGCGAGTTGCTGGCCTTCGAAGGCGAGATCGCCCTGGTCATCGGCCGGACGACCCGTCGCGTCACGCCGGAGGAAGGGTGGGCATCCGTCTCCCACGTCACCGCCTCCAACGACTGTGGCGTCTACGACCTGCGCTACGCCGACAAAGGCTCCAACCTGCGATCGAAGGGTGGCGACGGGTTCACCCCGATCGGGCCGGTACTGATCAAGGCGGCGGATGTCGACCCAGCCGCCCTGCGCATCCGCACCTGGCTGAACGGTGAGCTGGTGCAGGAGGACAGCTCGTCGACGCTGCTCTTCCCCTTCGGCCTGCTCGTCGCCGACCTCTCGCAACTGATCACGCTGGAGCAGGGAGACGTCATCCTGACCGGAACCCCGACGGGGGCATCCGTGATGCAGCCGGGCGACGTCGTCGAGGTCGAGGTGGACGGCAGCGGTCACACCACCGGGCGCCTCGTCACCACCGCCACCCAGGGCACGGAATCCCTCGGCGCGTTCAGCGCGCAGCCGAAAGCCGATGACACGCAGCGGGCCGAAGCGTGGGGTGCCACCCTCCGCGGGTTGAGCGAGGCCCTCCTCACCCCCGAACTCAAGGCGCGCATCAACTCGGTCGGCACCGCAACGCTCAGCTCGCAGCTCCGCAAGCGCGGACTCAACAACGTCAGCATCGATGGCCTCACCTCAACGAAACCCGAGAAACGGCTGGTCGGCATCGCCCAGACCCTCCGCTTCATCCCGAATCGCGAAGACCTGTTCACCGAGCACGGCGGCGGCTACAACGCCCAGAAGCGCGCGTTCGACGCCCTCGGACCCGACGACGTGCTGGTGGTCGAGGCCCGCGGCGAGCGCGGCACGGGAACCGTCGGCGACATCCTCGCGTTGCGCGCCCAGGTGAACGGAGCAGCCGGCATCGTCACCGACGGGGGCGTGCGCGACCTGGTTGCTGTGAGCGAACTCGACATCCCCACCTATCACGCCGGCCCGCACCCCGCGGTGCTCGGCCGCAAGCACGTTCCGTGGGACACCGGCCTGACGATCGCCTGCGGCGGCGCAGCGGTGCAGGCCGGCGACGTGATTGTCGGCGACGCCGACGGGGTGCTGGTCATCCCCCCGGCCATCATCGAGGAGCTGGTGACGGATGCCATCGAGCAGGAACGCCAGGAAACCTTCATCGCCGAGATGGTCGCCGCGGGCGAAGGGGTGGACGGCCTGTACCCGATGAACGCCGACTGGAAAGCGCGGTACCAGCAATGGCTGCAGTGACAGCACCTGGCAAATCGCAGCTGGCCTATCAGTCGATCAAGCAGCGCATCAGCGACGGAACGTTCAGTCCGGGCTACCGGCTGGTGCTGAACCGGCTGGCCGATGAGCTCGGCGTGAGCGTCGTCCCGGTGCGCGAGGCGGTGCGGATGCTCGAGGCCGAGGGCCTCGTCACCTTCGAGCGCAACGTGGGTGCCCAGGTCGCCATGCTCGACCCGGACGAGTATCGCACCACCATGCAGACGCTCAGCCTGGTCGAGGGTTATGCCACCGCGACGTCAGCGCCATTCATGATCGCGGACGATATCGCCCGCGCCCGCGCCATCAACAAGCGGATGCTGGACAGCCTGGACCACTTCGACCCGGTCACGTTCACCCGGCTCAACCTCGACTTCCACGGCGTGCTGTTCGAGCACTGCCCGAATGCGCACGTCCTCGAACTTGTCCATCGCGGCTGGGCCCGGCTTCGCGCACTGCGCGAGTCGACGTTCAGCTTCGTCCCCGGCCGGGCGCAGGGCTCGGTCGATGAGCACACGCACCTGCTCGACCTGATCGAGCGTGGAGCAGAGCCGCTCGACATCGAGCTCGCCGCCCGCAACCACCGCTTGGCAACGCTCGACGCGTTCCTCGACCACCAGCACGACCGGAAGGAAACCGCATGAAGTTCCGCAGCGACCCCAGGCAGATCACCGGCTCGATCGCCCCGGTCATGTCGCCGTTCCACGCGAACGGGGAACCGGACCTGAAAAGCCTGGAAAATCTCATCAACTGGCAGATCGCATCCGGCGCCCACGGCATCTCGATCGGCGGCTCAACCGGGGAGCCGAGCGCGCAGTCGATCGAGGAGCGGGCATCCGCCATCAAGCTGGCCGCCCGCGTCATCGACGACCGAGTGCCGTTCGTGCCGGGGACCGGCACCTCAAAGCTTGCCGAGACCCTCGAATTGACCAGCATCGCCCGCGACGCGGGGGCGGATGCCGCGCTGATCATCACCCCGTACTACGCCCGTCCCACCCAGGAGGCGCTGTACGTCTGGTACAAGACGGTGGCCGACGAGTTCCCCGACCTGCCGATCATCATCTACAACGTGCCGTCGCGTACCGCCGTCGACATCTCGCCCGAGACCGTCGCCCGGCTGTTCCACGACGTCGACAACATTGTCGGCATCAAGGAGACCACGAAGGACTTCGAGCACTTCTCCCGGGTCATGCACCTGTGCGGCCCGGACCTGCTGGTCTGGAGCGGCATCGAACTCCTCTGCCTGCCGCTGCTCGCCCTCGGCGGCGTCGGCTACATCAGCGCCACCTCCAACATCGCCCCGGTCGCACACGCCCAGATGTACGAGGCGTGGGTCGCCGGCGATGTCGCGAAGGCCCGCGAAATCCATTACGGCCTGCACCCGCTGGTCGACCTGCTCTTCGTGGAGACCAATCCGGCGCCCGGCAAGTGGGTGCTCGAACAGCTCGGGCTCATCGAGTCCGGTTTTGTGCGCCCACCCCTGATCACGCCGACGGATGCCGGCATCGACAAGATCAAGACCCTCATGACGGCGGGCCAGCAGTACCTCTCCCCCGTCGACGGCTTCATGATTGGAGGCAAGTAATGACTCATCACATCCCGGCGAACCTGCCGAAGAAGATCCTGCACTTCATCGGCGGCGAGTTCGTCGACAGCGTGTCGGGCAGCACCTTCGACGTGCTCGACCCGGTGTCGAACCAGGTCTACGTGAAGGCGGCTGCGGGCCAGGCTGAGGACATCGACCGCGCCGTTGCGGCCGCCAAGGACGCGTTCGACAACGGCCCGTGGCCGCGGATGCTCCCCCGAGCCCGCGCACGCGTTCTCAACAAGATCGCGGATGCCGTCGAGGCCGAAGACGCGAAGCTCGCCGAATTGGAGAGCTTCGACACCGGTCTGCCGATCACCCAGGCGCGCGGGCAGGCGCAGCGGGCGGCGGAGAACTTCCGCTTCTTCGCCGACCTCATCGTCGCCCAGGCCGACGACACCTACCAGGTTCCCGGCCGCCAGGTGAACTACGTCAACCGCAAGCCGGTCGGCGTCGCCGGGCTGATCACCCCGTGGAACACCCCGTTCATGCTGGAGAGCTGGAAGCTCGCCCCGGCCCTCGCCTCCGGCTGCACCGTGGTGCTGAAACCAGCCGAGTTCACCCCCCTGTCGGCGAGCCTGTGGGCGGAGATCTTCCGCGAGGCCGGCCTGCCGGACGGCGTCTTCAACCTGGTCAACGGACTCGGTGAGGAGGCGGGCGACGCGCTGGTGAAGCATCCGGATGTCCGCCTGATTTCGTTCACCGGCGAGACGACAACCGGCCAGCTGATCTTCGCCAATGCCGCACCGATGCTGAAGGGCCTGTCGATGGAGCTGGGCGGCAAGTCCCCCGCCGTCGTGTGGGCGGACGCCGACCTGGACGCCGCCATCGACTCGACCCTGTTCGGCGTCTTCTCGCTCAACGGCGAGCGCTGCACGGCAGGCTCGCGCATCCTGGTCGAGCGCTCCATCTACGACGAGTTCTGCGAGCGTTACGCCGCCCGCGCGAAGAACATCGTCGTCGGCGACCCGCACGACCCGAAGACCGAGGTGGGTGCGCTCGTGCACCCGGAGCACTACGACAAGGTGATGAGCTACGTCGAAATCGGCAAGGGCGAGGGACGGCTGCTCGCCGGAGGCGGGCGCCCGGAGCACCTTCCGGACGGCAACTACGTCTCCCCCACCGTGTTCGCCGACGTGAAGCCGGATGCGCGCATCTTCCAGGAGGAGATCTTCGGGCCAGTCGTCGCCATCACCCCGTTCGACACCGACGAGGAAGCGCTTGAGCTTGCGAACGGGGTCAAGTACGGGCTGGCGGCCTACCTGTGGACCAGCGACCTCACCCGGGCGCACAACTTCGCCCACTCGGTGGAGGCCGGCATGGTGTGGCTGAACTCGCACAACGTGCGGGACCTCCGTACCCCGTTCGGCGGCGTCAAGGCCAGCGGGCTCGGGCACGAGGGCGGCTACCGGTCCATCGACTTCTACACAGAACAGCAGGCCGTGCACATCACGCTCGGCGAAGTGCACACCCCTCGATTCGGAGCATCCGCATGACCCAGCCGCCCTGCGCAATAGTGCCCGTTCCGGAGAGATGCACCCGGCAGAACAGGCACATCTCTCCGGAACGGGCACTTTCAGAGCAAGGATTCGCACATGAGTAACGCCCCCGACATCATCCGCTCCGCCTACGCCGAGCTGATCGTCAGCGACCTGGCCGCATCGCGCCACTTCTACGTCGACGTGCTCGGCCTGGTGGTCACGCACGAGGACGAGAACGCGATCTACCTGCGCGCCTTCGAGGAGTACCTGCACCATTCCCTGATCCTGCGCACGGGCCCGGTGCCCGCGCTGGCGGCGCTCGCCTACCGGGTGCGGTCGCAGGATGAGGTGGAGGTCGCCGCCACCTACTTCGAAGAGCTCGGATGCCCGGTCGAGCACCGGGCGGCCGGAGCAACCCGCGGGGTCGGCGAAGCGGTGCGCGTCGAGGACCCGCTCGGCTTCCCGATCGAGTTCTTCTACGACTCCGACCACGTCGAACGCTTCACCCGGCGCTACGACGTGCACGGTGCCGGCGCCATCTCGCGACTGGACCACTTCAACGTGGTGACCCCGGACATCCGCGTCGCCAGCGACTACTACGAGGGCCTCGGCTTCAAGGTGTCTGAAGACATCCAGGATGAGGACGGCACCGTTTTCGCGTCCTGGATGTACCGCAAGGCCACCGTTCACGACGTGGCTCTCACCGGCGGCGACGGACCACGAATGCACCACATCGCCTTCGCCACCCACGAGCGCCACCAGATCCTGCACATCTGCGACCACCTGGGCGCACTGCGGATGTCTGACCGCATCGAGCGGGGACCGGGTCGCCACGGGGTGTCCAACGCGTTCTACCTCTACCTGCGCGACCCCGACGGCCACCGCATCGAGATCTACACGCATGATTACTACACCGGCGACCCCGACAACCCGACCCTCACTTGGGACGTTCACGACAACCAGCGCCGGGACTGGTGGGGAAACCCGGTCGTGCCCAGCTGGTACTCCGAGGCATCCACCGTTCTCGGGCTGGACGGTCAGCCGAAAGCACTGGTGCACCGCCAGGAGGAGAAGGAGGCGGACGTCACCATCGGCGCCGACGGCTTTTCCTACACACGTGCCGGCGAAGCGATGCCCGAGTACAAGCTCGGCAACCAGCTGTAACCCCTGCAGGTCGACTCCATCCCAACCGCGAGCCGGTTTGTTGACCGCCGGGCGCATTAACCCGCTGTGCTGTGACGGGACATCGTTGACTGTTGTGGTCAGGACATCGCTGACACGTTTCCGTGTTTGACTCTGGTTCGGCCGTCTGGTCGTTCCAGTGGTTGATAGTTTATGGCCGGGTTCAGGATCAGCTCGCGGAGCAGGTGTTCGCGGTGGAATATCAGGACGTGTAGTCCGGTGGTGAAGACGGTCACGGGGAGATGGGCGAACTCCACTCCGACCGGGATTCGGGACGCTGCCGCTTGGAGGGTGCCTCTTTTATCGGTGCGTGTGGTCGTCACGAAGGTGACCGGTTCCAGGGCTGCTTGGATGGGCTTGTGGCGGATGCCCTGAAGCCGCCGGTCCCTGGGCGTGTCACCGTCGAGGCTTTGGTGGGGACGCATGTTGTATCCGACGCGGTAGCTATCCAGCAGCTGTTGCAGTTCGACGATCGTGGCCGGAGCAGGTTGGTGGCGAAGCCAGCGTTGCGAGGTTTGGTGGGAGCGTTCATTCTTCCCGTTGGTTTGCGGGTGGTAAGGCCGGGAGGTGATCGGCTTCACGCCGAGCTGTCGCAGGTTGTTCTCAAATTGGACGGTGAAACCCATCCGTTTCCCGGAGAACGCGAGGCCGTTGTCGGACAGGATCATCCTGGGTTTCCCATAGCGGTGGATCGCTTGGGAGACGCATTCCCAGGCGCCAGCGGTGTCCTCGACCGGCCAAGCCAGGTTGGCGAGCTCAT